>NZ_NHPP01000002.1 GCF_002838835.1 Siphonobacter sp. SORGH_AS_0500
AAGTACGATCCTGGGTAAAAGCAGTGGGGGGGACAACTTTGGCATTGATCTGCGTTACGATCAGGTAAGTTCGGGAGCGACGGCTCAGAAAAACGGGAATATTGCTCAGTTGCTCTGGAAGAAGAATGCCAATGACTGGACGGGTTTTAACTACACCTACGATGGAGCCGGTCGGCTGAAGACGGCGGTAGGGGTAGGGGCCATTGGTTCCATCAAGGCGTATACGTATCGAGAGACGATATCCTCGTATGATCGCAATGGTAATATTAACGGCCTGAGTCGTTGGGGAGAAGGGAGTCAGTGGGATGATCTCACGTATACTTATAGCGGTAACCGTTTAAGCAAGGTCTATGATGCTACTACGGGCAGTGATAAAGCGAAAGGCTTTGACAATGGCACTACCGTGAATAACACAGACTATAGTTATGATGCGGCAGGGAACTTGATTCAGGATGCCAACCGGGGCATTGCGGCTGAGGGGATCAAATACAACCTGTTGAATCTGATTGGGTCCATTCAGCTGGACAGCCTAATCACCTACGATTATGACGCTTCAGGAACCAAAGTAAGAATGACCCGAGGGGGCGTGTACCACACGCGGTATGCAGGTCTTTTTGAATACGATGAAAATAATTTTCTAACGCGCATCGCTACGGAGGAAGGGCAGATCAGGGTGAGCAATGGCGGTAATAACTACGCCGTGGAGTATTACCTCAAAGATCACCAGGGCAACGTGCGGGTGGTGCTGGATGAGAATGGGAATAAAGTACAGGAGACGGAGTACTTTGCTTTTGGGCTAGCGATTCCGAAAACGATGGGCTCGAATAAGTATCTTTACAATGGCAAAGAGTTACAGCCGAAAACGGGTTTTCTGGATTATGGGGCTCGGCAGTATGATCCTGCTATTGGACGATGGATGAGTATTGATCCTCTAAGTGAAAAATTTATATCTATATCACCGTTTAATTACGTTTCAAATAATCCAATTGTATTATTCGATCCAGATGGAATGGATATTAAATCAACACATACTGATTTATATGGTAACATATTAGCTGTCTATAATGACGGCGACTTGGGCGTTTATACACACAAAGATGCTAATACTAAGGAAGATATAGACAAAAAGCACTCAAATAAAGATACTTCAGCAAAAGGGAAAAAAATGGGCGAGACGGCTTATTGGGATGAGTTCATTATTCCAGGGACTAGTACAGCTGGTGGTAGAATTATATTCAATACCTCATGGGATGATCTTATTGATTGGGGTAATAACAGAGCTATTAACCAAGATTTAACAATAACACAGAAGGAATCTAAACTTAAAGCTGAGTTAGACATAAAAAATAATAAAGCATGGACTACAGGCGATCCTCCGCAAATGACAGGAAGACTGCTAAATGGTAAATATACCACTGCTAGATCAGCTGGCAACTATCTAGCTGGTATGAATGGTGTTATGGGAACTTTTCAAGGTCATCATATTAGTGGAGAAACCTATATGAAGTTGGCCGGAGCTTATCAGCAAAGAAAATATAATAAACTTAACATTATTCAAATTATGCTAAATGGCAAAGCATTTGGAAAAGCTCCGTATTATGGAGAAGAACCGTATTCAGGGCGTCGAATACTGGAAGGAATTAAGGAAGGATATAAACGATTAAATACAAAAAAATGAAAGCATGTGTAATGATTTTTGTGTTTTTATTAACAAGTTGTTTATCTGAAGGAGATAACTTCCAATCAAAGCAGCTTAAATCTACAAAAGGTGAAACTATTTATGTAAATACTGTAAACTGGGGTGTAACCAACGATTATCAGATGTCATGTATTTCAAACAACCCTAATAAGCTTAAAGATATAGCTGACTCTTCTTATACAGTTAGAGGGCTTGAACCATTTTTATATTCATTTAAAAATGATACTCTTAACTTATTTTTTAAAGATAGTGTTAATTATAAGCTTTCAGACAAAACCAAGACAATTAAAGTTCTTTATCATATTTTAAATAAAGACGAATATTATAAAATATATTCAAAGGCTTTAGTTAATGATGAGTTTTTTACTGTACCTGCTACCATAAACAAAGGTTATCCTAAAGATATGCCTTTACCAAAGTCTCACTAAGGTAGCTTACTTCAGTATCTAAACTTTAATTCAACATTAGCAAATTAATCCATTGACCTATGCGAATATATGTGTTTTTATGGTGGGCCTTCAGCCTGCTGAGCGGCACCTGCTTTGCCCAGATTCAGGGCAAAGTCTATCAGGATGGCAACGCCAGCGGTAACCAGGATGCCTTTGAAGCCGGCATTGCGGGCATTCGCATCGCGGCCTTCAATGCCCAATCCCAACTCATCGATCAGACCCGTACCGATGGGCAGGGATGGTATACTTTGTCGGTGACCGTGGGTCAGGCTGTATCTCTACGTTTTCTCGACGTACCCAAAGGGCTTAGCCCCAGCAAAGCTTCTCTTTTGAACCGCTTTCTGACGGCTCCGGCCCCCCCTGTTCCAAGTGTTCGTCCAAAGGACGCCACTTGGAACGAACGATAAAAAGGCAGTTTATAACTGCTGCCAGTTACAGACTGATAGTCATCCGTCGTTGTGAGTATTAAGTGGACCAATCTATTGATGGACAACATCCGATGAAATATAAAAAATAGTAATAATCTAAGAAAAAAAATTCCATTAGACCATATGCCTAAAACTAAAAATGTACCCCGAAGATTAGGAAGTTGACCTTAGTCTTGGGTTGAGTCCAATTCCAATCGAAAGGCTGGAAAAAGCGTAACCCATTCATTCGTCAACCTAACCTAATTATTGAGGTAAATCATACCATGAAAATATCTTTATTAATAAGCCTTTTAACGATTGCTGGTGGGTCTTTATCTGGGGGTATATGAGGATGTCAATGGTCAGTTCGATTACTTTGATCCTGATAAAATAGGCATAGTTATTAAAGCCTTATCAATTCAAATAACGTAAAAAGGTTTTTGCTATTCAAGAGTTAGTAAAACGTAAATACTATGCGATTAAAATACTTTTTGATCATCCTTTCATTGATTCAGGCCTTAAATTCTTTTTCTCAAAAGCCTGAGGTAATTCCTCCGTCCCCTAACGTGGCAAGTTTTGCAAAGTATGGAGACATTCCCGTTAACTTAAGCACTGGGCAGGTGGGCTTGCAAATTCCCATTTATACGATTCAGGAGAAAGGATTGACCTGGCCCCTATACCTATCGTATTCCTATACGGGCTATCGTCCTTCTGAAGAAGCCAGCTGGGTTGGCAGAGGTTGGGCTTTCTCTACCGGTACAGTAAGTAGGACCATACGGGGCTTGCGGGATGAAGCCCTAAATGACGGTTACCTATCTACATATTCGATTGTAAAAAGCATTGTTGATCTGCATCAAAACAATGCGAGTAACCAGGCTTTTTTGAAAACCGTAGCATCGGGAGCTAAAGATGCTGAACCTGATCTTTTTTCATTTTCGTTTGGATCATACAGCGGCAAATTCAGTTTTGGTTCTGATGGACTAATACATATTAGTTCAAACCTCCCCTTAAAAATAACCTATGAAATTGCCACTCAGCCTTTAGACGCTACCTACTCCGCCATTGGCAGATCTATTATCAAATGGATTTTTACGGTTGAAAACGGAACTCAGTATATCTTTTCAGACGCCGAATATGGGTGGAGTGAATCTCCTCAAGGGGCTTATAATATCAAAAATAGTAAGTCTATTACTTCTTGGCATATTTCCAAGGTAATAGATATAACAGGTAATGCTGTTAATTTTTCCTATACTACTCCCTCTGACACCTACAAGCGAGTACAATGTAGTTATACACAAAGGAAAATTTTACCGGTTCCCGCTTGCGTATCCAGTCTGGATTATGATGGTATACAGTTTAACTATTCTGCGGAACGATATCTTTCATCCATAGAAAGCTCTACTGTAAAAATTAGTTTTAATTCTATTCTTCAGAGCAAACCGCTCAATGGAAGTACTAGTTACTTTCGAAAACTCAAGGCCATACAAATTACCTCTAACATAGGCACTAGTATACCTATCAAAAATTTTAGTTTTGATTATGATTCTGAAGGTCTAGACTTGTTAACAACCTTTCAGGAAAGTGGAGCAAATCCATATATATTCTCATATGAATCATTGAATAAGCTTGGAACAACCAGAGCTGTTGACTACTGGGGGTATTACAATGGTCCCGAACAAAATAGTTTGATTACTTACGGGGAAATTGTTTCTAATCGAGAGCCCTCTTATTACCATACTCTCATGGGATCGCTAAACAAGGTTCAATACCCAACGGGAGGATCATCAAGTTTTGAATATGAGCTTAATACCGCTAGTTATAAACAAGCTGCAGTTAGTCCACGAACTAGAACCCTTTATAGAGGTAAAGTATTTGAGTGGACTTATAATGGCCAAAGTCTAAACGTAAATAGTAGTAATAACTTTAGTTTATCTGTCGCAACGAACTGTAAAATAACGTATTCATTGCGAGACAAAAATGGCAACAACCTTAGTATGTATCAAAGTTGTCAGGGTTTACCTAATTCTGATGTACTTTCCGCTGGTAATTATACAGCAGAAAACTTTATGAATAAGCATTGTCAGCTAGCTCCATTTAATACGGGGGATGTACTTACGGCTACGGTTACGCTTATTACTACAGTAACTGATTTGATTTCTAATGTCGGCGGTCTGAGAATTAAAAAAATTACAGATTACGTAGGAGACACTACCGTAGCTAAAGTGAAAGAGTATAAATATAATAGATTCGATTCTAATAACCTATCTAGTGGAGCCGTAGCTGACTGGCCGGATAACCATTATGTAACTACGTTAAGTTCTGATTGTTATGCAGCTTACCAAGTAGATGTATGGAAGTCGGAACCAATTAACTCAATGGCAGTGACACCTATTTTATATTCTAACGTAGAAGAACGAACAGGTGATAGAGTTAATTATTATACTTTTTTAAGTTACGAAAATGGTTATCCTGATTATTATGGATATACCCTGTTTGATTCCTCAGATGACCCTATTCGGGAATCTACAGCTGGACCCACAGAAAGCTACGAGTTTGCTCGTGGATTTAATACCTCTACTGTAACCAAGAATACAGCCGGGACTACATTATTTAAGACAACATATACCTACCCTACGGATAAAAATATAGCAACACTTTACCGAGCTCCAGGTATTTACATTGAAAATATAACGGGGTCAGGTGGTAATGAATTCACAATAGATGGGTTTAATTCCAAAGCCTACAAAGTGCCATTAGGCTATATGCCAAAAACAAAAGAAGTCTCCGAAGACTATGGAGCCAATCCTTAGTCTTCGGGTTGAGGCTTGTTTCCATCGAAAAGATTGAAAAAAGCGTGGCTCATCCATTCGTCTACCTAACTATCCAAGGTAAATCATCTTATGAAAGAACCTGTACTAATAAGCCTTTTAACGATCGCGAGCGGTTCTTTAGTCAGCTCAGGTGAGTGGCTGGGTGTATGAAGATATCAATGCCAATGGATACCTTCGAGTCGGGCAAAGTGGTTATCTTAGTCAAATCTACAGTTTAAGTCAGGAGTGCGGGCAGCCCCAGTTAATGACTCAAACCTGTAGTAATGAGCAGGGCTACTACCAGCTTTCTTCCTTTCTGTTCGCATGGTCTCTGGTGGACATATTCGTGGTCTGTCTATCGGGATTTGTTATAAAGACTTTAGTAGTTAAAAAATCCTTAGAGCGTTCACGTCTAACTAGAACTATTCTCTCCCTTTCATTTTAAACTTATCAATATCTAAATACCATAAAAACAGACGAGGCTTGAAAAAACTTCAAGCCTCGTTCAGATAAGAGAAAATTACTTAATACTGTTCGGTCTGAGCAAAGAAGAAATTAGACTCAATTTCAGCGTTTTCATCTGAGTCAGATCCATGGATCGCATTGGCTTCCATCGATTTTGCAAATAATTTCCGGATGGTGCCTTCTTCTGCATTGGCAGGATTGGTGGCTCCAATCAGTTTACGGAAGTCAGCTACGGCGTTGTCTTTTTCCAGAATGATCGGAACGATAGGGCCAGAAGACATATACGCACACAAATCATTATAAAAAGGACGCTCGGCATGTACGGCATAGAACTTGCCCGCCAGCTCTTTCGTCAGCAGTGTTTTCTTCAAAGCAACAATACGAAATCCAGCTTCTTCAATTAGCTTGATGATTGCTCCGGTGTGACCATCGGCTGTGGCGTCAGGTTTAATCATCGTAAAGGTGCGGTTCTGTGCCATACTATTGAACAGGGTTAAAGAATTCAATTTAAAGTGATGATGAAAAGAAGGGTAGATTCACGACCTGAAAAGCCTTGAATTTTACCATTATGGCCGCAATTTAGGGATACATTTTTACCAGAAGGCTAACCTCCGCAGAAATGCAAAGGTTTTTGAACTGTTTTTCAATAACTTTGCCCGCCCAATAGACGGAAGACTTAGCAAAATGCGTTTGATAAAGAATTGATTCACAGAATATTGCTGGATCAAATCGCTTCTTTCCTACGGTATGGGGATTCACGAACAGTAATCTTTACAAGCTGAAAACAAGCCTATGGGCTGTTTCAGTAAAGACTACGACTAAAAAATGAACGAATTGAGTATGAATCAGGATGCGTTGCAGGCTTTACAGACTTTGGTCGACACGCCACAACGGGTAGTTATCACCACTCATTATAATCCCGATGCCGACGCACTGGGTTCTTCGTTAGGCTGGGCTGGTTATCTGAAAAAGAAAGGGCATACGGTTAAGGTAATCACTCCGTCAGAGTCGCCGCGATTTCTTTCCTGGATGTCGGGTAATGAAGATGTTATTGAGTTTAGTCACCGAAACGCGGCCCTGGCGGCTCAGACCGTAGCGGCGGCAGACGTAATTTTTTGTCTGGACTTCAATGCTCTGGCTCGTTTGCACGATCTGGAGGCCATTATTCGCAATGCTACGGCTCCTAAGGTAATGATAGACCATCACTACCATCCCGAAGATTTTGCCATCATCGCTATTTCTGAACCCACCGCAGCGGCAACGGCTCAGATGATTTACCAGATCATTGGTGAACTGGGTGGAAAAGATCTGCTGGACGTAAGCATTGGCGAATGCTTATACGCCGGTTTGATGACGGATACGGGTTCGTTTCGCCACCCCAGCACTAATCCAGCCGTTCACCGGATGGCTGCGGAGTTGATCGAGTTAGGCGTAAACACGAATCGCATTCACCGCCTGATTTTCGATAACAACTCCCTGACCCGAATGCAGTTTCTGGGGTATGTATTATCGCAAAAATTAATCGTATTACCTGAATACAAAGCAGCTTACGTTGCCCTGACGAACGAAGAGCTTAAACGCTTCAATTCCCAAACGGGCGATACGGAAGGGGTAGTTAACTATATCCTTTCGATTGAAAACGTAGTAATGGCTGTATTACTTATCGAACGGGATCGGGAGGTTAAGTTATCATTCCGCTCCGTGGGCGACGTATTTGTGAATGAATTTGCCCGGAAGCATTTCAACGGTGGCGGACACCGCAATGCCGCTGGCGGACGTAGTCAGGATTCTCTGGAGGGAACGGTTAATCGATTGGTTTCCCTATTACCTGAAATTAAAGACCAGTTAGATCGGGAAATCTAACCAGTCTACCCCTGGCGGAGTTGAGGCTTTTTTTCTCCATTGTCTTCAATTCCGTACTTTTGTTTTTAAACTCTGAAATAGAATTAATTCTCATGCAAAAAAAACTCTGGATGCTGCCGGTTCTGGCTGCCACCACCCTGTGGTCCTGTAACCAATTTAAGGTCAGCGTCGCTGAAAATGGAGTAAAATACCAATTTCACGAACACGATGAAAAAGGTAAAGTAGCGAAAGATGGCGAAGTAATGACGTTCAACATGGTCGTGAAAACGGCTAGTGACTCTATCCTTCGCGATTCTCAAAAAGAAGGCCAGCCTTTGGTAATGCTGGCTCAGAAAGGCCCCTACAAAGGCAGTTTTGAAGATGGCATGAAAATGCTCGCTGCTGGTGACAGTGCTACGTTCTATATCAGCGTGGACTCACTCTTCCGTGGAGCAAGTATGCAGGCTCCACCTCCATTTGCAAAACCCGGAACTGATTTTAAATTTCAGGTAAAGCTGCTGAAAATCGAAACCCAGGAAGCATTCCAGAAACGTGCCGAAGCCGAACGTGCGGCTCGTCCGAAGAAAGAAGAAGCGGATATTGCTGCTTACCTGGCAAAAAATAACCTTAAAAACGCGGTGAAGTTACCTTCAGGAGTGCAGTACGCCGTAACAACTCCCGGAACGGGCGTGGCTCCTGCCAAAGGTGATACGGTGAAAGTGTTCTACGCGGGTAAATTATTAAGCGGAAAAATCTTTGACGAAAACCACAAAGAAGGCTTAACCTTCCCCGTGGGTGTGGGTCAGATGATTCCCGGTTTTGATGAGGCCGTTCAAAACCTGAAAAAAGGCGAAAAAGCTACCATCCTGATTCCGTCAGCTCATGGATATGGCGAGCAGGGTTCTCCCGGAGCCATTCCTCCCAACTCTGTCCTGGTATTCGACGTACAATTAATTGACATTAAAAAGGGTAAATTACCTGTTTAGTCACTGAATTTCGATTTTTCGACGAAACTTTTCAGGAATCTTCCAACCGAAAGACACCGCTTTGGTGTCTTTCATCGTTTACTAACAAAAATTGTGTCGCAATGAAATTCTATCTCCCTTTCGTATTGGCAGGAGCAAGTTTATTAGCAGGTTGCAAAGGAATTAACAATGAGGCCTCTGAGAAGCTTGATGAAAATGATAAACAAATTCAAGCTTATATCGCAAGTAACAATTTAGCTCCAACAAAGTCGCCTTCTGGTTTATATTATCAGTTAAAAAATACAATTCCTACCGCAAGGGCTCCTAAGGAAGCAGAACTGGTATCCTATACACGTGTAATTTCTCAATTAAACAACAAAGTAGTTGGTGATACTACCAACAAAATTTTCAAAGGCTATTTCGGTTACACGACTGGACCCTTAGCTGTCCACGAGGGCTTGTCTTACATGAAGGAAGGTGAGTCTAGCGTCCTTTTATCTCCTTACTCCATTGCGTTTGGAATGGATGCTATTAAAGATACGCTGGGTAACGTTCTTTTACCGGCTTATGCTCCCGTTCGGTTTGATCTTAAGCTTATAAAAACCCGTAATGAATCCGAACAGATTCAGGATTACATTGCAGAAAACAAGCTACAGGTGACAGGATCAACGACTGATAACCTGAATTACATCCGATTGAAAGAGGGAACAGGCTCTACTATCGCCGCAGGTAAAGCGGTAGTGGTGAAATATGTAGGAAAGCTTGTAACGGGTGCTGTGTTTGATAAAAGCGATTCTTTTTCCTTTACGGTAGGAGTAACTAGTTTGGTAAGTGGATTTACCCAAGGGGTACAAAAAATGAAAGTAGGAGAGAAAGCAATCATCATCTTCCCTTCTGCCTTGGGTTACGGTGTGAATGGCCGAAGAGATGGGTATGGCCAATACGTCATTTACCCAAGTGTTCCATTAATATTCGAATTAGAGGTATTATCCGCTAATTAGCATTATGATTGATTAAAAAAAGGAAACCCCGACCTGAGCAGGTCGGGGTTTCCTTTTTTTAATTGAATTTTCTTCGAACAATTTCATAAAAATCGTCGGCCTCGTCGGCTACGTCCCGCCATTTGTATTGAGGAGCATAAACCCGATTCATCAAATCCTTGGCCTGATCAAAGCTCTGGGCTTTTTCCAGTTCATCAATGGCCTGATGGTAGGCGGTAGCGTCACCTTTAAAAAGCTGATTGATGAAAATGAATTTATGGTTCAGCGAAATGAAGCTATGAATGCTGGAAATGGGTCTATGCTGATACTGACTGCCCAGCGTTTCTGCTGGTTTTTCTTCCTTCAGTTTTTCATTAAGCATCGTCGGCTGCATCGAAAATTGATCGTTTACGCTGGCCGTCACGTCTTCGGCCGGGGTAATGGCCGGGGCCGTTGGAATTGCAGCGTAATCGGGAGCGGGCAGTGCCGTTTCCGGAGCTGAAGTAGTCGAAATGCTGGAGGCAATAGAGTCAGGGCTGGATTCCGTACGGCTAATACCAGAAGTCGCTATGTAGTATTCATCCTTCGAAGGTGAAGACCCCGCTGTCGTTACTTCCACCTGATCAAAAAAGCTTTGATCCGATTCGGCTGGAATTTCTTTTTCGTACAACGATTGCTCATCAACGGGAAGGGTAGAAGCAAAAAGATCAAGGGTTGCCGGAATAGAATCCAGACGGCTGGCATCGGCGGTTAACTCCTGTACCCATTCAATGGCCCGTGCAGTATAAACGGCAGAATCGTTACCCAGCCGTTCGCTGAGGCCGCTGATAACTCCCTTGTGAAGTCGGTTATATTTTTGAAAAGCTTTCAGGTTTTCGGCTGTCAATCGAAAGTCAGGTAACTCACGTAACCAGCCTTCCAGGTATTCCTGCGGAGCCAGCAGAAACTCCAGACTTTCGTGTGTAGCCTTGGCCAGCAGTGGCTCCAGGTCTTTTTGCAGAACGGAAATATGCTTGGAAACAGTATTAAGAAAACTTTGCAGGGCCTTTTTTACTTCCTCACTTTCGAAATTGAAATAAGGACTACGGAAAGCCGTTGCGGTCTCTTTCCAGACGTCGTACAGATCCCGAACGACAAACAGGTTCACTTGGGAAACCGGGCTTAACCGCAGGAGGGTATCTCCGTCAATCCGATCCCGATGAGCATACTGCTCTTTACAAAGCTGTGCCGCATACGCTTTAGCGTAGGTTTCAATGGCGGCAACGTCTAACTTCGGCATAAGGCTTTTACTGTTTTCTCTTCGAGGTAAAACGAAATATTCAATGTAAAAAGTAAGTATCTAAGGTAATTAAGTACGGAAAGTAATGTTTAGAAATCTAGAGAAACAAAAAATCCCCGTCAAATGACGAGGATTTTTTAAATTTTTAATGATTGATTAGCGTAAAGTGCCATCAATGCGGTACTGTTGTCCACTGGAAGGATCAATACCAATGATCCGTACGCGACCTCTGCGGTTCGCCAGCAGATCTCCGGCTTGTTTGGCATCCTTCACGGCCGTATCATCAATTTTCGTGATAATAAAGCCAACGGGAACTTCCTGATATTCCATCCAGCCATCTGGCAGAACTTCTACGACTTTCGCTCCTCCGTTAATCCGGAATTTCGCTTTTTCGTTAGAGTTCACGTTATCCAGTTTCGCACCGATGGATTCTACCTGAACTAATGAAGTCACAGGGGATTTCACAATACCGGTGTTACCTTCCATGTTTTTCAGGGTAACGTTGAAGTCTTTCAACTGACCGTCGCGGTTAACCGTTACCACTACCACGTCACCGGGTTTGTGCTGAGCACCTACCAGTTCAACCAGACGAGGCAGGTCACGCACTTCTTTACCGTCAATTTTAACAATTACGTCACCAATTTTCAGACCCGCAGCTTTGGCGGCACTGGCGTTGGCGTTTTCACCGAAACTACCGAAGTAGATACCGGAAGTGGCTTTCAGATCTTTCTGAGCGGCAAATTTTTCATCCACGGCTTGCATCTGAGAGATACCCAGGAAACCACGCTGAACATTACCGTATTTCAGCAGATCGCTGGCGACACGTTTCACCAGGTTCGAAGGAACGGCGAAGGAGTAACCTACATACGTTCCCGATTGACCACCGGCAATGGCCGTGTTGATACCAATCAGATCGCCTTTCGAATTGACAAGAGCACCACCGGAGTTACCAGGGTTTACGGCTGCATCCGTTTGAATAAAGGCTTCAATCGGGCTTTGAGCTTTGTCACGATCACCAATGATACCAATCGAACGACCTTTGGCACTAACAATACCAGCCGTTACAGTTGACTCCAGATCGAAGGGGTTACCTACGGCCAGTACCCATTCTCCTACTTTAATATCGTCAGAGTTGGCAAAGGGCAGGTAAGGCAGGTTGTTAGGGATTTTATCACCCTGCAACTGAATAACGGCAATGTCCGTGTTAGGGTCCGTACCGATCAGTTTTGCTTTGTAGGTGCGTTTATCGCTTAATACGACTTCCAGTTCGGAAGCATCGGCTACCACGTGGTTATTGGTGACAATGTATCCATCAGGGCTGATAATTACCCCAGAACCCGAAGAAATACCTTCCTGACGCTGCGGACGACGGCTACCTCCGCCGAAATCTTCATCACCGAAGAAATCGAAGAAGCTAGGCATCTGCCGCTGGCTTACCTGCCGAACGACTTTCGATTTAATATGCACTACCGCGGGCGTTGATTTATCCGCAGCTGAAACGAAATCACCGGGAATGCCGGCCATGTTCGTTGTGAACTTCGCGTTTGATCCTGAAGAGCTCGCCTCTGTGAAAATCACATCGCGACTCGATCCTAATCCTAATAAGTGGGCTCCTCCAAGGGTGATGCCGCTACTCAAAACCCCTACAAGGGCTAGAGATTTCCAATTGCTGTTATTCATAGCTGTTAAACGTTGTTTGGAGAGGGAAATTCAAAAAATTTAGTTGAGTAACAGTGCTCCAAATCGATTCAACAAAAGTTTATACCAAAGTTTTGTAAGTACTTAGACTTGCTAACCTTAACGCAGTTAGAGAAAATCTGTTGCGAAATTAGCGGCTTTAAGCTTTTTTAACAACAGAATGTGATGATAGGGGAATTGCAGGGCTGAAAGTTAAAAAAGCAGAGAGAATTATCAAACTCTCTCTGCTTTTCCTCACAATCCAACGGCACCATTTAGGGTTAGGCAATGGAAATTTCGCGGGGCTGAACTTTCGCTTCTTCTTTTTTAGGAAGCGTAATGTTCAGAATTCCATCGGTATAAGAAGCTTCGATTTTTTCGCCATCTACCGTTTTGGGTAACATGAACGAACGTTGGAAGCTGCTGTAGCTGAATTCCTTCCGGCTGTATTTTTCGGTAGTTTCTTCGTTAGAACTTTCCTTTTTCACCGAAATCGACAGACGATTTTCGTGTACGCTGATTTTGAAATCTTCTTTTTTCAGACCGGGAGCGGCCAGTTCAATCTGAAAAGCACCTTCTACTTCTTTCACATTGACCGCAGGCAACGAATGAAACTCATCTTTCGTAGCTACGCCGTTGTAAGTCTTGAAAAAGTCGTCGTTAAAAAAACGATTAACTAAAGAAGGAAAAGCAGGTTGATTGAATTTAACGAGTGTCATGGCTATTCTTACGTTTTATTGTTTTCGATAGTAACCGACGTATAAATTGTCGGACGCTCTACTTATTTAAACACTTGTGCCGAACGTAAAAAAAGTATTTATAATGACAAAATGACTTAAATTTTGGTGATCTATATTTTTATTAATGACAAAATGTCTCAAACTGCATTAAAAATGTCATTTCATTGAAGAATAGCCCGAACAACCTCCCGCTTTCGTCCCGGTCCTGGATGTTTTTCAATGCGAAAACCAGCCGCTTGTAAGGCCCGCCGAACATCTCCTTTCGAGCAATAGGTTGTTAATACGCTGCCCGCATGTAATCGCTGAGCTAAACCTGCAAAGATTTCAGGTGTCCACAACTCAGGCTGGGAGTTAGGGGCGAAGGCGTCGTAATAAACCAAATCGTAAGGTTCGTCCTGAACCTGTTTCTGAATAAAATCCTGAATGGTTGTATGTAATTTGTAAAGCGTAAAATTCGGCTGGATCGTCACCGCTTCGTTCCAGGGAGCCTGATGAAGCGTTTGCAAGGCCGCCGAATGCATAAAGTCATCGTAATTCAGCTTTTGATATTCTTCTGCACTAACCGGATACGCCTCCAGACTGGTATAATGCACCGGAATGTTTTCTTCCTGAGCTTTTAATAAGGTTAGTAAGGCATTAAAGCCAGTACCAAAGCCCATTTCCAGAATGCGTAACGAGCTTTTACCAGAGGCTTTCATATAATCGAAACCCAATTCCAGAAAAATGCGGCGAGATTCTTCAAATGCCCCGGAAACGGAATGATACCATTGATTAAATCGAGCGGAGTATAACGTATGGCTCCCATCTTTAGTCACGACCAATTCATTCGAAAATGCTGGATTTTCCTTAGCGTCCTCTTCATTCTTCCAAGTTCTTTCGTTCATCATTTCTTTTTCTTCAGGGTGTTCTACAGTTTCGCCCGTCCTTTTTATAATTGATCGACGTTTAACAGCTACTTTTTGAATGGATTAAAAGCAGGACAGTGGCAGCGTGGGTTTTCCCCAACTGATCTTTTGTCCGGTCTTTCACCCAAAACTTATCATAACTACTCCGTCATGTTGCTCTCCCGCGAAAATTTGTCTCAAATTTCGGCATCCGTACCGGTTCAATTACCAGATCCCTCCGTTTTTGAATTGCCCGAACGCATTTTGCAATTCGGTACCGGCGTTTTACTACGTGGTTTATGCGATTATTTCGTTGACAAAGCCAACCGCCAGGGCGTATTCAACGGTCGGATTGTCGTTGTTAAATCCACAGGAACAGATACGTCTGAATTTGATCAGCAGGATCAGTTATTCACGCAGGCCATTCGTGGGTTGGATGAAAACGGTCAGCCCATTGAAGAGTATATTATTAACGCCAGCATTTCCCGGACGCTGGCTGCTCCCAGCCAGTGGGATGCCATTATTGCCTGTGCATCTAACCCGGATATGCAGATTGTCATTTCCAATACAACGGAAATTGGTATTCAGCTTGATGAGAATGAAAATCTTCAGGCAACGCCGCCGCAATCCTTTCCCGGTAAATTAACCGCCTTTTTATACGCTCGCTGGAAAGCCTTCGAAGGAGCCGCCGATAAAGGAATGGTGATCGTTCCAACGGAATTGGTACCCGATAATGGCACGAACCTTCGCAAAATTGTGCTGGAGCTGGCCAAACGTGGTCAGTTGGAAACAGAGTTTATCCAATGGCTGGAAACAGCTAACGCGTTCTGTAATTCCCTGGTAGACCGCATTGTTCCGGGCAAACCTAATGCTACCGATCAGGCTGATTATGAGCAGAAACTGGGTTATCAGGATCACTTACTCTGCGTATCGGAAGTATACCGTCTTTGGGCCATTGAAGGCGACGAAAAAGTGAAAAGCGTACTGAGCTTCGACGAGGCGGATTGCGACGAAACTAATGCTCTGGGCGTAATTATTAAACCAGATATTGATCGGTATCGTGAGCTAAAACTTCGCTTACTGAACGGTTCGCATTCTTTAACCTGCGGATTGAATTTCCTGGCGGGTAAAAATGCCGTTCGTGAAAGCATGGCGGATCCCGTTTCGGCTCGTTATGTGAAAGAGTTAATGTTTGAGGAACTGGCTCCCGCCATTCCGTATGACATTGATCTGGAAACAGCTCGTACGTACGGAGCCAGCTTGTTGAATCGATTTGCGAACCCATTTCTGGAACATAAGTTGCTCAGCATTACGTTGTATTATACCTCTAAGATGAAAACACGTAACGTACCGCTATTGCTGAAACATTACCAGCAGGTAGGCACCGTTCCCGAGCGTTTTGCTCTGGGTTTTGCAGCGTATGTGTTATTCATGAAGGCCGTGAAGGAAGAACATGGCAAATACTTCGGCGAACGTAACGGTGATTCTTACCTCATTCAGGATGAGCCCGCAGGCTGGTATTTTGAGTGGTGGAACCGCCAAGGTGATCTGTCAGAAGTATTAAGCAATCAGGATTTCTGGGGAACGGATCTGAATGCTTTACCCGGTTTTAACGAACGCGTTTCGTACTACATCGGTAAGCTCCAGGAGAGCCCTAAAGCTGCCTTTGAAGAGGCTCTGGCGTAGTTAATAAACTATCTGTTCTTTTTTAGATAATTTAGGGTAGCAATTCCTGAGATTTTTCTTTTAAAGGAAAGAATCTTTTTACCTCCATGCAGCAACGAGTATTAAAAGTCCACCCCGCAGATAACGTTATTGTAGCCCTCACTGACTTACAGAAGGGCGAAGTCATTACGTTCGAAGGCGTTGAGTATGAGCTGGTCGATGATATTGCGGCCAAACATAAATTTCTTACGGAAGACCGGGCCGTAGATGAAGACATTACGATGTACGGCGTACTGGTGGGTAAAGCCAAACAGTTTATTCCCCGGGGCGGTTTGATGCACACGTTCAATACCCGGCACGCCTCTGAAGACTTCGGTTTAGGCTCGCGGAAGCTGGACTGGGAGAAGCCGGATACGTCTAAATTCAAACAGCGGACCTTCATGGGTTATCCACGTCAGGATGGCAGCGTCGGGACGGGTAACTATTGGATTGTATTGCCTATGGTTTTCTGCGAAACGCGGAACCTGGAAGTAATGCGGGAAGCTCTCGTCGATTCGCTGGGATATGGGAAAAACCAAACCTGGAAAGACCAGACCGAGCAGTTAATCAACCTGTATCGTTCGGGTAAATCCGTAGCCGAAATTCTGGAAGCTGATTTAGCGATTGAAGAGGAAGTGGGTACGCCTACTCGCTTGTTCCCGAACGTAGACGGCGTGAAATTTCTCAATCATGAAATGGGCTGTGGCGGCACGCGTTCCGATGCTCAGGCTCTTTGCGGATTGCTGGCAGGTTATGCCACGCACCCGAATGTAGCCGGAGTTACAGTGTTAAGTCTGGGTTGTCAGAATGCCCAGGTATCCATTCTGAAGGAAGAAATTGCCAAACGCGATCCTAATTTTGCCAAACCGCTGTACGTATTTGAGCAGCAGGAAATTGGTTCTGAAGAAAAACTCGTGGCTGGAGCTATCAAGCAAACCTTCGCAGGTCTGATTGAAGCAAATAAAATTGAACGTCAGCCCACGCCACTTTCTAAATTAGTCATTGGTCTGGAATGTGGGGGCTCCGACGGATTCTCGGGTATTTCAGCAAACCCCGCCATCGGTCATACGTCAGATATTCTGGTATCATTAGGTGGAACCGTTATTCTGGCGGAATTCCCCGAGTTATGCGGTGTAGAACAGGAGTTATCGGATCGTTGCGTAGACGAAGAAACAGCCAAGCGTTTCAATTCTCTGATGAAAGTCTATAACTCTCGGGCCGAAGCGGTGGGTTCTGGTTTTTACATGAACCCTTCGCCGGGAAACATCAAAGACGGATTGATTACCGATGCCATCAAATCTGCCGGAGCAGCTAAAAAAGGAGGTACTTCGCCCGTAGTTGACGTGCTGGACTATCCCGAAAAGGTAACGAAACCGGGGTTGAACCTGGTTTGTACGCCGGGTAACGATGTGGAAAGCACTACGGCTGAGGTCGCTTCGGGAGCAACGGTAGTTTTATTTACGACTGGATTGGGTACGCCCACGGGTAACCCCATTACACCGGTAATCAAACTTTCAACAAACACGAAGTTGTACAACAAAATGAACGATATTATCGACATTAACTGTGGTACGATTATCGATGGCGAAGAAGGCATTGAAGAAGCAGGCGAACGTATTCTGGATTATGTGATTCAGGTAGCGAGCGGAACCGTTACACCTCATTCGGTACGTCTGGGTCAGGATGATTTCATCCCCTGGAAACGCGGTGTTTCGCTGTAATGGACTTTTTGAATTACCATAGATTCCTAAAGAATGAATGTTTCACCGACGTATTTCAACTTCAATCGGTAACTTTCACTCTTTAGGAATTTTTTTAAGTTAGGGGTGAAGCGATTACTGATACATTAGTAGGTTTAACTCCACAGTAGACTCCTATTCTTACTTCAAACTCGTTTTAGAAGTTAATTCACCACTCTAAACCGAAAACTCTAAACGCATTATGCCTTTATTACAATCATTCCGCTGGTTCGGACCGAAAGATCCGGTTAAGTTGTCGGACATTCGTCAGGCTGGGGCCACCGGAATTGTATCCGCTTTACACGATGTTCCCAACGGTAAAGTCTGGACTTCGGAAGCCATTGAGTCTCGCAAAACCATTATTGAAGCTGCCGGATTAACCTGGGCAGTGGTAGAAAGCGTTCCCGTACATGAGCATATCAAACGGGGTATGCCCGATCGAGATCAGCTTATTGCCAATTACCAGCAAACCCTGCGAAATCTGGCTGAACATGGCATTAAAACGGTTTGTTACAATTTCATGCCCGTTCTCGACTGGACACGTACCGACCTGGCGTATGTCGTAGAAGATGGCTCAGAAGCCTTACGTTTTGATGCGGTAGCCTTTGCGGCTTTTGAGTTATTTATCCTGAAACGTCCGGCGGCAGAGGCAGAATATTCGGAGTCGTTTAAAGCACGGGCAGCGGCTTACTATCAAGCAATGAGCGAAAGTGAAAAAACGCAGCTCATTCGCAATATCATTGCCGGACTACCCGGTTCGGAAGAAAGCTTTACGGTGGAGCAATTCCAGAAAGTACTGGATTATTATGCTGAAGTAGGGGACTTCGAGTTACGTCAAAACTTATATTACTTCCTGCGGGCGGTGGTTCCGGTAGCGGAAGAAGTGGGGATTAATCTCTGCATTCACCCCGATGATCCTCCACGTCCCATTCTGGGCTTGCCTCGTGTTCTAAGTACAGCAGATGACGTGCGGGAAATGTTTGCTGCGGTGGATTCTCCCGCCAATGGATTAACCTTTTGCACGGGTAGCTTCGGAGTGCGGGCGGATAATGATATGCCTGCCATGCTTCGGGAATTTGGTCCGCGAATTCATTTCTTCCATTTCAGAAGTGTGCATCGCGAAATTGATGAAGTACCCGAAACTTTCCACGAAGCCAATCACCTGGAAGGACATGCAGATATGTATGAGGTCATGAAAGCGGCTGTAGAGGAGATGCGACGCCGTGAAAAAGAAGGGCGTACGGACATTGATATTCCCATGCGTCCCGACCACGGCCACCGCATGCTGGACGATTTAAATCCTGAAAGACGCACTAATCCGGGTTATACCGCGATTGGTCGTTTAAGAGGCTTAGCCGAGTTACGCGGATTAGAACTAGGCATCAGTCAAAGTCTTTGAGTGTTCAGTTGTCGGTTAACTGTTTTCAGCTAAGGACTTGCTTATCGAGGATCTTTTTTCAGCATAAGTTCTCTTCCGCTGCCAGCGTGGTCCGGCCAGCTTTTTTGCTGGCAGCAATAAGCTTCTCGTTTGTTACTAGGTAGTCCTAAAGTAGTACTGCCAGCGAAAAGGCTGGCAGCGGCTAATAACTACTTCGGGTTACCTAGTGATCCAAATAGGAAACTTGTTACTACCTGCAAAAAACGCTAGCAGCGATACATACATAAAAGCCGCTTCCATTTCTTTGAAAGCGGCTTTTATCACCTATTCAGTTCAAAACTGACAACTGCAAACGGAAAACTAATTATTGGCCTTTGGTTTGTGCAGTTTCACGTCTTTCTGGTTATTGGAGTTGTTGTTGCGTTCTTCCTTTACCCGGCTGTCCAGATTATCCTTGTTTTCGGGTTTATTGATATGGCTTTGGCCTCTGGGTGCTGTGTTCGTTTTCATAGTGATTATTGGGTTGATGTACGGATAAAGGTAAAAACAGCGTACCAAAGTGAGGAAGAAGTCCAATTTTTATGAATTTCTAATACAAACGGAAGCAAAGAGACGGGGTAAAGAACCCTGTATTTCTACAGATCAAAACCCATAGCCTCAACCCTAAACGCTTAAAGTTTAAAAAAACTCAAAACCCAGAACTCAAAACCCTAAACTCTTTGACTAACTTGCGTGCCATTTAGCACCGATTGGCATCACAAACACATGAACTTTCCCGCAGACCTTCGCTACACTACCGAACACGAATGGATTAAGCTCGTAGACGGTAACGTAGCATTGATTGGTATCACCGATTATGCTCAAGATCAATTGGGCGACGTAGTTTTCGTTGAGGTGAATTCACTGAACGAAGAACTGGCTGCTAACGAAGTATTTGGCTCCGTAGAAGCTGTGAAAACGGTTTCTGACCTGTTTTTGCCCGTAGCTGGTAAAGTTCTGGAAGTGAACGAATCACTCAACGATAATCCAGATACGCTGAACTCTGATCCTTACGGTGAAGGCTGGATCATTAAGCTGGAAGTAAACGATCCCGCTGATCTGGATAACCTGATGGATGCGGCAACGTATCAGCAGTCTGTACATTAATAGAAACGAAATGGGAATGAAAGATGGTAAGTTTTCATTCCGCCGTTTTCTCCATTAAAGATCCTGAGCAAGGAACAAAGTGAATCGAGCCATCGGTCTGCTTTGTTCCTTGTTCAACATACGACCCTTCAGAAATGAATCTTCTCTTTCGTTCCGCCCGAATTCTTGATCCTCATTCGCCGCTGCATGGTCAATTGGCCGACGTATGGATTGAAGACGGGGTCATTCGTAAAATTGGTCAAAATCTTTCGTCCGCTTCGGTGGGGCAGGAAATCAACGTTCCCGGCTTGTGCCTTTCTCCCGGTTGGTGCGACTTACGCGTGCACGCCAAAGATCCCGGTTATGAGTCTAAAGAAGATTTATATAGCCTGAAACGGGCGGCAGCGGCGGGTGGTTTTACCGAGATTGTTTTACTGCCCAATACTAAACCGGTCATTCAGAGTAAGGAAAGTCTCAATTACATCCGTCGCTTTTCGGAGCAGCAGGCGGTTCAATTCCTGCCTACGGCTGCCTTAACGCTGGGTTGTGATGGGAAGGATTTTACCGAAATGCTTGACCTGCATCATGCGGGTGCTGTGGCGTATACCGATGGCGAAGAACCCATCTGGAACCCTGACATTTTACTTAAATCACTTCAGTATCTGGCTCAGGTCAACGGACTTCTGATTCAGCGTCCAGAAGAACCTTCTTTAACGGTTCACGGACAAATGCACGAAGGTCAGGTAAGTACCTTGCTGGGCATGCGGGGTATCCCAACCATGGCCGAGGAGTTAATGATTCAACGGGATTTACGGTTGCTGGAATACGCTGTGGAAACGTTCGATTTACGTCCTCGACTGCATTTTTCACTGGTATCAACCGCTCGTTCAGTAGAGTTAATCCGTCAGGCTAAAGCTCAGGGATTACCCGTTACCTGCGATACGGCGGCACATTACCTGGCGTTCACGGACGCAGACCTAGTGAGTTTTGACACCAATCTGAAAGTAATGCCTCCCTTCCGTCCGGCTGAGGAAGTAGCGGCCCTGAAAGCAGGCTTAGCCGATGGGACCATCGACGCTCTGGTTTCGGATCATTACCCGCAGGATGCCGAATCTAAGAATCTGGAATTTGATTTAGCTGATTTTGGAATCAGTAGCCTGGAAACTGCCTTTGCTACTGCTATCACTTATGGCGATTTAGAGCTGGATACAGTATTAGCCTTATTTACTTCACACCCCCGCTCTATTCTGAAACGTAGCCCCGTTACCATTGCCGAAGGACAGGTTGCTCAGTTAACGGCTTTCAATCCCGATGAAGAATGGACGGTATCCGCAGCGGAATGGAAATCGAAAGGAAAAAATACGCCTTTCCTGGGCAATACCTTACGCGGAAAAGTGTATGGTATTGTTAATCAGGGTAAAAGTACGTTTCATAGTCAGCCCCTGAGTTTTAAAGTATAAACAGAAGGGCTAACGTTTGTCAAGCAAACGTTAGCCCTTCCTTTCTCCATGAAAAGTAAAGCGTTTCTTCAATTATCAGTCATTTCCGGCCTCGTGGCTGGACTGGTGTGTTTTTTATTTTTCTATATTCTGAAAATCAGCGACGCTATGCCGCTGGGGACTCGTCGGAATATCGGCATGATATTCATGTGGATTGCAATGACCGTAGGAGCTTCTCGGTACTGGAAAACGGTTCATCAGACGGTTAACTTTCTGGAAATCTTTGGTTTTTGTATCATTGTTGTTCTGATCGCCAGTGCAGTAGATGGGGGCTTGGTTGCTTATTACACTTCTTCGGTTGAACCGTCGCTCATTCCTGAATTTATTGTCGAACTCAAGAAATTAGCTTTGCAGGATCAGGCTTCCATTCAGGAACAATTTGGGGATGACAAAGCCAGCGGACCGATTGATTTTCAGGTCTTCCTTCAGCAGATTGAACAGATTTCGCCTAGTTCAATTTTCTGGAGTAATTTCGGAGTTCTTCGGATGCTTTTTCATTTTCTGTATGCAGCTTTAGTCGGAGTTTATCTTCGAAAAACGAGTTTAAGTACCTATTATTAGCAGAACATTACCTAACTGAAAACAGAAAATACTAAACTGGAAATTGAGTCATGGACCAAACACCCTCAACCGCCCGGATTGCTTTGAAATGGGGAATTATTTCTGGAATTATTACCGGTATTATTTCCATTGGATATCAAGCTTTTAATCTGATGCCAGATGATCCGATGAAGGCTAATATGGGAATGGGTTTGCTGGCTAATTTCCTGCAAATTGGTTTTACGGTACTAGTACTAGTAATGGCTACCCGCGAGTTTAGAAGTTGGAATGAAGGTTATATTACTTACGGACAGGGCGTAGGAATAACGGCCTTGACGGGGGCAGTTTGGGGAGTGGTTTCAGCAGGTATTATTCTGATTTATACCCAGTTTATTGATAACTCTGCTCAGGAAAGAACACTACGAGCTTTACGAAATGCCTACGAAGAACGTGGCATGAATGACGAGCAAATTGATACGGCTATGCGGTTTGTAACCATGATGACGAATCCTGGCTTTAGTTTTGTAATGACGATTTTTACTGGGGTTGTGGTTGGAACGTTACTGGGTTTAATCGTAGCGGCAGTAGTAAAAAAAGACCGGCCGATGTTTAGTTAATATTAGTTTTTACGTTCCTTGCGTTACTCCTACGAGCATTCCTTTCATATCCATGTTTACCATTTTCAAGAAAGAAGTCCATTCCTTTTTAAGCTCGCTGGTCGGTTATGTCGTGATGGCGGTGTTCCTCATGGCGATGGGCTTACTGGTTTGGGTCTTTCCTGATACAAGTGTGCTGGAGGGCGGTTATGCCGATATGGCTTCGTTCTTTAACCTGGCTCCGTACGTTTTTCTTTTTCTGATTCCCGCTATTACCATGCGTTCCATCGCCGAAGAACGTAAAATTGGGACGTTGGAGTTATTGTTTACTAAACCCGTAACAGAGTGGCAAGTGGTAGGTGGAAAGTTTCTGGCTGCCTGTTTCTTACTGTTTTTAACTTTACTTCCTACGCTCCTGTATTATTTCTCGGTGTATCAGTTGGGTAACCCCGTCGGGAACATTGATACTGCCAGCGTACAGGGTTCATATCTGGGACTTTTTCTATTGGGATGCGTCTTTGCAGCCATTGGGTTATTTACTTCTTCTTTAACGGACAATCAGATTGTAGCGTTCTTACTGGGCGTATTTATCAGCTTTATTCTATACGTAGGCTTCAGTTCTATTGCTGGACTGGAGTTATGGAATGGGGCAGCTTACTGGCTCGGCTGGCTCGGTCTTGATACGCAATACAATGCTCTGGGACGAGGGCTAATCGATTCCAGAAATGTGATCTATTTCCTTTCCCTGGTGCTATTGGCCTTATCCGCCACGCGTTGGAAACTAACGCAACGAAATTAAGCCATACATACCCCATTACAGTCGCTCGGCTCTTGCCCTGCCGAGTGACGATCTAACCGTAGGCCTCTGGCCGTCTTATGCACTGATTTCCTCGAAACAGAATACAATCACCTTACGCCTTTTGCTGTTGTCGGATTTGCAATCCAAAACCTGACTGTCGTGGGTATGTGATTCGCTTGTAAAAATTATAAATCCGCAAGAGTATCGTTAAAATTGCCTCTACCCAGACGCGATAAAGTCGCGTCTCTACAAAAAATGGTAAGGTAAGTGGTAGCAAAATTCGGCTGTTCCGGATCTGTGATCCGCTTGGAGTAATTACAACCTCCTAAAGAGCAGCATTGTCAACATTGCCTTTACCAAACGCCATAAATGGGCATCTATACAAAAATTGCATTCACAAGTAATGGCAGACAGGAAGCTCGCACCGGTTTTATTATTTATAAAGAAAGCCGGATCAGCAACTGCTGATCCGGCTTTGTCATTAGAGAAATGTATTATTGCTTGACAATCACTCCGTCCGCAACGAAAACCAGAGCTTTTTCGGGTTCGGTGATTTTAGCAACTTCTTCTTTAGATTTACCCGCGTCTTCCGCGTAATGTTTCAGTTCTTTAACGGGTGTAACGCGGGAAAATGCTTTTCCTTCAAACACTACCGTTTTTCCTTCAATGTCTTTGGGCACGAAGAAATCATAATCCTTAAAGCTTACCCGCATGGTTTTCCCTTCGGGTAATTTCACTTTCATCCAACAGCCTTTCATCTTGCAAACGGACTCAACCGTGCCGGTTACTTTCGTATCCAGCGTATCGGTAGTCTTCATTTTCTCAACGAGTTGTTTCGTAGAAAGAGCTTGATCTGCCGTAATTTTTGCTCCGTGATAGGAGTCCTGAGCCTGAGCGGTAGCTATCGAAAGGCCTAAAGCCAGAAAAAAGACGAGTGCTTTCATGGAGATTGGAATGATAGTAGGAAACAAAGATAAAAGATTAAATAAATTCAATGCATTGACCGCTAGTTAATTAACAATCTGAACCCAGCTTTTGCACTGCTTGCCGTCTGGGAAGGTAATGAGGTAATAATACGTTCCGGCGGCTAGTGATGGAATCCAGTCATTTTGATAACTAACCTGCTGAAAAACGGCTTTACCCCAACGATTATATACATCCAGCTTTAAGCCATTCGTGCCAATGACAAAACGATCATTTTTACCGTCCCCGTTCGGCGTTATTACGTTAGGAACATCAAGGGGGGGATCAATGGTCACGGGTGTTGCTGCCGATAAGGTACAGGAACCTCGTTTGGCCGAACCAGTAATCTGATACGTTCCAGGATGGAGATACGTGTAAGGGTCGGGTTTCTGAACGCTCAATGAATCGCCGTTACCCATGTTCCAGGAATACTGCTCACCGCCGGAATTAGCCAGATTAATCCGTACCTGAGTAGGTCGGGTACAATCAAAAATGCGATCAACCGTAAAATCGGGCCGAAAGGATTCATCGATGGTGACTGTAGCCGTAGCCTGACCCCGACAGCCTTTTGAATCGCGTACCGTGACCGTGTAAACGGTGGTCTGGGTGGGTGTAACTTTAATATTGGGCTGAGTGACATTCGTAACACCGTCGCCGCTCCACTGGTAACTCGACCCCCCGCTGGCATTGATCTGAACGGTTTGACCTTTGCAGATTGTCGGCTCTGAAACTTGCACGGTTACCGGCAGGGGTTGAATCGTAACCGTAACAGACTTTTCGCCTCGGCAACCTTGGGCATCCGTAGCTTTAACCGTATAAGTCGTGGTTTGGCTAGGGCTGACACTAGGATTGGCCTGCGTCGTGCTGGAAAGGCTGGGGTCGGCGTTCCACTGGTAATTGGTGCCGCCAGTGACCGATAGGCGAGCAGTGCCCCCGAGACACATGGTAGTATCCTTACTAATCTGGAAAGCGGGTTCAGAAATACGAATGGTTCGCTGATAAACGGCTTCCTTTTTACAGCTTAATGGATTTCTTCCTACCAGTGAAATGACATAAATGCCCGGCTTGGTGAAGTTATATTCCGTCATTAATGGATTCGTAGAACGATCCAGGTTACCAATGGTCCACTCATAGTTTTTACCGCCCGTACTGGTATTGACAAATTGCAGTTTCAGGGGAGCACAGGCATTGACCGTATCCTGTTTTTTCCCGTCCAGCATGATGTCAAATTTTACATCAAGATTATCAATATCGAACTTGAAAACGGCATTATTACAATTGTTGGAGCGGTTCGTACTGGACCAGGCTCCCGGCGTAGTAGGAAAGGAAGACGGCTGACAGGAACAAACGGCCTGATAAACATAGCCACGTTTGTCAAAGCGGGAAGTTCCGCCATCCACGTGATCCCCACGGATTTGAGCAGAAACAGTCGTATTACCAAAATAAGTAGCGTATAGCAGCGACTTCGCTCCACTTTCCAGTAGGGCCAGATAGAAGTTATTACCATCGGTAGCTTTTTGGAAAGCGTCGTTGGTAATCGGTAAGCCACGGGTACTACTGGCTAAGGCAATGGGGGTGTTTAAGGTATGATTCACCGCCCCGCCCCAGCCTGCTACGTAGATATTCCCGCATTCATTGACCAGAAAAGCCGTAGGAGCAAGGTCAGGGCGACCGCGACCACTGCCGATTACGGTGGAAAATAAGGTGCGGTCAAGCGTCTGATCAAAGGCATGAATAAATTGTCCGCTGGAGCGATTGGAATAAGTACCTGAAGTAACCGGATATTGTCCGCCATCGCTCAAACCCAGAATATAGACGTTCTCGTTTTTGTCAATATCGAGTAACATGGCTACGTCCGCATTGTTCGTTCCTACTCGTTTGGTTTTTAATACATTTCCGTTTCTATCCAGCTTAATAATCCAGCCATCTTCAGGAGTTTGAAGGTTATCACGAACGGCCCCGCATACGTAAATAGTACCGGAAGTGCAGACGAATAGCAATATGCTCCACTGAAACCACCCATGAGTCGTGGTTTTTCCCAGGCGAGGGTAGATAAATCAGCGGAAAATTTGAGAACCGTAGCCGCCAGGCGGTCGGGGCGGGTTAGGGGAAGTTCGGCAGGCGTTGTCGTGGCAATGATGATGTTATCCTGATCATCCGTAACAATTTCACCCCGGTAGGCATCGCCATAATAACGGATGTCGAGAACCGTGTTCAGGTTTAAGCCATCGTTGGCAGTGGTGCCATAATACGTAGCCCCCAGCAGGCTTTTTCCGTCGGCACTGAGTTTAGCGACGAAGATATCACTGCCGAAATTATAATCCATTCCAGAGAGGGGGGCCTCCGTATCCGTTAAGGCTTTACCTCCGGTAAAGGTGCGTTTGTAGGCTTTTTCGTGCGTAGGAAAGTTCTGGGAGGAAGTTGTTCCGAAAATCAATAACTCGCCTTTACTGTTCACAATCAGGCTGTGCGGAACATCGGTTTGCGTTCCGCCGAGATAGGTGGCATAAAGTAAGCGGGTTCCGGTAGGGTTATACTTTAAAATGGCTACATCCCAAAGAGTACCACTGTTGTTCCCCCGGTAGTTGATCTGGTAAGCCCCTGCCGTAACGGGAAAACCCGAGGCATTAGCTGAGCCACCCGAAATCAGGTTACCTTCTGCATCATACGTAGCCGTATGGCCCCAGTTATCCGCATAAGAACCCGAAAAAGTGGCAAAGATTAACTCCGGGTCGATTACCAACGGATGCTTGGGGTCGTAGCCGTTGGGTAACCTAAACCCAACCGTATTTTTATTCTGGATGGAAAAATGCCCTTTGACTTCCTTGGTTTTACCGCCAATTTCCTGATAGTTATACGGATTCAACTCCCGAAACCAGCCTACGGAAGTCTTCACTTCCAGATTACCGTGCTCCGAAACGCTCATTTGTTCGGAGCCTTCATATCGCATTTTAATCACCTCAGGGTTTGCTCCGCTGTGAACAATGAATTCGTATTTGATGGTGGCCTGGTGAGCATACAGCCGAAGGTCAATGCCGGGATATAACTCTTTGTAAATAACTTCCCCAAAACCAGTTACGCCCGTGGCCCAGCGGCTCTGGTTATTGCCCAGAAAGTAATTGCGGGAAATACCATCGGAAAGATCATGCTGTAGTGCAGGGCTGGTATTAGAACCCTCGAAATAGACCCGAACGCCGTGGAGTCGCAGAGGTGCATCCGCGTTCAGTTGTTGGTCGTGCAGTTTCCGGAAATAGTCCGTGTCGTAAAAGACGTAATCCATACCATCCCGGCGAAGGTCCATCTGGCCGCCCGGAATCTGGACGCGATACAGTACGCCGTCCTCCCACTGACCTTTGTTAGGAACGAAGGTAACTGGCTGATTTTCTGCCTGAACAAAGGTGGTAAGGAAAAGAAATAGACAGGTAAAAAGGTTTCGCATATCTTCATGGGAGGTTATAAAACGAAGATACTACGAATGCCAGTAACCCTGATTAAGCAGGGACCTGAAAATTATTTATACGCCTGAATATCAAGCCTTTTTTCACAAAAGCTATACTCAGCCGGGACGTTCGAACCGATAATAACCAACTGAGAATCATCCAGCTTCTGTACTTCGCGGTAATACCACTCGCTGTTGCGGGCGTCAAGGTTTGAAGTGGGTTCGTCCAGAATGACAACGGGTACCTGACTGTGGAAAGCCAGACCGAGTTTCAGACGCTGTTTCATTCCGGAAGAAAAATTACGAATGAACTTATCGCTGGAAGCTTTCAGATCGAGTCTTTCAATGAATTCAGCCGTTTGAAGATTATTCTTGAAGGGTTTGAATTTCTGGTGAAAGTCAACCAGCTCAGTTAAGGTAAACTCTTCAATCAACTCCAGGTAAGGAGCTGCAATGGCCACCTGTCGGAACACGTCGTCCGCTGGGATGTCTTGATTTTCGTTGCGGTATGTGAGCTTTCCTTCACTGGCGGCTAAAGCTCCCGCCACGACCTGAAGGAGCGTGGATTTCCCCGAGCCGTTAGGACCGGTAATGGCCATTCGCTGGCCGGAAGAAAGTTCGAGGGATAATCGGCGGAAAATCCATTCCCGAATAAACCGTTTACCCAGCTGTTCGAGAATTAATTGCATGGGAATCAGAGAAGAAAAAAGGTCAGGAATCGTCATGATAGCCTGACCTTTTTTAATTATTCAGCAGAAGAGCTCTTGTTAGGGCCTTTCATGATACCTCGTTCGGAAGAGCGGATGAAGTGTAGAATTTCATCCCGTTCAGCCGAGGCTGGTAATTCAATTTCAATGCGGTGTAAAGCTTCGGCGTTGTTATATCCCTTCTGGAAAACGTAGCGATAGATTTCCTGGATTTCAGCAATTTTCTCGTTACTAAAACCCCGGCGACGCAGACCGATGGAGTTTAAACCCACGTAAGCAATCGGCTCACGACCCGCTTTGGTGTAGGGAGGAATATCTTTCAGGACGTGAGAACCGCCACCAATCATGCTGTGAGCACCGATTTTAGAAAACTGATGAATGGCAGTCGTACCTCCCACGAATGCCCAGTCGCCTAATTCTACGTGTCCTGCCATTTGCACACTATTCGCCATAATGCAGTGATCACCGATGATGCAATCGTGAGCAATGTGCGAGTAAGCCATAATCAGGCAGTTTTTGCCTACTACCGTTTTTCCGGCGGCTTTGGTGCCTTTATTAATGGTGACACATTCCCGAATGGTTGTATAATCACCAATGACGGTCAGTGTTTCTTCCCCTTCAAATTTCAAATCCTGAGGAACGGCTGAGATACTGGCAGATGGAAAAATCTGAACGTTTTTTCCAATGCGGGCACCTTCAAAAATGGTAACGTTAGAGCCAATCCAGCTTCCTTCGCCAATTTCAACGTTTTTATGAATAACCGCAAAGGGCTCAATAACCACATTGGGGGCGATTTTGGCGTCAGGGTGAACGTATGCTAAGGGCTGTATCATTCTTTCATTTACGGATTACGGTAGCGTATGGGAAGCTATTTACCGTAACGTTCTGGCTTATTTTTTACGAACTAAACTCGCAGTCATGTCACTTTCCATGACCAGCTGACCGGCCACCCAGGCCTGTCCGTGCATTTTGGCAATGCCACGTTTCATGGGAGCCATGAATTCGCATTTGAAAATGACCGTATCACCGGGAACTACGTTACGACGGAAACGGCAGTTTTCAATCGCTGCCAAGTACGCCCAGTAATTTTCAGGATCTGGTACGGTGCTCATTACGAGGATACCACCCGTCTGAGCCATAGCCTCAATCTGTAAAACGCCGGGCATTACCGGGTTTTCAGGAAAGTGACCCGTAAAGAAGGGCTCATTGATTGTAACATTCTTAACACCAACAACGCTGGTCTCGTCCATATGAATGATTTTATCAATCAACTGGAAGGGATAGCGGTGTGCCAGCAGATTAGAAATCTGCTTAATATCCATCACCGGGGGGACCTTGGGGTCATATACGGGGATACTGGGTTTTTGAGTTTCCCGCATCAGTTTTTTAATTTTTTTCGCCATTTCAACGTTTGCCGCGTGGCCAGGACGAGCCGCCAGAATTTGAGCCTTCAGGGGGCGTCCAACCAGAGCCAAATCTCCTATAACATCAAGGAGTTTGTGGCGGGCAGGTTCATTGGCATAGTGTAAATCGATATTATTAAGAATTCCTTTTCCTGGGACCACACTTACTTTAGGCTTACCTAAGAGTGAAGAAAGGTGGTCAAGCTCGCCATCTTCAAACTCACGATCCACGATCACGATGGCATTTGAAAGGTCACCTCCTTTAATCAGGTTTGCTTTAAACAGAGCTTCCAGTTCGTGTAAGAAACAGAAGGTACGGCTCTTGGCAATTTCCTGTTTGAAAAGCGTAATATCGTTTAGAGAAGCATGCTGACTGCTAAGGACCTTGGAGTTATAGTCCACCATGACCGTTACGCGGTAATCGTCAAGGGGCAGAGCGGCGATTTCAACGTCGCGGTCTTTATCACGGAAGCGTACTTCCGAAGGAACCTCGAAGTAATTTCGTAAGGCATTCTGTTCTTCGATGCCTGCATCATCCAGAGCCTCGATGAACTTAATGGAAGAACCGTCCATGATAGGAGGTTCAGGACCATCTAGCTGGATGAGGCAGTTATCAATCTGAAGACCCACCAGGGCCGCCAGCGTATGCTCTACGGTATGAACACGGGCACCGCTCTGTTCAAGCGTTGTACCCCGGGAAACATCCACTACGTTATCTACATCAGCATCAATAATGGGTTGGCCGGGTAAGTCAATCCGTTGAAACTTGTAACCGTGGTTCGCTGGAGCCGGTAGGAACGTCATGGAGGCAACGACACCGGTATGTAACCCAACACCAGATACGGTGACAGGTTTTTGAATAGTATGCTGTTTAAGATTCATTTTAGACGAATGAGCAGCTATCGACTGGTAAATTCGATGGGCTTTATACACAAAAGGCCTCTTGAAAAAGAAGCCTCCTGCCAGCTTTGATCGACTCGCTGCTGAACTACTGGATGCTATTAGCCGGCAAAGATAATTCTTTCAGGAGTTTTTCCAGTTCTCTTACCCGCTTTTCCAATTCAGGAAGTCGACGAAATACGGCCTGCGATTTGAGGTTCTCCCGGTTTTCGTAGGCCGGAGACCCGGTTAATACGACTCCTTCTTTGGTAATTGTCTTTGAAATGCCGGATTGAGCAGTAATAATGGTATGATTAGGCAATTGCAGATGACCAGAAATACCTACCTGGCCGCCAATCATGCAATATTCCCCAATTTTGACCGAACCAGACACACCGCTCTGAGCGGCCATGACGGTATGACGGCCAATTTCCACGTTGTGAGCGATCTGAATCAGGTTATCCAGTTTAACTCCTTCATGGATAATGGTGGAAGCTTCTGGCATGGTTGCACAGTCAATAGTGGTATTAGAGCCAATGGAAACGTTATCTTCCAGAATCACATTACCCAACTGCGGAATGCTCTTATACGAACCGTCTTCCTGAGGAGCAAAACCAAATCCGTCTGAGCCAATAACGGCATTGGCGTGAATGGTGCAATTCGCTCCAATTTTACAGTTATCGTAAATTTTAGCTCCGGCGTAAATAATAGTGTTATCTCCAATAACTACCTGATCTCCAATGAACGCCTGTGGATAGATCTTGACATTTTTGCCAATTCGGCAGTTATCACCAATGTAGGAAAAAGCTCCCTGATAAAGGCCTTCCCCAATTTCGGTATTGTTTCCGCGAGAGCTGGGTTCTTCAATGCCGGATTTACGAAAAGTAATGGCGTTATGATAAACCTCCAGCAGTTTAGTGAAGGCAGTGTATGCGTTATCAACTAGAATTAACGTCGGAGTATAGGCCTTTTTAGGCTCAAAACCTTTATCTACAATCACCGCCGAAGCAGAGGTCGTATAAAGAAAATGTTCGTATTTGAGGTTGGAAAGAAAACTGATAGCTCCTTCAGTTCCTTCCTCGATTTTAGCCAATCGACTTACTTTCTGATCGGCTTGACCTTTAACTTCACCGCCCAATAGCTGGGCCACCTGTGCAATAGTAAACTCCATGGAGAATATAGAAAACGACGGTTAGGAATGCGTTTCTCGGTAGCTCGTTTACTAAGCTTCGGACTTAGTAAAATACAATAAAATTGCCTAAAAACCGGGTTTTTTGTGGCAAAGATACAAGACTTTTGAAATGAAAAAGTATGCAGTACTTTCTGGTGGTAAAAAATGAATATTTTTTTGTAACACTGGCGTTTTCAGAAGGTTAGGTTTTAAACTCTATTTTTTAAGTAGATTTTATTTTAGCTCATCCTATTTCTGAAAAACGTCCCTCGGTAATAAGTTGTTTTAACATTGGACAGATTATATGAAAAAACCTTCGATCCCGTACTCAAGAACGAAGGCTTTTGGGTTTATGAGTCTATGAATGAGATGGTTATACTTTAGGGTGCGTCCAGTTTAAAACGGGACGGCGGCGAATCGGAATAACCAGATTGGTAAAGGCAATCAGTACTACGGAGATAGTAAGGACTAGAATACAGATTTCGCTAACGTATACAATAGTCATGTTAGGTTCTGGTGCCTGGTAACGCTGAAGGATAATACCTATTAATGCCCAGATAACCACTAAGCCATAAGCAACACTGCGATACGTGAAAAGTACAATCTGAGCCAGAATGGTACCCGTAATGATCATAATAACTGCCCACGTTTCTTCCGAAAGACCCAACTGATTCCAGTTCATATCGACTAACCAGGCCGCAATGTTAGTAATAGTGGCGATGGAAATCCAGCCTGCATAGAGTCCAAAAGGTGTACGTACCACGAAACGCTGCCACCAGCTCGTTTCTATCGACGATACTTCAAACATTTTAGATAATAACACCAATAAACTCACCAATAAGCCCAGCATAATTGCTACGGAAAGACTCACGTATTCGTAGTGCCAGGCAATAATCCAACTGGCATTTAGCAGATTAGCTGCAATAAGCCAGCCGCTCGCCCGGGCTACCACCTGCTGTACGTACTCATGCGGTTGATGATTGAAGAGTCCTTTGAGCTGATAAATTATAAAAAGACCCAGGCTCAGATAAATCACACTCCACACAGAGAAAGTTAGGCCTGCTGGAGTAAAGAGATTCGGGTATTGATCCGAAAGCTGCTTGGTGGTTTTGTTGTTCAAAGGCAAACTTACCGCCGCCCAGTTGGCCGCAATGGTTACCAGAAAGGTAAGCAGATTTAAAACCTGTAAACTTTTGACGGCGAATGAATTGGGTTTTTCATAAATCGTATTCATGACCTTGATAAATTGATGGTGGGTAAATAATTAACGTCGCTCGTAATAACCCCGTAGGTTGTTGACATTCACATGGCCCAACTGGCCTTCTTCTAACTGATCGGGACTAATTTCCTGTTCGTAAACAATGACTGTTTCGCTTTTGGGAACAATGCCCCGACCAAAACGTCTGACGTAAACTTTCGTAAACTCTGCCCCGAAGTAGAGAATGGCTGCTGAATAGTTAACCCAAAGCAGTACGATCACAATAGAACCGGCTGAACCATAGGTAGAGCCTACATTTGATTTGCTCAGGTAAAGGCCAATCAAAAACTTCCCGATCATGAATAGAATGGCGGTAAAGCCCGCTCCTACAAATGAATCTTTCCAGTAAAGTTTTCCGTCTGGTAATACATTAAAAACTAGTGCAAATAGTAAAGTAATGACCGCAAAAATGACCAGTAGGTTAACCACATAAAAAACGACAACCAGATCGTTATTGAAGATGCGTTCAAGCTGGTTGCTGAATACATCGATCATGGAATTCAGTACCAGGGATACCAGCAGTACGAAACCCATGCTGATGATCATAGAGAACGAAAGCAGGCGGTTAATTAATAGTTTCAGCCATCCTTTTTTGGGTTTAGCCCGCAACGACCAGATACGATTAATGGAATCCTGCATTTCACCGAAAACCCCGGTAGCCCCAATCACGAGCGTAATGATACCAACCGTTAGGGCTAAGGGCGAACGATTGGAGAGTTCGGCTTTCTTGATTAGATCCTGAATCTGGAGGGCGGCCTCTTTTCCTACCAACCCCTGAATCTGTCCGAAGACCTGCCCCTGAATGGCTTCCTGTCCATAAAAAATTCCTAACAGAGAAATAATGACCAGAAGCATGGGGGCCATGGAGAAGATCGTATAGTACGACAGGGATGCACTCATTTTTAGTGCATTGTCATTTGAAAACTCATTATAAACTTCCAGAAAAAAGTTACCAATAGACTTTAGACGATTCATACAGTGGAGGGTTGATAATTGATGTATCTATGGAATTACCATTATAATGCCACTTCCGTTCCCCGTTGTACCTCAGGGGTATTTCCCCGCCGTGGGGAATATTGTACTCGTTTTCTTTTTCTTTAAACGTATAGACCTATTATATGGGCTTCTGGCACTCCTGGCAAACTGTTTTTATCTACCTAGTCAACATCCAAATCACGAAAAAAAAACTTTAACCGTCATGAGAAGTCTATTGTATATCATCGCAGTTATCCTGATTATCGGCTGGCTTATTGGAGTAGTAGGATACAGTGCTGGAGGTCTTATCCACATCCTATTAGTAATCGCCGTGGTATCATTCCTGTTAACCTTTATTCGTAGAGGCACAGTATAAGATTACATAAAAACCAAGACCACATCTTAAATAATTATGTCATTAGCTCTAATCATGCTGTTAACCCTGGGAGTAGGGGCTGCAATCGCCGCAATACTGGACGCTTTTGGATCAAAGAAGGACCTGGGGTATTACCGTCCGCAAAACAGATTAGAGCGTACTGAATTTACTAACTTCATGCGAAACATCCGAAGTAAATCGGCTCGCGTGTAATTATAAAGAGTCTTACCCGAAAGGGTTTGTTAGGTTAGGTAAAACAATGGGGGAAAAGGAAAGTCCAGAAGTCGTTCTTCTGGACTTTTTTGTGTTTTGACGAGTTTAGAGTTTTGGGTTTGGTGTTTTGAGTTGTGAATTTTTCTGCATCACCAATATATCAGGTTAAATAAATAAACTTTTAGTATTAACTCTGAACCCCAAACTCAAAACCCACAAACTAAATTATCGCCGCTTATCCCAAAACTATTCGTCACTGTGGCTGGGCTTGTGTATCATTGATGAACAATAGTTTGGAAAGATGATGACAAGTCTCAAAGTTTGGTTTCTTGGCGTGAGTCTGGCGGTAACCTTACCCGCCTTTGGGCAGACGACTGCTCCGAAAAAATCGCTTCAGGATTGCGTGGATATTGCTTGGAAAAATAACCTTCAGGTCAAGCAGAGTGAAGTACAGGTGGAAGTCAATCGAAACACCTTCGAACAATCTAAATATACCCGGCTGCCTACCCTCAACAGTGCTATTACTCAGGGCCTGAACCTGGGGCGTAACATTGACCCCTTCACCAACGCTTACGTAACTCAGACGTTGAATTATAATAACCTCAACCTGACTTCCTCAGAAATCATTTACAACGGTGGAATCGTTACGAATACCATCAAACAAAATCAGCAATTGCTGGAAGCCAGTAAGTTAGATGTACAGGCCACTCGCGATCAGGTAGCGTTGAACGTAGTACTGGCTTATTTGCAGGTATTAAATAACGAAGACGTTCTGGCCGTTTCCCGAACACAGGTGGATATTACAGGCCAACAGGTTGCCCGAACCGAAAAACTAGTTAGTGCCGGAGCCTTACCTCAGGCGAATCTGCTGGATTTACAAGCTCAATATGCCAACGATGAGTTATCGGTCGTGACGGCTGAGAATAACCTGGTTATTTCAAAATTGCAGTTGCTTCAATTAATGAATGATCCTGAAATTCAGGAAATTACACTGGATCGGATGAGCGTGAATACGCCTGATGATACGTACAACACGCCCATCCAGCAGATTTATGCTTCCGCTCTGAAAACGCAGGCGGCTGTTCAGGCCGCTGATCTTCGAACGCTGAGTGCCCGCACGGGGGTAGCCATTGCCCGGGGCTCTTACTTTCCCTCCCTGGCTTTTAACGTGAGTCTGGGTAGTAACTATTCGAGTGCCGCCCGCCGTTCGTTGGCAGGTAACCCCACCACTATCACGAATACGGCTTACGTTGATTTTCAAGGGCAACAGGTTCCAATCACGTTTACAACTACTCAGCCCGGATACACTACTCAAAATATTCCCTGGTCCGAACAATTAACGAATACCTGAACGGTGGGGTCGGATTAAGTCTCCGTATTCCCATTTTTAATGCTTTTCAGGTTCGGTATCGGACGGCAAATGCTTCGCTGAGTGTACAAAATCAGCAATATCAGGCCGACAATGTTCGGTTGCAGTTACGTCAGAATATTGAACAGGCTTATGTCAACATGACTGCGGCGGCTAAACGTTATGGTTCATTGACGCGTCAGGTAGAGGCCTTAGCGTTGGCTTTTAAAGCCTCTGAAAGTCGGTTTAATGCCGGAGCCATCAACTCCGTAGATTACAATCTGGCGAAGTCAAATCTGGATCGTTCCCGCATTAATCAAATCCAGGCTAAGTATGATTATGTATTGAGAATAAAGGTATTAGACTATTATCAGAATAAACCTTTGTCTTTTTGAGTTCATTATTAATTGACTAGACTATTACTTAAATAAGGGCTAAAAGCCATGGCAAAACGTTCTTCAAATCGAATTTGGTGGATTCTCGGTGGTATTGTGGTGGTACTGGTCGGAGGGCTTTTCGTAGCGAAAGCCGCCGGTTGGATTGGAAAGGAAAAAGCCGAAGAAGCCACGTTCAGTACCGTAAAAACGGCTGACATTGTGGAAAGGGTTAGTGCTTCGGGAAAAATTCAGCCGGAGGTAGAAGTAAAAATCAGTCCCGATGTATCTGGGGAGATTATCGAATTGAATATTCATGAAGGGGATTCCGTTGTGAAGGGGCAGTTGTTATTACGCATTCGCCCGGATAACTACGAGTCGCTGGTGGCTCGGGCGAAGGCAACGGTTAATCAGGCGAAAGCCAGTTACGAACAGGCAAAGGCGAGTTTGGGACAGGTAGAGGCCCAATTAATTCGGGCTCAGGCTGATTATAACCGGAATAAGAAATTATACGCTGACAAAGTAATATCGGATGCGGATTTTGAAACCGTTGAGGCTAACTTTAAAGTAGCCAGGCAGAACGTAGAATCCACTAAGGCTAATATCGAAGCCGCCCGTTATGCCGTTGAAAGTGCCGATGCCGGCTTACGGGATGCCGTGGAAACCCTACGAAAAACAACCATTTACGCTCCATCGAATGGGATTATTTCCAAACTGGATGTCGAGCTGGGTGAGCGGGTCGTTGGAACTTCACAAATGGCTGGAACGGAGTTACTCCGCATTGCCAACCTGAATAATATGGAGGTGAGGGTGAATGTAAATGAAAACGATATCGTACGGGTCAATGTCGGCGATTCGGTGATTATTGACGTAGATGCTTACAGTTATTCAGGGCGGAAGTTTAAAGGTCTGGTCACTTCGATTGCCAATACAGCCAATGGTTCAGGAAGTTCACTTTCAGCGGCAGCAAGTTCGACAGATGCGGTTACTGAATTCGAAGTCAAAATGCGGATTTTACCGGATTCTTACCGAGATTTAGTAGATCGAAAAAAGAAAAAAAGTTTTCCCTTCAGACCCGGCATGACAGCTTCGGTTGAAGTGATTACTGAGCGGAAAAATGGGGTGTTAAGCGTACCTATTTCAGCCGTTACAACCCGTTCATCCGAAAAAGATGCAGAAGTAAATAATTCTGATACTCAGGGAAATGCTAACGCAAATCAGGTTCGTAAGGAAGCAAAACCGGAAGAAGTAGTTTTTGTAAATAAAAATGGAGTAGTGGAGCAGCGAACGGTAAAGACGGGTATTAGCGATTTTGAAAATATTGAAATTCTGTCAGGAGTGAAGGCTGGAGAAGAAATTGTATCAGGGCCGTTTTTACTAGTATCTAAAAATCTGAAAGCGGGCGACAAAGTGATGAAGAAGGCAGAACAAGTAAAAAAATAAATAATTAGTTTGTTGGTCGTAGTTAGGAAAATCTTCACTTCAATAGGTGGAGATTTTTTTGTTTTTAGGCTGGTCAAGGATTGCAAATCCTTGACCGATTGCTTTCGAATTATAAATCCAAACGAGCAGCGGGGTCTCATGAACTGGTACGAGATGGATCTCGCACCAGTTCATGAGACCCTATTCAACCTTTAAGTCGTTCGGATAATATTCGCTGTAATCCCCGATTCTGCTAATAAAGACTGCGTTCGTTCGGGGCGAGCATCGGTTAGAAACACCTGGCCAAAGGTACCGTCCTGCATCATATCCATAAGCTTGGCAATGCGGCGATCGTCCAGTTTATCAAAAATATCATCTAGCAGTAAAATGGGTTGATGGCCTTTTTCCTGGGTTAATAAATGAAACTGAGCCAGTTTTAAAGCGACCACAAAAGATTTTTGCTGACCCTGCGAACCAAATTTTTTCAGCGGATACGAGTCAATTTCAAAGACAAAGTCATCCCGGTGTATACCGAGGGTGGTGCGTTGAGCGGCCACATCCCGGTGGCGATTAAGCCAGAATTGATGCTTGAACTGTTCGATGTCTACTTCAGAGTCATAACGAATCTCTACCGTTTCGCGACTTTCACTCAACTGAGCGTAATGCTCCTGAAAAACCGGGAGAAATTCCTGTAGAAAGCTTTTTCGGATCGCATTTAGCCGTAAAGCCAGCTCCACCAGCGGTTGAGAATAGGCTTCCAGCAGGTCTTCGTCCATGTAATGGCGTTCGTGGAATTGCTTTAATAAGATATTTCGTTGATCCAGAATACGGTTATACTGCAATAAATCGCTCAAATAATCCGGGCGTTGCTGGGACAATACCCCATCAAAAAACTTCCGACGCTCGTCTGAACCTTCCCGGATTAAATCTGTATCGTCAGGAGCGATTAATACCACGGGGAATTTTCCAATATGATCCGCCAGCCGTTCGTACGCTTTACGATCATTCATCACCACTTTTCGCTGACCTCGCGGTAATGAAATGGTAATCTGAGACGAGCGAAGGGGGGCAGCTATTCGGGACTCTTCGGAGGGTTCGGCAATCGTCTCTTCAGAAATAGCCATCGGAGAATGGTTTTCCTCCGAATCATTCGTTATTTTCGCCAGGTTAATAGCAGGCTCGTGAGCCTCGTAACGGGAGAACACGCCGTCTATAAGCACAAAATCCGCCCCATGCTGGATAGACAGAGCATCCTGGCTGGTAAAGGCACTTTTCGTCAGAGACAAAAAATAAATGGCATCGAGCAGGTTGGTTTTGCCACTGCCATTTTCGCCGACAATGGCATTTACCCGCTCGGAAAAGAGAAAGGCTCCCGATTCGTAGGACTTATAATGAGTTAAATGAAGCCGTTCTAGAAAAAGCATCTTTGTGTTTTGACGATTGCAGGCTAATTTCGCCGAAAGTTTTGTACCAGGTTTTCCAAATTCGTGCCTTTGGCCGGAGAAAAAGTTCGGAAAATCAGACGTTATTTCCACTCTTCTAATCCCGCGTGTAATGGCCACAAAAGAAAAAGCCAAAGCGAAGGTAAAATACCCGAAAGAAACCTACCTCTATTGGTTTGAAAATATGATGCTTCAACGGCGTTTTGAAGAAAAAGCCGGTCAGCTCTATGGACAACAAAAAATCCGTGGTTTTTGCCACTTGTACATTGGTCAGGAAGCCTGTTCCGTAGGTTCAGTATCTGCTTTGACGAAAGATGACAAATGGATTACCGCCTACCGTGACCACGGTTTTCCTTTGGCTTTAGGAACGAGCCCCAATGCCATCATGGCCGAATTGTACGGCAAAGCTACGGGTACGACTAAAGGAAAAGGCGGTTCGATGCACATTTTTGACAAAGAAGTAAACTTTGTTGGCGGTCACGGAATCGTAGGTGCTCAGATTCCCCTGGGTGCTGGTATCGCCTTTGCTGAGAAATACCTGAAAACGAAAAACCTGTGTATCTGTTTCTTCGGAGATGGTGCCGTTCGTCAGGGTGCTCTGCACGAAGCCTTTAACATGGCCATGACCTGGAAACTGCCCGTTATCTTCGTGGTAGAAAACAACGGTTACGCGATGGGTACTTCGGTAGCTCGTACGTCAAACGTAACGGATCTGTACACGATTGGTGAAGCGTATGACATGCCTTCAGAACCAGTAGATGGGATGAGCGTTGAAGCCGTTCACGAAGCGGTTAGCCGTGCGGCAGAGCGTGCTCGTGCCGGTGAAGGTCCTACCTTCCTGGAATTCAAGACGTACCGTTATCGTGGTCACTCCATGTCCGATCCTCAGAAATACCGGACGAAAGAAGAAGTAGAAGAATACAAACGCCGTGACCCTATTGAGTGGACCCGGGCAACGATTCTTGAAAACGGTTTCGCAACGGAAGAAGAGCTGACTGCGATTGAAGATAAAGTAAAAGAGCAGGTAGCTGAATCCGTGAAGTTTGCGGAAGAATCTCCCTGGCCAGATCCAAGCGAAGCGTACAAAGATGTGTACGTTCAGGAGGATTACCCATTCATTCAGGAATAGTTATTCGTTGTTGGTTGAGGGTTATGTGTAATAACTTGCAGTCAACGAACTAATGAAAGAAAGCGGGGTAATGATTATCAGTTTTGATAGTCAGTACCCCGTTTCCTTTATTCTAATATCCTAACAACTAATAACCAACAACTTAAAACTATTCTTCCCACCCAAATGAACGCCGCACGGCTTTTCGCCAGCTTCGGTACATGGAGTTCCGTTTGGCTCGGGGCATTTGGGGTTTCCAGGTTTTTTCGATGCCCCAGTTTTGGCGTAAATCGTCCAAATCTTTCCAGTAACCCACCGCCAGTCCGGCAGCGTAGGCGGCACCTAAAGCCGTGGTTTCAATCATTTTTGGACGTACAACGGGTACATTTAATAAGTCTGACTGGAACTGCATGAGTAATTCATTGACCGTCATGCCGCCGTCGGCCCGTAACTCGGATAAGCGGATTCCGGCGTCTTTTTCCATCGCTTCCAGAATTTCCAGCGTTTGAAAAGCGGTAGCTTCCAGAGCGGCTCGACCTAAATGCCCTTTCGTAACAAATCGAGTTAACCCTGCCACCACGCCCCGGGCATCACTTCGCCAGTAGGGAGCGTACATGCCCGAAAAAGCAGGGACAAAGTAGCAGCCGCCATTGTCTTCCACGGTTCGGGCCAGAGCTTCAATATCCGAGCTTTTTTCAATGAGACCCAGGTTATCTCTCAGCCACTGAACCAATGCTCCGGCAATAGCCACTGAACCTTCCAGGGCATATTGAACGGGTTGATTCCCTAATTGATACGCAACGGTCGTGATGAGTCCATGCGTCGATTGGGTTAGAGCATCGCCGGTATTTAACAACATGAAACACCCGGTGCCGTAGGTATTCTTCGCTTCACCCGGACGAAAACAGGTTTGTCCAACCAAGGCTGCCTGCTGGTCACCCAAAATTCCGGCTATCGGTACGCCTTCCAGCACCCCTTTTGCTTTTGCATACACTTCCGAAGACGAGCGGATTTCGGGTAACATTTTTCGGGGAATACCGAAGGTTTCCAGTAACGAATCATCCCATTTCAGCGTCCGTAAATCCATGAGCTGCGTACGGCTGGCATTGGTTACATCGGTAATATGTTTGGCATTTTTGTTACCTCCCGTCAGTTGCCAGATGACATACGTGTCCATCGTGCCAAAAAGGACTTCGCCCTTAATCGCGTCTTTTTCAAGCGTAGCCACATGCTTCAATAACCATTTGATTTTTAAGCTGCTGAAGTAAGTAGCCAGCGGTAAACCCGTCTTTTCCCGAAAGCGATCGGGCCCGCCGTCGGTGGCCAGTTCGTTCACTAATGAACTCGTTCGGGTATCCTGCCAGACAATGGCATTGTAATAAGGCTTCCCCGTAAATTTATTCCAGACGACGGTCGTTTCGCGTTGATTGGTAATGCCGACGGCGGTTAAACTTTTAGTCGTCAGTTTAGCCTTTGCCAGGCTTCTTTAATCACTTCCTGCGTATTCGCCCAGATTTCATCGGGGTTATGTTCCACCCAGCCGGGTTGGGGGTAGTACTGGGTATGTTCTTTCTGGGCCATGGAAATAATCTCGCCCTTTTTATCGAAAATGATGAAACGAGTACTTGTCGTACCCTGATCTATGGAGCCAATGTACATCTTCAGTTTGTAGTTTTCGGTTTACTGGTTTCAGGGAAGGCTCGGCAGCGTAAGAAGCCGGGAGCTACGCTGAATTAATGAAAAGCCATGAATAACAGACTTCCCGCCACGCCGCCCAGTAGAGGAGCCACGACGGGAATCCAGGCGTAGGACCAATCGGAAGAACCTTTGCCGGGAATCGGTAATAAGGCGTGAGCAATCCGCGGAGCCAGGTCCCGGGCTGGGCTCATGGCATAACCCGTTGGGCCGCCTAATGACAATCCGATACTCCAGACTAATAAACCTACGAGATAAGGTCCTAAACCAATGGCTAGTTCACCCGCCCCGGAAATAGAACTAACGCCCAGAATTAATAAGGCTGTGGCAATGAACTCTGAAATGAAGTTACCCGCTGGTTTGCGGACGGCAGGACTCGTAGCAAAAACAGCTAGTTTGAGGCCCGGATCATTTGTTTCAGACCAGTGTGGAAGGTAGTGCAGCCAGACCAGAACGGCTCCCAGAAAAGCCCCAATCATCTGAGCTAACCAGTAGGAAAGCACGTTGGAATAATCGTGATTGGAAACGGCGAAGGCTAGCGTAACCGCCGGGTTCAGATGAGCATCTGCACTTCCAAAGGCTTTGGCTACGAAAATTCCAAGCATCACGGCAAAACCCCAGCCTGCTGTAATGACAATCCAGCCGCTGTTTTCGCCTTTGGAGTGTTTCAAAAGAACGTTCGCTACAACGCCATCGCCCAACAAAATCAACACAAGTGTGCCGACTAATTCACCCCAAAACGGAGAAGGTTGCATAGGTAGACTTAGAGTAATTATTTGAATATTTTCTTGTACAAATAAAAGTATTTGTAAGAATCAGACAAGAAAACACCTAATAAATAACTCTATCACTCTACCTATGCATCATGCATCAAGGTTAATCCTTTTTCTTTTTATCTTTTTTATCGTCCTTACTGCCAAAGACTTTTTCTAGAAAGGTCTTCTTTTCTTCTTTTCGGGTACCCACCGTTCCTAAACTAACTTCATGATCCAGTGAAGGTTGAATGGCCCGGATGAAGGCATTTTGCAAAATATTTCCAATCACGAACCAGACATTGGTTTCCGGTTCCTTGATATCGCCTTCAAAGGGAATCTTTGTGGCTAATTGATCTTTTCGCTGGTTTTTAAAAATCTGGGCAACGCCTCCGGCAATACCCTCCCAGATTTTCTGCAAAAGGGTGTCGTGTCGGTCTTCAGGGCCTAGCACTTTCAGGTTAGTAATGAGGGGCTTCACATAACCGTCAAAACGACCATTTTTCGCCGCCGCCTCAGAGTAAAGCCCAAAGCTTCCGCGGTTAATATCGACACTAGCGTAAGCCTTAAAAAAGTCATTTAGCTTAACCAGATTGGTGTTTTTTACTTCAGCGTTAACGTCAAAAGTAGGCCGGGGACTCATCGGGTTTAACCGGGCATTGATGGTCAGAGTGCCCTCGTACACATCGGCTTGAGCGGTAACGGTGGCGGGCAGTACGCTCGTAGAATCGTAGCTATTTCGCAAATTGAGGGCCAGCAGATGAGCATTGGTAAGGGCAATGTCTACTTTAGGGCTGGAATGCTCATCGATGTAAGCAATACGACCGTTATTAATTTCCACCCGGTTTACATCCAGTGGCATGAAGTTATTCAGCAGGGTACGGAAATCGCTGGAGTCTTTCTGCACCTGATTAGGCTCAACCTTATCTTTCGTAAAACGTAACGTAGGCGAGTCAAAAACCAGCTCACCCACAATTCCACCTTTGAAAAGAGCCTTCCATTCTACTGAAAGATCAATCATTTTTGCCCCGAAAAATGCCGTTTGCTGCTGCGAAGCTGAATCATACTTATTAAGATATACGCTGTCAATTTTATAAGCTCCCCGTAACAAAGCCAGATCAATGTCTTTGATATGGCCGCGGTAACCATCCATGGTAGCCAGCGTTTTATTGGCGTAATACAGAATGACATAGGGCAGAGCCAGCCGAATCACAACGAACAGAGCTAGTACGGCGAGAACAATTCGCCAGGTTTTCTTTTTCCGGGAAGTGGTTTTCATAAAGCTAAGGTTGTTGGAAGGTTTTTAATGCAGAAAAATCAATGCCAAACAGGGAGGTTACCTGACTAGTGCTTGGCATCAAGGAGTAAGAATACAGAAATTCCGTTTGATTTTTGTAAGTTTGTTTTATGGAAAAGACGGAAAGCGTTCAGGATTTTTATTATCATAAATTCAATCAACTACCCCATAATTTTCAGCCCAGCGTGGGTCACTTCAATGTCTTTCGGCTGGAAGATTGTTTTCGGCCTGAAAGTACGCCCATCCATTACAGTCGACGAGAGTTTTATAAAATTTTGCTGATTCGGGGTCGAAACCTGTATCATTATGCGGACAAGAGTATCGAAATTTCCGGTACGACCTTAATGTTTTTCAATCCCCAGGTGCCTTATACTTGGGAGGCTCTTTCCGAAGAGCGAACGGGTTATTTCTGTATTTTCACGGATTCCTTTTATACGGAAAGGTACCGAGGGAATATCGGTGAAATGCCGATGTTTACTCCCGCCGGAAAACCCGCTTACGTGCTTACTGAAGAACAGGATCGGCAGGTTTCTGCTTTATATGATAAGATGCTGGATGAAATGGCTGGTGATTACCAGTATAAATACGATCTCTTGCAGAGTTATACGATGGAGTTGATTCACACGGCTCTGAAGATGCAGCCAACGCAGACGATTTATAAGCATGCTGACGCGAACACGCGAATCACGACTGTTTTTACGGAGTTACTGGAACGTCAGTTCCCGATTGAAACACCCGTACAACGATTTACCATGCGTTCGGCCAGCGACTTTGCCGACCAGCTTTCCATGCACGTCAATCACCTGAACCGGGCCGTTCGGCAGACAACCGGTATGACCACTTCTTCCGTAATCGCTCAGCGAGTATTGAACGAAGCCAAAGCTTTACTCAAGCATACCGACTGGAATATTTCTGAAATCAGCTACAGTCTGGGTTTCGAAGAAGCAACGCATTTCAATAATTTTTTCAAGAAACACACCCAGCAAAGCCCAACTGTTTTTAGAACTGTTTGATTTTTGTAATCATTCGTTTGTTCTACGTAAAGTCCAGCCATTAGCCTGATTCTACCTTTGTGTCAACCAAAAAAGGTAGAAAAAGCTATGAAAAAAGTATGGTTTATTACCGGAGCATCCAAAGGCTTAGGGCTGGCTCTGGTTAAAAAATTACTGGCAGAAGGCCACTCGGTCGCTGCTACTTCCCGCTCGTTTGACAGCCTAGTGCAGGCGGTAGGAGCGTCTTCTTCTTCATTTTTACCCCTTCAGGTGGACCTTACCAGCGAAAGTTCGGTTCAGCAAGCCATTACGCAAACACACCAGACTTTTGGAAAACTCGACGTGATCCTTAATAATGCGGGTTATGGGATTGGTGGGAGCATTGAAGAGCTCAGCGATGCGGAGACACGGACGAGTTTTGATGTTAATGTTTTCGCTACGCTGAACGTCATTCGTAAGGCTATGCCCCTGCTGCGGGAGCAGCGTTCCGGTCACATCATTAATATTGCTTCCATTGCTGGCTTTTCGGCCAATACGGGTTGGGCTATTTATTCCGCCAGCAAGTTTGCGGTGGTTGGTTTTTCAGAAGTATTAGCCGAAGACGTTCGGGAGTTGGGTATCAAAGTAACCGTGTTGGAGCCGGGAGCGTTCCGCACCAGTTTTCTTACCGAAGAATCCCTGGTATTCGCCCAGGAGCAGATTGCTGATTATCAATCCATCCGGGATTCTCATGATAAATATCGCCACATGAACGGCACCCAAATAGGAGATCCTGATCGGGCCGCGGAGGTTATTCTTTCCCTGACTACGATGGAAAATCCGCCCGTTCGCCTTTTCATGGGAAGTGATGCCTACAAACGGGCTACGCAAAAAGTGAACCTGCTTCAACGGGAGTTAGAAGAGTTTAAAGCAATTTCTTATTCAACTGATTTTCAATAAATAAATGAAAAATATATGGTTTGTGACGGGAGCCTCCAAGGGTTTGGGTCTCTCGCTGGTTAAAAAATTATTGGCTCAGGGATATGCTGTGGCTGCCACTTCGCGTAATAAAAAATCATTGCAGGAAGCAGTGAGTGAAACGGACCAGTTTCTGGCTTTGGAAATGGATCTTTCGAGTGAAGCTTCCGTACAACAGGCGGTGAACCAGACGCTAGAGAAATTTGGTCGTATAGACGTAGTAGTGAATAATGCAGCTACGGCCAAATCGGAAGTCTGGAAGAGTTAAGCGATACCGAGTCCAGAGACAATTTTGAGGTAAATGTCTTTGGTTTGCTGAATGTGATTCGGGCTACCATGCCCCAGTTACGAGCCCAGCAGTCGGGGCGTTACTATAATATTTCTTCCATTGGTGGTTTCTCAGGGGCTTTCCCCGGTTGGGGGATTTATTGTGCAACGAAGTTTGCTGTACAGGGGCTTTCCGAGTCTTTCGCGGCTGAATCTGAAGCTTTTGGTGTGAAGGTGACCATTGTTAGCCCCGGTTACTTCCGTACGGATTTCCTGACCGATAACTCCCTGGGCTTACCCAAACAGCCCATTGAAGCCTATCAGGCCGTTCGGACTTCACAGCAGATGCATCGCGAACAGATCAATCAAGCCCAGCCCGGTGATCCGGAAAAAGCGGTTCAGGTATTAATTGATTTATCTCAGGTAGAGAATCCTCCATTACACCTATTCTTAGGAGAAGATGCATACACGACCGCTGAGACTAAAATTCAGAACGTTCAAAAAGATATGGCAGACTGGAGAAGCGTAGCGACATCAACTGGATTTTAATGATATTAAATTAGATTTAAAAAGGTTATGCTTATTTCTAAGCATAACCTTTTTGCTTTACGATTGAAATAACTTTTAAAAATACTTTATGTAAATCATTTACAGTCAATTGGTTAATTCAAGTAATCCATTTTTTGAATGTATGGATTTGACCTATAAAGCCCACAAACGTCATTGGTAAAGAGGTTGAATATCATTAAGAAAATGGATCATTTTAATTCCATTTTAATCTGTATTCAAGATGGATTTTATGTGATGCGTCTACTTTTGAAGTACAAAGGGAGTAGAAGTAACAGTTAAGTTTCTGATTATCAGTGTTATAGGTAATTGGTTAGAGGTCTGTTATTAGATAGATTTTAAATTATCTTCTTTTTGTTACATAATGATTATAAATGCTTTTTAATCTCAGTCATTAACGGTTAGAAAAGTGTTTTAATAACGGGTGTCCTGCTTAATTCAGGTTCTTTTTAATCAACGATGAAGGTGCTAATTCGATTCTTGTTATCGCTAAGTTTTATCCTTCTAAATGGATACAGTTACTCCTACGCTTCGTCGTATGAGAATCCTATTCATTATTCCCCCGTCCAGATTAAAAAGTCAGTTAAAGAAGTTTCTGCAAACGAAGGATCCTTACTAATCAAAACCATTCCATTCACGGCTGAAGAAGCTACGGATTCAATTGAAACTGCTGAAAGGAAGGTTGAAGAAGAGGAGCTCAAATCCTTGGAGAAAAGCCTGGAAGTAAGCCAGTATTTCTCCAGTTTCTACGATGCCTTAACGTCCGTATATGATCATCGTTACGTTAATCATCCTTATTCTTTCTACACAAAATCTTCAGGTACATCCGCTAATAAATACATCGTTTTGCGGGTGCTTCGCTTATGATTCAAGAAGCAGTCATTTGTGTTTAAATGGCTGATTATAAATAGATTAATCATTGATTTTAAGTCTGGCTACCAAGTTTAAGTGGGCCGGATCCCATTACCCTTTTCCTACTTATATCCATTTCGAAAACCGTATTGCTCCCTAAAAGCAAAACCGCTCCCGCTATGAAGAGAATTCTCATGCTGATGAGCTTGTCTGGCCTGTTCTACCTAACAAGCTGTGAATCAAAACACGAAGAAAAGGAAGAAGAGACCAAGTATCTGGTCACCAGTCCTGCTCAAATGGACACCCTAATTACACAGAATTATGTGTGTCAAATCCACTCCATTAGTCACATCGAATTAAGAGCTCAGGAGCGAGGTTACCTTCAGAACATTTACGTAGACGAGGGTAAGTTCGTGAAGAAAGGCCAGCTGTTGTTCCGTATCATGCCTAACATCTATCAGGCTGAAATGGAAAAAGCTCAGGCTGAGGCAAAAGCCGCTGAGATCGAAGTGGAAAATACCAGACCACTGGCGGAGAAAAACGTCGTTGCTAAAAACGAACTGGCGATGGCCAATGCCAAACTGGAAAAAGCCAAAGCCGAACTTTCCTTAGCTAAAGTACACCTTCAGTTTACCGAAATCCGGGCTCCTTTTGATGGCATTATCGACCGTTTTCAGGTTCGGTTAGGAAGCTTGGTGGATGAAGGTCAGTTATTAACCACTCTTTCTGATAACCGTCAGCTCTGGGTTTACTTCAACGTTCCTGAAGCTGAGTATCTGAACTTTAAGGCTCATAATCAGACAGATGATAAAATGAAAGTTCATCTGTTGATGGCTAATAACGAGCTTTTCCCACACGTAGGGGTGGTTGAAACCATTGAAGCGGACTTCAATAACGAAACGGGTAATATTGCTTTCCGGGCTACCTTCCCCAACCCTAAAGGTCTGTTACGTCACGGTGAGACGGGTAATATTCAAATGACCGTTCCCCTGAAAAACGCCCTTATTATTCCGCAGAAAGCCACCTTCGAGGTGCTTGAAAAACGCTACGTTTTCGTAGTTGGAAAAGATAATAAAGTACACACTCGGGAAATCAATATCGCCGCTGAAATGCCGGACTTATACGTCGTAAGAGACGGTTTGAAGGCGGACGAGAAAATTCTATTAGAAGGTATTCGGAAAGTGAAAGATGGTGACAAGATCACCTTCGATTACGAAGACCCCAAAGCGGTAATTCCGAAACTGAAAGTGTATTCCGAGTAGTACAAGCCTTTAAAAGAGCAAGAACATGTTTAAACAGTTCATTCATAGACCAGTACTTGCTATTGTTATATCGTTGGTAATCGTATTTACGGGTATCCTTGCGATCAATAGCTTGCCTATTTCCCAATTCCCTGAAATTTCACCGCCAATGGTTATCGTTCGGGCTTCTTATCCCGGAGCGAGTGCCAAAGTATTAACGGAATCCGTACTGATTCCAATGGAACAGGCCATTAACGGCGTTCCTGGTATGAAATACATGACTTCCGATGCCACCAGTGCGGGGGAAGCTAACATTCAGGTAGTTTTTAACTTAGGAACTAACCCTGACCAGGCGGTTTTGAACATCAACACCCGTATTGCTCAGGTTCTGAACCGTTTGCCCGTTCTGGTTCAACGGGAAGGGGTAATTGTAAACCGGATTGTTCCGAACATGTTGATGTATGTCAACTTGTACAGTAAAGATCCGCACGCCGACATGAAGTTCCTCTTCAACTTTGCCGGGGTGAACATGATTCCCGAATTACAACGTCTGAACGGGATCGGACAGGCGAGTATCCTCGGTAGCCGTCAGTACGCCATGCGTATCTGGCTGAAACCCGACCGGATGCGGGCCTATAATATTTCGGCTGAAGAAGTGATGGATGCTCTGGATGAGCAGAGTGTGATTGGATCACCCGGTCGTTTGGGCCGAAGTGATGGAAAGCGGGCTGAAGCACTCGAGTACGTATTGACCTATCAGGGTCGCTTTAACGAAGTAGAGCAATATAAGAACGTAATCGTACGGGCTAACCCTAACGGTGAAATTCTGTATCTGAAAGACGTAGCCAACGTAGAGTTAGGTAGTGAGTATTACGATATTTACTCGAACCTGAATGGCTATCCTTCCGCCGCTATCGTGCTCAAGCAGACCTACGGTAGTAATGCGAGTGATGTAATTAAGGAAGTAAAAGCTAAGCTGGACGAACTGAAAAAATCATCCTTCCCTCCCGGAATGGATTATAAAATCAGCTATGACGTATCTAACTTCCTGGATGCTTCCATTGAAAACGTAATCCATACCCTGCGGGATGCCTTTATTCTGGTAGCTCTCGTGGTGTTCATCTTCCTTGGGGACTGGCGTTCAACGCTCATTCCAACCATTGCCGTTCCGGTATCGCTGGTTGGGGCCTTTATGTTCATGCAGCTCTTCGGGCTGACCATTAACATGATTACGCTTTTCGCCCTGGTATTAGCGATTGGTATCGTAGTCGATGATGCGATTGTGGTGGTGGAGGCCGTTCACGCCAAGATGGAGGAAGAGCACTTATCGCCCTATAAAGCGGTGAAAAAAGTACTTAACGAAATCAGCGGGGCCGTAATCGCCATTACCTTATTGATGACGGCGGTGTTTATTCCCGTAGCCTTCATGTCGGGTCCGGTGGGTATCTTCTACCGTCAGTTCTCGATTACCATGGCTACGTCTATCGTACTTTCTGGTCTGGTGGCCTTAACACTGACGCCAGTGCTTTGTGCGATGATCCTGAAAAATAATCACGGTAAGCCTCGGAAGAAAACCATCCTTAATCGTGGTCTGGATGCTTTTAACCGTGGTTTCGATAAACTAACGGGTAAGTACACCGGTCTGCTTCGACTGATTGTCAATCGTCGGGTGATCACCTTCGGTATTTTGTTAGCTTTTGGTGCCGGTATTTTCGGTATCAGTACAACACTCCCTTCTGGCTTTATTCCGAGCGAAGATCAGGGGATGATTTATGCGATTATTCAAACGCCTCCAGGTTCTACGCTGGAACGGACGAATGACATTGGTCGCAAATTGCAGGCAATTGCCGAAAAAGTTGAAGGAATCGAATCGGTATCAGCACTAGCAGGTTATGAGGTATTAACGGAAGGTCGTGGTTCTAACGCCGGTACCTGTTTGATTAACCTTAAACCCTGGTCGGAACGCAAGCAGACGGTAAACGAGATCATTTACGAACTTGAAGAAAAAGCGAAGGTAATCCCTGGAGCGACCATCGAGTTCTTCGATCCCCCAGCCGTTCCTGGATACGGTGCTGCGGGTGGGTTCTCGCTGCAATTGTTAGATAAAACGAACTCTGGCGATTATCAGCAGCTTCAGAAAGTGAGTAACGACTTTATGGCGGAGCTGAAAAAACGTAAAGAACTGACGGGTCTGTTCACCTTCTTCAGTGCGAACTATCCCCAGTACGAACTGGAAATTGATAACAAACTAGCCATGCAGAAAGGCGTCTCGATTGGCAAAGCCATGAACACGCTGTCCATCCTGATTGGTAGTTCGTATGAATTAGGTTTCATCAAGTTCCAGCGTTTCTTTAAGGTGTTCGTGCAGGCTGGTCCAGAATATCGCCGCTTACCCGACGATCTGATGCAGCTCTACGTGAAAAACAACCGCGATGAAATGGTGCCTTTCTCGGCATTCATGAAGATCAAGAAAACTCAGGGAGCCAACGAGATTAACCGCTATAACATGTACACAACTGCGGCCTTCCGGGGTGCTCCAGCGAAGGGATATAGTAGTGGTGAGGCCATTAAAGTGATTCAGGAAGTAGCGGCAAAAACGCTGCCCCGGGGATTTGACATTGATTGGGCAGGTCTATCCAAAGATGAGGTGGTTCGTGGAAATGAGGCGGTAGTCATCTTCCTGATTGTATTAGCCTTCGTTTACATGGTATTGGCAGCTCAGTACGAAAGCTTTATCCTGCCGCTGGCCGTTATTTTCTCACTGCCCGCCGGGATTTTCGGATCCTTCCTGTTAATCAAAACGATGGGTCTGGCCAATGACATCTATGCTCAGGTAGGTCTGGTCATGCTGGTAGGTCTGTTAGGTAAGAACGCCGTGTTGATTGTAGAGTTCGCCGTCCAGCGACACGAGCAGGGGGTAAGCGTTTTTGAAGCCGCCATTGAAGGAGCAAAAGAACGTTTCCGCCCCATTTTGATGACCTCTTTCGCATTTATTGCTGGTCTGATCCCTCTGGTTATTGCTACCGGTCCTGGTGCCATCGGTAACCGTACGATTGGATCTTCAGCTCTGGGAGGTATGCTTTTCGGGACCGTATTCGGAGTAATCATTGTGCCCGGCTTGTATTACATCTTCGGCAGTATTGCCGCTAAGCGTAAACTCATCAAGCATGAAGACGAAAATCCCCTCACTGAAGAAATTGAACATCATGGTTAAAAATAGAATTGTTCAGTACGTAGGGATTACGCTGTTCACCTTACTGTACACAACGGCCTGTAAAGTACCTTCGCTGGTACCAAAAACCGAGAATAGAAAAACCCCTGCGAGTTATAACAACTCGCAGGACAGTACCAACACTGCTCAGTTGAAGTGGAAGGAATTCTATAACGATCCTTACCTGACGGCCCTGATTGACACCGCCCTGCATAATAACCAGGAGTTAAATATGGTGTTGCAGGAGATTGAAATTTCCCGGAACGAAATCAGAGTCAGAAGAGGGGAGTACTTACCTTTCGTTGGCTTGAAAGCCGGAGTAGGTGTGGATAAAGTGGCCCGTTATACCAACATCGGAGCAATGGAAGCGACTACGGAAATGAAGCCCGGTCGTGCCATGCCTGATCCGGTGCCTGACTTCCTGGGAGGAGCGTATGCTCGCTGGGAAATTGACATCTGGAATAAGCTGCATAATGCTCAAAAAGCCGCAGTGAATCGGTATCTGGCGACGGTTGAAGGTAAAAACTTCGTCATTACTTCCCTGGTTGCTGAAATTGCCAACTCCTATTTTGAGTTGCTGGCTCTCGATAACCAGTTAGCGATCCTGAAGCAGAACATCGACATTCAGACCAACGCTCTGGAAATTGTTCGCTTGCAGAAGCAGGCTACGCGGGTAACGGAATTAGCCGTTCGTCGATTTGAAGCTCAGGTATTAAATACACGCAGTTTGCAGTATAAAATTCAGCAACAAATCACTGAAACAGAAAACCGGATTAACTTCCTGCTGGCTCGTTATCCTCAGCCAATTCCCCGTAACGATGATAGCTTCAATCGCTTAACCCCTCAGGCCATTCAGGCGGGTTTGCCTTCGCAGTTATTAGCCAATCGCCCCGACATCAAACGGGCGGAACAGGAACTGGCGGCAGCCAAACTGGATGTACAGGTAGCGAAAGCTCAGTTTTATCCCTCGTTGGGAATCAGTGCGGCTTTGGGTTACCGGGCGTTCAATCCGGCCTATCTGATTAAAACGCCCGAGTCAATTCTGTATTCGCTGGCGGGTGAATTGGTAGGGCCATTGGTAAACCGGAATGCGATCAAAGCAACCTACGCCAATGCGAACGCAAAACAGATTCAGGCCGTTTATAACTACGAGAAAACCATTTTGAATGCCTATTTTGAAGTAGCCAATCAGATGGCAAAAATCGGTAACCTGGAGCAGAGTTACAGTTTGCAGGAAAGAGAAGTGGAAGCTCTGACGCAGTCAACGGCCATTTCCAATGATCTGTTTCAGGCCGCTCGTGCCGATTACATGGAGGTGTTATTAACCCAACGCGATGCCCTGGAATCGAAGTTTGAATTGATTGAAACCAAAAAGCAGCAACTGAACGCCATGGTAAATATTTACCAGGCTCTAGGCGGTGGCTGGAATTAGGTTTGTTTAGAAATAGTTTCCCAAATGCCCTGCTGAGAAGCAGGGCATTTTTTATTTATAATCAAAACAATAGCTTTCTGTCGTGACTCAGTAATGCTACCTGAGATCGCCTCAGCGATGCATAGCTGCCAATTATTCTATTACAGGGAATGAAGGGTTATCTTTGAGTGATCAACATAACGTATTACTCGTGAAGTTACTTTGTTTATTACCCCTTGCCTTCCTAGCAGCCTTAGTGGCCTGCACGCCGACGAAAGAAGAAGTCTGTTCAAAAATTGATGAAGCCATTCGGGCCAACATGGAGGACATCGCCGAAACCTATCAGCTTTCCCTGGCTATTTTCGATATCAAGACCGTCGCTTTCGATACGATCAATGAAAACCAACTCGACCGCATGCGATTGGCTACGAATGAAGTGTATACTAAGGTATTCTGGAATAAATACCAGGATCAAAAAGAGAGGATCGAAGAAAAGCTTAATGAAGTAGAAGCCGATCAGAAAAGGGGTGTACAGCCTACGGCTGCTCATAAGATAGAAATGGAAGACGCAGCCAAGCGAATGATTATTCTTTACGACTCTCTGAAACATTACCTAACGATAGATTCCACCCTACAGGCCCGCATTAAAACGCGTCAGGACACCAGCAAAACGTATTTGTATAGCAGAACCTATAACAAGTATAGGCTCGGAGGAAAGTTAACTATGGATACGAGTCGGTATGTGATTGATGAAAAATATAACGTGGTTCGGTTGATGAATTAAAAAAGAGGAGTGAGTTTAAAGGAAACTAAAATATAGAAGGCAAAAGGATGCCTGAATAGGTATGGTTAACTAATTCAAAAAGATCTGGTAAGCGACACGCCCTCATGTAAAGGTTGAAGAAATGTAAGCTGTTGCGATTGTTGGGTAGCATCAATTTTAGTAAACTGAATTTTTTTTACGTTTGTTAGATTATTCGCAAACGTTTCGATATTCCATTTTTTTAAGTAGTTAGGCATCCAGTTGATTCAAAAATCAATCATACTTACCATGGTAGTATGTGGGCTTTTATTCCAACTTACTTACGTTAGCTGAGTATATACTTTAATATTTCTATCAGGTTGGTAGATTAGTTTAAATGTAAAGGGCATACTCCCATTAGTTAAACCGTAATTATATGCTGGTTTCTAGTAGCGGATATACTGAAGTTAAAAGACTGCTGCCAATTTGATTCCAGCTGAATGAATCTGTGTAGAAATAGAATGAATGTGCCTTAAACTAGTAGATTCACTATTAATAGCGAAGTAAGACAGGTAATAATTTCAAGAGAGACAGTTACAGCGTCCCCCCAGACACATACACAGATTCTACCATCCACTGCTGAGCGGTTAGCCCGTAATGCATGCATTCAAACATAGCGGCAATCGCTTGTTTTCCTAGTTTGCGACCACTGGTTTCTACGTAGGAAACTTCGGGATAATAATTCTGAGGAATGGTGCCGTCGCTGATCGCAATGATGCCTACCTGAGTTGGAACCTGAATGCCTGATTGCTGAACCGCTTTTAACACACCCAGAAGAATTTCATCGCTCATGGAAAAAATGGTATCAAAGGAAGCGTCCGAGGTAAGCATCTGATACGTTTGTTGATAGGCGTGCGTCTGACTGGTGACTTCAAGAGCCTGATACGCTACGCCTTGGCTTTCCAGTTCATCGAGGAAAGCCTGCCGACGAATCATGGAAATGGACATGTTATGATGACCAAACAAAGCCAATACTCGCTGTTTTTTCTGGGCAATGAGTGCCTGAGCCGCCAGACGAGCCGCCTGTTCATCGGCCAGGCATACCTTAAGACAAGGTTCCCAGGTAGGAACCTTGTCGAAAAACAGAACCGGAATGGAATGTTCAGCTAGCTTGAGAAAGGCACTAATGTCTTTGGTTTCGGACGTCAGAGAAGCGAAGATTCCAGCTACTCGATTTTCCTTGCATACCTTCAGATTAAATAACTCCATAACCGGATCATCCCCGGACTGCAAAATCAGCAGCGAGTATCCCTGCTTTTTCACTTCTTCTTCCAGAGATGCCAGAAAGAAATTATAAAAATAGCTGGATATGGAAGGAACTATCACCCCAAAGAGCTTGCTCTGATTGGTCCTTAAGTTGACGGCGTAGGTATTAGGTTCGTAGTCGAGTTCGGCTGACAATTCCCACACTTTCTTTTTAGTGGCTTCAGAAATATCCGGGTGGTTTTTAAGTGCTCGGGATACGGTACTGATACTCAGGCCTAAAAGTTCAGAAAGTTTTCGTAGTGTGGTAGGTTCAGCTTTCATGAGGATTGTATCTACAATTTACGCTACTCGTCAGTAGGTATAAATCGTTTCGAGCGGAAAGAAATTTATTTTGTAAAATAGTGCAAAATAAATAAAATTTAGCACGATACAATCACACTCTACTTAGAGTATTCCTCTCAATCGCTGGGAGGCAGTATCAATACCCTGCTGAACGCATATGGCCAGAGGACTATTTCGTAGATACGCCTTAACGAAGCCCGCCCAGAACGCATCGCCCGCCCCCGTAGCATCTTTAATGTCGGAAATAGCTTGAGCAGGTAAGTATTGCCAGTCTTCCTGAGCGTGTTTGTACCACACTCCATCCCCGCCGCAGGTAAGACATACTACGTTGGACTGGAGATTGGACAAGTATACTTTCGCCTGCACAATGCTCATGGGCTCGCCCGTCATTCGGCTTACATCGTCGAGACTGAATTTGAACAAAGGTTTAAACATTTGTAGCTTCTCCAAAGTCTGGCGGGCCTCCTCAGGATTCGCCCAGATTTTTTCGGAGTAATTCCAGTCAATCGATACCGGAATGCCTCGCTGAGCGGCTTTGTCGAAAGCCTGTAAAATGGTGTCACGGGCGGGTTGCTGGCTCAGGGCAAAGGCAGAGGTATGCAGTAGGCCTGCTGGCTCAATCAAATCGTCGGTAATGGGAGCAATCTGAGCATCGGCACCCCGATACGGTATAAAATCGGGCGTACCCTTCGTTCGGCCTACAACGATGAGTGACGTGGCGTGCTGAGCCATCGTCGCTACATATGAGGTATCGAGGCCAATGCTTTGTAAATGATCGAGCAGTTGACGGCCCAGTCCATCTTGACCCACTGCAGCAACCAGTCGCGTTGGAACCTGATAAGTATGAAGGAATCGGCAAAAGTTTGCAGCACTTCCGCCAGGATGAAGGCCAAGGGAGGCCGCCTGTCCCAAATGATCTACATATTCACAGCTAATGGCGTCTATTAGTAATTCCCCTATAACAAGGACGTAAGATTGCATGAGTTAGTGGATTAGATAAGCGAAAAAGAAAATCCAGATAAGCTTAGTTCGGCAATTACGGCTCCGGCGGCACTCCAGGTACAGAGCGGAACGCCAATGGGGTCCTTGCTTAACCCGTGTAGATTTTCGTAAAAACCGAAGGAAGCGGCGGAGGTATGTTTGTGATTGGCTCGGTGGATGTATTCGGTTACCTGCTGGGCCAATTCTACTTCCTGACAGGCCATGAGTCCAGCAACGAGGAAGCCGTTCCAGACGGGCCATAACCCCCCGTTGTGAAATTCATGGGGAAAATTCCTGAACCCATAGGCGTGATTATGCCGGAGTTCCTCCATGAAAAAAGTATCTTCTTCAATGGCCGGAGAAAAGGAAGCTAACAAATCCTGCTGGGACTGCAAAGATGACCGGATGAAGTTGATCAGGGTCACCTTTTGATCCGGCGTACCCAGTCCCAAAAGCAGAGCCAGAGCGTTAGCCTGTAGATCGAACTGCGGATAGATTCGGGCGGGATTGAACCCCAACAACCAGTATGGTTTCTGCACTAACGGCATTTGGTGCACCATATTGGCGGCATATAATCCGGTAGTACGCTCACTGTACCAGAAATTGACTTGCAGAAGTGAGCGAATCTGCTGAGCTTTTTCACGATAAGCCTGATCATGGTAATAGGCTGCCGCCAGCTCCAGTGCCCAGAGTCGAAGCAACTGGTCGTATAAAATGTAGCCGTGTTGAATGTATTCGTCGGCCCAGTCGCCACTTTGGGGGACGTAGATCAGACCTTTTCCGTTGAATTCCCATGCCTCCAGTACTGCCAAACACTTTTGCACCTGGGGCTGGTATTGGTCGGCCAGGGTCGTATCCTCCGTATGAAGCGTATAGAACAGCAGGCCAATCACCGCCCAGGAAGGATTGTCGGCCCGGCCAACGGTACCGCCGTAGCTAACAGCGTTTGTACCGGGCGTAACGTTGCTGGGCATAAACCCCACCGGATGCTGATGATCGAACAAGGTCTGAAGGGTCGCCTTCGCCGTTTGGATCAGGGCAGGGTCCTGACTGGCCAGGGCGGCCAGACTCGTGATGACGCCGTCGCGGGTCCAGACGCGTTTGTAGTTGTCGTGTTCATGAACGGCAGCGGTAAATCCCGTTGGGGTTGCCGCTTGCTGCAACAAGTGCAGACTGCGTTCGTAATCGGAAATAGATAGCATGAAAGCAGTTAATTAGCGTGAAGCATACGCCAGTTCTGGCTGGCGGGTGCGGCCCATTTTCAGCGTGAGGGTCAATGCCGCCGCTATTGTAATCAGTACGCCCGCAAAGTAGATGGCATATACGGGATTACCCTGGAGCACATACCGATAGATGTAGCGAAACGTCAGGGTTTCCAGCATCATTGGCATCACAATGAACATGTTGAGGATACCCATATAAATGCCCGTCTTTTCTTCGGGAATGCTTCCGGCTAGAATGACGTACGGCGTTCCCATCATACTGGCCCAGCCAATTCCGAAACCAATCATTGGCAGAAAGAGCAGGGAGGTATTGGAAATCAGTGGTAGTACCAGCAAGCCAACTCCTGCCAACAGCAAACTCAACGTGTGGATACCCACTGGACTGATTTTCTTGGCTAGCCAGCCCAGCAGGAAAGCCGTACAAAACGTCACAATGTTATAGGTGGCATTGACCTTCCCCGTTAGTAGCTGAGCCGAGCTAAAAGCCAGTGAGTTAGGGTCCTGGGTATTGAAAATGGTTTTGGCCAGACACAACGTGATGAATTGCCAGTAAACAAACATGGCGTACCAATTGAAAAGATAGACCACCCCCAATCGCCGCATCAGCGGAGGCATGTCCTGAAAGGCCTGAGCAATGTCCCGAAAAATATAACCGATGCCGTGATGGGTTTCTTGTTTAATCTGTTGAATCTGCTGTTCGGTTAAGGGGTACTCTTTCGTCGTAAAAATTGTGTAAAAGACCGAAGTAAGGGAGGCCACGGCCCCAATGAGAAAGGCCGCGTACGTAGAGTAGGTAATGTGATTGCTGCTGCGGCTATTTTCAAGAATCAGCCCCGAAGCGACCAGCAAACTGGGCGTCAGGTTGGCCAAGGTAATGCCCAGGCCGGTAAAAAAGCTTTGGGTTAAAAAACCCGTAGCGTGTTGGGAGGGTGGAAGTTTATCACTGACGAAAGCCCGGTACGGTTCCATTGTGATGTTATTAGCCGCATCCAGAATCCACAGTAAACCCGCTGCCATCCATAGTGTTCGGCTGAAAGGCATCAGGAGTAGGCAGATGCTACAAAAAATAGCCCCGATCATGAAGTAAGGAACCCGTCGGCCAAAGCGGCTGATGGTTTTATCGCTCATGGCTCCTACGATGGGCTGGATGATTAACCCCGTCATGGGACCAGCCAGATTTAACAGGGGAATATCATCCGGATTGGCTCCCAGGTAGGAATACAGCGGTGTCATGTTGGTTTGCTGTAATCCAAAACTGTATTGAATGCCGAAAAAGCCCACATTCATATTGATGATGGACCTGAAACTGAGCGAGGGCTTAATGAATGCCATACGTGCTGGAAGGCAAGGGGGGTGAAATGGAGAAAAAACGGGCGGAGGACGTTCCCCCCGCCCGGTAAATACTCAGAAAGTTAATAATAAACTGGCTGAGATGGTACGACCCGTGATGGATCGTGCCCGAACAATATTGGTAGCGTTATCCGTAATGGAGCTGTCTTCGGCCTCCGTCAGCCCCAGTGTATTGGTAATGTTGTTGCCACTGATGGTTCCCGTGAGGAAAGAGCTGAATCGGTAGTTGATGTATGGATTGAAAATAACGTATCCTCTCATCTTTAACTGATTGACATCCTGCGTATACGAACCTGCCGTTCCAATCGTACTTACACCGATGGACAAGGGACCCGCCGTATAGCTGGGCAGAAGGGTAAAGATAAAAGGAGACTGGCGGCGGGGGAAGTTACCCTGATTAGCACCCTGCGTAATTTTAGCGTCGGTCAGTGTAGCACTGGCATTGATCGTGAAGGCTTTGGACAGCTTCACAATGGTTTCAATCTCCAGACCAAACGAGCGGTAGTGGTTGGCTATCACTCGCTGAGTAGTGGCTTCAAAGCCCCCCTGCTCGTCACGCGAGAGTAAAAAGCGGTCACGAATAATCCTCCGAAGCCCAGATTTCCTTTATAGCCAAGTTCTGCCTGATCAATCTGATCTTTCACGCCACGGATGCTTCCGTCAGCCAAAACGTTGCTAGTGAAAAGAATCCGGTCAGCTTTCGTAGTGGCACCGCTGCTGTAACGGGCAAACACCGACTGATTTTCCTGAAGTTTGTAATTGGCTCCCAGCGAGAATGAACCGTAATTGTACTTATAGTTGACGGGTTTAGTGCTAGCGTAGTCAATAGAGGCCACTTTTTCTTCTGAGGCAAGAATGACGCCGTCATTGTTCATATCCTTACGTACCGTAGTTCCCCCGCTATAGGTACCGTTAACCTGACCAAAGTCCCAGCGTACACTGGCATCAACGTTGAGGGATGGCGTAACTTCCCAGGAGCCACTTACGTAAGGAGCAGACATATTGTAAGCCGTGTTATAGTCCCGTTGCAGATTTCCCCACAAGGGTACACCATAAGCAAACTGGCCGTTTTGCGTAAGTCGCGTGCCACTGGCATTCGTAATATCCAGGGGCCGAAGTCCCTTGCCTGACAGGGTAGTCAGGTAAGAATTCCACAGCCAGGACATGGCAATATTCTGGTATGCTTTATAGAAACCAAACGTTACAGAACCTGCTCCAAAATCTTTCTTCAACTTGAAGTCGTTAACGAAATTATTAAGGTTGTTCAGCTCCACATCGAACATGTGAATAATCATGGCCCGACTACCCGTAAAAGCAGTTCCTGTAATGGCGTCAGTCAGTCGTGCATTGTTCAGATTCCAGCCCTGAGCACCTGCAATTGCACTCAGCATAGATGATGTACTACCCGCTGTGCCCGGAAAAGGAGAGATGAAACGGCCACTATTGAGTGAATAACGAGCCCGGCTCTCGATGGACCAGTTTTCGCCCAAATCAAAGCTAAACTCTGCACCAACCGAAGAAGAGACGGGATGCATTCCATCGGCTACGTTAGCCTGACGTAATTCGCCGTTTACGCCCAAACCCAAATCATGCAGTAGGTAAGGACTCTGTAAGGATCCGTGCTTGGGATCAAATCCCTCTAAGGCGGAATAGGTAGGATGGCTATTCGTTCCAGTTACCTGGATAGGCATGGGCATGTACGAAGCAGCCCGGTCATTAAGGTACTTAGCGTATAGACGAACATACCCATTCGAGAAATTTTTCGTCAGGTTCATTTTAAGCTGACCGCCGTTGTTGGCAGTAAAACCAGCCGTCCGAGGCCCTTGGCCGAGTCGGTAGAAGCCACCTACGTTGAAATGAAAACCATTGCCGATAGGAGATCCATAGTTAAAATCCGTACGGAAATTACCATAATCAAGACCCGCACTCATGCCGATGCTTCCTTCCTGCTTCTGACCCGTTTTACTGATAAAGTTGATGATACCAGCGGGTGAGTTTGTTCCCAGTGTAGAAGCGGAACCGCCGCGAATAGCTTCCACCCGAGCCAGCGTCTGATCCGCTCGCAGGAAGATGTCGGAAGTAGCAAAGGCAATATCTCCGAACTGCAATACTGGCAAACCATCTTCCTGAAGTTGCAGGTATTTCGAACCCCCTGAAGAAATGGGGACACCCCGAACAGTTATGTTGGTGTTACCTTCACCTCCTGAGGCTTCAGCTTTAATACCGGGAATGGTACGAAAGATTTCAGCCGTAGTACGAGGCGATGACTTCTGGATATCGTCCACTTTAATCGTACTGATCGAGACACTGGAGGTCAGCTTGGAAACCGGATTCGCTACACCAGTAACTACTACAGCGGATAATTCGAGTGGATCATCCTTAAGAACAACGACCAAATTAGGAGCCGTTCCCGAACTTAAATCAACTACTCGTTCCGTAGCGGTATACCCCGAATAGGAAAACTTAAGCCTGACATCCTTAGCGGCAGGAAGACCTTCCAGAGTAAAGTTTCCGTCCTGGTCAGTAATAAAATATTTATTGTCAGGTAACAAGACAATAGAGGCACCAATGAGGGGTTCATTTTTGGTGCCCAGTACCCGCCCTTTCAGAGTGGCAACAACTGATTGTGCGAAACTGGTATATCCCCCGAGGAGCAGTAGAGTAAATAATAATTTTTTCATTTTTTATTTCATTTGCCTAAGGGGAGCAAATAGAATAAAAAGAAAAATATAATTAAAACACGTTTTTGTTAAACTTTTCTGCAAACGTTTGCGGAAATGATTTCGCAAACGTTTGCAGTTTGAATTTTTTTATTGCATTTAAAAAAGATGAATTAGACTTGAAGTGAGAAAAACAAGAAGACTAGTCTTCGCTTATCTTTATTGATAAAGAACAAGATTTTTTGGTCTGTCAGTACAATGAAATAGGCCGTAACAACTATGGTTTTTTCAGAAGGATGAAAGATGTGATCAACTCCGAAGCAAACCTTACAGAATCGACATTCATTTTGTGTAAGTTCAGAATTCGCTTCAGAAAGGAATAGAATCTGGGCTCAGCATTCCATTTTTATTAGCTATTCCTAGCCAACCTTCTGCGAAGAGTAAAGGCCTTAAAAACAAACAGACCCACCCATTGCTGAGCAGGTCTGTTTTTGTAAAGTCGGGATGGCGGGATTCGAACGCGGACGGCTAGTTGCGAACGGCTAGTTCCACGACCCCTTACACCCCATGCCAATAAGAAGAGTAAACGTTATAAAAACAAACAGACCCGCTCATTACTGAGCAGGTCTATTTTTGTAAAGTCGGGATGGCGGGATTCGAACCCACGACCCCTTGCACCCCATGCAAGTACGCTACCGGACTGCGCCACATCCCGAAAATGTGGGTGCAAATATAGGGGTAAAAATGCCCTTTCCGCAACTTGAGCCCGATAAAAATTTCAAAAAAAAAGTGTCCCGAACTTGGTTCGGGACACTAAAGGGTTGATTACCACCTTGTAATCAAAGAAAATTAATTGCGACCTCCAACGGCTCCGCTGGCTCCCTGACGCTGTTGTTGCATCGGGTTTGGTTGCTGAGAGCCTCCCTGACGTTGTTTGTACATCTGGAAACGGGTCGGTTGGGCTGCCTGACGGGGGTAGCTGTTGTTCTCGGTATCAATGTCGGCAATCTCCAGGAAGGGATCGAGCGTCCATTGAGCTACTTTTTTATCCGTTGGAATTACCTTTTTGATGCTGACATCGTTCATCCGCCAGATTTCAGCGGGGAAACGGAATACTTCCGTCGTGCCATCTTCGTACTTCGCCTGAAGAATAACGGGCATCGGAACGCCTCCCTTGTTTTTCAGACTCAAGGTATAGAAATTCTTACCGGACTCTAATAACTTACGTTCGTCGTCAGATAAAGTAGCCAGGTAATCGGCGTATTTCTTTTTGTCGGCTTCAGTAACGGCATAACGGTCGTAGCTATTATAGAAATCATTCATCGCCGGATTGGCTTCAACCACGGTCTGTTTGATGTCTTTTTTATTCCGTTGTACGGCCATCGTTTGGCGTTTCTTTTCATCGGCAGCTTTCTGAGCAGCCTTGGTGATGGCTGGGTCCATGGCATCAATGGCAAACCATTCTACTTCCGCTAAATCCTGATCAACGGGTTCAACGCCGTAGAACCAGCCTTTCCAGAACCAGTCCAGATCTACACCGGAAGCATCTTCCATCGTACGGAAGAAATCCGCAGGTGTAGGATGTTTGAAGGCCCAGCGACGAGCGTATTCCTGGAAGGCGTAATCAAATAATTCACGACCCATTACCGTTTCCCGCAGAATGTTCAGAGCAGTGGCAGGTTTTGCGTAAGCGTTAGGACCAAACTGCATGATGTTATCCGAAGAAGCCATGATAGGCACCTGCGTGTTAGGAGCGGATTTCATGTAATCAACGATATACTGAGGCTCACCACGACGGCTGGGGTAGTTACGATCCCATTCCTGCTCGGCCAAGTACTGGCAGAAGGTATTCAAACCTTCATCCATCCATGACCACTGACGCTCATCGGAGTTCACAATCATGGGGAAGAAGTTGTGACCTACTTCGTGAATGATAACGCCAATCATCCCGTATTTTACAGACTCTGAATACGTTCCATCGGGCTCAGGACGACCACCGTTGAAGGAAATCATGGGGTATTCCATTCCACCACCGGGTGTTGCGTGGCAGGAAATAGCCACAGGGTAGGGGTAAGGAATCGTACGGGCAGAGTAACTCTTCAGCGTGTGAGCAATTACCTGAGTCGAGTATTTTTCCCAAAGAGGATTCCCTTCTTTCGAGAAGTAACTCATGCAAAGGATGTCTTTACCCTGTACGTTCGTCATCATGGCATCCCAGATGAATTTCCGGCTGCTGGTAAAGGCAAAGTCACGAACATTATCGGCTTTGAAAACCCAGGTTTTTTTGCCCGTTGCCTTGTTCTTCTCAGCGGCTACGGCTTCTTCCTGCGTAACGATCAACGTAGGCTCCTTGAAGTTTTTCTTCGCTTTGTTCAGGCGATCCATCTGCGTTTTGGATAACACCTGCGAATAGTTCTGGCACTCGCCCGTTGCTCCTACGATGTGATCGCTGGGGGCAGTGATGGCTACTTTATAATTTCCGAAAGGCACGGTGAATTCACCCTGACCCAGGAATTGCTTGTGTTGCCAGCCGTTTACGTCGTCATAAACCGCCATGCGGGGAAACCAGTGAGCGATGAAGTAATTGTAGTTACCGTCTTTGAAAAACTCATAACCCGAGCGACCATAGTATTCCGTGATGTTGTAATTCCATTCGACCGAAAAACTAACGGATTGATTGGGCTTCAAAGGCGTAGGTAAATCGATCCGCATCATGGTGTGGTTAGTCACCGTGTGCAGCGGGTTCCCTTTCGCGTCTTTGATCGAAGTGATGTTATAGCCGTACTCTTTCGTCGACGTACCCGCCAGCTTCGTTAACTGACCTGCTGACATACCCTGTGGATTAACCCCACCCAACTGCGTTGTGGCTCCGATGGCGTCTTTCTTGAACAGGTTCTGATCCAGCTGAATCCAGAGGTAAGGCAGATCGTCGGGAGAATGGTTAAAGTAGGTAACCGTCTCCGTTCCGATGATGCGTTGGTTGGCATCATCCAATTCTACTTTAATGTCATAATCAGCCCGTTGCTGCCAGTATTCTTTTCCTGGAGCTCCCGAAGCAGCACGCGTCGAGTTGGGGGTAGGCAGGGCGGTGCCGAGTTGTTCAAATCGCGTGTTCGCATTGAACTCCGCTGAGGGAAGATTGCCCCGTTGGGCATACACTGAAGACCATCCTGCACAAAAAACGCCGATGGCCAGAATCAATCGTCTCATCCGTGATGAAGCTAAATTAGGTGAACAGTGGTCGAAATATACAGAAAATTTGGCAAAAATGAGCAAAAGGCAATGAGCCTTCGGCCACTTGGACTTTTTCTGCGACAACTAGATAAAAATAGGATTAAAAATAGAGCCTGCTAGCCCTAAGTGGTTCTAAGCCAAGAGGCTATTGTATTACCAAATTGTTAACTGACCCTGCTTAAACTTCACTTTCTGTTAAAACTGCCGAAAAACTCAGGTAATACGCCCGAACGAATTTTGCACCAGCAAATACCAATATCGAAAACTAAAATTTATGAAACCCTCAAAGACGATTATGCAACGTCTAATTTTTACCTGGTTCCTTTCCCTGACCGCACTGGTCACCATGGCCCAAACGGGTAGTATCCGAGGTAAAATCAACGATGCTAAAAGCAAAGAAGGCATCATCGGTGCAACGATTCGAATCGATGGCACTAACCTGGGAACACAAACCGATGTAAGCGGCTCGTTTGTGATCAGTAATGTTCCCACAGGTACACACAAGGTTTTTGTGACGTACATTTCTTACCAAACCCGTGAAATTCCAAATGTTCGCGTAGAATCCGGAAACACAACCGTTTTAGAGACGGAATTAGTGGAAGAAGGTAAAAATCTTTCAGACGTCGTCATTCGGGCGAGTCGGGCTACTAACACAGAAGTAGCTGTTATTTCCGAAATCAAACAATTCAAACCCATTGCCGTAGGTATTTCTTCCCTGCAAATCCAGAAATCACAGGATCGCGATGCGGCTGCGGCCATTCGTCGGGTTCCCGGTGTATCTATCGTAGATAATCGTTTCGTGATGGTTCGGGGTTTGAGTTCCCGTTACAATACGGTAATGGTGAATGAAATGATTACGCCTTCGTCAGAAGTAGACGTGCGTGCCTTCTCATTTGACCTTATTCCCAGTAATATCCTGGACCGCATGATTATCTTCAAATCAGGTGCGGCTGAGTTACCCGGCGATTTTGCCGGTGGGGTTATTAAAATATATACCAAGAAAAAGCCAGATAATAACTTTACCGATGCTGGTTTCACGGTAGGATACCGAGCCAATACTACATTTCAAAGTGCTCAAACGCATGATCGGGGCAGTTTGGCCTGGTTAGGTTTATGGGATAAGAATCAACAAATTCCAACCAGTTTCCCTGCAACGGCTAATGGATTTAATGCCCTCAACGCCGCTTCACGGGCTTCTTACGCACAGTTATTCGCTAATACCTGGGGTCTGAATAACATTGCCGTGTCTCCCGACATTCGTTTTGCCTTTAATATGGGTCGCCGGGTTGACATTGGTGACAAGCGTCTGAGCAGTTTAACGAGCGTGAACTACTCGATGACAAATCAGTTAGCAGATATTCAATTGAATATCTATAATAACGGTGCATCGGTAAATGATTTCGCTGAAAAGAACATGGACCATAGCTATCAGCGTAATACGCGTTTAGGCGTTTTACAAAACTGGGCTCTGCGTTTTAACCCTAACTTCACATTAGAGTGGAAAACTTTATTTAATCAGTTAGGGAATACAGAAACGGTTATGCGGGAAGGTAAAAACTTCTCGATTGAGCAAGATCGTCTGAGTTATTCAGAACGTTTTGAAAACCGTAGTATCTTAACCAGTCAGCTTTCTGGCGAGCACCAGATTGATGAGCAAACAAAACTGGACTGGATGGGTGGTTTTGGTTTCACTGGTCGTTGGGAGCCTGACTGGAAACGTGTTCGTTACATCCGTCCTTCGGATGGCAGCCAGCCTTTTACAGTATCTACTCCTAATGATCCTTCTCCGCAAGAATCAGGACGTTTTTGGTCTACGCTTCATGAATACGTATATACAGGTTCGGCTAACTTCCAGAAAAAATTAGGTAACCCTGCCGATCGTGAGCCTGCCGTAATTCGTGCCGGTGCCTATGTTGAGCAGAAGAATCGTGATTTTCATGCTCGTTTCTATGGTTATCAGCGTTTAGGTAACGTTCAGAATATTGCTAGCCAAGGTATTGGACAGGTATTTAGCTCTGCCAATGTAAACGGTGGCGACGGTGCTTACTCTATGCTGGACGGTACAAAACCTACCGATGCTTATAACGCAACGAATACTTATGCTGCGGGTTACGTAGGTGGTGACATCAACTTCTCTCCTAAAACCAGCTTAACGTTAGGTTTCCGCGGTGAGTATAACATTCGGAAATTAAGTAATGTGCTTCAGTCAAACCTGGTGAATCAGTCGGTATTTAGCCCACTTCCTTCGGCTAACTTCACCTACAAACTGAATGATAAGCAAAATGTACGGTTAGCCTATTCTTATACAGTGAACCGTCCTGAGTTTCGTGAGCAGGCTCCATTTAACTACTTTGACTTCGCTCTGAATGCAGATATTCGAGGTAATGAAACGCTGGTTAACGCACAGATTCAGAACATCGACGCGAAATGGGAATTGTACCCTAGCGATGGGGAAGTAATCTCGATAACTGGTTTCTATAAAGATTTCAAAAATCCAATTGAAAGCTTCCTGATTCCTCAGGTAAATGGATTGGCATACACGTTCATTAACTCGAAAAGTGCCATGAGTTATGGTCTGGAGCTGGAAGCAAGAAAGTCATTGGCTAACTCAGGTAGTGAATTTCTTAAAAACCTGACGTTGGTAGCTAACGTATCACTGATCCGAAGTAAAATCAAATTAGGTGATTTCGTAACGGCTCCCGGTTTGAGCGGAGTAGTACAAACCATCGACATTCGCGGCCTTACGGACACGGAGCGTCCGATGATGAACCAATCTCCTTACCTGGTTAATGCTGGTGTTTATTATGCAGATAAAAAAGGATGGCAGGCTAACATTCTTTACAACGTATTCGGTCCCCGGATTTTCGCTGTAGGAAACGTAGATAGCCCAACGATTTACGAAATGCCTCGTAACGTCATTGACCTGAACGTAAGTAAGACCTTCAACAAGAAATGGGAGTTACGTCTAGGAGTACAGGATCTGTTAAACCAAGCCGTTCGCCTGGAACAGGACTTCAATCGTAATGGGAAAATTGATGGAGGTAAAGAGCAAACCATCCGTAGCTTCAAGAGAGGCAGTTATAGCACGCTTAGCGTAGTTTATTCTTTCGGCAGAACCGTTATCCCTTAATAAACAAGTAAGACTAGATTAGTTAATCAAACCTTTCCACAAGTCAAAACCCTTATTGACTATGCAATTGTTCAAACGAGTAAATATTGTCATTCTGGCCCTGTTTTCGACGGGGATTACGTTGACAAGTTGTAACAACGACAAGTCTCCAGAACCAGCATTAAGTATCACGGGAATCAATCCAGCTTCTGCTCCTGTAGGAACAGATATCACAATCTCAGGAACTGAATTCGGCACCAGCACTTCAGCCGTTACGGTAACTTTCAGTGGAAACGTAAGTGCCACGCCTAAAGCGGTTACTTCTACCAGCATCACGACAACAGTACCCGCAGGTGCTCAGGACGGTCCTGTTACAGTTAAAGTAGGTGATAAAACCGTAACGAGCTCTACGAGCTTCACATTATCGGCAAAAGCAGTACAGGAAGTTTCAGGACGTATCACTGCTGATCAAACCTGGACTGCCGATAAAGTGTATCTGTTGAAAGGCTATGTATATGTAAACAGCGGAGTAACCTTAACGATTAAGCCTGGTACGGTTATCAAAGGTGGTGGTAAAGATTTAGATCCTAACGGTCGTGCAGCTACGTTGATTATTACTAAGGGTGCTAAAATTATGGCTGAAGGTACCGAAACACAGCCCATCGTATTTACTTCTTCAAAAGCTGCGGGTTCTCGCTACTACGGTGACTGGGGTGGAGTTGTTATTGCCGGTAACGGTACACACAACCAGATTACTCAAAAGGATTTCGAAGGTGGTATTGAAGGTAACCTAGCTCCTAGTGCAAGTTTAGTAGCTAATGACAATTCAGGTGTCTTGAAATATGTACGTATCGAATTTGCTGGTGTAGCTCTGTCTGCACAGGCTAACTCTGAAATTAACGGTCTTACTTTATACGGTGTAGGGTCAGGAACAACGATCGATTACGTTCAGGTTTCTTATAGTGGTGACGATTCATTCGAGTGGTTCGGTGGTTCTGTAAATGCTAAACACCTGGTAGCTTACCGTACCTGGGATGATGATTTCGATACAGATTTTGGTTATAACGGTAAAGTACAATACGCTTTAGCACTTCGTGATCCTGAGTTTGCGGATCAATCTGGTTCTAACGGTTTTGAATCTGACAACCAGTCTGGTGATGGTACAAACTCTGGTACAGCTCCAGAACCTTATACTGCACCTGTTTTTGCTAACGTGAGTGTCTTCGGAACGAGTGGCACACCTACAAATGCTACGATTAAAGGTAATGGTGGATTCCAGTCTGCTATGCACTTACGTCGTGCCACTTCTTTGAGCGTATTTAACTCTCTGTTTGTTGGTTTCCCTGAAGGTTTGCGTTTAGATAACGCAACTACTTTGCCAAGCACAGTGGGCAACCCTTCACGCATGCAGATTCGTAAAGTAATCCTGGCTAATGTAAACACAGACGTTCGTGGTGCAAATGGTCTGACTGATACTGAGGCAAAAACCTTCTTCAATACGACAGCTTTCGCTAACCAAATCATTGCTGCGGCTAACGTTTCTACGCTGTCGCTAAATGATAGCAACTGGAAACTGGATGCTACGGTAAACTTCCTGCCTAAAACGGGATCTCCTTTATTAACGGGTGCCGTTTGGACAGATAAAGCGTCTGACTCTTTCTTCACGAAAGAAAATTTCATTGGAGCTTTCGGAACTACAAACTGGACTGCTAACTGGACCAACTTCAACCCACAGAATACAAACTACGATAAATAGTCATTACGGATTTTTCATATTGGTGTTGCTCGAAAAGCCGGAGATTCTGTCTCCGGTTTTTCTTTTACTTAAAGAAAATGCGAAACTCTTAACTAGATAAATAATGTGGAAATCTTTCTTTAAAATCCTGATTAATCTCTACTTCTGTTTGTTCGTATATGTAGTTTTTTCAGTAGGATCTGATACTAAATACGGTGGAGCAGCAGCCTATGTTTCTGAACCAGGAACGTACGCTTTAGGGGGACATATCCTATCTGTTTATTTATATACCGTTCTGTTATTCTTTCCAGCTTATCTGGTGATACCCGCTATGTATCATCTAATAGTTTATCGCTTTAAGATTCAATCGCTTTGGGCTTTAGTGATCGGAGCGGGTATTACTGGAAGTATAGGAGCATTCGTATTCTTGACTCTTAAGTTAATAAAAAGTAACTTTTGGTTAATAGATATGATAGGGCTGGGAATAACAGGTTTGCTGTATGGACTGATAGATGGTCTTTGGGTAAGGAGAAAGAATTAGTAATTAAAGCCATTTTAAAGCTACATTTAGCCATATAACGATGGGGAAAATATTTTTTAAGGTATTGATAGCCGTATTAATCACCCTTTGGTTTCATGCTTTAGTTTACCATAGATTGATAGATAGATTACACAAAACATATGAAATAGATTATTTAAATGATTCGTTGAGCACATTTATAGTTTTTGTTTTTTATGGAATGCTACTCTTTTACCTGTTTCCTATAGGGACATTTCATAGTTTAATTAATTACTTTAAAATAAAGAATAAATTTCATTATGTTATTTTGAGTATGGGGTGTTTTGGGTTCTATGGAACCATTTTATTTTTCCTGACACGTGAAGGCAAATACTATACTGTGACTTTAATATCCTGGCTAATGGCAGGCCTTACATACGGCATTATTTATTCATTATGGCTTAAGAAATATTTGAGGTTTTGGAAAATTTAATAGCTTAAAATAAGTTATAAACCAGAAACTCCGGCAGAAAACATGTCGGAGTTTTGCGTTAATAAAAAAGAAAATGTCACTTAATCCCCTGCATTCTGCGAATACAAGCGAGGTTGAGCGTCCAGTTCAGCCTGAGGGATGGAGCAGATGATCTGGCCGCTTCGAACTAAGTCGTGCCAGCGGGTACCTACGTCGAATTCTAACGGCTGATGATGATAGTTAAGTCGGTTAATCGGATTTTGGGTTACGTCTGCGTATTTTTTGAAGAAGGAACGACTTTTGGTAACGCCATTGATAAGTATAACCTGACACAATGTGGAAGCTAAGTATGCTGATTCATGGCAAGAGACAGCGTAGGGTGTGCTAGCATCAATACAAATGGGAGAAAGAAGCAGGGACGGAAAAAAAGAGCGTATATTTTGAGGATTACCTGCTCAGTATCAGTAAAAATGACTACCTTTGCATTCCGTTTTGAAAAAACGGATTCACTAAAGTTCAGCAGGCTCTTCGCCCGGTCGGCTGATGTATCCAGGGCGAGCCAAATTCTTATTATGGCAAAACCACAAGTAACTGATTTTGATTGGGATCACGCGGACAATCGCGGCTTTGGTAGTGGTTACTCTAAAGCTGAGCGTGATGAATTAGCTGCTCTGTACGAAGGTACGCTGAGTCAGGTAGCTGAGAAAGAAGTTGTTAAAGGTACCGTTGTTGGAGTTACGGATCGTGAAGTAATCTTAAACATTGGTTTCAAATCAGACGGGATGGTTCCCCGTGCTGAATTCCGCGACATGCCCGAGCTGAAAGCTGGTGATGAAGTGGAAGTGTATATCGAAAATCAGGAAGATCCTAACGGTCAGCTGATCCTTTCTCGTAAGAAAGCGAAGGTAATCACTGCCTGGGATAATATTCAGAAAGCTCTGGATCAAGACCTCGTAATCGATGGTTTTGTGAAGCGTCGGACGAAAGGTGGTCTGATCGTAGATATCTACGGTGTAGAAGCCTTCTTACCCGGTTCTCAAATTGACGTTAAACCCATCCGCGACTTCGATATTTTCGTTGGCAAGCGTATGGAAGTAAAAGTGGTGAAAATCAACTACGCTAATGATAACGTAGTCGTTTCTCACAAAGTCCTCATCGAGAAAGATCTGGAGCAGCAACGTCAGCAAATCCTGACGAACCTGGAAAAAGGTCAGGTACTCGAAGGCGTGATCAAAAACATGACCAACTTCGGTGTATTCATCGATCTGGGTGGTGTAGATGGTCTGCTGCACATTACCGATATCTCCTGGGGTCGTATCAACCACCCAAGCGAAGTCCTCAAATTGGACCAACGCATTCAGGTGGTTGTGCTGGACTTCGACGAAGACAAGAAGCGTATCTCTCTCGGTATGAAGCAACTGACTGCTCATCCTTGGGAAGCACTTCCTGCCGAAGTAGAGCCCGGTGCCCGCGTGAAAGGCAAAATCGTGAACGTAGCCGATTACGGTGCGTTCTTAGAAGTTCAGCCTGGCGTAGAAGGTCTGATTCACGTGTCAGAAATGTCATGGTCTCAGCATCTGCGTAATCCTCAGGACTTCCTGAAAGTAGGTGACGAAATCGAAGCAGTAGTACTGACGATCGATCGTGCTGAACGCAAGATGTCTTTAGGTATCAAACAACTGACAGCTGATCCCTGGACTCGTACAGAACTGTTGTCTAAATACGCTCCTGGTACGAAGCATTCAGGAACCGTTCGTAACCTGACTAACTTCGGCCTGTTCCTGGAAATGGAAGAAGGAATCGATGGTCTGGTTCACGTTTCTGACCTGTCTTGGACTCGTAAAATCAAGCATCCTTCTGAATACACGAAAGTAGGTGACAAAATGGATGTGGTTGTTCTGGAACTCGATGCTGAAAACCGTCGTCTTTCATTAGGCCACAAACAACTTGAAGAAAACCCATGGGATACCTTCGAGAACATCTTCACGATCGGCTCTGTACACAAAGGAACGATCATTGCTAAGTCTGACAAGTTAGCTCAAATCGAGCTTCCTTACGGTATCGAAGGACAAGCTCCGATCAAGCAATTAGCGAAAGAAGACGGATCAAATGCTGAAGTAGGTGAGTCTATCGACTTCAAAGTAATTGAATTCCACAAAGAAGAACGTCGTATCGTTGTATCTCACTCTAAAATCTGGAGTGATGCGAAGGAAGAAGTGAAAGTTGAAGAGAAGAAGAAGACGCAGAAAGCGGTTGAGAAAACCAACACAACGGCTGCTGCTGAAAAGTCTACTCTTGGCGATCTGGACGCTCTGGCTGCTCTGAAAGAGCAAATGGAACGCGGAAACTAATTCCACAGGCGATTCAATAATGCTTAAGACAGGGCGGGCTGAAAGGCTCGCCCTTCTTTATTATCTATCATTTGATTACTGTCGAATAGTTACACCCATCCGAAACGTCTACAATTTTATCGAAGGTTATCTTTCGTAGAGACGTCGATTTATCGCGTCTTCTTTTTTGAAAGCAAATGAATTTAAAACTGACCGAGTAGGAGACGCGATAATGACGTCTCTACCTATGTGAAAATATATTTTTAAATACTTATTAGTCAGTGTTTTATAAAAAAATAGATAATAAATAATAAAAAAAAAGAGGCGAATGAATGGAAAACGCAATTTTCGCCCTATTTTTGCAGCCTCAAGAGCGGAAGAGCTTTTGAGAAATAACAAGGTACCATGGCCGAGAGGCTAGGCTGAGGTCTGCAAAACCTCCTACAGCGGTTCGAATCCGCTTGGTACCTCCCTAAAAAATCCCTGAGCTTTCCTCGGGGTTTTTTTATTCATACTCAATTCTTTTGGGAAGTAATAGCCATTGGCAAGGAGTTTAAGGATAAAGCCAAAGCCCCCTGTAAACTCGAAACTGCAAACTGAGTTTTAATCGACGAATCCATGTCGCACAAGAAAATCACTTCCGCTCTTCTATCTGTATTCCATAAGGAAGGCTTAGCTCCTATTGTTGAATCTCTGCACGCTCAGGGGGTTAAATTGTATTCAACGGGCGGTACCCAGTCATTCATCGAGGAAATGGGGATTCCTGTAACTCCCGTAGAAGAACTGACCAGTTATCCTTCTATTTTCGGTGGCCGGGTAAAAACCCTGCACCCTAAAATTTTCGGTGGTATTCTGTACCGTCGGGATAACGAAGACGACGTTAAAACGGCTGAGCAATACGAAATCGCTCCCATTGATCTGGTGGTAGTAGATTTATACCCTTTTGAAGAAACAGTAGCAGCGGGTGGTTCAACAGATGAAATCATCGAGAAAATTGACATCGGTGGCATCTCGCTGATTCGTGGAGCGGCTAAAAACTTCGAAGATGTTCTGATCGTATCCAGCCGTTCTCAATATGCGGAGTTACTTCGCATTTTGTCCGAACATCAGGCCACGACTAGCCTTGAGTTACGTCGTTACTTTGCTACGCTGGCGTTCGGGGTTACTTCTCAGTATGATTCAGCAATTTACCAGTGGTTTGCAGGCCAGACGTACACGGGTCGTGCCGCTGATATTTTTAACTTCAAGCAGTTACCCGCCAATTCTTTACGGTACGGTGAAAACCCTCACCAGTCGGCAACGTTCTACGGCGATCTGAAAGGCATGTTCGAGCAACTGAACGGCAAAGAGCTTTCCTATAACAATCTGGTTGACGTGGACGCATCCGTGCAATTGATTGATGAATTTACGGATACTACGTTCGTCATTATCAAGCATACGAACGCCTGCGGTATTGCTACGGCTCCTACGGCGAAAGAAGCGTATCTGAATGCTCTTTCCTGCGATCCCGTTTCGGCGTTTGGTGGCGTAGTGGCTACGAATGCAAAAGTGGATATTGCCGTAGCGGAAGAACTGAACAAACTGTTCATGGAAATCCTGATTGCTCCTGAATTCGATCAGGATGCTATTGATCTGCTGAAGTCTAAAAAGAACCGCATTCTGCTGAAGCGTAATGTAGTGCAGCCAACAAAGCAGATGTTCAAGACTATCCTGAATGGCGTATTGGTTCAGGATAAAGATAACGTAGCGGAAACGGCAGCGGAAATGTCGCCTAAAACGGAAAAAGCTCCGACTGAAAGCGAATACAAAGCTCTGGAGTTTGCTCTGAAAGTTTGTAAACACACGAAATCCAATACCATCGTTCTGGCGAAAGAAAACCAGTTATTGGCCAGTGGCGTAGGGCAGACCTCTCGCGTAGATGCTCTGAAACAGGCCATTGCGAAGGCAGCTGAATTCGGCTTTGATCTGAACGGTGCAGTGATGGCTTCTGACGCGTTCTTCCCCTTCGCCGATTGTGTGGAGATTGCTCACAAGGCGGGTATTACGGCAGTGGTTCAGCCCGGCGGTTCTGTTCGTGATCAGGATTCCATTACCTATTGCAACGAAAATGGAATGGCAATGGTCTTCACGGGCGTTCGTCACTTCAAACATTAATAGCTTGTCACCCCAAGCATGGGAAGCGTCCTTTTCTTCGGAGAGGGACGCTTTTTTATGTTCTATAGAAATCGTTGCTGTGATAAAGCCCCTAACGAATGAAGGCCTTTCCCGATTCAGAAAAGGCCTTCATTCGTTATAAAACGTTATGACTTTGCAATTTCCGCCTCGACGGTCTGCTGAAGCGTGTGCACGTATTCAATTAACTCCGCTACCAGACCCGTCCAGCCCGTTTGGTGAGCGGCTCCCAGACCTGAACCGTCATTTCCGTTGAAGTATTCAAAGAATTGCAAGCAATCCTTGAAATACGGATCGGTATTAAACTTACTGTATTGCTGCTGGTAAGGACGTAATCCAGTTTGGGGATCAGGCGTAAAGATTTTAATCAGACGGCCCGCAACGGCCAAGGCGGCTTCCTTGATAGTGACCAGTTGTCCTGAATTCGTCGGATATTCAATCTCGAAATCATCTCCGTAATACTGATGAAATTTGAGTAAGGAATCCACAATCAGGAAGTTCATGGGGAACCACACGGGACCCCGCCAGTTGGAGTTACCCCCAAACATGGCTCCGGTACTTTCAGCGGGCGTGTACGCCACCCGTAATACCTCATTGCCCACCCGAAATTCGTAAGTTGGTGGCGTAATACTTGGAAAGCGAACGCACGCCGTGGTCGGAGAGAAATTCAGCTTCGTCGAATACCCGTTTCAAAATCATCTTCATCCGGTGACCACGAATGATCGACAACAGACGGGTTTCGCCTTTACCGGGTTCGTACCAGCGGGAAATCAGCGAAGCCAAATCCGGGCGGTTTGCCAATACCCATTCTACCCGACGTTTGAAATCAGGTAAGCGTTCCAGCAAGTCAGGGTCAAGAACCTCAACGGCGAACAGTGGAATCAGCCCTACCATTGACCGGAGTTTCAGTAACATACTCGGTCCATTTGGAATGTGCAACAAGTCATAATAAAACTGGTCGTCTTCATCCCAAAGGCTAATTTCTTCACGGCCCAGCGATTTCATGGCTCCGGCAATGTGCAGGAAGTGCTCAAAGAATTTCGAAGCCATATCCTGATAAGTCGAACGCTCCAGAGCAATTTCACAGGCAATCCGTAGCATGTTCAGCGTGTACATGGCCATCCAGCCCGTACCATCCGCCTGCTCTAAATGCCCGCCCAGGGGTAACTGAGCGGAGCGGTCAAACACCCCGATGTTATCCATGCCGAGGAAACCACCGCCGAAGATGTTGTTACCCTGTTCATCCTTGATGTTAACCCACCAGGTGAAGTTGAGTAACAATTTATGAAAGACGCGTTCGAGGAAACCAATGTCTCCCTTCCCGTTCATTTGCTTGTCAATCTCATACACTTTCCAGGTAGCCCAGGCGTGTACGGGAGGGTTTACGTCCGAAAAAGTCCATTCGTAGGCCGGAATCTGACCGTTCGGGTGCATGTAATACTCCCGAAGAACTACGGCTAACTGACGCTTGGCAAAGTCAGGATCCAGGCGGGCAAGGGGAACACAGTGGAAGGCCAGATCCCAGGCCGCAAACCAGGGATATTCCCACTTGTCGGGCATGGAGAGAATGTTGGCGGTATACATGTGTCGCCACGTGCGGTTACGGCCAAACTTCCGCTCGGGAGCGGGCTTGGGCATGGCGGGGTCACCATTGAGCCATTCGTTGACGTTGTAGTAATAAAATTGCTTCGACCAGAGCATACCCGCATACGCCTGACGCTGAATTTTCTTTAGTTCAGCATCTTTGACGTTTTTCTGAAGATCGTCGTAATATTCGTCGGCTTCCTGAATTCGCTGGTTGAAAACGGTATCAAAATCCTCGAAAGGCTCGTGATTGGAATAATTAGCAAAGCGTAAACGAACGGTAAAGCTTTCGCCTGCGGCTACTTTTCGGGTAAATTTCGCCGAAGCTTTAGTCCCGATATGATTGGGGTTAACCGTCTTTTTCTTACCACCGGAAACGACATAATCGTTAATTCCATCTTTAGGGTAAGGAGAGAAGTTAGGGCTATTAAAAACGCGTTCGAAGTTGGTTTCGTTTTCGCAAAAAAGCAGCGAATCCGCGTCTTCGATGTAGAGTTTGTATTTTCCCAGAATTTTATGGTCAACGTCAATGAGCGACTTGGAGTAACCCGTCAGCATCGGACGCACACTGTAGTTTTCATAACCCCATATCCAGGTATTTCTGAACCAAAGCGTAGGTAATACCGTAATGGGAGCCGCCTTAGGGCCACGGTTATGTACCGTCAGGCGAATGAGAATGTCGTTTTCGTCGGCCTTCGCGTATTCCATCTCCAGGTCGAAATACTCGTTTTTATCGAAAACGCCCGTATCCATTAATTCAAATTCGGGTTGTTCGCGATTCCGATTCCGGTTTTCCCGCAAAATCTGTTCGTACGGAAAAGCTTGCTGTGGATACTTGTACAGCATTTTCATGTACGAGTGCGTCGGAGTTGAGTCGAGGTAATAGTATAATTCCTTGACATCTTCTCCGTGATTCGACTCGGGGTTGGTCAAACCAAAAAGACGTTCTTTGATAATGCCATCTTTATGATTCCAGAAAGCGAAGGCAAAACAGATGTGACCCTTATTGTCGGAAAGGCCACCAATGCCGTCTTCGCCCCAGCGGTAGGCACGGCTGCGGGCAGTATCATGCGAGAAAAAATTCCAGGCGTCGCCATTCGATGAATAATCTTCTCGTACCGTACCCCACTGACGTTCAGCGAGGTATGGCCCCCACTTTTTCCAGCCTTTGTTATCCGCACGTTGGGAAAGTCGTATTTTTTCTACAATCATAAGCTATGAATCAAGATAGTCTCTGAATGGGAATATGAACAAAGAACGGAATTAGAATAAAAACTTACGCCTTTGCTCGTTATTATTAAGAGAAATGTAACAATCGTACCCGAAATTTACGCTCTCGGAGCGTAGCCGAAAGGATACTCCTAAATAGCTCAAATTTTCTTATTAAAACGTATATTTTTCTATGACTGCAAGATTTGCCCTGCTGGCGGGTTCATTATTGGGAGCGTTAGGCGTAGGGCTGGGAGCTTTCGGAGCCCATGCACTCAAGCCTATGTTAGTGGCAACGGGTCGGTTTGATACCTTTGAAACCGCAGTTCGATACCAGTTTTATCACGCCCTGGCTTTACTGGCCATCGGATTATTAATTAATCAGCTACCAGTCATTGAAAAAGGCTTAGGTTGGGCGGGCTGGGCTTTTCTGATTGGCGTAATCATTTTTAGCGGCTCGCTGTATACGATCTGTTTTGCCGGTATTAAAGCCTTCGGAGCCGTGGCTCCCATCGGCGGAACGTCCCTCATCATTGGCTGGTTAATTCTGGCTTATCAGGTAACAAAGGCTTAGTACATACGTTTAAGGTGGTTTGATGTAGGCTCCAGGAGTTGAAAATAGCCTCCCCAAAGGTTCAAACATTGGGGAGGTTATCAATACAGTAGGGTAAGGGTCAGCAAAACCCCAGCGGGATTAAATTAAGAATAGCCCAAGGCTATCCAACCCGGGGAAGACTTTATACGCTGAAAAGAACCATATCAAACCACTTCGAATGCACTCAAACCCTTTAATACCCATATTTTTCTTTCCATAAAGCTTTCAGTCGCTCCCTGATTTTCTCTTCAGCGGCGTTGCCCTGCGGGTCAAATAGCTTCGTGCCTTTCAGGGATTCCGGTAAAAATTCCTGTTCCACAAAATTGCCTTTATACTGGTGGGCGTAGCGATAATCTTTCCCGTAATCCAGTTCTTTCATCAGTTTCGTTGGAGCATTTCGTAAGTGCAAGGGAATCGGCTGGGCTCCGGTTTTCTGAACTAGCTCCAAGGCCTGATTAATGGCTGAATACGCTGAGTTACTTTTGGGCGAAGTGGCTAAATAAATTGTTGCTTCAGCCAGGGGAATGCGGGCTTCGGGCAATCCCAGCACCTTAACGGCCTGAAAACAGCTTTCGGCCAGTAATAGAGCATTAGGGTTGGCCAAACCAATGTCTTCTGCGGCTGAAATAAGAATACGACGGGCAATGAATTCAATATCTTCTCCGCCATCCAGCATCCGGGCCAGGTAATAAACCGCCGCATTGGGGTCAGAACCGCGAATGGATTTAATGAAAGCTGAAGCGATGTCGTAATGAGCTTCGCCGCCTTTGTCGTATAAAGCAATGTTTTGCTGGACTTTATCGAAGACCAATTCGTTGGTAATCAGAAGTGGCTCGCCGGCTCGCTGAAAGTTGGTAATTAGCTCCAGTACATTATATAATTTCCGACCATCACCACCGGATAACTGTAGCATTGCCTCGTATTCTTCCACCTGAATGTTACGATCTTTCAGAAATTCATCCTGCTGTAAAGCTCGATTAATCATTTCGATGAGGTCTTCTTTCTCAATCGATTTCAAGACGTATACCTGACAGCGGGAGAGCAAAGCCGGAATTACTTCAAAGGAAGGATTTTCGGTAGTAGCCCCAATGAGAGTGACAATGCCGCGTTCTACGGCCCCAAGTAATGAATCCTGCTGAGACTTGGAAAAGCGGTGAATTTCGTCGATAAACAGAATGGGACTGGCTGAGCTAAAAAAACGTTGTTTAGAGGCAGCATCAATGGTTTCCCGAATATCCTTAACTCCCGAATTGATAGCAGAAAGGCTAAAAAATGGAACTTTCAGCGATTGAGAGATCAGCGTCGCTAACGTTGTTTTACCCACACCCGGCGGGCCCCATAAAATCATGGAGGGAATGCGTTGAGCTTCAATCGCCTGCCTTAGCACCGAGGTCGGTCCTAATAAATGACGTTGACCAATGTATTCATCGATTGTTTTCGGACGCATGCGTTCCGCAAGTGGTTGCATAAGCTAGGCAGGTTTATCTTCAGGCTTTTCGTACTTCAAAAATAGATAAGCAAAATACAAACAAACGAGCCAGCATAAGACAGTAAAGCTTAAAAGCAGGCGTTTTGAGTAATAATGCTTACGTATTTTCACCTTTTTTATGCGGGTAATTAACCGATTTACCTCTTGGTAAAAGTCAATATAAAAAACTTGGTGCAAATTTACTTAGGTAACCATGCTGCCTTCTTAGGTAAGTATTGTTAATGAATACTTTACATAATCTCCCTTTATCTACTTAACATATGGCAGATTCAGTCTTACCTACGGGCGAGTTAATTCCTTTTAAAGAAGCCGAAGAATTGATAGCCCGTTACCAGAAAACGCATCCGGGTCAACTGGAAGGTTTTATTGTCGGTAGAAACATTGTTGAACAATTGCTGGCTCCTGAAGGTGTGGACACCGTTAAAATTCTCTTTGGAGAATTTGAGGACGGTAAAGTCAACATCGTCTTGTATCCTTCTGATAAGGATGGAAATCGGATTCCTCTGCGAAACGATGCTTCGGCTCAACGCGGAGAGGAAGATGGGGGCGATTATGCTGCCGATCGAGTTGGAACCATTCCTCCGGGAAAAGGCTAGTAATCAATTGAATGGATTGGGAGAATTCTCCCAATCCAGCTTTTATTTTATAGGATCACCTGGTTTTAAAAAATGGAAGACCTCTATATTTATGAATCTATAATCTGAATCTATTTCTATGAGTTCGCAGGAGTGGTTGCGTCACATTTCTATTGCCTTTGTCTTATTACCTTTCATAGTAGGGTTATTAAGATTTCATTACCTCAAAGAAGATTATAAATTATTACTAGGATACTTAACGGCATCTGTTCTGGTAGAAACCTGGGGAGAAATCACTTTTTTCATGAACTCTAAGGGTAACATGATTGGGTATAATATATATACAATCCTGGAGGTTACGTTATTAGGCTTATTATACGTAAAATTCATTAAAACTAAACTGTTTAAAAGAATAGTTCTCATTTCAATTGTTGCCTTTGATTTACTAGCTACCGTTCGTTGTCTCATTGATCCGCACGCCTACGATGATTTAAGCTGGAGTTTGTCCAACGCATTATTGATCACTTACGTACTGTTATTCTTTTACGATTTACTAAAGCAACCGGAAATAGCCGTCCTAACGAAATATCCCATGTTCTGGATTAGTGCGGGCATTCTGATTTTCTTCTCAGGAACCATTTTTGTGTTCCTTTTCGGGAAGTATATCATTGCAGATATGGATACGATGGGGGACTTATGGGATATGATTAAATGGCTGAATATTTTCTATAATATTCTTCTGACCATAGGATTAGCTCAGAAAAAATCAGTAATAAAAATCCAACCTAATTAAGTGATGAACTATATTCAACTGCATTTGAGAGAAATTATTATTATTGGTTCTTCTGGTATGATTAGTCTTTCACTCGTCATTATAGGGTTAGTCTGGTTTCTACACCGAAAATTAGTGGAGCAACATTGGGAGTTGAATCAATTCAAAGAATAGCTTATAGTCAACGATGAATATTTCGCTGGGAGGCGTCCGTTTAGCTTTAATTGCCGGCATCGCCATCATGCTTTTGATGGCGATATTCATCGTATTATTTCTAGTGTTGTATAAACGCAGGCAGGATAAGCAGAAGGAGGAGGTTCGGCAACTCGAAGAACAACACCAGAAAGCGTTACTGGAAGCAAGTATTCGCTCGCAGGAAGTAGAAGCCAAGCGAATTGCAGCAGATTTACACGATGATATCGGAACCTTACTCTCCGCCACACGGATGAGTTTTTCGCAGGTAACGAAACACCTGGATGATAGCGTAGAATCCAAAGAAACAGCCGATCACACGAAGAAGCTACTCGAAGAGGCCGTAGAAAACGTTCGACGCATCACCAAAGATATTCAACCTCCTGCTCTCGAGAAATTGGGTTTGGTAGCCGTTTTGCATGATTTGGTAAGAAAGCTTCAACTAGCCAACCCGGCTATTGCTATTGACCTGGAATGCCAGGGTGAAGGCGAAAGACTCGAACGTTCCATTGAATTTACACTCTTTCGCATTGCCCAGGAGCTACTTCATAACAGCCTGAAGCATTCCCGGGCTTCCCGCATTGAGTTATTCCTTCTGTTTAAACCTCATCGCGTGTTGTTAACCTTCAGTGATGATGGCGTTGGGTTTAATCTGAAAGAAGCTCAGCAACAGACGGTTTCGCTGGGTTTGAAAAATATTGAAAGTCGCCTCAACGTTGTGGGCGGTCACGTTATTTTTGAGACTTCACCCGGTGAAGGCATGCATACCGTTATAGAAATTCCATTACTCCATTCCAACCCATGATGTCAATTATTACTGATCAAATTCGAGTTGCTGTTGCTGATGATCACGCACTTTTTCGGCGGGGTTTGGCTAATATTCTTAATACATATGACGGGATCAAAGTCATTATTGAAGCCCAGGACGGGCAGGATTTACTAACCCAAATGGCCTTCGAAGCTCCCGACGTAATCCTGCTGGACCTGCAAATGCCCGTAATGGATGGCATCAAGGCTACGGAACAACTTCGCCTTCGCTTCCCTGACGTAAAGATCATCATTATCTCCATGCACGATGATGACGGCTTTGTAGCTCACCTGATGGAGCTTGGGGCGAATGGGTATATCATTAAAGACAGCGATCCAGATGAAGTAGTAAAAGCCATTCAAACCGTTGTGAAGGAAAATTATTACTACGGAGCCTTTATCAATAAGGTAATGCACCGCCGAATGCTGGATAAAGCCAAAACCAAGAAGCCCAGCTTTACGGCTCAGCCTGCCTTAAGCGAACGCGAACTGGAAGTGCTTCAGCTCATTTGTAGTGGCTTGACGAATGCCCAGATTGCCGCCAAATTATTTCTGAGCGACCGAACCGTAGAAGGGCATCGCACTAGAATTATGGAAAAAATTGGGGCAAAAAACACGGCAGCGATGGTCGTGTACGCCGTGAAAAACGGGTTATATTAACGCTTCATAAAATCACCACTGGTAATTTGGGAGAGGCCAATGATGGGTAAATTGTAGACATAAACCCAAGCCGTGACAGAAGAGCCGTCGCTGAGTTGAACAGTCTCCTGCTGTCGTAAATAATCAGAATGAGCTTCATCATCGGGATAATACCCTTCGTAAGGATCTAATTCGGAGAAGGTTTTTTCAGGATTAGCTAATAAATACACCTCTCCCTGTACCCGCTCTTCATGCTGCGTTGTTGAAATCAACGCGGGGTACCAGTCCACCAAATAAAGTTTTCCAGGTACGGAGCCGTCGGCAACCCACTCGGCCTGATTTTTCAGTACCTGGTGCATGGCGTGATCAGCCGTACGGCGTAAGGTACCGTATACGAATAGATAATGCATAGAGGGATGAGAAGCAAGATTGAACTCCAGGGGTTGGTTGTAAAGGCAAAGCCGCTCAAGTGAGCGGCTTTGTCCAACTAACCCTTAACCAAAACTAAAAAAATCATGAAGCCCGGCAATAGACAGAATCCGTCAGAGGAGTGCTCTTCAGGCCGGGGTAGGTATGTATCGTGACGTCTTCCTGAGACAGGAACAATTGAATGGCCCAGTCAAGGACAATATTCATGAGCGAACGGGCAACTTTAGGATAAGAAGTTAAATTCGCTGCGTTTTCTGAAAGATCTTTTTTCGGGGTTGGTTGTACAAACGTGCTGGTTTTTTTGGCCAGCTGGTTTACCAGGCTTTTACCATTATACAGGCGATGGGGCATGCCCATGCCAAAACCCTGAACATTAAACAGGCCTATAAGAACCAGCAAAAAGGAAATTTTTCGGAAAGCTAAACCAAAGAACTTCATAGCTGAAAGAAGGTTAAAGTCAGACGGTGATTCTAAGTAACAAATTCAGGATGAGCTTTACCAGCAATTTCGGATGAACGGATGATAGCTCGGTTTCAATAGCTTACCCTGATGATACAAAGATAGGTGTTGTTAGGTACTTTGCAATACATGGTACCTATTTTTTTACTAATTTGTTTGTATCCGGTCTATTGAAGCGTTTACAGGATAAGGATGCAATGGAAAGGAAAAACGTTGCAGAACAGACAAAAAAATCCCCAACTTTTTATTAAAGCCGGGGAAGGGTATAGAGAAGATCGAAAAATTTACAATACTACGACTGAGTTTTCTTCGAATGAGACACCGCTGGATACATACTTATCAGCTTCCGAATCATTGATCCAATTGGTACCATCGATTAAGTAACGGAACTGATATTCTTTACCTGTGCTTAATTCAACAGTGGCTTTGAACGATCCATCCTTTTGTTTTTTCAAAGGCGTGGCGTTTACATCCCAGCTGTTAAATTCACCTACAACTGCTACTTTTTCTGCTCCTTTGCCAGATTCAGCAGGAACTAAGAAGGTTACCTTAGTGATTGGCTTGCTTTTGAGAGATTGCTTAGACAGACTCATGGTTGGATTATTCATTTTGATTTCCGAAACAAATATGCAAGCAACGGAACAATAAAACAACTGACTATCAGAATTTTATATAAAGTGAAGCACGGTAATATCCAATTTTAAATTTTTTATTGGGATAATTCTATTTTCATTTACCGTAGATTAAAAAGTTAGAAATGAACGGAAGCTAACTTTCTACTAAATCAGCCAGTTAAATTCCGTTCATCATAACTGACTCATTCTAAAGTAAATGCAATGGGTAAATGGAATCTGCACCGAACAGACCGACCCTGTTGACGACCGGGTTTCCAGCGAGGCATTTCCCTTAAAACGCGTCGGGCTTCTTCATCACAACCAAAGCCGATGCCTTTCTCAACTTCGATTTGTGATATACTACCGTCCCGGTCTACTACGAAAGAAACAAAAACTCTGCCCGAAATATTAGCCTGCTGAGCCTGCGTAGGGTAACGCAGATTTTTCTGTAAAAAACGATTCAGAGCTTCAATACCACCAGGGAATTCAGGTTGTATTTCTACATTTAACAGCGGAGCATCGTTGTCAGCGGATGGTTTAATTTCAACAATTGCATTTTTGATTCCTCCCGTATGATCAGAAATATCTACCACCGCGGGCATATCACTGCCGTCCAGAACGGTCTGACTTCCCGCCTGATGATCCTGCAACATTTTCTGGGTAACGTCTACTTCTTCTTTGACGAGTACATCGGGCGTAATCTCCGGTTGTAATAACTTATAAGTGTTCACGGGTTGCGTCTCCACTGGAGGCGGAGGAGTAACTACGGGTGGCTCAGGTAAGGGTTCGGGTTCTTCGATGATGACATCTTTCGTTAATAGCTTAGCTTTTACTTCGATTTCTGGTTTAGTAATTTTTGCAAAAAGCAAAGGTGAGAACGCCGTGAGCAGAAAGAAGCTAACACCAATCAGCAGAGCCAAGCGGATATTTTTTCCGTATACCTGACGCAGTTCGTAGGCTCCATAGCTCCGATTTCGGTTGGAGAATACGTAATCCTCTAAAGTTTGCAGGGTTTCCATAGTTTAACTAAATTTTTAGTTGATTGGGATTTAAGAAAAGCCCAGCAAGTGGGCTATGTTAGAGATGATTGTAAAGGTTGAAGGAAAGGTTAGGTTTGGGTGTTAGTCTTTTTTGAGCGTGTCAGGAATACTATGGCTAGTATCCTGGGCGACAACAGCGACGGGGGCGGGGAGGATAATTACCTTTTCCGGTTTTAGTTCTGCCAGCCGTCGGGCCGCTGCTTTATCAACCGCCATACAATCCAGGCGATCCTGTGGGCTGCTATACTTTCTCGAATACACGTTTTTACAGAGCCTGAGTGTCTCCTCGTAATACAGCAGAGCCAGTTCGGCGTTGATGTGATGTGTATCGTTCAGTTGAGCCAGCCGGAAAACGGCCTTCGGACGTCTGAAATTGTTAAAAATGGCCTGGTACTGCTTTATGGCGGTTTTAATGGAAGAAGGTTGTTTCTCCAGTTCGTAAAGATCCGCCATGCCCATCTGATAATCCGGTACGCGGGTTTGAGCCAGTCGAACGGCCTGATCGAAACGTCTGAAAGAATTAATATTAAAAATCGTAGAAGAATCTTTTTTTGCCTGCAACAGATAAGCCGTGCCGAGTCCACCGTAGTTATGCTCGGTTTCTTCTCCCAGATTAATCAGGCGATTGAAGGTAAAAATCGATTTATCAAATCGGCCCGTTTCATAGTAGGCCCGCCCCAGCATTCGCTGAAAATAAGCGGTTGAGTCGCCCATAGCCATCGTTTTTTCCAGCGATTGCACCACGGCTTCGAATCGGGCCAGGCGAAAATCAACCCGACTGTTCAGTAATAGAAAACGGATGGAGGTGGAATCTTTCGCCAGCCCGCGTTCAATATATTCCCCCGCAATAGTTAGATACTTATTGGGATTCAGGTCCAGATACAGACGAGCCAGTTCCGCCAAAGACTCCCGATCCTCTGGATTGATCTTTAAAGCCTTTTCATAATGAATGATTGCCTGCTCATCCTGCTCCAGTCGGTCGTATTGCAGGGCCGCTTGCCGTTGGAAATATCCATTCAAAGAGTCGATCTGAATGAGTTTCTGATACTGAGCCAGGGCGTTGCGGTATTGAGCGTCTTTCTCGAAAAGAATTCCTAACTGATGCAGGGCATCCCGCTGGGAAGTATCCCGTTTCAGAATGCGTTCGTAGGTTCGGCGGGCCGCCAGCGAATTCCCAATTCGTTGATGAGCGATTCCAAGTTCCAGTGCGAGATTATTATTTAATGAATCTGTCTCGCTAAGTTTTTGAAGCAGAGGAATGGCCTGCGAGTAATTGCCGGAACGTACCAATCGCTGGGCTTCTGCGTAAGCATCTACTGGCATTTGGGCAAAAGCAGCGTAGGTTCCCAGCAAAAATGCCAGGACAGGTAAAAGTCGTTTCATACATTATCAGAGGTTAGTAATGAATGGTTTGATGAGTTTTGAGTGGAGAGTTAGTAGCTAACCCGTTAACTCAAAACATCAAACGGCTAGGGTATCTCGCTTATTAGTTACCAATAGAACGGTTAGGTGGATGATTTATCAATCTCGGTAAGTAGTCACTACCAGATCCGCTTTTTCGGCTTCTGGCAATCGGGTAATGGCTGCATTTTTGCTGTCAATAACAAACGCAAATACTAATTCGTGGGTACTAATGATTGGTTGACCATTTTTATCTTTAGCTGCCTGCCACTTCGGCATGGTTTGAATTACCCGCAAAACTTCTTCTGAAAGGCCGGAATTCTCCCCATTAGCTTTCGCTTCCTGAATGATTCCATCTTTACCCACTGTAAACGAGGCCCTTACTATACCCTGAGCATTTTCTTCCTGCGAAGCCGTGGGGTAACGGGTGTTTTTCGCCAGAAATTTTAGCATTTCCGATCGGCCACCGGCGTAATGAGCAGGACTTTGGGCCTGGGTAATAAAACTGAGGAGTCCAAGTACAAACACGAATACGATTGAACGCATAGTAATAAACGTTTAATAAGTGGGGATAATCACTTCGACTAGAATAATCGTCACTTATTACCTAAAAAGTCGTACTCGAAACCGAGCCAGGAGGGCTATTCCATGGTAAATGTAATGGGTAAATTAAAGCGGCTTCTAACGGCATGGCCTGACTGATAACCGGGCTTCCATTTAGGCATATCCTTCATAATTCTTAATACTTCTTCATCGCAGCCAAAGCCAATGCCTTTCATAATTTCTACATCGGCGATGGAACCGTCTTTCTCAACTATAAAGCTGGTAAAAACTTTACCCTCAACGTTCGCTCGTTGAGCCGCAGCCGGATACTTGACGTGCTGAGAAAGGTATCGGTACATTTCTGAGTCACCACCTGGAAACTGAGCCTGCTTTTCAACTACGGTAAAAACTTCCTCCTTCGCATTCGTTTGTGCCGGAGCCGGAGTTTCAATGGGAATAATGACGAGTTCCTCCTTTTTTTCTTGCTGAGCACAGGCTGTTGCCAGAAAGATCATCGATCCGAAAACGGGAACAATCAGTGCGTATTTTACCAGAGCCGACGTTTGCGAAGGCTTTTGCTTCAGCATGGAAATCCGGGCTTTGAGAAAAGATTTATTAAAGAAGGTGTGAGCCAGCTCCATCTGCTGAACGCCAAACTGTTGCGAGAACAATAGCATGGCATAATCTGCCCGGCTGGTTTCCAGCCGACTGGCTACTTCGTCGGCCAGGTATTCGTGAATGAGGCAAATGTCCTGTTTCAGGAAATACACCACCGGATTGAACCAGTTCATGATGGCAATCAGCTCAAAGAAGATCACATCAGCCGAGTGTAACTGGCGAACGTGTACCCGCTCGTGCATTTCAATGGTGCGGCGATTCGACAGATTCTTTCCTACGAAAAAGTGATTAAAGAAAGCAAACGCCATATTCTGATCTACTTTGCGATTCGTTCGATAGCGAACCAGATCGCCCAGTCGCATGAGTCGAAACGCAAATCTGCCCAGCAGAATCAAAATCCCACAGAGGTAAGCAACGGCTAACAAATGACCCCAGGCCATGGGGTGTGCCGAGCGGGAATTATCGAGGTAATCAGGGGTAATAAAAACGACGCCGGGATTATAATAGGTGTAAAGCGACTCGTTTACCTGCTGGGTAAGCAGCCAGGTACGAATCCAGTCGGACTGCATGGCCGGGATAAAAAAGGCCAGTGCGGTTCCCGCCAGCAGAAAACTCCGGTTCAACTGATGAAACGTTTCTTTACGGAGGATCAGGCGATAAAACCCATAAAATCCAGCCAAATACAGATTTACTTGCAGGAGATAGTGCAACCAATTCATAGTTGTATGATGGCCTCAGCGGTCGTCTAAAGGTGAGAGGGTTGGAAAGCGGTCGAATCGGTTTAGAGTGTAAATCCAGTTCACACTCTAAACCGGATTCTTACTTTTGTTTCATTTGCTCGATCATCTTGAGGATATCGTCAGCTTCGTTGAGTTCTACTTTCTTTTTCTTTACGAAAAAGGAAAACAGACTACCGATCGAATTACCGAAATAGCTTTCCATCAATTTCTCCGTTGCGAAGGTGCGGTATTGCTCTTTAGTAATCAACGGATGGTATTGGTGTGACTTGCCGTATGCTTTATGCCCCACAAAGCCTTTCTGTTCCAGAATGCGAACAATGGTGGAAACGGTATTATACGCTGGCTTAGGCTCAGGCAATTGGTCAAGAACGTCTTTCACAAAACCTTTCTCAAGAGACCAGAGTACGTGCATAATCTGTTCTTCGGCCCGGGTAAGTTCTTTTTCAACCATAATTGTTCTTGCGTTTGGATACAAAAGGAACTTTCGCCCGATTTTGTATCAGAGAATAATAACTTGATTCAAAGATTGAACTAATATTTTAGTTCTACAACTATTTTTTTCGTTTTGTGCGAAAAAAATTTCATCAGGTGGGGTTTTACTGAAACGGAATGAAAAACTTCTGAGTAGGTAACCTATTCTAAAGAATAATAATTCGCTGAAAGAAAGTCAATTACCAGCTAATATCTGGTTTTCGCTGGTAATGACAAGGACTTGTTTCTGTATTAACGAAAAAACGGAAGCGATCTTAAGAGACCATCTAAAATTTATTCTAATCGTCGGACGCTAAAGCGAATCGTGACACCTACACTGATGGAGAGTACGACGAAAGACTAGCCAATTTCTGAAGGTTGGCAGGTGGGAACCTGCCGTTACTGTAGGAACGAGAGGCAATCTCATTCCAGAGGTGTTCGTCCGCGACACAGTTGTGGATGGCTGAACTAAGCGTCGCAAACGCTTTCCTCTGTAATCCGCGTTAGAAATACGGGCTAACAAAGGCCTGCTAATTTAATTAGTCTCCTATTCAGGAAAAGGCTATAAAAAAATCCCCGAACAAGCGAAGGTCCGGGGATTGGTTTTCGAGGTTAATTAATGAAACGCCCGCTTTTTGATCATGCCACCTTTGGTATCCTGAATACTGTGCTGCACAATGAACGCCTGGTTATCTATTTTGTCAACGGCGTTTTTCAGCCGGGTAATTTCTAAGCGAGTAATAACGGTATATACAATATCAATATCTCCTTCGCGGTCGCCACGTTTGCCGAAGCCGCGTTGGCCTTTATACATGGTAACACCTCGGCCCATTTCATTCACAATCATGCGGCGGATGGCGTCACTTTTTTCGGATACAATAGTAATGGCCGTATATTCTTCCAGGCCGGTAATAATAAATTCAATTGTACGAGAGGCTGAAAAATACGTCAGCATGGCGTACAAAGCGGTTTCTACGTTAATTAAGAGGGCAGAGATACTAAAAATAAAGACGTTGATGGCCATGATGATGTCCCCAACGGTAAATCCGGTTTTACGGCTCAGGTATAAGGCCAGAATCTCTGTTCCATCTAATACACAGCCCCCCCGAATGGAAAGCCCGATACCTGCTCCCAGGAAGAAACCTCCAAAGACGGCAATCAGCAGCTTATCGTGCGTGAAGACGGGCAATTCCAAAAAGGCCAGACAGAGAGCCAGAGCAATAATCGCAAACAGCGTACGAATGGCAAAACCCAGCGAAATCTGTCGGAAGCCTAGAAAAATAAAGGGGATGTTAAAGATGACCAGCAAAATGGAAAGATTCCAATCGGTCAGAGCACGTACGAGTAGGGAAATCCCGGTAACGCCACCATCCAGAAAGTGACTGGGTAATAAAAAGCCACGAAGCCCTACCGCTGCAGTGAAGATCCCAAAGACGATGAGAAGGGTATCTTTGGTGACCTGCTTTGGATTCAGCGTGCGAAAGTTTCGAACCTGATGATAAAAAAAGCGACGGAAGGGCGAGCGATGAGTAATAGTAACGCCGGGGAGCCGTAATGGAGGTGAAGTATTGTGTAACATAGAGCGAATTGAGAAGGTGATGAATAGAAAACACTAACTATTCCGCTATGGATAGTATAGTAAATATATCGATTTTATCCTACTCTATCCCGCTAAAACGCACTTATCCACAGAAGATTAGAAAATTCTAATCCGGTTAATTACAAATTAAGCGTCTGATTTAAAGAAAGAATCAGAAAAAGCTGTATTGTTTTCAGTCGCTTTAAAACTACGTAACTGCCTGATAATGGAGAAAATAAGAAAAAACGTTAAGCTAAAGAGCTGCCTTTCAGCAGAGCTTCTGCGAAGGCCATGTCTTCGGGCGTCGTGATTTTAATGTTTTCGTACGAACCTTCCAGCAGGTGAATGGGGTAACCCGCCGCTTCGGCTACGCTGGCATCGTCCGTAAATAAAGGACTTTCGGCCTGTTCAAAAGCTTTTTTGAGCAGGGAAACCTGAAACGTCTGCGGCGTTTGCACGAGGCGAAGTTTAGAACGATCCAGAGCACTATTCCCCGCATCTTCGGTAACCAGACGAATAGAATCTTTGGCCGCAACGGCGGCAATGGCTGTACCGCTTTCTGCCGCGACTTCGAAACTACGGGCAATCACCGAAACCGGAACCAGCGGACGAACACCATCATGAACCGCCACGAGTCCATCCGTAGTAACCTGTTGTAAGCCATTGCGAACCGACTGAAAACGAGTAGCTCCGCCGGGCGTTTCAATAATAGGCTGAGAAAAGGGCAGGGGATATTCTTTACGAAGCTGTTCCCAGTAGGAAAACTGGTCGGCGGGCAAACACAGAATAACCTGTAGATCGGGAGAATACTCCAGAAAACGCTCCAGTGTATGAATCAGGATGGGTTTTCCAGCAAGAGATAAGAATTGTTTGGGCAATGAAACGCCCATGCGACTGCCGCTGCCACCAGCAACGAGGATAACGTATCGTTTCATAACTATGGGCTGTTAGCTATCAGCTACCAGCCCATAGCTAACGAGCCAATTACAGAATCAGCATTAAATCGCCGTAACTGAAGAACTTATATTTTTCCTTAATGGCCGTTTGGTACGCTTCCATCATCAAGTCATACCCACCAAAGGCACAAACGCCCATGAGCAGTACGGATTCTGGTAAGTGGAAGTTCGTTAACAAGGCATTACTGATTTTGAAATCGTAAGGAGGGAAAATGAAACGATCCGTCCAGCCTTCGCTTGGTTTCAGTCGTGAATTCGCAGAAACCGACGATTCCAGCGTTTTCAATACCGTATTCCCTACGGAACAAACCCGTTTTCCGGCGTCCAGAGAAGCATTAACTACGTCCGCTGTTTGTGCAGGAATGAAGTAAGGCTCAGAATCCGTCTTGTGCTTGGTGAGATCTTCTACGTCTACCTGACGGAAAGTACCCAAACCTACATGAAGGGTAATCGGCGTAAAGTCGGTGCCGTTAATCTCCATGCGTTTCTTGATATTCTTCGTGAAATGCAAACCGGCGGTAGGGGCAGCTACGGCTCCTACTTTCGAATCATCCGCAAAGATGGTTTGGTAACGCTCCCGGTCTTCATCCGTGGCTTTCCGACGACTTTTAATTTCTTCGGGTAGAGGCGTTTCGCCCAGCTCGTGAATGGCTTTCATCAACGCATTGTGGTCGCCATCGTACAAGAAACGAATGGTACGACCCCGCGAAGTGGTATTGTCGATTACCTCTGCTACCAGATCGCTATCGCCAAAGTACAGCTTGTTACCCACCCGAATTTTACGGGCCGGGTCTACCAGCACATCCCACAGGCGATGTTCACGATTTAGCTCACGGAGTAAGAATACCTCAATCTGTGCTCCGGTTTTTTCCTTGCTACCGTACAAACGAGCTGGAAAAACCTTAGTATCGTTCACAACCATCGTGTCGCCTTCGCCAAAATAATTCACGATATCACCGAATTTTCGATGTTCGAATTGCCGGGTTTGACGATTAACTACCATCAGTCGTGCTTCGCCGCGTTCGACTGGATGGAGGGCAATGAGATTTTGCGGCAAATCAAATTTAAATTCGGATAACTTCATGGAATTCAGCTAGATACCAGATAGTGTTGGCTAAATATGCACTTTATCAAGGCCGAATGTCAAGCTTTTTTGGAAATTTTATAAAAAATATTTAAAAAGCGGTATTCCGTTTAACCTTTAAAAAGTATAGTTGAACCAACTTTTTCTTGTAAAACATTTGGAATGATTTCTACTTTGAAACTTGCACCTCAGATAGACTCATAAACATGAAATTTCTTCGGCAGGTTTTCGAAAGTCTTCGCTTTGCCTGGCAGGCCTTACGTTCTAATTTGTTACGAACCGTATTGTCGCTACTGGGCGTAAGCGTGGGTATTTTTTCAATTATTGCCGTTTTTACCATGGTCGACTCACTGGAAAGCAGCATTCGGGAAAGCCTGAGTTTTACGGGCAGTAATACCATTTTCGTTTCCAAGTGGTCCTGGGATTACAGCAGCCCGGATTATGCCTGGTGGAAATTTTTCCGGCGGCCTGCTCCGAGTTATTCTGATTTTCAGTTCTTAGAACGTAACCTTGAAAACGCCCAATATGTTGCCATTTCGGACGGACGGGGTGGCCAGACCATCAAAAATGGGAATAATTCCATGACGGCTGGCGTGCGGGGTATTAGTTATCAATACAACCAAATTTCAGATTTACCCGTTGAATCAGGACGCTATTTTAGTCCGATGGAAGAAGAGGCTGCCCGAAACGTGGTCGTTATCGGGGCGGATGTGGCGGCTAATTTGTTCCCTTTTCAGGAAGCCGTCGGGAAATTTGTCCAGATTAAAGGACTGCGGTTTCAGGTAATTGGCGTAATAGAACGCATTGGTACGGGCATGTTTGAGATCGGCGGTAAGCCAGACATCCGTTGTTACATTCCTTATAAATCCTTCTCAAAACTCTTTCACACCAAATACTCAGAACCTAATATTTCCATAAAAGGATATGATCGGGACGAAAAGCTTCAGGAACTTGAAGGCGAATTAACGGGGCTCATGCGGAGCAAACGCGGGTTGAAGCCTTATCAGGAAGATAACTTTTCCCTTAATCGCCCCGAGGCCATTCAGAATCTGGTGGAAACGATCTTTAGTGCCCTTCGCGGAGCCGGGATTATTATTGCTCTCTTTTCTTTATTAATCGGAGGCTTCGGGATTGCCAATATTATGTTCGTTTCGGTGAAAGAGCGAACCAGCCTCATTGGAATTCAGAAATCATTGGGGGCAAAAACCTACTTTATTCTGTTCCAGTTTCTCTTCGAAGCCATTTTCCTGAGTCTGATTGGAGGTATGGTCGGCATTCTCTGGGTTTGGGTATTAACGTTTTACCCGCAGGATTTATTAATCATTCAGCTTTCCTTACGAAACGTCGTTATTGGCCTGGTCGTATCGAGTAGTATTGGCTTGTTATCGGGGATTATTCCAGCCTGGATTGCCGCCCGAATGGACCCCGTATTAGCCATCCGCTCGAAGTAAACAGAGTTGGCAATGTTTTTTAGGGAACTTCGCCTGAAAAATGGTTAATAATTCAACGAAGATATTTTTCTTTGAGTCTAAATGATTCCTTTTACTCATATCCTTGAGTAGGGCACCTAAACAATTCAACCTAAAATGAAAACATTTGGTAAAGTATTATTGATTCTGGCCGTCGTAACGCTGGTCGTTTTCTGGATTCTTACAAAAATTAATTATTCGGAAGGCGAACGAGCAGGAACCATCACTCGCTTCAGTAAACGGGGTTATGTCTTTAAGACCTGGGAGGGCGAGCTATTATTGGGTGGTTTTTCGGAAGGAACGGGCCAGATGAACGCTGAAAAATGGCAGTTCAGTGTCGATAATGGGAAGGATTCCACGATTAGTACCATTAACGAAGCTCTGCGTTCGGGAAGACGGGTAACGCTTTTTTACGAAGAAAAACTCTTCCAGTTTGACTTTGACGGCGAAACCAAGTTCTTCGTCACGAAGGCTGAATTTGCCGATGGCCGCTAAAAGCTGAAGGTAAAAAGGGGGTCTGGTGCAACACTAGAAACGAATCTTTGCCGAAATGTTGATAGTTTTGGTACTTTAATACCCAGTTACTGCTTTAGTTAACTGTGGGTAACGAACCATCAGTAATCAATCCATAGGCGTATGACCCCCGCTTTTCAATTTCGGCAGGAGGCATTTTTACTAACCTCGGTTAGTTCATATATACTTACCCTGGCTCTGAATCCCAAGGATTTTCAGATTAGTATTATTGATCCCGTCAATAATCTGTGTCTGTGGCTGGACGAATTCGCTTTACCTGAAACGACTTCAGAACAAGAATACCTGGCTCAGATTCAGGAGATTGTCAGCAAGCATCCCATTGCTGAAAAAACATTCTGGAAGTCTATTCGGCTTATTGTCAATAACCAATCTTTTACCCTGGTACCGACGGCCCTATTCAAGAAGGAATATGCTGCTCGCACGTTGTCACTGGCCCGTGGTCAGGTGACTAGCCAGGAGACGGTTCAGCATACGCTACATCCGACGTGGGAGGCTACTAATCTATTTGCTTTCCCAACGCTGTTTTCGGACTGGATTCTTGATATTTATCCGCTGGAAAAAATTCAGGTTTTTCATCAATCCGATCTTCTGCTGGAATTAAGTTCCAAACTGAAAAGTACGGGACTGATGATTTACGTAGAAAAACAGGCAGCCACGCTGGTCTATGTGAATGAAACGAAGCTCCATTACTGCAATCGCTTTGTATACCGGGCCGCTTCTGACTTAGTTTATTACGTACTTTTTGTAATGAATGAATTAAAAATCGATGCGGAAGAAATTCCGGCCTGGGTTTTTGGCGTGGTGACGGAAGAGGATGACTCCTACAAAGGGCTTTATAATCACATTAAAAATCTGTCGCTGGGCTTACCTGATGCGGTTTCCATTCCCCGCCTGCCCGGAGATTCCCCAGTTTTCTATCACGTAGCTACTTTATTGAGCTAGCCAATCGAAATGCCTGTAACCCTCCCTGCTTTCTTAACCCTATCCTTCAGTTATGTCGAAAATCGCTTTTTTCCCCGGTTCATTTGATCCTTTCACGAAAGGACATGAAGATATTGTACGACGGGGCCTGAAGCTCTTCGACGAGATTATCATCGGTATTGGACATAATACCAGCAAAAAGCGGTATTTCTCGGTGGAAGTAATGACACGGGCCATTCAGCGAACCTTTATTAATGAACCGGTTCAAGTAGTTCCTTACCAAGACTTAACGGCCCGGGTGGCTAAAGAATACAACGCTTCCTTTTTGTTGAGAGGACTCAGAAATACAACGGATTTCGAATACGAAAACAGTATTGCCCAGGTTAACCGGGATCTATACGAAGGGTTGGAAACAGTATTCCTGATTTGCTCGCCGGAATTGGCTCCCATTTCCAGTACCATCATCCGGGATTTGCATCGGTATGGAGCCAGCGTAGATCAATATCTGCCCTATTCGGTGAAAGATCTCTAGACACACAGGCTCGTCTAACGTTCGAATTTGCTCGCTCGGGAACGGAAGTTTATCCTAACTTATTTACTACTTAGGTTTAAACATCTTTCCGAATATGTCACTATTATTTTCTCCACTGACGCTCAAGAAAATCACTTTTCGTAATCGAATCGTGATTTCTCCCATGTGCCAGTATTCATCCGTCGATGGTTTTGCCAATGACTGGCATCTGGTTCACTTAGGCTCACGGGCCGTGGGTGGGGCCGGGTTAATTATTCAGGAAGCCACGGCAATTTCTCCCGAAGCCCGTATTTCTCGCGAAGACCTGGGGATCTGGAAAGACGAGCACATCGAAAAATTACAGCAAATCACTTCTTTCATTCGTCAGCAGGGAGCTGTGGCAGGTATTCAACTGGCTCACGCTGGACGCAAAGCCAGCGTATTTCGTCCCTGGGATGGAGGGGGACAGGTACCCGAAACGCAAGGGGGCTGGAAACCCGTTGCTCCAAGTAACATCCCTTTTCAGGAGGCTGATGTTCAGCCAACGGCTCTGGATAAAGAGGGTATTCAAAAAGTGATTGCTGACTTTAAAGACGCCGCTGCCCGATCCTTCCGGGCGGGTTATGAAGTGCTGGAAATTCATGCGGCTCATGGGTACTTAATTCATCAGTTTTTCTCGCCTCTTAGTAATAGCCGCACCGACGAGTACGGCGGTAGTTTCGAAAATCGAATCCGAATTCTACTGGAAATTCTGGAAGCTGTACAAACCGTTTGGCCCGTAGAGTTACCCGTGTTTGTACGAGTTTCGGCAACGGATTGGGTAGAGAATGGCTGGGATGTTGAGCAGTCCGTTCAACTGGCCAAAATCCTTAAAGAAAAAGGCGTAGATATCATTGATACTTCGTCGGGAGGTCTGGCTTCTTATGCCAAGATTCAGGCGGGGCCGAACTATCAGGTACCTTTTTCGGATCAGATCAAAAATCAGGCAGACGTACAAACCGGAGCCGTAGGTATCATTACCGAAGCTCAGCAGGCCGAAGAAATTCTTCAGAAGGGTCAGGCCGATCTGATTTTCATTGCTCGTGAATCGCTGCGAGATCCTTACTTCCCGATTCATGCCGCGAAGGTTCTCGGAGACGAAATTAAATGGCCTTCTCAATACGAGCGGGCAAAACGATAAGCTCTAAAAAACAACTTCCCGAAAGTTATAAGCTTTCGGGAAGTTAATAATGACCTTAGTTTTTGGCAGGGACCGTACTCCAGAGCCGCTCAAAAACATAGCGAATGGAGCTATAGGAATCGACCATCGCATTCTGCACTTCTTTTTTAGACATCCAGCTAATCTTCTCGATGTCTTCTTCCCATTGCGGAGTCATGTTTTCATCACTCAGGCAATTCATCTGATACCATTTGGTTCGTTTCAGAATACGGTTACCGTTGTGCGTGTACGTATGCCAGGTCGTACAGATTTTATCGACAAGTTCTGCATCCACACCCGTTTCTTCCTTCACCTCGCGAATAGAAGCTCCTCTTGATTTTTCACCCGGATCTAGTTTGCCCTTGGGTAAATCCCAGCGTTTCAGACGATAGATTAACAGGATTTTATTATCCTTAAAAACTACGCCACCGGCGGCTTTAACCACTTTGAAGTAACTTTTTAACCGGCTTTCAGCTGCTTTCTGATCGGCTACTTGTACCAGAATGCTTTGTAAAGCGGCAGGATGTTCATCGTGTAAAATGTTCATTAAACGTTCCAGAGACGCTAGTGAAGCATTCAGAATTAAAACATGACCGTGAAGCTGATCCGTTTTAATTCCCTCCAGACGGGTATCAATGACCACGTCAAAATCACTCTTTTCCCGTAATAGATTGGCTCGTTGAGCATCAGTAATTTTTACGGGACGGTCGTTGATAAACAGGACCATGAATCTCTCTCTAAATGGTTAGTAATACAAAGATAAAGGAAGTGTGGCAAAGTCCAGAAGTAGGAAACTGATAAAGAAGATAAGCCTTCAAATGGTTCCTTAGGTTGGATAAAGTTAAGGATTGTTTGTCAAAGAAAGGACTGAAAAAAGGGAAGGGAACTTCAGTGCAACTCCTCGACGACGGACAGAATTTCCTACCTTTGTGGCATGGAACTCGTACCCTCATCAACCGTAGCCGCTCGCGTGGCTGAAATGCTTTTGGAAGTAAAAGCAGTACGTCTAAGCCCCGAATCGCCCTTTACATGGGCCTCTGGCTGGAAATCACCCATTTATTGCGATAACCGCGTTACGCTTTCTTCGGCCTCCGTTCGGACGTATATCAAAGATGCGTTAGCCGAAATGATTAAGAATGAATTTGCAGGTGTAGACGCCATTGCAGGAGTTGCCACAGCGGGTATTCCTCAGGGAGCTTTGGTGGCGGATGTGTTAGGGTTGCCATTTCTGTACGTTCGTCCTAAACCGAAAGATCATGGCATGGGTAATCAGATTGAGGGTCGTCTGGAAGCGGGACAGAAAGTAGTGGTTATTGAAGACTTAATTTCAACGGGAGGCAGTTCTCTGAAAGCCGTTGAAGCTTTACGCAAAGGTGGAGCTGAGGTCGTAGGAATGGCGGCTATCTTCACTTACGGATTCCCAATTTCCGAACAGAATTTTGAGCAGGCCGGAGTAAAACTTCGTTGCCTGAGTGATTATAATGCTCTCGTGCAGGCCGCTTTACCGCTTGGATACATCACCGAAGATCAGGTAACTACGCTGAGAGAATGGCGTCAGGCTCCTGAAACTTGGAAGCAGTAGGAGTTTTCAGTTTTCAGTTTTCAGTTTTCAGTTTTCAGTTTTCAGTTTTCAGTTTTCAGTTTTCAGTTTTCAGTTTTCAGTTTGGAAAGAGAAAACCCATAAAGGTAGGGGAGTTGTTTTGAAATGGAGACCCTAACCCCGGAGGGGTTAAATATGAATAGCCCCGGATGAAAATCCGGGGTGACAACCCAGGGTTCCCCTGGCTGGTGTCCTCACCAGCCTGTCTGCTAAAGGTAGGGGAGTTGTTTGAAAATGGAGACCCTAACCCCGGAGGGGTTAAATATGAATAGTCCCGGTCTGGATGGACCCAGGTTGGATAGCCCCGGATGAAAATCCGGGGTTTTTCGTATGAGGTACATGCCCTCGCCTTGGCTGGTGTCCTCACCAGCCATTACTAAAAGCCTAGTGGTTGGTGAGGACACCAACTAGGGCGGGGGCGGCGGCTTTGGTTACCATTTAAATGGACTTCCATTTCCCGGCCAGACGCGATGAAGTCGCGTCTCTATGTGGATGCCTGACGGGGAAAAATCTCCTAACAAACGATTCGGACGTTAATGAATTCATTAGAACCGTAGGCTAACACCTCTTTTACCGACAGTACTTATTCATTAACGCTGCGGCTTCCTGTTCTCCTAAACGAACGGCCTGTTGCCAGTCATCGCAGGCCCGGAGGCTATCTTTTTCCAGCCAGAAATTCGTTCCCCGCATCTGAAAAAGCTTTCCATTTTCCGGGTTACTTCGCAGAGCTTTATTGAGGTGACTGCGACTTTGAGCGTATTTTTTCAGGTAATAGCTACAAGTAGCCAGTTCCATTTCCAGCCCTTCTTCAGGTAAAGTTTGCTGGGATACCGTGGATAAATCACCGTAAGCTTTTTCAAATTCCCGCAAGTGTAACAATACCTGGCCTCGCAATCGATAAGCAAGCATGAGCTGATCATCATGCACGATGGCCATGTTCAGTTTTCCCAAAGCGGCTAGTGTGTCCTCATCCACTAGCATCCGCGTAGCCTGAGCTACTTCCTGTTCGGCCTGTTTATGGTTATATTGCTGCAACCCGAAAAAACCAATAATAACGCTGAGGATCAGAAGCGAAACGCCCGAAATAAGCCAGCGGCGATACGTCGATCGTGATGAGGGAGGCGGTGACGGGGCAGCAGGTTTGGGTTTCGGCGGCGGGGGGGGTGTTTGCGTTTGAGTCCTTTGAGCAGAATTTAGTTTGAAGTCATACGAAGCCCGCAATGCCGGGTCCGAAAGAACTCGATACGCCTCATTGATTGCTTTAAATTTCTCTTCCGCCTGCGAATGATTAGGGTTTTTATCGGGATGCCAGCGAACGGCCAACTGACGATATGCTCGCTTGATTTCTTCGGCTGAAGCCGTTCTTGAAACGCCAAGTTGTTGGTAATGTGTCAATAGTCTCTGATTTTGCTTAGAACGAAGGTTTCCACTGAAAGGTATTTCATGAACCGAAACCATGAACCAAACTTAAGAAAGTCCATACACTTTTCCGGGCAGACTTCGGATAAGACCCTGAAATTCCAAATTAAGTAACAAAGAAGCCAGCTTAGCCATAGGAATCTGTGATCGCCAGGCCAGATCATCAATGTGCTGAGAACCAGCATCTCGTAATAAGCTCATAATCTGACTCTCTTCCTGTGAAAGCATGCTCAAATCCTGTAAATGATCTTTAGCATTAGCTGATTGTTCACCCCAATTCAAACTGTCCACCATCGAAGGCACATCAAGAAAGAGTTGGGCTTTGTTGTGATAAATCAGGAAATTACAGCCTTCCGAACCGGGGTTTTTCAGATTACCCGGAATAGCGAAAACATCCCGATTATAGTTGTTCGCGTACTCTGCCGTTCCCATCGCTCCGCCTTTCTTCGCCGATTCAATCACAAGCACCACGTCAGAAAGCCCGGCAATGATCCGGTTTCGATTTAGAAAAAAACGTCGGTCGGGTTTGATACCCAAGGGTTGTTCAGACACAATACCGCCCAGTTCCTGCATCTGAAAAGCCGTTTTCTGGTGTTCTGCCGGGTAAATCGTATCAAGTCCATTGGCCATTACCCCAAACGTGGGTAAATCATATTTCAGGGCTGCTTTATGAGCAGTGATGTCAATGCCGTAGGCTAGTCCGCTTATAATGGCCGGTTGGTAAGGAGCCAATTGTTCCACTATTTCTTCAGTCAGGCGACGGCCATAATCTGTTGCTTTGCGGGTGCCTACAATACCCACCGTTCGCGGGTGGTTCATAGTTCCCTGCCCTTTGAAGAAAAGCACAGCCGGGGCATCGTAAAGCGATTTCAAACGAGGAGGGTAATTTTTATCCGTAAAAAACAGAAAAGTATAACCACCCTGGTCCAGCCGTTGAAGCATTTGTTCGGTCTGAACAAAGCTAGTCTTGGCAGCAATGGTTCGGGATAATAAGTCACCGATACCCCGGATTTTCTGAAGTTTTCCCGGAGGTAACTTAAAAACGGCCTCAGCCGACCCGCAGTTGGAGACCAGTAAACGAGTAAGCATATCACCCACACCAGGCGTGAGCCATAAAGCCAATTGGTAGAATCGTTCGGAATACATAGAGTTACTAAATAAAGGCTGATAAAATTGAATAATTTTGAGTATAAATAATCATAATGGCTTGATTAATACCTGAACGGTCAGGCTGATTAATTGATCATGATTTTTCTGAGCAGGCATTTTTGATGGCTAAAGAGCGGTACTTTTGAAGTAGAAAGGCACGTATCCTTCCCAAACTCAAGCTTTAATATGCCCCGTTTATGGATTTGTTTACTGCTCATCATAGCCTTGCCTACCTTACCGTCCTGGCGGTCGGAACGTACGCAGGCAGATGACTTGAAAGAACGTTTTCGCGAGCGACTGGCAGAATTTAACCGGGCCACCGAACGCCTCGAACGAAGTTATCCCCTGGATACCATAAACTCCCGTGAATCTTTTCTGAAAGCCCGGCTTGCCTACAAGCGAATCGAGTGGCTGGTGGAGGGGTATGACCCCATCATGGCCCGGCAGATGAATGGCCCGCCCGTGGAGGAAGTTGAAATGGAAGATCAGTTGTTGATCGAACCGACAGGGTTTCAGGTAATCGAAGAAATCATTTTTCCCCGACTGGATACAACCCGGCTGGATGAGCTGCAACAGGAGTGCGAAGAATTGCAGGCCAACGCCCGATTAGTAGCCAAACATCCATGGCTCAATGAGTTACAGCCGGTGCATTTCTGGGATGCTCTGCGGCTCGAACTGGCTCGTATAGGTACATTGGGAATTACGGGGTATGATTCACCCGTGGTGCATTACTCCTTGCCCGAAGCCCTGGCTTCGCTGGAAGGCTGCGAGGATTTGATTAATGCCTATGAAGTAAGTGCTGAAACGGAAGCGTATCTAAAGAAAACCAAAGCTGCTTTAAAAGGTGATTTTGATACCTTCGATCGGGCCGAATTTCTGATTCAGTGCTTGCGTCCCTTGTGCCAGTCGTTGCAGAAAGATCAACAACGGTTTGGGATTCCGGCGTTAAGAGACAATGGTCGTTTTCTTGCAACGGATGCCTGGTGGATATTTGATAAAGACGTTTTTCAACCCGAATTGTACAGTCCGCAACCCGAATGGCCCGCAACCGAAGGCCGCATTGCCCTGGGCGAAAAGCTTTTTAAAGAGTCCTTACTTTCGGGAAACGGGCAGCGAAGTTGTGCGACCTGTCATCAGCCCGAGCGGGCTTTTACCGATGGGTTACCGAAAAGTCAGACCCTGGATCATCAGGGAACCGTAGCCCGCAATGCTCCTACGCTTTGGAATGTAGCCTTGCAGGCGACTTTGTTTCAGGATGCCCGCTCGGCTTCGCTGGAAATGCAGATTGCGGATGTGATGAAAAATCCGCTGGAAATGAATGGCTCGCTTTCAATCGCTGTATCTAAGTTATCTCAGAACAAAAGTTATAAGGAAGCCTTTAGAAAAGCGTATGGTTCGGAGGTAAAGTCAGATCAGGTTATGAACGCTCTGGCGGCTTACTTACGCTCCTTGATCCGGCTGGACTCCCGTTTTGATCAGTTTATGCGGGGTAATGCCCATGCTCTTACTGCCGAAGAAAAACGCGGTTTTAACCTCTTTGCCGGAAAGGCGAAATGTGCCACCTGCCATTTCATGCCTTTGACAAATAGTATGTTACCGCCTTCCTATGAACATTCGGATGTGGAAGTATTAGGTGTTCCGGCTCAGGCTGATCTGGATCACCCCACGCTGGACTCCGACTGGGGAGCTGGAAAGATCGCCAATTTCAGTGTATTACGTTATGCTTTTAAAACGCCGACGCTACGGAATGTTGAACACACGGCTCCTTACATGCATAACGGCGTTTTTAAAACCCTGGAGGAAGTGGTGGAGTTTTATGATCGGGGCGGTGGTCAGGGCATTGGGCTGGACGTTCCAAACCAGACTTTGCCGCCCGAACCGCTGGGACTAACCGTTCAGGAAAAGGCCGATTTGGTCTTGTTTATGAAAACTCTGACCGATGTACCTGATTCACAGAAATAGAAAATTTCAGAGCCACTCTGGAATAATTCACCAAGAAATGCAGTTAGCCTTTCACGAATGCCGATTCTGAAATGAAAGCAGGCATTGGCGTTCGCTACAAACCTATGATCAATCGAAATCTTGTCGACGGGCTTAATTTTGTTTCCAAACTCAACGCCAAACGGGTTTGGAATGGCCTCAAAGTCGTCTCCAGTTATATAGAATCCAAGATTACCCAAAAGCCGGTTCACCGGGGTTTACCTATTGCTTTATCGTTTGAGCCGACGACTTCGTGCAACCTGCGTTGCCCCGAATGCCCGAGCGGGTTACGTTCCTTTACGCGTCCGACGGGGATGCTGGAAGGAGATTTATTCAAACGAACCATGGATGAAATCGGAGATGAGCTACTGTACCTGATCTTCTATTTTCAGGGCGAACCGTATTTACACCCGCAATTTCTGGACATGGTTCAGTACGCTTCGCAAAAGAAAATTTATACCGCTACCTCCACCAACGCCCATTACCTGACGGATTCCTACGCGAAAAAAACGGTTGAAAGTGGGTTGGATCGGTTGATTATTTCCATTGATGGTACAACGCAGGAAGTCTATCAGCAATACCGGGTAGGGGGAAAACTGCACAAGGTTATCGAAGGAACAAAAAACATCTTGAAGTGGAAAAAGGAGCTGAAGTCTCAAACGCCACACGTGATTTTTCAGTTTCTGGTCGTGCAGCCCAATGAACATCAGATTGAAGAGGTGAGGCAGTTGGCGGCTGACCTGGGCGTAGACGAAGTGGGTTTGAAAACCGCTCAGATTTACGATTACGAAGACGGCGATCCGCTGATTCCGACGATTGACAAATATTCCCGGTACGCCAAAGAAGCTGACGGCAAGTATCGCATCAAAAACAAGTTTGTGGATCACTGCTGGAAAATGTGGCATAGCTGCGTCATTACCTGGGATGGGCTGGTGGTTCCCTGCTGTTTTGATAAGGACGCAGAGTATCGGCTGGGAGATTTGAAAGAACAGTCCTTTAAAAGCCTCTGGAAGTCAAAAGCATACGAACAGTTTCGGGCTTCCCTGATACGAAGCCGTTCTGAAATAGAAATGTGTAAAAATTGCACGGAGGGAACGAAAGTTTGGGGGTAATGAGTTCTTTTTCAGGCTATTAAATAGATTTCATAAATTAGTAACATCAATATTTATAGTAATAAGTAACTGATTTTCAATAAGTAGACTTTCCGGGAGTCTACTTATTTTTTTTTGCGTGAAACTTTCGTGGAACATTCCTAGGCAATCCGACTGAATGTTCGCATCTTTGAAATTCTAACGCACCGAGTTTAACGTATGGCCAAAGTAATTGCCATTGCCAACCAGAAAGGGGGCGTCGGGAAAACCACCACGACGATTAACCTGGCCGCTAGTTTGGCAACCTTGGAGTACCGAACTTTGATTGTAGATGCCGATCCACAGGCAAACTCTACTTCAGGCTTGGGCTTCAATCCGAAAGAAATTGAGAATTCCATCTACGAATGCATGGTCGATGGAATTAACGTCTCCGATATTATCATTCAAACCGACATTGATTACCTGGATCTGATTCCTTCGCACATTGATCTGGTCGGTGCTGAAATCGAGATGATTAACCTGAAAACCAGGGAAGAGAAAATGAAGGAAGCTCTGGCTTCCGTTCGGGATGATTACGATTTCGTAATCATTGACTGCTCGCCTTCGCTGGGTCTGATCACCATTAACAGCCTCGTGGCGTCTGATTCGGTTATTATTCCGGTTCAGTGCGAATACTTTGCTCTGGAAGGTTTAGGCAAGCTGCTCAATACGATCAAGATTATTCAGAGCCGCCTGAATACCAACCTAAGCATTGAAGGGATCTTGTTAACGATGTACGACCTGCGGGTACGGTTATCGAACCAGGTGGTGAATGAGGTAACGGCTCACTTCCAGAATATGGTGTTCAATACCATCATTCCCCGTAACATTCGCTTGTCGGAATCTCCCAGCTTTGGCGTTCCCGCCATCGCCCATGATGCTGACTCGAAGGGAGCCATTAGTTACCTGAATCTGGCTCGGGAAATTCTTACCAAAAATGGCTTAGTAACTATTGATTGAGAACGTGTTTAGGATTTAGAGCAACGAAAACCTCGAACGACTAAGTCTGAACAGGGAAGGAAGATATGAATAACACCAATAAAAAACGGGTTGGGTTAGGACGTGGTCTGGGAGCCTTATTACAGGACTCAGACTCGGTCAATAGCCGGCCCAGTGCCACCCCACTATCGGCTCTGGAGCACATTAGCTCCATGAACGAGATTAATGTTAATTTTATTGAAACCAACCCTTTCCAGCCGCGTACTCATTTCGATGAGGAATCGTTGCTGGAACTGGCGGAATCGATTAAAATTCAGGGTATTATCCAGCCAATCACGGTTCGCCAGTTAGGCCGTGATCAGTATCAGCTTATTTCTGGCGAACGGCGATTACAGGCTTCCAAACGGGCCGGGTTAACGCACATCCCTGCGTACGTTCGGACGGCCAATGACCAGCAAATGCTGGAAATGGCTCTGATTGAGAACATCCAACGCGAAAACCTGAATGCCATCGAAATCGCTCTGAGTTATCAGCGGCTGATTTCGGAGTGTAACCTCCGTCAGGAAGAACTGGGCGACCGCGTAGGGAAAAACCGGACAACGGTTAATAACTACATTCGTCTGCTGAAACTTCCTCCAGTGATTCAGGCTTCCCTGCGGGATAATAAAATCTCAATGGGTCACGCCCGGGCCATTATTAACATTGACGACGTTGATACACAACTAAGTTTGTTCAAACGCATTGTCGATGAAGACTGGTCCGTACGGCGGGTAGAAGAGGAAGTTCGTAAAATTCAGAACCCTGAGCTGGCGGATTCGAAGACGAAAAAAGTACCATTGAAGCAGGAAATTCGGAATATTCAGTTCCGTTTATCTTCGTTCTTTGGTTCAAAGGTTTCGATTAAATCGGACGAAAAAGACAAAGGCGAAATTCGCATTCCCTTTACCAATCAGGAAGATCTGGAGCGAATCATTGGTGCTTTAGGTGAGTTATCATAAGAATATTTAACAGTTTTTAGAAGTGATACGAAGTAATTCAGAGCGTTCTTTGGCCTTTCAATTTCCGATAGCCATGAAATATCTGCTTTACTTCGTATTGTTTTTAGGGTTAACCCAGTCGGCCTTCGCTCAAAAAGTGGATTCGCTGGAAATCGCCAAAGTGGGTGTAGACTCGCTGGTAAAGACGATTCCGGCTCCGAAGGGTAAGCTCAAGAAGCCTCTGAATATTGTTCCTCGCTACGCAACGTACAAATCTTTGGCTTTGCCTGGTTTAGGGCAGGCTTATATCCGTCAATATTGGACGATTCCTATCATTTATGCTGGTTTTGGTGGGTTAGCTTATGCCATCCATTGGAACCAGATACGGTATAAGGATGCTATTGGAGGCTGGCAAACCCTGCTTAATGAGAAGGCTACAACGGTTCCGGTTCAAATTGGAAATACTTATTATCCAGCATTGACTGAAAATCAGTTACGACAAGCAACCGCACAATATCGCCGCCAACGCGATTTATCCATCATTGGCTGTGTCGTTTTATATGCCTTTCAGTTGGTGGAAGCGAACGTTTCAGCTCACTTAAAAACGTTTGATAATACCGACGATATTTCCCTGAAATTTAAACCCGGCGTTCGAACGGATTACGCAAGTACGCCCATTGGCATTACTGCCGTTTATACATTTAAGTAACTGAGTTTGAATGTTGTTTGATAAAACAGGTTTGAAATCGTTTGATTAGTTTGAATAAAGTTTGAAGATTTTCACACGTTCTTAGACATTCAAACAGCCTCAAACTACATTCAAACTTTCCTCATACAAGAATTAATATGCGAATAGTACTCTTAGGTTACGGAAAAATGGGCAAAGTCATTGAACGCATTGCTCAGGAACGTGGCCACGAAATTGTAGGTCGGATTGACGAAACCAATCGGGAAAGTTTTTCCGAATTTTCTCCCGCGACCGCTGATGTGGTTATTGAGTTCAGTCACCCCTCGGCGGCTCTGCAAAATTTGAAAGATTCCATTGGTCAGGGCTTACCCACCGTTTGCGGAACGACCGGCTGGCTTGAACATCGCTCCGAAATTGAGGCCCTCACTGCTAAAACCAGCGGAGCTTTCTTCTACGCTTCCAACTATAGCATTGGCGTCAATCTGTTTTTCCGTATCAATAAGCGACTGGCTAAGTTAATCAGTCCTTATCCCCAATACAGCGTGGAAATGACGGAAATCCATCATATTCATAAACTTGACGCTCCCAGCGGTACCGCGATTACGTTAGCCGAAGGAATTCTGGAAACGAATGACCGTTTATCCCAATGGGTATTGGAAGAAGGCGACGGACAAACTACCTTGCCGATCCATGCCGTTCGGGAAGGTGAAGTGCCCGGAACGCACATCGTTACGTATCAGTCAGAAGTGGACTCCATCGAGATTAAACATACCGCTCACAATCGTCAGGGTTTCGCCCTCGGGGCAGTGGTAGCCGCTGAATGGCTGGTAGGTAAAGTAGGCGTGTTCGGAATGGATGATTTATTAGGAGAAGAGTAATGTAGTTGCTGGTTATGGGTGGTCAGCATATCTAACAACCCATACCTAACAACCAACACCTAAAACAAAAGATAATGGAAGTAAAAACGGCTCAGCAGGGTCAGCCTAAAAAACAAAAATCGGCCTTTCGCGAGTGGATTGATTCGGTCACGTTTGCAGTGGTAGCGGCTACGCTCATTCGCTGGTTATTTCTGGAAGCTTATACCATTCCAACCCCTTCGATGGAAAATAGCCTGTTAGTGGGTGATTTTCTTTTCGTAAGTAAGTTGCATTACGGAACCCGCACGCCCCAAACGCCTTTGCAGGTTCCTTTAACCCACCAGAAAATCTGGGGAACGAATATGGATTCGTACCTCGACTGGATCAAGTTACCCATGTACCGCCTGCCCGGTTTTTCAAGCGTGAAAAATGGCGATGTTGTGGTTTTCAACTACCCTGACTCCCTACACTTGCCGGCTGATCTACGTCCCAATTACATCAAGCGTTGCATTGGTATTCCCGGCGATGTTGTGGAAGTTCGTGATACGCAGGTATGGATCAATGGCAAGGCGATGGAGAATCCTGAAAAGATGCTTGAACCGTATTTCGTTCATACGAAAGAACAGTTGGACCAAAAGTTTTTTCTGAAATACGATATCTGGAATCGTCAGAACGAATCACGCAACTGGACTGAACATTTTGACATTGATTCCGTGCGTAAAGAAACGGTCCTAACGGGATATGATGTAACCACGAGTGCAGGAGTGGTGAAGCAATTTCAGGACATGGGACTTCAGGTAGAGCCACTAATATACCCTAAAGGTCAGCAGGATCTCAGTGTCTATCCTAACTCTCCTTTGTTTAACTGGAATCGGGATAATTACGGTCCGATCAAGATTCCTAAAAAAGGGGAAACCATTCAGTTGACTACTGAAAATGTTGCTTTGTACCGCGATGTTATTGAAAACTACGAATACAATGATAAAGTAGAAATTGATGGTACTTCGGTAAAAATCAATGGTCAGGCAGTTTCGACTTATACCTTCAAACAGGATTATTACTTCATGATGGGGGATAATCGCAGTAACTCAGCCGATTCGCGTTATTGGGGTTTCGTTCCTTCCGATCACATCGTGGGTAAGGCTGTATTCGTCTGGATGTCACTTGATCCCGAAGGAACCTTCCTTAATAAAATCCGTTGGAAACGTCTGTTCCGCCTGATTGATTAAGTAATTTCATTGATCATAACTGAAAGCCCGTGCTGAAAACCAGCACGGGCTTTTTTAGTAGGTTGTATAGGTTTGAGATAAATAATTAAATAAATAATCCTATTTTGTGGGCCGATACCCCACTCATCTTCCTGAAAGGATTTATCTCTACTCCTAAAACTTTTACAACCGAAATGCAGGGCTTGCAAAGTATTGATTACGGTGTCTTTTTGATCTATTTTCTACTGGTTTCCCTCTACGGGTACTGGATTTATCGTCGGAAAAAGTCCAGTGAAATCAACACCAAAGATTTCTTCCTAGCCGAAGGTTCTCTGACCTGGTGGGCCATTGGAGCTTCGCTGATTGCCTCGAATATTTCGGCTGAACACTTTATTGGCATGTCTGGCTCGGGTTTTGCGATGGGTCTGGCCATTTCTTCCTACGAGTGGATGTCGGCGGCTACCTTGATTATCGTTGCCATTTTCTTTATCCCGATTTACCTGAAAAACAAGATTTATACCATGCCACAGTTTCTGTCGCAGCGGTATAATGACACAGTGGCCACAATCATGGCGATTTTCTGGCTGTTGCTTTACGTCTTTGTTAACCTTACTTCCATCCTGTATTTGGGAGCTTTAGCGGTCGAAACCATCTCGGGGGTTCCATTCACGTATTGCATGTTTGGACTGGCTCTATTTGCCATTTTCATTACCCTGGGTGGTATGAAAGTAATTGGATACACCGATCTGATTCAAGTGGTAGTGTTAGTCATGGGTGGTGTAGCGGTAACCTTTCTGGCTTTGCAAATGGTCTCGGATCAATGGGGAGGAAGTGGCGTCATGGATGGATTAAGCTTACTCCGAACCCACGCTGACGGGCATTTTCACATGATCTTCTCGGAAGGGCATCAGTATTATTACGAATTACCGGGTATGGCCGTGTTGTTTGGTGGTATGTGGATTAATAACCTGAATTACTGGGGCTGCAATCAATACATTGTACAGCGGGCTCTAGGGGCTGATTTACCCACGGCCCGTAATGGAATTCTGTTTGCGGCTTTTCTGAAGTTAGTTATACCCATGATCTGCGTGATTCCCGGCATTGCGGCGTATGTACTCTACCAGAATGGAGCTTTCCAGCAGGAAATGGTCGATGCAGCGGGAAATGTCAAACCCGATCATGCCTATCCCACATTAATGAATTTGCTGCCGAACGGATTGAAAGGTCTGGCTTTTGCAGCCTTGACTGCCGCTATTGTGGCTTCCCTGGCGGGTAAATGCAATAGTATTTCGACCATTTTTAGTCTGGATATTTACAAGAAATTTCTCAATAAAGACGCTTCTGAAAAGCAGACGGTCTGGATTGGTCGTATTGCGGTTTGGGTGGCTTTCGCGATTGCCCTCATGATTACTCCGCAGTTGCGACGACTGGAACAGGCCTACCAATTCATTCAGGAATATTCGAATTACCTGACTCCCGGAGCTTTCGCCCTGTTTTTCCTGGGCTTATTCTGGAAACGAACGACCTCTACGGCGGCTCTGGTGGCAGCGAGCTTATCGATTCCCCTGGCCTTATTATTCAAGTTTGTTCCTGAAACGCCAATTCCTTTTCTCCACCGTACGGGCTGGTGCTTCCTGATTCTGGTGAGTATTATGGTTGTAGTGTCCCTACTGGATTCCGCCAGTAAGTTTAACCCCAAAGGCCTTACCTTAACCCGAAGTATGTTTCGCATTTCACCCTCTTTCGTGGTGTTCTCGGTATTAGTCTGGGGAATTATTGCGGCTTTGTATACCGTATTCTGGTAAAAGCTTAGTATTTGAATTGTGCAAAATTATAGTGGTATGATTCAGTAATTATAAAATTCTATTACCTTTGAAAAGAATGGTAACTCATTCAATCTCAAGAGCAAAAAACTATTTCTTACCTTACAAAACCGGCTTACAATGAAAACCGAATTCACTGCTGAAGAAAAGAATCCGCTGGCTAGTTTGGATGTGTGGGAGGATGACGTACTCGAGCGTTACCCCGAACCTCAGCAAACGGCTAAAGCGAAAGATGAATTCAGAAATTATGAAAACCCCGAGCGTGATACCGTTCGTGAGTTTTATCGACTGAATCACACCTATCAGACGTATGATTTTGTTCAGCAAAAAAAGCGGATTTTTTGAAGTTCGATCGGAAAGAAATGCCCATTTGGGAAGCTTTTGATTTTCTTAATACCCTCGTGGACGACTCTGATCCCGACATTGAACTGGATCAGTTGCAGCACTTACTCCAAACCTCAGAAGCCATTCGGGCCGATGGCCATCCCGACTGGTTTGTGTTGACAGGGTTATTACATGATATGGGTAAGGTGTTATGTCTCTTCGGCGAGCTCAATGGGCAGTCGTGGGTGATACATTCCCGGTAGGTTGTAAACCTTCAGATAAGATTGTTTATCCCGAATTCTTTGAAGCCAATCCTGATACGAAGGATGAACGATATAATACAAAATACGGTGTTTACGAACCCAATTGCGGTTTACGTAACGTACACATGTCCTGGGGACACGATGAGTATCTGTATCACATGATGAAGGATTACCTGCCTGAATCAGCTCTGTACATGATGCGTTACCACTCGTTCTACGCTCAGCACCGTGAAGAAGCTTACGATCACCTTATGGACGATCATGACCGCGAGATGTTCAAATACGTTCGTTTATTCAATCCGTATGATCTGTATTCAAAAGCTCCGGTGCCACCGAATGTGAAGGAACTGAAGCCTTACTATCAGGATTTAATTGCGAAGTATCTGCCCGCAACGATTAAATTCTAGAGATAGTCCTATACTCTGTCATTTCGAACGTAGTGAGAAACCCTACTCTAGAAATCGGATAATTTATTAGGAGGCAGTTACTATCTGCCGTAGGAGAATGATTGGTAATCTGAGTTAAAGTTTTTTTCTATTGTTGTCCGCGGCTGTGTACACGAATGCCTGAGAAACACGGACGAACAGCTACTACCAATAAATAAAAGAGCCGATTCAACAGTGAATCGGCTCCTTTATTTATTCTACGTATAAAACTAAACCCTTCAGGTAATGACCTTCGGGATGGAAGAAGTTCACGGGGTGATCGGGGCCTTGTGAAAGGTGATGTAATACCCGAACCTGCCGACCGGCTTCAATGGCTGCTGCAACGATGGTATTGTAGAACAATTCACGATCTACGACTTGTGAGCAGGAGAATGTGAACAGAATACCACCCGGAGCCAATCGCTTGAGCCCTTCAATGTTGAGTCGCTTATACCCCTGTACGGCCCGGTGACGAGCGTCCATGCTTTTGGCATAAGCCGGGGGATCGAGAACAACGACGTCATACTGCTGATCGTGCGTTTTCAGATACTTCATTACGTCTTCCGCGTAGGCCTCATGCGTGGGTTGACCACCTTCGTGATTAGCAGCTACGTTTTGCTCAACCAGACGAATGGCTTTTTCGGAAACATCAACCGAATGAACCAGCGAAGCCTGAGCTGAAAGAGCATAAATCGAGAAGCCACCGGAATAACAGAAGGCGTTGAGAACCCGCTTGCCTTTTACGTACTTGGTTAATAACTGACGATTTTCGCGTTGATCCAGAAAAAAGCCCGTTTTCTGGCCCGTTTGCCAGTCAATCAGGAAGGTATGACCATTTTCCAGCACAGGATGAGGTAAGCTTATAGTCTCTTTTTGCCAGAGGTAACCGTTCTGAACCGATTGGGCATAACGATCGGGTAAGGTTTCGTGGCTTTTATCGTAAACGCCTAGTAACTGATCGCCGTAAAGCGTTTGCAAAGCCTGAGTAATGCTTTCGCGTTCGCGGTGCATGCCGACGCTATGGCCCTGAAAAACGACTACGCCGTTGTACCAGTCAAGAATCAGACCGGGAAAACCATCGCCTTCGCCGTGCACGAGTCGGTAGCAGGTCGTATTCGTAAACTGAAGTGCCTGCCGTACGCGTAAGGCTTTCTCCAAACGCTTGAACCAGAAATCAGCGTCGGGCGTAATGGGTTCGAACGAAAAGAGCTTAACCGTGATCGAACCTTCGTGGTAATGACCCGTGGCGAGGTAATTTTTCTGATGATCGACAACCTCAACCACTTCGCCATCCTGTGGCTTCCCGAGGACTTTGGCAATAGCACCCGAAAATACCCAGGGGTGAAAACGACGAACGGGGGCGTCCTTTCCGGGCTTTAATATGATCTGAACAACTGATTCCATTAGGCAAAGATACGGCGGACTTGGGGTTGTTAGTTGCTGGGTGCTGGTTGTTGGGTAAAAGTTGTTGTTAGGGGGAAAATTAAGTCCCTCCCTACCGTCAAGGTTGGTGTCTTCACCAACCATTACTTGCAGAGAAAGGCTGGTGAAGACACCAGCCGAAGCGTCAGTGAAGAGTATGGGTGAAAATGGGTAATAAAAATCTACCAAAAGCTACTACCGCCAAGGTTGGTGTCTTCACCAACCATTACTTGCAGAGAAAGGCTAGTAGGGCCCCAGCTAGAGCGTCAGTGGTGGTTATTGGTTATTAATATAAAGCTATTCGCAGGAGAAAAATAAGCGGGTAAAAGAACATCTAGAAATTCGACTCAAAGCTTTCAGGAAATTAGCTAAGAAACTAATCAATAAAGGCCCTTGACCTGGAACTTAATAGCACACAATAGCACTGCCCAACAACCAACAACCAACAACCAACAACCAACAACCAACAACCAACAACCAACAACCAACAACCAACAACTACTCCTCCGGTCGGATGCCGAGCAGTCGCTGGAGCCAGGAGCGTTTTTCCTGAGCTTCGGATTTTTTATCCTGCTCAGATAACTCTTGAAGGGTATTCAAATCGGGCTGTCCTGCATCGATCCAGCAGGTATACCAGAAGTCACCGATCATTTTGATGGAAGCCCGCATCTGTTTTTCAACCTGATGATTCAAGGCCTGATGGTAACGCTCGGAAAAATCGCGGGAATAGGTTTTCTGATGCGTAGCTCCCCGTTCTTCAATGCTGTATTTTCGAGTTACACCCAATTCCTGCGTTAACTGCGTTTCCAGTAAAAACAAAGAATCCAGGCAATGATGAGCCTGTTTCACATTGGCCCAAGCTCGCTGGGCGGGCGAACGCACGTATTCGGCAGGGCCCACAAAGAAGTCGTATCGCTCGGCGTATAATTCGGGCAGGCGACTTTCCCAGAAGGCATGAATGCCTTCCTGTCCCGTCAATTGACCATTGTAATTTCTAGTCGTGTGCAACGGTACATTACCATCGGCAATGTAATGGCCTAACTCTGCCGAAAGCTTGAGAATGCGGGACGTATGATGCTCCTTGAAGGCTGCTGTTAGTTGATACTTCATCCGTTGAATTTGCCAGGGGACAATGCCGTGAGCATTGAGCGTATCCTCACCCCAGAAAGCCACGGCTTCTTTCCAGTAAGGCTTCGCCCAGACGCTGTCGCCGTAGGCTTCCACGTCGAGGTAATGACGGGCGGCTTCTCCCACTACCGCGTAACGGCGTTTGTCGGGATTGACAGAGTTCTCCATCAAATACACCAGATGTTTTTTGTAAAAGCGGGCCATTTCTGGGGGTAAGGTAAAAATGGCGAGGCGATTGATGCGTTGATGGGCGTAGAAACCCCAACTGAAAGCCAGAGGACTAGTAAGAAAGCAAAAAATAAAGATAGATACACGTTTCATGGATGAAGCAAGTCTTAGGGGGGTGAAGGAAGGCTGGTTACTACTTTTTTGGATAGCTAATTTGAAGTAATTCACCGGATTAGTAAAGAATTTTTGAGACAACGGCTGGAGTTTTAAAAAGAAAGACTTACTTTTGCATTCCTATTCCGAAAATCCATAGTTCCAGTAATATAAAGACATGGCAAACCACAAATCAGCTCTGAAGCGGATCCGTGCTAACGAAACAAAACGCCTTCGTAACCGTTTCCAGCATAAAACGACCCGTACGTTCATCAAGAAACTGCGTAGCACTACTGATAAAGTAGAAGCTCAGGATCTGTACAAAAAAGTTTCTTCGATGTTGGATAAACTCGCGAAGAAAAATGTTATCCACAAAAACAAAGCAGCAAACAACAAGTCAAAGTTGGCAAGATTTGTCAACAAACTGTCAGTAGCAGCTTAAGTAGCGGATTGCTCATTGATCGAACGGTAGGACACCGTTTGTTCGGAAGCCTTACTTTTGTGAGTAAGGCTTTTTTGCTATATCCACCCATGAAAACTACTTACCCGGCGGCTCCAACGATTAAGACCTGGGCCGAAGAGGATCGCCCCCGCGAGAAACTGATGCTAAAAGGTAAAGCTGCTTTGAGCGATGCAGAGTTACTGGGCATTCTGATTAATTCCGGTATTCAGCAATACACCGCCGTTGATCTGGCAAAGCTGATCTTAAGCAGCGTTAATCATGATCTAAATCAACTGGCCAAGCTCAGTATTAAGGAATTATCCAAATTTAAGGGCATTGGAGAAGCTCGGGCGATTACCATCGTTTCGGCTCTGGAATTAGGGCGTCGTCGCAAAGAAACCGAACCGCAGGCCCGGGTCTCCATTACCAGTTCTTACTCGGCATATCAGGCATTCCGCCCGCATTTGATGGATTTACTGCATGAAGAATTCTGGGTGCTATTGCTGAACCGAGCCAATCATGTGATTCGTCCTGTCCAGATTTCTACGGGCGGAGTCGCAGGAACGGTAGCCGATCCCAAATTAATCTTCAGACACGCTCTGGAACACTTGTCCAGCGGTATCATTCTGGCTCATAACCATCCTTCGGGTAATCTTCAACCCAGTCAGGCCGATAAAGATTTGACCCGAAAGCTGAAGGAAGCAGGAAAGTTACTCGACATTCCGGTATTGGATCACCTCATTATTTCTGATCAGAAATACCTCAGTTTTATGGATGAGGGACTGTTGTAGCGGTTCGTTTTCGATACATCAATAATCCTATAATAACCAGTATAACTCCGGCTGCAATGCCCGCATAGGCAGGAATAACGCTGGGATTTTCAATAGGAGTGGTAGAGCCAATCTGGATTAAAGCAGCCCAGTAATAGGGTAGCTGATGCTCCTGAGCATTGAGCCATTGTATTTTGGCCCTTTGCAAAGCGATGTCCTGGGGTAATCCTTCTGATAATTGCTGGTAAAAATGTTCGACTAGTGTATAAGTTGCCTGATCCTGTACGCTCCAGAGGGTCGTTACCGTACTCGGAATACCCAATGCCGCAAAGCCGCGAGCCAGACTAAAAACCCCTTCTCCTGTTTGGTTCGTCCCCAGTCCTGTCTGGCAAGCCGAGAGCACTAATAATTGCGTTCGAAAAGGGCGATTGATGTTTAATTCTGACAATTTCAGGGCCGAATCGGCAAAGTAGAGCACGGGTTCGGTATGATCTGAAACATGGGCGTCCGCGTGCGTAAAAAGCTGTAAAATTCTAAAATCGGGTGCTTCCGATAGAAAAGTAGCTTTAGTGGCCGATTGATGCGTTTTGGTCTGAGCAAAAGGGATGGACTCCGCAATATCCGTTAGCGATTGAGCGGAACCCGGCAAATTTGATTGCTTCAAGGAGGCTGAAAATTGCTCAGGAGCCATGCCTAAAAAGGGCTTTTGCCAGCTAGAAACAGGTCGTTCGCGAAGCAGAAACCGGGCCGAATAGGTATAACTAAAAGCCTGCTGATGTACTAAATAGGCATTTGGTTGGGTGGGGGAATTACTGAATGCTTCAAAGGGTAAAAAAGCCCCATCCAACGAAACGATCATTCGGGAAGAATGCAACCGCAATGGCGTTACTAAGCGACGATAAAGCTGATAACCCCTTTTTTGCAATTGCTGGACTTCCGTTTTACGAAGGTCAGGACTGGAGCAGAGTTTCAGGAACTCATCGGCTTCGTGATTAAATCCGGTCAGAGGTAACTTGCGGAGAACGGTTTTGTCTGGAGTAATGCCAATGGCATAAATCGCGTCATCCCCAAGAAAATAACTCACAAAAGCCTGATCTTTAGCTAATAATTTTTGCTGAATGGTAGTAATCGACGGCACCTGATTATCATAACGATACTGAAAATAGGCAGGATTACTCTTGCGTAAGGATTCAATGAATGCCTGCTGAGCTTCGTGTTGATTAAGCCACTGATTGAATAATTTTGTATAAGTCGGCGTGCCCGGTTTGTGTTGCTGAAGTTGTGCTAATAGTTGTTCCTGCCGAATCCGAAAACTCAGTTCTTTTTCAGCCAATGGAGGCGAAAGTTTTTGGTTGGCGGATAACTCATTGAGTCGATCATTTAATAATACGGCTCGACTTTTTTCCAGGTAATAAAAAGCTAAGGGGGCATTTTGCTGGAGAAATGAGGCTTCAATCGCCTGTTGGTACAAACGGTGGGTATTGTTTCGCCAAAGCAATTTGGACTCTGCCGCTTCGTGACTCATCCGCATATAGTCCACCATCTGATCGGCAGTAGCGAAGGTGGCCAGAGCTTGAGCTAGATTTTGAGCCGTAGGTTTTTGCTTATAAATCAATAATTCAAACGAGGCTTTCTGCTTGATTAACGTAAACAAATATTCCTTTCGAGAGACACTCTGGATAACCTTTGCGGTAGGGTTAATTGGCTGATTTTCATCATAAGAGGGAATAATGCTTTTAATTCCTTTCCTGATTAATTGCAAGGCTAACGAGTAATTTCTTTGATACGAAGCCAGCTTGCCCAGATGATTATATAGTAAAGCTTTAGCGGGCGGATCCTGAGCTATGGTTAACGCTTTTTCGTATTGTTGCCGGGCTTGATCAGGCTGATTTTCATTTTCGGCCAATAAACCAGCGACGATAGCTAGTGAAACCTGGGCCTCTGTTTGATGAGGAGTAATAAGTTCCTGGGCTTGCCGCAAGTAAGCTCGGCTAGTGAAATAATCCTTACGTTTCCGGCTAATATCGGCGGCTAACTCGTAATACTCCCAAATGAGTAATTGCGGGTGCCTGCGGGTTACCTCCAGCAGCGAAGTCATCACCACTTGAGCTTCCTCAAGACGATTTAACTCCACCAATGCCTGAGCCTGCTGGTATAAACTCACCAGTTCGCGGTGTGGCTTTTTGGCCAGTCGGGCGAAGTGTACGCCTTCGGTGGCGGAATTCAGGGCCGCCTGATAATCACCGGAGGAATGTTGAACAAACGAAAGCTGATAAGACGCGGCGGCAGCCCATTCCAGTTGATTGGATTGCCGACTCACCCGGATACTTTCCTGAAGAATTTGCTGAGCTCTCTGGTCCTGATTCATTCCAACCAGGTAAGCCCCGTAGAAGTATAAATGCTTGGGTTTTAGATTGGGTACGCCGCGATTTGCACCCTGAATGGCCGCCTCGGCAAATTGTTTTGTCGCTGAGAAATTCTTTTCCTGCCAGTATTGCCAGGCTAGTTCCCCCAATAACTCAATGTAAATGGAGTCCTGTGGAATGCGACAGCGAAGCCAGTGGGTTCGGAGTTTCTCCAATTTTATTCGCGACGAATCCTGAACTTTAATACGAAACCACTCCCGATGCATAAAAGCGGAATCAGGGCATTGTCCGAACGCCCCAATTCCGCTGATCAGGAGTACCAGCAGTAAGTTAATACGAAAGCATATAGAAGCCGCCTCTGACATATTGCCTCAGGGATTGATCTTTCCGAATCACTCCTTTTTGCTGAAGAACCGAGAAGTATATTTTCTTCAAGGGCTCATTCGGGCTTTGCTGAATGGCTCTTTGAATATCCAGGAAATACCGGGCGGCAATGCCCACAAAAACGGGCGTAGCGTAGGATGAACCCTGAATGGAAGCGGGTTCCTGATAGCCCGGCGTTTGAATGGGATAGAGATTCCGAAAACTTCCGTCTTGAGTCTCGATACCCAGATTGACAAAGCTGGAAGAGTAATTCTCGTAGGGAAGCCGCTCGTGACCCTTAATGTCGAGGGCTTTATCAATGACTTTGGTAATAGAATTCAGCAACCGTTCTGACTTACTTTCCTGACAGTCACATTCCTCTTTTGGCTCACAGGTCAGGGTGGTGACGGTTACTACATTGTCCAGTTCCAGACTGTAACAGGCAGGGTATAAACGCTGTACGGAAATATCATTGGGGAATCCATCAAAATCAGTATGGTTACCCGCCGCGGCGGCAACCAGGATTTTCCGCTCGTTCATTTGTTCCAGTAAATCCCGCAACAATGGAATTTCACTACCATAATACCCAAAGCTGGCATTGACTATTCGGGCTCCGTTATCCATGGCGTATTGAAGAGCACAAAAGACCTTATCCAGTGATCCGAAGCCGTAATGATCAAACGTTTTGAGAATCATCAATGCGGCATTTCCGGGAGCCAGGTAATGAATAATATGAGCGATTTTACTGCCATGACGCAGCACATTATCATCCGTAGGCTGATTACCAGACTCCGACTCAAGCGTGGAGAAATTCCAGCCAATCTGTTCAAGTTCATGCTGACGGCGGCAGGGGTCTTCGAATTTTTTATACCAGAAAGGCAGTGGATAACGAGGATTATCTTCAATACCCGTATCCAGAATGGCAACTACTAAACCATCCGTTTTGGCCTGAATCTGACTCCAGTCCTTTGCGTAATCATTCCAGCGTTCCAGGGGCTCTACCTCCAGCGAATCTTCATTGGCCCAGGCCGAAGGAATGATATAATTCAGGGAAGCCCGAATGGGAGGCTGCGTGGTGTGTCGTCCAGGCGGCTCTTCACCCGCGGCTTTGATTTCCAGGCATTCGTGTAGCCCTTCGCCCTTCAGCAGAAATGTACTATCGTTCAGACACAGGCATTCTTCTACGGACTGAAGTATTATTTTTTTACCATTTCCGTCCAGTAAAAAGGGCTGTGGGGCACCAGGTTGGGTAGCGTTGTTAAAGAATTCCAGTAAAGCTGTCCGGCCCTTAATGATCTTATATTCATTCGAGGAGTCAGCGGGAAATTCGAGGTAATCCAGTTGAATTAACAACTGATTTCTAACGGCAAAGCCCGTTCCTGAAGAAACTTCCGTAACGTGAGGGTAGTTGCGTTCATTTCCTAGGAAAGTTTTAATCTGCTTTCGACTTCGAAAAGTGGGCGAGGGAGCGAGTCGTTTTGGAAAATTTTCGGAATGGCTGGAAGGACGCTCCGGTCCATCGGGGGAGTAGTGTTTCATAGAAGCAATGAGGTAGAAAAAGGTTGATTGGTTGGGATAAATAATGGGTTAATCGAGCCACTCGGTGGCTTGGGTTTTGCCGGGTAAGTTTTCCTGAACGACCCTTTTCAGTAACTGTTGAGCCTTGGCCTGATCGTCAGCCTGGTTACGCTGGATACGAGCCAGGGCTTCGTAAAAGGGCCCCGGATTTTCGTACAAATCCGTTTGACTTAATTGCTGAAAATACTGAATCGCCTTATCATAGTTTTTGAGACGCATCGCCGTAATTCCGGCAAATTTCAGAGCTCGGGCATCTTTTGGGGCGTGTGTTAACTGGACTTCAAAAATCTGCTCAGCCTGAGGGAATTTCCCCTGATTGTAAAGGATAATTCCTTCCTGTAATGAATCCGTAGCGTTTCCCATCGTTAAGCTTAACTGCTGGAAATTCGTGTTGGAATAAGCCATGACACGCTCCGTCAGATTCGGTTGACTACGATTCCATACGAGCCAAAGAATGGCCAATAACACCACAGCAGCAATGCCCGCAGCGATGGAAAAGCGGGGTTTTCGTAGGGGTTTAACCGCAGGTGCTTTTTCCCATTGCTTTCGCTTTTCAGCTAGTACTTCCAGCCGGGCGGCCTGATGGGCTTGCCAGTAAAAAGCCGCTGCCGAAGCCAGTTGAGGGTTTTCCTGAATTTGTTTTTCAAAGGAAGCCTGTTCAGTAGCTGACATCTCTCCCTGAAAAAAACGTTCAATTTGTTCTAATTCATTCATTGGATGGTGGGTCTCGTTAACGGGTACGGTAGAGTGTCCTTAACTTTTCCAGGCACCGCAGTCGGCTGGTTTTGGCTACTGCCGAGCTTTGGTAATCCAGATTCCGGGCGATCTCCTCGTCAGAGAATCCTTCTCCCCAGGCCAATAGCATACGCTGACATTTTTCGCCCAGCAGGGTTAATTGTTGTCGGAGGTAGCTTATTTCACTGTCCGAAATCAGGTTTTGCAGGATGGAACGGGTTTCGTCTGCAATGCTTAGATTATCGAGTGAGAGGCCCTGATGGACACTTTCGCGATTAGTCGAATTTTTACGAACGAGGTCAACACATTTATTATAAAAAATTTGATAGAGGTACGTTTTCAGGCCCGAACGGCCTTCATAACGCTGGGAAGAAATATGTTCAATGACGGTAAGAACGGCGTCGGAATAAGCACTGGCAGATTCGTCGGGGAGCAGTTGATGCTTAAACGTGGCTTCCCGAATCAGATAGCGAAACTGATCGTACAAACAGTTTTCACAATTCCGGCGATTCAGGCCTCCAGCCCGGATTCCTGCGATGAGATCAGCATCGGAAAGGGTACGTTTAAAAAAAATCATGTAACTGAAGTTAAGCTTAGAGTTCCTGTAAACTAGGGAGTTACTGGAATTGTTTAATTTAATGTGGATTTTTTTGAAAAGTTGTTACCCGAAGTGCCTGAATAATCGACTAAGAAAGCAGAACGCAAAAAACAGCTTTGTCATGTCAAGTCTACCTCAGTCTCATCGTCTGTACGTCTCTCCGAGAGAATTGCAGTCTGCCAATACCTCTTTAACCCTTCGGGAAGGCGAAATTCTGGCCTGTCTAGCTCAGGGAATGAGTTACAAAATGATTGCGGCTGAATGCGGCATTACCTTCAATACGGTGCAAACCCACCTGAAACGAATCTACATGAAACTGAACGTAAACTCAGCCACAGAAGCCATTCTGACGGGTTTGCGTAAGGGAATTATCTCCTTATAGTAGTAAAGTTCAACCTTCAACTGATGAACAATAAAGGGCTGACTCCGCAGGAATCAGCCCTTTATTACTTGTGAATAGGTAATTAGAGAAAGAAAAGCATACTCAAAATAATTGAAGAACTTGTGAAGCAGAAGTGAGTATAGTGAGCCATAAAAAACCGGATCAGTTAATTCCTGATCCGGTTTTGCTTTCGTTATCTTTTCTTCTTTTTTTTCTGGATTGCCGCCTTTTTCCTGATGGGTGCTCGGCGGGAAACGGCTTTTTTCTTCACGGCCCCTTTCGCTCTGAGGTGTGAACGATGCACCACTTTTTTCTTGACTACCGGAGCTGCCGGTAACATCTTGTAAAGATCGGCGAGAGATAACTCGGGAGCGTTGTCGCCGCCACCCTGAAGGCCCTCGCTAATCATGGTATCATCGCCATTTTCCGGATCGACGTTTTCGCCCCGCAAGAAGAACCGGGCCTTCTCGGGATATAAAATGGCCTGCACCATTTTTACCTGAGAAAGGTAACTGTTGGCCACGTTTGAAAGTAGAATAATCGTACTTTGATCGGGGCGATTTCGCATGAAGTAATTCTTGAATCCATGCCACCAGCCCGTGTGAAACGTTAACCACTGGTTATTGGGGACTTTTTGTAAACGCCAGCCAAAGCCGTAGTTTTTAGTTACGAGACGGGTGTCATTGCTGGCAGGTAAAAAGGCCTCCTGCAAGGCTTTCTGACTGATGATCTGCTCGGTATACAAACCCCGGTCCCACTTGAACATATCTTCTGCGGTGGAATACAGGCTTTTGTCGCCGGTAACGCTGTCGAGGTAATCAATCGCAAAAGAACGTCTGCTGCCGGTATAGCCCGTGGCGGCGGTGAGTAAGCGATTGGTGTTGGTGCCGTCAAAAACGAAGGTACTTGTCATGCCGAGTGGCTTGAACAGATGTTCTTCCGCATATTTACTGAAGGGCTTTCCGCTCAGCTTTTCGACGATGTATGATAACAAGACGTAGTTAGTATTATTATAATGAAACCGAACGTCGGGGTGACCATACGGAACGGGCTTGTACTGGCAAAGCTTTTCTACTACTTCTTTATTACTCAGCGGTTGTGATTTGTCGCAATATTTTTCTAACCCATACTGATAACTCGGTAGACCGGAGCGGTGGGTGAGCAAAAGCCGGATGGTAATCGAAGAATCGTAAGGGAAATTGGGAATGTATTTATAAACCGGATCGTCGTAATTCAGTAAGCCTTTTTCTTTCATCTGCATGATAGAAATCGCCGTGAATTGCTTGGAAACCGAAGCCAGCTGAAAAGGAGTGGTAGTCGTAAGGGTATCACGTAAGGTCAGGTTTTTGTAACCAAACGCTCCTTTGTAAATCACCTGCCCGTATTGAGCGACGAGCACGGTTCCATTAAAACCGTATTTGCTGTGTAAATTATGAAAGAACGTATCGAGCTGACCTGCTTTCCGGGTTGCCTCGATTGGATTGAAGCGTTTGGCGATGCTGTCGTTATAATGAGCTAGCATCGGATTTTCTGCCACAGTTACTTCCGAGGCGTCTTTGGGACCCTGGGAACAGCCTAACAAACAAAATAAACCCGAGATGATAACAACAGAACAGAAACGAGCAACAGACACAGCAAATCGGAGTTTTAATATGGGAACTGAACAAAATTAACCGTTAATCTTTTTTAAATCATACAAGCCAACAACGAAAATGTTGCAGGTAGATTATGAATTAATTTGAAATTCAGTCCAGGCATATACGGATAGACACCTGGGCTGGCTTTAAGTAAAGTGAAAGTTTATGGAGCTATTTTAGTGCTACGATGGATTGAATGTCACCATATTTCAGCATATTGTTTCCGAATTCCCGCACGAATAGCCCCATCATCTTTAACTCAATGAACCGACTCTTTACTTGCCTGTTCTTACTATTGACTCATTCTTTCTTAAACGCCCAAATCACCTTTACTAAAGCTCCACTCGATTATCAGCTATTTCCCCGAAATGATCAGTCGGAGGGGCAGATTCTCATTGAAGGAACCGTAACCGACGCGGCAGCAACCAGGGTTTCGGTACTGATTCTGAGAGGTCAACAACCGTATCGCTATAGTTCCCAGAACTTAACTTTTCAGAATGGCCAGGCTGCTTTTTCACTGAAACCTTCCATCAAAGCCGAAGCCGTGGAATATTTGGCTCGCATTTATCTGGTGAAAAATCGGGATTCCTCTTTGGTAATGACGCGTATGAATCTGGTAGCAGGCGATGTCTTTCTGATTGGCGGGCAATCCAACGCCGTTGCCGGGGGCGAGGGCGGAAGTTACCAATCCTACAATCCGCAACTGAATGAATTTTGTCGAACCTTTACTACCAATTACCCCGGAGAAGGCCCGAAATGGGCTGTTGCCAATGGGAATAATATCAACGTAGGGGTTTGGGGAACGGAAATTCAGCGGCTTATTCACCAGAATCATCAGATGCCAACCTGTATTCTGAATAATGGGAATGGCGGTATGCCGATTCGTTACTTTAGTGATCGAAATGATGATAACCCCACGGATGATAACACGGCGTACGGGCAATCGCTCAATCGGAGTATTCAGGCGGGAGTCAGGGATTTTGTAAAAGCCATTTTCTGGCGACAGGGGGAATTTGAAGTAGGAGGTACCTCATCTGAAATCACTAGTTATCCCCAGTATTTTGACCGACTCTACAAAGGCTGGCATCTGGATTATCCGAATCTTAAGAAAGTATACGTAACGCAGACGGGCATTCAGCCTGTGATGACGAGTTCTTTAGCTCCGGCCCTGCGGGATTTTCAGCGACGCACGTCCCGGATTTACCCGGATGTACAGACGATTACCGCCATCGGGCTGAAAGAGTCAGACGGAATTCATTATGGAAGCGGCGGACACGTGCAGTTTGCCCATAATTTATACCCACTGGTTGACAGAGATTTCTATAACTCAACGGATACACTTCAAATCCAATCGCCCGACCCTCGCCGGATTTATTACTCCAATCCCGAACGAACGCAGGTAACGTTAGAATTCGACGTGGATCAGCAAATGGTTTTTCAGAACCAGGTCAATGTTATCTCTAAACTCAATGGCTGGGTTGTTACCTATCACATGCGGGAGTTATGTATTTCGATGGGGTAAATAACCAACTGGATTCGGGTTGGGTAGAAGGGTATAAGGTGCATCTGAAATTGAAGCAACCATCTTCCGCTCAGAAGCTTACCTATTTGCCGGATTATTTTCCGGTGGGGCATACGGATGTTTACCCAGGGCCGTACATGCTGAATCAGCGGAATCTTTATGCCTTTAGTTTTTACGAAGTCCCAATTGAAAGTTATCGACCTTCCCAAACCCTGCAATTGGTTCAGGTAGGCTTATACCAAACGCAGTTGAAATGGAATACGCTGGCCAATACACGGCAACTGGTACTGGAACGGCAGGGTGATCAGGAAGCGTTCAAAACAATTGCTACCCTTGCTTCAGGAGTCTCAAATTACACCGATGACAGTGCTCTGCCGGGGCAACGCTACATTTACCGACTTCGAACCAGCTTAACCACGGGTGAAGAAATTGAATGCCGTTTGCTGGTTATCATGCCCTTACCTACTATGACGAAATCATTACAATCGTGGGAGGTGATCGTATCGCCCAACCCTGTTCAACAGGAGGCTTTGCTGAAATTCAATCGGGCAATGGTTTCTGAAGTCACTATTTACGACCTAAATGGACGCCAGTGCTGGCACCAAACCAGTTCCGAAAGTCAGGTTCGGGTATCGCTTGGTAACCTTCCTGATGGGGTTTATGTGTTGCGGGTACAAAGTTCGGCGGGAATGCATACGCAACGTTTACTGGTTCACCATTAATAAATTACCAGAATTTTTGAAAAAAATCCATCGAGCGTTCCGTTCGCTTGGTAGCTTTGCGGCAAAAATCAGGCCCGATCTGGTTGCATACCCGAATGGGCCTGAAACGCTGAACTGTTAACAGACAAATCATGGAATACCGTATTGAGAAAGACACCATGGGCGAAGTGCAAGTGCCCGCTCATGTGTACTGGGGAGCTCAAACCCAACGTTCAATCCTGAACTTTCCCATTGCTCAGGATATCAATAAAATGCCCAAAGAAATCATTGCGGCATTTGCTTACCTGAAAAAAGCGGCGGCTATTACTAACTTCGAATTGGGCGTTCTGGCTGAAGATAAGAAAAATCTAATTGCTCAGGTTTGTGACGAAATTCTGGATCGTAAACTCGACGATCAGTTCCCACTGGTGGTTTGGCAAACGGGTTCAGGTACGCAGTCCAACATGAACGTGAACGAGGTAGTAGCTTACCGTGCTCACGTGATTAACGGGGGTGATCTGGGAGACAAACAGAAATTCGTTCACCCAAATGATGACGTGAACAAGTCACAATCATCGAACGATACTTTCCCAACGGCCATGCACATTGCGGCCTACAAAATCCTGATCGAAATCACGATTCCCGGTATCGAAAAACTGCGGGATACGTTACAGGCGAAAGCAGAAGCGTTCAAAAACGTAGTGAAGATTGGTCGTACGCACTTCATGGATGCTACTCCTCTGACGCTCGGTCAGGAGTTTTCAGGGTATGTTTCTCAACTGAACCACGGCTTGAAAGCCATCAAAAATACGCTGGAGCATTTATCGGAACTGGCATTAGGTGGAACGGCAGTAGGAACGGGTATCAATACCCCAGAAGGTTACTCGGAGCTGGTAGCGAAGCACATCGCTGACCTGACGGGCTTACCTTTTGTAACGGCTGAAAACAAATTTGAAGCACTGGCGGCTCACGATGCTATTGTGGAAGCTCACGGAGCGTTGAAAACGGTAGCGGTTAGTCTGATGAAAATCGGTAATGATATTCGAATGTTATCGTCTGGCCCACGGGCGGGTATCGGTGAAATCTTCATTCCTGATAACGAACCCGGCAGCTCGATTATGCCCGGTAAGGTAAACCCTACTCAGTGCGAAGCGATGACGATGGTAGCCGCTCAGGTTTTAGGTAATGACGTGGCCATTAACATTGGTGGCTCGAATGGTCACTTTGAACTGAACGTGTTCAAGCCCGTTATGATCTACAACTTCCTGCACTCGGCTCGTCTGATTGGTGACGTTTGCGTGGCCTTCAACGACAAATGTGCGGTAGGGATCGAGCCTCTGACGGAAAATATCAGAAAGCACGTGAACAACTCCCTGATGCTGGTCACGGCATTGAATACGAAAATTGGTTATTACAAAGCTGCCGAAATCGCTCAGACCGCTCACAAAAACGGCTCTACGCTGAAAGAAACGGCCATTGCTTTAGGTTACCTGACTTCTGAAGAATTCGACGAGTGGGTGAAACCAGAGAATATGGTTGGAAAGATCGAAATCTAGTTTTCCAACGAATCAGGAAAGCGTCGGACGGAAAGTCTGACGCTTTTTTTATATCCTTATCGTAGAGACGTGATGGAGTCGCGTCTGGCTTCCCCGCCATGCCTAGTGTCTCACCAACCATGGTGCAGACTAGTAATAAAAAAAGCCTCTCCCCAGACGCGATGAAGCCGTGTCTCTACGGGTTAGGCTTCAATCCAGTGGCAACCCGCTTCCTGATACTGTTGGATCAGTTTCTGATCCAGCCCGGCATTGGTAATGATGTGGTGAATAGCCGTGAGTGGAGCAAATTTCAGGTAACTATCATTCTCAAATTTTTCAGAATCAGCCAGTAGAAAACGCTCTTTCGCATGGGTCAGTAGAGCGTTGGTAAAGGACGCTTCCGTTTCGCTGCGGGCCGTTAACCCGTTTTTTAGCGAAATACCATCTACGCCCACAAACGCCTTCGTCGCGTGATACCGGGCAACGTGTTCAAGAGCAACGGATCCATGTACGGCTTGACGATTAAGATCCAGTTCACCGCCGATGAGATTAATAGACAGATGAGGAGCTTCTCGCAGCTCCCAAATCAGAGGCAATGAATTCGTAATGATTTTAAGATTTCGGAAGGTTTTCAAATGCTGAGCCATGGCTAGCACGGTGCTCCCACAGTCCAGAAAAAGTACGTCATTTTCTTCTACTAATGAAGCCGCCCGCTGTCCAATCTGCCTCTTGGCCTGCGTCTGAATGGAGGCTTTTTGTACGAAAGGAATAAAGGGAAGCTCATTACGCATCGCTCCGCCGTGGGTGCGAATTAGTTTGCCTTGTTCCGCCAAGGTATTCAAATCCCGGCGAATGGTTATTTCGGAGGTATCCAACTGCTCGGCTAGAAAGCTTACGCTTCGCTCGTCACCGTCAGCCAAAAACGCCAGAATTTGTCTATGTCTGGTAATGCTCATTTTTGATTATTATTGATCATTTATTGTTATTTTTGATAGTTAATATTTTATTTTGATCAAAAATGATCGAATATTGCGAATAAATAATAATCAACTAACAAAAATGAACATTTATGAATACGGTTCAAATCGTAAGCACAGAAGTACTTTCGGATCATTGGTATACGCTTCGCAAAGTTACTTTCGATTATATCAGGAAAGATGGGTCGAGTCAGCGACAGTCGCGAGAATGCTATGACCGAGGAAACGGGGCGGTCATTCTGCTTTACAATGGAGAAAAAAATACAGTAATTCTAACCCGGCAATTTCGTATGCGACGTACGTCAATGGGAATAAGGATGGCATGCTGATTGAAGCCTGTGCCGGATTACTGGACGCTGATAGCCCTGAAGATTGCATTCGACGGGAAACCGAGGAAGAAACAGGGTATCGCATTACTAAACCCGAACGAGTATTTGAGCTGTACATGAGCCCGGGGTCAGTTACCGAAATTCTGTATTTTTTTATCGCCGAATATCAGGAAGCCCACAAAATGAATGAAGGAGGAGGAGTGGAGGCAGAGGAAGACATTCAGGTGTTGGAACTTCCTTTCCCTCAAGCTTTGAAGATGATTGAAACGGGTGAGATCAAAGACGCCAAAACCGTTTTGTTACTTCAGCATTTGCAGTTGAAAGATCGGATGAAAGCGTAACCAAGGTTACTACCAAAGAAGGCCTTTTACTTTTTCATTAAATCCGGGTAGGAAACCATGGGTTTCCTCAAGGCGTGACAAAGCAGGAAAATCCAGTCCTGACCCTGTTCAGCATATTCTTTCCGAAAGGCTCTGGCTCGTTTACCGTCATAATCGTTTTTATAGGCGAAATTTTGCTGGATGTAACTTTTCTGGGGTAATACATCCGCTCCGTAGAAATACCTTTTTCCATCATGGGTGATGGTCAACGTCTGGTGGTAAGGCGTATGCCCGCCCGTAACCTGAAAGGAAATATCTGGAGTTAATGCCCCTTCCTCTTCATTCAGAAAATGAACATTGGGATGTAGAGCTAAAGCCTGAAGTGTAGCGGGATGATACGAGGGGTTATCCTTTTGAGCCAGGGCAAAGGTTAACTCCCGTTCCTGAACGTAATAAATGGCATTAGGAAAGTTAAACTGAAACGTCCCGTTTGCCTGAATGGTGCCCACGCCGCCCGTATGATCTTTATGCAAATGGGATAGAAATACTTTCGTTACCTGAGTGGGCTCAAGTCCTTCCTGGCGAAGGGAACGATACAATTGAAGTTCATGGCCTTCACTCAACCCCAACCCTGTATCCAGTAGTATGACCTCTTCCGAAGTAACGACTAGAAACGGATGTACCGATAACAGCGTGGTTCCGGCGAGGTGATGTTCTGGAACGTACGTATCCAGCTCGACGGGCGTAAATACTTTACTAAAATCAACGGAAAACGGACCTTCAGATAAAGCAGTGATTTTCATACATTCAGGGTTAATGCGAGAGCCGTGGCGTCATTTGCTGTTTGATGGCAACGGTAACGCCGATATTTAAAAAGGCTAAAGCAGCTAAAACGGCCAGTAAAGTTAGAGGCCCGCCGTGTTGCACAAGATAACCTCCAAGTAAGGGCGTAAGGGCCTGAGCAATGAGAGCCGGACGAGCCAATCGACCCAGTACAACCGCAAAGGATTCCGGGCCAAATAGCTCCAGCGGTAAGGTTCCCCTCAGAATGGAGCGAATACCATTTCCTAAACTATATAAAACCACGCCAATCGTCGCCAGACTCACGTCCAAACCTAACAGTAGTAATCCGACTAAAACCAGAATGGATGAAATCAGGGCACTCCAGATTGGATGTTTTTTGGGACCCATCAAATCCAGCAATCGTACGCCAACCTGACAGGGACCAATCAAGGCCCCTAGCTGAATGGCTGCCTTAAGGGTTAATCCTTTGGCCTGTAAAATGGATAGAAGTTGAACGGAAATGGCCGTCATGAGTACTGCCGCAATCATGAAGTTAATGACCACCCAGCGAAACATAAGCTGGTTTTCAGTCGATAAACCTGAAGACGAAGCGTGATGCTGAGTCTGAATGGTTTGAGGGATGGTTTGCCCTCTGCAACCCCAATGATACAAAATTGGGAGAATGGCACTCAGAAAGACGGCATAACCTGTACAAGTATGTCGCCAGCCGAACTGTTCAATTAACCAGGCTAGGCTTGGCCAGGTAATAGTCGTCGCAAAACCAGAAATAAGGGTAATATGGGTGATGATTTTTTTCGCTTCCAGTCCATGCTGTTGTCCTAACGTTGCAAAAAGGGCATCGTATAAACCCATCGACATACCCACACCAATCAGACACCAGCCTAGTATGAACAAGGGTAAGACCGGAGCCAAACCAACCACAACTAACCCTGATCCAATGACCCAGCCGCTATGCATCAAAATAGCTTTGCCACGTTGACGGGCAATTTGTCGACCCACGCTTGGGGCTAATAGTCCCGATATAAAGATGCTTAACGAAAGAGAGCCGTATACCCAGGAAGAAGGCCAGCCTGTTTCTTTGGTAACGGGTCCGATGAGGACGGCCATCAGGAAAAAAGAACCGCCCCAGGCAAAAATCTGGGATAGTCCCAGTAACAAACTACGCAGCCACGAGGGCGTATAAGGTATTTCAGAATCAGTCATCGTTCCAGTCACACATTGCGGCTACAAAGTTCGTGAAGTCTGGTTTATTTGTGAAAGACTATTTTTTATAATAATTATTGAATGTTTTGTATCTCATAATCAAAGAGTTATGGAATGATTTATGGCAATTTATTTTCTGCTATCCATTTCAACTATATACTCATATATACTCAGGATTTGCTTCGCTTAAATGGAGTTAAGAGGACACAATGCATATGCTAAACAGATCATTCTTTTTCAAGGAAAGGCCAGCTTTGAGAAAGGGCGGCAAATCATTCTTGGCAAATTGGAGATGAACGATATAGCAAATGACCTTTTTAGAAGAATTTTGAAATAAGTGCTATACTCCAGAAAGGAGAAATAAATTATAGACGATTACTGGAAGAAATTTATTGAATAATGTTACTTTTTAATTATCAATAATTCAAACATAAAAATCGAAGAAATAGAAATCAGATTTTTAGTTTAATTTCGCTTTTCGCGAACTAAAAGTATTTCAGTCATAGAAAATTCTAGAAAAAATAATTTTGACTTTCTTCGCTTAGTCTTTGCTGCAGGCGTAATTATTACTCACGCGTATCCACTGACAGCGTCTCAGGAATGCGACTGGCTTTGCAAGATGTCTCACGGGCAATATTCCTTTTCCTGGATTGCCGTAAGAGGATTTTTTGTCATTAGCGGTTATCTGATTTTTCAAAGTTTACAGAGATCCCGAAACCTGCTGGATTTCTACTGGAAGCGTGTTTTGCGGCTTTATCCCGCCTTGATCGTAGTGCTTACACTGACAATTGCATTAGGGCCACTCGTCTACAAGGGTGAGATACCTTACTGGAAGAATGAGGCCGTGAAAACTTATTTTACAAATAATCTGGGCCTTTATCGGATTCAATACGCGATTCCAGGTATCTTCGAACACAACCCTCACCCATTCGCTATTAACGGTTCTTTATGGACAATTGCGTTTGAGTTTACGATGTACATCGCCGTATCTGCATTCTTTTTTATTAAAAATAAACGGAACCTTCTTATTCCAATTCTGGCAGTTATCTACCTGATTTTAGCTAAACTTGATACCGTAAATTTTGAAGAAATTCAGAAATGGAATTACCCAATTCTTGACTGGTATTTAATTGAATTAGGCGTTTATTTCGCCGCTGGATCGTTACTAGCCGTATTAGGATTGGAACGATTACCCATTGCTTATCTAACTGGAATTCTTCTCGTTTCGTTGAGTGTATTTATTTACATGACAAGCCGTCCGGGCTTTTTGTATGCGAGCGTTAGTATGCTACCACTCATCGTCTTATGTGCCAGTTTAATCCCGGTAAAGGGAGTTAGTACCATTACTAAATACATAGGCGACCTTTCGTACGGACTCTATATTTACGGTTTCCCGGTGCAGCAGACACTCGTTTACTTCTTCAAACCCGGTGCTAATACCTTGATTATCTCAAGCCTTCTGGTATCAGCAGTGTTTGCCTATTTATCCTGGCATTGGATTGAGAAACCAGCCTTGAAGCTTAAAAACCTCAGTAAGTTTATAGGTAAAAAGAAACCCATCGCTGAGCAAACGTCGCTTCATTAGCTCAGCGATGTATGATTACATTCTATCGGATTGTAAATCTTTAAGTTGAATTCGATTTGCATCCGACCAAGTATGAGCTATGCCTTATTCGTTTTTATCGATTACTGATTTCTTGAATCGCAATCATTCCTACAGATAGATGATACAATCCATTTATTTTGTTTTCCTGGACGGATTAACGGGGTTTTCTATGACCGACGTAGAAAGAACGTTAGGAGAGCGAAATGGATGGCTGGAAACAGCAAAACCCAAATCTCATCGTTAAAAGAACCAGTTTGGTCCAGTCCTGTTACCATCCATCTAGTAAAGTTCATTGATTGCTCAGGGGAACTTGTATCTTCGTCCCCGTTCTCACTCATACAGATGGAACAATCATTTTCAACACAATATATTTTACCAAAACAAACAACAAACAATGGCTTCGGGCCTTTTAGCTCTTTTAGATGACGTGGCAGCTCTGGTGAAAGCCAGTGCGGCAAGTTTGGACGACGTTCCTACTCAGGTTGCCAAAACTACCAGTAAAGTTTCGGGCGTAGTGATCGACGATACCGCTGTAACTCCTAAGTACGTGGTTGGTCTAGACCCTTCGCGTGAGCTTGCGATCATCTTCAAGATTGCCAAGAAATCGCTGATTAATAAAGTTTTCCTGTTGACGCCCGTCGTGTTACTACTGGGCTTCTACGTTTCCTGGGTTATTCCTTACATTTTGATGGTGGGGGGAGCGTACCTGTGTTTCGAAGGGTACGAAAAAGTACACTCGATGTTCAGCAAACACGAAGGTCACGACGAGTCGGATGAGGATATTAAAGCTATAACTCCAGAAGAACTGGAGAAAGTCCGTGTAGACAGTGCCGTTCGCACGGACCTGATTCTGTCGGCTGAAATTATGGTGATTACCTTTGGTACGGTGACGGGTCAGCCGCTGTTTAACCAGATCATTGTCATGTTAATCGTGGCGGTGGTGATCACCGTAGGGGTGTACGGTGCGGTAGGGGTGATCGTGAAAATGGATGACGTGGGGGTTAACCTGGCCGGCCCGAATCGTCCGGCTTCCATTCAGAAATTTGGTCGTGGACTGGTGAAAGCCATGCCTAAGTTATTAACGGCTCTGGGTTACATCGGTACTGTAGCCATGCTTTGGGTAGGGGCTGAGATCATCGTACACGGTGTTCCATTCCTGCACCATGCTCTGGAACATTTCGAACATGCCATTCCCGGAGCTGCTTTGGCCTGGATTGCCAAAGCTCTGGTTTGTGCCGTTGGTGGGGTAATCCTGGGTTTTGTTATCGATAAAATCCTGAGCATTTTTCGGAAGAAATAATCCGTTAAAGGAATAGGTATACGGCGGCTGGTGTCCTCACCAGCCGCTTTTTGTTTGTTAAACGCGACTTCATCGCGTCTAGTCAGAGGATGATATTCAGTTGAATGGTAACCGTACTCGTCTCTGAATTAAACGTATACTCGTCAACAAATCAGAAAGTCGCCTATACTCCAGATGCGATGAAGTCGCGTTTCTACTAAAAATGGTGTTAGACAATGATTTATAAAAAAAATTAATAACTCAGACTGCTAGTCATCAGGGATTTGTATTTTTAGTTTTTGATTGACATTTCATACTTAACAACTATGCCTAAAAAACTAATAGTCAGCATACTGATCGCATGCCTGAGCCTGACTACTTTCGCTCAAAGTAGAAAATATGTAGTCATTGGTTATGTAACCGGAGGCGGCTGGACGAAAGAAGGCCTCGAAGCCGATGCCAAGCGAATGACCCATATTAACTTCGCTTTTGCCGTTCCTAACGAGCAGGGAGTGTTGGCTCATTTAGACAAGCAATCCATCAAAACCCTCACCACGCTAACGGGATTGAAGAAGATAAATAAAGACCTGAAAATCCTGATTTCGATTGGCGGTTGGGGTGGTTGTAAATACTTTTCAGATGTATCCCTGAATGAAGTAGCTCGCCAGAAATTCGCCAAGAGTTGTCTGGACTTATTAAATACGCATCACCTGGATGGCGTGGACATTGACTGGGAATACCCTGATCAGATTGGAGCAGGTAACATTTTCCGACCCGAAGACAAGCAGAATTATACCTTATTACTGAAAACCTTACGCGAGCAACTGGATGAGCAGGGCAAAAAGGATAAGCGACTAAACGCAAATCATTACCTGTTGACTTCAGCCACGGGTGGCGACACGGCTTTTGTCAATCACACTGAACTGGGTAATGCCGCCAAATATCTCGATTACGTAAATATCATGACGTATGATTTGTATCACGGTAATGACGTTGTAACGGGCCATCACAGTCCTTTGTATCAATCTAAATCGAGCGATCGTTCGCGGAACAGTTCGGATGATGCCGTGAAAGGGCACGTGCAAGCGGGGGTTCCAATCAACAAAATTGTTCTGGGCGTTCCGTTTTATGGTCGCGGCTGGACGAACGTGAATCCGGCTAATCAGGGCTTATTTCAGAAGACGGAAAATACCAAGCATTCCTTCATCAGTTACACCGAGCTGATGGATAAATACATCAATAAAAACGGCTGGAAAAGGTACTGGGACGATGCCGCCAAGGTGCCTTACCTCTGGAATGAAAAAGAGAAATCCTTCCTGTCGTATGCTGATGAAGAGTCGCTCAAGTACAAAACAAAATACATCAAAGATCAGGGCATGGCGGGAATTATGTTCTGGGAGTATAACCACGATTTGCCCGCCCGCACGCTGATGACCAGCATTGAAAAAGGATTGAAGTAACCCATTAGACCCTGGGACTGCCCCGGGTCTTTTTTGCCAGAGCAAACTTTCAAGTGTACCTTGCTTCTTTTTCAGCATCAACAAAGCTTACGAATGAAACTCCTGTTACCGCTAATGGTCACTGCATCGCTGGCTTTTGGGCAGCCTCGTCCCGCCACAGACAATCCCTTTTTAGCTACCTATACGACTCCGTTCGGAGTACCACCGTTTGACAAAATTCGGACGGAGCATTTTGAACCTGCTTTTGAAGAAGGTATACGTCAGCAGACCGGCCAGATTCAGAATATGCTGCGTCGCCGGGATATGCCAACGTTTGAAAATACGATTGTCGTTCTGGATAACAGCGGCGATATTCTGGATCGGGTTAGTACCGCTTTCTATAACCTGAACTCGGCTAATACGAGTGATGAAATCCAGAAAATTGCTCAGAAACTGGCTCCCAAATTATCGAAACACCACGATGATATTCAGCTCAATGCCGATTTATTCAAACGTGTCAAAGCCATTTACGACAAACGTCAGTCTCTGAAACTGACCACTGAGCAACTGACTTTACTTGAAAAAACGTACAAGAATTTCGTCAGAAGCGGAGCTGCTTTATCCCCCGAAAAACAGGCTCGTTTGCGGGAGATTAATCAGGAACAATCGCTTTTAACGCTCAAATACGGTCAGAATCTATTGGGCGAAAACAATGCTTTTGCACTGGTCATCGACAAAGAATCTGATTTAAGCGGATTACCATCCTCACTAGTTGCTTCCGCAGCTGAGGAAGCTAAAAAGCGTATGCTGGCGGGTAAATGGGTCTTTACGCTGCAAAATCCTAGCGTGATGCCTTTCCTGCAATACGCTGATAACCGGGAACTTCGTGAGAAAATCTTCAAGGCTTATATCGAACGGGCCAATCATGATGATGCTCGCGATAACAAGGAGAACATTAAGAAAATCGTAGCTCTGCGGGCAGAACGGGCAAAGCTACTGGGTTACGAAAACCACGCGGCTTATGTGCTGGAAGAAAGCATGGCGAAAACGCCCGCGAAGGTAAATGAGCTGCTGAGTCAGTTATGGTCGGCTACGGTTCCGGTAACGAAGAAAGAAGCCACTGATTTGCAGGCTATGATGGACAAAGAAGGTAAAAACGAAAAACTCGCGGGCTGGGACTGGCGGTATTACGCCGAGAAACTCCGTAAGGAAAAGTATAACCTCGACGAAGAAGAACTGCGGCCTTACTTCTCACTGGAAAATGTGAAGCAGGGCATTTTTACGCTTTCAGAACGCTTGTACGGACTGAAATTTGAGGCTCGCCCTGAGATTCCGGTGTATCATCCCGAAGCGATGGCGTATGAAGTAAAAGAAGCCAATGGCAAACACGTGGGTATTATTTACATGGACTTCTTCCCACGGGCCAGCAAACGTGGCGGTGCCTGGATGACAAGTTACCGCAAGCAAGAAGTGAAAAACGGCAAGTTTATCGCTCCTGTCGTTTCCATTGTTTGTAACTTTTCGAAGCCCGTAGGTAATGCACCGGCTTTACTGAGTATGGACGAAACGACCACGTTCTTCCACGAGTTTGGGCATGCGTTGCACGGCTTACTTTCGAATGTGAATTACGGTAGTTTGTCTGGAACATCGGTGCCCCGTGACTTTGTGGAGTTACCTTCTCAAATCATGGAAAACTGGGCGACGGAACCCGAAATGCTAAAACTCTACGCAAAACATTACCAAACGGGTGAAGTCATTCCAGAAGCTCTGGTAGAAAAATTGAAAAAAAGTGGATTGTTCAATCAGGGCTTCCTGACGTCCGAATACCTGGCAGCTTCAATTCTGGATATGGCGTACCACACGCTGGCTCCTGGTCAGACGCCTAGTGATGTTTTGACGTTTGAGAAAGAGACCATGAATAAAATCGGCCTGATCGAGCAGATTCCTCCCCGTTACCGTAGTACGTATTTTCAGCACTCCTTCTCTGGGGGGTATTCGGCTGGTTATTACAGCTATATCTGGTCGGCAGTGCTGGATGCGGATGCCTTTGAAGTGTTCAAACAAAAAGGATTATTCGATAAAAAATCGGCGGAATCGTTCCGTAAGAATGTTCTCGAACGTGGGGGTACTGACGAACCCATGAAGCTCTACAAAAACTTCCGTGGAGCCGAACCTGACATCAAACCGCTGTTGCGTCGTCGGGGTTTATTAACGGAAATGTAAGCGACGGTCTGAAAGGACATTTTAAATAAAATTGAGGTTGAATGGCGTTAGTCCAAGACACTGTCTTGGACTAACGCCATTCTCGTTCCTACACTAATGGCAGGTTCCTGCCTGCCATTATCCTCAAGCCTTTCATCCAGTGAAGGCCCTTGCTATTCCCGCCGTCCCTCGGCTCTGGCCGAGGGACCAATTAGCTGTAGGCCTCTGGCCGGTAGAATGCGAACCCTTAGGTAGTAATAAGACATCTTTATCGCCTTCAAAACAGGCTTGTACACATCGGGCAGAAGCCTGCACAACTACAGCGTTATTTGGCTAGAGCTGAGACTGTGGGGTTGGGTATCAACAATTGGATGTTAGATGAATGATGCCAGCGAAAAAGCTGGCATCGGTTGGGCTGAAGTCTATGGATTTGTCCCTCGCATTTTCTTGCAGTCACTCGGCTCTGGCCGAGCGACTGTGAGGATGACCAGCGGTCTAATAAAAAGATGAGGTACTCCCCACAATCCTCCACTTTCATTCAAAACATAAGAACCTTATAGTAGTATTGGATAACACTTTCTCGTTGGGAATTAATCAGTCTCTCCTTGAATCCGTCCCATGCCTTCAGAAGGTCTCTCACTTCGTTCGAGATGACAGATGGGAGAGTTAGTTTATACCTCAAGCTGTCTCCAGAGAGAAGGGGCTTGGCTTGGCTCGCCGATTCTTCATCGGTGAAGGTTTCAGCATCCTGCTTTTTATTTTTCAGATTTATGGCCAAGAAATTGTTACCTACCCACGTAATTGGCGTCTGATTATGAAAGGTCTAATGGATCGGTACGATCTTATTTAAAAATACCGATGCGAAAATTATCCCACTAACTGCTTTATTATGTCTACTCTATCTTCATCCTCCCGTTCATTTAATCCATTGAAAATCCTCAGTAAGATTGGCCTCGATGGCTTCATTCTGGCTTTACTGGGCATGATTGGCCTGGCGTATCTCTGGCCCGAAGGCGGACTGGGCGAAGGACCCTTTTCATTGTCTACTCTGGCTAATTACGGCGTTTCGTTGATTTTCTTTTTTTACGGCCTGCGTCTGAGTAAGGAGAAACTCAAGGCGGGGCTGACCAACTGGCGGTTACACATCGTCGTTCATGTGAGTACGTTCGTTCTTTTCCCAGTGCTAGTGTTAATCGCCAAAACCTTATTCGAAAACGCCGATAATCAAATGGTGTGGATGGGTGTATTTTTCCTATCAACCTTGCCTTCTACGGTTTCGTCTTCGGTTGTGATGGTTTCCATTGCAGAGGGAAACATTCCGGCGGCCATTTTCAATGCGAGTATTTCCAGTATTATGGGCGTATTCATTACGCCCATATGGATGCAGATAGTGAACACCTCGGCGGAAGGCGGCGAAAGCCACCTGAGCGACATTATGGGAAAACTGGTCTTGCAGGTGTTATTACCCGTTGTTTTGGGGATTTTGCTGAATAAATACGGCGGAGCCTGGGCCGAAAGCAAGAAGAAGTTTCTTCGTTATTTTGACCAGACGATTATTTTAATTATTGTCTATACGGCTTTTAGTGAATCGTTCGATCAGCACCTGTTCAGTAACTTAAGCTGGGGCGACCTACTAATGCTTGGAGCTGGAATGTTAGCCATGTTCTTTACCGGTTACTTCATTATTACGGGCGTATGTAATTTGCTCGGTTTCAACCGGGAAGATCGGATTACGGCTGTTTTTTGCGGATCTAAAAAATCACTGGTTCATGGGACAGTCATGTCAAAAGTACTCTTTACGAATAGTGCTGCTCTGGGTATTATATTATTACCGTTAATGCTCTATCATGCCCTGCAACTGATCGTCGTTAGCGTTATTGCTCAACGCATGGCGGCGGCTCATCGTTTGTCAGCGGGAACTACTTTAGCGAATTGAGAATTACCTGATTTTGAAAGTATTGGACTTTCGCTTATCCCCCATGAAAAAAGTAAAAAAAGGCATGATTATTCTGCTGAGTATTCTTGTGATTTTAGGTCTGGTAACGGTGTTGGTGTTGCAGCTACCCACCTTTGGTGGAACGGCTTCGGGTGCCCGACTGGAGCGAATTCAACACTCTCCGCAATACAAAAACGGCACCTTTGCCTATCCGCTCGAAACGCCGATGATGAACCCGGAATCTTCCTGGTTCAAACTTCTTCAGGCATACCTGAAACCATCGGAAGGTCGAGAGCCGGAACGACCTTTGCCATCCGTAAAAACCAATTTAAAAACTTTAACCGGGGCAGAACCCGTATTGGTCTGGTTTGGTCACTCGTCCTATTTTCTTCGTATCAATGGAAAAAATCTATTGGTCGATCCCGTCTTTAGTGGACGGACTTCGCCTTTTCAGTTTGTTGGGTCAAAGGCTTACTCCTGCACCGAAATGTATGCAGCAGATGATTTTCCGGAGCTGGATGCCATTATCATTTCCCACGATCATTACGATCACCTGGATTACGATACCATTCTGAAACTGGCTTCCCGAACCAAACATTTTCATGTGGCCCTGGGCGTAGGTTCGCACCTGGAACGCTGGGGCGTAAAACCCGAGGCTATTACCGAATACGACTGGTACGAATCCGGAAAAATTTCGGATGATCTGGAGTTAACAGCTACTCCGGGCAGACACTTTTCCGGGCGGGCACTGAAACGGGGGCAAACACTCTGGAATTCTTACGTGTTGAAAACACCAACGCAGAAGATCTTTTTGGGAGGTGACTCGGGATATGGCCCTCACTTTAAAGAAATTGGTGAGAAATATGGCCCTTTCAGTCTGGCCCTACTGGAGTGCGGACAGTATAATGCCATGTGGCACCTCATTCATATGATGCCCGAAGAAACGGCTCAGGCGGCGAAAGATTTAAAAACCGAAGTATTAATGCCCGTTCACTGGGGCAAGTTTACGCTGGCCCTGCACCCTTGGAAAGAACCCATTGAGCGTGTAACGAAAAAAGCTCAGGAGCTTCAGCAACCCATCACTACACCCCGCATTGGGGAGTTGGTACACATTGGCAGTAACTATCCTACGGATCATTGGTGGAATGGCTATTAATTCTCTTCGTAGTTAGTTAATGGTTATTCGTTTGTAGTGCTGTCTATTCATCGCTTTTATTTTTCCAGTGTTTCGCGTTGGGAGTATAAAGTTTTAGGTTGCTGTACCCATGTCCCTGATTGTTTTGAGTTAGCATGAAGACGTTGCTCTGGTAACGTCTTTTTTGTGCTTTGCCAAATTTCCTTTTTCAGAAAGGATTTTTGGCGAAAGGAATCTGTATCAGAAAGTTAGCTAAGAAAAATTAGGATTGTGAAATAGCTCTAACCACGGCAAAAGAAGACGCGATAAATCGGTGGCTCTACGCATTGAAAACTGAAAACAGTCTACTGAAAACTCAAAACTCTGCCCTTCATTTCGTACCTTTGCGAACCCAAAATAAGTTCTTTGACTAATCGCTTTTACCGAATATGCTGAATCGGAGGACGTTGCGAATCAAGGCCATGCAAACGCTTTATGCGATCCATCAGGCCGAACGTTCCAACTACCAACTAGCCCAGGATTTCATCGTTGAAACCCTGCAACCCGACCTTAACTCCATGGAACGCCAGGACCCCGAACGCTTTGAAGGCCTTCGGAAGTTAGCCCTGATGCAACTGGAAGAGTCGGTCAATAAGAAAGAAACGGAAGAGGAGCTTCCCTTAATGGCCCGTCAGGTGGCTACGGAAGCCCTGAATTTTTACCGCCAGAAAACGCAGCAGGATCGCTTACGGTTTGTACGTGATGCTACGAATTCCATCGAGCACATCTATGATCAGTATCTGACCATATTGCTCTTATTGCTGGAGTTGGCCGATGAAGCTCAGTTGTTCCAGGAGCGTCGTTACCTTGACGATGGTCTGAACACGAAAGTATTAGCCAATAATCAATTCATTCAGGCCCTTCGCCAGAACACTACTTTCGAAAACGAAGTAATTCGCCGAAACCTGAAGTGGACGGAAGAAGATCGGGTTCAATACATTCGTCCTTTCTTCAAAGACGTACGTCAGGACGAAACCTTCCAGAAGTATTGCGAAAAAAATCATCACACACCCGAAGAGGATGCGGAGCTGGTGATGCACTTACTGAAGCAGGTGATTTTCAAGAATGAAATGATTAAAACAATCTTCGACGAGCAAAACCTGCAATGGTCAGAAGATAAAGACACCTGCGGAGCTTAAGTACGAAAACGGTTAAATCCTACCAGGATGGCGACCTCCGTTTGCAGACTTTACTGCCCGGCGGTGAGGATGATATTACCTTCTTCAAAGATTTACTTCGTCATACCTTAGATAACGAAGAGCGTTTCATGCAGTTTATTGTAGATCAGGTTACGAACTGGGATTCTGAACGGATTGCCCTGACGGACCGTATCCTGCTGATGATGGCTCTGGCTGAAATGATTTACTTCTCAGGTATTCCGGTGAAAGTGACGATCAACGAGTTTATTGAGGTAGCCAAAGATTATTCCACTCCCCGAAGCGGCCAGTTTTTGAATGGTGTACTGGATACACTATCAGCAAAACTGCGTGAAAACGGTACTATTCGTAAGAGCGGTCGGGGGCTGATTGACAATCGATAATTGGATTTTGATCAATCTATTTCTAGTTTTCAGGGGCCTTAGGGCTAAATTTAGAAACCTAGTACTGATTATCAGTAAGTAAAAGCCAGTTTGAATGTCCAGGATGTCTGATTTTGTTTCTGTTTTCTAGTTTTAAAAACAAAAACGGAGTGGATTTACTTTTAAAGGCATCCGAATTTTACAGCGAATGTTATGAAAAAATCAACCCTTGCTTTAATTGGCTTTTTAGCCGGAACCGCGGTTGGGGCCTCTATAGGAATTTTATACGCACCCGATTCAGGTGAAAATACACGTGACCGTTTAGCATACCGTCTTTCGAAATACCGTGAGCAGTTACAGCGTCTGATTTCAGATCTGGTTGTTCAGGGCGATTTACCCGAAAGTCTGGCAAAAACGGAAGGTAAAAAAGTAGTAGACGAAGCTCGCGAAAAAGCGGAACGCTTGTTGGCAGATGTCGAAATGCTGATGGGCCAAATCAAAGGAAACTAAGATCATAATTGGGCTTGATATGAGCTTTAAGGTTTGCTTAAAGCTCATATGCAGGACTTCACACGAGGAATGAAAAGCACATTAGTACTAGGACTGGCTTTGATGGGCCTTCTGGGACTTAGCTCTTGCGGAGATGGCAAGAAAGAAGGTTCTGCCTCAGATGACCCCACGAAATTCCCAATTCTGAAATTCAATCAGCCCGAAGTAGATCTGGGGAAAGTAACCGAGGGAGATACCCTTCTGCATCGGTTTGCTTTTAAAAACACGGGGAATGCTCCGCTGGTCATTCAGTCGGCTTCCGCTTCCTGTGGCTGTACGGTTCCCATTATTCCTACGGCGGCGATTGCTCCGGGAGATACGGCCAGTTTGCTGGTCAAATTCAACAGTAAAAATAAAGTAGGAGCGAATACCAAGACGGTTACGGTGATGGCGAATACCAAGCCAGAAACAACTACGGTGGCTTTTAAGGTAGAAGTGCTGGAAGCCAAATAACGCTTTTCTCGAAACGAACCATTAATCCTAACTTAAGTAAAGATATGTTATTGCAGGCACCCGCTGGCGGAACTAACTGGTACAGCCTCGTTCTGATGGGCGGTATTTTCGTAGTTATGTACTTCTTCATGATTCGTCCTCAACAGAAGAAGGCGAAAGATCAACAGAAATTTGTTGACGAACTGAAAGAAGGCGACCAGGTAATCACGATTGGTGGTTTACACGGTAAAATCGTTGAAACGACCGATAAAACCGTTACCCTTGACGTAGGACGTGGCATGCGTCTGGTTTTCGAAAAAACGGCTATTTCTCGCGAAAGCAGCCAGCGTCTGGCTCAATAATTCCAAAGATCAGTTGATGCATTTCGGGTAAGGAATAGGTTTTTATCTGTTTCCGACGAAATGAATTGTTCACTGATAATTGATCACTGATCATTGAAATGATGAAACCTGACTGGAAAGTTGCGGGTCTCTGCATGTTAGGGGCTCTGCTTTTCTGGCTGATGAATGCTTTGAATAAACAGGGCTATTCAACCCGATTAGCGTATCCATTACAAGTAGCTTACGATGATTCATTGTATGTTCCTACTTCTCCGCTTCCGCGTCAAATTCAGGCCAGTATTACCGGCAGTGGCTGGGATTTACTATGGCGTATGATTTCCCTCGGAAATGAGCCCATTCGTTACTCCGTCGTTAATCCGTTACATACGAAATTTATTAATACGACTTCGTTAACGGATTTACTTTCAAATCGCTTACAGGAGACGCACGTGAATTACATCATTGCCGACTCGCTGAATATTAGTTTTGAAAGAAGAGTAGTGAAGACGGTTAAACTGATGGCGGACACCAGTGGTGTGAAATTTCCGAGCCGATTTGTTGTATCAACGGTTATTAACGTCATTCCACAAACGATTACGGTCGAAGGGCCGGAGTCAGCCATGAGGGAAATACCCAGCATCATTCAGATTCCATTACCTAAAAAAATTACGGGTGATTTTGATGAACAAATTCCAATTCCGCTGGTCAATAATCCCCATGTAAATGCTTCGTCCAAACAGGTAAATATTAGTTTTGAAATTGCTGAATTACTGAGTCCTTTACCAGTAAAAAAATAATAATGTCAAACGCGAATCAGTACGGATAAGGTACGGTTCGCGTTTTTTTATAATCCAGGAAATGAGTCCTAAAGTGATTGGCATTACGGGTGGAATTGGCTCGGGCAAAAGCCTGATTGCTAAGGTTTTTGCCTGTTTAGGTATTCCCATTTACGAAGCGGATGACCGGGCCAAACAGCTAATTAAGAACGATCCTGTTCTGAAAAATCAGTTACTGGAATTGCTGGGTCCAGAAGCCTATTTACCTTCGGGCGAATACAACCGGACATGGGTGGCAAGCCAGATTTTTGATAAGCCGGAGTTATTACAACAGGTGAATGAACGGGTGCATCCACGTGTTCGAAAAGATGGCGAAGAATGGGCTCAGAGCCATGCCTCGGCTCCCTATCTGTTATACGAAGCGGCGATTATGAAAGCGGCGGGAGAAGGCAATAACTTTCAAAAAGTGATCGTCGTGGAAGCTCCGCTGGAGTTACGGATTCGGCGGGTAAAGCAGCGGGATAATCGCACAGAACAAGCCATTCAGGACATTATAGCCCGTCAGGCCTCCGAAGAAGAACGCCAGCGAATAGCGGACTACATCATCTGGAACGACGAAAAAACATCCGTCATCGAGCAAGTGCTGAACCTTGATGAAGAGCTACGGAAGTAATTGGTAAACTACAGAGGTAAAAGAGTATAAAAACTCTAAATCCATAACTTCACACGCTTAGATCATTCCCCGAGCTTTTACTTCCAGGTATTTATTAATCGTATTTACCGTTAATTTTTCGGGTGGGGTTAATACCGACTGAATGCCGTATTGCTGAAGTTCACGCATGATTTGCTGCTTTTCGTAGAAGAACTTCTCAGCAATGGTTTTCAGGTAAATTTCTTCGGTAGTTTGAGCGGGCTTTGTAAGTAAGGAGCGTAACTCCGTGTTTTCAAAGAAAATAACGACAACGAGATGATCCTTGGCTAGGCGACGCAGGTAAGGAAGTACCCGTCGCATGGCGTTTACCGTTTCGAAATTCGTGAATAGCAACAGCAAACTCCGCTGCCGGATTTGCGTTTTCAGGTTTACGTATAACAGTTCATAATCCGTTTCCAGAAAACGGGTTTTCTGCCGATACAGTAACTCCATAATCCGCTGCAACTGGCCAGGCTTGCGTTCGGCGGGAAGGATTTGTCCTTTTTTATCGGAAAAGGTAAATACGCCCACTTTGTCCTGTTTGATTAGGGCAATGTTACTCATGACCAGCGTAGAATTAATGGCATAATCCAATAGGCTTAGTCCGTTGAAAGGGCTTTGCATGACGCGGCCTTTATCAATCAGGCAGTAAATCGCCTGAGATTTTTCTTCCTGAAAAGCATTAACCATCAGCTCATTCCGTCGGGCTGTTGCTCGCCAGTTGACCGTCCGCACTTCATCGCCGGGCACGTAGGGGCGAATCTGCTCAAATTCCTGACTCATCCCAACCCGCCGGATTTTCTTAATACCCAATTCGGTTAATCGACTCGAAATAGCCATGAATTCGTACTGCTTCATTTGCAGAAAAGAAGGATAAACCGCTACCTGCTGATCCTGCGAAAAACGATGCCGACGCTTCACCAATCGAATGGGGCTTTGAACATAGATATTAACGGCTCCGAAGGCATAAACGCCACGTTCTACGGGTCGTAACTCATACCGAATAATCTGCTGACTTTCGGTAGCTAGCTCGGTTCTGAAGAGCACGTCACGCTTCTGAAACTGAAAAGGAATTTCATCAATAATCTCCAGCTTAACTGAAAAATTATAGTGGTTTTCGAGGAAGATAGAAACCGGATTGGCATCACCGTTGGAAAAGCGTTCACCTACGTCCCGTCGGGCCATTAGGGTTTGTCCAGGCAGGTATAACAGTAAAATATCCATTACAATCAGCACTCCAAACACCAGTAAGGCGACTTGTATGATACTGAAGAGCCAAGGCATCATAAATGCCAGCAAAACAGAAAACGATACTGATTAATACCGTGAAGAACAGTCGGGAAAGGTAAAGAGAACGGAAGAAGGCCAAGCAGGTTTAGGGTTTAGGGTTTAGGGTTTAGGGTTTAGGGTTTAGGGTTTAGGGTTTAGGGTTTAGGGTTTAGGGTTTAGGGTTTGAAAGGGAAAACCCATAAAGGTAAAGGATTTGTTTGAAATGGGAGGTATAACCCCGGAGGGGTTCAATATGGATAGCCCCAGGCTGGATAGCCCCGGATGATAATCCGGGTGTTTATCTCTTTTTAGGAATCTGCCTTTAAAACGCGGACTCTCCCGCCGTGGCTGGTGAGGACATCAACTGCGGCGGAGAGATCGCCCTAAATGACAATTTGGGTTTGTATTATCTGTAAACAGAAAATGTCAAACAGTAACTCACCAAATCGGCACGTATACCTTATCAATCAACTCCTGGTATTCCTCCTCGATCACTACGGAAGGTAATGCCACCGCCGGAGCGGAAAAAAGTGCCTGACGAAGTTTGCTCCAGAAAACGAATCATCACACCCGTATCCAGATTTTTACCATCAAAAATGCCGACAATTCCCGTGTAATACCCACGTGGTTCGGCTTCGGCTTGCTGAATGATCTCTACCGTTTTAGGTTTGGGAGCCCCGGTAATCGAACCGGCAGGTAATAGTCGCAGGAGCAAGGTACCTAACGCGTTGGCCCAGTTTTCGGGTAACCGACCTTTGATTTCCGAGCTTACCTGCAATAGCGTTTTATCGTGCGTTTGCACTTCATCGATGTAGCGAAAGCGTTCTACCCAACGTTCAGTTGTTACCTGAGCCAGATCATTCCGAATCAAATCCACGATAGTGGCATGTTCGTAGCGTTCTTTTTCATCGGCTAACAAGTGCTCCCGAGCATTAGGTAGGGCCGCATCCAGCGTTCCTTTCATGGGGTAACTGGAAATGAAATCATCCTGAACACGAACGAAAATTTCCGGCGAAAAACAAACGATTTCCTCTACGTCAGAATCATTCGAAAGACGTAACCACACCTTATACTTTGCCTCACTTCGCTGGAAAATTTCCTGAAAACTCAGATTCGTCTCCACGCGAGTACGAGCCGTTAGGTTCGTCAGAAATGAATTCCCGGCTAATAATTCACGATGTACTTTTTGAAACTTCTGATCAAACTCCTGAAAAGAGAGGGGGAATTTGTGAAAATAAAAATCCGAAGAAGCGGAGATGTCTTCTGAGGTGTTTGAAATTCCGTTCAGATTATACCAAACCGAATCCTGCGGCACTTCGTCCAGGGGCCAGAGTAGAGGCCGCCGAAGCTCAAAATCAAGCACAAACAAACAGGGACGACGCTCGCGACCCCAGATGTTCAATTGCTCTTCAATGGTTTTCATGGTATACACCTAACGCAGATGAAGCAGGATTCCGTTCCGAATACCCTGTTTCATCTGCGTCGGTAATCAGTCTACGTTAAACGCGTTCAGCAGTTTGTTCAGCCAAAATAGCGATGCCTTCGGTAAAGCTACGAGGTTCGTAACCCAGCACATTCCGAGCTTTATCAAGGATGAATCCTGTACGGGGAGGACGCTTCGCGGGTTGCGTGAAGGTGCTCGAATCAGCTTCGGTAATAAATGATTTATCCAGGCCAAAGTAATCTGCCGTGGCAATCGCCATTTCGTAAGGCGTCATTACCTCTTTTCCGGAAATATTATAGATGCCTAAAGCTTCTTTATCTGCAATCAGCCAGCAACCCATCGCCAAGTCTTCAGCCAGCGTTGGAGAGCGGAACTGATCCGTAACTACCTTAATCGTTTTTCCCTCTTCAAGTGATTTTTTCACCCAAAGAATGATATTACTCCGACTCATGTCCGCCGCAATGCCGTAGACGAGAACCGTCCGGGCAATGCCCCAGCGAATATTCGAGCGTTTCACCACTTCTTCAGCCGCATATTTACTCCAGCCGTAGAAACTTAAGGGACTAGGAATGGCGTCTTCGGGATAGGGACCGTTTTCACCGTCAAAAATGAAATCGGTAGAGACATGGCACAGGAAGGTATCATACTTTTTGCAGGCTTCTACCAGATATTCTACGGCCAGCACGTTCATTTTCCAGCATAATTCTTTCTCGAATTCACACTGGTCCACATTCGTCATCGCTGCCGCATGAATAACCGCGTGGGGCTGAACGGCTTCCATTACTTCAGCTACCTGAGCAGCATCGGTAATGTCCATTTCCCGGTATTCATACCCATCTGTGAAGGGCAGGCGATTGGCTCCACGAGCGGTAGCAATCAGTTGAACATCTGGGTTTTTATGTAAAAGCGTAATCAGTTTTTGACCCAGCAGGCCATTGGTTCCGGTAATTAAAATCTTTTTGGGAGTCATAGTTAAAGACAGCGGAGAAAGACGTACAAAGTAGAGAAGTTAACGGGCAAAAACATAACCATATCGACGGGTTATTTTTTTCTTACTCATTTTTTTAGCTGTAACCTTCATCATCGAAATATCAACGTTAGGACGATCGGCTTCATTTCGGGGCTGAGCTGCAATGCTATCTACGGCGGCCATTCCGTCAATTACTTGTCCGAATACCGTATAATTCCCATCTAACCGGGGAGTGCCTCCTTTGGTTTTATAAACTTCTTTCTGAGCATCGGTAAGAGGACGACCGGCCCGTTTAGCCTGCGTTTCCAGGGTTACCTCATCATAGGTTTTCCCCTGAACAATATAAAAATGACAACCCGAAGAGGCTTTGGCCGGGTTATCTTCCCGGGCAGCACCTACAGCACCCCGTTGATGAAACAATTCGGGCACGAACTCTGCCGGAATGGTATAATCCATATCTCCCGAGCCGAGGATCGCGTCGGGCGTTGCTTTTTTTGACTCAGGATCACCGCCCTGAATCATGAAAGTCGGAATGACACGGTGGAATAATATGCCGTCGTAAAAATGCTCTTTTGTTAACTTCAAAAAGTTGGCTTTATGCTTAGGCGTCTGATCAAACAAAATCAGCCGAATAGGGCCGTATTTGGTTTCAATAGTTACCAGTTTTTCTTTGCGTTGAGCAAAGCTTGGGAGAGCAAGCAACAAAGCTAACCCGAGACCCATCATAGAGGATGATTTTCGCATGGTATTATAAATTGGCTCGTATTTCTCTTACCATATTATTACCTCCCTGAGAGGCGATTTTATCGGCCAGTTTCTGAGCCATACTATTTGCCTGGGCGGTATCAGCAATTTCGGTGCGGCGTAACTCCTTCTGACCATCCAGTGAGACAATCCCAGCCGTTAAGCTAATGCGACCATTCACGTGCGATGCCAGTCCAAACACTGGAATGCTGCAACCGCCCTGTAGGGTAGCCAGAAAAATACGCTCGGCCCGAATGCAGCTTTCCGTTACGGGATCGTTCAGTAACTCACGAATGCGTGCTTTTTTATCTGCGTCCAGGCTAGTAGCACATTCAATGGCTACGCTACCTTGGCCCACGGCGGGAGTGAAGGTTTCCGTTGATAAATGCTCGGCAATATATTCTTCGTAACCCATGCGGTGCACACCGGCGTAAGCCAGAATGAGGGCATCGCAAACACCGCTTCTCAATTTATCCAGACGAGTTTGCAGGTTACCCCGCATGTCTACTACTTTGATGTGCGGGTAATACCGTTTCAGCGTAGCGACGCGACGCGTGCTGGAAGTACCTACCACAAAAGTTTCACCCGATTCCAGCGATAACTCTGGATTGAAACTGATTAAGACATCATTGACGGCTTCGCGGGGTGTGAAGGCGATGATTTCCAGGTCATCTGCCAGCGAAGATTGTAAATCTTTAGCAGAGTGTTGGGCAATATCAATGGCACCCGTTCGGAGTTGTTCTTCCAGCTCTTCCGTAAAAACGCCTTTGGAACCAATTTTAGATAAAGAGCGATCCAGAATTTTATCGCCTTTGGTATCAATCACTACGATTTCGGGTTCCATGCCACCCAGCCGGAGTTGTTCGGCCACGTATTCGGCCTGCCAGAGGGCCAGCTTCGATCCCCGTGATCCAATTCTAACTTTCATACGCGTATGCTATCAAACAGCTCTTACTTCCGAAGAAGTTTGGCCAGTGTTAATGACAAATCCAGAAAAATCATTTTAGCCCGAACATTTCTTTCCAATTGGAAAAAGGCCGTGTTCAACTCCTCTGTAATCAGAGGTAAGCGTTCGGGGGGAATTACTTTCGAAAAATTCTGAACGAAGGTAAGCTCATCGCCTTCCAGTCGCACAAGAGCTTCCACGCCATTTTGCCAGAGCATCAGATCCCGAAAGACGCTCAGGCTATATTCCATCATCCCTTTTTGTTGCTCTTTGGGCTGACTATCAAACTCATCGGCCATTTTTAGCATATCACCAAAGGCTGGAATGCCTCGGTAACAATGCCGCATCCACTGAGCAAACCAGGGATGTTGCTCGTTGCCTTCACCTTTGGCTAGCTCCAGAGCATAACCCAGATTTCCCTCCGAAAGGTACGCTACGTGACGAGCCTGCTTTTCTTCCGTTCCCAGTTTTTGCTGAATATAAGATGATACTTCCGTTTCAGTAAAGGCAGGAACGCCAATGCGTTGGGTACGGGAAATAATGGTGGTGAGTAGACGATTGGCATCGGTGCAAACCAGTAGGAAAATGGTCTTGGCGGGTGGTTCTTCCAGAATCTTCAGCAAAGCATTGGCCGAATAGACATTCAGTAACTCAGGTTGCCACAGAATGAGAATCTTGTATTCACCTTCGTAGGCTTTCAGTGAAATTTTTCGGATAACGTTACGGGCTTCTTCCGCCGAAATATTACCCTGCCGATTCCCTTCTACGCCAATAAACGTCAACCAGTCGGACAGCGTGCCGAAAGGATGAGCGTCGATAAACTCCCGCCACAAGGGCATAAAAGCATCCGATTCATTATCCTTGATTTTCTTGGTTACCGCTACCGGAAAGATATAATGTACATCCGGGTGAGCCAGTTTTTTCATCTTCACGCAGGAAGCACAACGCCCGCAGGAATCGTCTTCCTGCCGGTCTTCGCAGTTCAGGTACGTGGCATAAGCCAGAGCCAGAGCCAGATTCCCACTGCCTAAAGGCCCATGAAATAGCTGGGCGTGGGCAACATGCTGACTCTTGACGGACTGAATCAGGGTGTTTTTTAAATCTGATAAACCGGGGACTTCTCGAAAAAACAAGGATGTAATAAATAGATGATCCCTACAAAGGTAAGGCCTGAAACCCGCATGTCGGCACGGAAAAGGGCAAAGAGAAAATCTTAATTTTTTAATAATTACGTAACCAAATAAAAAATAAGGCAACGAAAGCAGTTTAATTAATTATTCCGTTAAATGCTATGAAAAGCCAGTGAAAATAGACGACATTTGCAGCCCTTTGAAGAAAAAGGGCCTTTCTACGCTGAAAATCAAGTTCATAAAGGAAACATATTTGTTTAGTAGATAGCTTTTTTATTGGGATTTTACACTAATTTTTTAGGATTAAAAAAAATTATATTTTACGATTGTGCTTATCCGCGGTATTTTTATGAAATTTGCCAGCGAAAGTCAGGCTATCCACCAAATAATATTTTCGCTTACTGCGTACTACCATATGAACACACTTCAGAAACTGGATCACATTGATCGCAAAGTCCTTGAAATACTGCAATCCAACGCAAAAATTACCAATGCTCAACTCTCGAAAGAAATTGGTTTATCGCCTGCTCCAACGCTGGAACGGGTAAAGAAATTAGAAACGTCAGGGATTATTCAGAGTTACCACGCTCAACTCGATCGTGAGAAAGTAGGGCTGGGAGTAACGACTTTCGTTCAGATTACGCTGGTTGGTCACAAAAAGCAGGTAACAGATTCTTTCGTTGAAAAAATCAATGAAATTCCCGAAGTAGTAGAATGCCACCACATTACGGGTTCTGGCGACTTCCTGTTAAAGGTAATTTCAAAGGATATTGCTTCGTATCAACGCCTGATGCTGGAAAAAATCAACGAAATCGAAGAAGTAGCCAGCACGCAAACCATGGTAATTTTGTCGACATTCAAAGAAAGCAAAGTGTTACCTATTCCTTGATAAGTAAGAGTTTTAGCCTTTTACAAAATCGTTATCTGAGAGTCAAAATTCAGGTAACGATTTTTTTATACCTCTCAAATCTATAGTCACATGTTATTTCGTTTCCTTTTTATCATAATCTGCTTCACAGGTATGAGTAGGGCTGCTTTTGCTCAGGAGAAATTAGGCATTGTCAAACATAATCACCTGGCTTTGCAAGTGGCTGATCTACCTGCTTCTACCAAATTCTATTCCGAAATTCTGGGTCTTGAGCGGCTGGAAGTCCCTGATAATCTCAAAGCGATCCGCTCCTGGTTTAAAATTGGCCCAGATCAGCAGATACATTTATTGGCCGGTCGTACAGTTCCGGTGAATAATGATCGAAATGGCTCTCACTTTGCCGTCTTTGTGGAGTCGATGGATCAAGCAGAAGCTTTTCTGAAAAGTAAGGGCTTAGCTTATCACGCTCAGGTTCGTTTTGATGGAGTGAAACAGATTTACTTACCCGATCCTGATGGTTACTTGGTAGAATTAAACGAGTGGAAAGATCCTGCGAAGAAATGATTTTCGCTGATATTAACAATCAGTTATATACCTAGTACCTGAATTGATTATCCTAAGGTAGTGCTGCCAGCGAAAAAGCTGGCAGCGGCAATGTTAACAATTAAACATCTAGGGTAACCACTATCGGTATAGCCCGCCTTTTATTCTGGTAGCATTGTATTAGATAGGCCTCTGAATCGTTATTGCGAAGTGGTTGCTAGTAACGAATATCCGAAGTGACCGCTGCCAGCTTTTTCGCTGGCAGCACTAATTGTAGGCTAACCCATTAATTCAGATGCCCAGACAGATAGTAAAAGGATAGCAAGGGTTACGCTAGACATTTAATCTTTAACCTCAACTAATCTCAGTAAATCCCGGTGAATGCCCGACCAGTGCTGATTTAAGTCCAGCGTTTGCACCTGAATCTGATGGGCTTCGTCGGAAAAGAAAGCGGAAACGGATTGCGTAACCGTTGGATATAATAAAATGCCCCGAAGCTTGCCGGAAGCCGGATAGTTTTTCAGGTAAGCAAACAACTGGTATAAATGCGGCGAATGTACCTTGCGGGATTCAAAATGTCGTTGAAACGTTTCGGCGTAATACTTCGTATCCAGAATGATTTTCTGATCTTTTTGCTCCAGGGTTAAATCGGTTTGCATGAGAGGTAACAACGTGCGATCCTGTTCACTGGCGGTTAATTTCCAGTGAATGGTTTCCCGTCGTACTTTCCATTGTGGTAATTCGTGACGATAGAAATTTCGAACGAATGCTTCAAAAAGAACTGCCATTTGCCGCTCGTCCCGCCAGAAATCCTTGAACTGGTAGGTACCCTTTTCTTCGTTAACTAGTAAGTTTTTGTAAAGTAATTCACACACATTCAGCACAAAACGATAAGTAGAAGGATGCCTTGGAATGCTTGCCTTAGTGAAAATCGTTTCGTTGAGTTTGATTTCCTCGACATCCGTCATGCGGATGTGTAGATGACGAATGCGGGACTGTTGTGGTAAAGAGGGGAGACGTAATAAAGAGTTGAGCGTCGTCTTTAGAATCTGATTTACGGGCTGATTCGCTGAATAAACATCCTGCTCACAAATGGCTCTTCCCTGCCGGAATTCATTTTTCTGTAAGCTTTCCGTCAGTAATAACTTCCCACGAATGCCCGCCAGTTGTACTTTTTCGGATTGATACGCATGAAACAAACCTTGCCTGAAGAGACGGTGAGTGGCTGTGATTAATACTTCGATTAGTAAATCCAGCAAACTAATCTGGTCGTCAGCGGCGACATGAACCAGTTCACGTTCGTCGAGTTTGTCCCAGGCGTAACAAAGCAGATAATAGATATTTTGAACCGGAATTTTCATAGGTATGATTCAAAACTAAAAAAAGCTGCCGGATTATCCGGCAGCTTTTGTGGTTTTCGTAATGGGAGTTATTTTTTGAATAGACTCTCGACGAAGGTTTTTTTATTGAATACCTGTAAATCCTCAATTCGCTCACCTACGCCAATATATTTTACAGGAATCTTAAACTGATCAGAAATACCAATCACTACGCCGCCTTTAGCGGTACCGTCTAACTTGGTAATGGCCAGCGAAGTCACTTCCGTAGCTTTCGTAAACTCCTGAGCCTGAATAAATGCATTTTGTCCGGTCGAGCCGTCAAGCACAAGTAATACCTCGTGTGGAGCTTCCACAGAGAATTTCTGCATAACCCGCTTGATTTTCGAAAGCTCGTTCATCAGGTTCACCTTCGTGTGTAAACGTCCGGCGGTATCGACGATTACAACGTCTGCTCCAGTTTCAGTACCCTGTTTCACGGCATCATAAGCTACCGAAGCAGGATCGGTGTTCATGCCGTGGTCAATTACGGGTACGCCTACGCGTTCACCCCATAATTTTAACTGTTCTACGGCGGCGGCCCGGAAGGTATCACCTGCCCCTAACACCACTTTCTTTCCGGCTTTGTGATATTGGGCGGCCAGTTTACCAATGGTCGTCGTTTTCCCCACACCATTTACACCCACTACCATAATGACGTAGGGTTTGGTGCCCAGGGGTGTTTCAAAATCTCCCGAAATATCGGTAGACTGGTTTTCAGACAGCAAAGCTGCGATTTCCTCCCGAAGGATGGAATCCAGCTCACTGGTATTCATGAACTTATCTCTGGCAACGCGGGCTTCAATCCGGCGAATAATGTTGACGGTGGTTTCTACCCCCACATCCGAAGAAATCAGAATTTCCTCCAGTTCATCCAGCACTTCGTCATCTACTTTGGATTTTCCGACGACGGCCCGGCTGAGTTTAGAGAAAAAGCCATCTTTGGTTTTTTCCAGACCTTTGTCCAGCGACTCGGCCTGTTCTTCCTGGATTTGCTCCTTTTTCTTCGTGAAAAAATCGAATAAGCCCATTTTTGGTTTGATTATCTATGCTTAGGACCCGGCTATTTTGGTCAACTGAAGTAGTCTGAGTCACTAATACTCCAAATCTACAACAAAAAATCCCCCGAAGAACGTTCGGAGGATCATAATAAGACTTTTGAGTCTCAGCAGACTAGTTTTTCAGAGCTGCTTGAGCTTCGTCCTGAAGAACGATTTCTTCTTTGAAGGTATAAGCACCTGTGGTTGGGTTTTTCACCGCCTTGATGATTTTAGCGTATTTAACGCCACCTTCTTTTTTCAGGGTCGCTACTACTTTCTTTGCCATTTCAGTAAAATGTTATACAGTGGATCACTAACCAGTTGACAGTTATCGCCGGACTAGGAACCACCTAAACAACGAATAACTGGGGTCTGAAATTACTTGATTTCCTTGTGAAGCGTATGCTTTTTAAGGAAAGGGTTGTACTTCTGGAGTTCAATACGAGCCGTAGTATTCTTCCGGTTTTTCATCGTGACATATCGTGACATGCCAGGAACGCCAGAAGTCTTTTGCTCGGTGCACTCGAGGATTACCTGAATGCGGTTGCCTTTCTTAGCCATGAGCTTATTGCGTTATTTAAATCAGTGCTTTTCAAAAATTGGAACGCAAAAGTAGCAATATTTCAGCGAGTGGACAAGCTTACCGTTGAAATTTGTTTTACGTTTCTATTTAGAAGTATCATTATTTAGATTATGGATGACTAAATATTCTGATTTATAGGTTATTAAGTAATGTAAATAATATTAGGAAAAAACCGTACGCAGAATCTCCAGAGACCGAACTTCACCCATACCATCGACGTGAAGCTCATAAAACTTCAAGACCATTTCCAGTAAATAGTTGCGGGATGATCGACCTATGCGGATTTCCGGATTCACATTCAACTCATCCAATTTCCGTAATTCCGACTCGTCGTGGATGGGATAACCTGCTAGTCTTAACTCTTGAGCCAGTTGCTGGCCCGTTGTGGGTTCGAAACCCAGATAAAAACTCAGCCGAAGCAAAAACCAGAGGTGAAAATTTTCGTATCCTTCGGTTGCCTGATCCAGCCAGATTAGGCTTTCCCGAAGAAATTGAAATAACCGTGGATTCCCCGCTTCTTCCTTCAGCGTTTTGCTGAGTACTTCGGTAATAAAAAGGGCAATGGTTGACTTGGTAATATCAAAAGGAATTGTACTGTACGGGTGGTTGACCTTAATTTCGGAAATCCGCTGAATTCCGGCACTGTCTTTGAAATAGACAACTAAATCCAATAAGGTAAGGGGCTGAAAAAGAGCAATTTTGTTTTTGCCTTTGCTGCTCCGAACTCCATTCTCGATATAGGTCTGAACGCCGAATTCCTCGGTATAAATCTTGACGATGATCGACGTTTCTCGGTAACGCAGGTAATTAAGAACTAAGCCGCGGGTTTTTTGAAGCATGTACAAAAATACGATTTTTTGAGGCGATATCGAGGAGATTACCCCATTTTCAGACCTGCAAATTTTCGTCCCAAAATTGCTTCTGATGGAACATCCAGCCAGCGATCCAGCAAAGTGGCATACACATCGCGGAAGTCAATGGTATACTTTAAATCTCCCTGATCCGTATCCGTCAGGTTAGGGGAAGCCGTCAGACTGGAGTCTGGTTTCAGCAACGAGCCTGCCAGAAATAGCACATTGGCGGCTCCGTGATCCGTTCCGTTCGATGCATTTTGTTTAATCCTGCGACCAAACTCGCTAAAGGTCATAACGACCACGTTATCAAGCTGACCCTGCGATTTTAAATCCTGTAAGAAGGAGTCGAGAGCTTCGGCGTATTGAGTTAATAAGTTATGCTGCTGAGGTTGTTGATTCACATGCGTATCAAAACTGCCGTGCGATACGTAATAGACACGAGAATCCACGCCCGTGCGAATAAAGTTAGCAATGGTTTTCAGTCGACGACCTAATTCGTGGGATGGATAGGTGGTGGAAGAACTGGCAACTTTCGTCTTGGCATGAATATAATCGGCGGAAGAAATCGTTTCAGCCAGCGTTTTATAGAGGTAATCCACGTTTTCATATTCTTCGTGATTAACCCGGGCTAGTTGCTGATAAAAACTGTTTTGCGTCTGATTGTACAGGCGTTTCGGGTCTGACACTGCTAAGCCTTTTACCTGATCACCCTTCATGGATAGACTTAACTGATCATCAATTTCCAGAGCCTGATAAGGTTGGCATTGACCAGAACACTGAGAATCGAGGTAACGCCCAATCCAGCCTGTTTTTAGGTATTCATTAGAGTTACTGGCGGTATGCCAGATGTCCATCGACCGGAAGTGCGAACGGTCAGGGTTAGGGTAACCCACATTATTGAGAATGGAAAAACGCCCGTCATCGTACCAACGGCGAAGTTTTTCCAGAGCCGGATGAAAGGCTAACTCATCGTTAATTTTCAGGACCTTACCCTCAGGAATGGCCAGTTTGGGCCGCTCGCGGTAATAAATATCGTTTCGGTAAGGAATGATGGTATTTAACCCATCATTTCCACCGGAAAACTGAATGATTACCAGCGTCTTCCGGGAAGAAGGCGTCTGTCCCAACTGATGCTGTTCATACGCTTTAACAAAGTCGGGAATAAGCCAGGTGCCTACCGTAGCCAGAGCCGATTGACGAAGAAATTCTTTACGATTCATAAAGCATTATGTCTAGGGGTGGAAAGTTTAACCCAATTGGTACTCTGGCAGGGTAAGTAAAGCCAGCGTATAATCTTTCAATTCCGATTCTTTTTTTCGCTTCAGAATCAGATTTTGCTGAGCTGAGCGAAGCGGACGTTGCAGTAAGTGTGTGCTTAAGGCGGTTACCAAAGCTTCGCCCTGAAGGCCTTCGAAGGCGGTGCCAAAAGCTTGCCAGTTGAGTTCGGCCTGCTCAAACTGTCGTCCTTTTTTCTGCGTGAGGTAATCGGTATTTACATCGCCGTCGGCTTTTGCTTTGAAGTTTAGCTCAGCCGAATTGAAGATGACTTCGGGTAACTTCATCCGCAGGAGCAAGCTGGAGGAATCAATCCAAGCCGTGCCACCCGGCCAGCCTGCTACGTTAGGTGGGTAAAATAGTACCTGATCCAGAGCTTTCTGAATGTACAAGACGGACTGCTTGCTACCGTAGGTTAATCCAAACGTGCGTTGCAAGCCGACCAGAAACTCCACGGGAGATTTAATTTTTGTACCGATATTTCTGGGGTCGTAAAACCAGTCGGAAGAAAAAATTTCCTTCATTAGCCAACTGATGTCGTACTCCTTTTGATGAAAACGCGGAGCTAAGTGATTGATAATGGCCTGGTCGGGTTGGTCATTTACAAAAAAGCGATAGATTTTAGTTACCAGAAAAGTAGCCGTTTCGGGTCGTTCCAGTAATAAATTCAGGGTATCTTCTCCGCTGAAGTTTCCGGTTTTTCCGAAGATGGTTTTCGGGCCATTGTCGTGCTGATTTTTCCGAAAAACAAACTCGCCCCGACCATTAAAGCCCCAACCTGTAAAACTGCGGGCGGCTTCCTTAATGTCTTTTTCGGTATAATTACCCCGGCCCAGCGTAAATAACTCCATGACTTCCCGGGCAAAATTTTCGTTTGGACTCTGCTTGCGATTCTGCTGGTTATTCAGAAACTGAAGCATGGCAGGATCTTTGGAGATGGCTCCGAGCAAGTCCCCAAATTTGCCCAGAGCATTTTCGCGAAGGACATTATTCTGCTTTTGAACATAAGCTGGATTCAGGCTGCGGCAGGCAAAATGGCCGTGCCAGAAAAGCGTCATTTTTTCTCGTAAAGCTTCCTTCCCTGAACCCATTTGATTCACCCAGGCGTAGTTAATGTCACCAATCTGCTCCCGATTTTCCCGCAGAATCTGCTGTGCCATCTGTTTTCTCTGATCCTGCGATAAACTATCTCTTTGCATGACCATTTCCAGCAGCGTTTTACGGGTGTAACCCAATTGCTGGGGATCTGCCACATGCAGCGGAGAGCTGGTTTGGGAGTCTTCAAAAAGATGATTCACCGCTTTGGAAAGCGAATGGCGGCTGGCTTCCTGTAACGCTGCCGGGCTGGCTCCGAAACCCGCCCGCAGGTATAAATGCTTTAGCTGACTGAGGTTACTTTTCATCGATTTATTAAAAACGAGATGTAGTAAAGAATAAGCTCATAGTCAGGAAGATGGTACGGTATTGAGACTGATTTCCGGCCGAGGAAGTTTAATCAGGGATCTAATTTTAATTTTCAGGAATAGCCAATAAAAAAGGTTACCTCCGTCTCAGGGAAGTAACCTTCATTGCGGTGCCTCTGAACCAAACTAAACCCGTGGGCAACGTTTGAATTCTTTCGTGCGGTCAAAGAGGTAACGATAGGTAATATAACTCTTATCAATGCGGGTGCCTAGTTGCGAAACGAAGCGATTCATACGGGGATTGAAATCACCCACCCAGTTCATATCAATGGTATCGTATTGGTAATCAGGATTGTCACGACCTGCCTGACGGAAACGTAGGGCGATGGCGGATTCTACGCCTTTCCCTTGATAATCAGGAATGACGCCGAAAATAAGGCCGCAGGTTCGGGTAACTACTTTCTTCCATTTCAGCAGATACAACAGTTTCAGTTTCTGTAATAACCCAAATTTGCCGTTTAAATGCTTGACAATCTGATTCAAATCAGGAATGACAATGAAGAAAGCAATGGCCTCACCGCCTGCGTAAGCGAACCAGATTAACTGTTCATCAATGATGGGCTTCATCGAATTAACCAGCGAGCGGGCCTGTTCGATGCTCATTTCTTTTACACCCGGAAACTTGGCCCAGGCTTTATTATAGATACTGCGAAAATCCTCGGTGTATTTAGCCAGGTCTTTCTTTTCGATGTGCTGAAAGGTAAACTCGGGGTTTGCATAGACCCGCTGAGCTTTTTCCTCCACATTAGGAGAAACGACTACTTCCCGAATGGGAGAAGTGTAGACAAATTGCTTGAAGTAATCCTGAAAGCCGTACTTCTCGAAGTAGGCGATGTAATACTCCTTCGTCCAGGGCATTTTGTAGGTAGGTTCGAAGTCCCAGCCCTGCACCATTAAGCCCCACCAGGCCTCGCGTTCACCGAAGTTAATGGGGCCGTCCATCGCCTCCATACCTTTGCTTTCGAGCCAGTCTTTGCAAGCCTGGAAGAGCAAAAAGGCGGCTTTTTCATCTTCAATGCACTCAAAAAAGCCCATGCCGCCCGTAGGCTGATCTTCTTTGCGAGCTTTATCATAATCGATAAAAGCAGCCACACGACCGATGGTTTGTCCAGCTTCGTTCTGTAAAATCCAGCGAATGCATTCACCGTGTTTGAACATCTTGTTTTTCTTCGGATCGAAAACATCTTCAATGTCCTGATCCAAAGGGCGAATCCAGTTCAAATCATGGCGATACAAACGAACGGGAAACATCAAAAACTCACGTTGGGCACTAGGGTTAGTACCGACTTCAAACAAAAGCATAACGATATCGGGAAAGAAACCTGGGTCAAAGATAGGGGAGTTTTGGGTTTTGGGTTTAGCGTTTTGGGTTTTGCGTTGTGTAGTTGCCAAAGAGAGGTGCTTTGTGCATGAGTTACAATTCTGTAAATGAGCTTAGTATTTCAAATTCTCGTAAACTCTGAACCCAAAACTCAAAACCCTAAACTCTTTTCCTTACTTTTGCAATCAAACCTTTTATGACGTGGCACAAGCTTCTTTTTCTTACCGCGTATTACGATGTTGGAACGGTCTGTAATCTTCGACGGTTCTTATTCGCATGTGCTGATTTTTCAGTACTGATCTCATTCAATTATTTTTTGCATGCAATCCCTGAAAATCTACAATACCCTTAGCCGGGAGAAAGAAGTTTTTCAACCCCTTCATCCGCCACATGTTGGCTTATATGTCTGCGGTCCAACGGTTTATAATTACGTTCATTTAGGAAACGTTCGCACATTCCTGACGTTCGACACCCTGGTACGTTACCTGCGTCACAGCGGATATAAAGTTCGTTACGTGCGGAACATCACCGACGTAGGACACTTAACGGGCGATAGTGACGAAGGCGAAGACAAAATTGGTCGCATGGCTCGCCTTGAGCAGATTGAGCCAATGGAAATCGTTCATCGGTATACTGACGACTTTCATAAAGTGCTGGAGCAGTTTAATATTCTGCCTCCCAGCATAGAACCAACGCTACGGGGCACATTGTCGAGCAGATTGAAGCTGTAAAGACATTGCTTGATAAAAATTTAGCTTACGAATCGAATGGTTCGGTCTATTTTGATATTGAACGCTATAATCAGCAACATAAAGATTACGGCAAATTGTCAGGTCGGATTCTGGAGGACTTATTAACCGAAACCCGCGATCTGGATGGGATTGGAGAAAAGAAAAGCCCGCTGGATTTTGCCATCTGGAAAAAAGCCGCTCCCGATCACCTCATGCGTTGGCCTAGTCCTGGGGTTCCGGTTTTCCCGGCTGGCACTTGGAATGTACCTGCATGAGTACCAAATACTTAGGAAAGCAATTTGATATTCACGGTGGGGGTATGGACTTGAAATTCCCACACCATGAATGCGAAATCGCTCAGGGCACGGGACTGAATGAAGTATCACCCGTGAAGTATTGGATGCACTCGAATATGCTGACGGTTAATGGTCAGAAAATGTCCAAATCTCTGGGTAACTCGTTTTTACCGAACGAGTTATTTGCGGGAAGTCACCATTTGCTGGAACAGGCTTATTCGCCGATGACGGTTCGCTTTTTCATGTTGCAAAGTCAGTATCGCTCAACGCTGGACTTTTCTAACGAAGCTCTGAAAGCAGCTCAGAAAGGGTATAAGCGTTTAATTAATGGCCTGCGGCTGATTCGCGATATGGAATTTGTGGCAGACGAAACCATTGCTGTGGATGTGAAACAGGTTGAAGAAGTAGAGAAGGCCATCGAAGGTGCTTATGAAGGCATGAATGACGACCTGAACACGGCGGTTGCCATTGCTCATTTGTTTGCGTTGCTGAAGAAAATCAATCAGTTATACATGCTTCAGGTGAAGCCCGCTCAGTTAGGCGAAGAGGTTTTCAACAAACTGAAGACTACGTATATGACCTTCCTGGCGGATATTTTGGGTCTGGAGGAAGAACGTAATCAGGCGTTTGAGCCGCTGATTGATGGTCTGCTGGATTTGTATCGTGATTTCAAAACGCAGAAGCAATACGATAAAGTGGATCAGGTTCGTTCCGTATTTAAACAGAATGGTCTGGTTATTAAAGATCTCAAACACAAGATCGACTGGGCTTACGAAGAATAAAGGCATCGGCGTAGAGAAACTCTCTACGCCGATTTTCAAACCATACCTCATGAAACGTTTATCAACTCTGGCTCTGCTCCTTGCTCTTGGGGCAACGGGTTTATTGGTTCAGTCCTGTGACGATAAATCAGGAAAAAGCGAAAGCACTACCAGTACCGAAGAACCTAAATTAGCTCCGGCTCCTACCTTCAACGCCGATTCAGCCTATGCTTTTGTTCAAAAACAGGTAGATTTTGGCCCACGGATTCCTAATTCCAAAGCTCATCAGGCTTGCGGCGACTGGCTGGTTGCTAAGCTGAAAAGCTACGGATTCGCGGTGACCGAACAGAAATTCACCGAAACGGCTTTTGATGGAACCAAGCTTAATGCCCGTAATATCATTGGCAGCATCAACCCCGATGCGGCCAAACGCATTTTGTTGACGGCTCACTGGGATACCCGCCCTTTTGCGGATAAAGACACCGTTGCCCAGTATAAAAACAAACCTTTCGACGGAGCCAATGACGGCGGTAGTGGCGTAGGGGTATTACTGGAAATTGCCCGTAACCTTCAGGCGAAACCGCTACCAAACGTGGGTATTGATATTATCTTCTTTGACATCGAAGACTGGGGTGAAAAAGAAGGAATGCAGCCTTCGCAGGAGCGATCAAACTGGGCCTTGGGTTCGCAGTACTGGGCGAAAAATCTGCATAAGCCGGGTTATTCCGCTTACTATGGCATTCTGCTGGATCTGGTAGGAGCGAAAGGGGCTCAATTCCCTCAGGAAAGTTATTCTTTACAGTATGCCCCGAGCATCGTTCAGAATATCTGGAATATAGCCGGACGTTTGGGGTATAACCAATACTTCCTGCCCGTACAAGGCGGCGGCTTAACCGACGATCACGTAGCGGTTAATGAAGTAGCTAAGATTCCGATGGTAGACATTGTGGAAATGAAAGTAAACAATCCGAAGACTTTTGGAGATTATCATCATACGCACAAGGATAACATGGAGGTAATCGACAAAAACGTCATGAAAGCCGTCGGTCAAACCGTAACCCAAGTGCTTTATCAGGAAGAATAACTAATATGTTTAGGGTTTAGGGTTTTGAGTTTGAATGTTTTAAACTCAAAACCCTAAACTCAAAACTCTCAACTCTAATGCGATTTCGTTCCCATTTTTTGCTTTATCTGGTACTAGCCGTAACGGATGCTTGGTTACTATCCCATCCTAATCTGATTGGGCGTATTGGCATCTGGTTATATAAATACGCGTATATTAAAACCTTTTCCCGGGCTCTGGTTTTTGTACTGATTCTGGTAGGCCTGTCAATTTTGGTGAGTGAACTCGTCAAAAAATACTTACCCATCCGAACGGGTGTATTAGTACTGGCTTTGATGCTAGTTATTGCCTCAATGGCGTTTATGAATGTTTTTATCCAGTTTTCTTCGGGAACCTACCAGTTCACGGGGAAAGGATTCATCTGGGGAGCTCACCTATTACCCATCATTCTTATTCTCATTTTTGCTCAAAGTCTGTACGAGCTTTTTCGGACGGGTAAATTGGATAGTAAATAAAGCGTAAGAGCCTGCCCGAACATGACTAAAATAGGGCCCTCTCGTTTCTACTCTAACGGCAGGTAGGATCTTACCTTTATTCATTTTAAGTCTATTACTCAGAGCAGAGTGAAGGTCTCTGTTGGTTTGAGTAAACAGGTGACTTTCTCCACTTCATAAGAGGGCTGCCAGCGAAAAAGCTGGCAGCAATAATAGAGTTTTGCACTATTAGTCCGCGTTATCAACGTGGATACGTGAAAAAAGCGTTGGTAATGCTTGGCGTTAAAGACGATTTCTTCAGGCATTCGTGACACAGATCCAACGATTATAAATGTTAGACGATCGTCTCTAAAGTAGGGGCTTTATTTGCCTCCAGCCACTACTTCAACCAAATCTTTCCACTGGAAATGAGTCTGGGCCATGGCCAGTACATCCTCCTTCGTAACGGCTTTAATTCGCTCAATGAATCGTAAATGATAATCATCGGGCAGGTTATTAAGAATGCGAACCTTGTGCCGATCAGCAATTTCAAAAGGCGTATTTAGAGAGCCAATGAATTGCCCGATCATGTAATTCTGAGCCGTTTGTAATTCCGTTTCTGAAACGAGTTCCGTTTGCAGACGTTCGCTTTCTTTTTTGATTTCGGCCAGCGTCTGGCTGGTAAATTCTTTATTAACATCGGTGCCAATCACTAACTGACTCGCCTGAGCGAAGTTATTCATCTGCGAATAGATACCATAAGTAAAGCCTTTTTCTTCCCGGATATTCTTCATCAGGCGGGAGCCAAAGTAACCCCCAAAGATTTCGTTGGTAACCAGCACTTTATAATAATCAGGATGAACACGATTAATCATACGTTTACCCATGCGAAGAGTTGACTGAGTCTTTTCAGGTAACTCAATGAGGACTTTCGCTGGATTGGCATCAACGGGCAGCTCAAAAGACCGACGTTCGGGTTGGGGAAGAAGTGCCTGCTGACCAAAAATCTCATTCACTAATGCTACTTCTCGTTCGTCAACCTGTCCCGAAATGAAAAGCTGAAAAGCATGACCCGCAATGTGATTTTGGTAGAACGTAACCAAATCTTCCCGGCTGAAAGCCTTCAGGTTCTCCTGCGTCTGGTTCTTACCATACGGATGATCTTTCCCAAATAAGGCTTCGCGGAAGCCCCGAGAGGCCAGAAATGACGTTTTTTCTTCATTAACCTGAAGATTCTGCAAGGCAATGGTTCGTTGCACTTCCAGTTCTTCGGCCGGGAAAGTAGCTTCCTGTAATAACTCCTGAATGCGGGGTAACAGGACTGGAAGGTGTTTTCGAAGGGCGTACAGGGTTACGGTAGAACGATCAGCAGAAGCACCTAATTCCAGAAATGAGCCGTACTGATCAAAGAATTCGGCTAATTCGGCTCCTGTGTACTGCTGGGTTCCTTCGTTCAGCATCCGTAAAGTAAAGGTTGAAACATTGGGTAACGCTTCATCCCATCCGCCTGCTTCAAACACCCATTCTACGCGGGTAACGGGCTGTTCACCGGCGTCAATGACATACACCGGAATATGGTTATCAAGGGTATAGGCTTGAACCGGAAGCAGAGAAACGGTATCCGTCAGGTGAAAATCAGGAGCTTGCGTACGATCTAATTGTATCATCATCTTTTATTAATCTCTTCAGGAAGTCAGATAGCTGGTTTTCCTATGGGCGAAAAGCCAAGGTACTACTTCTCTCGAAATAGAAATCATGGGATATAATAAAAAATGGCACCCCGTAGAATGCCATTTAAAAAAATCGGGTAAAAGAATCCTAGAAATCGTCCCGGGGAGCTTCGCCGATGCTTTGTTTTTTATTGAACAGGTAAGATAACGTTACCCGTAGGGTGTTGTTGAGCGGATTGATCTGACCGCCGCCCTGGAAAAGGTAAGCAAAATCAAGACCCATTTGCTGGTAGTGAACGCCAAAACCTGCCGTTACGTAGCTACGATTTCCTTTGTTAGGATTTTCGTAAAAGTAACCCAGACGAGCCGCCAGAATTTTGTTCCAGTTGTATTCCAGACCCGCCGAAACGGTTACTTCCTGAAGTTCTTCTTTCAGGCCACCAGGAGCATCCGTGAAAGAACCGAATACGCCTTCAAACAAGCTACGGTCCGCCACTGGTTTTTTCCCATCTAAAGGCTTGCCCGTGGTTACGTCGTAACGAGGGGGCGTTGGTACCATTAATTTATTCAAGTCAACCGTGAGGGTTAATGAATTTTTATCGTCCAGACGGTTGGTAATGGCCGTACCTAATTTCAGGTTTGTAGGAATGAAGTAAGGAGCCTGAGCCGTTCCACCGTAGTTAATTTTACCACCGAGGTTTTGGATCATTAATCCGTAGTTGGCAAACCACTTTTTCTCGGGGCTGTAGCCATTGCGGAATAAAGCGATGTCACCCGCGACGGTTTGACCAGGACGTAAAGCCACGCCTGCTACTACCTGATCGCCCGTAAGGTTGGAGTTAATGTATTTCAGGTTAATACCCAACGATAACTGATCCGACAGTTTCAGAGCGTAAGAACCCGTGGCTGCGTATTCTTTTGAATCGAAGCTACCCGTAGTTACGCCCTGGTCGTTGGTAAAGATGATATTACCCAGATTAAAATACTGAAGGGAAAGACCAATTACCTGATTTTTACCAATTTTTTTATAACCAGTAAAATGGCCCAGCCACATATCACCGATCAGGTTACGAAGCCAGGGTGTATAGGAAACAGAAACACCGGCATCCTGTTCAGCATAAACCAATTTTGACACGTTCCAGTACGTTCCGCTGGGGTCGGTGGGGCTAAGAGCTACACCCGCATCGCCGAGAGCGGCAGAGCGGGCATCGGGTGTAATATTAACAAAAGGAACAGCAGGAATAGGAATTCGATCACTGTTGACTTGCCCAATCACTGTGCTACCGCTTTGAGCCATTGCTAAGGTTGAGGAGCTAATGAAGGCTGCAACGATCAAAATACGGGTTTTAATTCTTTTCATCCGAGATTGGGTTAAACGTTGAGGGGCCGGGGCTGGGCCTTCTGGTGAAAGTGTACTAGAGACAGGACCTGTTTTAAGGCGATGAGAACTACGCATTCGTGGGATGTATTTAATCGCAAAACTAACAAAAGTCATTTGATGTAGGAAATCTTTCCGCCTCCAGTTAGGGAACGCCCCGTAGAAAGAGAGCGTACAAAAATACGATAAATGTATAAACCCGTATTCAATTCTGGTTTTTCAAGTACTAAATCTTCGTACGGAGAGGGCGTAACGTAACTTTGAAGGCTCTGTTGATGGAGCAATCGACCGGAAAGATCGTACAGATAGAATGTAATTTCGGTATCATCGTCCTGAAAATCATGTTCGAAGGTAAAACGAGCCTTTTGCGTGAAGGGATTTGGCATAGCCGTAACGTTGCGAAGATACGTTTTCGTACTTGGAACTACGTAAAATTCTATGCTTTGATTAACCCGATTTCCAAATACATCATAGGCCTGCACCTGAAGGCGGTGGGAACCAGGGGGTAAATGCTTAAAAGGATAGATTACCTGACCCAATTTATTACTTTCCGGGAAGTAATAGGAATTCAGATTGATGGTTAACGTATCATTTAAAACCGCAGAAATAGGGTTTAATTCCGTGTACGAAAGCCCTGAATTGTCCGCTAATTGAGCGAATAATATCGGACTGTCATCCGTTTCTCCACCGTTCTTAAAATCATCTGTATTCATGTATAAACTCAGGATGGGAGCTGTATGATCAGTAATGGGGGTTGAATTTTTACCATTAATGAACGGTCTGGCTATTCCTAAAGCACTTCGTTTTCCGTCAGTGGCCTGAGCGTATACTCGAATCAATGCCCGGCCCGATCCGGTTTCCAATGACGTAGGTAAGATAAAACTGCTGCTGAATTGCTTTTGGGTGATGCTGATTTTACCCTTATAAAGCAAACTTTTCCGATCCTTATAACTGAATTTCGGATTTTCATCGCCCAGAGTTTGATAAGTTTTTTCCTGATCGTAAACCTCCAGCCAGCCTTCGCCATCAAACGAAGTTGAGCCGGATAGGGTAACCTGCCCGCCGCCTCGTAATGTATCAGGACTTTGGATTTTCAGGGAATCGCTGGCATAAGCTAACCGCATGGAAGGGTCGCCCAGAAGGGCAAAATTGCGATTAATTCGGCCCGCCAGACTATTGTTTTTAGTTTGACGGATGAGATCGCCCAGCCGAGGCAGTACGCCGTTGATGGGTTGAAAGGCGGCTTTCATAAAGGCCTCGCTTACCAGCGAATTAGAACTGGCAAAAACGGGACGAGCAGTAGTGATTAATCCAATAGCACCACCCTGAGCATTCAATAAAGCCAATTCAGCCCCGGAAACGACTCCTGGATCGTCGTAACGACCAAATTCGCAGGTGGCAGTTAAAAAGAGTGGTAAATGATCGCGGTTTCGCCAGCCGAGAATATCCCGTAACATCAGAATCTGTTCCTGCGTCCAGCCCGATACACCGCCGTGCCCCGCAAAGGCAACCAGCAGTCGACCATCGTTCATGGCTGAAGTAATTGCCTCATTTGCTTTGGGGCTTTTCTGATCCAAGCCTGTTCCTATTTGCGGAAAGGCATCCAGGTAGATTTTCTCGGCTTGGTAAGGCGTTTTTTCAAGGAATTGAACCAATCGCTCGGCATCTTCGGCGTGAACGTTGTAATCCCCGTCATCAGCTACGAAAGTACACTTGCTTTGCCAGGTCCCTCGGGTTGCCGGGTCCTCGTAATGCATGAGTTTATCAACAACCTGTTTGGCCTCAGAAAGGTATTTGACTGGCAAACGCCCGATGCCAATGTCAACGGTCTGATCTCCAGCGTAATCTTCCGACCATTCGCCTTCCGCATCTTCCAGAAAGCCAAAGTAATCATCCGAAGAGTAGCTATAAATCGGATGCAGTGATTCCCGGCTTTCATATACCGGAACGAAAGACTTGCCCTGATTTTCCTTCAGAATATTTCTGTAATCGTAAGTGGCGTCGCCAAACAATAACAGGTACTTTAAGGTACCCGGCTTTTTCTGATAGAGATACCTGGCGTAATCCCGGAGAGCCGTTGGGTCCAATTTCCCGGAAGAAAACTCATGGAAGACTTCCTCCGTTGAGACCACCAGCACCCTTAATTGATCATTTTTTCGGCGAAATCAGCCAGCCGTTCAGCTTCTGTTCGTAAAGCCGGAGCCGTGATGATGAGTAAATCTGGCGTTTCCTGCTGGTGTAAATGCTGGTTGGGAATGCTTTGTAAGGAGACAGGCAAAAGACTCTTAGCATACGTGAAGGCCATATATTCGTGTACTTGGCCTCCGGGCTGGTAACTGAAGGTACCGTTCGAAACATTCAGCAACGTTTGGGTACTAAGGTCCCAGACTTGTATATCTGCCGGAGCATTGGCAATGGTCATCTGCACTGCGGGCAAATTTCGACTCGCCAGCGAACGGAATTGAAAGTTATCACCCTGCCAGTAAAGCGAACGCTGCAACTGAATGCCGAGGTAATTCAAAACCCCCTGAGCAGCATTATCTCCATTTCGATTGTAGGTAACCTGAATGGAAAACTTGCCATCTGAAGGCACGCTGTTTAAGGTCGTTTGAAAGGTATTTACGGCATCAATTCCCTTAAAATCATAACGTTCGTAAGTGGTAGCCCGGATGGTTTGAGAACCAATACTTTGACCATTTAAGGAAAAAGTAAAATTCGTTGGAACAGAAGCATAACCCAGGGTGGCCGCGGTAATCCAGAGGGGCTGATTAGGTAAGGCTCCGGGAATGTTGAAGGGAATGGTTCGGTCGGTATAAACATAAAAACTTTCACCGTACCAGACGCGACCCGATTTAACCCGGTTTATTTCTTCTACTTCGTGAAAAATATAATCATCGTAGGTGGTTAGGAGGGGGCCTGACCCAGAGGCCGTCGCTAGCTGAACTCGTTTTCCAGGGGTATTGCCGACGGTAAGAAAGTAAAAAGTAGTATCCGAATAGGGATTAAGCTGGTGTGAAAATCTTCCGGCTAGGGTATCCAGTTTTATTTCGTGAGGACTCTTTCCAATGAAATAAAGAGCATCGCTGGCATCGAAAGACCCATCGCTTTCGCCCGTTACCAGAATGGAATTTTCCAGTAAATCCATCGGGCGGGGCGATTGGTTAGCCTGAGGCAGCGGGGCTCCTCCGTTGCCATACAATCGCAAATGCTGGGGGTTAATCTGTGTGGGATTCCAACCGGCTTTTCGAAGAGTGGTGGCGTCAATTTTATAAACTCCGTCTTGAGTTACGCCAATTTTTAGCCAGGGACCGTTAGCTAATACGGACGACTGAGCCCTGACCAGAGCACTCAGGAAAAGGATAAAGAATAGGGTAGTAAACAATCGAATCATAAAGGCAGAAAACCGGACGTATCAATAACGTTGATTTTACTCAGGTCGTACATCAGAGAGCTGAACCAGGGCTTCCGCCGGAACGGTGTACTGACGACCGTTTTGCTGATCGGTGCATAAAAACCGGGTTCGGCGTCGCTGGTGTTTCATAAAGGTACGATTCCCCAGCAAGAAAATCTGATTTTCTGGTACCTCTGAAAGCCGTAACGTTCCTTCGGGATGTCGGTCGTATCGTCTCAGGGCCTGGTATAGGGGAGCATGAGAGGCCGTAGCTGCCTTCGGATCGCAGGAATAGTCCAGTAAAGGTGCCAGAATATCAACGGGAAAAATGGATTCCGTCATGACCGGCTTTAATAATTCCCGAAACGTTTTTTTCCAGGATCTTCCGTGTGGGGCTACGCGGGTTCCCCATTGCAGACACACCCGCTGGTGAGCCACTTCATGGAGATAGGTAATGAGAAAGGCGTAGGCATTCATATTACCGTTCACTGAAATGCGATGGCCTTTGCTGGAGCAATAGCTATAGTCACCAAACTTCGTGCGTCGGGGCCGGGAAACGTGGAAATGAAAAGGATGTTCCTGCCAGAGTTGCAGGCAATAAGAAACGGCAAGGGAGGGAAGATGCTGGCGTAAGAGAGATTCCATCCAGTAAAAACGACAAAGCCTTACCTGAGGGCAAGGCTTTGGCTGTGTTCCTAATCTACAAAATTATTTTTTGCAGTGTCAGCAGCAGTAGTGTCAACAGCAAGAACTGTGTCAACAGCAGTAGTAGTATCAACAACTACAGCAGAAGAATCAGTAGACTCAGTAGACTCAGTTTTCTTTTCTTGGCAAGCTGCCAGAGAAACCATTGTGCCAAGAAGGAACAGGGCGAACAATTTTTTCATTTTTGTGATGATTTTAGGGTTTATTGCCGAGACAAAGTTGAACCCGAATTCTGAATAAAGCAAGTGGGCTTTTAAGGTTTTTTTAAGGATTTTAACAAAAAGCACATATTATCTTTATAATGACCTATGAATTCTGTAAATAGTTCTATTAATTAGCTTCTGAAACCTTAAAATTTGATAAATTTTTTTAAAACGCTCATTATGGAAGAGTAACCAGAAGGGCGTTATTCAGGAATACCTTTCAGATAATCCTTGATTCGGTCATAAAAGCCGGTTGATTTGAAAGTAAAGGTTTTATGGAGTATGTAGTTACTTACGAAGCTAAGGCCCATCCCAACCAGTAGCCCGCCAAATTCCTTCACATTGATGTTGCGTGATTTTTCAGAAAGAAAATCCAGTGGAATGCGGTAATAGAGATCACCGGGATGGGAAGCATTCAGTAAGTGAAAACCCAGACTTGATCCACCTACAGTAATGAAGAAAGAAACAACCGCAACCAGCCCAAACTTGACCATCTCCCGCCGGGTCTGGCCTGATTTCTTGGCATCAAAGGCAAAAAGTTTAGTTAAGGTAAATCCTACAACGAAAGAGACTACGTAACCGCAGGCAACAGAAGCATTGTAACTCATAAACTCCCGGAAATAACCACCAGCAATAATCTGAACGGCAGCTCCGGTTCCGGCAACTAGAAAGTAAGCAACTAAATCACGAATGTTAAGTAATTTAGAATTTTTTTTCTCCAAAGGTTGAGCGAGGGTTGTTTTCAAGTGTTGAAAATTGACGTTAATACTAAAAGAATCTATTCACCAGGTCCGGGAATAATCCAAATAGGAGCGTCAGAACCGTAGTGAACAGCAAAGTTAGTTTAAATCCACTGCTTACGATAACTCCTTCGTTGTCACTTGGTTTTAAATACATGGCAATTATTACCCTGAAATAATAATAAATGCCGACACATGACATCAATACTGCGATGACTAACAGGGCGGTAAGATTAGCCTGAACCGCTGCGGAAAAGATAAAAAATTTACCCCAGAAACCTGCCGTTAGTGGAATCCCTGCCAGAGAAAGCATCGAAACGGTCATAATAAAAGCTAATAGCGGATTGGTTTTAGCCAGACCATTAAACGCATCATAACGTTCGTCGGGATTTCCTTCATAAGGTTTTCGCTCCGAAACAGCGATTAATACCCCAAAGGCAGAAATAGTGGCAAGCGAATAGGCCAGTGAGTAAAAAAGAATAGCCGATTGAGAACTGGGTACTTTAGCAACTACGGCCAGCAGCAGATACCCCGCATGAGAAATGCTGGAATAAGCCATCATGCGTTTGAAACTGATCTGATACGCGGCTGTAATATTTCCGATTAATAAGGTTAAGACGGCTAATACGGCCAGTGTCTGGGCCCAGAAACCATAAGAACTGGCAAAAGCGATGGAAGCGAGTTTGTAAAGAGCCGCAAATCCAGCCGTTTTAACCACGGTTGACATGTAAGCCGTAAAGATCGTAGGTGCTCCTTCGTATACGTCTGGGGTCCAGAAGTGGAACGGTGCTACGGACACTTTAAACAACATGCCAAAAAACAGCAGCAGTAACCCGATGTAGAGCAGGGGAGAAACCGAGCGATACTGGGTTGCCGTTTGTACATAAGTAGCGATGGCTCCGAGTTTAAAAGAACCCGTGGCTCCATAGATCATGGCTAATCCGAAGAGTAAAATACCCGTGGCGAATGAGCCCATGAGGAAATATTTTAAAGCGGCTTCGTTGGAACGTAGGTTCCGTTTGTCCGTTCCGGTTAGAACGTACATGGCAACCGAGAGAATTTCAACCCCAATGAAGAGCATGATGAGGTTTTCAAAACCAATCATCATCAAAGCACCCGTGACCGAAAAAAGAATAATGGAATAATATTCGGCTGGGTGCGTATATTCTATATCGTCGCCAAAATTTCTGGAAATCCCGACGACTAATACCGTAGTAAGCAGAACAATGACCGAGAAGCTGACGAACAGGTTATTCACCCGTAGCATATCCGAAAAGTATAGAGCCTGCTGGTTCCATTCCTGCGTAAGTAAAGCCAGAGCTACGAACAGAAAAACAAGCGTAGCAGGCAGCAAAATCAGACGGGATTTCAGGAAGCCAAGGAATAAATTTAATATGCCAAAAAGAGACAGAGATATGATCGAGAGCATGTCTTGAATGCTTGAGAGTAAATGAAAAAATACCGCTTCGTCTTACTTCAGGGTGCGTAGCAACTCGGCAACGGCTGGTTCGGTTAGTTTCAGAAATGCATTAGGAAACAGACCAATCCAGAATACAAAAACAGCCAGCGGAAGCAGAACCAGAATTTCATTAAGGTTCAGATCCGTGAATTGCTCGGTAGCGGTGGTTTGCAGTCCAAACATGGATTTCTGAACCATACGAAGCATATAGACTGCACCGAAAATAATGGTCGTTCCGGCCACGATACCGATCCAGGTGTTATAAGTAAAGACGCCTTTTAGCAGCAGAAATTCACCAATGAAACCATTCGTCAAAGGCAGGGCTACGCTACCTAATACCATGATGATAAAGAAGACGCTCAATACGGGAGAGTTTTGAGTAATACCTCCTAACTGGCTCAAATCCCGGCTTTGCGTGCGGCTGAAGATGATTTCGATAATGAAAAACAGCCCGACCACATTAATACCGTGAGCAAGCATTTGAATGAGGGAGCCTTGTAACCCGTCGAGGGTTAAGGAGAAAATACCTGCCGCCATCAAACCTACGTGAGCGAAGGATGAATACGCTACGAGTCGTTTCATATCCTGTTGCTGAATGGCAATAATAGAACCGTATACAATGCCCGTTACGGATAAAATCACCGCTACCAGCCCCCATTCCTGAACCCCTTCGGGAACGATGGGTAATACGATTCGGATGAGTCCGTAAGTACCCATTTTCAGCATAATTCCGGCCAGTAGCATAGTCGCTGGTGTGGGCGATTCCACGTACGTATCAGGCTGCCAGGTGTGGAAAGGGAATACGGGCATTTTAATGGCAAAACCAATGAACAAAGCCCAGAATAATACACTCTGCTGAGCGGCTGAAAGCTTTAATTCATAAAAAGCTGAAAGTAAAGAGCTATGCGAACCAGGCGTCTGGAGGTACAGATAAACCAGGCCCAGTAACATGAATAATGAACCGAAAATGGTATAAATGAAAAACTTGAACGTTACCGGAATTCGATTTTCTCCGCCCCAGGAAGCCGCAATGAAATAAATGGGAATGAGGGCTGCTTCGAAGAAGAAGTAAAACAGAAAGGCATCTTTTGCCACGAAAACCCCAACCAGAGCCGATTGCATCATCAAAATGAGGGCATAAAAGGCGGAAGGATTGCGGTAACTGTGATTAAAGGTGGAAAGAATAATCAGCGGTACCAGTAACGTGCTGAGTAATACTAGCAGTACGCTAATGCCATCGATGCCAATAGCAAACCGAATACCAGCGGATGAAATCCAGTCATAGCTTAAGGAAAACTGACTCGATGTATCGGCTTTAAAGATGGAAAGAACGTAAACGGCTAAGGCTAATTCAACCAGTGAGGCGATCAGAGCCACTCGCTTGACGGCTCCGCCACGTAAACCCAGCAAAACCGCTGCCAGGACCAGAGGAATCAGTATCAGGATGAGGGTAAGCATATCTTTATTTTACTTATGCGTTGAAAATCAAAGACCGAAGGCTATAAATGAGAATGGCAGCAATACCCGTCACCATGATGAAGAGGTAAAAGCTGGTGGTACCGGTCTGTAATAAGCGGAACTCATTGGAAAGGCCTTTAACAAAATTACCCAGACCTTCAACGCCCCCCTTATTTAAAATGATCTGGTCGGTAACGCGGTAGAAAAAGCCGGATAAGGCCTGCGTTGGTTTGACGAAAACGGCGTTATAAATCTCATCGACGTAGTACTTATGGTAGATGAGTTTCTTAAGGCCCGTAATTTCTTCGTCGGGTTCGGGAACGGCGTTACGACTGACGTATAGGACAAAAGCTACAATGATTGAAAGCACAGCTCCGGCTACTGAAACGCCCATGAGTGTTAACTCCGTTGAATGATCTAGATGAACCCCTGCAAACGCTTCCGGATTAACCCGTTTGGAAAGTTCGAAAATGGGGTCGAGGAAAGCGTCGAGTTTAGCGGAACCACCAAAGATGGCAGGCACATTCAGGAAGCCACCTAATACGGATAAAACTGCCAGCACCATTAACGGTAAGGTCATGGTAAGGGGCGATTCGTGCAGGTGATGTTCCTGTTCGTGCGTTCCTCTGAACTCGCCGAAGAACGTCAGGAAAAGCAGACGGAACATATAAAAGGCCGTCATCATGGAACCAAATACCGCCAGGCCCCACATGAGTGGACTGTGTTCGAATACATGAGCCAGAATCTCATCTTTCGAGAAGAAACCCGCAAAAGGAGGAATCCCGGAAATAGCGATGGTTCCTAATAAAAAGGTCAGAAAAGTAATGGGTAGTTTCTTGCGTAAGCCTCCCATCGAACGAATGTCCTGCTCGTCGCTCATGGCGTGAATAACCGAGCCTGCACCAAGGAATAACAAAGCTTTGAAGAACGCGTGAGTCATCACGTGGAAGAAGCCCGAACTATACGCTCCAACGCCCAGACCCAGGAACATATACCCTAGTTGAGAGACAGTAGAGTAGGCCAGTACTTTCTTAATGTCATTCTGGAAGAGGCCAATTGAAGCCGCTAATAGAGCCGTTGCCAGAGCTACCCAGGCAATGAGGTGAAGCGTATCAGGAGCGAGGGTATAAAGAATGTTGGAGCGAACAATCATGTAAATCCCGGCAGTTACCATCGTGGCCGCGTGGATCAGTGCCGACACGGGCGTTGGACCTGCCATGGCATCGGGTAACCAGGTATACAGCGGAATCTGGGCAGACTTACCCATTGCTCCGATGAACAGACAGATGGTAATCCAGAAAATTCCCTGATCGCCAATGCTTAACTGAGCCGCGGCTGGAAAAACACTGGAAAATTCCAGACTCCCGAATTGGTTAATAATCAGAAAAATCCCAATCAGAAAGCCTAAGTCCCCAATCCGGTTCATCACAAAGGCTTTGCGGGCGGCATAACCGTAGCTTGGATTCTGATTCCAGAAACCAATGAGTAAATACGAGCAAAGTCCCACGCCTTCCCAACCAATGAACATGATGAGGTAATTAGAACCCATCACCAGCAGGAGCATGAAGAAAAGGAAGAGATTCAGGAAAGCGAAAAACTTGCCAAACCCTTCATCGTGGTGCATGTAACCGATGCTGTAAAGATGAATGAGCGAGCCAATTCCGGTGATAATCAGCATCATAATCAGCGAAAGCTGATCGATCTGAAAAGCGAAGGAAATATTCAGGTTACCAACCGTAAACCAGTCGTAAAGAGGAATGGTCTGAGCTTCGCCCGAAAAATTAAGGAATAGGCTTGCTACGATCACAAAAGAAGCCAGCGAAGCTCCGGTTCCGATGAGGCCTACCAGAGATTTAGGTATCCGGCGGAAGCCTAACCCATTAATTAGGAATCCGAGGAAGGGTAATAAAGGAATGAATAAGGCTAAATTCATAGTTCAGTGGAGGTAAAGACGTACTTGCTTACTCGTTAGTGAAGGGGCCGAAAAACAAAGGATTTACCACTTGATTTTATTCATCAAGCCCACATCTAGCGAACGGATGTTTCGGTACAGCATAACAATAATGGCCAGACCAACGGCCACTTCCGCTGCGGCGACGGCCATAATAAAAAACACAAACACCTGCCCATTCGGATCGGAACGGTACGTCGAGAAAGCGATGAGTAACAAATTAACGGCATTCAGCATTAACTCCACCGACATAAAAATAATGATGGCGTTGCGACGGGTAAGCACTCCAATAATGCCGATAATGAATAAGGCCGAAGCGAGGTAAATGTAATATTGAAGCGGAATTTTCTGGACAACTTCTGGGATCATGCCTTCGCTAATTGAGGTTACGGCGTAGAAAGCTATGAAACACTTCTTTACGTACGCTGTAACGAGTAGAGGTTTTTTCTCAATGAGAAGTTACAAACTGGAAATGTTATAACTACACTTTGAATAGTGATGTGGCAAAAATAGTAGTTTTCCCCAAACCGTCGCAATGCTCTGTGAGCTTATTGGACAGTTTTTTTGCAAAAGAGTAAGAATAGAATGGATATAAATAAGAATTGTACTAAACGCAGAAAATGGCTCAGAAAGGCAAAAAAAGCCGAAGTGGGCACTTGCCTACTTCGGCGTAATAAACATAATTCTATCTAAATCAGGCTCAAATTGGAGAGGTGTTTGTTGATGACACCTATCTCTTCTGGCGATAATGAAATGTGAATCGACTGAGCATTCTGGATGGCTTGTTCCGCATTGCGGGCACCCACCAAAGCAACGGTAATACCGGGTTGTTCGATAGTCCAGCGGATGACTAACTGAGACAAAGTAGCCCCTTTCTCTTGAGCCATCGGACGAATTTCGTCGAGAAAAGCGTTGATTTTTGTCAGGTTCTCAGGCTGGTAAAATCTTGATCCCGAGCGGGTATCACCTTCACCAAACTGATGCCCAGGCTTGATTTTACCCGTCAGAATGCCTCGTTGCAGGGGGCTGTAAGCAATGATCGCTTTCTGACGAGCCATGGCATAAGGAACCAGTTCTTTTTCGATGGAACGCTCTACCATGCTGTAAGGTACCTGATTAGAAGCCAGCGAGAGCGTTTCTTCGGCTTCCATAAACTGAGCCGTGGAATAATTACAAACTCCGGCGGCCCGAATTTTTCCCTGTTTTTGTAAAATGTCCAGGGCTTCCATCGTTTCACTGATCGGTGTGGTGCTGTCGGGCCAGTGAATCTGGTACAGGTCGATATAATCCGTTTTCAGACGACGAAGGCTGTTTTCGCACTCCTGAATGACGCTATCCTTGCCAGCGTATTTATAGACGTCAATTTCCTGGCCATCGTTGTTCTGCGTGTGAAAAGCAAAATCGCCCTGCTTCACGTCCCAACGCATGCCAAATTTAGTCAGAATCTGAACCTTATCACGGGCAACGCCCTGAAGTGCTTCTGCAACGATTTCTTCACTAACCCCCATACCGTATACGGGAGCAGTGTCAATGGAGGTAACTCCTTCATCGAGTGAGGCCTTAATGGCTTCTACGGCTTCTTTTCGATCGGCTCCGCCCCACATCCATCCGCCAATGGCCCAGGCACCAAACGTTAGGGCTGATACCTGCAAGGCTGATTCGCCTAATTCTCTGTACTTCATGTGACTTGAATTAGTTTGAGGTTTAACGTTTCAAAGGGGAGTAAGGTTTGAGAAAATGTAAATTGCCGTGTTGTGTGGAGTTTAAGGTTTGAGTGTGTTTGATTATGGTTTGAGGATGTTTTAGAACTGCTTCGGGAGGTTTGATCTCATGATTAAATTCATCAGTAAAAGAGTTTACATAACTCTAAAACCCATTGACCAAAGGCATTCAAACCATAATCAAACACACTCAAACTTTATTCCAACAACTCTTTATTTCACTTCTCGTAAATCCAACTGCTGGATTAGGGCCGGGTTTTCGGGGGATAGGGTGAAATACACCAGTACTTTTCCTTGCTCACCTTCCATGATGAAAGTGCCCCGTAGCTGATTTTCAGGAATTAAATCGCCTACTTTTACAATTTTTCCGACTTTGCTGAATAACTCTTCGGAAGCCTTCTTGCGTAAAGCCAGTGATTTGTCAGGAAAGAAGTTTTCGGCAAAAATGGGGTAATGGCTGGCCTGATTCCAGTCTTTCAGCACCGAAACCAGGTCTTTTTTTCGCTGATTCAGGATTTTGGAAACAGGTAATTGTCGTTTCTTCAAATCAGCCGAGGCCAGAAGCGTTTCAATGATTTTGGTATTAATCAGGCCCGCGTTGGCGTAGGTAAGGTTAGCGTAGGTAATGACGCCGATGCCGTATTCGGGTAAAATCCGCCAGTTGCTGCCAAAGCCGGGTAAGCCTCCGCTGTGCCCAACGGTAGTAATCGCGTCTGAATCCCGGGTCCAGCGAAGGCCATAGGCGTAAGCTGAGGAAATGGAGTAAGGCGTGCCATTGGCTTTTAGAGAGGTACTTAAACCAGCAAAATTGGCTGGTTGCTGCATCTCCCGCACCGAACTCCGACGGATTGGGCCGGTGCCGGCTTCACTGCGAGCGGGCCAGGCCGCCAAATGAAAAGAGACATACTTACTGAAATCTTCTATCGAAGTTAATAAACCGCCCATGGCTCCGTAGGCACCATCCGGTAATAGTTTCTCTTCGACAAATTTTTCGTTTTCCCAGCGATACCCGTGAGCCAGTAACTCAGGCTCAACTTTGGAAAAGTCCCATACGGTATGGGTCATACCTAAGGGTTTAAGAATTTCCTTAGTAATGTATTCCTGATAAGGCGTTTGGGTAACGACAGTGATAATGCGGCCTAACATGGCAAAACCCATGTTGCTGTATTCGTACGTTATACCGGGAGGGTTTGACAAAGAAACGCCTTTCCCCAGCATTTTCAGAAAATACGCGTCGGCAATGGCAAGCTGACGATCACCCCAGGGGTTATCTTCGGGAAAACCAGCCGCATGGGTTAGCAAATGCCGGATTGTAATAACCGGAGCATCGACGGTTAACGCAGGCGTTTTTTTGACTTCAGGAATATATTGCTGAACCGGATCATCCAAACGCAGCTTGCCTTCATCGCGTAGCTTAATGATAGCCATGGCCGTAATACTTTTGGTCATGGAGGCAATTCGGAAGAGCGATTTTGAGCTAGCTGCCGTCTTCTGAGCCAGGTTGGTTGAACCGAAACTATGGCTGTCTATCAACTGCCCATCGACAACAATGCCGTAGGTTAAGCCTGGGAAGTTATTTTTCCGAAATTCTTCCTCTACCTGTTTTTCGATGGCAGGTAAAGCACTTTTAATTTTTTCGAGACGGTCTGGGTCCGTAAACACCGGAGGCTGGTATAAAGTCTGAGCCTTGCTGGTAAGAACCGAACCGAAGAGGAGAAGGGCCAGGTATCGTTTTTTCATAAGGGAAGTTTGAATGATAGGCGAATCTACGATCTAAATCTGTTTTATCCGCAATTCCATCAGCTATGGATTCTTTACTAAAAGTTATCGTCGGAACCTGGTTCATTTGCAGTACCAATTTCCCCATGTGGCTGAAAGGCAATAAGCATAACCCCACCTTCACCTATACCCCCGTTCCTGAAAAGCCCGGCGTCTTGCTCGACGAGGTAAAGTACCAGAAAAAAGGAAAGAAAAAAACGATTACGGGTTATGATTATCCTGACGAGAAGAAACCCAATGCCTTTATTTGGCGGGGAAAGGGCTTATTGGGTTTACTGAAAAGCAAATGGGAGGTTCGGTTAATCGACCCTCAAGGGCAATGGGCCGTGATTTACTTTTCAAAGACCTTATTCACGCCCGAAGGTGTGGATATTATCAGTCGGCAACCCCAACTTTCACCGGAGTTACTTCAGGAAATTAAAAGGCAAATGGCCGCTGACTCGTTGCTACGTGCTCAGGTATCTTCGCTGAAAGACCTCTAGTAATGTTTAGGGTTGCAAAAGCTGTACTTTACGGTTCATAAGGCACGTGATGAATCACATTTCTGGTGTAAGCTTTCTGTAAATCAAGCACAAACACTAGATAAAAGCGAAGGTTGAACTTCTGCTACGAATCGAAATAGTATTACATCAGGAAGGAATCGTGTTAAGAAAATAAGTCTTACCTCCCTGAATTATTTCGGGATTTAACTCTCTTTTCTTGACGATAATAGTGCTTGGTATCGCTGGATCAAAATCGGTCATAGTTCTGATTCGTTCCAGCTTTATTTTGGTATACATATCGAATTCGAGGAGATTAATGATGTGCTGATCGTCCTGAAAAAAATCACTTTCCAGTAATAATTTCCGACCTAATCCTTCTCTTAATAACTCCGCAAATTTCTGATTAGCAAATAGATTTTCTTTTTTGTGAAAATAATCTTCATTCAGAATAGTGTAGCTGGCTTTGATCCAACGGGCAGACTCTTTGGAAGTTACTACCATTCGGTTTTCATGAACCGATAAGTGGGAAAGAAAAAAATCAATTTCAGTCGAGTTTATTAACTCAGCGTGATACAAATCCCGTAAAGTATAGTCCACCCGGTCGGCACATAATCGGGGCAAAGGCTGTTCCAGTAAGGGAAAATTTTCTTGAATGAATTGCTGGGAAGTATACCCGTTTGCTTGAAGAATAGAAGAAATTTCAGGATAAGAGACAAAGGTTTCGTACCATTCTTCGTGAAAAGATTCGTCCCTAATGTCTAAGACGTAATCAATTACGTGCGAGAAAGCCGTATGGGAAATGTCGTGCAAGAGGGCTGCAATCTGTTCTTTTTCGTCACCACCAAGCCTCCTGATTAGTAACATAACACCGATGGAATGCTCATAACGGGTATGCTGTAAGCGGCTGTCTACCAGAAAATTAGCCCCGCCCTGATGAATGGTTTTTAATCGCTGGAATAGTTTACTCTGAATGATTTCTGCACAAACGCCCTCAATTTCATAGGAACCATATATCGCATCCGTATACTGCATATTTTCTCGACTAAGGATAAGATTAAAATTTACGTAAAATGGTGAGAGACAGCTTTACGTCTTTTTCTTCTTGCGTTATATCAATCCATTGTCGGGGGTTTTAGTTCTGTTAACTCCCTGAATGAATGTTCTGGCTAGCATTTTTTGGAAATAAATTCACTGATTCTAAACTATTACTTCTCGTCATGAAAAAGATTTATTTGCTGTGCTTCGCTTTACTAGGTCTGACAACGGTCCATGCTCAGATCCGCCTGGATGTAGAATCAGGGCTGGTTTTAGGAACAAATTATAACAAGATTCGCATACCCAATCAGGGCGGTACACTGGTGGATATTGCCAAAGAACTGAATGTAAAACCTAAAGTATTCTTCCGCCTCCGGGCCGATTACATTATTGATAACCGCCATCATATTTCAGCTTTATATGCTCCATTGACCGTTCGTTATGACGGGAATTTTTCGCAGGATGTTCGTTTTAATGCTACCACTTTTGCGGCTAATCGTCCCGTTACGGTTGACTATACATTCAATTCCTACCGCCTGACGTACCGCTATGATTTTGTGGCCAATGAACACTGGCGAATAGGGGCGGGTCTGACGGCCAAAATTCGGGATGCGAAGGTGCGTTTTAAGAACGAAGGACAGGATACGTATTTTGATAATTTTGGTTTTGTCCCCCTCATTAACTTTTATGCAGGCTGGAAACCTACCGAACGCTGGGGCTTACTGATTGAAGGCGATGCCTTGGGTTCGAAACAGGGACGGGCGGAAGATATTTTTGGTGGTATTACCTATGCGTTAGGCGAGCAGGCAAACCTAAAACTGGGTTACCGGGTAGTAGAAGGAGGAGCAGATGTAGATCGGGTATATACGTTTAACTGGATTAACTACGTCTCGGTGGGGATTGTGGTAGAGTTTTAACGCTCTGCCTCAACGGTGAGGAAGTCTGCACATTTCAAATAGCTCTGGATGACAATCCGGGGCTATTTTTTGTATCGTTCGTTAGAAGTATTTCAATATTAAAAGATTATGAAGCCGCTTAACGAAAAAATAACTTGGTTAAGCCTGGATTAACGCTTCAATTTTGTGGGGTAAACACATGCATTACTACGCCATGCTTCCCAAGTTTTTATTATCAATGCCCGCTGATACAGACGTTGATTACGTCCTGCACACGGAACAACCTTCGTTTTTGATTCGCGTTGAAAAAAACGAAGAAGATCAGCCCGTTCTTACCGAAAAAGCCATCGTTCGCTGGTATGATAGCAAGCCTGCCCAGTCGGGTGTGCTCGATGAGATTCTCGAAGAAATGATGGAGTTTCTGCTCGAAGAGTACGACTTTATTTCTGACGAAGAAGACTGGATTGAATAATACGTTCCTCTGATTTCTGAATAAAATTCTATGTTAAATCGACTGATTGCGTGCGGAATTGGTACGCTGTTGTGTGGTTCAGTTTTTGCTCAGGGCCAGGTAAAAGGCTTTGTATACGAAGACCAGAACGGTAACGGCAAGAAGGATAAAAAAGAAGCGGGACTTGCGAAAGTGGCCGTATCTAATGGTCGTGAGGTAGTTTTGACCGATGCTCAGGGTAAATACGAGTTACCCTTAGGTCAGGATCAGACCATTTTCGTGATTAAGCCCTCCGGGTATCGTCTGCCGGTGAATGAGTTTAATCTGCCTCAGTTTTACCGTCATCACAAGCCGCAAGGCTCGCCCAAAACGAAGTTTGCGGGAGTAGCGGCCACGGGAGCCCTTCCTAAGTCAGTGGATTTTGCGGTAATGAAGCAAAACGAACCTACTGATTTCAAAATTCTGGTTTTCGGAGATCCTCAGGTATATTCCGAAGAGCAGGTAAGCTTTTTCAAGAAAGGAATTATCGACGAAGTAAAGACCAAAACCGAAGGTGTTCGTTTCGGCATTAGTCTGGGGGATGAAGTAGGGGATAATCCTGAACTATATCCTTCCTATAAGAAAGCCATCCAGCAGTTGGGGCTGCCCTGGTTCAATGTCATGGGTAATCACGACATGAACTACGATGCTCAGGCGGATAGTTTGTCGGATGAAAGCTTCGAAGCCGCTTTTGGTCCGAATAATTACGCTTTTAACAGCGGAGATGTTCACTTTGTCGTCCTGGATAACATCCTCTATCCCGATCCTCGGGACGGGAAAGGGTATTTGGGTGGTTTGCGTCCCGACCAGTTAGACTTTATTGAAAATGATCTGAAACTAGTTCCTAAAGACAAGCTGATCGTTTTCTGTTACCACATTCCTCCCATTGAAGAGTTTCGCCCGGAAGACCGTCAGCGGATGTTTAACGCTCTGAAGGATTTTCCTCATACGCTCTCCCTTTCAGCACATACGCACTTCCAGTTACACCATTTCTTTGGTAAGGAAGAAGGATTTACCCGTGAAAAACCGCACCACGAGTATAACGTAGGAACAACCTCGGGCGACTGGTATTCCGGTGAAATGAACGAGAAAGGTGTACCCGTTTCAATGATGCGGGACGGCACCCCGAAAGGTTATATGTTCCTTTCATTCAAAGGGAATGAATATGCCTTTGATTACCGCGTAGCAGGACAGCCGGAAGATTATAAGATTGGCATTCATGCTCCGAAAGTGATTGCTCGTCGCCAGTCGGCGAAGGGCGAGGTGTATGCTAACTTCTTTCAGGGCAGTGAAAAAGATCAACTGGAATATCGGCTGGATGATGGAAGTTGGAAAGCCATGACCCAGGTGGCAGAACCCGACCCCGTCATGCTGAAAACTCGCTTACGCTGGGATGAGGCTACGGAACCTTTGAAGGGGATGCGTCCATCCAATCCGGTAACCTGTACGCACTTATGGAAGGCAGCTCTGCCCGGTAATATGGCGGAAGGCAATCATACGATTGAGGTTCGGGCGAAAGATGCCTATGGTCGTACGTTCACCAATACACAAAAAATACAGGTTGTCGCTTCGGCTGAATAACCATGGATTGATGTAAAATTAAAATCCCGGAAGCTCAGCTTTCGGGATTTTTTGTTGATTTAGGAGCGACTGCCTAAACGTGAATAATTTCTCCGATTCTGTCATCCAGAGCGACTGCGAGGGGTCATGGAAAACTTTAATAATCCCAAATCGTCACCATTGGTGAAGGTTTGGGAAGCAGACTCTGAGTCTTGGACGGTCTCTGAAAGGAAAATAGATCAATCATACCCGTACTCTGATTCAATCAAACTACGGGCATGATCAGAAGGTATTTACGAAATCTTCGAATGATGCTGATAGGTCATGTAAGTATGGGGAATGCCGTCTTCGATATATTCCATTCCCGTAGAGATAAAGCCTAAAGAAGTATAGAACTTCACCAGATGGGTCTGAGCTCCAATTTTAATCATGTGTGGACCAAACAGGCGGCGGCAGTAGGCAATGGAAGCTTCCATCAAACGCTTGCCTAAACCTGAACTACGAACGGCAGGAGAGGTAACTACGCGGCCAATGGCTGTATAGCCTTTAAAACAAACGTCGCGATCAAACAGACGGGTGTAAGCAATAAGCTTTCCGGTGTCGTCATCCTTGCCCAGGCAATGCCAGGCTTTGGGGTCGTTTCCGTCAATATCCTGATAAGGGCAATTCTGTTCAACCACAAACACTTCGGAACGAAGTGCTAAAATTTCATACAATTCCTGGACGGTGAGTTCGTGAAATTGCTTTAAGTCAAATTGCATAGATGGAGAAGATACGTTAAGAATAGGGGATTCTAAAAAGACAGTGCCGAAGTATTTTTAATAAGGAGAAGGACTTACGCTGGTCCAGCCGCCGTCTACCACGAGTGTCTGGCCCGTAATATGACCCGCTTCGGGCGAAGTTAAGAACAGGACTGCTGCTGCAATGTCTGCTACCGTAGCGGGTTTTTTCAGAGGCGTAATCCGCGACCAGGTGGAGGTATAATCTGGGTCATCGAGTGTTCGTTCGGTGAGGGTTGCTCCGGGAGCTACGCAGTTGATCGTGATACCATAGGGCGAAAGCTCCGTTACCAGTGACTTCGCCAACATTTGAAGGGCTGCTTTGGTCATGCCATATGCTGCAAGATACGCATGCGATTGCTGTCCTGTTACCGAAGACATCAATAAAATTCGTCCACCCTGACCTTGGCTTCGCATTTGTAAGGCGGCCTGTTGCGTGAGAAAAAAGTTACCCCGAATATTGAGATCCAGCAGTTTTTGAAGGGAGTCGGGCTGGTACTCAAAGAAGTCGCCGAAGGTAGTGATTCCCGCGTTGGCTACTAAAATATCCAGCGATCCAAACCGGGTAACTGCGGTTTGAACCAGTCGTTTGATGAATTCAACATCGGAAGCGTCGCCCGCTAGAATCTGACAATTTCCGCCTTCTGACCGAATTCGGGCCGCCGCATGCTGAGCCATGATTTCGTCAATGTCATTCAGCAAAACGGAAGCTCCGCGAAGAGCCATTTGCCGACAAATTTCAAAACCAATGCCCTGAGCGGCTCCGGTAACAATAACATTCATAGTGTAAAGAGGTATAAAGCGGCTCGTAAAGATAAAGCCTTAACTAAGTAATCATAAAAAGAGACGAGTGTTCACCCGTCTCTTTTACAAACTAAAAACCCGTTTTCTTTTCTGCCGGTTTTTTTACCGGAGCGGCTTCTTCGGTTTCTGAAAGCGAAGTAATCTTTTTGGTTTTGGTAGAATCGCTGGCTACCGGCTTTTTCACCGGAGCCTGCACGATTGCCTTTTTATTCTTCGTTTTGGATTTTTTACTTTTCGGGTCTTCCAGAATTTCTTCTACAGGCTGATCGTCCGATTCTGCGGCTACTTTCTCTTCGGTAACGGCTTCTTTTTTAACTGCTTTGGGTTTTTCGCCCGTAACCTGTTGATGGGCTTCTGTCGGCTCTGCTTTTTCCTCTTTGGGCTGAGCCGCTACAACGGGTTTCGGTTTACGGGGCTGACTGCTCGAACGAGGGCGATACATGGTGCTGAAACGGTCTACGAAGTTATTTTTATCTTCCTCCGAAGCGATTCTGATTTTATTATCCTTGCCCGTTTTAGCCTGTAACTGTCCGTTGAAATCCTGATCCGAACTATACACTTCCGTAGTGCCCTGAACCAATGCCAGGTAATACCAGACATCTGGATTTAGCTCAAGGTAGAAGAACAAGTCATCCATACCACCTGGATTTTTCCGAATTTCCAAGGCTCCGTCAAACTGCCCGTTAATGTCGGTGGTACCGAGGTTAGACACCCCAATTTTACCAACATTATAAAAGGCCTGATTTTCGGGATTATAACGCATACTCAGATTAGATAACACCGCTGTAGCTGCAAATTTCGGCGAAAGGGAAGCCAGCGGAACGTTCGCTCCATTGGTCGATTTCTGCGTGAATTGTTCGGCAGTTTTGCCACCTGCCACGTTTGCAATTTTCAGTAATAAACGATCAAAGTCGGGCTCGGCGGCTTCCTCGCTAATCTTTTCGTCCAGATTGGTTTTGACAATTTTGTCTCCGGCAATGTTCATCACCGCAGCCGGAATGGACGTATTCAATACTAACAAGGTATTGAAAAGATACTTGGTGGAATCGGGAACGAGCCGTGCGTAACCTGCCGACTGTACGGCTGTAGCCGGCGAGAATAACTGAATAGGCCCTTCAAACGTAATTATCTTTTTATTGTCATTGAGAACGTATTTCGGACCTTCCAGTGTTTCGTCATTCGCCCGAACGTCGCTGGCAATTGTTAATTGATTCGTCTTGACATCATCCCGCAAACGACCACTGGCGGTGAAAATATCCGCATCCTGAGGATTAACTTTTGGTGAAAGGAAACTCAGGTATAAACCTTCGCCACCAAAGTGCAGACCCGTATACAGAGGGGTCTGACCATCTTCGGCTTTCAGGCCATCCACGCTCAAACTCAGACTGTCACCCGTAGAACCTTCGAAGGGAATCCAGGAGGGCTCGGCAATTTTACTTTTCAGGCGTGTTTGAATGGCTCCCTTGAAGGTGAGGCCCGGATTGGCCGCTACCATCGTGATATCGCCTTTGTAAGCCAGTCGGGGCGTGAGCAGGAAGTTATTCTCTTCGCTAACTCCTGAGCGGGCCACTGTTCCATAGCTCAGACCGGAATGAACGGTTTTTTCGGCTTTATTCTTACGACTTGGTTTAGCCGAAGCAACGGCCTGACTGTTAGTGACTTCCCGGAATTCGAAGGCATCAATTTTTAACTTAGTCGTATCGCCTTTGGAACGGATGTATTGGTAAATCGCATCCCCTTCGAATTTCTTAGCTGAAAGAATCTGAATATTTCCGTCGGATAAATGGTGGAATTCATTAACCGTATCCGCCACTACGCGAGCCTTTTTCAACGGAATCATTTCTGCATCCTGTTTGATGGATACCAGCCCTTTGTTAGGAATGATCTTGGCATCCGCTGACTTGATGTAAGGAACTCCCTTAATATTCAACGTCATTTTATCAATTTCGTACAGTGCTTCCGCTCCATTAAAGGCCAGCCCCTCCTGCGATGGATTCGTCGAAATGAAAGTCGAACTGTTTACATTACCTTTCATGGTAATTGTCTTTTTGGCAATGTCCCAGTCGGCCCGGTTAATGGTAGTAGTGTAAGCCGCGTAAGGGAAAAACAGACTTGACGAATCTTCCAGCGTCGCGTTTTTGGGCGTTTGAATGAGGGCATTCTGAGCTGCTGTATTGAAGGTGACGTCTACAGCCCGGCCCAACAGGGCAGGTTTCTCCCCAGTGCCAATCTGAATCTGAGCCCGTTGAGCAATGAACTGGTTTTTGTTAAAGGAGAAATTTTCGGAGCTAATTTCCGAATCTTTTCGCTTCATTACCCCTTCGCCAAACAGTCCGGTAGAACGCACTAATAAGCTTCCTTTCAGTTGTGAACTTCCATTATAAAAGTCCAGCGAACTTTCTTTTTCTGTAATAACCAGGCTATCTACCTTAGGTAACCATTTCATTTCGTAGGATTTGAAAGCTACTTCGGGGAAATAAGCTTTGCCAACGGTTCCTTCCTTAATACGCCCGGAAGTACCCGTAAAGCTAACGACCGAGTCGGGGGTTAACACAAACTGTTTGCCTTCCAGCGAGGTCGTCAACGTGCTTAAAACACCATCGGCTTTCAGTCCATTATTGTCCATCGTTAGCGTGCCGGTTACTTTCAGATTACCCTTGCCTTCGTACAGTTTCAGGCCCGCTTCGGGGACTTTATAGGCAAAGCCGAGGGAGTTATCGGGCATGGTAATCAACTTCGTCTGAATGGGGGGCAGAACGCCATCGGAGTAGAAGGTTCCTGAAAACTCAATGTCCTTACTTGTTAAGCTGTCCTGATCAATTTTGGGAATTTTGAAGTAAACCTTTCGGTTATACGCTCCGGCGAGTCGGGTGGTATCATCAAAGTAGATGTTAACCCCATCCTGCACAACCAGTCGCGGAGCACTGGGTTTTTTCCCGGATTTATTATTGGGCTTTCCGAGGTAAAGTTTACCCGAACCGTATTTCAAATCCTGACCAATTTCCTTCGAGTTTTTCTTTCCTTTCATCTGTTGAGGAACGAAGGTTACGGTATCAAGTTTATCGAGATTTACGTAAAACTGCTCGTAATTAAAATTAAGATCGCGGCCTTTAAAGCGGAAATTATCCAGCTTCATTTCGCCATTGAAAACAAACGAGCGGTTTTTACCTACCCGAACTACCTTGTCGGCGGGACGAATGAAAATCTTCAGTGAATCACTTACTTTGAAGGGAGCTACACCGCGAATAGTCAGGAAGTTATCTTTGAAATTGATGGAAGCATTGGCTAAACTATCCCGATCAGAACCAGCCTGTGTGGAGAGAATGGCGAGGTTATCAAAATCCTTTTTCGCCAAGGCTACCTGCAAGTAATGTTGACCTTTCGAGCTGAGCCTGACCTGATCGGTATCAGGATTATAGTCAATAAAACCTTGCTCAATGGGCGGAATCAAAGCGTCCCGCATAAGCTTGCCATCGCGTTTGTAATGAGCCGCGAGTTCGTCCACGGTAATAGCCGAAATGCCTTTTTGCTTGAGGCAATTAGCCAGAATGGTAACGGGGTGAAACCCCTGCGGACTGGTCAGTTTTTCGTATTGGGTGGATTCATAATAATCCACCGATTCGAATCGGGCAGGGACGGCATTTTGTCCTGAAATAATATCAAACTCCAGGTGTTTGCTGGGTAAACTCCATTTGGCCGCATCGGCCCGAATGGCAAATCCGTGATAACTATCGCTGAAGGATGCACTGCGATACCCCCCGCGTTCCTGACGAGCCAGACGCAACTGCTTGGTCTGCGTGTTATACGTCATGCGAATGGACGGGTGCGTAAGTGTATCGCCCGTGGGATAATAGCCCGTAAACTGCACTGCGGGGCTGTAAATCAGTGAATCACTTAACTCAAAACCTTTACTCTGTGCTTTGAAGGCTACTTGCCCATCCTGCTGAACGGTAATAATAGCTCGTTTCCCATTGGCGGCAGCACCATAAGCTTTCGACCCAATGAGAGCAAAACCTCCGCGATACGTAAGGTCTTTCCCCAGGTTTTTGATTTCTACATCCGCCTCTTCTGACTGAAACTGAGGCTGGGTGATAGGTGCATTCGCGTGACGCTTCCGGCTTTCAAATCGGAAGTTTCCTTTCACGGGGGTACTCAACCGTTCTTTATAGGTCAGTGTGGCTTCATCGGCGAATAATCGTGGCGTCTTTACTAAAATTTTATAGGATTTCAGATCAACGCCCGCCTGATTCAATTCCCCAATATTCCAGGTATAATGACCTGACTTACCATAGATTAATCCTTCTTTGATCCCTAAACTCAGCGTCGCTTTGTCAACCACAAACGAATCCTGAGCAGTGACCATCGAAAAGGAAGCATCCTGTAAATCAAGTACGGGCCCGGCAGCGAGCGTTTGGGGCTGTGGAAGAGCCTTAACGGCCTCGGTAACGGCTACGGGCGTGTCCCAACTGGAATCATCCCAGCTAGTAGTATTGCCCCAGCCATCATCCGTAGGCTCATCAGCGGGTTTGTTTTCGGTAGGAGTGGCGGGTTTGGCCGCCTCGTCCGTTTTTGAAGTGCGATAATCGAGCGGCTGGTCAATGAAACGAAAATTAAATTTGCCGCCTGAAGTATAAAGCTTATTAAAGTTTGACGTAAAAAGTTGTCGAGAAGTTAAAAACAGCCGCGAAAAATTGAGGTAACTAAGATAGCCTTTGCTATCGCTGGACTTAAAGGTTTTTTCGGTGACTGTTAGGAAGTTACTTAAATCCGTGCCCTTCATTTGCTGCGTCTGCACGGCTGCGTTCAAAGCCTGAAACCAGGGTAGCAAATAAGGCGGCTGCTTCATATTTTTCGCAATCATAGCTTTAGTAAGAGCCATTACCTGCGTTTTCTGATCTGAACTCATGCTGGCCCAGGCCGTATTGAAGTCGGCTCCCAACTGAGCTTGCCCAAACGAGGTCAGAACAGTCTGAACGTCCTGAGCAAAAGGCTCGGGCTGATCGGAAAATTTAACCTGCTGAGCCAATGAAACATGCATCGTCAGGCAAAAAATAAAAAGTAGTGCTACTCGCATAAGACTAAAGGGTTGGCCTTCCATACCCTGGAAAACAGTCGAAAGCTATTTCTGTTTCCAGTACGATTCTTTTCTTAAACGTGAAACTGAAGGGTTTTCGCCAAGAAGGCAACAAAAAAAGCTTCAATAATACCATTGAAGCTTTTTTTGTATTGATTATGAATGACTTATGTTTGAAAATGGACGATTAAACCACATACGTGAAACGAGCGGCTGCCCAGCCATTTCGGGTTTTAGTAACGGCTAATTCCAGACCAACGGACTGTGCAACGGTTTCAATCTCAGGCAAATCCTGTTCGTAAAAACCACTGACGACCAAAACCCCACCGGGTTTCATGAACTCCTTATAGATGGGAATTTCCCGTAAAAGAATATTCCGGTTAATATTGGCCAGAACAACATCATACAAGGCGGCGGGTTCGTCTTCAATAGTGCCCTGACGAACGTGAACGATATCGTTTAAATGGTTGAGAGCTACGTTTTCAATGGCGTTTTCGGTAGCCCATTCTTCAATGTCAAAGGCAGAAACGTAGGACGCTCCGCGTAATCCGGCCATGATAGCCAGAATGCCCGTGCCCGAACCCACGTCCAGCACCAGCTTATCTTCCTGATCAATTTCCAGTTGATGAGCCAGCATCATCCAGGTAGTTTCGTGATGACCCGTGCCGAAAGACATTTTGGGATTAATAACGATCTGATACTCAAAACTAGAGGCATCCAGTTCGTGGAAGCTGGCCCGAACCAGCACGCGGCCCTCGACGTCGATAGGCGTGTAGTTTTTCTCCCACTCCGCATTCCAGTTTTCTTTTTCGATAAACTTGATGGAATACTCCAGCGGGCCAGTAATGGATTCATACCGCTGAATGATCTCCTGAATGGGTTCAGGGTGAAAACCTTCTTCTGGAATGTACGCCAGAATATACGTATCCTCTTCTACGAAGGAATCAAAACCGATTTCTGCCAGTTCAGCCACAAAAATATCCGCAAAACCCGGCGAAACGTGAAGCTGTAGTTCGTAATAGTTCATGAGACAAAGGTAGAAAACGAAAAGCCGTTTGTCGTACTAACGGTTCAATGTTAATGCATTATAACAACTGTAAGTACATGCGGTTGTCCTTAGCTGAATAAATAAATTTACAGGATTCAAACTTAGGAGATTTAATCTTAGGACGATAATTCTGTGAAAAGCAGTAGGGTTCTTTGGGTATTCCCAGAAGATTGGTGTTAAGCTTCCCATCCTTATTTTCATCCTGAAAGATGGCCACCGCGTATTCGCCGTAAGGTAGATCGTCGGCAAAAAGCGTTGGAGAGGAGCCGCCGTTCGGTTCAAGCGTGTAGGACTTGAAGGGCTTTTTCAGAAATTCATCAGTCTTCCTGAATACAGCAATTTTAAGTGGAGCACGCGTATTCTTGAGATTGGTAATCGTAATGGCGAGTGGTTCTTGTTTGGGAGGGGATGTCAAACCTAGTGTAAAAACAAACTGACTGAGAATGAGTAAAACTTTCATAGCGGTAAAGTATACTTTTCAAGTGATTTTGGATTAAAAAAAATTGGGCAGTTGCAAAGCCACTGCCCAATAACGTTCAACCTTCAACCTTTGTCTGTTTTGGATTGAATTGAGATCGCTCTCAAATCCAACCAGACATTCAGACGTCGTTAAACATCCGAACATTACAAAAATAGATAAATTTATTAAATAATGTTTACGTGTATTGCGTTGTATGCAAATAACTATGATTCTGTTAATCGAATTATTATCGGAATATTATTTTGATTATCAGTATATAATTAGCATTATATACTGAGGTATTGAATTAATAGGCTATAAAAATAATATAATTGTTGTTACACATAATATAAAATTCTGTGAACCGTTGGATAAATACTTAAGACTTACACCTGAAGTATTCATCAAGGTGTAAGTCCAGGGGTGCTTTGACGACCAGAATTATTCTTTTGCGGTTCCTGATTTTACTTCCATTTTGGAGAGCGTCTGCTCTACTTCCTGAAGTTTATTTAAAGCTCCTACCAGCATCTGACGCTTTTTATTAAGCTCCATACGGCGAGCCTGTGAAGGCGAATTTTTTAATTCCTGATCCACTGCGTCTAATTGCTGACTTACTCTAGTCATTAAATTATCAGAGCCCGAAGTAGTATTAGCGATAGAGCGTTCGGTATTAACGTTCATGGCCGTCATGGCTTCGGTAGCATTTACGCCATTACGTTGACCGGGTGTCGTCATGGCTTGCGATCGTTGCAACGAATCAGCAGTAGGAGGAGCTACGCTATTTTCTGGATTATTAGGTAGTGATTTACCCGAAGTGTTTCCTGAACGCGAAGATTGACTCAGGTAACTATTGACTGTGGGAGCCGACTCTTTGCTAACACTATTCGATTCAACCCGGTCTGGCCTAGCGGCTGTACGATTCATTGCCGTATTGCTCACGATAGACGAGTTTGAACTCGCAGAGTTATTAACATTGGGTTGACTCGTGGTCGTTTTTTGATCACGGTTGTCGGAGCGGGCAAAAGAATTGTTAGGCACCATTCCCGCTTGTTCGACTACACCCGTATTCGTAGTAGCAGGTGTGCTGGCACCCGGTGCGGTGCTGAAATTACTGCTGTTGTTCATGTTATTCATCTGCGTTGAAGCAGTGGATAACGAGTCTGAACGACGATCGCCTGAAGGAGTTGAACGACTACTTTGACAGGCATTGAGACCCATAAGGGCAAGGGCGGTTGAGAGTACAATTATGTTCTTTTTCATGACTTTAAACGTGAGTTGTATAGTCTATAGAAAAAAGAATATTCCAAAAGTAAGAATGGGGAGGTTTGAGGAAAAAAATAGGTAGAAATGAGTAGCTTTTATCCAGTATAAGCTTTGATAACCAGATCATTAAAGTATGGATTCATGCGTCTTCTCTTCGTTTGTGTAAGTGCTGTCTGTCCTTATAGATCTTTACAGGAGAGAGCATGACCGATGCTTTTTCCGAATTTTTGTAAGTAGAATTTTAAAATTAATAAGCAAGATCTATGGCTTCTATTTAGTGGGTGTTAGTAAGGTTTTAATTTATGATAAAGTGTTGATAAATAGTATAATATGGACGATATTCAGCTATTATCTAAAGGTTAAAGAATACATTTTCTAAAACTCTAAACTCGCTGAATCGTTAAGTATAAAGCCAACCCAGAAAAAACATTTCCATAGAATTATTCATGTTTACTTGTCAATCGCTTGGACAAGGCTACTTTTGCACTTTCTCGTGAAAGCAATCTTTGCCGTATGAATTACCATTTAGATCAAATCCCTGACCGCACCCAGAAGCCCCGCACGCACGGCCTGACTATGGCTATGGATAAAGGGTTAAGTATCAGACAAACAGAAGATTTCCTGGACGTTGCCGCCGACCACGTAGATATTGTAAAGCTGGGTTGGGCAACCTCATACGTTACTCCCAAGCTCAAGGAGAAATTGAAAGTTTACAAGGACGCAGGTATTCCGGTTTATTTTGGTGGAACCCTCTTCGAAGCTTTCGTGATCCGGGGACAATTTGAAGACTACCGCCGTCTGTTGGATAACTTCGATTTATCTCACGCCGAAGTTTCTGATGGATCTATTGATATGCCTCAGGATGAAAAACTTCAGTATATCAGCACCTTATCTAAGCAGGTGACGGTTCTTTCAGAAGTAGGGTCTAAAGATGAAGCCAAAATTATTCCTCCTTATAAATGGATTCAGCTCATGAATGCCGAGCTGGCTGCCGGTGCCTGGAAGGTAATCGGAGAAGCTCGTGAAGGGGGAAATGTAGGTTTATTCCGCTCTTCAGGTGAAGTTCGTCAGGGGCTGGTGGAAGAAATTCTGACTCAGGTTCCTGCTGAAAATGTCATTTGGGAGGCTCCTCAAAAAGCTCAGCAAGTTTGGTTTGTCCAATTGCTGGGAGCCAACGTTAACCTGGGAAACATTGCTCCTAATGAAGTCATTTCAGTAGAAACCATTCGTTTGGGCTTACGCGGAGATACTTTCTCGCATTTTCTCAATCTGGATAAAGATTGCTAATTTCCCATTTCACTAAAATCTGTCTTTCAACTTTATTGTATGGAACTTATTAAAGGACTGCTAGACTTCCTTTTGCACCTGGATCGATACCTGGATGTTTGGATTCAGGAGTACGGATTACTGGTTTACGGAATTCTTTTCCTGATTGTGTTTGTAGAAACGGGCCTGATTGTCATGCCTTTGTTACCCGGCGACTCTTTGTTATTCGCCGCAGGAGCTTTGGCCGCCCGTGATACCAACGATTTATCCGTTTGGGTAATTATTCCGCTTTTAATTTTAGCAGCTTTGTTGGGTGATAACGTCAATTACTTCATAGGAAAGTATTTTTCAGGCATCATCCGTTCCCGCGAACGAATTCTGTTTTTCAAACGGGAATACCTGTACAAAACTGAAGAATACTATGCCAAGTACGGCGGACAAACGGTGATCATTGCCCGTTTTGTACCTATCGTTCGGACGATTGCTCCTTTCGTAGCCGGAGCGGGTAGTATGACGTATGCCCGTTATATTTTCTTCTGTATCTCAGGAGCAGTCCTTTGGGTAACGAGTATTAGTTTGCTGGGTTACTTCTTTGGTAACCTGGAGTTTGTGAAGAAAAACTTTGAAATTGTGGTTTTCGGAATCATTGGACTTTCGGTATTACCCATCCTCTGGGGTATTGTGAAGGAAAAATTCCTGACGAAGAAAGCTGCCTAATTAGCACTATTTGAAAGCGTAAAGGCCGGATGTTTCATTCGACTTTACGCTTTTTTATTAACTAGCAAGTAAAACCCTAAACGCACGATGAACTTATACGCCTTGATTGGTTACCCGCTGGGACACTCGTTTTCCAAACGCTACTTTACTGAAAAATTCCAGCGGGAAGGACTTTCGGAGACTCACGTTTACGAACTTTTCGAGCTACCCGAAGCAGATGGCTTACCCGCCTTACTGGCTCAATGGCCCGAACTCAAAGGATTAAACGTAACGATTCCGCATAAAAAAGAGGTATTGCCTTTCTTAACCGAATTGGATCCCTTAGCCGAGCGAATTGGTGCGGTGAATGTAATCAAGGTATTGCCAAATGGCGATTTGAAGGGCTATAACTCTGATTACTGGGGTTTTCGGCAGTCGCTGGAGCAATGGGAGCCTTTTCAGCAGTTACAGCCTCATAAAGCCCTGATTTTGGGGGATGGGGGTGCTACCAAAGCGGTTCGAGTTGCACTGGAAGATTTAGGAATTGTCTACAAGACCGTTTCCCGGAAAGATTCCATTGAATTTATCAATTACGCGGATTTAAACGAAGGGTTACTTTCGGAGTATCAGTTGATCATTAACTCAACACCGCTGGGTACGTATCCTAAGGTAGACACGTGCCCAGACTTGCCTTACGAAGGGTTAACGGATCGAAACCTCTTGTATGACCTGGTCTATAACCCTGAAGAAACCTTATTCATGAAAAAAGGAGCTGAGCAGGGTGCCGCTACGCATAATGGTTACCGAATGCTGGAGTTACAGGCAGAAAAATCCTGGGAAATTTGGAATAGTTAGCGTTTTGAGTTTTCAGTTTTGAGCGGCCGCCGCTGCGGTTTTGAGCGACCGTCGCTACGGTTTTCAGTTTTCAGTTGGAAAGAGAAAACCCGTAAAGGTAGGGGAGAGGTTTGGAAATGAGAATACTAACCCCGGAGGGGTTGAACTTGAATAGTCCCGGATGATAATCCGGGGTTTCTTGTTGAGATATTTATTGTTTTGAATCTGAGTTACTCGACAAGGGCAAGCGACTGCCAGAAGTAGAGACGGTCAATGTTACTTTAGGGATTATAAATCCCTAACAGATGGCTTTCGGATTGCAAATCCGAAAGAGCGTAGTAGGGGAGAGGTTTGGAAATGAGAATACTAACCCCGGAGGGGTTCAACATAGATAGCCCCGGGTAAAACCCGGGGTTGCATCGGGGTTACCTACTGGATGGACCCGGTCTGGATGGATCTGAATTTTAATCCGAGGTTTTCGTTTAGTTAGCTGGATTTGAATCCCTTACTTCCACCATTTGGCAGAGCCCAGCTACTACGAGTGCTCTATCCTAGAAAGAATCCTGAAAATAAACCGTTAGCTCATCCTTCAGTAGAAACTCATGGCTGGCGGGTTTGGCTGAAAAAGCGGGAGCCACTATTCCTTCATGAATGCGATTGGGGCTGCGGAAAATCCGAATCTCATCCCAGAGATTTTCGTTGATAAATGATTCCAGTAATCGGGTTCCTCCTTCGACGACCAGGCTTTGAATCGAACGCTTTCGAAGATCCTTCACGACAGAAGAAAGGGTCCATTCTTCTGGCACAACCCACTCCGTAGTAGATGTAGCCTGCCGCTCTGAAGTGCTATAAATCAGCGTGGACTGAGAGTCGTCGAAAAAATGAGCATTGCGAGGTAAACTCAAGGTTCGATCCAGCGTAACCCGAACGGGATCTTTCCCCTGCCAGAGTCGAACATTTAATTGCGGATTATCATAACGAACCGTATTCGTTCCGACTAGAAAGGCATCCTCTTGCGTTCGCCATTTGTGAAGTAACCTTCTGGAAAGAGCATTTGAAATGTGCAGAGGCTGGTAATCGGGCCCGGCCAGAAAACCGTCAGCGGTTTCGGCCCATTTCAGAATAATATACGGTCTGTTTTTCTCAAAATACGTAAAAAATCGACGGTTTATGAGTCGTCCCTGAGCGGCTAATACGCCCGTTGTTACTGCAATACCAGCGTCACGTAATTTTTGAATGCCTCGTCCGGCGACCAGCGGATTGGGATCATCATTACAGATAACCACCCTTTTTACCCCTTCATTCACCAGCCGGTCGGCACAGGGAGGCGTTTTTCCGAAATGGGAACAGGGTTCTAAGGTGACATAAACCGTTGCTTCGGGTAGTAAATGACGTTCCGCTACAGCATTCAAGGCATTCACTTCCGCGTGAGCCTGACCGTATTTTTGATGCCAGCCTTCTCCAATAATCCGGTTATTATGAACCACAACGCAACCTACCATCGGATTTGGCGATACCGATCCCTGTCCTAATTGAGCCAGTTCGAGGGCTCGCTGCATGTATAATTCGTCCATCCGATTTATCATCAATAATCACTACGAAGCTAAGGTATAAAACGAAAAAACGCTGAGTCAATGGCAAAACCATGGAATCAGCGTTTTAGTAATGAGGCGTTTGAAAGATCTGATAAAATTTTATTTCATTCAAACATTCAAACATTCAAACATTCAAACATTCAAACATTCAAACATTCAAACATTATCCTATTCTCAAACTATTGTTTCAGTAAAGCCTCCGCCTGACTTTTCGCGGATTTCAGTTCGCTTTGAATGTGCTCAATATTTTTCTTGATTTCTTTCTGAATTTCAAGGTGTTGCTCTGGTGTAGCATCGGGAGCTTTCTTGTGTTCGTGGTGATGGTGTTCGTGCTCACCGTCTTTATGCTCATGTTCGTGTTCATGCTCAACGCCGGGAACCGTCACCAGGTTTTCCTCCCATTCCTTGAAATCAGTTTTGACCTTATTCAGGGACGCGATACTGGCAGCTACCGCAGCAGTATCCGTAACGGCTATTTTTTGTTTATGCTAACTGTGATTGAAGACTATCCAGCGAAGCGATTTCAGGCTCAATGCTTTCCATGATCTCATGGGCTTCATTGTGAATGGCCGCGGCTTCTTTCAATTGTGGATTTTCTTTTTCCTGGCAGGAAGCCATCATAAGCCCAATGGTCAGGGCCGAAAGGGGGAGAAGAAGTTTACGCATAATCAGAAGTTCGGATGAGTGAACGATGTATAGCAAGCGAAAATCAAAGCTACGCGGAGATCGCGATTATTGGTAACTTATTTCAGACAACTGCAAACCTTTTCGGCGAAGTTGTTCGAGTAATTCATCTTTACTAATCTGCCGAAAATCATAACGTACCGAAATGACGCCTGCGTTGAGAGGTTTGAGTTGCAGGACACCAGTCACGTTTTCCAGGCTTTGTTCTACCATTTGTGGCGTAGTTTCGTCATCCAGAGCTAAAGTAAGTTTACGAGCATTGAAAACCCGCTGCACCTGGGCCGTTGCCATTTTCTGATCGTTAGACATCAACCATTCGTGAGGGATACTCCAGGCGGCAATGGAGAAAACCAGTAACATCCAGAACGTGGCCTTTTCCCACTTCAGACGCGTATCTGATTTATGCTGAAAATATAAATGATAAAAAGACCAACTCATCAAAATGACTTGCCCTCCCACCAAATACCAGCGGTAATCCAAAGCCCACTTTAAAATCGACGAAGAACCGCTCAGGCCCATGACTGCCGCCATCAAAGGCAATAGGCAGCATAACCAGTGAGCGATAATTGTGACTAAAGACGTGGACGCATATACAATCGATTTCATAGCTTCTGCAACTTGGTTGCAAAATTACAATATTATTCCCCAACAAGTTCCCTTTTTCTAAAAAAATCGGACGAATAGGGTATTTCCCAGAAAGAGGATTAGTGGGGAAATTTTGCGGGAAGAAGACAAAAAAGACCTTGTAAAGCATAGCCATCAGTAGCTATCTTTGTTTTCTATCCCATTTTAATTTCGCCCGTTACTGCCCTTCTATTAGGAAAAGTAATGCGGCTAGAACGCTCTTAATTACCCATTATTATGGCTCGTCCAGCGAAGGAAGGTACCGTGAAGCCGGAGAAAGAAACCCCTCTGAATCGTCAGTATAATCAGATCAAAGCCCAGTATCCGGGAGCTATTTTACTTTTCCGGGTGGGTGATTTTTACGAAACGTTTGGCGAGGATGCCGTGCGAGCCAGCAAGATTTTAGGGATTACCCTCACTAAACGAAACAACGGTGGTTCAGGGGAGACGCCACTTGCCGGTTTTCCGCATCATTCCCTCGATACGTACTTACCTAAACTAGTACGGGCGGGGCAACGGGTAGCCATTTGTGATCAATTGGAGGACCCGGCAACGGTAAAGGGTATTGTGAAACGGGGCGTAACGGAGCTGGTTACTCCCGGCGTTTCTTTCAACGATAATGTACTGGATGTTCGGCGAAATAACTACCTGGCTGCCGTTCATTTTCACAAAGATATCATTGGCATCGCCTTTCTTGACGTATCAACGGGAGAGTTCCTGACGACCCAGGGAAATGCAGCTTATATTGAGAAATTACTGCAAAGTTTTAGTCCAGCGGAGGTGTTATTCTGCAAGAAAAACAAAGCGGAATTTCAGGGAAATTTTGGTGACCAGTTTAATACTTACCAGCTTGAAGACTGGGCCTTCACTCAGGATTTTGCCTATCCTTTATTAACCGGGCATTTCAAGACTACAACCTTGAAAGGGTTTGGCGTTGAGAATCTGTCCGAAGGGATTGTGGCGGCGGGTGTTATTCTGCATTACCTGGCCGAAACCGAACACCGGGAAATCAGCCACATTACCAGACTCAATCGCCTAGAAGAAGAAAAATACGTCTGGCTGGATCGCTTTACCATTCGAAATCTGGAATTGGTGTCGGCCCAGCAGGAAAATGGCGTTCCGCTGATTAATATTCTCGATCAGACGCTCACCCCGATGGGTGCTCGGATGCTACGCAAGTGGCTGGTCTTACCGCTCAAGGATTTAAAACCTATTCAGGAACGGCTAAATACGGTCGAACTGTTATTGAACGATAACGAGTTGGCTGAAACACTGGACCTTCATCTGAAACAGATTGGTGATCTGGAGCGTCTCATTTCCAAAGTAGCCGTACGGCGGATTAATCCCCGCGAAATGCAGGCTCTCAAGCGGGCTTTAACACACATCGCTCCGATTCGAAACTGGTTATTACAACAAAGTGCGACGCAGCCGCTACTCAAAAAATACGCTGAGCAGCTTAATCCCTGCGAATTCCTACTAGATAAAATTGAAAAGGAATTACGCGAAGATCCGCCATTGGTAACGAATCTGGGCAACATGATTAAATCCGGTATTGATGAAAAACTGGATGAGTTACATCAGATTGCTTATGCCGGGAAGGATTTTCTGGTCAATATTCAGAATCGGGAGGTTGCCAATACCGGAATTACTTCCCTGAAAATTGCCTATAATAAAGTTTTTGGTTATTACCTAGAAGTAACGAATGCTCATAAAAACCGGGTTCCGGCGGAATGGATTCGAAAGCAAACCTTGGTAAATGCGGAACGTTACATAACGCCTGAGCTGAAGGAATACGAAGATCAGATTCTGAACGCAGAAGATAAAATCTTTGTGATTGAACAACGGATTTTCAATGAGTTAATACAAACGGCAAGTGAATACGTGGGTCCCATTCAGCAGAATGCTCAGGTATTGGCCGTGCTTGATGCGTTGCTGAGTTTTTCTAAAACGGCCCGAAAAAATAACTACGTCAAACCATCAGTAAATGACGGAAACGCGATTCAGATTACGGCGGGTCGTCACCCCGTTATTGAACAGCAGTTACCGCTTGGCGAAAGTTACGTTCCTAACGACGTGCGGCTGGATGACGAAGAGCAACAGATCATTATGATTACGGGACCAAACATGGCCGGTAAATCAGCCTTGCTCCGGCAAACGGCTCTGATTGTGCTCATGGCCCAAATGGGAAGTTATGTTCCGGCAACGGCTGCCGAAATCGGTTTGGTGGATAAGGTATTTACACGGGTAGGAGCGTCGGATAACCTGAGTCGGGGCGAAAGCACTTTCATGGTCGAAATGACTGAGACTGCGAGCATTCTTAATAACCTGAGCGATAAAAGCCTGGTATTAATGGATGAGATTGGTCGGGGAACGAGTACCTATGACGGAGTAAGTATTGCCTGGGGCATTACAGAGTACCTGCATAATTTACCCAATGCCCGTCCGAAAACGCTGTTTGCTACGCATTACCATGAGCTGAATCAACTGGCGGAAGATTTTCCAAGAATCAAAAATTTCAATGTTTCGGTGAAGGAGTCAGGAACGAAGGTAATCTTCCTCCGAAAACTAAAACCGGGTGGTTCCGAACATAGCTTTGGCATTCACGTAGCCCAAATGGCGGGTATGCCGGGAGCGGTAGTAAATCGGGCCAATGAAATTCTGGCTCACTTAGAGCAGGATCATATCAAGGAAAAGAACAAAGAATTGATTCGGGACATGCCCAAGGCCATTCCGGCTTATCAGATGAGTCTGTTTGGAGCAGAGAAAGATCCGCGTTTTGAGAAGATCGAAGAGTTATTGTCTCGGGTAGATATCAACGCACTGACGCCGATAGAGGCCTTGCTGAAGCTGAATGAGATTAAGAGGATAATGGAGTAATATTAGGTGTCGCTGTTTTTTATAAAAGCTGAATAAGCTAAGAAATTATCTTGCATGCCGCTGGCAGCTTGTGTTTATAGGGTAACAATTCGGTAGAAGGAGCATTGCTGCCAGCGAAAAGCTGGCAGCGGCGGGAGTAACTTATTGGGTAGCTAGTTGAGTTTTGCCGAAGCTGAATAAGCTAAGAAATTACCTTGCATGCCGCTGGCAGCTTGTGTTTGTAGGGTAACTATTTGGTTGGAAAGAAGTATTGCTGCCAGCGAAAAAGCTGGCAGCGGTGGGAGTAACTTACTGGGTAACTAGTTGAAGCTTCGCAAAAGCTGAATAAGCTAAGAATTATCTTGTATGCCGCTGCCAGCTTTCCGCTGGCAGCTTGTGTTTGTAGGGTAACTATTTGGTTGGAAAGAAGTATTGCTGCCAGCAGAAAAGCTGGCAACGGTGCGAGAAACTATTAAATAAATAACACTCAAAATTTAGCAAGCGGTATAACCCTAACCTAGGATGATAAGTATTTTTATCTAAAAAAGATGATCATACCTAAAATAGATTATTACCCTCCCATGCTTGCGGGGCAATTCTATCATATCTACAACCGAGGGAATAATCATGAAAACCTATTTTATTCCCACGAGAACTATCGGTATTTTCTGGAGAAGTGGCAGCAGTATCTAACTGATTACGTTGATACTTATGCGTATTGCCTATTACCGAATCACTTTCATTTCTTGATACAGGTCAAAAACTTTAAAGACTATTCGCCTGCTAGTTTATCAGGGAAGTTTAGAAGTCTTTTTGCGAACTATGCCGAGAAGATTAATAAACAGGAAGGCAGACAGGGAAGCCTGTTTCAGAAAAACTTTAGAAGAAAAATTGTAGTAACGGATCGGTACTTGACAGAATTAGTCTATTACATCCACGCTAATCCTCAAAAGCATGGATTTTGCTCCGATTTTAAAACCTACAGGTATAGTTCTTACCTTAAAATCCTCGAACAAACTAAAACCTCATTGCAAAAAGATTATGTGCTAAAGTGGTTTGGAGGAAGGCAGGAATATTTAAAATGCCATCATCAGTATGAGCCCACCCAAGGTTGGCCTAATTGGATACTTGATTAATAAATGGGTCGTAATCTAATAAAAAAGCTGCCAGCTTTTCTGCTGGCAGCAATACATAACTTAACTTATACTAGAAGCATAGGTTACTTCCGAGCCTTATTCCAGGCGAAGAAAGCTAATCCTGCTGCTGCTCCATAGAGCAAACCTTTGGCTACCCAGTAGGAAACGGGCTTGGGCATGGAAACAATGCCATTTTCATCGGTATGAGCCGGGTTATTGATATAACGACTTCTCCAGGGTAAGGCACGAGTGTCAAATTCATCGGATAACTCCTGAATTTTGGCTCGCCATTCTTTTCCGTGCAGGGCTTTTCCGTGTCCTGTTCCAACGGCACTGGGTTTAAGTTCTGCCAGTTTCCGAACGGATTTTTTAGCCGCTCGCCAGTCACAGGTAAAGTACGTTGGAGGTCCGTGCAGCGTAAGCTTCTGCGTCATGACACTAATGGCCGAACTTTGATCGGTGGTGACAAATGCATCACCTGCAATGAGGACTTTATCTTTATCCCGGAATAATGATACGTGTCCGGGTGAATGACCTGGGGTGTGAATAAACCGCCAATCGGGTAATTCATCAATAAAGCCATTGTGAGGAATCGGTTTAACCTTATCCTTCAGGTTGAGGGGACTCGTTGGGAAAAGAAACGAAAATGCTGACATCGCTCCATTACCCGCTGTTGGATCTGGTGGTGGGTAGTGCGACTTACCTGTTAGGAAGGGCATTTCCAGGGGGTGAGCGTACACCGGAACGTTCCACACTTTCAACAAGTCTTCCAAAGAACCCCGGTGGTCAAAGTGGCCATGCGTCAAGACAATGGCTTGTGGCGGATTGTCTTTACCAAACCGTGCCTCAGCCTCTTTAATAATTCGGTCTGCTGAGTTGGGAATAGCCGCATCCACTAATACCCAGGGGCTGCCTTCTTCCTGCTTGCCAATCATGTAAATGTTGACGAAGGCAAACTTCAACCCGGCCACATCTTCTGCGACATCGTACTCCGACGACATCGTAAGACTTTGTTTTTCAATCAGTTCTTGTTCCATAGGTTGGATATTTGGGAAGCATCCCTGAAAAAGCTGTTCCATTCCAACCTTTGAATCAGTTGATTCCAGGAATAGGAAAGTCGGTGGTCTGATATGGGGATGAACCACTACAAACCGCCGACTTTTATTCCTTATTAATTAAAAATCAGAGTATTACTTCTTTTTCAAAGCTTCGGCCATTTCCAGGGGCCGATCGGTGGACATGATGTCGGCACCGTTTTTGGCGAAATTAACGTATACCTGATCTCCTTTAGCCTGAGCCATTTTATCCAGGTTACCCAGCGTGCCCAGAATGCAGGGAATACCTTTCTGGTGTAAAAATTGGTAATGCTCAGTCGAGGGTTCTCTGGTTCCTACGAACGCTACCATCCGGTTATCAGGAATGCCTAATTCATGATGACGCTGGTACTCGGCTTCATTCCGAATAGTTACCGAAATCATCAGGTTTGGGTCCAGCTTATACACTTTTGCCGCATCCTGGGCATTATAGGTAATGATGACGCTAACGTCTTCAGTGTGCGTTTGATGAACCATATCAACCACTTTCTCGAAAGGAACGCTGCGTTTTACATCCAGCGTATACACTACTTTGCCCTTACCCCAGCGAAGAACTTTTTCCAGGGTAGGCATGCGGAATTTAGTCACCGTTCCGGCATTATCCTTCAGGAAGAGGCTTTGGGTATAATCATAAGTAATCGCATTCAGTTTGCCTTTCCCGGTCGTTGTGCGGTCCAGCACATCATCGTGTAACATGACCAATACGCTGTCTTTCGTCAGTCCAATGTCACACTCAATAATCATGGCTGCTTTATTGGCCAGATACGCGAAAGATTCGATGCAATTTTCAGGATAACCCGTATAATCGCCACCGCCCCGGTGAGCACTGATCAAAGTAGGTTTACCCGCTTGCGGTTTCAGAAACTCAGTCAACCCGTTCTTCGGAACGCGGAGGTATGTTTTAGAACTACTACAGCCTAATACAAAGGCCAGGCAAAGGCTTAACAAGCCGAGACGTTTAAACATCATTTAGTTTTCAGTTTGCGGTTTATAGTTTTCAGTTGAGAAGCATATCAATTCTGGATAACCCAAAACTGAAAACAGACGACTGAAAACTGTAAACTGAAAAATCCCCGCTCTAGCGTTACCAGAGTCGGGGATTTGTTCTTGAGTATGGTTTGAGGACTACACGTCTAATAATAAACGAGTAGGCTCTTCTAATAACTGCTTCACGCGAACCAGGAAGCTTACGGATTCTTTACCGTCAATGATGCGGTGGTCATAGCTTAATGCGATGTACATCATCGGGCGAATCACGATTTCCTTATTCACTACTACGGGACGCTCAATGATGTTGTGCATACCTAAAATAGCTACCTGAGGAGCGTTAATGATAGGCGTAGACATCATCGAACCGAATACGCCACCATTGGTGATGGTAAACGTTCCGCCATTCATGTCTTCGATGGTCAGCTTGTTGTCACGAGCTTTTACGGCCAGATCAACAATGCCTTTTTCGATACCCGCGAAAGTTAAGTCACCTACGTTACGTAACACAGGAACCACTAAACCGCGAGGCGTAGAAACGGCTACGGAGATATCTACGTAATCGTGGTAAACAATTTCATCACCGTCAATGGAAGCGTTCACCGCTTCGAATTCTTTCAGGGCCACGGTAACGGCTTTCGCAAAGAAGGACATGAAGCCTAAGCCTACGCCGTGTTTCTCCTTGAAGCGATCTTTGTATTTCGAACGCAGATCCATGATCGGCTGCATATCTACTTCGTTGAAAGTAGTCAGCATGGCCGTTTCATTTTTCACCGCTACCAGACGACGGGCAATCGTTTTACGAAGCGAAGTCATGCGTTGACGACGTACGCCACGCTCTTCGGTAGATGCTGGTTTAGCAGCAGGAGCGGCTTTAGGAGCTTCAGCCTTGGCAGGAGCAGGAGCCGTAGATGCTTTCAGGGCGTCAGCTTTCATGATTTTGCCACCTTCACCTGAACCCTGAATATCTTTAGGATTAATACCTTTATCCGCTAAAATCGCAGCAGCTACGGGAGTAACGCCACTGGCTTTATCAGCCACAGGGGCCGATGCAGTAGCCGCTGGTGCTGCTGCGGGAGCTGGGCTAGAGGCAGGAGCAGAAGCACCCGCACCTACTGTAATGGTAGCAATGACAGCACCAATTTCCAGCGTAGAACCAGGTTCCGCAATGATATGTAACGTTCCGGCAGCCTCAGCGGGTAACTCAAACGTAGCTTTGTCAGATTCCAGTTCGCAAAGGATCTCGTCCATTTTCACGACGTCACCTTCTTTTTTATTCCAGTTTGCAATGGTAGCTTCGGTTACCGACTCACCCATTACCGGAATTTTAACTTCAATGGTTTTGGTCTCTTCCGATTTGGCTTCCGCAGCAGGAGCAGCCTGAGGGGCAGCTTCAACAGCAGGAGCGGCTTCCGCTTTAGGAGCTTCTGCGGCAGGGGCAGAACCTGCATCACCATCCGTAGAGATAGAACAGATAGGAGCTCCGATCGCCAGCGTATCGCCTTCTTTAGCCAGAATACGCAGAATACCTGCGGCTTCAGCCGGAAGTTCAAATGTAGCCTTGTCAGACTCTAATTCACATAATACCTCATCCATTGCTACCGTATCGCCGTCTTTTTTGTTCCAGGTGGCGATGGTAACCTCAGTGACGGATTCCCCTACAACGGGGACTTTCATTTCGATGATTGCCATGATTAGGTACTTCCCCGAAGGGAGGATTCGTTCTTATTATATAATCAAAATGGCCGGATTCAGAAGTTTCCCTGAATCCGGCTCGTTAGTTATTAAGCAAAAGCTTCCTGAATTAAGGCGGCCTGTTCTTCGCTGTGGGTCTTTAAGAAACCTGTAGCGGGTGAAGCCGAAGTTTTACGCGAAATTACGTCTAACTGGCCACAACCAAATTCACGTAAAATATAAGTCCAGTAACCCATATTTTTAGGCTCTTCCTGAACCCAGTAAATTTTGGCTTTCGAGAACTTCGCCAACTCCTGCTGAATTTGTTTCAACGGTAGCGGGTGTAGTTGTTCAACCCGAATGATGGCTACATCGTTGCGACCATCTTTCTGTTGTTTGTCCAGCAGATCGTAATAGATTTTACCCGTACAGAGTAATACCTTTTTCACTTTCTTCGGATCAACAAAGGTATCGCCGATTACTTCTTTGAAACCACCTGTAGTCAGATCTTCAATCGGAGAAACGTTCAGCGGGTGACGTAACATCGACTTGGGGGACATGATAACCAGCGGCTTACGGAAGTCCCAGGTTAATTGTCTCCGCATCAGGTGGAAGATGTTCGCTGGCGTCGTTACGTTTGCGACTACCATGTTGTAATCGCCGCACAACTGCAGGAAGCGTTCGGGGCGGGCATTTGAGTGCTCGGGACCCTGACCTTCGTACCCGTGAGGTAATAACATCACCAGACCATTTTGCAGACCCCACTTGGATTCGCAGGAACTTACAAATTGGTCAATAATAATCTGAGCACCGTTAGCAAAATCACCAAACTGAGCTTCCCAGATGACCAGAGCGTGAGCGTTGGCCATGGAATAACCAAACTCAAAACCTAAAACACCGTACTCAGAAAGCAGGGAGTTGAAGATTTCCATCTGCTCCTGACCTTCCTGAATGTTATTAATCTGCGTATACGTCTTGTTCGTTTCGGCATCGTGAAGAACGGCATGACGGTGACTAAACGTACCGCGTTGCACATCCTGACCCGTCATCCGAACGTTTTTACCTTCCAGTAATAGGGAGCCGTAGGCCATTAATTCAGCCGTAGCCCAGTTAACCTGACCGTTATCCTGTAACAGTTTTTTACGGTCGGTAATGAGTTTATCAATCTGTTTCAGGGGCTTGAAACCTTCGGGAAGCGTGGTTAAGGCCGTGAAAATTTTATCGACTGTTTCGCGGGAAATAGCAGTTACGGGCGATTGCTCGAAATCTTCCGCCGAACCATAGCGAAGTTTCTTCCACTCTTCGTCTAATTTCAACGGATGGAAAACGGGAGCTTCAGCCTGTTTCACCCCATCCAGACGATCCTGGAGGAATTGCTTGAATTCCGCTTCCATGCTCTTCGCCAGCTTCGCGTCTACTTTGCCACGGCTTACGAGTTGTTCGTTATATAACTCCAGAACGTTCTTGTGCAGTTTGATCTGAGAGTACATCGTGGGCTGCGTGAACGAAGGCTCGTCCGACTCATTATGACCCCAGCGACGGTAGCAAATCATGTTAATGAAAACGTCCTGGTTGAATTCCTGACGGTATTCAACGGCCATTTTCGAAACGAACATAACGGCTTCTGGATCGTCACCATTCACGTGGAATACGGGAGCATCGATGATTTTCGCGATGTCCGTACAGTAAATAGCCGAACGGCCTTCTACCGAGTCCGTGGTGAAACCAATCTGGTTATTAATCACGAAGTGAATGGTACCACCCGTTTTGTAGGCGGGAAGTTTCGCCATTTGGGTTACTTCGTAAACAATGCCCTGACCGGCAACGGCGGCGTCTCCATGAATCAGGATCGGCATTACTTTATCGTAATCACCTGCGAAAATTCCATCCGCACGGCTACGTACGAAACCTTCTACTACAGGGTTAACCGTCTCTAAGTGAGAAGGGTTAGGAGCCAGCTTTAAGCTACATCTTTACCCGATGGCGTTCTGTGCGTGCTGGAATAACCCAGGTGATACTTCACGTCACCGCCGAAGTTAATATCGTTAGGCAGGGTATCTTCCAGCTCCGGCACTTGTCCCACGAAACCACTGATGATCTCGTCGTACGACTTGTGCATGATGTTCACCAAGACGTTCAGACGGCCCCGGTGGGCCATCCCGATCATTACTTCTTCTACACCCAGATCGGCGGAAGTATTAATGATCGTATCGAGCGAAGGAATCGTTGCCTCGCCACCTTCCAGCGAGAAACGTTTCTGGCCTAAAAACTTGGTATGAAGAAACTGCTCGAAGGTTACTGCTTCGTTTAGTTTCTTTAGAATACGTTCTTTTTCTTCTTTTGTAGGATCGAAAACCAGAGCTGCTTTTTCAATTTTATTACGCAGCCACTCTTTTTCAACCATGTTCCGAACGTACATGTACTCGAAACCGATGTTACCAGCGTAAATTTTTTCGAGGGCAGCCATGATCTCGCGAAGCGTCGCCGAACGGCCTAAAAGAAAATGACCTGCTTCAAAAACGGTATCGAGGTCTTTTTCAGAAAGTTTATAGTCTTCTAAAGTTAAGCGGGCTTCCAGGTCACGCTCGTAACCCAGAGGGTTAGTTTTAGCCAATAAGTGACCGCGAGAGCGATAGGCTTTGATCAGGCTTAAAACGGAGCCTTCCTTTGCAATAATACCTGCGTCGGCGGGTTTGGCTTGTCCGTTGCCGTTTGAAGAAGGAGCTACTGCGGCAGAATCACCTTTTTCACCGTAAAGAACAGAGAAATCGTAGCCTTTGAAGAAGTTTTGCCAACTGGTGTCTACACTGGTTGGGTCTTGTTGGTATTTATCGTACAAGTCGGAAATGTAATCCACGTCCGCATTGGCGATATAAGAATATTGGTCCATATCAGAAAAACTGCTCGAATAATTGGGCAAAGTTAGGGGTTGCAAAAGACTGAGACGGAAAATTTTCTGAATTTTCCTGAAAATTTCCGCCAAAAAAGTATAGCTATAGAAAACGCGATTTCCAATTGTAAGAAAAACGGCCTGAAAAGAGCTTGCTCAACGGGCTAAGGGTAATGCATAACGAATGAGTGATTGGATGAATAAAGAACAGGTTTAGATAGATTTATCGGGTCATTTTCAGCGTAATGAATCTTTTCATGTTCTAACGTTATGGCTAGACTTTTGTTCATTATTTGTTGGATTCCTGAAACAGCCCTTGTCGAAACCCCAGCGAAGTAGTAGGACAGTTCATTTTCTTTTACTGGTAACGCAGGTATACTTCATAGTTCATTGAATTACTAGTTCAACGTATCAAATGAAGAGGCTGGTAAAAGAATCGCTCAAAAAAATGAAAAAGCTTTACGGAATAGACGATCTTATTCAGGACATCCCTACCCAAAAATTGAATCGCTTCACTTCAGGAACTTATCTTCATACTTTCGGGAATGATCGATATGCTCATGTGGCTAAGTTCATACCTCGCAGAATATTATTACATTGCTGATGAAATTTGCGATATAGTTATACACTTTTTTCCCAACGAATATGAAGAAGATTTTCCTTGCGTTGCCGCTGGTGTGCCTTGGTCAGACCTTATGGGCTCAAGATGATGCCAAGCTCATCGAAAAAGCCAAGAAGATTCACGCTAAGGTTTTCACACTCGACACACACGCCGATACGCCCATGCGGATGGTGGGGAAAGATTTTGATATTTCGAAGGATAATAGCAAAGATGGGAAACTGCCCGATTCTAAAATCGACTTTCCCCGCATGAAAAAGGGTAGTGTAGATGGTATCTTCTTTGCGGTATATCAGGGACAGGGACCACGCACGCCGGAGGCAAACGCGAAAGTTCAGAAGATGGCGATGACCATTCTGGATTCCATGTACGCCCAGATCAACCGTCACCCGGAAATGGGTAAGATTGTAACGACGCAGGAAGAGGCCTTGGCTCTGGAAAAAGCGGGAAAAAGCTCGATTTTTATCGGCGTTGAAAACGGGTATCAGATCGGTAACGATCTATCCTATATTCAGAAATTCTACGATCGCGGAGCTCGGTACATGACGCTCTGTCATTCTTCCAATAATGACATTTGCGATTCATCAACGGACCCCAAAGGACCGGAGTTTAACGGCTTGAGTCCTTTCGGAGAAAAGGTGGTTGCTGAAATGAATCGTCTGGGCATGATGATCGACATTTCTCACTTGTCCGACAGCACCGTCTGGGATTTGATTAAGTTATCTAAAGCTCCCATTGTAGCAACGCACTCGGATGCTTACGCCGTGCTGGATCATCCCCGGAATTTGAATGACGATTTACTCCGGGCTATTGCTAAAAAGGGGGGCGTGGTGCAACTGAATTTATTAAGCAGTTACATTAAAGCAAGTCCTAAAAATCCCGAACGCGAAGCAGCAGTAGCGGATATTCGGAAGAAGTATACTTCGGGCGGAGCCATGTCAGACGAACAGATGAAGGCCATGCGTACTGAAATGCGGGAATTGAACAAGAAGTTTCCAGTACCGCTGGCGACAGTGAAAGACGCGATTGACCATTTGGATCATTTCGTGAAAATCATGGGTGTTGACCACGTAGGTATCGGTGGTGATTATGATGGGGGAGGGTATCTGGCTGATTGCTTTGATATTGCCGAATATCCAAATCTGACTATCGAAATGGTTCGTCGGGGTTATACGGAGAGAGATTTGAAGAAAATCTGGGGCGAAAACTTCTTCCGGGTAATGAAGGATGTACAGAAAGTAGGAGCGAAAATTCGTGCGGGTGATATGGCTATGAAATAGTTGTTAGGGGATGGGTTTTAGAAGAGACATCCCTTGTGCACGACGGCCTCTTCTAATGGTCGCTTAATATGTAGAGAGGTCCATTAATAGCTTCTACCACGTTCTAATTTAGATGGCTATGTTGTTGGCAAGTAATTAGCTAATCCTGAAAATTATCATAATCCGAGTAGGAGACGCGATAAATAGACGTCTCTACCATAAAAAAATAAAAAGGTACAGCACTAGTAATGCTGTACCTTTTTATTTTTTTAACTAACAACTAAATCAACTTATCAGGCGTAATAGGTAACTCTCTAATCCGTTTCCCGGTGGCGTTATAAACGGCATTGGCGATAGCCGGAGCCATGCCAATAATGGCGATTTCACCTAGACCTTTCGAACCCATAGGTGTGGTATACGGATCTTTTTTATCCACGAATAATACATCTACCTCAGGAACGTCGGCATTGACGGGGACGTGATAATCGGCGAAGTTATTATTGACGTAACGTCCAAAACGGTGGTCAATCACGGCCTCTTCGGTTAACGCCATGCCAATGCCACCGACGGCTCCGCCCATCATCTGGCTGCTGGCTGTTTTATGGTTTACGATGGTTCCCGCATCGGCCAGAGCTACGGCGTGTTTTACTTTTACAACGCCCGTGGTGGGATGCACATGTACTTTCACGAAATGGACTGAAAAGGAATACATCGCAAATTTCTTCTGCTGGTCTTCGCTCAGTTTGGACTCTTTGGTTACTTCCAGTTTCGGTAAGTTATTTCGCTTCAATACTTCAGCATACGTAATGCTGGCCGAGCGGTCTTTGGGTGAATTGATTTTTCCATCCTCGTAGACCAACGTATCGACTTTCGCATTTTTCAAGGCATTCCCTGAAAGTTCCACCAGCTTTTGCCGTAACTCTATACAGGCTTCGTGTACGGCTGAACCTACGGAAGCCACTGTTGCCGAACCACCCTGAATCGGGGCATCGGGTAAATTGGATTCACCCAGTTCGAATTTGATTCGATTAGCTGGAATGCCCATCACATCTGCCGCAATCTGAACCATAGCCGTTCCAGTACCGGGACCAATATCACTGGCGGCACTCTGCACTAGTAACGTTCCGTTGGCATTTAGGCAGGCTCGGGCCGTGGCGGGCCGACGATGGGCTCCAAAGGTGCCCGTGGCCATGCCATAACCCACCCACATGCCATCTTCCATTTTGGCTTTTGGTTGATTACTTCGATTCGACCAGCCAATTTTATCCGCCCCCATTTTATACGCTTCTCGAACGTAGTTACTTGACCAGGGTAAATCCCGTTCCGGATCTTTTTCCGGATAATTCATGATACGTAATTCAATGGGATCGACATCCAGAGCATAGGATAACTCATCAATGGCCGATTCCAGGGCAAATGCCCCCGTTGCTTCGCCGGGACCACGCATGGGAATGGGCGAGCAAATATCCAGTGGCACTACGCGATAAGTCGTATTTACGTTCGGGATCTGGTACATGAACTTGGTCATGGCTACCGTCGCTTCCGTAAACTCCTCGTAATTACTATTCTGCACATTCGCCCAATGCGAAATGCCTACTATTTTTCCGTCTTTCGTCGCTCCAATACCAATCTTCTGGTGCGTATGAGGACGATAACCAGCAATGGTGAACATTTCATTGCGAGTTATAACCAGCTTTACCGGACGGTTCACCTTTTTCGCGGCCAGAATCGTAGCAATTTCGTGGGGCCATACCCGAAGAGACATCCCAAAGGCTCCGCCTACAAATTGCGAATGCACCTGCACGTTCTCTTTCGGCAGCTTAAAGGTTTCTGCAATGACCTGCTGCGTCATCTTTACGCCTTGCGTTTTGGCGTAAACGGTAAGTTTGTCCGGCCCATCCCACTGAGCCAGAATCCCGTGTAACTCCATGGGGTTATGAACCTCGCTAGGTAGGACATATTCTTCTTCCAGATTTACCGGAGCGGTTTTGTACGCATCTTTCTCGCCCCGCTGATAATCCTGCAAAGACTTGTTGGTCTTGGGTACGTTACCTTTGGCGAGGTTCGCTTTTAAGTCGGTCTGGTGTTTTTGCTCCTGATACTCAGCCTTCACTAAGGACGCCGCGTAAGTTGCCCGTTCAAATGTATCGGCAACAACCATTGCAATAGGCTGACCGTTGAAATGGATTTCATCATTGTGAAAAGCCATCATGCCTGGCCCACGACCCGAGCTGGTCTTGCTGGGCTCTTTCGCTTCATAGGCTGGAACTTTGGGTGCGTTTACATGCGTAAGTACGACTAGAACACCCGGAGCACTTTCGGCTTTTTTTGTATCAATATTTTTAATCCGACCTCGGGTTATGGTGCTGGGTACCAGCACGCCATAAGTCAGATTCGGGACTTCGTATTCAGCAAAATAAGTAGCTCCTCCAGTTACTTTCAACACAGCATCGACGCGACTCATACGTCCGCCGATCTTTTCGTCTTTATTTTTCATACGATCATGCGGTTAAGCCAGCGGCGATTTTGAGTGCTTCGACTATGGAATTGGGGGCTAGTTTCAGTTTAAATGAGTTGTACTCATAGCCTTTAGCTCCAGTCATGGCGACTTCAGCCGCTTTCTGGAACGTGGCTTCCGATACGGTTTGACCTACCAAAGCCTTTTCTGCTTCCAGCAATCGCCAGGGCTTATGAGCGACGCCGCCCATGGCCAGCCGGGCCGACTTAATCGTCTTCCCATCTAGCTCCAGAGCCGCCGCAACCGATACCAAAGCAAAGGCGTAAGACGTACGGTCGCGGACTTTGAGGTAATGAACGTTCTTGGCATAGGGCGAGTCGGGGAGGGTGACAGCAGTTATTAACTCTCCCTTTTCCAGCGTATTATCTTTTTCAGGATGATCGCCGGGAAGGCGGTGAAAGTCGGCAAATGGAATTTTACGTTCGCCTTTAGGCCCCTGTACAATAACGGTGGCATCCAGAGCGGCCAGGGCAATGCACATGTCGCTGGGATGTACGGCAATGCAATGTTCGCTGGTACCAAAAATGGCGTGCATTCGGTTATAGCCTTCTTTGGCTCCACAGCCTGAGCCGGGCTGACGTTTGTTGCAATCCATTTCAGTATCATAAAAATAGCCGCAGCGGGTTCGCTGTAGCATATTTCCACCTACCGTCGCCTTATTGCGTAACTGAGCCGACGCTCCGGCGTTCAGAGCCAGCGAAAGTAAAGGCCATTTTTCCTGAATCAGCTTATCATCGGCAACCTGGCTATTCAATGCCATCGCTCCGATGCGAACGCCCGAACTTTCTTTTTCAATTTTAGTATAGGGTAACCGACTGATGTCAATCAGTTTATCTGGCTCGGTAACCCCGCGTTTCATTAAATCTACCAGATTGGTTCCTCCGGCGAGAAACATGGCTGAGGGGTCTTTGGCTAAGGCCTCGATGGCCGATTTGGCCGTGGTGCTTCGGACGTATTGAAAGGCTTTCATACCGTTTGTCCTCCTTTCTTCACTTCCATAATCGCATCGACGATGTTGGGATAAGCTCCACAGCGGCAAATATTTCCGCTCATGTATTCCCGAATTTCATCTTCGGTATCAGCATGCCCTTCGCGAATGCAGGCAATGCCGGACATGATCTGACCCGGGGTGCAATACCCACACTGAAAACCATCGTGTTTGATGAAGGCTTCCTGCATTGGGTGTAAGTCATCCCCTTTCGAAATGCCTTCAATGGTAGTGATCTTCTTTCCGTCTTCAGTAACGGCTAATGTCAGGCAGGAATTGACTCGCTGACCATCTGAATGAACGGTACAGGCTCCGCATTGACCAAAATCGCAGCCTTTTTTGGTGCCCGTCAGGTGTAACTGCTCGCGTAATAAATCCAGCAGAGTGGTGCGAGGCTCAACGCTAAGGTTGTGTTTTACACCGTTCACTTCCAGTTTTAACGCGACTTTTTCGAAAGGGGCGGCCACTTTTTCATCCCATTTGGGATCTTGTACGGCTTTGCCCGGAGAAAGAACTAATGCAGACAGCACGGACGATTGCTTGAGGAAATCACGCCGGGCTTCGTTTTCAACCTTTTTTTTGCTCGTTTTCATAAAAAAGGATTATGTAAGACAATTCTTCAGTGCGGGAAGAGATTCATTTCAAGCACAAAGAGGACTTGAAATGGGTTTTACTTAATAAATTCAACGGATTAGCGTAGGTAATGTTTATTCAAAATTTGGCCTTTAAAGTTGCAGGTGAAGCTTCGCTAAACATTAATAGTAGAGACGCCGATTGATCGCGTCTAGTCTCTATTGACAAACTGGTTACTCGTTAACGTATAACCATGCTGATCTGGGAAACGCGGTAAATCGACAATTCTTATTAACCACCAGAAGAGGCAGAAGTCTGCTCTTCGTGGTTATGATGTTACGCGGAAAGCGTTTGAAATTCGTCGTCGGTTAACTCAATTTCTGAAGCCTTTAGATTTTCCAGTAAATGTTCAACTGAACTCGTTCCGGGAATTAATAGAATATTCGGGGCTCGTTTCAGTAACCAGGCCAAAGCGATTTGGGCGGTAGTTGCTTCGTGTTTCTGAGCGATTTCCTGAATTTTCTCTTTCATTTTATCCGGTCCCGAAGCCAGCGGAAACCAGGGGATGAAAGCCATGTTGCGTTCGGTGGTATAGTCCAGTACATCCTCCCAATGGCGGTCACCGAGGTTATACAAGTTTTGAACAGAGACAATAGGAACCACCTTCTCTGCCTGCTTGATCTGATCAATGCCTACTTCGGATAAACCGACGTGCTTGATTTTTCCCGCCTTCACCGCGTCTACAACTGGCCCGAGCGTTTCTTCTACGGGAACTTTGGGGTCAAAACGGTGCAATTGCCAGAGGTCAATCACGTCCAGTTTCAGGCGTTGCAAACTGCCCTCAATTGCTTCCCGAATATGATCCGGGTGCCCATTGACGGGCCATTGGTTAGGACCGGTTCGTTCTAGTCCGCCTTTAGTGGCGATTACTAAGCCTTCTTTGTACGGATACAGAGCCTCCGCAATAAGCACTTCGTTGGTGTGCGGCCCGTATGAATCAGCCGTATCAATAAAGTTAAGACCGGATTCAACCGCAGTTTGTAATACTTTTTTAGCTTTTTCACGGTCAGGAGCATCGCCCCAGACGCCGCTGCCTGTTAATTGCATTCCGCCGTAGCCCAGGCGATTCACTTCAAATGCACCTCCGATTTTGAAGGTATGTTTTGTGGTATTGGAAGCCATGATCTCAAAAACGATGAATAGTAGATTTGATTACTGATTAACCCAAGTTGAATAACTCAGGAAGCGTTGCCCCGAACGAGTTGAACTCAACACTTCATACGGGTAGATACTAAAAGAATATGCCGCCCTAGATTTCATGATGGGGTAAAAGAAGAGCCGTGAAACTAAAAAAGCCGATAAGCAGGAACGCTCATCGGCTTTTCAGGACAATTTCTCATGAATTACTTCACTACATACGTTTTTTTATCAACGCCTATTCCTTTCAACGTAAGTGATTTCCAATGTTTGGGAAGTCGCGTTTTCAGTTGAATAATACCCTTGTCGGTAATATCCAAGCCTCCAAAGCCCGCTAACAGCGTCTGAAGATAGCCACCTGCACCCGTTGCGAAATACGGATTGGTGCCACCCGCCGTTTCGGCTAATACACCAAACGGAGGAACCTCATTGGGTTTGTAACTATCCATGTATAACTCGTAGGCTTTATCCGTTTCTCCCAGTCGGTTATAAAGAATAGAGAAAATGCCGTGAGCCATGGCTGGCGATTGCCCCTTACGTCCCGGTTGGTTATCGGCTAAAACTTTCCAGTAATAATCTAAATCCTTTTTAATGTCCTTCGGATCCGTTACTTGTTTCATGGGATAAGCCAGCAGGTTTACGTCTCCCTGCTTGATGATTTCCCCATTGTAGGTAGCGTATTCTTTCGTTACCCCATCTGGGAATTTATAAATGACCAACCCTTCTGCTACTTCTTTCCAGCGGCTGTTTTCTGGGAAGCCCAGTTCGCGGGCAGCCTGATTGGCAAAGCTTAACACTTCACGGGCCATGCCGTTCGTGTACGCATTGTCATCCACGTTTTCAGCCCATTCATCCGCACAGACTACATTGATAATGTGATACTTGCCATCCTTTCCTTTTTCCGCCCGACTCACCCAGAAGTCAGCTACTTCTTTTAAAAGTGGGTAGCCTCTGTCTTTTAGCCAGATTTTATCCTGGGTAACTTGATAGTATTTCCAGAATGCAAAACCTACGTCGCCAGTAATGTGATGTTGAAAAGGTCCCGTAAGAGCCCAGACGGGCGTAGCTTCCTGTCCTTTATCGTCGGATTCCCAGGGGAACATTACTCCCTGATACCCGTGTGACTTTGCATTCTGCCGGGCGGCATCCATTCGTTCAAATCGATACTCGAGCAGAGATTTGGCAATTTCTGGGTGCATGAGTAAAACGGGGGGATACATCCAGATTTCGGTATCCCAGAATACATGTCCGTTATAACCCAGACCCGAAAGGCCCATGGGAGATAAACTGTAGGCCTGACCTTCCCGGCAAAAAGAATAAAGATGATAAAGCGAGAAACGAGCGGCCCGCTGAGCTTCTGGATCGCCTTCGATGATAATGTCCGACTCCCAAAGCTTATCCCAGGCTTCGTTATGACGCTGAACTAGCCGATCCCGCCGTTCAAGAGCTGCAAAAATGGTTAGCCGTTCTGCCTCGTTATGCGGGTCTGGAGTATGTTCGGTGGAGATAACTGACCCTACAATGCTAAACCGATAAGTTTCACCGGCTTTCAGCTTTTTACTGAACTTGAGCCGATGAAGCCCTGAATCCCATTCTTCGTGAATCAAAGCGGGTTCTTTACCCCGAGGCTCGTTGAAAATAAAGCTGTTGGAAGCCGCTACCAGGTGCTTTCCCGTGGGCGATTTGGCTACCGAAGTCATCAAAGGAATTAGCGAATGGGGGCGGTCAATGGTATGATAGAAGTTTTCAACGTCCCTTAATAAATCCGGGGAGGATAGTACGCTGTGCGGAGTAATTTCAACATCAGCTTTCGCCTGAATTTCAACATCAATTAAAGCCGTATGAGGTAAATGCCGGAGAGCCCTAATGGACTCTTTTACGACTACCTTATTGCCGAAAGTAAAGCTGGTGGTAAGGGTAGCGTGTTTCATATCCAGCTCTTGCTGATAATGCTGAATGCCGGTTCGATCCACTCGCTGACCATCAACTTCCAGGTCCATATTGGCAAAATCAAACACCTTCAGAATGTTAGAAACACGTCCTCTTCCGTAGCTGTCGAAAGTCCCATTCAGAACGACATCATTCACTTTCAGAGGAGTGGCCGAAGAAACAATGCCAATCATTCCATTGGCTACACTAACGCCGTAGTAACGGTTCGGGTTAATATCCTGAGCTGTAATAGTCCAGCCCAGGTCTTGTGCCTGTAGCCAGGAAGAACTGAGAGCTGAACAAAAGAGAAGTAATGATTTGGTTATATTCATATATTTTATTGAAATAAATAAAGAAGTAAAGTAAATAAAATCTGTTTATATACGAATGGATGAGTGTAAATACTTAGGTAACTATTTAGTAAGTGGCTTATCAGCTCTGGCATTAGGAGTTGAATTTGTGTTTTCCTAAAAGAAACCCTAAGGCAAATCAGGGCAGGAGTAAGTCTACTGTTTGGGTAGAAATGAGAGGGAATTTTTAGAGGTTGAAAAGAGTAACTTCTACCTCTGTCATCTCGAACGTAGTGAGAGACCTTAGGTAGAATGGGGCGGGTTTGAGGTTATTGATGATACTTCTGTTCCTAACATTGTTCCGGGATGAAATCCGGGGAAGCACCAAGTAAGGTCCTTCGCTTCGCTCTGGATGACAGGCTCTGATGATGAAGTAATTATGTATCCTTAGAGTTTATCTATCGCAAACCTGTTTTAACAATAACCCCAGCGGGGTTCAATGTAGATAGCCCCGGATGAAATCCGGGGAACACAAGTAAGATCCTTCGCTTCGCTCTGGATGAAAGGTTGTGGGTAGTAATCTAAAATGCCATTCATACACAGCCTGAAGGGCATCTAAAAACGCAATGCAGAAACCTTTCATCTCATTTGTATAGCAGAAGTGCCCGAAAGCGTTTAATTTTAGAGATTTGATTTCCATAGATTCACTTCATGAAAAAACTCCTTACCCTGTTGGCAATGAGTCCGCTGGCGTTTGCTCAGGCTCAGAATCCAACGAAATTTGCCGCATCTATTACGGCAGCAGACCTCAAAAAACACCTGAGCTATCTGGCATCGGATGAGCTGGAAGGTCGCGGAACCGGAACGCGTGGTCAGCACAAAGCTGCTGAATACATTGCCAATCATTTTAAGAGCTTAGGACTCAAAGGCATTGGCCCTAACGGTAGTTACCTCCAGCCCGTGGAATTAGTTGAATTAGGCTGGGGAGACGTATACGTGAAGACGACCAGCGGAACAAAAGAACTCCTCAAGGATTTCTACGTGACGGGATCAAGTAACTTCTCAAAGGAAGAAACACTCGACATCGTTTTTGTTGGATACGGCATTGACGACGAGAAATACTCTGATCTTAAAGGTCTGGATTTAAAGGGTAAAGCCGTGTTGATGCTACCCGGCGAGCCCAAAAAAGAAGATGGGACTTACCTGATTTCGGGCACGTCTCAAGCTTCTTCCTGGTCAAAAAATCCCGAAGCTTCCCGCAAGAAAATGGCTTTGCTTCAGGAAAAAGGAGCTCGTTGCGTGGTCACCATCGCTCCCGGTTCGGATGAACAAACGGATAAATTATACGCTCGGATGCGGGCCTACTCGCCCCGAATGAACCGTCTGACATTCAAGGATGAAGAGCGTCCGGCTTCAACTTTATTAACCGTTCAGTTAAAACAGGGCTTAGCCAAAGAAATTTTAGGTCTGGATGATCAGCAACTGGCTGATTTAATGGCGGGTAAGACGCAAGCAAGGGATCTCAACCATACCATTACCCTGAAAGCAGTTGAAAAACAGACGCCAATTGAGACTTCTAACGTGGTTGGTTTTCTGGAAGGAACGGACAAGAAAAACGAAGTACTGGTAGTAACGGCTCACTACGATCACATCGGTATTTCGGAAGATGGCAAAATCAATAATGGAGCGAATGACGACGGTTCGGGTACGGTAAGCGTTATGGAACTGGCTGAAGCATTTTCAAAAGCAGCAAAGTCAGGAGCCCGTCCGCGTCGGAGCATTCTGTTCATGACCGTAACGGGTGAAGAAAAAGGCCTGCTAGGTTCAGAATATTACGTAAATCATCCACTGATTCCGCTCGAAAATACTATTGCCGATTTAAACATTGACATGGTGGGCCGGGTTGACAAGGCTCATGAAGGCAAGCCTGATTACATTTACGTGATTGGCTCGGATAAGCTTTCTTCGGAATTGCACGCCATTAACGAAGAGGCTAACAAAAAGTACATTAAAATGGATCTGGATTATACCTTCAACGATCCTAACGATGTAAACCGTTTTTATTACCGTTCCGATCACTACAACTTTGCGGCGAAGAAAATCCCCATCATTTTCTACTTCAATGGTGTTCACGATGATTACCACCGGCCAACGGATGACGTAGAAAAAATCGAATTCGATAAGGCTGAAAAAACGGCTCGATTGGTATTCTATACCGCCTGGGATTTAGTCAACCGTGATAAACGCATTGTGGTAGACTCTAATAAGCCTTAATTCAGTAGTACCTGAAAAATGAATCCAGCCGTTTGTCTAACAAAGCGGCTGGATTTTTTGTAAACACTTGTAGGTTGGACTGGTAATGATTTTTGACGGAGCATGCCGTAAAAACAAAAGCTTCAAGAAAGGCTGAGTTGAAATTAAAAAATGATATTAACCAAGCAAAAAGATACCAAACAAGCGTAAGCCATTCGTATGAATAAACAACTATTCAAAACTTCTCAATTCATTAAATCCTTTTCTGAAAACGGACAATTAGGGGGTATTTTACTGCTGTTGGCGACGACGGTTTCGTTAGTAATCACTAATTCCAGTCAGGGAGAATCTTATCTGCACTTTTGGGAAACAACGATAGGAACGGGGTCTTTAGCTTTGTCGGTTGAAGCGTGGGTAAATGATGCCTTAATGGTCGTTTTTTTCTTTCTTGTGGGAATAGAAATCAAGCGGGAATTGCAGGTAGGGGAGCTTTCCAGTATGAAGCAAGCTCTATTACCCATCGTAGCGGCCCTTGGAGGATTAATCACGCCTGCTCTGATTTTTCTGGCGTTCAATCATGGAACGGCAGCAGCCAGCGGCTGGGCTATTCCCACCTCTACGGACATTGCTTTTTCACTGGCCGTGCTCTCGTTAGTAGGAAATCGGGTGCCGCTAGGGTTGAAGGTCTTTCTAACGGCTCTGGCCATTATTGACGACCTCGGAGCCATTCTGATTATTGCTTTTTTCTACACTGAACAATTGCAATGGGTCTATCTGGGCCTTGCTGCTGCTATTACTACGGTTTTGATTGTATTAAGTCGACTGAAAATCAGAACCTTATATGCTCACTGGTTTTTGGGAATTATACTATGGTACTGCATTCTTCAGTCAGGAATCCACGCTACTCTGGCAGGTGTTATTCTGGCTTTTACCATTCCGCTGGAGGCTATTTCGGGGCTGGAACATCGTTTGAACAAACCCGTTAACTACTTATTACTGCCCCTTTTTGCTCTGGCTAATACCACGATCCATTTATCAGCCGAAGCTTTTCAATCCTTGCTGGAACCGATGGAATTAGGCATTTTTCTGGGTTTATTACTGGGAAAGCCGCTGGGTATCAGTCTGGCATCTTTTCTATTAATTCAGTCGAAAGCGGCTGCTTTGCCCTTGCATACCAACTGGAAACAAATGGCAGGAGCGGGAGTAGTCGCAGGTATTGGGTTCACGATGTCCATCTTTTTGACTAACCTTTCCTTCAGCAATCCTGAATTTTTAAACGGAGCCAAATTATCCATTATTCTGACCTCATTTACAGCAGGACTACTTGGGTTTATACTATTGAGATGGGCAACGAAACCAATGGCTTATGAGGGATCTTTCCGCAAAAAGTAAATGGTTAACTCCCGACTGGGCTGATATTCATGGTAGATTTCGAAGCCTTTGTGTTGATAAAGGCTTACGTTTTGAAGGGTACTGGTTTCCAGCAAAACCGGGATTTCTTCCTTCTGGGCTTCCAGTAATAGGGGGTCAAGTAATGAACTAGCAAAGCCTTTTCCCTGAAATTGAGGATGAACGCCCAGCATCCACAGGTAGAGGTAAGGGTATTGGGAGCGTTGCTTCTCGACGTAAGCTTCCGTTTTCAAAATGCGGGGAATGGGTGCTAGCCCTAGCTGACTCACTAATTGAAGACTCAAAAGCGAATCCCGCAAAAAATCCCCTTTCGCTGGGTATCGTTTCCAGATGCTACGCCTTCCTGCTGGGGGGTAGAAAAGACTTTTCCGTGCCGAATGCCATAATCAAAAGTGTAAGCAACGAGCGGCTGAATCCGTTTGGAAGCCTGCGTTTTTCCGGTTGCCAGCCAGTTTAAATGATTATTGGTATAGAAAGCCTGATTTAAGGTTTCAAGGATTTCTCTTCGGTTTTGGGGGGTAGCCAGTAACATGAGGTTTCCAGTTGTAAGTCCAAAAATAAAAGTATTTCTACCTAATTTGACTTAAAATCCTGAAAACAATACTTAACAAAAGATGCCAGCTAAGCTAGCTGGCATCTAGGCAATCAGGCACATCTATGATGAACTATATACACACTATTTATTCCAGGTGATTTTCGCCGTTTTCACTTCGCTGGAGTTCGTTCCAATGTGAACGTGAAATTCACCGGCTTCCCAATCGTACTTCAAATCGCTGTTATAGAATTTGAGCTGTTCGGGAGTAATGTCAAATGTTACGTCTTTGCTTTCGCCGGGTTTTAAACTGATTTTCTGAAAACCTTTCAAATCCTTAACTGCCCGGGTCACACTCGCAACAGGATCGCTGAGGTAAAGCTGAACGACTTCTTCTCCGGCATATTTTCCTGTATTAGCGACGGTTACGGTAGCCTTCAGCGTTTCGTTTCCTTTCAAGGTTGATTTACTCAGCTTGACATCGCTGTAACTGAAAGTTGTATAACTCAAACCGTAACCGAAAGGAAAGAGTGGATCATTGGAAACGTCCAGGTAACGCGACTTGAACTTGTCCAGTAACACGCCTTCGTAGGGACGACCCGTGTTTTTATGGTTGTAATAAATCGGAATCTGACCGACGTTGCGGGGGAAAGTGGCCGTGAGTTTTCCCGAAGGGTTATAGTTGCCAAACAGCACGTCCGCCACGGCATTACCCGATTCCGTTCCACCAAACCAGGCTTCCAGCATGGCATCCGCGTTTTCGTTTTCCCAGGTTAAGGTCAAGGGACGACCACTCATTAACACCACCACCAGAGGCTTGCCCGTCTTTTTCAAAGCTTTCAGTAAGTCTTTCTGATTATCGGGAATACCGATGTCCGAACGGCTGGAGGCCTCGCCTGACATTTCCTGGGCTTCCCCAACAACCGCTACAATAATATCCGACTTCTGAGCCGCCTGAACCGCTTCTTCAATCATGGCTTCAGGGGAACGGGGATCTACGTCTACCAAACCATTCTGAGCGTTCAACCGCTTAATCAATAGCGTATCCGTTGTGAAATTGGCTCCCTTGGCGTAGTTAATCTTTACCTTTTCGCCCGCTACATTCGTAATACCTTCGGCTACGGTAACGGCTTTTTTCCAGTCGCCCGCGATGTTCCAGGTACCGAGCATATTCTTACGATCATTCGCTAAAGGTCCAACCAGAGCAATGGAGCCCGACTTTTTCAGCGGTAAGGTCTGATGGGCGTTTTTCAATAATACCTGACTCCGAACGGCCAGTTCGCGGGCAAAGGCCCGGTTTTCAGCCGTGAAAATATCTTTGGCCGGACGTTTTTCGTCGAGGTAACGATAGGGATCATCAAACAAACCCAACTTGTACTTGGCTTCCAGAATCCGGCGGCAGGCGAGGTCAATTTCCTTCTGAGTAACCTTCCCTTCTTTCAGGGATTTTTTCAGCGTGGTTAAATACCCTTCACCCACCATGTCCATATCCGTTCCGGCATTCAGAGCTTTCGCAGATACCTGTTGCAAATCACCCAAACCGTGAGCCGTCATTTCATTAATAGCCGTGTAATCGGTTACCACCAGCCCTTTGAAGCCCCACTGCTTGCGAAGTAAATCCGTCATTAGCCATTTGTTAGCCGTAGCAGGAATGGCATCAATTTCGTTAAATGAAGTCATTACGCTCGCCACGCCCGCATCAACAGCGGCTTTGTAAGGCGGCAGGTAATACTCAAACATCTTGATCCGGCTCATGTCGGTAGTGTTATAATCACGTCCGGCTTCGACTGCTCCGTACAGAGCAAAGTGTTTGACGCAGGCTAATACCGTGTTGGTACTTTTCCAGTCTTTACCCTGATACCCCCGCACCATCGCTTTGGCAATCAGTGAACCGAGGTAGTGATCTTCCCCGGAGCTTTCTGAAATACGGCCCCAGCGGGGATCGCGGGCGATGTCAACCATTGGTGAAAAGACCCAGTTCAGACCGTCAGCCGTAGCTTCGGTAGCGGCAATTCGGGCACTTTTTTCAATGCGTTCCAAATCCCAGCTCGTTGAAATAGCCAGGGGAATGGGGAAGCTGGTTTTATGTCCATGAATAACATCCAGGCCAAAAAGCAGTGGGATATGCAGGCGGGAGTTCTTAACAGCGAGTTCCTGCGGCTTACGAACCAGAGCTGGATCATAAATCCCAAACAGGCCACCTACTTTACCAGATTTAATATTTTCTTCCACGTTCTGAGAAACCGTAGCTCCCGTCGCGGTGAAACCTCCGGGCGTAACCAGATTCAACTGACCGATTTTTTCGTCGATCGTCATCTGGCCCATGAGTTTGTTAATGAAAGCGTCCATTTTGGCATCCTGAGCCTGCACTTGCAGACTGAACAGTCCTGCCAGTATCAAAAGGGAAGTTTTTTTCATAGGTATTATTGTTAAAACCGGGTAACTGATATTAACCAGTTACCCGGTCCTTGCCATACTTATCGCAGAAGCAGCGTAAGCGTTTTCTTTACGGAACCCTGCGTAAGTGTGGCGGTGTATTTGCCAAAGGGGGCATCAAATGAATGCGTATGCGTACCGGGGGTTAAAACCTTATTATCCAGTAATTTAATAACGGTTCCCGAAGCATTCTTCAATTCTAGGCTTACTGGTTCGGCCCCCTGAACGGCAAAATCCAGAGGAAATAATCCTGAATCGGTGTGCTTTAATAAGCTCCATTCGCCCGTTTTAGGGTGGGGCTGATAGGCGTAAAATCCAGTAGGGTAGGAGGGCTTTTCAATACCCATCTTCTGCAAGCCCTGTTTGATCTCCTGAATACGTTCGCCTACTTTCCAGATCAGTCCTGTTCGGTAGTTTTCCATCATGACCACAATCGGTCCCTGATCAATGGCGAGGTATTGGTTAGAAAACCAGTTCTTAGAAGCATTAAATGCATCATAAAACCCGTATTCCCCGAAGAGACGATTCCCTTGTTTCAAATAGAAATACCGCAGAGCCTGCCAGGACTCATAAGGCGAGTAGGGGAAAGCGGAAAGAGCGGCGGTCGGCGTAATGGTACCGTTATCGTTCGTGGGTGAGTGAGCGTCGTAGAAGTTATAATCGTCACTCGCAGTCAGTCCCCAGTTTTCTTCGGAATAACCGTAAGCTTTTGGAGCTTTCTCGGCACAGTACGCCCAGTTCATCAGGGTATGAGCCTGATTCATTTGCCAGTAATTGGTATGCTTGTCCTCCATTTGGCGAGGGTCCATACTTAAGTACGAATAATGGGTAAAGAACAAAGGCCCGCCGTAGGGAAAACCAATCTTCAACTTGTAGCCCATGTACTCATTACCATTGGTAAAATGGTTGGACTGCTTCCAGGTGTTCTCGTATACTTCTGGCTTAATAGGGTGCGTAGGTGAACCCAGGGCCAGCACGTAGGTAACTAAACACTCATTATAACCTTCGATGGGCATATTCATTTCCCATCCGTATTGCTTGGACCAGTGCCAGCGTAGTTTGCCATCATGCACGTACCAGTCCCATTCTACGCCTTCGTATAATTGGGTAATCTGATTGCGAAGTTTTTTCTCGGCTGCATTCGTACTATTGAAGTACTCGCGAGCTACTAACAAACCGTTCGTGAGAAAAGCCGTTTCAACGAGATCACCGCCGTTATCTTTTTGTCCGAAGGGCACTACCTTGCCCGTATTGCCGTCCAGCCAGTGGGACCAGGCTCCGTGAAAACGGTCGGATTTTTCCAAAAAGTCAGCGATTTTCTGAACCCGGGCTACCGCCTGTTCGCGAGTAATCCACTGGCGTTCGGCGGCTACGACGATGCCCATAATTCCAAAGCCAGTCCCGCCAGTAGTAACAATGTTAGGCGTTGCAGTACGTTCGGGAGCCATGCCGGAAATCGGATGAGCGAAATCCCAGAAATACTTAAATGTAGCTTTCTGAACTACATTCATGTATTCATTTTTTTCAGTGGGAGGAGTTGTTGATGAAGTGTTTGAAGTGGCAGGAATCGACTTCGTACAAGAAACGGTAGACAAAGCCAATGCCAGAACTCCCCAGGAAAGAGTTTTCAGTAGCGTCATAAAGCAGGAATGATTGGGCGGAGATGAGAAGAATAAAGACCGTAATCCAGTAAATGGATTACTGAATTACGGTCCAGTCCAATAGCGATTAATAGCCAGGATTTTGAGTTAAAGCCTTACCACTCAAATCGATTTGCGTTTGAGGAATGGGAAACAAATCGTGTTTGCCATCTACGTAAGGAAGGCCCAAAGCCCGGAGAACCGTACCCGCACGACCCTGACGGCGTAAATCAAACATACGGTCATGTTCAAAAGCTAATTCTACACGACGCTCGTTCCAGATTTTCATGCGTAAGTCGGTTTGAGTGGTCGTCGTTAAAGCCGCCAGACCTGCCCGAACGCGTACTTTGTTCAATGAAATCAAAGCATTAGCTGGCTGACCCAGCTCATTAGCCGCTTCGGCATTCATTAATAACACTTCTGCAAAACGCAGGATACGCATGTTTTTATTTGTCTCTGAATCATTACCGTTATACGTTTCAGCCACGCGGCTTACGTAAGCTTTCTGGTTGTAAGCCCGGTTAGGTGCCGAGGCTAACACTTTCTGACCATCCCAAAGCGTCTCCCCAGGGTACATAAAGGTAGCGTCTTTTCGCTTGTCACCAGCCTCGTACGCTTTCTCTAAATCAGCCGATGGCGTATTAAAACCCCAGCCCCATTGACCACGTACGCTCTGACAGGTAGAGTAGTTATTGATACCTTTGTTAGGCGTAGTTCCCTGAGCCTGAACTTCAAAGATAGACTCAGCATTGTTTTCGCCTACTTCACGCCAGATCGTTGAATAATCTTCTACCAGCGAGTACTTACCACCCGCTATGATCGTATTCGTCAGCTCCAGTACTTTGTCCCATTTCTTCTGATACATGGAAACTTTAGCCAGCAGAGCCTGGGCAGCACCTTTCGTGACACGACCTACAGGCGTGTTCCCTTTTTCAGGAAGGTTATTGATAGCAGTAGTCAAATCGGCTTCAATCAACGCATAAATTTGCGTTGCCGCTACCCGGGTACGGCCTGCTTTCAGATCATCCTCATTGGTAGGATCGGGAACCTTGGTGATCAGAGGAACGCCACCAAACGTGCGAACCAGATTGAAGTAAAAATACGCCCGTAAAAAGCTCGATTCACCAATCAGACGGTTTTTCGTAGCCTCTTCAATGGTCAGGTTAGGCAGGTAGGTAAGGGCCTGATTAGCTCGGGCAATACCCTGATAGTTTCCTTGCCAGATGTCATTGAACGAACCACTCGTTGCCGAGAAGGTGAAACCATCCAGTTCGTTCTTATCGGAACCCGTATCTCCGGGATCGCTGCCTTTATCGGCATCATCCGAAGCAATGCTGGTGATCCCAATCCACGAGAAAGAGTGGATATTCCAGTCCAGCATTTTGTTATAAATCGCCGTTACAATCCCTTCTGAAGCCTCTGGGTCAATAGAAAGGTAATCGGGAGTAAGTTCGCCCTGAGGCTTTACTTCCAGGAAATCCTTACAAGCCGTTCCGCTCAGGGTAAGTCCCGCGAAAAGTCCAGCTCTTAAAATATATTTATTGATTTTCATTGTATCGTATCTTTTGTGTCTTCAGGACTATACCGGGATGAATGAAGCCTAGTCCTTCGAGGTCGTACCTTAGAAATTAACAGTTAAGCCTAACAGGAATGTACGTGGTGTTGGATACGCATCCAGTTCAATACCTGAGGATAATGTACCTGCGGTCTGATCAGTGCTATTCGCCAGTGTTCTTCCGGGAAGCTCAGGAGTAAAGCCTGAGAATTTCTGGAAGGTTACCAGGTTTTGAGCCGTAGCGTACACGCGAATACCCTGCATTTTCCAGCTATCTGTTAACGTTTTAGGTAAAGTGTACCCTAACGAAATGTTATTCAGTCGCAGGTAGGAACCTGATTCGATGTAATAATCAGAAGCCAGAGCTACGTCGTTTGAAGGACGAGGGTTCGTGCTGGAGGTATTGGATGGCGACCACCAGTTCGTTACCGAAGCTTCGATGTTTTCATTACCAAACGCTGGGCTTTCTTACCGTTGTAAATCTGGTTACCCAGGTTACCCGCAGCCGTTATGCTCAAATCGAAGTTTTTGTAACTTAAACCACCCGTCAAACCGAAGTAATATTTAGGCTGATACGAACCTTTGTACACCCGGTCATTGCCATTGATGATGCCGTCACCGTTGGTATCTACGTAACGAAGATCACCTACTTTCGCTGATGAAATGTGCGGGTAGGCATCTAACTCAGCCTGTGACTGGAAAATACCATTGGTCTGATATACATAGAAGCTACCGATGGGCTGTCCTTCCGCGGTTTGAGTTGTGATCTGACCGTTACCTAAGCTACCCGCCTGGATGGGAAGACCGCCGTTCACACGTTCAATTTTGTTATTGTTAATCGTTAAGTTAACGCCAACGTTGTAACGGAAATCGCCTTTCTTTTCATTCCAGTTCAAGCCAAACTCAATACCACGGTTACGGATGTCAGCCGCGTTGGTTAAGTATTGTGAATCATTATCACCGAAAATGGCATCAATAGGCTTGTAAATCAAAGCGTCACGGGTAAGCTTATCGTAGTAGTTTACTTCTCCCGTCAGACGGTTATTCAGCAAACCAAATTCCAGTCCTAAATCTTTCTCCGTTGTTACTTCCCAACGCAGGTTCAAATCCTTGATATCCTGAATCGTATAACCAGAAGCTAACTGACCATCAATTTGGTAATCCAGGTTAGAAGTCAGCGTATATAAGAAGGCGTTCGGAACGATTTTGTCATTACCTACCTGACCCCAGCTAGCCCGCAGTTTCAGCGTAGAGAATAGGTTCTGACCTTTCATGAACTCCTCGTTACCAATTTGCCACGCCGCACCAACGGATGGGAAAATGCTGGAGCGGTTATTCGAAGGAACTTGCTCGAACCATCCTGACGAATCGTAGCGGTTAACAGGTAACGATCATCGTAGTTATAGTTTAAGCGACCGTAGTAGGACAAACGTCTTTCCAGCCCCATGCCGTTTTCATTCGTAGCCGTAGCCTGCGTACCCAAATTCAGCACCCAATAATTCGGATCATTCGGAACATTCAGACGAGAACCACCGAAGAAACTGGTTTTGTAACGTTCGCCCGTGAAACCCACCAGAGCATTGAAGTTATGCTTCTCGCCGAACGTTTTGGTATATGTTAACGTGTTATCCCAAACCCAGCGGTTGGCGTTATCATCGCGAAGCGTCAGTTGGCTGGTATTGTTCTGCTGATTACCCGATACTACATAAACCGGATTGTATTTGCGGTTATTGAAAGAACGGTTTTCAACGGCGAAGTTAGAGCGGAATTTCAGATCATCGGTAAGGTTCCATTCGGCGAATAAAACCCCCTGTAAACGTAAGCTAGTGGTATGATCGTTCGTGTAATTCAACTGAGCTACGGGGTTGGCTACGTTGTTCCGAAGGGTATAACCATAGCTGCCATCTTCATTATAAACCGGAACGATAGGAGCCTGCTTGTAAGCACTGGTAAAAGCGGAGTAAGGCTTGTTTTCGTTATTCTCCTGAGCCAGGTTAAGCGAAGCTCCAATTTTGAAGGACTTGCTGATCTGATAATCATTGCTGGCACGAAGGCTTAAACGGCGGTAACCGTTTCCTTTCAGAATCCCATCATCGTAGAGGTAACCTCCACTCAGAAAATACGTACTTTTTTCAGAACCACCCGCTAAAGAGATGTTGTGGTTATGAACCAAAGCCGTGCGGGTAATGGCATCAAACCAGTTGGTATTCGCCTTAATATCAGCACTCGTGAAAGAAGGTTGTTGACCAGCCCGAATTAATGCCTCGTTTGAGAAATCAATGTATTGCTGAGAACCCGCCATAGGCACTTTACGCGAAGCCTGACGAACCCCAACGTAACCATCGTACGTCACACGAATAGCACCCGACTGACCGCGTTTGGTGGTTACTAAAACCACCCCATTTGCTGCACGCATCCCGTAAATGGCCGTTGCTGAAGCATCCTTAAGTACGTCCATTGAAGTGATATCCTGAGGGTTGATGTTCCGAATATCATCCGTAATTACTCCATCCACTACGTATAAAGGATCTGCACCAGCGAGCAACGTACCCGTTCCGCGGATACGAAGGGTAGGTACGCTACCGGGTTCTCCGGAAGAAGTAACCTGAACCCCCGCCAATTTACCCTGCATGGCTTGTGTTGCCGAAGCTACGGGTTGATTGACCAGATCGGCCGTTTTTAGGGAAGCTACTGCTCCGGTTAAATCTTTCTTACGAGCCGTACCGTAACCGATGGCTACTACTTCGTTTAAAGTAGAAGCGTCCGATTCCAGTGTGATCGTTACGTCAGTCGTTGCATTAGTTACGGTAACTTCTTTTGGTTTCATTCCTACGAAACTTACCGTTAGAACATCTCCTGCATTGGCATTAATGGAGAAACGTCCTTCAGCATCTGAGTTGGTACCACGGGTTGTACCCTTTATAGCGATAGTAGCACCGGGCAAAGCCTGATTGTCGTCGGCACTGGTTACTCGGCCAGTGATGCGACGTGCCTCCTGAGCATGACCTTGAGTCAGGATTAGGAATAGCATACAAAGCAACAAGTAATAAGCTTTCTTCATGTTAAGGAATTGTATTATTTGATGAGCAAAATTAAAATATCCAAGTAGGTGACCCCAAATAAAGCACCACATCATTACCACATCATTTTGATTCAGGGACTTGTATAGACCACATCATTCTTTCATATTTGTACTTATTGATGAGAAAATTGTTTTCAGAATTGGCTATAAATAGCATTCAGATAGTGAAAGAATGGATTAGAGAAAGAATGATAGCGAATCAGGCCGTGCGGTGGTTCATCATTCTATGGTGTTGGAGTATAAGTGGCTACGGACAGGGATATATCGATCAGTTACAAAAGCTATGCCTTCCAGCAGTGCTCCATTTTTCGGCCAATGATTATCAGGCCCAGCGTCAAAACTGGAGTATTGCCCAAAATCCGGCCACTCGATTCATGTATGTGGGCAATTCCAAAGGCTTGCTGGAATATGATGGTCATACCTGGAAAAACTATGTACTTCCTCAGCGTCAGATCATTCGCTCTGTTGCGGTGGCCGATAATCGGATTTATACCGGAGCTTTGGGGGAGTTTGGGTATTGGCTGGCAGACTCGTTAGGAAGTTTAAAGTATCATTCGTTAACCCCTTTGCAGAAAGACAAGCGTTCCCGGCAGGAAGAAATATGGAATATCTTACCGATGCAGGATGCCGTCTATTTTCATTCTTTTGCTTTTTTGTATCGTTATCAGAACAACCAGATAACTACCCTGCGAACACCCGGAAATGTGTTTTATGCCTTTCAGATTGACAATCGTCTGTTCGTTCAGATTTTTGAGAAAGGCCTCTATGAATGGATCGACGAACAATTTGTATTTGTAAAAGGCAGCGAGTTTCTGGGAAAAGAATGGGTGAGAAGTATACTCAAGGCTGGGGGCAATACGCTACAAATTGGTACGGATCGGGCCATGTATAGCTATGAGCAGGGGCAATTCGTTCGCCAGCATACGCCGGCGAGTCAGTTTCTGGCAGTAAATCAATTGAATAAAGCCATTCGAATTGATGAACATACGTACCTCTACGGTTCAGTGCTGAATGGGGCCATTATTACCGATGAAAACGGTCAGATTCGCTCGTATCTGAATCAAAAATCAGGACTTCAGAACAATACCATTCTAGCCTTACATCTGGATGCCGACGGGAATGTCTGGACGGGAACCGATAATGGAATTGATGCCATTCTGTTTAGTTCGCCAGTTCGTCATTATCAGGATCAGTATGGTTTGCTGGGAACGGTCTATGATGCGGCCCTTTACGAAAATGAAGTATACGTAGGGACTAATCATGGGGTATTTAAGGTAAAGAATGGCTCAAATGGGCCCGATATACAGATGGTTTCCGGGAGCCAGGGACAGGTTTGGGATCTGGAAGTAATTGATGGGAAGTTATTCTGTGGTCATAATGAAGGGACGTTCGTGCTGGAAGGCAACGCCTTTCGTCAGTTGTCCCATCTGACGGGTGGACTGGTAATTCACGCCTTTGCTCAACATCCAGACGTATTAATTCAGGGAACGTACACCGATTTAGTGATTTACCGCAAGGAAAACGGACAGTGGAAATTCAGTCATACGCTATCGGGTGATTTTGCTTTAACTGATAACATCCTGGAATTAAAAGATGGTACACTTTGGCTAAAGCAGAAATACCGGGGCATTCGGGCCATCAAGTTGTCTGCTGATTTCAGGAAAGTAATCAGTAATATTTCCATCAAAGGTTTTCAGGATGCCGTTTTATCTGAAGTAGAAGGAGAGCCAGTGGTTAGCACGCAACGGCGGGCGTATTATCTTCAGAAATTCAGTCTGAGTACGATTCCTATTCTCGGTAATCAGGGGATTAAAAACATTTTTCCTATTGATTATAAATCATACATGGTGTTGCGGTCGAACGGGTCGTTGGCTTATTGGGTACCCGGACAGCGAATCTCTGAGTTATACTTAAAGCACGTGCAGTGGGTGGAAGGCTACGAAAATGTGGTAAGCCTGGACCCGAAAACTCTGTTGATTTGTGGGGATGATGGCTTTTCCATGGTGCCCGTTTCCTACATCAATCATGGCAATAAGTTGCCGTATGCCCGGCCTAACATTCGGAAAGTAGCAGCGGAGAAATTTCTCAGCCGTTTTTATCCCAATCAGCCTGCGAATGAGCTTACACTCAAGTATTGGCAGAACAACCTCTCAGTTACCTATGCTTCCACTCAATTTGAAGCCGATATTTCCTATCAGTATCTGATCGAAGGAAAAATGCAGAACTGGTCGGCTTTGACGAAAAGTAATGAGCTGAATACCGGCCCTTTGGAACCGGGCTCTTACGTGTTAAAGGTGCGTTCGTCGGTTTCGGGGGAAGAGACAGCCTTACCCTTCGAAATTCGCCCGCCCTGGTACTGGAATATCTGGAGTCAGCTGGTTTACTTACTGATCATTACCATCGGCGTTTGGGTAACTTATCAGATTTATCTGAAGCGAATTCAAACGCATCAGCAGCGAATTCAGTCTAAAATGCAGAAGCAACTGGAAGACGAACAACGGCGTAATGAGCAGACGCTAACCGAAATTCGAAATGAACAGTTAAAAAAAGATGTAGATCGGAAATCAGAAGAGCTAGCGAATTCAGCCATGAACTTGTTACATAAAAACGAGTTACTCGAAACCATCAAAGAGGAACTGGATAAGCTACGGAAAGAAATGGGTCCTGATTTGGGTACAAAGCAGTATCGATCTTTAGTGCAGCTCATTGACCGAAACCTGGCTGACGAGCATAGCTGGGACATCTTCGAGTCGAATTTCAATGATGTGCACGACTACTTCTTCAAGAAATTGCTTGCCTCGTATCCCAATCTGACCTCTGGTGATTTAAAGCTGGCGGCTTATCTCCGCATGAATCTATCCAGTAAAGAAATTGCTCGCTTATTGAACATTACCGTAAGAAGTGTAGAACTGAAGCGGTATCGGTTGCGAGGCAAACTGGATTTGCCAACTGAACAGAATCTGAATGAATTTCTGATTAAGATCTAAATCAAGAAAGCCTGATGAAATGATTTCATCAGGCTTTCTTGTACTTGAAACGTGATTACCGAAGTTTCAGCGTAACCAGCGTAAAGACGGCCAGAATAATGCTGATGATCAGAAAACGCATGACAATTTTAGGTTCTGGAATGTTCGATTTCTGATAGTGGTGGTGTAAAGGCGACATCTTAAAAAGCCGGTGCAACTTGGCATATTCCAGCCCATGACGCCGCTTTTGGTACTTAAAGTAACTCACCTGTAAAATAACCGACAGCGATTCAATCAGGAAAACACCGCATAAAATCGGAATCAATAGCTCTTTCCGTAACACAATGGCCAGCGTAGCAATCACACTACCCAGCATCAAACTGCCGGTATCTCCCATGAAAACCTGGGCCGGATAGGTATTGTACCAAAGGAAGCCGACGCAGGCTCCCACAAAGGCTCCGCAGAAGACGACGAGTTCGCCCGAAAGCGGAATGTAATATATGTTCAGGTATTGAGAGAAAATCTTGTTCCCTGATAAATAAGCCAGAATCCCCAGGGTCAGGCCGATAATGATGGAGTTACCCGCCGCCAGACCATCAATTCCATCCGTAATGTTTGCTCCATTGGAAACCGCCGTTACAATGACGATGACGATGAGGGTGTATAAAATCCAGGTGTATTCGTCGGGAAGAATCGAGTCGGGCAGGATTTTTGAATAATCAATTTCGTTGTTTTTGAAAAAAGGAACGTTCGTCAGGAATTCCTTGGTATCCGTAAATTTCCGAAGTTCGGCAAAGCCCGTCGGGGTGTTAATCCGTGCTTCTTCATAGACCCGAATTTTAATATCCGGGGAGTAATGCATGGTCAACCCAATGAGAAGCCCGATTCCAACCTGACCCACAATTTTGAATCGGCCCGGTAAGCCTTCTTTATTTTTTCTGAAAACCTTAATGTAATCATCCACGAAGCCAATCAGACAAGTCCAGACGGCAGAGATAAGCAAGAGGATGACGTATATGTTATCGAGCTTGGAAAACAACAGTACCGGAACGACAATGGCCAGCAGGATAATGAAACCACCCATCGTAGGGGTTCCTTTTTTCTGCATTTGCCCTTCGAGGCCCAAATCACGAATGGATTCACCGATTTGCAGGCGTTGCAAATACCAGATGATTCGTTTTCCAAAAACAATTCCAATAATTAATGACGTAACTGTAGCCGCTGCCGTCCGGAAAGTTAAAAATTGAAAAACCCCCGCTCCCGGAAAATTGAAGGTTTTATCGAGATAGTCGAAAAGATAGTAAAGCATACTAGGCTACAAAATGATAATGTGGGTACTAAGTTCTGTAAAACGCGGCAAATCGCCTTACTCAACTTTTAAAATACCCGAATTTTGGCAGATTTATACAAAAAAAGCCCGCAAGTGCGGGCTTTTTCAGGAGATAAAAAGGACTATTCTACGTCAAGATGAGTGATTTTGTACACGTAACGGTCGATTTGGAAGCGACCCGTGCCTTCTTCGCCAATAACGTCGAAGAGTTCAAGAGCACGACGAGCGTTGATTTCTTCTTCTACTTGTTCTTTCACAAACCACTGTAAGAAGTTCTCTGTTGCGTAATCTTCAACCCGGCGGCAAAGGGTAACCAGACGGTTGATGGAATGCGTAACGTTGATTTCGCTTTGCAGAGCCGCTTCGAAAATGCTACGGAACGAAGGGTAATCGTGAGGAACGGGTCCTACTTCTGGTGAATAAGCCATCACGCCTTGGTCTGCCAGATAGTGGAAAATCTTTAACATGTGCTCACGCTCTTCTTCAGCTTGTTTGTAGAAGTATTTCGCAGAGTACAGGTAACCATTTACTTCACACCATGAAGCCATGGCCAAATATTTTGAAGAAGCCTCAGCTTCCATTTTTACTTGTGCATTTAATGCTAATTCAACTTCCTCTTTTAATGAGGTACGGAGGCGTTGCAAATCTTTCATGGGTACTTTATTATGTTTCTAATGAGATAGTTCAAAAAAGTATGCTCGTTGCTATGGTCTTGTGCTTTTTTAAGAAGTGTGCAAGACTTTCTACACCACAAAAGTAGGGGTGCAAGGACAGAAAGCAATACTAACTAGTTGAAAAAGAGTAATTTAGAAAGAATCTCATTATAAAACTAAATAAGGCCCGATTGAACGAATCCAATCGGGCCTTATCTTAAAAGCAGGTATGTCTTTCTAGCTTAGGAAGCGTAGGTATACAAAGCTTCGTGAAGCATAGAGTTTAAATCTAAAGCAAACTGAGTGCCTGAAAGTAAGTCACGTAACTGAACCAGATCACAGAGCGTCAGCACTAATTGCTGATTGGATTTGGGAGCTTCGATTACTTCGAAATCATAGGCATCATCCAGATTGAAAATCATGTCGTGCAGATTCACGCGGTCTACTTTACGACGGAACGAGACAAAATCAAGGTAACGAAAAGCGATAACCTGTTCTCCAAAAGTTAAAATAATCCGATTGGTCAAATCACATTGTTGCGTAAAGCCTTTAGCCGTACGGTACAGTTCATGAAGGGTAAAAGAATCTTTCAAGGAAGTACTGATTTAATCGTGCGTGAAAATCTTCTACAAAGATAGGTCACAAATCCTGATCAGAACAAATTATTTAGATTGAATAAAAATTATTTCAAAATTATTTGGATTGAATCTAAATAATGTACTTCCTTTGTGGTGTCTAAGATGGACTAATGGTTAGGGGACAGCTTTTACATCTTAAGCACTCCATCGTTTTTTTGCTCGTTGTTATTAGGAAAAAGCCTTCGTTCTGCGAGGGCTTTTTTTATGAAGGCCCCTTGGTTGCCCTCTTTCTTTCTTAATCATCTAGCGATTTTATAGATCCCATGAACAACAACTACCTTTTGTCTTTAATGCTGTTGCTATGCAGTACGGGACTTTGGGCACAATCTGGCCGCATTCAGGGTGTAATTACCAGTTCGGATGGAAAACCTTCAGAGCAGGTAACGGTCACCATTAAAGGTCGTTCCAACGGAGTTACTACGGACGAGTCAGGGCGTTATGCCTTCGAAAAAATAAAAGTAGGTACGTATACACTCAGGGTTAGTTTTATCGGCTTAAAGACGCAGGAACGTCAGGTGGAAGTTCGTGAAAACGAAACCACGCAGGCCGACTTTACCCTGGAAGAAACGTCGGAGCAATTGCAGGAAGTAATCGTCACGGCTGCTAACAAATACGGTAAAAAGGAGAGTGAATTTGTGGCTCGTCTTCCCATCAAAAACCTGGAAAACCCGCAGGTCTATTCCACGATTTCGAAAGAGTTACTAAAGGAGCAGGTCATTACCAACTTTGATGACGCTTTGAAAAATGCTCCCGGTATTGACAAGCTCTGGACTTCAACCGGACGTGGGGGAGATGGTGCGGCGTATTTTACCATGCGTGGCTTTACCCTTCAGGCCAGCATGATTAACGGAATTGCGGGTTTGTCGAACGGTGGGCTGGACCCTGCCAATATCGAACGGATTGAACTCATCAAAGGTCCTTCGAGTACGCTTTTCGGCGGAAGCCTGGTTAATTTTGGCGGGTTAATCAATATGGTTACCAAAAAACCTTACGAAACGAAAGGCGGTGAAATTACGTATACCGGCGGAAGTTTTGGTTTGAACCGTCTCACGGCTGATATTAACACTCCTCTGACAGATAAGGTATTATTCCGTTTCAACGGAGCCTATCACTATGAAGGAAGCTTCCAAGATGCTGGTTTTAAACGTACGGGTTTTGTTGCTCCCTCAATTATTTATAAAGTTTCTGATCGCCTGACTTTCCACCTGAATACTGAATTATATACATCGGAAGCTACCAATCCTCTGATGGTATTTCTAAATCGTTCACGTCAACTAATTGCCAGAACTCCTCAGGAATTAAATATTGACTGGAATCGCTCATTCACTGCTAACGATATTACCGTTAAGACGCCGACGCTTAACGTCTATGGTCAGATGAACTATAAATTGTCGGATCAGTGGACTTCCCAAACGAATGTTTCCAGGAGTGTTCGCCGTTCGGTTGGTGTGTATTCTTACGTAATGTTCCTGGATGCAACGAGAGTTCCAACGGATACGCTGTTGAGTCGTTACGTGGGTGATCAGAATTCTACGAGTACCACCACGGATATTCAGCAAAACTTCATTGGTGATTTCAAGATTGGAAGCCTGAGAAATCGTCTGGTCGCTGGTTTGGATTACCTGAACGTGAAGTCAAATAATTATTCATCTTATGTTTTATTTGACAACGTGAATAGCGTTCGGGTGAATGATCCTCGTTACGGGCGTCTGACCCGCTCGGCTGTCGATGCAAAACTGGCTACTGGAACTCCTTCCAGAAGTACTACGGATGCCTCTACCTACAGCGTATATGCCTCCGACGTATTAAACATTACGGATCAGTTACTGGTCATGGCGAGTCTGCGTTTTGATCACTTTGATAATAAAGGAAGCTATAATGTAAGCACCGGAGTTACCTCAGGAGCCTATACCCAAAACGCCGTTTCCCCTAAACTAGGGCTGATTTATCAAATTCTGAAAGATCGCCTCTCCGTTTTTGGTAACTACATGAATGGCTTTCGTAACGTGGGCAATACCACTCAGCCCGACGGAACAGTGAGTGTATTCAAACCTCAGCAGGCGAATCAGTGGGAAGGTGGTTTGAAAATGGAGATTTTGAAAGGCAAACTATCAGGTAATGTGAGCTACTATGACATCTACGTAACTAACGTAACTCGCCCGGATCCTGATCGTGTAAGCTATACGATTCAGGACGGTAACGTTTCTAGCAAAGGGGTTGAGGTAGATATTACGGCAAACCTATTGCCCGGACTGAATCTTATTACGGGTTATAGTCACAATGATAGCAAAAACGAGAAAACTGATGCTGGAAGTGTGGGGCGAAGACCTGTAGGAGCAGGCCCCGCCGATCTGGTGAATGCTTGGATTAGTTACAGCCCCACAAAAGGAGCTTTGAAAGGTTTTGGGATTGGCGTAGGCGGTAACTACGCCGGAAAAAATAGAATAACCAATTCTGCGGCAACGGGTGTTTTCACAATCCCTGCGTATACGGTTCTGAATGCTTCTCTGTTCTACAATACGCCTGCGTTCCGTTTTGCATTGAAGGCTGATAACTTTACAAACCAGCAATATTGGAGAGGCTGGACGACGGTTGAAGTACAGAAACCTGCCAGCGTTTCGGCTAGCATTGCTTTTAAATACTAGGCTACTTTTTTCGGACAGAAAAAACTTCCTGAATAAATATAATACCTATCTTAAAAACCCTGCCCAACTAGGCGGGGTTTTACTTTATATTAGCCATCCATACGGGTTTTTGTTCGCTCAAATGGCTTTTATGCGAGTTAGGCATCAATTCAGTTGTACTTTCATAAAATTCCGAACAAGTTCGCGTCGTTCTCTAGTTCGGGAGTTTAGAAACCCTCCACAAGCATTTTGAAATCTATGCGTATTCTCTGGTTACGAACCTTCTATTTTTCAGCATTATCAGCTTCGGTACTTTTATTAACCCAGTGCAATAACGACGGTGGTCGTAAAAGGGGGAATCAAGGGGTCGAATCTGACCCTGTTACCGAAACAGCGTCAGTGACGGAAGCTCCGGCTGATAAACCCGCCCCTAAAAACTTAAAAGCCAAGTTATACCTCGAAGCCAGTGGCAGTATGTTTCCTTACGATGCGGCGGGTAGTACGGGTGAATTTGACGAAGCTTTACAGAATTTATTAACGCCTTTCGAAGCCCAGAAACCCGGCTCGACGGAATTGTTCGTGGTGAATGATAACGTGTACCCAATGGGCGTTAACTTCCAGCAGTTAGTAGAACAGCCGAATGTTTTTACGCTGGCAAAAGACAAAGGCGATTCTCGCCACACCGACTTTAGTCTGATTTTCAAGACCATTCTTTCGGATTTGAAAGAAGGAGAAGTAGGCGTATTATTCTCGGATCTGATTTATTCGACGGAATCAACGGCGGCTCAGTCTTCCGCTAAAATTCTGGCGGATGTCGAGACCTTAATGCAAACGACTTTTGCCGGAAAAACGAAAGATAAATCGTTATTGATCCTGAAGTTAAGCGGAGCCTTCAAAGGAACTTATTACCCGCACAACGGGGGTGGCAAGCCTTACAATGGTTCTCGTCCGTATTACATCGCTTTGATGGCGAATAATGCTACGATGAAAGCCTTACTGTCGGATGAAAAGTTTGAGTCTTTAGCCCGTTTCAAAGACCTTCCCGGCTTTGAGTCGTTTCATTACTTCACCAGTGCAAGCGATAATGTTCCTTTCTATACCATTCTGTTGAAAGATGCCGAACAGGCCGGACAGTTTGAGCAAAGTCGTCAGGAACGAAAAGAAAGCAAAGAGGCTATTCACACGATTGAAAATATTGAGGCCGACCGCAAAACTCGCGGCTTAACCCTGGCCGTTGGCGTTGATCTGGGCGGTTTTTATCTACCTGATTCCTATAAAACAGACCCTAAGTCGTACGAAATAGAATCAGATGAAGGGTTTAAAATTCAGAAAATCGTAGCCGAAAAGGGCCCGGAAGGGTACACGCACAAGTTTTTACTAACTACCGCAGAACCACAGGGTGGGGGAAAACGGGAAATTACGCTCCGACTGAAACGCAAGTTTCCACCCAGCTGGATTACCCAAACCACTACGCAGGATGATAGTAACCCTAAGTCGGATGATTTCTCGGAAAAGACTTTTGGAATCCTGAACTTTACCCGGGGCATCGAGAAAGCCTATAACCCTCAGCAAGCCAATACCTACTTTACGATTACGCTCAATCTACACTAATGGAAAATCTGCTTTACGACTTTTACGCTCTCTTTACCGAACGCTCGCTTCTGGATGATTTGTATGATGAGCATTTGTTAACCTCCCTGACTACCACCCTGGTGGTGTTTGTGCTGATTGGGATTGGAGCTTATTACTTTGGCATGAACAAAGTTCGTTATGCCAAAGCATCGACCTGGTTACTCGTTTTGGGTAGCAGTGCGGTATTAACCATGATTGTAGCGATTGTTACCTGCTCCCAGAAAGCAGACCAGGAAATTCCCCGCCGCAAAGGCCATCCCGAACTGGGACGCTACTTTGATCAGGGCGGAAGTGTCTTTTTTGGCTTTGGGTTTGAAATGTTTTTACTGGCTGCCGTACTCTTTTTCGTACTATCACTAGCCGTAAAAAACCTAAGCACCAACAACCGAAAAATTCCATTTTAGAGTTTTCAGTTTACGGTTTTCCGTTTTCAGTGGAGGATATCACCGCGTAGCTCAGCTAGTCAATGTTTAAAACAACATGACTTTTTCCTAACAAAACTGAAAATGGTTAATAGAAACAGAAAACGAAACAGGAACGAGTAAAGAGTTTTTGCAAGAGGTGTTGGGGAAGGAATTAACGCTAAACCATAACGACCTCCCCAAACTGAAAACTCCAAACTGAAAACCGAAAACTCACATGTCTCGACTTTTTTTATTTGCGATTGGCGGTACTGGAGCTCGGGTGGTCAAGTCGTTGACTTACCTGCTGGCTTCAGGGGTAAAACTCCGCAATACCACACAGGTGGTTCCTATTTTGATGGACCCACACGCTGAAAATAAAGATCTGAAACGAACGAAAGAAATTCTGAATTATTACCAGAATGTTCGTTCCTCGCTCCAGAATCCTCCGGCTGCGGGATTGTTCGGCACGGATATACAAACCCTGAAACGTCAATTACCCAGTGCGGCCATTTCCGATTCGTTTCAGTATGAACTGAAGGGCGTAAGCGATGAAAAATACGGCAACTACATTGGTTACGACTCGCTCGATGAAGCGAACGAAGCCCTGGCTGGATTGCTTTTCTCCAGAGAACAACTCGATACCAAAATGGATATTGGCTTTGTCGGTAATCCTAACATCGGGTCGGTAGTATTGAACCAGTTTCGGGAATCTGAGGAGTTCAAAGCTTTTGTAAGTTCGTACAAGAAAGAGGATAAAGTCTTTATCGTCAGTTCTATTTTCGGTGGAACGGGAGCTTCAGGGTTTCCCCTGATCCTGAAAAACATTCGGGGATATGGCGGTTCGGATGCTAAAGACGTTCGCGAAGCCCGGATTGGAGCCGTGTCGGTACAGCCTTATTTTGACGTGTATTCGGCGGGTGCTCAGGATAAAGCGATTGATAATGCTACGTTTATTTCAAAAACCAAAGCAGCTCTGGGGTATTACCAGAATAGTCTTTCCAACAAGGAATACCCGAAACTGAACGCCCTGTATTACATCGCTGAAAGTTACCGTAGTCCTAATGAGTATGATCCCGGAGCGGGTGGGCAGCAAAACGACGCTCATTACGTGGAAATGATCTCGGCTTTATCGATTGTCGATTTTTGCGAACATACCAGTGAGATGGAGTGTACCGTTCGGGACGGACAGATCATTGCCCGGAACCCTCGCTACGCCGAATTTGGACTCAACACCAGCAACTCCCGACTCAACTTCACGGATTTCGTGGATCGGTCCCGGCAGGTTTTTGCCCAGCCTTTAACCAAGCTGGCCATTTTAAGTCAATACCTGAAAACCGCGTCGAACGGGATAGCATTCTGGGTAGTAACAGTGCTCCCTGGACAAGTAAGGAAGCTCCGAAAATTGGTTCTGATTTTAAGCAAACGAAGTTCTACCGGAATCTGCACGATTTCAATGAAAACTTCCGGGCGTGGTTATCGGAAATGAATGATCAGGATCGGAATATCTTCAATAAGCGAACCTTCAGACCTTTTAATCTGGCGACGGAAGATCTGGGTAAATTTATACTAGGCTTTGAGCGAACGAAGAAAAACTTTATTGGTAAGACCGTTGATGTTCAGATTGAAATGAACAAGGGTGATTTTGATGAGTATCTCAATGCCGAATCGAAAGGAAAAACCTTTGTTACGGCAGAAGATAAATTCCTGAGTCTGATGAATACCTGCACGGAGCAGTTCGTGCAAAAAGAATACCCACAACTAGCCGCTAATTAACAGAGCCGCTGCCAACGTGGCCCGGCCCGCTTTTTCGCGGGTAGCCCAGGATTTTGATTCAGCAAAACCCCGCTAGTTGTTGCACGAAAATAGATTGAGACTTCAATTTGAAAGAAGCTATGGCTGATCAGTCACTTAAACGCGAACTTAACCTGCATGATCGTTCGGCTTCGGTCGATGGTCACTGGTTCGTGTCGCAACCTTATACTACGGATTTAATCGAAGCCATTGAAGACAAAGCCAAGGGCGATACCGAGAAAGATCCGACGTCGATTCCCAGTCCATTCGCTCGTTTCGATCTGGTAAAATCGGCCTTTCGTAATTTGATTTTATACAGCGATCTCAAGGGTTCCCTGAATGACGAACGTCTGGTTTCGGCTTGTTTTGACGTGGGAGAAATCTTCTTCAATTTCGATAAATTCAAGTCGCCCAAAGGCCCGCTTCGCATCATTACCTGGGATCGGGAGCAGGCTCTTCGAACCTTACAGAATGGTTCACGTAACCATCAGCGGTTAGGTTCGGCTCTGGATTTATACCTGCGGGAAGATGCCGCCAGTTATAACTTCACGGGTTTACGCAAGCTCTTTATTTTGCAATACCAAAGCCGCGAAGGAACGGGGGTAATCGGAGGAACTTCTCCAGCTACACTCTTTTTCAACGCTCCTAATCACCTGGAATTTGTGAACATTCATTTCGGTAATCACCGGGTGTTTGATCGCAATAATCCCGTTCCTCTGCATGATCGGGACGTTGAATATCAGGTGTTTTGGCATGGATTGAAACGCTTTATGCCGGGTTTCCGGGAAATGTATCCAGAAGTTTCAGAATACCTGAGCCATAGTCTGGAATTACTGCATGCCCGCGATTACGAAACCTGGCAACGCATTGGAGCCAATGGTCAGAACCTACGGGAAGAGGCCTGGAACTCCGATTTCCCTGAACTGGAATTCGATACTAATTCCATTGTTGAATTTGCTTCGTTGTCTTCAGGGCCAGCGTTCAAAATGCGGAAAGCCGCGTCGGGACCAGAAGTTATTCAAGGCTTGAGCCATTTCCTGATCAGCCCGACCGAGGAACTCGACGAATACGGGGTTCGTAAACAGCGGTATACCGATCGGCCTGCTCCGATGGTGTTATCGAAAGACTTTTTCGAACCTATTCCTTACACCCGAATCCCGTGGCGGGATTCGATTGAGGTGAAACATTATGTACCGGAAGACTGGCGAACCAATCAACGGCAGTTACCCGGACAGGCAGATTTTTATCCGTACCTGACTACCAGCGATTTCCTGGAGCCCCATTTGATTCGTCTGGTGTATCCTATTAACTCGCAACGCTTTTTCGACGGCGGTTTACGACACGTTCAGAAAAGTTATTTATTACCTCTGAAACCTGATTTCTTCGAGTTTTTCTCGGCTCAGGATTTAATGCGGGGTGGGGAAGTAAGCATCCAGATGGAAGAGCGGGCCGGAGGTTCGGTGCGGGTTACGCTTCAGATTCCGTTAGGTAAATGGGATGCCTCTCAGCAGAAAGTAATTTCTACGGGTCGTTTCCTGAAGCTTTCGCGGATGTATTACGATGATCCGACCAAAACGCCGAGTGAAGAGAAAAACGAAGGGGTTATTGCGGAACATCAGTTTGGATTAACGGTATTCCCTTTTGTGAAAATGAAGCGGGTAACTATGCCGAACTTCAAACCGATGTACCGGGTACATCTGGTGGACCGCGATGTATCGGCTCAAAGCTTCAAAAACGAGTATAAACTAAGTTTTTACGACGAAAAAAATAAGCTGATTCCGGTTCCTCAAAATCGGATTCGTCCGCGTAGTCAGAAGGATTTGAATAAGGGGGCAAAGTCAGAAATTCAGGTGATTGAATCTGATTTTGAGCGGATAACCGTGGAAGTAGCCGGACATCGGGGCGTTATATTACCGAAGTTTGAAGTGCGGGAAATGAAGGATACCTTCTTCCGCTTTGCCGTTGACTTTGGGACTACCAACACACACGTAGAGTTCACCACTTCGGAAGATTTTCAGCCCCGGCCCTTTACTATCGACGATGACGTTCAAATCGCTACCCTCATTGATCCCGGCAGTACGGAGGCTCTGAATAGCCTAAGGGCCAACGACATTACGGAGCTGGTTCCGCAGGAGCTGATACCCGAGCATTTGGGCGATGCATATTTATGTAAATTCCCGCAACGCACGGCTCTGATTGAAAACCGACCTAATTTCTCAGGTGAAAATCTGTATGGATTTGGGGACTTTAATATTGGATTCCTGTACGAAAAACGGAATATTCCGAAGGACGATTACACGGTTTCAACGAACCTGAAATGGTCGGATTTTAGCAAAAACATCAAGGCTCAGAAGCGGATTGAAGGCTTCCTGCAATCGCTGTTATTACTCATCCGTAATAAGGTTCTGATTAACGGTGGTAACCTGGCTCATACGGAATTACTCTGGTTTTATCCGTTGAGTATGCTTGAAAATCAGCGTAATTACTTCGAAGGTCTTTGGAACAAGCTCTATGCCGAAACCATTACGCAGGAGCGAATGCCACGGAAAGTGCCTGAAAGTATTGCTCCTTTTTACTGGTACAGTCGGGGCGGCGGAAGTAGCCAATCCATTGATTCTAATATTTACCCCACGGCCCTGATTGACATCGGAGGGGGTACGGCAGACGTGGTAGTTTTTGAGAAAAATCAACCTAATGTGCTGACATCGGTACGTTTTGCGGGTAATGCGGTGTTCGGCGACGGTTTTGCCCGGGACGGAGCAGCGGCCCGAAATGGATATGTCAAAAAGTATGATCCTGAAGTAACCGCTCACCTGTCCGCTAACTTTAGCAACCTGGGGGCGGCTTACAAGGCAATCAAGGATAATAACCGTTCGGAAGATATTGTAGCGTTTTATTTCTCGCTGAAAAACAATCGTGATTTAAGCGAGAGAGCGGCTTATGATTTCAACGACCGTCTAGCGAACGACTCTGATCTGAAGATTGTGCCGCTGGTGTTTTACACGGCTCAGATTTATCACCTGGCCCGATTAATGAAAGCTAAAGGCAAAGACATGCCCCGGTACATTGCTTTCAGCGGAACGGGTTCCAAGATCCTGGATATTCTGACGCCTCGAAATGTAGCACTGTCTGATCTGGCCATGTTAATCTTCGAGAAAGTGTACGGACAGCCGTACCACGCCGATGGGCTGGACATTGTTCGGGAGCGTAATTCTCCCAAAGAATCTACCTGTAAAGGAGGTCTCAAAATGCCGGGCTTAAGCTTTATCCGCGAAGATGACGGACGATTGGAAGCGGATATGGATAAGATTAAAACGGTATTGCTCGGTACTAAAGAAGATCGCTTGATTGTGAGAGGAGATACGTATCAGAAGATTGATAATGAGGTATTGCAAGGCGTAGCCGATGAGGTTCGGGAATTCGTGGAAATGCTCTTTGGCCTTGAATTCTCCTTCAGTGGAAAATTTGGGGTAAATGAGGGCCGACTCGAACAATACAAGAGCACGTTGTTAAGAAATCTTCTGCAAAATGTACACAGTGGCTGGGAGATGCGACGCGAAGGACTGGAAAACCCTAACACTCCGATTGAAGAAACGCTCTTCTTCTATCCGCTGGTTGGGGCCCTGAACCAGCTCGCCTGGGAAGCTGCCAATTAATGTAGTTTTCAGTTTTCTGTTTACCGTTTGGAAGTTAACCACAGAGTTTCACGGAGTTTTACACGGAGTAACTCTGAGCAATACTTTGTGAAACTCTGTGGTTAATATATTTCTTTACACAAATCATAATAGAAAACTAAACGAACAACCTCAATTCTTAGAAAATATGCGTCGATTATTGTTATTAACCTTGGCTTTGTGCTACACGACCTTAGCCTTTGCCCAAACCCCTCTGGCTACTCAGAAAGATATATTTAAGGAAGCAGGAGGTAAAAATACAACGGCCACGTACGGTGAATTTCACAAAAAGTTGAGTACTTTCTTTAACGGAAGTAAAGCATTACCCAATGTCTCTGGCCTGCTTGATCAACTGAAACCCTACCTGCAAAAGCCTCTGGATGATCAGGATAAACTTAAAGTGGAGAAAATTCTGAACGATCTGGAAAACCTGACGGAAAAAGATGCCAAGGGCCAGAAGGTGTCTATCTTACAAACGCGGGTGGCTCTGGGCAGTTTCGTCGAAAACCTGCGGAACAACCTGGATGGGCAGGATGCCATGATGGACAGTGATACTACTTTATCCGACGGAACGGAAGTAATGCCCGATACAGCAGCCCATGCGGCCCTCGATGGCGTTCCTTTCATTGTGGGTAAGTCTCAAGACTCGCCCTGGGTTTGGTGGATTGTTTCAGGCGTGAGCATTCTGGCCGCTATTGGATTGGGCTATCTCTATTGGGATGAGAAGAAAAAACGTGACCATCTGGAGCGGCAAATGCTGAATACTTCCAGTCAGGCCAGCCAGAGCTTCGTAAAAATGCAGCAACTGGAAAAACAGGTTCCACAGTTAATTTCCAAGATCAAAGAATATGAAAAGGCCCTGGCCGAATACGACCGGGCTTTGAAAGAAAGTCAGGAAAGAGGCGAGAACGAACGGAAACGCTGGTTGCAGGAAGTACAGAACCTTCAGGCTGCTATGACACCACCGCCGGTTCATCCTACGCCCACACCGCCTGCCTTTACATCGGTACCACCGGTTTCACCCGTGCCTCCGGTTGTGGAAAAACAATCCGAAGAAATACCGCCAGTGATAGAGCCTCAACAGGAGCCTTTGCCTGACGAAGATCCAACGTTGGAAGAAACATGGGCAGAAGATGTGCGTAAAGAGCCGGAAGCCTTTTATCTTTCTACTCCGAATAAAGATGGTTCGTTCCGGGATGTCAGAAGCGTTCAGTTTGACCCTTCTCAATCCTTGTATCACGTTCGCATCACAAGTCCTTATAACGCAGAGTTTGAATTCGTGAACGATCCTGCCTTGGTCAGTGAAGCTCTACGGTATCCCGAAACGTTTCTGGACCCGGTTTGTGAGTACGGCGGAGGCATTGAATTCGGAGCCCGTAATATTACTACAATCCAGAAAGGGAAATTAGTCAAAACCGACTTCGATTCCGATCGCTGGGAACTACAACATAAAGCAATCATTCGCTTTGAAAATTAGAGGCGTTGAGGGTTTTGAGTTGGGTGTTTAGGTTTGATGATCTATAAGATTCACTCCTCGAACAAAAACTCAAAACCCTCAACGCTAAACTCAAAACTCATCATGGTTCAAATTATTGAAATCGTTATTATTCTGGGAATTCTGGCGGCTCAGGGCTGGGTCTGGCAGAATACACGGGGGAAGATTAAACGATTTCGTGAGTTAATACCCGAAGGCTCCGCTTTTACGTTACGACGGTTTCGGGTTTTACGTCAGGATTTAGAACAACTTTCTACGCGTGAAGTACTGACGCAGATAGATAGTCTTTCCCAACGGACGCAGGTAACTAGTCTGCAACTCGAAGAATTGACCCGTCGGGAAGATCAGTTAGTGGTTTTATTATCGAAAGAGCTACATGACGTGATGCGTCAGGAGGCGGAAGAGGAGCTACGGCAAATTCGGGAAGACATCTGGAATTTCAAGACCATGCATCCGAGCCGTGAAACCATTGAAGTGCCTTTGATTCTTTCCAAGGATAAGTCAGCAGGCATCAGCAAGATTCTGGAGAGCATGAATACCTATCTCATTCGGAACCGAACTTCACTGGCAGATTTTAACCTTCTGCGTGACATCACAGATCGAAACCTGGATGCTGAAGAGGAGGGAATCAGCCTGACCATGCCCATTCCGCTTTACCTGGGCCTGATGGGAACAATGGCCGGGATTGTCATTGGTTTGTTTGCCATGCCCAACGTAGGTTCCGCGAGTTTTCTGGATGGTGATGGACTGAATAACCTGATTGGCGGTGTGAAAATCGCGATGCTGGCGAGCTTGGCAGGTTTGTTGTTAACGGTATTGAATAACTGGTCTTTCCGGGATGCGAAATCTACACTGGAAGCTCAGAAACAGACGTTTTTTTCTTTTCTGCAAACGGAATTATTACCTATTTTATCGGAAGGCGTTAATACCGGCATTTTCACGACGCTGAACCGAAGTATCCAGGAGTTTAGTACGTCCTTCCGGGACAATGTACAGGAACTAAGTGGCATGGTCGACAAAAACCATGCATCGCTCATGGCTCAGCAAAAAGCTCTGGATATGTTACAACAGGTAGACCTGAATCGGGTAGCGAGCTTTAATGTGCAAGTATTGAGTCAACTGGATCAGAGTTTGAGTGCCCTTGAAAAATTTGGGTATTACCTCAATCAGTTGAACGGACTGGTGGATAATACGCAAAAAATTGTGGAGCGGACTCAGAATGTAGAAGACATATCCGTTCAGATTTCCAAATCATTACAACAATCTCAGGATTTATATCTGTATCTGACGAGCCATTTTAAACACCTCGATCAGCACGGCCAGGCCTTCAACAACAAAGTAGGGCAATACGATGATTTGATTGATCAGAGTTTGAAATCGCTGGATCGCACGATTCACAGCCAGTTGAAAAGCATTGAGGATATTAAAATCCGGGAGATTAATGCGACGGATGAATACTTCAGTCAAAACCGCGATAAACTTAGCAAGCTGGATTATCTGGAATTACTGGAACGAAATGCTACCGATTACCAACGCAAAGATTCCATTCGTCAGGAGCAGATCCAGCAGCAACTGGAATCCCTGGGTCGCCAGCAGGCTCAGACGTTACAACTGCTGGAGCGGATGGCTAGACGTCTGGAAAAAGGAACGTGGGGACGAATGTTTTCGGCTAAAAGTTAAGTAAGGTTGTAAAGCTAAAACTTTAATACACATGGTAAATTATAGAGATTATATCGTATCTGATCATCAGATAATGTTAGGAAAACCCATAATAAAAGGAACACGTTTAACAGTTGAACTCATTCTACGTAAACTAGCTCAGGGAGCGAGTACTGCTGATTTGCTAAAGATGTATCCTGGACTATCTGAAGAGAGAATTCAGGCAGTATTGCTATATGCTGCCGAGCTTTTAGCTAATGAAGAATTATTAACATCTGCTGCATGATACTAGCAGATGAAAATATTGATCATAACCTGATAGAAGCTCTTCGATCAGTGGGCATTGAAGTAATGTCCATATATGAAGAGTTTAGAGGCATTTCAGATTATTCAATTATTGAGATATCTAGAAATCCGTCTCGTATTATACTAACTGAAGATAAAGATTTTGGAGAATGGGTATTTGCTCATCAGGTAAAAGATATTTCCGTTGTATTACTACGCTATGAGTTAAAGGAAACAGAAGCTATTAAAAAATTATCATTCAGATTTTAAGTGATAGAGCGAACGAACTGTTTGGAAAATTCACTACCATAACTGCTCATAAAATCAGAATTCGCCCTTTATAAGTACAATCACTCGTAGTAAGTAATAGTTTATTTTTCGTGAAAACCAAACATCCCGACTTCTTCTGGCCTAGTTATACGGACTTAATGACGAGTCTCTTTTTCGTCATGCTGGTGCTGTATGTGCTGACGGTGGCGATCCTGAAATCCAAAGAACGGGGTTATTTGAGCGACGCTCTGAAATACCAGCGGATTCAAACCATTGAGCGGGCCTTGCAGGAGCTAAACGGTACGTATTTCAAGTACGACGAGAATAACAAACGCTTTCGCCTAGGAGTAGACGTCAATTTCCGCCCTAATAAAGCCGATATGGAGGAACTGGATTCCCGTACTCGTCGGGAGTTACTGGAAGCCGGAAGGGTATTATTCGGTAAAATTAAAAAGGTCGCGAGGGAAAACCCTGATGTTAGTTACATGGTGGTAGTAGAGGGGAATGCCCAGCGAGCCAACGATAACTGGCAAAGTGCTTTTGGCCGACAAAATGGCTACGAGTTGAGTTACCGAAGAGCTCTGGCTCTGGTGGATTTCTGGAAACGGAACGGAATTAATTTCGACCAGTTTAAAAATTGTGAAGTATTAATTGTAGGCAGCGGCCACTTTGGAAAATCACGTGATCCACGGAACGAAAATGCGAACCGTCGGTTTACCATACAAATCACCTCCAAAGTCGGTAAGTCCCTATGAAAATCTATTACCTTTCGCTGCTGTTACTCGCAGGATTAACCAGTTGTGCGGGCTGTTCAAAAACGGGTAACCACCGTCATCGGCCCGATTCGACCCAGCGGAATTAACGCTCCAGAACCTCATTGGAGGGCTCGGGGGCTAACGCCGCTAATCGTCTTTACCATGATTTCATTCCCAAACGCAAAAATTAATTTAGGCTTATACATCACCGAAAAACGGCCTGATCGGTTTCATAATCTGGAATCTGTATTCGTGCCCGTGGGCTGGACAGATGTATTGGAAATCCTTCCCGCAGAAGAAACCAGTTTTCGTAGTTCGGGCATTCCCATTCCCGGCGATGCTTCTACTAATCTGTGTCTGAAGGCCTACGAAAGCCTGAAAAAAGACTTTTCATTACCGCCCGTGTGGATTCATCTCCATAAAGTAGTGCCCATCGGAGCGGGTCTGGGAGGAGGTTCCTCGGATGCTGCCTTTACGCTTAAAATGTTGAATGAGCTTTTTGACTTAAAGCTTACAAATGATCAGCTAGAGGCTTATGCTCGCCCTTTAGGGAGCGATTGTGCCTTTTTTATTCGAAATGAAGCAAAATTCTGCTCTGGTAAAGGAGACGAATTCTCGGAAATCATGCTTAATTTAGCTGGAAAGTCAATTATTCTGATTTATCCGAATATTCATAGTTCAACGGCGGAAGCCTATGCCGGCATTACTCCAAAGGCAGCTCCAACCGACTGGCAAGAAGTTTTGCAACAATCCGTTGATACCTGGAAAGACGTGATTCATAATGATTTTGAAACGTCCTTATTTCCTTTATATCCAACCTTGGAACAACTTAAGCAACAGCTTTACGAAGCGGGGGCTAGCTATGCAAGTATGTCTGGATCAGGTTCAACGGTATTCGGTATTTTTGACAATGATATTCCAGACGGTCTGGGAATGGGTTATACCTGCTGGAAAGGAAAGTTGTAAGACATTACCACTGAATGATTCTTTATTTTTCAAGAGGGAATTTGCATAAAACCGCCAGCTGCCCATGAAAGACGAGAAAAAACAACTAAAAGCCAAAGACGGTAAACGTTCAAATGATTCGATGAACTGGCTTACCAAACGAAGAGAACCCATGGGATTTATGCTCCGTCTGTCAATGATGGGGAGCGTACTATTCTTTCTCTTTATTATTATTGCCTATATGCTTCGCCGTCATGGCGACGAACAGTGGAGCGAGGTAACCTTGCCTCGTATTTTCTGGTTTTCAACCACCGTTATATTAACCAGTAGCCTGACTTTACATTCGGCGGTGAAAGCTTTCCAGAAAGAACATTTTCTCAATTACCGAATTATGCTCGGGCTGACGCTGGCTTTGGGAATCGCATTTGTCGTTTTTCAGATCATTGGCTGGCGACAAATGTTCGTTCGGAATACGTCGATTCAGGATAATGTAGCAGAGGGATTTATTTATATTATCTCTGGTTTACACGTATTACACATTCTGGGTGGATTGTTTTTTATGCTTCGTAATTTCATACAGGCCATTCGTAACCACAAGTATCTGGATTCTTACGTGTATAGCGTTAATCCTCCCAATCAGTTAAAAATCCGGCTGATGACTTACTACTGGCATTTTGTCGATGTCCTCTGGATTTTGCTGTTTGCTTTTATGGTTTATAATCACCGACGATAATAGAAAAGGTCCGCTTCCCAAAGCGGACCTTTTTCATAAATCAGGGTCTTAAAAGGGCATAGATATGTTCATCACACACCTTTTTATTTTTGATAACTGCTTGCTTTAAGATGGCTTCTTTCTGAAAGCCTGCTTTTTCCAGCACTCGCATGGAAGGTTCGTTATAAGCCAGCACGCCAGCCCATAACCGACGAGCGTCGGGAGCAATAATCCATACCTGTTCGATCCATTGTTGTAACGCCTGGGTCATGATTCCTTTTCCCCAGAAAGGCTCGCCGAGCCAGTACCCCACCTCTACGCTAATGCGGTGAATGTCATTACCCACCGCCGCTCCGATACAACCCGCCAGTTTTCCATTGACAACGATGGCCTGATTGGTGTGAGGCTTTTTCTTGCTGGTAGCAAATTCAATCCAGGCACGGGCGTCGTCGAGGGTATAGGGAGAAGGAAAGATATCCCGAACATTTTTAAAAATACGGGGATTATCCGCCAGTTTAGCCAATTGTACTTCATCTTCAGCAAGAAAAGATCGGATACAAACATCCATAAACTTAGATTCAAAAAGTAGAGCTTATATAGTGGATAGTAACTCATGCGATTTAGAAAAGATCAGGCATTTCCCGAGTAGCTGGCTTAACTTTTTTTTGAGAAAAGTAATCTAGAACTCATCCATATGCCCGAATCGCAACTCTTTTCTACAGCTCAGTTAGGAGCAATTGAACTTTCCAACCGAATCGTGATGTCACCTATGACGCGTAGTCGGGCAACGGTTGACCATGTCCCGACGGAAGCGATGGCCGTCTATTATGCTCAGCGAGCTTCGGCAGGATTAATCATTACAGAAGGAACGGGTCCTTCGATCAACGGAACCGGTTATGCCAGAATTCCGGGGATTTGGAATGAAGAGCAAATTCTGGCCTGGCGAACGGTTACGGAAGCAGTACACGACCGGGATGGTAAGATCTTCCTTCAGCTCATGCACACGGGTCGGGCTTCGCACGCCCTGAACATGCCGGAAGGTGGATTGATTGTAGCCCCTTCGGCGATTCAGGCAAAAGGGAGTATTCAAACCGACCAGGAAGGATTACAGGCGTTTGCGGTCCCCAACGAAATGACGGAAGGGGAAATTCAGGATGCCATTAAAGAATTTGTACAGGCGGCCACTAATGCCATTACCGCTGGTTTTGACGGTGTCGAATTGCACGGAGCCAACGGGTATCTGATTGAGGAATTCATCCGTCCCAGCAGTAATAAACGAACAGATGCGTACGGGGGAAGTACGGAAAATTACGCTCGTTTTTTACTGGAAGTAGCGAAAGAAATAGCGGAGGTTATTGGCAAAGATCGGTTAGGAGTAAAGTTATCGCCTTATGGGGAAGGAAATGACATGCCTTACGACCAGTCTTATGACGAGATCTATAAATACCTGGCTGACCAGTTAACGGAACACGTTACGTACGTTCATCTCATTAGTAAAGGAGAAGAAACACAGGCCTTAGAAAGCTATTTTCGTCAGCACTTCAACGGAACCCTGATTCTTAACGGAGGGTATACCAAAGAAAAGGCGGAAGAGGATATAGCGAAAAACAACGCCGACCTGATTTCCTTTGGGCAGTTATTCATCGCCAATCCTGATTTACCGGAACGTTTCCTTCAAAATGCTCCGCTAGCTGAGGCTGATCCGACTACTTTTTACACCCCCGGTGAAAAAGGCTATACCGATTACCCCAAGATGGACGAGGAGTAATAATTGATCAAATGAATTGACAATAGGAATCATGCCGATTTTTGCTTAAGTCTGCTTAGACCGCTAGCCCTATTTTTCGTTCATTTTAGTCTTTTCAGCCAGAGAATACCTCCAAACTTAGGGGAGTATCTTAACTACTAAGTTCAGGAGGTATTCTCGTTTGATAAGCCTTCCTGAAATTCGAAATGACGCTTGGTTTTTTCCTAATCTACACTGGAAATGCAAGCTAGTAAGTCCATTTGCCAACCCGGATTGTAAAGAATTCTGGGCTTGTGCATGTATAAAATCTGCTGGAAAGAAATGGTCGATAGCTTTCCCACAGTCGCTCTGGTCGAGTGACTACCTAACTATAGGCCTCTGGTCGGTAGGGTAGGGTTCGAAATAGTAGAAGGTCAGAGAACAACTTTTCCCAACCCAAACAGACTTGTTAATAGCGGACAGAGGCCTACCAGACTACCTCTTACTCAGCTCTAGCCGAGCAACGGCGAGGGAATCTTATGATGTAGTAAACGCCGTTTAACCCGAAATTTTGGTTTTGAAAGGGTAGAGGTGCGACTTTATCGCGTCTGCCTCTTCCCGCCATGGCTGGTATCCCACCAACCACGGTTTGCGTATAAATAGGCTTTTTATACGGTTGTCAATCCTACGCTAACTATTTATTGTTTTGATTACATATTCTTAATGATTGGCTACTTATCGTAATAGATCGTTCATACTTTCTTCAATTTCAGCTAAAAGTTGATGCAGAACTTTGTGGGGCAAATTATAGCTCCAAACAACTTCCCTCATGCAACATCTTTTATTTAAGCCCCAGCGATCATTGGGTTTTTTATCCCTTCTGATTGCTTTGTGGTTTGGTCTTTCGTTGCCTACGCAGGCTCAGGATCTAACCATCACCGGAACCGTAATCAGTAAAGACGATCAGAAACCTCTGGTTGGCGTAGCGGTACGAGTTAAAAATTACAATAAAGGAACCACTACCAATTCGGATGGTACCTACCGACTGTCCGTTCCTGCCGAAAGTAAAACCCTTATTTTCACCTTCGTAGGCTACACTACGCAGGAAGAAACGATTGGTAATCGTACGCAGATTGATGTTACGCTGGCCAATGATGAACGATTGCTAGAAGAAGTAGTCGTAACTTCCTTAGGGATTACTAAAGCCAAGCGGGATATTGCTTACGCGACTCAATCCATCAAAGCACAGGATCTGGTAAAAGCTCGTGAGCCCAACCCGGTCAATGCTTTAGTTGGAAAAATAGCAGGTCTGAACATTGGGGCTAGTGCTGAACTGCTGCGTGCACCACAGGTATTGCTTCGTGGAGGTCGCCCTTTGTTTGTCGTAGATGGAGTACCCATTATATCAGATACTTACAACATCAATCCTGACGACATTGAAACGTACGATGTCATCAAAGGGCCCTCAGGCTCGGCTCTGTATGGTTCTCGGGCTACCAATGGGGTTATTATTATTACGACGAAAAAAGGTTCGAAAGATAAACGTGGTTTTTCTGTAGAAGTCAATTCCAGTACTATGGTGGAAAATGGCTTTCTGGCCATTCCCAAAGTACAGGATGAATACGGCCCCGGTAACAAAGGTACGTACTCGTTCGTAGACGGACGTGGTGGTGGAATCAACGACGGTGACTACGATGTATGGGGACCGAAGTTTGAAGGTCAACTGATTGCTCAATACGACAGCCCTATCGATCCTAAAACGGGTCAGCGGATTCCTACTCCCTGGATTGCTCGCGGTAAAGATAATCTGAAGCGTTTCTTACGTCCCGGAATATTATCTACTAATAGCGTTGCGGTTTCTGCTACTTCCGGAAAAAGTAACCTGCGTTTCGGCATTACCAATCAGTATCAGCAGGGAATGGTACCTAACACTGAACTGAACAGTACTACCTTCAGTGCTACGCTGGGGCAGCAGATTTCAGATCGTGTACGTTTTGAATCGAATTTCAATTTCAGCCGTCAGGCTTCTGCCAACTATCCTGATGTAAACTATGGGCCTAACTCTCTGATTTATAATACGGTTATTTGGGCCGGAGCTGATTGGAGCGTAGACGACATGAAGCAAATCTGGCAACCGGGCAAAGAAGGTATTCAGCAGATTTACGCCGAATACCAACGCTATAACAACCCCTGGTTTGTTTCGAAAGAATGGTTGCGGGGTCATTACAACAATACGTACAATGGCTACGCTTTGATGAAATTCGATATTCTCAAAAATCTGGAACTCCAAGCTCGTACACAGGTAACGGGTTACGAACTGTTCCGAAATGAGAAAATGCCTTATTCGGCCACTACCTATGGTCGCGAACAGGCGAAAGGTGACTACCGCGAAGACCGTCGTTCACTTTTGGAGAATAATACCGATGTCCTGTTAAATTATAACAAGACGTTTGCTCACGACATCAGCGTTCGGGCTGTGGGTGGTTTTTCAGGTCGGTTTTTCAAGTACAACGGAAACTATGCCTCAACGGATTATCTAAGTGTTCCTGGGGTGTATAGCTTCGACAACTCGCTTAACCCCACTCGAGCCTATAGCTTCAATTCCAGTATGCAGGTATTAAGTGGTTTGTATAGCTTAGATGTAAGCTTAAGCCGCTATGCTACGCTTTCGACGACGGGTCGCTGGGATAAAAACTCCACTTTACCTGCGGACCGAAACGTTTATTTTTATCCATCTGCTGGGGTAAGTTCGGTAGTATCTGACTTTGTTCAGATGCCTACTGCGGTTTCATTTGTGAAGCTACGTGCTTCGTATGCTAACGTGAAAGAAGCCTTTACCCAACAAAATGTATACACGGCGTATGCTCCGCTGGGCGGAAGCAACCCCATGGGATACGGTCAGACATTTGCCTCTCCTTACGACGGTCCTTCTTACGGAACTACAGTAGCTTATGCTATTAGCCGTCCGTATAATAATGAAGCTGCGGCTGATTACTCCGACGCTCTGGTGGATCCCAATTTGAAGCCTTCCTCGCGGACAAGCTTTGAAACAGGGCTGGATATTCGTTTCCTCAAAAACCGGATTGGTTTGGACGTTGCTTACTTCAGTTACCTGGATGGTCCCCGAATTTTTGGCCTGACTTTACCGGAAGCTACGGGTTATAATTCGCTAACAACGAATGGTATTAAATCGCAAAAACGCGGTCTGGAGATAGCCCTGACGGGTACGGCTTTGAAAAGTGCTCGTGGTTTGAACTGGGATGTCACGCTGAACTGGAGCACGTTCCAGGAGTATCTGCGGGAGATTTATGGTTCACAAACCCGACTAAGCCAGTTCTACAAAGTAGGTGACCGTCTGGATGCTTATTACGGCAGAGCGTTTGCCCGTACTCGTGATGGACAAATTATTAATGATGCCAGTGGTCGGCCGATCTATAACCCTGTAAGTCAGTTTCTTGGATACACGAATGCAAACTTCGCTTTTGGTTTCATCAATAAGTTTAACTACCGCAATTTCTTCCTGAATGTTCAGGTTGATGGCCGCGTAGGAGGTGTTATCGAAGATTATATCCAGAAACAAACGTTCCGCGGAGGTCGGCACATTGCCACGGTAGAAGGTAAAATGGGCGAAGCCCGCTATCAAGATTACAAAGGCGTAGCCTCCTGGGTGGGTCCCGGTGTAGTACTGACTAAAGGCTCGATTCAATATGACGTGGATGGCAATATCACTAATTACGATGCTTTGTCATTCAGCCCTATGTCAGACGCTAACAAAACTTACCTTCAGGATTGGATCAGTAGATATTATAACTCCAACGAAGCCAACATGATTAGCCGAAGCTTTGTCAAGTTACGCGAAGTGACCTTTGGTTATCAGGTACCAGAGCGTTTGTTGCAGGGACGTATGGGCTTTGTGAAGTCTGCCAGTATTTCCTTCGTCGGACGGAATCTGTTGTACTGGGCCGAGAAGAAAGACTTGGATGTAGAGCAATTTGTAAGCTACAGTGACCGGGGGTCAAGCCTGCAAACGCCTACGACACGTCGGTACGGGGTAAACATCAATCTGATTTTTTAATCATTAGCTACCAATGAAAAAGATACTTTATAGTCTGGCACTGCTGATCAGCTTGGGAAGCTGCCAGAAATTCGAAGAACTCGAGAAAAACCCCAACCTGCCCGTGCAGGTACCCGCCGATCTGGTACTGAAAAATGTATTGATGGACATGTATGAAGGGACCTGGAATAAGGATTCCCGCTACAACCAGTATTACACGGTCAATTACAACTACTACGGCAATAACGAATACGATTGGACTACGGCTTCGCTTCGTTACACAACGTTGAAGAACGTAGTGAAAATGGAAGAAGAAGCTAAGAAAAATCTGAACACCGACACGAATGCATATGCAGCGTTGGGTAAGTTTTTCCGGGCCTACTTCTGGTTCTGGATGACCGAACGCGTAGGAGATGTACCTTTAAAAGACGCTCTGAAAGGCGAGGCTAACATTACACCCCGCTACGATACTCAGAAAGAGGTTCTGTTGCAAGTTTTGACCTGGCTGGATGAAGCCAATGCTGATCTGGCAAGCTTGCAGGCGGCGGGGCAAATGACGTTACCGCTCAAAGGAGACATTTATTTAAATAATAGTTTGAACGCCTGGCAGAAGACCGTTAATTCGTTTAAACTTCGGGTGTTGATTAACCTGAGTAAACGTACCGACGATGCCGATTTAAAAGTAGTAAGCCGTTTTGCAGAAGTCATCAATAACCCAACCAAGTTTCCGTTGTTTAGCAGCAATGCCGACAATCTGCAATTCATTTACAATGCGGTTTATAATAAATACCCCACTAATCCAGATAATTTCGGTAATGACGCAACCCGTCAGGAAATGTCGGCGACACACGTGGATTTGCTTAAACGTTTCCAGGATCCTCGCTTATTCGTAACCGCCGAACCTGCTGAGGCCCAACTGAAAAAAGGGATAGCAGCGACAGATTTCAATGCTTACGTAGCCCCAAGTCCGGGGTTAAGTCTGGATTTGATGTCAACGGGAGCCAACAATGGAGAATATTCATTTTTGAATCGAAATCGGTATTACAAAAGCTACACGGCTGAACCTACGGTCATTTTAGGTTATTCTGAGCAGTCCTTTACGATTGCCGAGGCCATTAATTTAGGCTGGGTAGCAGGCAATGCCGACGATTATTACAAAAAAGGAATTATGGCTAACATGGATTTCTTTGGTATTAAATCCGGTACCAACACAGTAGTGTTCGAAATCAAGAACAATGGAATTCCTACGTCGCAATCCTTCACAATCACGTTCGATCCAACTACGTATATGAACCAATCGTTGGTTAAATACGCCGGAAATAATGCCGACGGACGTAAGCAAATCCTTAGTCAGAAATACCTGGCGATGTTCATGACTTCAGGAATGGAGCCTTTCTTTAATTGGCGACGGACGGGCTACCCCGATACCTTTGCTACTTCGGGAGCTGGCATCGGTTCGCGTTCCATTCCCCGTCGCTGGCAATATCCAGTATCGGATCGTCTGTATAACGAAACTAATTACAAAGAAGCCTTGAATCGTCAGTTTGGTTCTGCCACTCGAGATCAAGTAGAAGATGAACTTTGGATGCTGAAGTAACCTCTAGCAAGAAACCAGAGCCTGTCCTGATTGGGGCAGGCTCTTTTCTTTTGAAGACATATACGTGAAAGCTATTGAGCAAATAATTTGCTTGAAGCACTTTTTACCCCACCAATGAATATTCTGGCATCTGGATTGAAACACTTCTTAACTAGGTCGGAAGTAAAACGAAATGCCCTTAAGGGACATGTAAACGGGCGTTAATCAAGCTCTTGTAGGCCAAGAGTAAGAACGCGATTGCTATTAAAAAAGGTAAGCAACACCAGAAAGCCCTCGTGTTGCTTACCTAAATCTAAATTGCTCTCAGTTTTATTTTTCAAAGATTCGGAATAACCCAGCACTCGAAACACCAAACGATTACTGAGCCATTAAGCTAGCCTGATGAGCCATTTCCAGCGAACGTAAGCCATTTTCTTCGGTACTTCTGCGTTTGTCTATGCGGCCCCGGAGGTAATCAGATTGTTCCGTGAAAAAGTTACGTAATAACTCACCGTATAAATGCTGCTTATCGGTTTCGTGACCGAAGTGTAATTCAATCTTCTGAAAGGCTTCAAAATCCTGATGCCGTCCGCGTTGCTTACGGTCTGGCCCACCATAGACCGCTGAAATGTCAAAACCTGCTCCCGGAAAAATGTCCAGTAGTTGTTGCATCTGTTCTTCATTCACAATACCCCGAAGCTTCAATCGCGTCGGCACCCATTCCTCCAGGGTAATGTCACCATGCTCAAAGACAATCCGTAACTCCTGTCGATCCAATCGACCGGGTTGCGTGAAGCCGTGGTAAAAGTTAACGAGTACGTCATTTTCATAACGAACGGTCGCCTGTACCTGTTCTTCCAGTCCACTGCCCGGACGCAACACCCGTTGAGCTCCCACTACATGGCCCGAACCTAGCCAGTATTCGAATAAATCGAAGAAATGAACCCCGTGTTCAATAAAAATACCTCCGCTGATTTCCCGATTCCAGAACCAGTGCGAAGGGCTTAATCCTTCATCGCTGGCGTAGTTTTCAAAGTAACCGTGAAGGGGTTTACCCAGTAAATTTCGCTTAATGATTTGCTGCACCCGGCCAATCATGGGATTATACCGTTGCATAAGATTAGTAATTACCAATAAGCCCTTTTCTTGGGCAAGGGCCAACATTTCTCTTCCCTGATCAGGTGTTAATGCCAGTGGCTTTTCACAAATCACGTGTTTGCCATGATTCAGGCATAATAAAGCCTGCTGGTAATGCAGGGAAGGTGGCGTAGCCAAATATACGACATCGATGTCATCCCGGCTAGCAAGCTCTTCCGGCGTTTCGAGGATATCTGCTTTGAATCGGCGAGCGGCCTGCTGGGACTGTTCACGAAAGGTTCCGGCAATAGCAATAAGCTGAGTATCTGGAACCTGTAAAAATGTTGAGTAGCGAAGAGGCCGAAACCGCCCATGCCGATAACGCCGAGCCGGAGGGTCTCATAGGGAAGGGAAAGCATGTATTGTCAAGATTGTTGATGGGTAAACTTCGAAAAAAGCCGTACCCATCAACCTTTACACCAATTCTTCGATGGATACAATGGCATCCCGATTGAGCGGGCCATAGAGGTGCGGGAAAAGCTCGCCGCCAGTAGAGGGCTCAAATTTTAACAGAGCTTTAAAGCGGGTTTCGTCCAGGTGTAGCAGCAGTAAGGGACGTACGTTTGGGTAGTAGCGTTCCAGTACACCAGCGACTTGCGACTGAGTACTCAAATGAATAAATCCTTCTTCAGAGAAAGTCTCGGGGGTATAAGCTTCCTGAATTTCGTGCGATTGCCAGTAATCTGGCTTAACAATGTGATAGAGCATGGTGGGAGTTTTGAGCGGCCGCCGCTGCGGTTTTGGGTTTTGGGTTTTGGGTTTTGGGTTTTGGGTTTTGGGTTTTGGGTTTGGGTTTTGGGTTTGGGTTTGGTAAAGAAGAACAACTAAGTAAGGGAGGAGATGAATGGAAGACAATAACCCGGAGGGGTTGAATATGGATAGCCCCGGGTAAAACCCGGGGTTACTTATGGGATTACTTAATGGATGGACTCCGTCTGGATGGACTCTAACAGGTACTTCAACGGAATTTCTCCCGCCCTGGCTGGTGTCTTCACCAGCCATTACTACAAAGCATAGAGGTTGGTGAGGACACCAACCAGGGCGGAGTTTTTGAGTTTACAATTCCCAATAACAGGCGATCATTCACGTAGAGACGCGATGAAGTTGCATCTGGGTAAAAGGCGGTAGGGATTATAAATCCCTTACAGAGGGCTTTCGGATTACAAATCCGAAAAGAGCGTCGGATGTTTTGAAATAGAAGATACAACCCAGGGTTTTATGTCATATACCAAGAACTTGCATGACAACTCAACACGCAAAAACCTTCAAAACTTCACAGTTAAGTACTTTTTAAGGATTCATTAAGGTGAGGCTAAGGCTTGGGACGTAGATTTGTTAATAGCACCAAACCAGTACACCATGATAGTTGAACCGATTCATGTATTAGCCTGGTCTAGGCTTCGCCGTCGTAAAATACGCCATTTACGTCTGCTTCCCACTTCTGAAAGCTCGCCCTTATTAGGCGTTATTACCTTAGTAGCAGGTATCCTGTATCTGCTGATTATGGAAGGAATAGCTTGATAGTTTCTTCTTCGCTCCAGATTAGAAATGCCTAATCTGAATGAATTAGCCTGGCTAAGATGCATGCCAGAGCATTTAATAAATAATCTTGTCAACCGGGTGGAACGACATTCTTGAAGGATGTATGGAATGACTCGATTAGACAGGTTATCTCATATAACTAACTCTTTAAAAGGATACAACCATACCTTTAAAAATTAGGAAAGTATTCCTCATTTTTTCCCAATATGCCTGCGGAGTGGGCATTAAATGGTCGTGTAGCCTTGGAACTCAATCCGCATTTGAAAATATGAAACGACTTATCATTGTATCGAATAGGCTACCTATTCAACTCCTGCGTCAGGAATCCGGTGTGCAGTTACTGGAAAGTGCAGGAGGACTCGCCACCGCCCTGAAAAGTTATTTACAAGCTCAGGATCGGTCTTCCTTCAATCCTGAAGAAGTAATATGGGTAGGAAACGCCGATTTTTCTCCAGAGTTATGGGAAGAATTCAACGAGACGAAGCAGTCGACAGGTACATTTAAAATTGCTCCTCTCTGGCTGGATAATGAAGTAAACGATGGCTTCTATAATGGTCTGTCCAATTCAACGATCTGGCCTTTATTTCATTACTTCCCAACCTTTGCGACCTATAAAGATTCTGATTGGCAGGCTTACCAACAAGCCAATGAAGTTTTCGCCGATCGTTTAGCTGAACTCTATCAACCTGGTGACGTTCTATGGATTCACGACTACCACTTGATGTTATTACCTAAATTAGTTCGGAGCCGTCGTCCCGATGCAACCATAGGATTTTTTCTGCATATCCCTTTTCCGTCCTTCGAGATTTATCGGATGTTACCCGGCCCCTGGCGGGAAGGATTACTGAATGGGATGCTCGGCTCGGATTTAATCGGTTTTCACACGAACGATTACGTACAGCATTTCGAAAAATCAGTACACCGGCTTATTGGTAACGAAAGTAAGCTGCGTTCCATTCAGGTAGGAAACCGTCCGGTAAAGGTAGATCTCTTTCCCATTAGTATTGACTACGAACGATTTAACTCGGCTTATACGCTCCCTGAGGTAGTAGAAGAACGTAACAAGATTCGAGAGCAATTGCAGGACAATAAGCTCCTCTTTTCCGTAGATCGTCTGGATTACACCAAAGGCGTGCTGAACCGATTACAAGGGTACGAAAAATTCCTGGAGAGACACCCTGAATGGCACGGACGCATCTCTTTTGTCATGGTGGTCGTTCCTTCACGGAGTGAAATTTCTTCGTACGGAGAACGGAAACAGATGATCGAGGAAAACACGGGCCGTATCAACGGACGTTTTGCCACGATGAGCTGGCAACCCGTTGTTTATCAGTATCGTAGTCTTTCCTTTGAGCAATTATGTGCCTACTATACCGCTTGCGATGTGGCTTTAATTACCCCCATTCGGGATGGTATGAATCTGGTTGCAAAAGAGTTTGTAGCCACACGTCAGGACGAGCAGGGTGTATTGATTCTCAGTGAAGTAGCCGGAGCGGCGGCAGAGCTGGGAGAAGCCTTGCTTATCAATCCAACGGATCGTGAAGGCATGGCTCAGGCCATTGAAAGGGCTTTATCTATGTCCCCGCAAAACCAGAGCGAACGTATGCGTCTGATGCAGACCCGAATTCGGGAATATGACGTGGTCCAATGGGCAGATGACTTTTTAACTCAACTATTCAACGCGAAATCGCAGCAACATCAATGGGAGGTTAGAATATTAAATGTTGCCCTGCGAAAACAAATTATGGAAAAGTACCAAAACGCTCAGAAGCGACTTTTACTCCTTGATTATGACGGAACGCTCGTTCCATTTGCTAAATTCCCGGAACTGGCCCGTCCAAGCGAGCGGGTAGTGGAGTTGCTGAATGAACTGGCTGCCGTACCCCAAAATCAGGTGGTGATCATTAGTGGCCGGGATAAAAAAACACTGGAAAACTGGTTTGGATCATTGGCGATTCAACTTGTGGCCGAACACGGAGCAGCCGTTCGGCAACCGGACGGAATCTGGCAGGAGAATCCTGACGCTTTTCACCCCGAGTGGCGAGCTAATATCCAGCAGGCTATGAATCTGGCGGTACAGCGGTGTCCAGGTACTTTTGTTGAAGAAAAAACGCATTCGCTGGCCTGGCATTATCGCAATACGGCCGATGATTTAGGCTTTGCCCGTTCTCGTGATCTGATTGACACGCTTCATGGATTAACGGGGCACCAGTTACAGGTAATCGACGGAAATAAAGTGGTAGAAGTACGGGTAGCAGGGGTGGATAAAGGCAGTGTAGCCAGCCGCATCGCATCCGAAAGTAATTATGATTTCATCATGGCCATTGGCGATGATCGTACCGATGAAGATATGTTCCGGGCCTTATCGGATCGGGCTTTGACGATAAAAGTAGGGCAGCAAAAGACGCTGGCCCGCTACAGCCTGCCCGATACCGGAGCGGTGTTGTCATTCCTGCAACGTTTTACAGGAATGGAAAACAACGGCGAGAATATTGATCTCACACCCAATACTGAATTAACTTCTGCCTAGCCTAAACTAGTACATTTTTGAGAAGGGGAAAAGTCATACTTTCCCCTTTTTTGATACCCTTATTAATCATAGTTTAAGCGTTAAGCAGGCGGTAATACTTCTATCAGAAATAATACCCTTCGTCGCTTTTTCCGGCGGAAGTTGGATTTATTCGGGTCCATTTCTTGAAATTCTAATGAAAATTTAATTCCTTTGGACTGTTTTGTTACTGAAATTTCATTAAAGAAGGCTAAGCCGACAGAACAATAATGAGACTACTGCTTTGTTTAACCTTATTTATTCTATGCGTACAGACAGCATTTTCGATTCCGGTTTGGGTAGAAAATAATTGTACTTTAGATAGAAATATTTCGATTATTAAAGCAGACGAAACTTCCGGTAGCCTCAAAATTAAGTCTTTACAAAGTGATGACTCCGACGATGAATTCTACTTCGAGGCGGACCCTCAGGATGACCATCACACGCATCACGAATGGTATCCACAACATCTGGATGCAACCTTACCTGCTCATACCGATCGGAATTTCTGGATCTGGTATTTACTAAAGCCTTTTCATTTCCCTCCCCGCAATTTCTATCAGTCTATTGAGGCCATTCTAAACACGCCACCTCCTCAGTTGTAGTACCATGTCTTTCCTGAATTTCAGATCCTTACTCTGAAAGATTGCTCTATTTACCTACTATAAACTGTCGGTAAACAGTGGTTTGTTGCTGCTGTTTGACCCAAAACTGCTATGATTGATAAGCTAATTGCATTTAGCGTCCGAAGTCCGTTTACCATCGGTCTTCTCGTGCTGGTAATGGCGATTTGGGGAGGTTACTCACTGAAAACACTTCCCATTGATGCCGTACCTGACGTTACCAACCAACAGGTAGACGTCATTACGAACTCCCCTAATTTATCGTCGCTTGAAATTGAACGCTACATTACGACCCCGCTGGAAATGGCTATGGCTAATATTCCGGGTCTGGTGGAAGCTCGTTCGTACTCCAAATTTGGCTCTTCCGTGGTCAAACTCATTTTCACGGACGACACCGACATCTACTGGGCTCGTCAGCAGGTGTTTGAACGCCTCACTCAGGTGCAGGCCGAGATTCCAGAGGGAGCGGGTACCCCCATCCTGGGACCGGTTTCAACGGGTTTAGGTGAGATTTATCAGTATGTGATTCGTCCCAAAGACTTAAACAATAGTCCTTACACACTTACCGAAATCCGCACGATTCAGGATTGGGTCGTTCGTCGCAAGTTATTAGGCTTACCGGGCGTAGCTGACGTGAGTGGGTATGGTGGATACGCCAAAGAATACCAGGCTCAGATCAAGACCGATCGCATGAAAGCTCTGGGTGTGAGCGTAGATGAATTATACGAAGCCCTGAACAAAGGCAACAGCAATACCGGCGGTGCTTACATCGAAAAAGATAATAAAGCCTTTACCATCCGAGGCATTGGTTTGGCTCAATCGCTGGAGGATATTGAAAATGCCGTAATCAAGAAAAATGGGAGTGTACCCATTTTAATAAGAGACGTGGCCGATGTGGAGTTTGGTCATGCCCTGCGTTTTGGTGCCTTGTCAAATAATGGCGAAGGCGAAGTGGTGGGTGGCTCAATCCTGATGATGAAAGGGGCGAATGGTAACGAAGTCATTACCCGATTGAAAGAAAGATTCGCTGAAATTCAGAAAGAGTTACCTCCAGGGTTAACCATCGAACCATTCCTGGATCGCTCGAAACTGGTAAACGCCGCTATTTCAACGGTAGCTAAAAACCTGATCGAAGGGGCCGTTATCGTTATGATTGTCATTCTGGTGTTTCTGGGTAACTGGCGGGCCAGTTTACTAGCGGCTTCGGTTATTCCGTTAGCGATGCTTTTCGCTTTCATCTGGATGAAACAATTTGACGTAGTGGGTAACGTCATGAGTCTTGGAGCCATTGACTTCGGGCTGTTAGTTGATCCGGCCATTATCGTCGTCGAGTCCGCCGTGCTTTTCCTGGCCCTTTCGCTCAGCAAATTTGCGGGTAAGAAAATGACCTATAAGGATCGTCAGGAAGTAGTCATTTCGGCGGCAGCAGAAGTAAAAAAATCCGTGATTTTCGGGGGATTAATCATTCTGATCGTATACGTTCCCATTCTGACGCTTCAGGGAATTGAAGGAAAAATGTTCTCGCCAATGGCCAAAACGGTAGCTTTTGCCATTATCGGAGCCTTGATTCTGGCCGTTACGTATGTTCCCATGATGTGTGCGGTATTACTGCGTCCACCCAAGTCGGTGCATCACGATGGATTCTCTGAAAAGATTGTTCAGTTCTTCCTCAAGGGTTTACGTCCCGTGATCCGTTTAGGCCTGCGATATAAGATCGTAGTTATTGCGTTTGCACTGGTGGTATTAGCCGCTGGAATCATTGGCTTTGGAAGAATTGGCGGTGAATTTATGCCTCAGATTCAGGAAGGCGATATGGTAGTCGATATGGATTTACCCGTGGGAACAACGTTGTCAGAATCCATTCGGCAAAGCCAGATCTTCCAGGAGGGAATCATGAAGGAATTCCCGGATGAAGTAGAAGGAATTGTTTCTAAAATCGGTACGTCTGAGGTAAAGGTCGATCCATTACCACTGGAGTCCCAGGAAGTGTACGTTGAATTAAAAGATAAAAAATACTGGACGAAAGCCCACGATCAGCAGGAGTTAGCCATCAAGGTTAATGAATACATGGCTCAGTTCCCGGGTCCTTTATATGCCATTTCCCAACCCATTGAAAGCCGGGTGAATGACATGATTTCCGGGGCCCGGACGCAGGTGGTGGTGCAATTATACGGAACGGACCTAGATACGCTGGTAGCAAAAACCAAGCAGATCATTCAAATTGTTCGGAATGTAGACGGAGCCGTTGATGTAAAAGGAAGCAAAGTGTTTGGCTTACCGCAACTGAACATTAACTACGACCGCCAGCGAATGGCCGTGCACGGAATTAAAGTTGAGCAGGTGAACCGGGCCATTCAAATGGCTTTTGGAGGAGCAACCGCAGGGGTGGTTTATGAAGGCGACCGGCGTTTTGATGTAACGCTTCGCTTGACGGGAGAAGACCGGACGCGTCCTGAAAATATTGAAAACCTGTTAATTAACGATCAGAATAATAACCCGATTCCATTGCGTGAAATAGCGAAAATTACGGAAAGCGTTGGTCCTTCTGAAATCGTTCATGAAAACATGAAACGAGTGGTTAACCTCGGCTTCAATGTTCGCGGTCGTGATTTACAGTCGGTGGTGGACGATGTAATTAAACAGGTAGACGCAAAAGTGAAATTGCCCAAAGGGTATGAGATAAACTACGGAGGAGATTTTGAAAACTTTGGTCGGGCGAAGGCTCGTTTATCCATTGTTGTTCCAATTGCCCTCCTGGTCATCTTCGGATTACTCTTTTTAACCTTCCGCAATTTCCGCGATAGTTTCCTCATTTATGCCGTTGTTCCTCTGTCAGCCGTAGGAGGGGTGTTCTCGCTGCTTTTACGCGACATGAACTTCAGTATCTCGGCGGGGGTCGGTTTCATTGCTCTGTTCGGGGTAGCCGTATTGAACGGAATTTTATTGATCAGTCACTTTAATACCCTGGGCGACGAAGGCATGGACGATCCGAACGAGCGGGTCATGAAAGGAATTGAGGAACGTTTCCGCCCGATTCTGATGACTTCGTTTGTGGCTGCTTTGGGCTTTATGCCCATGGCCTTATCCACCAGTGTAGGTTCGGAAGTACAGAAACCCCTGGCAACGGTGGTAATCGGTGGATTGTTAACGGCTACTATTCTGACCTTACTCGTATTACCCATTCTTTACGCCATTTTCGCGGGTAAATCAAAAAAAGGCGGGTCTGTAAAGAATAATGCGATTCCCGCTACTGCCGTAGTTGCCCTGCTCATCGGAGCGTCTTTCCTGACTACTAACGCCTCTGCTCAGACGAAACCGGAAGTTCCCGAAGTGGAGGACGTACGGGAGTTAACGCTGGAAAAAGCGTTAGAATTAACGAAACGAGGGAATCCGCAGACGCGTCTGGCGAATTTACGGATTGAGAAGGAAAGAGTATTACTTCCCGCTACGTTCAATCTGGATGCTCCGCGTATTTATACCCAGGCTCCCAGTGGTACGGATTACCGCCTCGGTTTTTTCCAGAACTTACAATTTCCTACAGTTTATACCAACCAACGGAAAGCCCAGCGTCAACAGATTAAACTCAATGAAGCGGAGAAGGGGGTAGTCTTCAACGACTTATCTTATCAGGTGCGTTCGATTTATAATGACATTTTGTATTACAATCGGATGATCACCAATTACCAGCAGCAGGATAGCTTACTGGCTAATTTCGTGAGAGTAACGGATGTTCGGCTGAATGTAGGACAGATTTCCAGAATCGAGCGACTCAATGCCGAGGCTCAATACCGGGAGAATGCCATCTACCTGAAGCAGTCGAAAGCCCGCTTGCGGGGAGCCCGGATACAGTTATGGATTCTGACGGGTTTAGCCCCCGATAGTAGCCGAGTGATTTTAGGGGATTTCAAACGATTAACCTATGGGTCAGCCATTTCGGCTGCGGATACTTCCTTCTCGTCAAATCCGCGACTGGCTTTTTATGAACAAAACCGAAAGCTCAATGAAAGCATGCTGAAGGTTGAAAGAAGTCGTGCCCTGCCCGGCATTTCTTTTGGGTACATGAACCAGGGGGACCGCGAAACGAATGTGCGTTACCGCTGGGAGTTTGGCTTAACGGTGCCACTCTGGCAATGGCAGTATAAATCACGTCAGGCCGGAGCGAGAAAGGATATTGAAATTGCTCAGCAGCAGATTTCGCTCAACAGCTACGAACTGCGGGGAGCTTACGACAAAGCTGCTTCCGACTACCGGGCTTACAGCGAAGCTCTGGATTATTACGAATCATTTGGGCTAAACCAGGCCAACGAGATCATCAAGGCCGCTCAGGATAGTTACCGCCTCGGAAGCATTGGTTACTACAACTTCCTGTTGAACCTACAGGAAGCCTTCCGCATTCGGGCCGAGCACCTGGAAGCGATCCATAACGTGAATAATTCGATCATTACGATTCAATATCTCAAAGGAGAATAAATCAATGAAAAAGACATTTTTGCCCCTGCTGGCACTTGCTATATTAAGTGTATCCTTATCCAGTTGTTCCGAAAGCGAAGCGGAATCGAAAGAAAAAGGGGAAGGTAAACGGGAAGTCGCCAAGAGTGCAGATTCGCTGAATCTGTCCCTGCAACAATTGCAATCGGTAAACGTAGAGTTGGTAAGTTTTGAAGACCGCCAGCTTCGTCCGGTTATTAACGCGAATGGAAAGATTAAAATATTACCTGACAGTAAATCAGAAGTTCATAGCGAAGTAGAAGGTCACGTAGATGCGATTTATGTTCGGGAAGGTCAGTTCGTCAAAAAAGGTCAGCCTTTACTGAAGCTGACAAGTATGGAATTTCTGGAACTACAAAACCAGTACATCGCTGCTAAAAGCGAAGCCGACTTCCTGGAAATTGAGTTCAAACGACAGACCGAACTGAAAAAAAGTAACGTTGGTGTGCTGGCGGATTTTCAGGCAACCGAGTCTAAACTCAATGCTGCTATTGGTAAAGAAAAAGCACTGAAAGCAAAGCTGGGTTTACTGAGTTTCAATACCGATCATTTGAGTAATATCCGCAAGGCAGAGATTTCACCCGTGGTGATCATTCGGGCTCCCATCAGTGGTTCTGTTTTTAAAGTGTATCAAAATCTGGGAAAACTGGCTAATCCAGCGGATCCTCTGGTGGACATTATTAGTACCGAACAGCTTCAGGCCCAGGTATATGTCTATGAGAAAGATGTCGATATGATTCAGGAAGGACAGCCTGTGGAGTTAACCTTTCCCAGTCAGGCTATTCCGGCAGTTCAGGGGAAAGTAGCAAGCGTAGCTCGGGCCCTGGATACGGAAAATGGAGCCATTACCCTCTACGTGAACTTCAAAAGACCCCAGACGAAAGAAACCATTTTCTCGGATATGAACGTACGGGCTCGCGTAGTCGGTTCGACGGAAACGAAAAGTTCCAATACCTTGCCCCGCACGGCTATTCTGGATGATGGCGAAGGCCTATACATCTTTGCAACGAGCCAGCCGAATGCTCCCAAAATTCCTTTACGCAAAACAAAAGTGGAGATCGAGCGGGAAGGAGAAGACTACGTTCAGGTAAAAATTCTGGAAAAATTGCCTAGAGGAATGAAAGTAGCCAATAAAAACATCCTGGCTCTGGAAGCCGAACGGAAGAAAAACGAGTAGAGTTTTTGATGATTTATTGCTAGATAAAAAGCTCGTCCATTTGGACGAGCTTTTATTACATTAAGGATCCAAATGAGAATGGTCCCATAGAATTTAATGCAGATTCAACGAGCCATATAAATAAAAAAATCATTATTGCGTAGTATAAAACAGACACAATTCCAATATTAGCCCACATCTTTCCTTTGTACTTATTAATGTTTAAACGTAGTCTGACTAGTGATAATATACCTGTAGTCATGGCTATGATAAATGCTATTCCAAATACTGTAGAGCTACTCAATAATAAAGCTAACGGCAGAGACGAAACGCCAACAATTGTGCTGGTAATAGCAAGAGGCTCTAACTTTCGAGAATCTTTTTGGCCACTTACTTTCTTCTGAAACTTCCGAATGCTCTTATTAACTTGTTTATGAAGTAAGAGAGTAGTCTTTTTCTGAAAAGAAGGGAAAGTTAATTCCTTAGGACTAAGTAAAGGAGGTTTATCAATGTAAACCGGAATACTAGGATCTGATACTAGAGATGTTTGTAAGGCGGATGAGTCTGAGTGAGCAGTAAGGTATTTTTGATGCTCTCTTACAGGAGTTAATGATGTATTGGACTTTAAAAAAGGAGTGTAGGTGAGTTTACGGCATGAAGTGAAAAGTAAAGCTCCTAAGAATAGATAAAGAATAAATTTCATAAGTCAGGTCGTTTAAGTTCATGGATAGAAATATAGAAGGAATGAAAGGATAGTAGTACCTAATATGATGAATTAGCAGCAACATTTATTAAGATAATAATAAAAACAAGTAACTCCAGAAAACCTAGTACTAACCCGGCAATGGCTAGTCCGCGACCTTCGAATTCTCTCGGACGCCGGTTGATTTTACTCAGAGCGACAAATCCCCCAATAATGGCTAGAAGCATACCTACAAGAAACAGAATACCCGTATGAAAGGCAATTAGGTCAAAGAGGGCTATTAACCCCGCAATAGTAGCGAGGGTAGCAATGGGATCCGTTTTTCGCTCAGCGGTACGCTGAGCTTTTGCCTGCATTTTCGCAACCTTTTTTGCGACCAGTTTTGTAACAAACTTATGTTTGAAATTTTGCTGATGTTTCGTTTGCAGGTAAGAGGAAGCAGGTACTAGCTTTTCTTCAAACGTACGGCCTGGCAAGGAAGGCCCTTCCACTAAAGATGCCGTTAATGCGGAAGAGTGAAGGTTCGTATCCGCGATACTAACTGAATTTTGGACTGGCGAAGAGAGGTTTACTTTTTTGCGTTCAAAAGAAGGAGCAGTGGATTTCGCAAAATAGGGATAAGAAGATTTCTGACAGGCAGAAAGCCCTAACAGACCCAATAGGGCCAGTGTAAATAATTTTTTCATGAAAATGGACAGGGGGTCGTCGCTTTTGCTTAGATTTTTACTCTTGTTAATTAAACTCTACTACACTCAGAACTTGCGAACTTAGATAGGGCTTCAATACGATAAGCAGTACGAGGAAGTCCTCGTACCGCTTTACCGAATTATTTCCAAATCATAGTCTGGAAAATGGATTACTTATAAGGACCAGGATGCAAGGACGATGATAGCAATAATCAGAATCAAAAGTTCGAGGAAACCCAACACAAGACCTGCAATGGCAAACCCGCGACCTTTAAGATCTCTTTCATGACGATTGATTCGACCTAAACCAACAAATCCGCAGATGATTGCGGTTAACATTCCCAGAAGGAAAAGTACTCCAGTTCCAATCAGAATACCATCCAGTAAAGCCAGAGCACCCGCTGCAAAAGCGATAACCGCAATGGTATCATTCTTTCGGTAATCACCGGCACGTCTGATTTTTTTCTCTAGTTTCTGAGACTTTTTGAGAACTAGCTTAGTGATTAGTTTTTGCTGGAAACTTGTTCTTTTACGAGTAATGCTACCTGAAGTAACCTTAGTAGTCGAAGCATTTTCCAGTGGAGTTACCGAAGTAGCAAGAGGTAAACTGTTCGCTGAAGAAGCTGTAAATGGATGCTCAACCGTACTGGAATCGGAGCTGAAGGAAATAGGCTTAGCTTCTATAGCTGTTACCTGTTTACGCTCAAAAGCAGGTGCCGTAGACTTAGCAAAATAAGTGTAAGAAGGTTTGTGACAGGCCGAAAGACCTAAAAAGCAAAGTAAACCAAGGGTAAATAATTTTTTCATAAAATTGGACAATGGTGGAGTATAAACTTGGTTGAAGCACGAAGATGTAAATCAGCGTTGTTATTTCCTAGTTTAGCAATGTTAAAAATAGGTAACGAGGCGACTTCATCGCTTCCAGACTAGAAATACGAATGTTGGGCTTACCTAATAAGGTAAGTTTGTCAATTAACAATAAATAATTAATCAAAAAAAGACGCGATAAAGTCGCGTCTCAATGGGAAGTACTTTACTTTAAAGCCCGTTTTATTTCCTGAATTGTGCTGCTATACTCTGCCAGTTTCTGGGCTTTCTGGTAATAATCTTTCGCCTGTTTATTTTGGCCATTTCGCTCTGCAATTCGAGCGAGCCCGCAGTAGGCCATTGCGTGATAATCCTGCGTGTATTGTTCACTCATTTTATTGAGCACTGCCTTCTGGTAATAGGTATGGGCAGCGGCGTCATTTTTCTTCGCTTTTTCAAGAATTAATCCAATGAATACTTCTCCAGCGGTTTTAAATACGTAATGTTTTTTCTGAGCTAGTTGTTGAGCTAGAGGTTCCGCTTCGTTGTAACGCCCAGCCAGCGTTAGGGCTTCGGCATGGCGGGTCATATAAACCGGGTTATTCGAATATTCTTTGTATAAAGGCGTAGAATAACTTAGTGCTTTTAACGGATTATTCTCGTGCTTAATTAACACATAAGTCAAATAATAGGCCGCTTCGGTTTTGGTAAAAATTCCCTTTTGATAACCCGTTTCCATCTGCTTTAAACCCAGGTTTTTATTGCCATCCTGAAAAAAGAACATGATAGGTTTCACCACGGGATGATCCTGCGGATACTGCTCCCGGTAATAGTTGTAAAGTCCGGTTGAAAAGTAGAATTCTGGGTTTTGCTCCATTAACTTAAAACCTTTACGCATGTAACCGTAGGTACGTTTGGCTTCGGCCCCGGCTTTCATGAACTCACCCCGATCAGACTCCAGCATGGCGAGGTAACTATGCGTCGCCAATAAAAAAAACGTAGCCTCAGTGTCGTGCTTGTTAGCTGCCTTCATTTTTTCAGCTAAGTCTAATGACTGATTTAGGTAAGACTGGTACCGACTGGCAGCAGAGCCATTTTCAACCACGGGCAGGTATTGCCAGAACGTTTGGATGGCTTCAAGCAGCGGGTTAACCGGGTGAGCCGGGTAACGGGTCTTGATGCGTTGCTGGTAAGGTTCGGCTTCCTTAAACTCAAAATTATAAATGTGCTTTAACGCATGAATAACCTGTTCTTTCGTTTCAGCGTCATTTAAAATCTGAGCTTTTAAGCTAAACGGAAGGATAAAACAAAACAGAATTGAAATCAGGAAGGTTGAATAGAAACGAGTTTTCATGGCTGGTGTATGCGACGATTCGAATGAATCGTTGTAAAATTAACGAATATTGAAGCCTTAAAGATAGGAAGCTTTTCAAGCAGTGCCGTAGATTTGCCGGAATGAAACGGATGATTTAGCCGTTGGCTCTGAAAAAGTAGATCCGTATCCTGACTATGATTCACTATCAAACCTTTACATTGGATAACGGCCTTCGGGTATACGTGCATGAAGATGCCACGACTCCCATGGCAGCCGTTAACATCTTATATAACGTAGGGTCCCGAGACGAAAACCCTGAGAAAACCGGCTTTGCTCACTTGTTTGAACATTTGATGTTTGGCGGGTCTCAACATATTCCCGATTACGATACCCCACTGCAACGCGTAGGCGGAGAAAACAACGCCTTCACTTCGGCAGATATTACGAATTATTACATCACCCTTCCGTCTTCAAATCTGGAAACGGCTTTCTGGCTGGAATCAGACCGAATGCTGTCGCTTTCCTTTGATCCGCAAGTGCTGGAAGTACAGCGAAATGTAGTGATCGAAGAGTTCAAGCAACGGTACCTGAACCAGCCGTACGGCGATGTCTGGCTAAAATTACGACCGCTGGCGTATCACACCCATGCGTATAGCTGGGCTACGATAGGGAAGGAAATCAAACACATCGAAGAGGCAACGCTGGAAGATGTTCGGGATTTCTTTTTCCGGTATTACGTGCCCAATAATGCCTTGCTGGTGGTAGCGGGAAACGTAACAGTGGAGCAGATTAAGGAACTGAGCAAAAAGTGGTTTGAGCCCATTCCGGCGGGTGAGCCTTACCAACGGAACCTGCCGCAAGAGCCTTTGCAAACCGAAGCCCGTTTTCTGGAAGTATCAGCCAAAGTTCCGCTGGATGCTTTGTATAAAGCCTATCACATGCCCGGACGTTACGAAGCAGGTTATTATCCAGCCGATTTAATGGCGGATATTCTGGGTCGTGGTAAATCTTCCCGATTATACCGGAAACTGGTCAAAGAAAAAGCTCTGTTTAACTCCATTAACGCTTATCCAACGGGAAACCTCGAACCGGGTTTATTTATCGTTCAGGGTAATCTGAACAAAGGAGTAAGCATTGAAGAAGGCGAGGCCGCCGTGCAGGAAATTATTGATGAGTTACTGGGAAAAGGTCCGCTGGAGTCGGAAGTGCTGAAAGTGAAAAATCAGGCCGAAGCCACGCTCGCTTTTTCGGAAGTGGAGTTACTGAACCGAGCCATGAATCTGGCCTTTGCTGCTAACGCGGGTAATGCTGAATGGGCTAATCTGGAAGCCGAACGTATTCAGTCGGTAACGTCTGAGTTGATCCAGGCCGCTGCCCGCAATATACTTCGTCCCGAAAACTGTTCAACCTTATATTACCGGGCTTCAGCTTAAGGTGGTTGAGCCGCAAGATTCGCTAAACTGCCCACTGAAGACTGCAAACTGAAAACCGAAAATGTTAGAATCTATTATTCGTCAGGAATTAACGGAAGCCCAGCAGGTATTGGACCGCTTTTTATCAGACGAAAAACACGTAAAAGCTATTGAAGCGGCGGCACAATTAATGTCCGAAGCCATTCAGAATAATAAGAAGATTATCTCCTGTGGAAACGGGGGGTCCCACTGTGACGCGATGCACTTTGCCGAGGAATTAACGGGCCGTTACCGCAACGAACGCCGTTCTCTACCCGCCATTGCCATTTCGGACGTGAGCCATTTATCCTGTGTCTCTAATGATTATGGATACGAATACGTGTTCAGTCGTTTTGTGGAAGGCATGGGCTTTGAAGGCGATGTATTACTGGGAATCAGTACGTCAGGTAATTCTGGTAATGTGATTAAGGCCGTAGAGGCAGCTCGTGCCAAAGGAATGAAAGTAGTTATCCTGACTGGAAAGGATGGAGGTAAACTAGCGGGCCAAGCCGATGTAGAAATCTGCGTTCCTCATTTTGGTTACGCCGACCGCATCCAGGAAATTCACATCAAAGTCATTCACATTCTGATTTTATTAATCGAAAAACTGGTGGTGAATGTGAATTACTAGGGTTTTGAGTTAGATTGTTTTGGGTTTTGAGTTAATAATAAGCACAGAGTCACACTAAAATCCCGGTGTAGGCTCTGTGTTTTCGTTTGAATACGCTTTCTTGCAAAAATTATAGTATTACTACTCTAAACACTAAACGAGAAACATAAAAACTCTGATGGAGGAGAAAAGAAGATATCGCTCGCAGGACTGGTTTGGCAAGACCGGAAAAGACGGATTCATTTACCGGGCCTGGATGAAAAATCAGGGGTTCCCACACCATGAATTCACGGGCAAACCAGTCATTGGCATTTGTAATACCTGGTCTGAGTTAACGCCTTGTAACGCTCACTTTCGGGAATTGGCCGAATGTGTGAAACGCGGCGTTTGGGAAGCGGGTGGGTTTCCGGTAGAATTTCCGGTTATGTCGCTGGGCGAAACACTAATGAAGCCCACCGCCATGTTGTATCGCAATCTGGCGAGTATGGATGTGGAGGAATCCATTCGGGGTAATCCCATTGACGGCGTTGTGCTGATGTGCGGTTGTGATAAAACAACGCCTTCGTTAGTAATGGGAGCCGCCAGTGTAGACTTACCCAGTATTGTGATCTCCGGTGGACCGATGTTGGCAGGGCACTTCAAAGGCCGGAAGATTGGTACTTCCGACGTATGGCGTTTTGCCGAGGCCTATAAAATGGGTGAGCTGTCGCAGGAAGAATTCATTGTAGCTGAAGGATGCATGGCTCGAAGTGCGGGGCATTGTGCCGTCATGGGTACGGCGTCAACAATGGCTTCCATGGTAGAGTCTTTGGGCTTAACCTTACCCGACAATGCTTCGATTCCGGCAGCCGATTCACGTCGGAAAACGATGGCTCACATGACGGGTCGCCGCATTGTGGAGATGGTTCGGGAAGATTTGACCATGTCTAAAATCCTGACTCGCAAAGCCTTCGAAAACGCGATTATGGTAAATGCTGCCATTGGGGGTTCAACCAATTTTGTAATTCACCTCATGGCCATTGCGGGCCGAATGGGAGTGGAGCTGGACCTGGAAGATTTTGATCGCCTGTCAGAAAACATCCCGTTCATTGCTAATATTCAGCCTTCAGGAGAACACTTCTTCGAGGATTTATATTACGCGGGCGGACTTCCAGCGGTGATGAAAGAGTTATCCAACTTCCTCAACCTGGATGCATTAACCGCAACGGGGCAAGTCCTGGGTGAAAATATTGTCCTTTCCAATGCCCATGACCGGGAGATTATTGCTTCGGTGGACGAGCCTTTCAAACCCAGCACCGGTTTGGCAGTATTGAAGGGAAATCTGGCAGTAAATGGAGCGGTGTTGAAACCCTCTGCAGCCAGTCCGCATTTGATGACGCACACCGGACGTGCGGTGGTTTTTGAAGATATTGACGACTACAAAGCCCGCGTCGATGATCCTGATCTGGATATTGATGAAACCTGCGTGATGGTCTTGAAATACGTAGGACCCAAAGGTTACCCTGGCATGCCTGAAGTAGGAAACATGGTATTACCCAAGAAGATTCTGGAAAAAGGCGTGCATGACATGGTTCGTATTTCGGATGGTCGGATGAGTGGAACGGGCTTTGGAACGGTGGTCTTACACGTTTCACCCGAGGCCGCCATTGGGGGTACCCTGGCTCTGGTAGAAAATGGCGATTTAATTACCCTGGACGTTCCAAACCGCAGTCTTCACCTGCATGTATCAGACGAAGAGTTAGCCGCTCGTAAAGCCAACTGGAAACCGCTGGAGTTAGGTTATGATCGGGGCTATACCAATTTATATCTGAACCACGTTCAGCAATCTCATCAGGGAGCTGATATGGATTTTCTGGTGGGTAAGTCCGGTACCTGGAAACTGCGGGAATCGCATTGATTTTCTTTAGTTGTTAGTTTAGTTATTAGTTGATGGTTAGTAGTTTAAGAATACTGCCACAAGTCAGAAACCTCCTCTACCACCGCTGCCAGCTTTTTCGCTGGCAGCAATAGTTACCCTTTTGATAAACAGGTTGCTTAATAAATAACCAAGTGCTGCCAGCAAAATGCTGGCCGGGCCACGCTGCCAGCGTTTACGTGGGTAGTTGGATAGTAGCAATAAAATACAAATCCCGACCTGCGAAGGCCGGGATTTGTATTTTATTGACTTTGTGACGATTCGGGACGATCTTCCGGTCGGGCTGGTAAGTGAATCGTTTTTGTGGGTTCAAAGAGGGTATCTCCAGTAATCGTATCAGAAGCGACGGTACCGGGGTACATCGTGCTTTTCTTGTCTTTTATAAAAATCAGACTGCCACCAATGGCAACGGTCATTAGTACGACTAATAGTATAATTGCCCATCTAAACAGGGAGCCAATCCTCCACCATTGCTTCATTTTTGACCAATTGCTTTCCTTATTGTTAGTAGAATCCATAGCTGTTTCATGTTTGAACACATATTGAAGTAATCAAAAGAATTATCCCCTTGAGTATCATTCATAATCGTGGGGTTTGCCGACCCTATTTGCGGACGTTATACCCCTGATTGTGATTAGAAAATGATTAGAAAAAGCTAGTTACCTACCTAAAAGAGCCGTGAGTGGAATGAGCTTTTCACAAGATTAACCAGAAGGGTTATTCGATCCTTTAAATGGGTTAACCATTTGTTGTAACCACAGTCCTCACACGCCTTATGAACACACCTGCCTCACGCTTCCCTCTGATTGCTAAAGTAATTTTCGGAGTTTTATTCTTTTGTTTACTGGTGGTCATATCGCTTTGGGTCGTAGGTGTTTATTTTCTTAAGCCTATGGTAGGCGACAAACTAAGCAAGAGCGTATATGAGAATTCCGATCAGTTGTATCAGCTTACGTTTGAAGATATAACCTATAATCCTTTTTCGGGACGGGGAAGTATTCGGGGGCTAAGCATTCAGGCCGATTCGGCTCGGCGGCGGCAATTGATTTCTTCCAAAGACATAACGGATCTAACGCTGGATGCCACCATCCCTGAGATTAGTCTGCAGGGAGCAGAGTTATTTACGTACCTTCTGCATAAAAAGCTCTTTATTGACGAAATAGCCATTAATCAGCCTCGTCTGACTATCCGGCAGTACCCCTCTTCGGGACCGAAGAAAAGTGAAGAGAAAAAGACCTTACATGAACTGCTGCAAAAGCAGTTTAAGGAGGTAGAGATTGGTAAGATCAGACTAATAGAAGCGAAGATTACGCACGATAATCAGACCAGTGAAAAACCAATCACGAATTCAATCCAGCAGCTTTCCATTGAAGTTCAGCAGATGCTGGTAAACCCGGAGAGTTACCGGGACTCAAGCCGGGTTTTTTATGCGAAAAATATAGAAGTACAGCTCGATTCTTTGACTATGCCCAGCAAGGACCAGTTATCGAATCTTCAGGTTGGCAAACTCAACGTATCAACCCAGACGCGGACCTTAACTATAGAGAACCTCGGGACAATTCCGGCTTACCCACGTCAGGAATACGTTAAACGATCGGGCGGTGGTAGTTATACCAAAGCAGTTTTATCGCATTTGCACGTGAGGGGGATGGACCTCTCGCAACTGGAACAAAAACAGAAGGTCCGCATTAATAAAGTGGAACTGGAAGGAGGACGAGTGGATGCGTTTGAAGTGCGAAATCGGAGTAGCAAAATGTCAGGACCCCGGAAACCTTTTCCCCACGAACAATTTCAGAAAATTCCGTTTGAATTAACCATTGATTCGGTCATAACCCGGAAAATTGACCTTTACTACGATGAGTTAAACCCTAAGACCGAGCAAATTGGAGGAATTAATTTCCGTAACATTCAGGGTGTAATCACCAATCTAACCAATGACTCACTGACATTACTAAAATCGCCCACGGCAAGAGCTCATTTTCAAACGATGTTTATGGGAGCAAATGCTCTAAACACGCATTTTACATTTAACATGGCGGCCAATAACGGTGAATATACCTGCCAGGCCGAGTTAGGGCCAACGAATTTAGTAACCCTGAATGCTACGTTTAAGCCGCTGGCCTTAATGGAAATCGAATCGGGACGGGTTAATAATTTGAAATTCAAATTCTCTGGTAATAATGTGCAGAGCTGGGGTAGTGGCGTCATACTTTATCAGGATCTGAAAATCAACATTCTAAAAAAGGATGAGGAAAAGAAACGGTTCCGTATTCGTGATCTGTTCACCTTTGCGGCTAACAAAATTCTTACTTACGATAGTAACCCCATGCCGAAAAAAGAAGTGCGGACTGGGAAAATAGAATATAAACGGGTTCCGGGAGAAAGTTTTTTTGGCATTCTCTGGCGAAGTATTCGCTCCTGTCTTTCCGATTCTGTTTTGAAAACCTAGATCTATTCAGGTTTATGCTTGGTAAATAAATATTTACTAGTTCTAAAAAAAGTCAATTTAAAAATCAGTATAAAAATATTTTGATACCCCTGAAAACCAGGGGTATCAAAATATCGTATGTGTATATATAATAAGTAATGAATAGCCCCGCTTTTAAACAATTAACCCCATTGTTTACTTTACCTTCTATCATGAGCCTCTGGGTGAACTCTTAAAAACTTCTTAATTTTTTAATTATTACAAGAAGAGAAGTATCTAGAGAGGCAATAGCCAGTATCTTTGTTTTTCACGCCAGTAGAAAATTGTCTTACAATTTTTCCATTCAATTTGGGTTATTAATCATCTGAAATGACATTAAGCGTATTATTAGCAGGTCTTTTGGCCTACCTGTTAGGTTCTGTTCCCACGTCCGTTTGGTATGGACAGGCATTTTTTGGTATCGATGTTCGACAACACGGAAGTGGTAACGCCGGTGCAACTAATACGTTTCGTACATTAGGAAAAAAGGCCGGAACTATTGTTCTGTTGATTGATGTGTTGAAAGGCTGGTTAGCAGCCAACCTGGCTCTGATTCTTTTTTACCTGAATGAGATTACGCTGGACGAACGTGTAGGCATGAAACTGGCGTTTGGCATTATCGCAGTCATTGGGCACCTGTTTCCGGTTTTTGCCAATTTTAAAGGTGGAAAAGGCGTAGCAACTTTACTGGGGATGGTCTTAAGTATTCACCCGGAAGCGGCGGGCGTTTGTATCGCTGTTTTCTTATTAGTGATGCTTTCGTCGCGTTACATTTCGCTGAGTTCAATTGTTGCCTCGCTGGCTTTCCCTCTGATTATGGTTTTCAAGCTTTTCGGCCCAGAAAGTAACTTACTGACGATCTTCGGATTTATTCTTTTCGGATTGATTGTCTATACACACCAGAAAAATATTGGACGTTTACTTCGCGGCGAAGAATCCCGAGTTCCCATTGGTCGTCGTCGCAGCAGATAATACGTTTTTGATTCATAACTAAAGAAAACCCGGACTTCCGTTCGGGTTTTTTCTTTTGCATCCGTGCTTTCCTTTACTTTTGTACGAGAAATCCTGATAATGATATTTCTATGCAAGATTATTTAGAGGCTAATAAAGGCCGCTTCCTCGACGAACTCCTTGATTTATTACGTATTCCTTCGGTAAGTGCTGATTCGAAATTTAAAGGCGATGTGCGGAAGGCCGCAGAATTTGTCCGTGAAAGTCTGGAAAAAGCCGGTGCGGATGTAGCTGAAATTCACGAAACCAAAGGCCATCCGATTGTATATGGCGAAAAGATAGTGGATGCCAGCAAGCCAACGGTATTGGTTTATGGTCACTATGACGTTCAGCCTGCGGATCCTTACGAACTCTGGACTTCGCCTCCGTTTGAACCTGTGATTAAGGACGAAAAAATCTACGCTCGCGGTTCAGCCGATGATAAAGGCCAGTTCTTCATGCACGTGAAGGCGTTTGAAGCCATGATGGCTACCGATTCGCTGCCCTGCAACGTAAAGTTCATGATTGAAGGGGAAGAAGAAGTAGGTTCTGACAACCTCGGGACATTTGTAGCCGAGAATCGCGAAAAGCTGAAAGCGGATGTCATTCTGATTTCAGATACGGCGATGATTGCCAATGATGTACCCTCCATTGATACGGGTTTACGCGGCCTGAGTTATGTAGAAGTAGAGGTAACTGGCCCCAATCGTGATCTTCACTCGGGGGTTTACGGTGGTGCGGTAGCGAACCCCATCAATGCTCTGGCAAAAATGATTGCTAGTTTGCACGATGAAAACGGACACATCACAATTCCGAATTTTTACGATGACGTCATTGAACTTTCGGCGGAAGAGCGGGCGATGCTGGAAGCAGCTCCCTTCGAACTGGAAGAATACAAATCAGATTTAGCGATTGAAGACGTACAGGGCGAAGCAGGTTATACCACCCGCGAGCGGGCCAGTATCCGTCCTACGCTGGACTGTAACGGTATCTGGGGTGGTTACATTGGCGAAGGAGCCAAAACGGTATTACCCTCGAAAGCTTACGCTAAAATCTCCATGCGTCTGGTGCCGAATCAGGACTGGAACAAAATTACGGAACTGTTCAGCAAGCATTTTCTGAGCATCGCTCCTAAATCGGTAAAGGTAAAAGTAACGCCTCACCACGGTGGACAGCCTTACCTGACTCCGCTGGAATCTGCCGCTTATAAGGCTGCTGAAGCGGCTTTGGCGGAAAGCTTTGGTAAGAAGCCCGTTCCGACGCGGGGTGGTGGAAGTATCCCCATCGTGGCTTTATTCGAAAAAGAGTTGGGATTAAAAACCGTATTAATGGGCTTCGGTCTGGATTCTGACTCGATTCACTCGCCCAACGAACATTACGGACTGTTTAATTTCTACAAAGGTATTGAGACGATTCCTTTGTTCTTCAAACATTTCGCTGAGTTATCTAAGTAATGGTTTTAGCCGGAGTTTAGGTAACTAAGCTCCGGTTTTTTAACTTTCTCTATGCGTTCGATCTTTACCCTGACTGGGGCTTTCTTCCTGTTGATCACTGGAGCGTTTGCTCAAACCAAAACTGAATTTCTTCCTAAAGGTCGTTTGTTTGATCCGATCTTGCTGGACCCATTGGAGGCTAAAACCAGTGCGTTTCTCATCCGACGGACGGAAGATGGCGTTAGCAAAAAAGGACTTTTTGCTCCCTTTTCCATTGGGATTCAGAAAAGTTTTTTCCGCTGGAGTAAAGACGAAGGGCACGCTTCCGAGCTGGCTTTGGATGTGGTAGCAAACACGCAGTTCGAGATGTTTCACGACAGCAGGGAAGATCGTTTTCGTCGCTACATGTATAACGTCGATTACCGCGTCGGATTGATGTATAACCTCAGACGAGACCAATCCAGCTGGCGTTTTCGGATTTTTCACCTGTCTTCGCACCTTGGCGATGATTACCTGATTCGAAATCAGTTGATTTACTTTACACCAAATGCGGTGAACTATGAGCAAATAGATGCTTTGTATTCCAGAAATGTTCAATCCGTTCGACTTTACGGGGGGGCAGGAATGAGCTTACGTCCCTCCTCGGAGCGGAAGCGGTTGTATACGCAATTGGGTTTGGTCTGGAAACAGCCCAACCGTCAAAAATCTCGCTGGTGGGCGGGATTGGATGCCCGCATGATTGAACAAACGAATTTTCATCCGGGGATAACGGCTGCATTTGGTATTGAGCTGGGAGAAGCCGAACGGGGCCCCTTGAGCATTGCTATACAGGCCTTTCACGGTCCATTACCTTTCAGTGCTTACGAACAACGTATTAATAACTGGGTTGGTCTTGGCTTTTATCTCAATCCTTTTTAAACTCAGTTTGGTTTTGATTTGAGATATTTTGGGCTGGATTCTGTCTGGTCATAACAGGTAAATCAGTAGTGAGTTAGCCTCCCGAAAGTTTTAAAACTTTTGGGAGGTTTTTTATAGGTTTAAAACAACTTAGAGTAGGCCGTTGCCAGCTTTTCTGCTGGCAACAATTAAGCTGCCTGCCACACCTATCAGCAAGTTTACCGCATTATTCAATCAACAAGATTTCCACTCGTCGATCTTTCTGCCGATCTGCTTCGGGACGATTGGGGTTAACCTGAGCTTGTGAGCTGCCTAACGATTCCAGCTCAATCGGGACATTAACTTTCCCTTCCTGCATTAAAAATAACTTGACCCTGGCCGCTCTCTTTTGAGAGAGTAATAAGTTCGGCTCGGATTCTCCCACCGCATCAGCATAACCTATTATACGAATTCGCGAAGGTTTTTCCTGACTCATGTGCTGAAGTAAACGTTTCAACACTTCATGCGATTCTGTCGATAAATCAAAGGAGCGGTAATCAAAAAAAAGGGTACTTCTTCTTAAAATAACGGGTTGATTAGTGGTGGTAAGTGGGGCCGTAGAAGTGAGGGAATCAATGGAGTTCGTTTTTCTGAAAAGCTTACCAAGAGAAGTAACCATCAAGTCACTGTGCACGGAATCGACGGAAGCCTGCACGTAGTAAACCGTTGAATCTTTAGGGTGAACGGAGAAATAGGCTTCAAAGCCCGCCGTATTAATACCCGTCAATGGTTCGGGTTCTGACCAGTTTTCCCAGGAATTATCCAAACGTTTGCTTCGATATACGTCTGCATTACCAGAACGGTCACTCGAAAAATATAAGTAAGGAGCCAGCCAGAATGGAGCGAAATCGTGGCTCGATGAATTGATTTTTTTGCCTAAAGCGATAGGCTCCATCCATTCACCAAACGTATTCTTTCGGGTAAAGAATAAATCATCATCCAGCCGCCGGGAATCGGGCATGGCCAGGAGTAATAGCGAATCATGAACCAGGTGAAAGCCAATATGCCCGGAAGAGCTATTTAAAGCCGGAATAGTTACGGATTCTGGAGATGCCCAGGTATTTCCCTGACGCGTAGTAACTGATAAACCCGGTCGGACTTTCTTTCGGAAGTATTGATTGGCCAGATAAAGTTGTGAGCCCCTTTGAGCGACGATAACGTCATCGGCATTCGTATTCAGGGGAAAAGCCTGCGGAGCTTGCCAGTAACCCTGCGGTGAGCGAATGCTAAACCAGCTATCCTGTTTTCGCTGATCGTGGTAATCCCGAACGAAGTATAAGGTATCTCCACTGGGAGAAAAAACCGGAGCTAATTCATCAGCGGAGGAATTGGGAATCTGAGCCTGAGTAACAAAAGAAACAGGCAGTAAAATCACCATTAAAGACCGAATGATTCTACTGCCCATTGTTTTGCTGAAACCCATTATAGCTTAGGGAATTTCATTTTATAATCTACCCGCACATCACCTTTAGTAATGTTGGAAAGCTTCTTTTTCAATAAAGTACGTTTCAGCGGAGGCATGTAATCCGTGAAAAGAATCCCTTCGATGTGATCATATTCATGCTGGATAATGCGAGCCGCAATACCGTCATATTCTTCCACGTGCTGATTCCAGTCCAGATCGTAATACTGAATTTTTACGCGTTCGGGACGATTCACCTCCGAACGAATGCCGGGAATGGAAAGGCAACCTTCCTCGTAAGCCCATTCTTCGCCGTCTTCTTCCAGGATTTCGGGGTTAATAAACGCCTTCTTGAAACCAACCAGACTAGGGTCAAAATCCTCGCTGTCTTCCTCTTCACCGTCAATAATAGGGGTACCATCCACGACAAACAAACGCAGACTCAGACCCACCTGGGGGGCGGCCAGTCCAACGCCGGAGGCTTTGTACATGGTTTCAAACATGTTATCGACCAATTGCTTGAGGTCGAGATCGGTATCTTTAGGAATGTCGGCGGCTTCTTTCCGTAAAACGGGGTCACCGTAAGCGACGATCGGCAGAATCATAATCGATTATAAATTTCCGTTTCAGTACTAAACGGACTGATAAACGGTTTGTTGAGAATAGAAAGTACAAAATTCGTGAAAGGAGACGGCTTTTCCGAACCTGATTTTGGGATTGTAAATTTTTGAAGAAAAGGGAAGGCCCCTTCGCTGGAATTTTGTGACTGATAATGAGGCAATGGTGCACTGAAATAGCATCTTGTTTTTACTTTTGTTATTGAATTTCTCCATTGTTGAATCTATCTATGAATCGCCGTAAAGCTATTAGCCAACTTTCGTTGGCTTCGGTCGCTATGTGCACAGGCTGGGCTTTTAACCGAACCCGCGTTATACACTCGCCGAGTCAGGATCAAACGTTTCCAATTGTTATTCAAAAAGGCTCGGTCTTTACGGAGGGGAGCTTGCAGAAACTCAATGTGGGCGTGACCGAAAAGGGAACGCTTCATCTGAGTCCGCTGGAATTATCGGGAACTCAGGTTATTAATGCGGAAGGTAAAATTGTTAGTCCGGGATTTATCGATATACTAGCCGATGGCCCGAAAAATTTGACTAACGATTACCACGTTTTCGAGCGATTTAAACTAACCGACGGCGTTACGACGACTCTGCAATTGCACGGTGGTCGGGAAAATCCCGGGGAGTACCATCGCTTCTTTGATCCGAAGCCGCATTACACGAATTATGGCGTTGGTATTTACGTCATGGGTATTCGATTGGCCGAAGATCTGCCCCACCGCCTGAAACACATAGAGAAAATGTTGGCGGAGGGAGCCTTGAGTGTCTCACACAGCCTGGAATATCAGCCCACGCCTTATTGGGAAGTGAAAGCATACGCTAAGCTGGCTAAGCAGTACGAGCGGCCCATGTTTCTGCACTTACGTTACTCTAATAAGGAAAATGAGTTAGTGGGGGTGAAAGAAGCCATTCGGCTGGCTCAGGAGACGGGTGTTCACCTGCACATTGACCATCTTCACTCCACCGGCGGAACGTTCCACATGCCCGAAGCTCTGGATCTGATTGACAAAGCCCGGCAGTCAGGTCTTGCCATCACGACTTGCGTCTATCCTTATACCTACTGGGCAACCTATTTGCATTCTAAGCGATTTGATGAGGGCTGGCAGCAGCGGTATGGCCTGGATTATAATGACTTACAGTTAGTAGGGACGAACCAACGCATTACTCCAGAATCCTTTCAGTATTACCGCAAACATCCGGGGTATCTGGTGGCGGTTCCCGAAGGAGCGATGCCTTTCGAAAGTACCATTGATCTGGCTCTACAAACGGATTTCTGTATGATTGGCTCAGACGGAGGCATGGCCTCGATGGAAGCGGCCAACTCACATCCTCGGGGAGCGGGGTGCTTTGCTACTGCTATTCAGCACGCCCAGTCAATTGGTTTACCTTTGGAAAAAATACTACCCAAGATCACACAAATGCCTGCCGATCTGATTCATCCAGCGGTTCGAAATCGGGGAGAAATCAAGGAAGGAGCTATGGCCGATGTCACCATTTTCGACCCTAAGACCATTCAGGGCCGGGCTACCGTAGAATATCCTAATCGTGATTCAGCAGGAATTGAAGCTGTTATCCTGAACGGAAAAGTAGCTTACCTACAAGGTCAAATTCTAGCCGAAAACGGATTGCCGATTCGAAATACGGCTGTTTAATTTTAAATGAGTGAATGATAGAATGAGTGAATGATAGAATGAGTGAATGATAGAATGAGTGAATGTATGTAGCGTACCTGCTTACGTTTAACACAAGATGCATAGCTCGCACTAGTAGTGATTTACCAGGCCGCTGCCAGCTTTTTCGCTGGCAGCAGTTGTTTAAACTTACTATGTGCTACCAGCGAAAAAGCTGGCAGCGGGCTATACGAACCATAAGGGATTATAGACTATCCATAAAAAATGAGTGAACAGGTTAGCACACCTATTCACTCATTCTATCATTCGCTCATTCAATATTGAGTATCATTCACTCACTCAAAACTAACTAAGCTACCGTGAAGCCAGAGAGCTTAACGAATTGTTGAATGCGAGCGTCTACTTCTTCTTTGGAAAGACCCAATAAACGTTCGGTACCAAATTTTTCTACGCAAAACGAAGCCATGGCCGAACCGTAAATAATGGCACGTTTCATATTCTCGAAACTAATATCATCCGTTGCCGCCAGGTAACCGATGAAGCCACCTGCGAAGGTATCACCCGCTCCAGTAGGATCGAATACTTCTTCCAGCGGCAGGGCAGGAGCGAAGAATACATCTTCTCCCTGGAATAATAAAGCACCGTGTTCGCCTTTTTTGATAATCAGGGTTTTAGGACCCATCTCCATAATCTTGCGAGCGGCTTTACGTAAGCTATATTCCCCCGAAAGCAACCGGGCTTCTTCGTCGTTGATGCTTAGGACATCCACTTTTTTCATTACTTCTTTGAGATCGTCCATCGCAATTTCCATCCAGAAATTCATGGTGTCCATCACCACCAGTTTCGGACGATTTTTCAGACGGTTCAGTACCGTCATCTGCACCTGAGGCGTCAGGTTACCCAACATCAGGTATTCGCAATTCTGGTACGATTCGGGGATAATCGGATCAAAATCAGCCAGTACGTTCAGTTCAGTGACCAGCGTATCACGGGTGTTCATGTCGTTATGGTACTTCCCCGACCAGAAGAACGATTTTTCACCGGCTTTGATCTGTAAGCCTTCGGTATCAACGCCCTGATTTTGGAGTAACTCGATGTATTCCTGAGGAAAGTCATCACCCACTACCGCCACCACATTGATAGGTTTGGTGAAGTAAGAAGCGGATAATGAAATATAAGTACAGGCACCACCGATAATTTTATCCGTTTTTCCGAAGGGAGATTCCAGGGCATCAAAGGCCACCGTACCGATTGCTAAGAGACTCATTTATTGAAGTTTACAGTTTATTCAGTTTGTTATGGGATCATCATTTTACTGAAAATCAGGCAAAAATACGCAATGATGAGCATATCCACGAAAAAGCCCCGACCTTAATCAGGATCGGGGCTTCTGGAATGAGTAATCGGTTACTTATTTCTTCTTGGCAGTACCATTTAAAGAAACAATCCACTTCGCGATTTTCATAGCCTCATCTTTAGGAACCTGGGTCATCGGTGCCATTGGAGGGTAACCGGGCCAATGGGAAGGCTCAGGCTTATAAATCAGAGCTACAATTTGCTCGGGTTTGTATTTCTTCTTAGCCACGTCCGTATAGGCAGGACCTACTAAACGTTCGTTAACTTTGTGGCAGGTAAGGCAAATGTTTTTTTGCAATAAAGCCTGAATCTCAGCGGGCGGATCGTTTTTACTCTGTGCGGAAGCCTCCGTGCCAATGAATAGGGCGGCAAGCAGACCTACCATGGGAAAAAGCGTTTTTTTCATAGTAAGCGTATAAAAATTAAAAAATTTGCTCGTTGTATTTAATCGTTAGAACGCAAAAGTAAATAAAATTATACCGACGTTCTGTTAATAAATGCAAAAGAATCGACTGAAATAACCCGAAATGCTTACTTATTGTTGTCCGGCTTCTACTGCTTTTCTAACGCTGCCGTGACGGGCCAGTAAATCTTCTGCTATTTCCCGGGTGGTATGCAGTTCATCTATTACCATCTGAATGGCCCGGTTCACCAGTTTATAGTTGGATAGCTGCATATCCACCATTCGGTTACCCTTCACGCGGCCCAGTTGAATCATGGTGCTGGTTGAAATCATATTCAGAGCCAGTTTCTGAGCCGTACCGGATTTCATGCGAGTACTGCCCGTAACGAACTCGGGCCCCACTATCAATTCCACCGGATATTCAACGGCAGCCGCTACCGGGCTTCCCGCGTTACACACGATGCAACCCGTCAGGATGCCTTTTTCGCGGGCCGTTTTCACCCCACCAATTACGTAAGGTGTGGTGCCCGAAGCCGCGATACCGACCAGGGAATCCAGCTCGTTAATATCATATTCCAGTAAATCCTTCCAGGCCTGTTCGGCGTCGTCTTCGGCGTTTTCAACGGCTTTGCGAATGGCCGTGTCACCTCCGGCAATGAGGCCTACTACTAATCCGAAAGGAACGCCGTAGGTAGGAGGGCACTCCGAAGCATCCAGAATGCCGAGGCGACCGCTCGTGCCGGCACCGATGTAAAACAGGCGACCGCCTTGTTTCATACGGGCCACAATTTCAGTAACCAGGGCTTCAATTTGAGGTAAAGCTTTTTCAACGGCGAGCGGAACCGTTTTATCTTCATTGTTAATTCCCTCCAGTAACTGGCGGACCGTCATTTGTTCCAGATGGTCGTAGTGTGATGAGGATTCAGTCGTAAGCATATGACAGTACGAAGGCGAAAATCATTAAATATTAAACGCTAAAGTTAGCGGATATTCCTGGACTCATCTCAGTGTTTAGGGGTCTATCTACAGAAAAGAGACTTCCCGCTGGCCGCCGGAAGTCTCTTCACTACTGAACTATTACAGCAAAATTTATTTAAACCAGTATCCAAAACGAATGACCAGCGGGCTTCCGCTGGAAGAATATACATTAATATCATCGTAATTGACCTGATAAAGCAGAGTGATCTGGAAACCGGGCTCACCAGCAGGAACTCCGTAACCACCCCCGACTAAGAAACCGGTGTTATATTGCCCTCGGCCCTGTTTAACTCCGGCTAGTTTATAAGAGAGGATCTGAAATTGTTCAGCTTCGCCCCATAAAAACAGACCCGGAATTGTGTTTTGTAAGAAATTGAGGTGTTGCTGAACAAATAATCGGCCCCCTAACAAACTGGCTTTCAAACGAGCACTTCCCTGATTAGTAAAAACGGGCTGACTAAAATAACTGTAAGTAGCACCTATACCGGCGGTAGTACTGGGCGTTACCCGAATACCAGCCATTGGGGAAATGTCAAAACTGAAATAGCTATTACCTCCGAAAAAACTCAGGGAAGGGGTAGTAATATTTAAACCATAGCGAAGTTTATCCTTAAATGGACGAGCATTCCAGGGAAGCTCCTGCTGACGTTGATAACTCTCATCGAGCGGTTGTTGCTGGATAATAACCGGACGGTCGGTGGGACGTGGAATGGTATCGTATTGAGCGGAAGCAAAGGGGGTAGCGGCAACCACAAATAATAAAGCAGCCAGTACGGATCGAATCATGGATGTAGTGTTCATGGACAACTTAAAAGAAGTTGTATAGTAAAGAACTCGATGGCGAAAATAGTGGTTATTACCCTAGCACCAACCGAATTCCCTTCTTACGTTTTCAAAAGTAACGGTCTTTGCCACAAATTCTTGTATATCGACCTTATTCCCGCGATGGAACGGGTCTTTTTTATCGACGTTAACGGTTTAATACCTCGGATTAGAAAACATTAAAACCATCTTTTCTTCCCAGCCCGGAGAGAATTATCTTTGTAGAATGAATCCAATCGAAACGCTAGGACGCCCATCGGTCGAATCTTTAGACCCCAAGCAGTATATTCTTATTAAAGGAGCTCGTGTTAATAACCTTAAAAATATAGACGTTTCGATTCCCCGTAATAAGCTGGTGGTTATCACGGGTTTATCAGGCAGTGGCAAATCTTCACTGGCTTTTGATACCCTGTTTGCTGAAGGACAGCGGATGTACGTGGAAAGTTTAAGTAGTTACGCCCGTCAGTTTCTGGGCCGGATGGAAAAGCCGGAAGTAGACTGGATTAAAGGCGTTTCGCCCGCCATTGCCATCGAGCAAAAGGTAAGCACCAAAAACCCACGTTCGACGGTCGGTACTACTACTGAAATTTACGATTACCTCAAGTTATTATTCGCCCGCATCGGGAAAACGTATTCGCCCATTTCCGGTCAGGAAGTGCGGAAAGATACCGTTACCGATGTTGTTGATTTCATTCTTTCGCAGGAAGAATCGACCCGGGTTTTGATTACCACACCTTTTTTACGTAAAGGGGGCCGAAGTCTGGTGGAAGAGCTGAACGTATTACTTCAGAAAGGCTTCACCCGGATTGTAGCAAATGACGAAACGATTCAGATCGAAGACGTTTTAACGGATACCGAACTAGCGAGTCGGATAGATCAGCAGCCGCTTCATATTCTGATTGACCGTCTGGCGGTGAAGAAAGAGGATGAAGAAACGCAGTTCCGCTTGGGAGATTCGGTGCAAACGGCTTTTTTTGAAGGCGAAGGGGTTTGTTTCGTCCAAATTCTGGGAGGCGAACGCCGCGAGTTTTCGGATCGGTTTGAGCTGGACGGCATTGTCTTTGAAGAACCCAGCGTTAACCTGTTTAGCTTCAATAACCCCTACGGAGCCTGCAAGCGTTGCGAAGGTTTCGGAACGATCCTGGGGATTGACCCTGATCTGGTTTTCCCAGATCGGAATCTTTCCGTTTTTGAAGGAGCCATTGCTCCCTGGCGGACGGAGAAAATGGGCGAGTGGTTAACGCCTTTGTTACGCAACGGCATTCGTTTTGACTTCCCTATTCATCGGGCCTATAAAGAACTAAGTCCCGAAGAAAAAGACTTGCTCTGGAAGGGTAATAAATTCTTCGGCGGTCTGGATGACTTCTTTAAAATGCTCGAAGGAGAATCCTATAAGATTCAGTATCGGGTATTGTTGAGCCGCTACCGAGGTCGTACGGCTTGTCCAGAGTGTCGCGGTTCTCGTTTACGGAAGGATGCCAGTTTTGTGAAAATTGCGGATAAATCGATTGTAGATCTGGTATTACGTCCGATTTCAGAAATTGCTGAGTTTTTCCGAAACTTAGAGTTACCTGATTATCAGGAAAAAGTAGCCCGCCGGATTCTGACCGAAATTCAGAACCGCCTGGATTACATGGAGCGGGTTGGTTTAGGGTATTTAACACTGAACCGATTAACTAACTCTCTGTCAGGGGGTGAGTTTCAGCGAATTAAATTGGCGACTTCCCTGGGAAGTGCCCTGGTTGGTTCGATGTATATTCTGGATGAACCCAGTATTGGGCTTCACCCCCGCGATACCCAGCGACTCATTTCGGTGCTTAAATCCCTGCGTGATTTAGGGAATACCGTAATCGTTGTAGAGCACGAAGAGGAGGTAATGAAGGCCGCCGATGAAATCATTGACATTGGCCCGGATGCCGGAACGGGTGGAGGCCAAGTAGTCTTCCACGGCGACTGGAATACCATTGAAGATTTACGAGGGGAAGCTTCTGTTGAAGGTGAGCTGCATTCCCATACGCTGGCCTTCCTGACGGGACAAGACCAGATTCCCATTCCCAAATTTCGTCGTCGCCCCACGGGTTGGATCGAACTGAAAGGAGCTCGTGAGAATAACTTACGGGAGATTAATGCCCGTTTCCCTTTGGGTAATCTGACGGTTGTCACGGGTGTGAGTGGTTCGGGTAAATCAACATTAATTCGAAAAATTCTGTATCCGGCTTTGGGTAAAATGCTGGGGACGTATTCAGATGAATCGGGCAAGTACTCCGAACTGGTAGGAGATTTGAAAGGACTGGCGGCGGTAGAAATGGTCGACCAAAATCCAATTGGTAAATCAAGCCGTTCGAATCCAGTTACTTATGTGAAAGCGTATGATCACATCCGTCAGCTCATGAGTGATCAGCCTTTAGCCAAAGCCCGGACGTATAAACCTAGTCATTTTTCTTTCAACGTTGATGGCGGTCGTTGCGAAACCTGTCAGGGGGAAGGGCAGGTAAAGATAGAAATGCAGTTCATGGCGGATATTTACCTGACCTGTGAATCCTGCCACGGCAAACGTTTCAAACACGAAATTCTGGAAGTAAAGTATCAGGATAAAGATGTTTCGGAAATTCTGGACATGACGGTAGACGAAGCGGTCGTTTTTTTCCAGGGCAATCCGAAAATTTACGAAAAACTGGTGCCTTTGCAGGAAGTAGGGCTGGGATATGTAACCCTCGGCCAGTCTTCCAGTTCGCTTTCAGGAGGGGAGGCCCAACGGGTGAAACTGGCCAGTTTCCTCGGAAAAGGAAATCCAAACGTAGGGAAGACTTTATTCATTTTTGATGAACCTACCACGGGCTTACACTTCCACGATATTCGGAAGTTATTGAAATCCATCAACGCTTTGGTAAATCAGGGCGATTCAGTGATTATCATTGAACATAATACCGAAGTAATCAAATGTGCTGATTACATCATTGATATTGGCCCGGATGGGGGAGAAGCCGGGGGCTTAATCACGTTTACGGGAACGCCAGAAGAAATGATTGAAATCGGTGACGAGAACCATACCGCCCGATTCCTGAAAGAGAAAATGCAGGAGTAATAAAGCACGAAGAAGCCCGGATTATTCCGGGCTTCTTCCATTTAATTAATCAATGAAAAACGCTTAAGAAGCGTCGGTAGAGCGTTTTCGCTTTGGCGGCTAAGGGTAACTCCGGCTCTCGTAGCGGTCCGTCGAAAGGTTGCCCCCGGCGGAGGTAATACTTCGACATGGTCCCTGATGTTATTTTCCATTTATTAACGAAGACATAATAACCATCGTTTTTCTTGATCCGGTTTACTGAGATGGAGCCGAAATGATAAACCCGACTGGCTGAAACGCCTTTAAATAACCGGATACCGACCTGCCAGAGTTTCATCGAAAAATCGGGATCTGAATACATGCCAGGCGAAAACTCTACGCTATACCCACCCACTAAATCCCAGATTTCTTTGTGTACAATATTGGGTGGCCAGGTTGAACCCTGCCAGTCGCCAATGGGTAATGTGGCAAACTCCTTGAGTAATTTTTCTTCGTTAAAGGTATGAATATCCTTGCCAAAGTCCTGAAGAATAGAACAGGTGGTTTCGGCAGTGGCCTCAATGGTGGTAGCTGAAATAAAGAAGCGATTGTGGCCGATTTCCTGAATGGTATCGTATAAGGCCTTATCCCAGTCGGGGCAAACGTACATATCATCATTAATGAAGAGGATGTAATTCGTCGTTGCCAGGGAAGCCGAGATATTCAGGGCATAACAAACGCCAATGTTCTCAGAGCTAACCGAGTAATCAATATCCGTTTGTTGGCGAATCCAGTCCAGCGTTCCATCGGTTCCTTCGTTAACGTGAACAATAATCTGGTGCGGAAAGTGAGAGTTCTTACGAATACTTTCTACGCATAAGCGGAGGTAAGGCAGATTATTCCAGGAAGGAATCAGGATGGAAAAGAGGGCTTGGTCGTTTTTAGTTGCTTTGACAATAGAAATGGGTTCTTCAATCATGTATCAAGAAGTACTTGTCAGGAAAATTGGGTTGGACAAAGATATTTAGGAAAGCCCATACAACCAGATGGGATGATCCTAAGAAGGAGAGAAAGAGAGGTAAAAGACAGGAAATGAGGCGAGGAAGAGAAAAACTTGGATAGGTTAATTTTTTCAGAGCGAAATTATGAATGGATTTTTTCTGTTTTTTCAAATAAACCTTTGATATACAGGAATAAACCAGCTATATTTGCACTCCCTTTTTCAGCTATGATGCCCAAAAGTATCTGAAAATCAAGAGGAAACAATCAAAGACAATTAATCGTGGATCAGTTAAGCTACAAAACTATCTCGGCAAACGCAGCGACCGTAACTAAGGAGTGGGTCGTTGTTGACGCTGAAAACGCGATCTTAGGTCGTCTGACCAGCCAGATCGCCGCTATCCTGCGGGGTAAGCACAAAACGAACTACACTCCTCACGTCGATTGTGGTGACAATGTTATCGTAATCAACGCAGACAAAATCCGTTTAACGGGTAACAAACTGACCGACAAGCAGTACGTTCGTCACACCGGTCACCCTGGTGGACAACGTTTTGCGACGCCTCGTGAAGTTCTGGAAAAGATCCCTGCTCGGGTAATCGAATATGCCGTAAAAGGTATGTTACCTAAAACTCGTCTGGGTCGTCGTCTTTTTACGAACCTGCACGTGTATGCTGGACCTAACCATCCACACGAATCACAACAACCGAAGAAAATCGAATTGTAATCATTCGTTGTTCGTGAATGGTTCGTGGGGTTTTAGTGAAGATCTACTAACACTTCCAGAAACTAGGTTACGATTAACGGTTAACGAATACCAAAAATGGCAGAAGTAATTAATACTCTCGGTCGCCGGAAAACTGCCGTAGCTCGCGTTTATTTAACGCCAGGCAACGGAGCGATCACGGTTAATGGCCGCGATTTCAAGGAGTACTTCCCTTCTGAAGTTCTTCAAATCATTGTAAATCAGCCTTTCACTACTACTAACACGGTAGGTGCTTACGATATCAAAGCAAACCTTGATGGTGGTGGAATCGCTGGTCAGGCAGAAGCTCTGCGTATGGGTATTTCCCGTGCGTTAGACAAACTGAACCCTGAGCACCACACGCCGCTGAAGAAAGTTGGCTTCCTTACTCGTGATGACCGTATGGTTGAACGTAAGAAACCAGGTCGTCGCAAGGCACGTCGTCGTTTCCAATTCAGCAAGCGTTAATAATGTGGTTCTTAGTTGTTGGTTCTTAGTTTTTCGAACGAACAACCATCAACTAAAAACTGACAATAATTACTCGCCTCTGATTCATGCTTGTAGTGTCCGACGCAGAATCAAGCACTTTTCATCATCCTTTTTGACTTAACAACAAAATGGCACAAGTATCATATAAAGAACTCCTCGATGCCGGCGTACACTTTGGTCACTTGACTCGTAAGTGGGATCCGAAGATGGCTCCTTACATCTTCATGGAGAAAAACGGCATCCATATTATCGATTTGAACAAAACGGTAACCCTTCTTGATGAAGCGTCTACCGCCATCAAATCAATCGTTCGTTCAGGCCGCAAAATCATGTTCGTAGCTACGAAAAAGCAGGCTCAGGAGATCGTTTCAGAAGAAGCACGTCGCCTGAAAATGCCTTACGTAACCGATCGTTGGTTAGGTGGTATGCTGACTAACTTCGCGACGATTCGCAAGTCGCTGAAGAAAATGACTCAACTTGAGAAAATGCTTAAGGATGAGACTACGTCTGCGAACCTGAACAAAAAAGAAAAACTGGTCCTTACTCGCGAAAAAGATAAATTGGAGCGTGTATTAGGTGGTATTGCTGACCTGACTCGTCTGCCTGCGGCTCTGTTCGTAATCGACGTAAAGCGTGAGCATATTGCCGTTGCTGAAGCTCAACGTTTAGGTATTCCAGTATTCGCTATGTGCGATACTAACTCTAACCCCGAGTTAGTTGACTTCCCTATTCCTGCTAACGACGATGCCTACAAATCAATCAGCCTGATCACTCTGGCTATTGGTAAGGCTATCGAAGAAGGTCTGATGGAGCGTAAGCAAGATAAAGACGATGCTCGCGTTCAGGAAGAAGAAGAAGCTAAACGGGCAGTTGACTCTGGAGCTGAAGTAGCTGAAGCTCCTGCGGCAACTACAGAGGATGAAGCCTAATCTTTTATTAGATCTTTGATCCTATTGTGAATAGCCCGGAGCTTTGCTTTGGGCTATTCCGTTTAGAAAAATTTGAGCAGGTTTGATGAAATGGTTGGAGTCGATTCGCTAACGTTTGAATGGTAATAAAATACATTTCCAAACGTCTAAGCTTCAAACCCCAAACGCTCAGAGACTTCTTAACAAAAGCTTAATTTTCTTATTTGGGGGATTACCCCCAACTTCACGATAAATAAACAAACTCACTACAATGGCTGCAATTACCGCTGCTGACGTGAATAAACTCCGCCAAATGACTGGTGCGGGTATGATGGATTGTAAAAAGGCTTTGTCTGAAGCTGATGGCGATTTCGAAAAAGCAATCGAAGTGTTACGCAAAGCAGGCCAGAAAGTGGCTGCTAAACGTGCCGACAACGCTACTTCAGAAGGTCTGATCCTGGTTAAATTAAGCGAAGACGGTTCTAATGGTAAACTGATTGCTTTAGCTTGCGAAACGGAGCCCGTTTCTAAAGTTGAAGACTTCCGTAACCTGGCGAACGCGATCATCGACACGGCAGTTGAGAAAAACCCTGCTTCAATCGAAGAATTATCAGCTTTACCTTTAGCGGATGGCCGTACCATTCAGGAAACCATCACTGAACTGGTTGGTAAAATTGGTGAGAAAATCATCATCGCTACTTACGAAAACATTAACGCTGAGCAAGTAGTTAGCTACATCCACTCTAACGGTAAGTTAGGTGTATTGTTAGCGTTCAACAACGTACAAGGTGCTGACGTTCAGGAAGTAGGTAAAGACATCGCTATGCAAATTGCGGCTATGAAACCCGTAGCTGTAAGCAAAGACGAAGTAGATCCTGCTTTAGCAGAGAAAGAACTCGAAATTGGTCGTGAGCAAGCTCGTGCGGAAGGTAAGCCTGAGGCTATCCTGGATCGTATCGCTCAAGGTCGTTTGGAGAAATTCTACAAAGAAAACACCCTGCTTTCTCAGGAGTTCGTGAAAGATAACTCGATCACAATCGCTCAGTTATTAGAGAAAACGCAGAAAGGATTAACTGTAAAAGAATTCAAGCGTGTTGCTTTAGCTTAGTCTTTTATCGTTTTGATATAAATGGAAGTAATGTACGATACCTGTACGTTACTTCCATTTTTTATTGGCATGCATCGTCAAAGCTGTACTCAACTTCGCTTATTTTAGACCTAAGGGTAATTTATTAACCTATGGATTGTGCTTTCATAGTATTATAAGTAATTTTGCCTATCATTCTATCCGACGACTTATATGGTATCAAAAAGACTACTTCTTTCCATTTTACCCTTTTTATTTTTCTCTGTTGTTTCATTTGCTCAAACCACACCTTCAGCAACGCCTGCCATTAAAGACACCACTTATTGGAAGACCAAGAAAGAGTTTGGTCTGAATTTTAATCAGGGCTCATTCAGTGATAACTGGCAGGGCGGGGGTGTTAATAACCTGGGTTTAGGATCTTTCTTTAATGCCAAAGGCGAATACCGTAAGGACCGCGACAGTTGGGTTAATGACTTTCAAAGTCAGTTTGGTTTTCAGAAAATTAAAGGACAGGAATTTCGTAAAAGTATTGACCGTTTATTTTTTGATTCGAAATACGGCAGAAAATTAGGAGCTAAAGCCGATACGCAATGGTCTTTTATTGGTAGCCTTAACGTTCTGACGCAGTTTGCTAATGGTTTTGATTATAATTATCGATACAGCAATCAAACGTCTCCTCTGATTTCTGGATTATTCACTCCGATATACATCACAGAAGGGATTGGTTTTGAATGGCGTCCAGAAACGTTCTTTACTATGAGTTTCTATCCAGGTGCAGTTCGTCACACTATTCTGGGTAATAAAAATTTATATCAGGCTATTGATGCCCGAAATGCTTCCGAATTAGAAGCGGGAAACAAACCTTACGAATTTCTGAATTATGGGATTGCCAAAGGTAAAAGAGCGTTAACGGAAGTAGCGATTATGCAGTTAGTAGCCAACTTTGATCGCGATATTGCCAAGAACGTTAACCTGAAATTTCGTTACCAGGCGTTTGCCAGTTTCAGAGACTTAGCGGCTATTGATAACCGTATTGATGCCAAATTAACGGCAAAAATTAACCGTTATCTGAATTTTAATTTCGACCTTATTGCTCTTTACGATCAGGATCAGGTGATGAAAATTCAATATGCTCAGTCGATGGGTTTAGGATTTTTGTATACATTCAAATAACTTACCATTTATTAAGTATATTATTCTGTTTCATATCCAAAACCCTTTTGACATGCTAAAAGAATTCAGACAGTTTATCGCTCAGGGTAATGTCCTTGACCTGGCAATTGGTGTTGTAATTGGTGCCGCTTTTGGAAAAATTACAACGGCTTTGGTCAACAATATTATCATGCCTCCCATTGGCTTATTACTGGCTGGTGTGGACTTTAAGGATGCAAAATGGGTACTAAAGGCTGCCGACGAAGCCACTAAACAACCCGAAGTTGCCATTACTTATGGAGCATTCTTTCAGGTAGTTATAGAGTTTTTAATTATTGCATGGGTATTATTTCTGGTCGTAAAAGCAGCCAATCATTCTGGATTAACAGCTAAAAGAGCCGACGAAAAAGCATAATAGTTTATAAGAATTTTGAAGGGTTTGACTGAAAAGTCAAACCCTTTTTTGTTTTCATTTAGGCTGGCCCAATTGTTTTTTGTTGTTTCGCGGTTTTTATATTCTAAATGATTTGAATTCGTATGATTAAGAGCTTTTTCTCGTTCATCAAACGTGGAAATGTCATTGATTTGGCAGTTGGGGTCATTATTGGTGCTGCCTTTGGTAAAATTGTAGATTCAGTGGTGAAAGACCTGATCATGCCTCTGGTTAGCATTCCAGGCGACGTGGATTTCAGCAATCTGTATGTACCCCTTTCAAGTAAAGTTCCGAAAGGACTAGCCTTAGCCGATGCCCGCAACATTGGCCCTGTTTTTGCCTGGGGTAACTTTGTAACCGTGGTCATTAACTTCTTTATTCTGGCATTCATCGTTTTTGTGTTGAGTTCGCTTGTGCAGAAGCTGGTGAAGAAACAGGAGGCCGAAGCCAAAGCAGAGCCACCCACGCTCAGCAAAGAAGAAATCCTGCTGACTGAAATTCGGGATGCCCTACGCGAACAGAATCAGCGATTGAAATAGCTGAAATAAGGGGTATAGCCCTTAAATTCGCCCCAAACAGATGTAACTCTAGACATGGCACAAAAGATAGTGGTGTTGGGTGGGGGCGAAAGCGGCGTAGGAGCGGCCTTGCTGGCTCAGGCTAAAGGATTTGAAGTATTCCTTTCAGATAAAAGCGAACTTGGTGAAAAATACCGTCAACAGTTGGTGGATAACAAGATCGAATTTGAAGAAAAACAGCATACGGAATCCCGGATTTTTGAGGCGGATGAAGTCATCAAAAGTCCGGGTATTCCCGATCAGGTGCCTTTGATTAAAGCTCTTCGGGAAAAAGGAATTCCGGTGATTGGGGAAATAGAATTTGCCGCTCGCTATACCAAAGCTAAATTAATTGCCATTACGGGTTCGAATGGAAAAACGACGACTACCTTACTCACCTACCATTTACTGAAAACGGCAGGCTTGAATGTAGGTTTGGCTGGTAATATTGGGGATAGCTTTGCGAAACAGGTTATTGCAGATGCATACGACTATTACGTTCTGGAAATCAGTAGCTTTATGCTGGATTCCATGTTTGCTTTTAAAGCAGACATTGCCTTATTAACCAACATTACACCTGATCACCTCGATCGTTACGGCTACAATTTCCAGAATTACATTGATTCCAAATTCCGTATTCTTCAGAATATGGATGCTGCCGGAACCTTCATTTACTGGCAGGAAAGTGAAGCCATTCACCAGGAGTTAAGCAAACGAACCATCGTTCCCCAAACCTTACCCATTTCTACGGAGGTTGTATTGCAGAAAGGGGGCTCTATTCGTAATCAGAAAATTCAGGCTCAAACACCAAACGGTTCTTTCGAAATTTCGCTGAATGAGTTACCCATCGCCGGAACCCACAATGCTCTGAATGCAACTAGTGCAATTCTCGCGGCATTGTCCGTGGGCGTTTCCCCCGAAAAATTGAAAGAAGGGTTATTGTCCTTCAAAAATGCTCCGCATCGACTGGAACCCGTAGGAGAAATTAATGGCATCCGTTTTGTAAACGATTCGAAAGCCACGAATGTAGATTCTGTTTTCTTTGCTCTGGGCAGTTATACGGATCCACTGATTCTAATCATTGGCGGCGTAGACAAGGGCAATGATTACACCCAGATTGAGAAACTGGTGGAAGAAAAAGTCAGAGTTATGATTTGCTTGGGAGCGGATAATGAGAAGCTCAAAAGTTTTTTTGCAGGTAAAGTTCCCCTCATTCTGGAAACCCAAGACGTTGCTCAGGCTGTTCAATGGGGTTTTGAATACGGAATAAGCGGGAATATAGTATTACTTTCTCCAGCCTGTGCAAGTTTCGATCTGTTCAAAAATTACGAAGACCGAGGCAACCAATTCCGAACGCAGGTGCAGGAATTAATCTTGCGGGAGCAGCCGAAAGAAATCTAGTTACATGGTCATTAGGAAAGTTTTGGAAACACACGGCTGATTTTAGCCCCTGATACAAAGCATCATGAAAAAATACGCTCTAATCTTTTCCTGTCTGATCACTGGGACGCTCTCGGCTCAGGTAAATACGAATCAGTTTGGGACAAACCAGATTGAAGGTAGCAATCAGATTGCGGTAGGCACTTACACAGAATATGAAAACCAACCCTACGTTTCTGCGGATTGGAGCAAAGGAATCCTATTAGCTGCCGATGGAAAACGCTATATGGTGCAAAAACTGAATTACAATGCCTATAACGACCGACCGGAATACCAGGAGCAGGAGAAAACCTTTCAACCTAGGTTTGAGGTAAAGGCTTTTGTATTAGGAGATACCATCACAGGAGCCAAGTATCGGAAAGGTTTCGCGGCCATCGATCAGCAATCGCCGAAAAGTTTTTATGAAGTTCTGGTAGATCGTCAGGTAAAACTTTTAAAGTATACGAAAGCTAACTTACTGGATGTAACCAGTTTTAACTCAGCCACCAGGCAGAAAAAATTTGATTTTAACACCATGTATTACCTTGTAAAACCCGACCAGAGTATTGTTCGGATTAAGAAGGATAAAAAGTCAATTTTGGAAGCGTTACCTGAGCAGGCCGAGCGAATTGAAGAAATTGCGAAAGAGCGTAAATCGAAAATGAAAAGCTGGGAAGATATTCAACAGGTACTAGCTGAGTTATAAGAAGATGTTTTCATGTTAGTAAAGCCGTAAAGCTCCACCGTCGTGGAGCTTTACGGCTTTGTAGAGATAGTTGCTTCTAAAAAAGGGCAGGAGATCAAAGTCAGCTTGGACCGAAAGCAAAAAAAAGAAGAGGAAAGTCCTCTCCTTTTTAAGTAATCTGCTCTATTATTATGAAACTGCTTTTACTAAATGTATGAGTATGTGGGAGATGAATAGACCAACGTATGGTTTAAATGAGCTAGTGATTTTTGAAAAAGGGAACTAAAAAACCAACTTCTAAAGGTTGGGATAAAGGGGGACCCGAAGGCAATTTTTTACTATTGGTGTTACTTATAGTTGTTATTTATAGTAAGGATGGGCAATAGGTTCGTTTCGGTAGCTGATAGGAGCTAGGCTAACGATGGACTGCCCGGAAAATTCGTTGAAATAATAATCGCTCTGGCTTGTAATCAAACGCTGAGGAATAGTAGAAACCCAAAGGCTGATTGAGTTGAGTCTGCTCAGAAAGGCAGTAGTCACCAGGCGGAAATCAGAGGGAAATAGTTTCATATTGATGTGGAGCAATAGGATTATTTAGAGCAAAGTCAGCATTGGCACCTGAAAAGAATGCTCTGGCATTTTTTGCCTTTCGACCCCTCAAAGATGGGGGGTACTACATAGCCATTGATTTAAATTCGATCAAGTGTATAAAAACCCAGGTAATTGGTTTAGGTAGGAGGTTAAATGAAAACCAAAGATTATTCAGAAGCTGACTAAACTGTAAAAAATGACGCTTTCCCGGTAAAAACAATCAGATAATTCAGGTAGGGTCTATTTATTTTCCGGGTACCTACCTGAGTTACTGTTCAACGAAAACGAGGAGTAACAAGGCGAAAAGGGCGGAAGAAATTTCAGCCATGACGGCTTCGCGACCTTATGCCAACTGTCATCTCGAACGAAGTAGAGAGAACCTCTGTAGAAGGGAAAGGGGTAAGGTTAGTAAAGTTTCCCAGAAGCCAAGTAATCTGGTGAAGTCAATAAGATCCTTCGCTTCGCTCTGGATGACAGATCGGAAGTGGGTTAGATAGAACGAGATGGAGTCTTCCACCACGAATGAAATAGGCTATTAGTTAAGGCTAGCAACTTTACCTTCCAACAAAAAAGAGGAGCGGTAAGGCTCCTCTTTTGTAGTTAGTAATAAGCAAACTATTTATTAGACGTCGCAGATTAAAACCCCCTGCTTTAAGGATGCTAGCATTCCTTCTTTATCCTTCGGCGTAGGCACAAATTCCTGACCGATGTAACCCTTATACCCCGTTGCTACAATTGCCTTTACAATGGCAGGATAATAGATTTCCTGACGATCATCAATCTCTGTCCGGTTAGGCATTCCACCCGTGTGGTAATGACTGATGTACTGGCCATAACGTTGAGCATTACGAATATGATCTCCATGCATAGACTGCATATGGAAAATGTCATAAAGAAGCTTAAATCGTTCTGAACCAACGGCTTCGCAAAGTGCGGCTCCCCATTGTACCGTATCGCACTGATAATCGGGGTGCGAATGGCGGGAACTTAATAACTCCATGGTAAGCGTCACCCCGTTTTTCTCGGCTGTAGGCATGATACGCTTTAATACTTTCTGGCAATTCAGAATGCCCTGATAATCATCAAGTCCGTTACGGTTTCCTGAAAAACAGATCAGGTTGGTAACGCCCGCCGCTTTTGCCTGAGGGATAAGCTCTTCATATAAAGCAACGAGTTTATCGTGATTTCTGGGATTATTAAAGAAACTGGTCAAACCTGTACCGTCAGGCCATCTATCAGCCTGACCCAGAGCAGAGGTTAAGCCATATTTAGCTAACGTAGGCCACTCGCTGGGGCCGGTCAATTCAATAGATTCGATGCCAATGTTTTTGCAGGCCTGAGCAAACTCATCCAGAGGAATGGAGCCGAAACACCAGCGGGAAACTGAATGCTTGATATTACCTTTTAACTTAAGAGGAGCGGAAGCCGAAGCATCCAACGCCGATCCGATCGTGGGAAGTGCTGCCACGGTAGCTGCTGAAGCCGTTTTCTTCAGCATGGAGCGTCTGTTCATAAATAGGTTATAAAAAGTAAAAACAATGGACTTAAGTTCGCTATATATAGCATAGAGTAATAAAGGTCATTTATACCCTTCATGCGTAGAGGTTCATCAGCAATTTTAAGCATCTGCTTGGTTAAGAGCCGATTTGACGGGTTTAATGCCTACTCATAATGGGTAACGTTTTATAAGTAATAAATCGCATATCCAAGTAAAAAACAATTATAGAATGGCTTCCCTAAAGGGTTTGATTTCAACGCGATCCCATACGTTTTGTGTTAAATAAGGTTCGGTTTCGAGCCATTTCATGAGTTGAAATTCTTCGGGGAAATTCATGATAACAACGGAACCGATCATTTGACCCGCTTCCGATAATAAAGCTCCTCCGAATAGAAAATTTCCGCTCGCTTTTAACTCCCGCATCCGGTCTAAATGAGCGGGACGGGCCTGTAAACGTCGTTCGGGAGCCTGCTCGTCAGTAAAGTCATAGGCTTGAATATGATACTGCATATTATTCCAGATTAGCCTTGATCCGCTCTGCAATGGCTGCCATTTCCTCCGCAGGAAGCTGAAGTTTAGGGTTAGCAAAATTCATATCCCGCATGGACTGCATTGGCACGAGGTGGACGTGTGTATGCGGAACTTCCAGTCCGATCACGGTGACGCCCAAACGCAAACAGGGGCAAGCCTTTTTGATGGCCGGAGCAATTTTCTTGGCTACCAGCATCAAGCCCGCCAGCGTGTCGTCGTCAAGGTCAAAAATATAATCAACTTCTTTTTTCGGAACGACCAGTGTATGGCCCGGAACCAGAGGAAAAACGTCCAGAAAAGCTATAAATTGATCGTCTTCGTAGACTTTATGAGCGGGGATTTCTCCCTGAATAATACGGGTGAAGATAGAAGCCATAGCTAAAATGTTTTACGTGACAGAGCATCACATGATCTCAAAAGTAAGGAGAAGAAGTTCAGAAAAATAGTAGGGACACAAAAACGAGGCCCAACGTAATGTCGGGCCTCGTGCGTATTTCAAATCGTTAGGATTAACGAGTGATTTCTAATACTTCAAATTCAGCTTTACCATTAGGTAAAAGAATCTCAGCGAATTCGCCTACCTGTTTTCCTAACAAACCTTTACCAATGGGTGACTGAACGGAGATTTTACCCGTTTTTACGTCAGCTTCCGTTTCGGCAACTAATGTGTAGGTAGCAACCATATTGTTCCGCTTGTTTTTAATCTTCACGGTTGACATGATGGCCACTTTAGAGCTATCAATAATGGACTCGTCCAGAATTCGGGCGTTGGCCAGTAATTGTTCCAGTTTAGAAATTTTCAATTCGTGCAGACCCTGAGCTTCTTTGGCTGCATCGTATTCAGCATTCTCTGATAAATCTCCTTTATCGCGAGCTTCGGCAATTTGGTGGGCAATATGTGACCGACCTTTTGTTTTCAGTTCGTGTAATTCTGCTTTTAGCTTATTCAGCCCTTCCTCGGTATAATAGGCTATATTTCCCATATCCAGTAATCTAAATTTATAGGTTTGACTTTAGTAATGGCCTTATCATCCTCAGCCACAGATGAAATTAGAAAGCGGAAGCACAGGAAAAAAAACAGGTAGTTGTGATGGTAACAGCCTGTTTTTCAGTGTTCCTGTGCTTCGGTACTTCTAACGTAATGACAAAAAAAAAGAACGGTGACAAGACCGCTCTGGTTACTCAAAAAAATTTTATGAGTGCAGAATCAATCTTCTCGCCGAAAAGTTCCTTCCCTACAGATTCCGTAGAGATTGGTTGAACAAAGTTAGCACATTCTACAGCAAAAGCAAGCAAAAATGAAAGTCTTTTCCCGGCAGAAAGGGTAACTCGATGAGTCTTAACGTCAGAAAGTATTTAAGTTTGCATTTCTGCATGGTAACAACAGGGTAGCATCCCTTTCGTTGACTTATCTTTAGAACAAGTAAAGGAACTTATGCGAATTATATTTTTAGGAACGCCTGAATTTGCGGTAGAAAGCCTACGGGTCTTAGTCGAAAATCAGTGCAATGTCGTAGCCGTAGTAACGGCTCCCGACAAACCCGCTGGACGCGGACAGCAGCTTCAGCAGTCGCCCGTAAAGCAATATGCGGTTTCTGCTGGAATCCCAGTATTGCAGCCTGAAAAACTGAAAAATCCTGAATTTCTGGAAGAACTGAAAAGTTACCAGGCTGACTTACAGGTAATTGTTGCTTTTCGGATGTTGCCGGAAGTGGTCTGGAACATGCCACGGCTGGGAACGTTCAATTTACACGCTTCTTTATTACCACAGTACCGGGGAGCTGCTCCAATTAACTGGGCCATTATGAATGGTGAAACGGAAACAGGAGTAACCACGTTTTTTCTGCAACACGAGATTGATACCGGTCCACTGATTTTTCAGGAAAAAGAGCCGATTTCGTACAATGATACCGTCGGTGAAGTGTATGAACGTTTAATGAATTTGGGCGGAACGCTGGTGTTAAAGACCGTGCGGGCTATTGAATCAGGCGAGTATCCTCAAATTCCGCAGTCGGAGACAGAAGAAATCAAAATGGCTCCCAAGATTTTCCGGGAAACCTGTGAAATTCAATGGAATAAACCATCCGAACAAGTACGTAACCACATTCGGGGATTATCGCCTTACCCTGCCGCCTGGACGACTTTACTCGGAAAAACCTGCAAAATTTACCGGGCTTCGGTCGCGGAAGTAAACGAAATTGCCGAACCGGGAACGTACCGTACCGATCACAAAACCTATTTGCAGTTTAAAACGAAGGAGGGTTGGTTGGCCATTGATGAGTTACAACTGGAAGGCAAAAAACGAATGGGTATCGAAGAGTTCCTGCGAGGTATGCAGGGGAAACTTTAGAGGCTGGTCTGAGTGTTAAGAGGTAGGATACCTTTTCTGAAAAAAGCAGGTTAATTTGATTTGTTTTTAGAAACAGGTAACTATTTAATTGAGAGTTAGTAATTTTCTTCATCAGCATCTATAAATGAGCGGCGAACAGCCATGATCACCACCTCTGTTTTTGACCTATTTAAAGTAGGACCGGGTCCCTCCAGTTCTCACACCATCGGGCCCATGAAGGCCGCTTATGATTTTTTGCAGGAGATCAAGAATCACCCGCAGCCGGGCCAGCACGTCGAGATTCACTTGTATGGCTCACTATCGGCCACTGGTAAGGGGCACGGAACGGATAAGGCCATTTTAGGCGGCCTACTGGGATGGTTACCCGACACGGTTGATCCGAAGGCTTTGCTGGATTTAATGAAATTGCCCGAGCAAACCTATGAGTTACCCGTAGGAGGCATATGGACGGGAGAAAAGGATTTTATCTACCATCGGGGTAAAACCGAGTTCCCGCATCCCAATACCATGATTCTCAAGCTGACGGATGGCGAACATAACGTCTTGTTGGAACACGAATACTACTCGGTAGGTGGAGGCTTTATCCAGCGAAAAGGCCAGCCAATGGAAGGTACCCGCAGTACGCAGCCTCTTTTTCCGTACGAACACATGGACGAGCTGAAGAGTCAGTTAAAAACCTCGGGACTTACGCTGGCAGCTCTGATGATTCAGAATGAAAAGTCATTAACGGGTTTGAGTGAAAAGGAGATTAACCGCAAGCTTGACTTTATTCTGGAAGCGATGGAAAAGGCCGTGAAACGCGGCCTGCGGGCGAAGGGAAACCTACCCGGCAAAATTCAGTTGAAAAGAAAAGCACCGGCGGTCTACGAGCAAGCCAAAAAACACTCCTTAACGTCCGACAGTTTTCTGATGTTTCTGAATGCCTATTGTCTGGCGGCTTCAGAAGAAAATGCAGCCGGTAGTATCGTCGTGACGGCTCCTACCTCGGGAGCTTCGGGCGTTTTTCCGGGGCTTACCTATCTAATGAAACATCACTTTCATTACTCTCCTCAGAAAATGCGGGAAGGGATGCTGGCGGCGGCGGCGGTTGGTTTTCTTGTGAAACATAATGCCAGTATTTCAGGAGCTGAAATGGGCTGTATGGGTGAAATCGGTTCGGCTTCGGCGATGGGTGCGGCTATGCTGGTATACGCTGCTGGCGGAAGTATTAATCAGGTGGAAGCTGCCGCTGAAATTGGTATTGAACATCACTTGGGCATGACCTGCGATCCCATTGGGGGGTACGTACAAATTCCCTGTATTGAGCGAAATGCGATGGGAGCAGTAAAGGCCTATAATGCTTACTTACTGGCCTTGTCCAGCGATGCTTCATATCAAAAAATATCCTTAGACAGCGTCCTGAAAGTAATGCGGGCCACGGGCCGGGACATGTCTCAGAAATACAAAGAAACCTCCGAAGCCGGACTAGCTCTGAGCATGACGGAATGTTAATGGAGTTTTGAGTTTAGGGTTCATACGTTTAGAGTTGCAAAGCTTAGTTAACCCCAAACTCAAAACTCAAAACTCAAAACAACATATGGTACATCTAGTAGTGGCTGTAGCGGAAAATGGGGCTATTGGTAAGGATAATCAGTTGATTTGGCATCTGCCGGATGATCTGAAGCAGTTTAAAAAAATTACCTCGGGTCATACCATTGTGATGGGACGGAAAACCTATGAGTCCATTGGAAAACCATTACCGAATCGCACCAATGTAATCATTACCCGAAATCCAGCCTATCAGGCGGAAGGCTGTCTGGTCGTTACTTCTTTGCAGGAAGCGATGGAAAAGGATACTGATATCTATGTAATTGGCGGGGCTGAAATCTACGCTCAGGCCTTACCTGCTACTAACGTTATTCACTTGACGGAAGTGCATATGGCTGTAGATGGCGATGCCTTTTTTCCGAAATTAGACGCTGGCGAGTGGGTAGAAGTAAGCCGGGAAAGTCACTCAGCCGATGAAAAACATGCTTATTCCTTCGATTTTGTAGAATTGAGAAGGAGCGAAGTAGAAAAAATACAGGCGTAATGGTTCGTCCTTAAGTTGATTATGTAGTGGAGATTGCAGAACAAAGTTTAATCCTGAAGGCTTTTCCTTAACTTTGCGAAGAATCAATACAGAAGTATTAGCAGGAAAGCCATTAATTAAAGGAACTCGTCTTTCTGTGCAGTTGGTAGTGGGTTTGTTAGCTAGTGGGTCAGATATTTGAAGAAACAAAAGAAGAGTATTCCTACGTTACTAAGGAAGACATTTGAGTTTGCAAAAATGCTATAAAATCTACTGATTTCGTTTTTAAGTCGGAAGCTTTCTAAAGACTTTCGAGTAACCCATAACGCAAAAGCATTTTATGGTTTTAACCGAAAAGTGGCTCGCGTTATTCATATCCGTTCAAAAGAAAAAACTGATGCTTAGTATCAACCATTTTCTTTTGGATTTCATTAATGAAGATTCCGTTTTAGCAAGAAAATCATGTCACAAAAAATTGTTCGCGTCGGGGATATTGAATGTGGATCAGACGAGTTGTTTCTGATCTCGGGTCCCTGCGTTATTGAAGACGAAAAAATCATGATGACCGTTGCCGAGAAACTCAAAGAGATCTCGGAACGCCTGAACATCAAAATCATTTATAAATCGTCTTTCCAGAAGGATAACCGTTCCAGCCTGGATTACTATTCGGGTCCTGGTCTGGACGCAGGTATCAAAATTCTGGCGAAAGTGAAGGAGCAGTTCGGCTTCCCACTCTTGACGGATATTCATTACCCCGATCAGGCGGCTCCCGTGGCTGACGTGGTAGACGTACTCCAGATTCCAGCGTATCTGTGTATGCAGACCACGCTAACGGTTGCAGCGGCTCAGACGGGTCGGGTAGTGAACGTAAAACACGGTCAGTTCTTGGCACCTGAAAACATGAAGCACCCGGTGAAGAAAATTGAAGATGCGGGTAATGACCAAATCATTCTGACGGAACGCGGCTATTCATTTGGTTACAATGACCTCATCGTCGATCCTCGTAGCTTCTATCACATGGCCCGTACGGGTTATCCCGTAGTGTTCGACGTAACACACGCCATTCGTAAATATGGTATACCTTCTAAAGATTCTAAAGGGGGTGCACGGGAATATCTACCCGTATTAGCCCGGGCAGGTGTCGCTGCGGGTGTGGATGGTTTATTCGTAGAGGCTCATACCTGTCCCAGCGAGGCTCTTTGCGACGCAGCTAGCCAACTGGACATCACGCTGCTCGAAGAATTCCTGAAGCCATTGATCGAGTTGCACGCCGTTGAAGTGAAATATCGCCATTCCTTACCCGAACTGGCATAACAATTTTGAACGTTTTCTGACTCCCCGAGTCAGTCATTTAAACCTCGGAGCGATCTCCGAGGTTTTTTTGTGCGGAGCCCATTCTTAAGAAAAACGGTACGTCTATGGCACATCCATCCAGCATACGGCCCGTTCTGGAGAAAATTTCCCGGAACCTTACGCCGAATTTTTATATCACGAATGATGATGAAGAAATTATTGATGCCTTAGTCGATAATGGAAAGATGATGCAGGATTTCTCTGTAAGTCAGGTTACTTCTTTTCTGGCTGATCAGGACTTTTGTCTGGCTTTTTATTTCGCCGACGAAGTAGATCGGGGTTTCAGTATGTACATCATCCGTGATTTTTCGGTCAATATTCGGGAAATGATTCAATTGGAATACGTTCTCGATCAAATCATGGATCACGGTTACAACTATCATCTTTTTCACGCCGCCCGTAGCAAAGTCGATGAAATGCTATACATGGCCCCCACTTTCCGGGCCATGTGGGAGAAAAAAGATAAAACAGAGGAGGAATGATCTTAAGAGTCTGTCTTAAAAGTAGGAAGATCGTGAAATAGGACTCTCGCGGCGTTTGAGACAGTTTAGGGAGTTAATTGCAGGCTTAGTCCGCGTTACAAACGCAGATTCTCGAAAAAAGCGTTTGATAACGCCAAGCGTCGCAAAAACTTTTCTCAGGCATCCGCAACACGGTCGCGGACAAACGTTTAGTAGACGTTCATTTATACCCCGATCTGTCATCCAGAGCGAAGCGAAGGACCTTACTTGTCCTTGGCAAGGTTTGTAATTGACATGCATATTGCGTCCCCGGATGAAATCCGGGGACACTTTTTTATGACCTTTTTCTAACGTATTGGGTCATGAGGCATTATTAATAACCAAAGACCCGCCCATTCCACAGAAGGTCTCTCCTTACGTTCGAGATGACAGTTGGGCGAACGATTGGTTATTAAGGTTTACATCAGCTTTCCCCGGATTATCATCCAGAGCTATTAAAAACTGGCCTATAGGTAATCTTTCTTATCAAACCACAGCGGGGTTAAATTCGAATGGAGCCAAGGAACTTACTTGCCTTGCGATTGTAAATTTTAGACGATCGATAAGTCTGTAAAAAAAAACAGTCGGATGCTTTGAGACACCCGACTGTTTTTAGTAATAAAAGCTTCTTAGGATCATCCCCATTTAGCCTTCTGAATATTATCAATACTGGTTTTGATGCATTCCAGCGGTGGACGTTTGCAAACATCCTGCTCTACAAAGTACTGTTTCAGACCCGCTTTCTTGGCATCCTTGAAGATTGCACCGAAGTCAATGCTTCCCGTACCCACTTCTGCGAATTCCTGCTGAGGCGTTTTCGCCATGTCTTTCACGTGCCATAAAGGGAAACGACCGGGATATTTGGCGAAGTATTCGGATGGTTTTTCTCCGGCCTTCGCTACCCAATATAAATCCATTTCCATTTGCACAGGCGTGTTTTTCAGCAGTAAATCGTAGGGTTTTTCACCATCTATTTTTTGCGTAAACTCAAAATCATGGTTATGGTAACCCATAATCAGGCCTGCTTTCTTGGCCGTCTCGGTGCTTTTATTGAGAATACCAAAGAGGTTTTTATAATCTTCTGCCGAACGTTCATCGTCTACCAGGTAAGCTAATACCACGTATTTCTGACCAATCGCAGCGGCATCGTCTACTGCCTTATCCCAGTTTTTAGTCAGGCCATCGCCCGCTCCGAACTTTTGGGAACGTGCCGTCATGTAGTGACCACTGAAAGCCGTCAGGCCATTATCTTTCAGGATTTTAGTATACTCAGCGGGCGTTTTGCCGAAGAATTTACCCTGGTTATAGCCGAAATTTTCAACCTTCTTGTAACCCAGTTTGGCGACTTGTTCCAACACTTTTTCGATACCCTGTTTCTGAATATCGTCACGTACAGTATATAGTTGTAAGCCAACTGATTTGGCTTGCGTGGCGGCTAAAGCATCAAGACCAGCCAGTGAAAGAGCTCCAAGTCCCAGTGAGGTATGGAGAAAATTTCTGCGATTCATAAAAAGCTAGCGTATTAAGTCTAAAATGGACTTTCGTATCAATCCTCTGATGTCAACGAACGGGCTAATGTATGAATCGCAGGTTTAAAAATGGAAATATGACAATAATAAATTTAATTATTAATCTAATACTCTGATGCTCAATCAGGCTTGCCCCAGTAGGCGTTTCACGTATTTCCCAACAATATCAAATTCAAGGTTAACCGAGTCGCCAACTTTTAATTGGGAAAAGGTAGTATGCGTATAGGTATAAGGGATAATGGCAACGCGGAAAGAAGAGGCTTCCGAATTAAAAACCGTCAGACTAACGCCGTTAATACAGATCGAACCCTTTTCTACGGTAACGTTTCCAACCGAGGCATCGTACTCAAAATCAAATAACCAGCTTCCATTCTCGTCCTGAATCTGCGTACAAATGGCGGTTTGATCAACATGGCCCTGTACGATATGCCCATCAAAACGACCATTTGCCTGCATGCAACGTTCAAGATTAACCAGTGACCCGACTTGCAAATGCCCCAGGTTACTTTTCTTCAAGGTCTCATCAATGGCCGTTACCTGATGCACGCCATCACCCAGGGCTATTACGGTTAGACAAACGCCATTGTGCGAAACGCTCTGGTCAATTTTTAACTCATGGGAAATCGGAGACTCGATACTGAAGGTGACATTAGTACCTTCCGTGTGTAATTCTGTAATCACTCCCGTGGCTTCGATAATTCCGGTAAACATATTTTATTGGCTTTTGCCGTTAAGTTGTAGATTTTTGCAGGATAACACCATTGCATCGCAATTTGCACCCGGAAATAGTTAATTGTCGATAGTTTTTTGGTTTTAGTTGTTTGTTGTCTGATAATTAACGAGTCATGATCAGAATTCGAGCAGTAACTCAAAATCCTAAACCCCAAACTCAAAACCAATAATGAATAGTCGAAAATTACTTTTAGTAGCCATTGCTGTACTGATTGTCGGTATTGTAGTGTATTCCCTAAGTACGGGTAAAACGACTTCCTATGCTGATGATCTGCGGGCGGAGCGGGCAGAAAAAGATGAGAATTACCGTACTTCAGCCGAGTCTCCGATTAAGGACAAAGCCAACTTCAAAGGCCTGAATTACTTCCCGGCGGATTCGAGTTATGAAGTATTCGCAAAAATTGAAGAGCTGGATGAAACGAAGACCTTTGCCGTACAAATGACGGGCGGCCAGACCGAAAACTATACGCTTTTTGGTAAGGCAACCTTTGAGTTACAGGGTAAAACCTGTACGTTGCTGGTCTTTGAAAGCAACGAAGCCCGAACGCTGTTCATTCCCTTTAAAGATGTAACGGCGGGAAAAGAAACCTACGGCGGTGGCCGTTATCTGGATATCCCTGAGGGAGATATTACCGGAAATCGGGTTACGATTGATTTTAACAAAGCCTATAATCCTTTTTGTGCGTATTCGCCGGAATACACGTGTCCGGTGCCTCCGAAGGAAAACAACCTGCCCATTGCCATTCGGGCAGGGGAGCAGAATTTCCATGAATAAACGTAACCTGCTATGAAAACAACCTATCAGATTAAATCAAGTAACGCTGGATTTGAAATTTATAATGAACACGAAAAGTTACTGACGACGTTTCGTTACGATGGCTGGTTTTCGAGTAATGGGAAAGCCGAATTGCCGGATAAACAACTGTTTCTGAAACCTAAAAATATCTGGGCTTCGAAGTTTGATATTTTTATAAATGAGATTGATAAGGGAGATATCGTCTTTAACTGGAAAGGACAGATTATTATTAGAATTGATTATGATGGAAAAGAGAAGATATTTCTGCTGAAAGGGCGGGGTTTGATGAACCATCATTTTATCCTTGAAAATGAAATGGGAATCGTTACGCTGGCTTTCATGCCTAGGTTCAACTGGACCTCATTCAGGTATGAATATCAGGTGGAGGTAGAGCCCAATCAGGAATCGCCTTTGGAGTTACTGATTTCCTGTCAGTTTGCCATTAACCTGTACATGACCATGACTACAGCCGCTGCCGTTTAGAGAAGGGTAATACAAAAAAGCTCTGCAACCATCGTTGCAGAGCTTTTTTATGGCATTAAGCAATCTTTTAATACTTGAAGACTTTGTTACCCGCCATAACTTCCTGCGTTTTTTCGTCGAACGTAACCCGAAGGCCCGTGCGGTACGCTGCGTTGGACATGATGGTGGCAATGGAGTGCTGGTAACCCGCTTCAATCGGAGCGTTTGGCGTTTTACGACTCCGTACGCATTCCATCCAGTTTTTAATGTGGTTGAACGTCAGTACGTCGCCGCCAGTGTTCGCCCCCGTTTCTACTTTAGGTCCTTCCAGTTTGGCAGAAGCCAGCAGATTGGCTTGCATTTTCATGTCTGCTGCATCCCGAGCCGTTAACCCACCCGTAGGTGAAATCATGTTGGTGTCGAGGTTCAGCTCTCCACCGTTGGAGTAATAAATCTCTTTTGTGCCTCCTGCCGAGTTACTGAAACGGCTGGCAAACGATACCTGGAAACCTGTCGTAGGGTCGTTTAGCGGGCCGTAATCGAATACTACCGTCAGGGTATCGGCGTTTTTACGACCGTCTTTCCACTGGTAAATGCCTCCATTCGCTACGGCTGAACGGGGGTGAGGCAGGCCGGTAAACCAGTGCACCGTGTCAATCTGGTGACTCATCCACTGACCGGGAATTCCCGAAGAATAAGGCCAGAATAGGCGGTACTCCAGGTATTTACGAGGATCAAAAGCTTCTTTTGGACGATTAAGTAAGTAACGGTTCCAATCCAGATCTTCCTGCTTACACTGAGCTACCAGCTCAGGGCGACGCCAGCGACCGGGCTGGTTTACGTTCCACATTAATTCAACCATGGTAATAGGGCCGAATTTACCGGATTTGATGAATTCTTCCGCCGCGTGATAATTCGCACCACTGCGACGTTGCGAACCAATCTGAACGATTTTACCCGAGGCTTTTACGGCTTTCAATACCGCACGGGCATCTTCCATGGTTTCGGCCAGTGGTTTTTCGGTATAGGTATCGCAGCCCGCTTTTACCGCATCAATCGTGTGGATGGCGTGCTGGAAATCAGCTGTGCTGATAAACACGGCATCAACCGCTTTGGCATCGTAGAGTTCGTCGTTATTGCGATAGTCTTTAATGGTTCCGCCTAATTGTTTTTCCAGGAAAGCTTTACCTTCTTCCCGGCGACGCTTCCAGATGTCAGAAACCCCCACCATCTCGAAGTTCATTTCCTTCGCCAGAGCTTTAAACGGAGGGACGTGTGAAGCCCGGAAACGATCGGAGAATCCTACACAACCCACACGAACGCGGTCGTTAGCTCCGAGGATTTTACGATAACTGGCCGCAGACATCGCATTCACGCTCAAAGCCGTGCCCGCAGCAGCCAATGATACTTTCTTAAGAAACTCTCGACGATTTTCCATAGTCTAAACCGAAGGTTAATCGGCTTTTTTATTAGGTTATTAATTGAGTTTGTGAGTTTGGTGTTTAGCGTTTGGAGTTTAGAGTGATTGCTGTTGTAAGCGAATACGTTATGTCAACCTTATAACTCAAAACCATAAACGCCCAACCCCAAACTTATTTTAATTCCCGAATCTTTATACTTCTGAAATTGACGATGTCGTGGTGATCCTGAAGGAGGATGGGGCCTTTTTCGGCTGCACCAAAACCTTTGAATGGAGCGTATTTCGAACGTTCGATCAGAGCTTTAAAAAGTGGGGAGTTTCGCTCGTATTCCAGCACTTTAAACCCATTTAGCCAGTGCTCCACGTGATTGTTGGGATATACAATCACCCGGCCTTCATTCCATTCCCCAATTTTCTTGACGGCGGCTTTGTTAGGGCCTGTCTTATCCGCTGGAATCAGGTCATATAACGAACCAATCTTGCGGTTACCACCCGCTCCGAGTTTAGCATCAGGGTGTTTTTCGTCATCTAATACCTGAAATTCCGGCCCAACCGTTGCTACACTTTTTAGGGCATCCGCAGGGATGGTAGTAGGCGATTGATTAGGCTGGTATTCGTAGGTATCAGTTACCCATTCACTCACAAAGTATTTGACTCCGGCATTGGCTGCTTCCGTTAACTTGAACTGGAAGGTCAGCTCAAAGGCTCCGAATTTTTCAGTAGTCAGGATGTCTCCACCACCGCCGGAAGCTACATCCAGCGTTAACTCCCCATCCTTCATAATCCATCCTTTGGTAGGAAAATTAGGTTTACCTGCCCCACGCCAACCATTGGATGTTTTCCCATCCCACAAAAGTTTGAAACCTAACGCTTTTTCCTGTTCAGAAATGGTGTTGGGAATCAGGTTAATAACAGGAGTGTTGTCAACAGGAGAGGGCTGTAGATGATCCGTCTGGATACGAATGTTTTTCCAGCGAATGGTCTTTCCTTCATGCGAAGCATCTTTACCAATGCTATGCACCTGTAGAGCAATGTATCCTTTAGGAGTAACATCATCCACCAGATTTGAAACGGGAACGCCATTGACGAAGGTGCGGATGGAGTTACCTATGGCTTCAATGCGGTATTTATTCCATTCGCCTCTTTTAAAAGCCGCTTTACCAGCCGGATTATTATTAGGATTACACAGCCAGCCTCGACGAGCTTCGTCATAAATGCCGCCGCTCCAGCTACGTTCGGCGGGGTCAATTTCCATCTGATAGCCATTGACGCGGCCATCGCCTTCGCGTTGCAGGCTGCGGAACTGAATACCGGAATTGAGATCGTTATCAATTTTTACGTCACATTCAAAAATGAAATCGCCGTACTGCTGTTCAGTAAGAAGAAAGGTATTGGGCGTATTCATCTGAGAAATGCCGATGATTTCTCCGTTTTTGATTTCATAGTTAGCCTTACCCGAAGCCGACCCTTCAGCTATCTTCCAGCCTTTCAGGGTTTTACCATCAAATAAATTTTTCCAGGTGCCCTTGGGAGGATTGGTGGCATACGTTAGGGTATGACTGGAAAGTGCCAGCGTTACTAAAAGTACTGATAATCTTTTCATGTTTAATGGTTTAATGGTCCACACGGGGAAGGTGATCCAACCGCTCAGAATCATTCAGGCACACTTCATTTAAATGACCCCGTTTTTTGGATTTACCCTGAAAAATAGAGTTCATTTATAGAGAAAGCTCACCGTTTCGAAGAAAGTAGGCCGGGATTATCCCTATTGAACTCCTCTGGGGTTAGCTGGAGTAGTCATGCTCCGCTCTTTCGGATTGCAAATTCAGAATAGTTAAGAACGGTCGATTAGTTAGAGACGCGATTTTACCGCGTCTGGGTAAGAGGCGGTTTTTATGACTAGTTAGTTTTTCTCATCTCCCCGCCAGATGCGATGGGTCTTTTGTTCTTTAATGAATTTAGTAGGTTAGAACGGGTTATTAGGTTTACTAGTGACTCATGCTGCCAGCGAAAAAGCTGGCAGCGGTTTAGTAGGTTGGTAGGTAAACCTTTGTCTTAAATAGGTTGTAATCTAGAACGGGTTATTAGGTTTACTAGTGACTCATGCTGCCAGTGAAAAGGCTGGCAGCGGTCTATAAGCTAGTACGTCGGTAGATAGTAAAGGCGTTAAGTAGTAACTGAGAACCAACAACGGAAAACTAGCTTAGCTGATGGCAATCTTTTGCTCCTGCAAAAATTTTTTGCTGGTTTCGGCACAGGAAAGAGCTGTTTTCCCCTGGTCGGGAACGCCGTCCAGTTCGATGATCCCCCAGCCTTTGAAATGAATCTCGTTCAAGGCTTTGAAAACCGCTGGAAGGTTAACGTTTCCCTGACCCAGTTCAACGAATTTATAGGCTTTCGGATCGGAATTACCGGGTAAAGGACAGCGAACGTCTTTCAAATGCAGAGCATGAATCCGGTCTTTGTATTGATGAATTGCTTTAGCCGGATCGCCGCCGCCCTGGTGATAATGGGCTACATCAAGTAATAATTTTACATACTTCGGATTCATCTCCTGAACGATAATATCCACTTCCTCTGGCGTTTCGCCCAACTGGTGCATGTGGTTATGATACGTGGCCTGAATGCCCATGGCAGCCGTTTGTTTGCCAATTTCGTTCATAACCTGTGCCAGTCGCTTCAATTCTTCTGTCGTTGGTTTCCGGTCTTTCGGTCGAGCATTATTGGTTAACTGGATGCTGCTTCCACCCAATGCCTTCACAAAGCTGGCGTGAGCCGTATGCATGTTGATGGTGCTTTCTTCTTTATCCATGTCAATTTCTACGTTGCCACTAGAAAACATGACCAGTTTCAGTTGATGAGCGTCGAGCTCAGCTTTAAGTTCACTGGGTTTGTTACGATAGGGGCCAAAGGCATTGGCTCGAAGCTGAATGCCCTGAAAACCGAGGGAGGAGATATCCTTGATAGCATCGGTATCCTTACCTCCCCAGGTAATAGCCGAATAACCAACCTGTAATCCTGATTTTTTGAAAGCAAAAAGGTCAAGAGAGGAGCCTAAAACAGTGGCCGACGTAAGTAACCCGGCCTGTTGTAGGAACGACCGGCGGGAAAGCGAATATTTCATAGATGTCAGAGGTTTTTCTCAAGACGGAAATTTAGCCTGAAACCCCTGACTTTCTGAAGATTTACTTTAAAACTAAGGGATTTGACTCGATTTTTCGGAAAGCTCCTGAAGTTGACGTTTAGCTTTGCGATGACGAACCCGCTGACCAATATCCAGCCTGATTTTTGTTTCTGAACCTTCGTCTTTAGCCCTTAAGTTGAGCGTCCAGCCGGGCGTATGTTCTTCATCGTAACGCACCAATTCATAATCTTTATCCCGTTTGCGAAGGTTACGCAGAGGAATCTGAACGAATAAATCCGTCTGATTTCCAAAGCTGTAAGTTCCTCCAACAAATAAGGTCAGGGCCGTTGACTCAATGGCCATTTTATCCATTTCAATTTCACGTCCTTTAAAACGGAACTGACTCGTTAATGGAGCAAATTTGATATGGTCAAAATCCCGATTTTTAAAGATGAATTTCTGAATGCCTTTAATAGGTTTGAAACCAATTAATTCCCCATTCCGAAGGTTGAAATTAAGGTAACCTGAAAACGTACCCGGAATTGGGGTATAATCCCGGCGTAATTTCATTTCAATTTTCCCTTCCGAATTCCATAAGCCTCGAATGTTTCGATGCGTAATGGTTTGTTGCTGAAAGTCGTCAAAAGCCCAGAATAGCTCCTGAATATTGGTATTTCGCAGAGCACAGGCCACACTCAGTCGAGCAGGGTTGCTCTGCACATAATCAATTTGACCATTGAAATTGAAGTTTCCTCTAAAGGCATTCATCGCCAATGACTTGATTTGCATTTTTTTATTCGTCAGGTTAAGCTTTCCACTGACCTGACTGGCTTTGAAATGGCGATACTGGAATTGGTCAAATCGTACATCAATATCGGTTTCTAACTGGTCAATGATCCGATCTACTTTAGCGATTAACTGCTTGCGGGCTTGTTTCCGGGCCAGAGCAGAGCCTTTGGGCTTCAAAGGCATAATTTTAATCGCATTGAAGTTCAAATTAGGCGAATAAATAGAAGCGTTAGCGTACAACCGAACATTGGAGGAGGTAAGAAAAGGGATTAACCTTTTAATTTGCCCCTTCACCGTTAACGGACTTTTGTTGAGACGTGTGTTGATGTGATGAATCAATAAATCTTTTTCATTGAAGCTGGCTTTCATGTTTAACTGATCGAAAATCAACTGACGATTCAGGTAACGAAAACTGCCGTTTTCAACTTTCACAAAACCAGTTAATAAGCCTGATAAATCACCCGTTTTAGGGTCAATAACGTTTACAACGCCCCCTCTATACTGAGCATCGAGGTAAATTTTACCGTTTTCAAGTACAAAGTTACTTGCGTTGATATTATCGTTTAATCTTGAAAAATCGGTATCAATATGGGCGGTGATATAGGCTCTGGATTTAATGAAATTATGAATAATCATCTTGCCACTGACGGGCAGACCATCGTCCCAGTTGGCGGTGTATTCATCAAAAAATACTCGGGAATTTTCATTACCCGTGGGGAGTGAACCGCTGGCATGATTGGTAAAATGCCCCTTTACCCGCAGATTCGTTAATAAACCCAGCTTGGACTCAAAACGGCCCGGTCCTGTGGCAAAGCGAACGTCAATTTGGGGTTCGATGCCCGCTCCGGTCGAACCGTTCACCCGAACAACAGCACTTTCAATTTCCGGGTAATATTCAAATTTCCCGATGGACGCTGCCAACTGACGGGGCATTAAGTCGAGAGCTTTGGTAAGTGGAAGCCGATTCAGGTGAAGATAGATATTCATATTCGGCGGACGTTTCACAAAAAACTGAAAACGGCCATGAGCCCGCAGGGTATCTTTTTTCTCGAAAACCAGGCGGGAAGGCTCAAGGGTTAAGACTCGAGTAGCCGTATCAATGCGAAGGTTCAGCTTGAGTTCCGTTTCCTGATTGGTACCAAAGCTACCCTTATTGGGATTAAAGGCCAGCCCATCCAGATGCATAGGTCCCCGAACGCCGATTTTGAACTGATTTTTTTATGGGAAATCTGGCAGACGATGTCTTTGAATAAACCACCGTACCATTTATGATGAAGCGAATCAGCGAAGTGTACCTGAATATTTTCGAGGCGAACCTGCTTAATATCTACCAGAAAACCTTTTTTTCGGGCCTGAGCCGTTTTTTTAGCGGGATCTTTCGGCTCAAATATGCTCCAGTTGGCGTAACCATCCTTGAGTTTAAGAGCATTAACCGTTCCATCTACCAAACGAATGTGGCGAATCTGAACCTGCCGCCGGAAAAGATCGATTAGGTCAAGTCGAACGCGTACCTGCCGGACGGTCAGAAAATCAACATGATGCAGATCGTGTTTTAAATCTTCAAGCCTGACGTTTTCCAGCGTTATGGTTAAGCCCGGAACGCCGCCTTCCCAGAAAACGATGTTGAAGTTATCCGCATAAAAGTTGCCCTTGATCTGATGACTGACTTCGTGCTTGATACGGTCAAAAATCCGATCCCTGTAACTATAAATAGCCGCCATTAGTATAAGCCCTAGAACGAAGAAAAGGGCGAATACTCGTAAAAAAATACGTTTAAGGCGTTTGAAATTCATAGAGTTTTAGGGCAATAAGGCGGTAAATAAATGGTTTGGGGTACGGGCACCAATGTACTCAGATTTTTAAAAATCAGCCGCGGGATTAAACGAATTTAATGCGAAGGATTTTATCTGGTATTAGGGCAAGGTGACTGGGCGTAACGACCTGAAAGGTAGTGAAAAAGATCTTGCCAGCTTGAAAGTGAAGGGAAACTGAGAAAGCGAAAAAACCAGACTTAGTGAAAGTCTGGTTTTCAAAAAAGAAATCATCAGGCGGGTTCTTCCCGAAACATTTCATCAATAATCTGAGGTACGTTGGTTTCCCGGACTTCGCCAAGCCAGAGGTTAGCGGGCTGAATGGCGATTACGGGACCCTGTTTGCAGCGACTGGTACATTCCATCTCCACTAGTTCAACTTCCCGCTTCAGACCTCGCTCTTTCAGTTCACTTTTAAAGGTGCGTCGCAGATCTTTCTGGAGTCGGCTGCATTTACTTCCCTCGCAAATCATAATGACCCAGGGACAGGTATCATGTAATTCTCTCATGGCTGTTACGGATAATAACCAAAGCTATAAATGATCTTTTGTGATTGTGTAGTGAAATGTTGGAAGTGCAGGAACAAATTACCCACCGATGGTGGTCATGGATTCATGGACGGAAGTGCTTCGCAACTGTTCTGCTTCGTATCCATCTTTGGGCCGATTTCGGAAGGCCTGAATAAACTTAAGTGTAAGTTCTTCGTCCGAAATACCTTTCCGTAACAAATCCCGAACGTCCATTACCCCATCGTCGTAAAGGCAGGTTTTCAGCGTTCCCTGTGCCGTCATTCGAATGCGGTTGCAGGTGCCGCAGAAAGTCCGGGAAAAAGCGGCGATGATGCCAATGTTTCCTTCAAAACCCGGAATCTGGTAATGATAAGCCGTAGAATTGAGCGGATCGATTTGTTTCTGAATATCAGGAAATTCAGTTTTCAAATGATCCAGAATTCGACGATAAGTCCAATGAAGAATAGGATAATGGGAACCTTCGCCATTAAAAGGCATTTCTTCAATAAATCGAACCGAAACGGGATATTTCTCGGTAAGCCGGGCTAGTGGAATCAGGTCTTCAATGTTACGGCCTTCCATGACCACGGCGTTGACTTTTACTTCAAAGCCCGCTTCCAGTAACTCGTATAGGCAGGCTTCTACTTTGGTAAATTCATCCCGACGAGTAATGTCATAAAATCGCTGCCGATCCAGCGAATCCAGGCTGAGGTTAATCGTTTTAATGCCTATTTTTTTTAAGTCTGGAATGTATTTTTGAGTGAGAACACCATTGGTAGTAATGGCGATTTCCTCAATACCTTCGATGTCGGATAACTGATAGAGAAACTTCGTTAGATCGTGCCGAACGAAAGGTTCACCACCCGTAATACGAACTTTCCGAACGCCCAAGCCTGCCAGCACGGTTGAAATGCGTAACATTTCTTCGTAACTCAGCAGTTGTTTTTTGGGCAGATAGGGGATACCCTCTTCGGGCATGCAGTAGAAGCAGCGAAGATTGCAACGATCGGTAACCGCCAGTCGTAAATACTGGATGGGCCGCCCGTGGTTGTCATAAATGAGAGGGTGAGTTGTTGACATCTTATACAAATAAACGAAAAAAAGCCTCGCTTGTTCCCGAAGCTTTATCAACTTTGAAATATGGAATTGACAATACATTTATACGGCATTACCCGTGATATTATGGGAAGCTCAAAAAAAAGCGTCCAGCTTCCCGAAGGTGCCCGCGTGCAGGATTTATTAGAATTGATTCGCCGGGACTATCCCTCACTGGCTGAACTGAAATCCTTGCTAGTAGCGGTAAACGAAGATTATGCTGAAACGGATGTAGTACTGACCGAACGCGATGAAATTGCTCTGATTCCCCCCGTGAGTGGAGGATAGCCTTTGGGGTTTAAAGTTTTGAGATCAGTGTTAGACGGATCATCCTTTGGGCTTACCTCTAATTTCGACACTGATCGCTAGCAACCAACAACGATTAATAGCAATAAAATGATAGAAATAACCGATCAGCCTATTGAGGTTCAGAGCTGTATTGACGCGGTTCAATCCGAGCGGGCCGGGGCCGTTGATGTTTTCATTGGCACCGTTCGGAATCATAATAAAAACAAAGAAGTCGTTCGACTGGAGTTTGAGGCTTTCGATACGATGGCGGTGAAGAAAATGAAGGAACTGGCAGATGAGGCGTCCCGCCGCTGGCCAGTAGAAAAAATTGCTATTGTTCACCGCAAAGGCGTTTTGGAAATCGGAGCCATTGCGGTGGTAATTGCCGTAGCCACCCCACACCGTAAAGATGCTTTCGATGCCTGCCGTTGGGTGATTGATACTTTGAAAGAAGTAGTACCGATCTGGAAAAAAGAGATTTATGAAAATGGAGAAGAATGGCTGGAGGCCCACCCATAGTTTAGTTGTTGGTCAATAGGTATTGGCTTTAGGACCATCGGAGACCGCTCAGCGAGCGGTCTTTTTTTGTTACCAGTAATCTTAAATTTTTTAGGAAACTCTTGTCAGTTCCAAATCATTTTTACCTTTGTATGAAATTAGATTAAATCTAAATAAATATAATTTGCTCAATTCGTACCTCCGTGGCTGTCCATTCAATCATTCGATATGTATTCTTCTTTAGCCTGACGATTGGTCACGTCTGGGCTCAAACGGGCCGTGTGTTAGGTAAAGTAACCGACGAAAAAGGGGAGGCGGTTGAGGCGGCTTCCCTCGTTGTGAAAGGCACTGCATACGGTGTCATTTCTGATGAGCAGGGGCGTTATCTTTTCAAAGACTTAAAACCCGGGGCTTACAAAATCCGGGTGAGTCGGGTGGGGATGAGTAGTCTTGAATTGCCCGTGAAAGTTGAAGGAGGGCAAACCCAAACGCTGGATATTCAACTCAAAACCGAGTATACAAATTTTCAGGAAGTGGTTGTAACGGGCCAATTTGAGCCTCAGTCACTCAAGCAATCCGTTTTTCAGGTACGAACCATCGATCTGGAACGAATTCAGGCCCGGGCGGCTACTTCGCTCGTGGGGGTTTTGAATACCGAGCTTGGTATTCGTTTCTCCAATGACATGGCTCTGGGCACGTCCGACATTCAGTTGATGGGGATGACGGGTCGTAACGTCAAAATTCTGTTGGATGGCGTACCCATGCTTGACCGGGGTGACACCCGCGAAAGCCTCAATCAGATTGATATTAATACCATTGCTCGCATCGAAATCGTAGAAGGTCCCATGTCGGTATCGTATGGTTCAGATGCACTGGCGGGAGTTATTAATATTATTACCAAAAAACCGGGAGCTGAGAAATTATCTGTGATGGCTCGGGTGCAGGAAGAAAGTGTGGGGAAAGAATACGAGTTAGGCCGGGGCCAAGGTTCGCATTTAAATAGCTTTGGGGTAACGTGGCAACGAAAAGGCTGGTTTGCGTCCGTAGGCGGAAGCCGCAATGATTTTGGTGGCTGGCAGGGATATTCTCAAACCCGCACGCCCGATTGGCAGGCTAAAAATCAGTGGTTAGGGAATGGAACCCTCGGCTACCGGAACGATAACTTCAGCATTCGCTATCGGCTGGATGGGTTACAGGAAAACATCAAGGCTTTGGGAGCAGCGAATGCTAACACAAATGTCGCTCGTGACCAGAACTTCATTACCAAACGCCTCATGCATCAGGGGCAAGCCGAATGGAAGGCTAACGACCGTTTGAGTTTGAATGCCATAGCCGCCTATACGGATTACAGCCGCCGTACCCAAACGACTCAAATTGATTTAAACACAGGTCGCCGGACGCTTTCGCTTGGGGAAGGGGAACAGGACGTAGCCAGTTTCGATAACTTCATGTTCCGGGCTACGGCTCAATATCGGCTGAATAATCAGTGGTCGTTTCAGCCGGGCGTAGAGTTGAATCGTGATCAGTCCGCTGGAGCCCGAATTTCAGCGAATGATGGAATAACCGATCTGGCTTTTTACGTTTCTTCGGAATGGAAACCCGTGGAAGCAATAGTCATTCGACCCGGGTTACGCTTCATTCATAACTCCGTGTATCAGGCTCCGCCCGTCATTCCTTCCATTAATACCAAGTTTGCCCTCACGAAAAAACTGGACTTTCGGGCTTCGTACGCACGTGGCTTTCGGTCGCCAGCTTTGCGGGAATTGTACTTCAATTTTTTTGATGCCAGCCATTCCATTCAGGGTAATCCCAATTTGAAAGCAGAATACTCGAACAGCTTTAATGGATCATTTTCCTGGGAAATGCTGCGTAGCAAAGCGGGTTATCTAAATCTGGTTCCGGGATTTTTCTATAACGATTTCCATAATCTGATTTCCTACGGTAATGATCCGGTTGATCCTCGCATCATGCGTACGGTTAATATCGACCGTTTCAAAACTGCTGGAGGAACCCTGAATACGGTATTGCAATGGAAAGATCTGCAAGGCTCTGTGGGTTACTCTTACATCGGTCGTTTCAATCAGCTTTCGACAGATGCCCGCATTCCCGAATTCAACTGGGCTTCTGAAATTAATGCAAACCTGATTTACACGGTCAAAAGCATTCATACCAAACTTAATCTCTTCTATAAATACACCGGAAAACGTACCAGTTACCAGACGGCCGCCGATCTCAGTGTGAAACTGGCCGAAACGGCTGCTTTTCACTGGATGGATTTCTCCATCAGTAAGCCTTTGTTCCGCGTATTGACTCTTAATGCCGGGGTGAAAAATATCCTCGATGTAACCCGACTCAATAATACCGCTACTGATTCTGGTAGTGCTCACAGCAGTAGCGGTCCGATACCTCAGAGTTATGGACGTTCGTACTTCTTAGGCTTGACCTTTAACTGGAGCAACTAACGCCTCATCAAAAGCTAGTGACCACATCAAAATTCCTCCTATTTAAAACCCAATGAAGCTCATGAAGAAGCAGTTTTTATCTCTATTATTCGTCGTAAGCATGGCAGCATTGGTTCCGGCCTGTAAAACCGACGAACCTCCGCTGCCCGATAACACCGTTCAGTTTGAATCGGCTGAAAAAGGTTTTTCTTCAGATTCTTCTTCCGTTACGGTTCATTTAAATCTGGATCGTGCCGTAACGGCGGCTACCAATGTAGTGGTGGACCTAACCCCAACGGGTGTTGCCTATGGCACGCATTTTACGACGGCCCCGGCAGCAACCAATAACTCGATTACCGTAACGGTTCCAGCGAACAGTAAAACAGCTTCGATCAAGGTTACGAAAGTGGCGAACATTTTCCTGACGGGTTCAGAAACGATTGATTTCACCATTAAATCGGCGAATAACTCGGTCATAAATGGTGCTACCGCTACGCAAAAACTGAAGTTCTCTTCCATCATTTCCAGCGGTTCAGCTCTGAAATTGAACGGTGGAGCAGGGGGAGCCAGTGCGGTTAACTCGGTATTCGTTGATTTTAGCTCGAATAGCCAGACGGCTGTAGCTCGCAATAGTTGGGATTTAGGGTTTTACAACGGAACGGACTTCCGCGTAATTCTCAATGCTACGACTGGAGCTACCGCGAAAGCACTAACCAAAACCGATTTAACGCAGGTAACCGCCGCCGATACTACCGCTCTAGCCAGCGTATTAATTTTAGGAACGGGGCAGGGCACGTTTGATTTGGTAGATAACATCGACGGTGATCTGAGTAAAACGGTCATCAAAGCCGTGTCTGCTACGGATGCCGAAAATCCGGTATATATCGTGAACCCTGGTAACGCTGGAACGACGCAGAAACCCTGGTATAAAATTCGAGTGCTTCGCAAAGGAACAGGTTATACCGTGCAATATGCTCGTATCACAGAAACGACGTTCAAAACGCTGGATATTACCAAAGATTCAAACCTGAATTTTAGCTACATGTCTTTCGCACAGGCCAAAGCGGTTTCTGTAGAACCCACGAAAGCAAACTGGGATCTGGTTTGGGGCTTAACGACGTATAAGGCTACCGAGACGATTCCTTATACCTACTCAGATTTCGTTCAGATTAACTACCTGGCGGGCGTAGAGGCAGCCGAAGTGCTGACCAGTACAGTTAGCTACGATGCCTATGCAGAAGCTAATATTGCCAGCTCTTCTTTCAAGAAAGAACGTAACGTCATTGGTAGCAACTGGCGTACGTCAGCAGGGCCTGGAGGAGCGGCAGCGGGCGTAAAAACGGATCGTTTCTACGTAGTGAAAGACGCTTCGGGTAACGTTTACAAGCTGAAATTCGTGAATTATACTTCAACGGACGGCGGCGAACGCGGTTACCCAAACATCGAATATAAATTGGTAAAGAAGGGAAGCTGAGTGTCTTTTCAGTATGATTAATAAAACAAAAGTCCACTGCATAGGAAGGTGCAGTGGACTTTTGTTTTATGAAATCTACTATCAATAGGCATATTCTACTTCAACCGGGAAGTGATCGGAGCCTTTAATATCTCGGCGAACCTTGTGGCTCAAGACTTTAAAGTGATTGCTATGAAACTGATTATCGATTCGAATAAACCAGGGGCTACGATTAAGGGTAAAGCCAAATCCGCGGCCAGCCTCTTCAAAACTGTTTTTCAGGTAACGACGGGTTTTTCCGTAGGCAATTCCCGTAGGTACTTCGTTGTAATCTCCACAAAGAATAACGGGATAAGGACTGTTTTTAACTATTTTAAGGACTTCTTCAATCTCAGAATTATGAGCAATGAATCCCTCTTTAAGCTTATGTAGAATGGACCTGGTTTCTGCTTTGGCGACCTTGGAATTTTTGGCCCGAGCTACATTTCCTACCCGAACGCCCATCGAGTAGAGATGAATACTAATAACCCGAATGGTATCCGAATCTTTTTTAATGTCCGCCATAACGAATCCATTATGCCCGCCAGCATTCTCAAAAACGTGGTAACTCTGATTAACAATGGGATATTTTGAAAACAAAACGGGCCCTAAAAACCCCTGGTCGCTTTTCCGAAGATCGCCGCTATACCAATTCAATTCTTTAAAGATCACTTTATACCGATAACCCCTTGTCCGAAGCTGGTCGTTCAATTTAAATTCGTCAGGTAAATACGAATAATCCCAGCTATAGTATTCCTGCAAACATAAGATATCTGCATTTGAAGATTTAAGCCAGTTTAGCATGGAGTGTAAAGGGCGAATATCCTTATTCTCCATGTATTCACTGACTCCAAAGGCTGTGGTATTAAACGTAGAAACTCGTAGGGAATGAGAAAGATCCCCGGGCTGATGACTGGTGTGGAAACCAATGGTGCGAAGCCAGAAAGGCCAACCGGCCAGAAGGAAAATAAGGGGAATCCAGGCCTTTCGAACATTTCTGAAAAACCAGAAGACTGTCAGTAAAGCCAGCATCATCATTACCCAGGGCAGAACTAATAATAAAAAGCCAGTGATCCAGTGCGTCCACCAGAGTGTATAACCCAGGGTGTACCCGATGATCAGGTAAAGACAGAGAGCATAGGTAATCAAAGAAAAAAGAGAGGTGAAAAATCCACCGGTATGATTTCGGGAAGTCATGGAACTCTTTTTCAAATACAATGAAGGTTGTTTGGAGTGCGTGTAAAAATGGGCGATAAACTTAAAACTCTCGATAGAAAACGAATATAATATTGCTTATGATAAGAAAAAAGTGTTAATTTGCATTAGATTTCAACGGAAAGAAGAGGGGCCTATCACTCCTCTTCTTTGTTTATACGAGTTTTTCGTTGAAAATAACAGGTTTAGCCGAAGGGTAAACGTATCCTGAAAGCCGCCTACTGCTGATGTGGTATGAATCTGAAAGAAAAAATTACAGAGCTGGCTGCGGCCTTATTACCAGACGAAAGTTATTATCTGGTAGATGTGCAGGTGAGTGAGTCTCGTATCAAGTCAAAAATAACCATTTTGGTAGATAGCGACGCAGGCATCAGCATTGATGAATGTGCCGCTTTGAGTCGTGAATTAGGGCATCAGATTGAGGAACTGAATTTAATTGAAAATGCTTATACATTAGAAGTATCCTCTCCTGGTGTTGATTTTCCACTGACCCAAACTCGCCAATACCAACGGAATATCGGCCGGAAACTTCGTGTTCAGTTCAAAGACGGAAGTGAGAAAATCGGCTTGCTGAATACTGTAAGTGATTCAGACATTTCGATTACCACGGATGGGACCAAGAAAGAACCAGCCGTAACGCTCGTTATTCCGTATGTCGAGATAAAGAAAGCTCAAGTGCTGGTATCATTTAAATAATCCTTAAGTGGGCATTTCGCCAGCCGGGCAAGTCTAATGAAGTTAGGTAGGAATGAACCAAGGCTTCGTGACTGGAAACCAACAAAAACTATGACGAACCGATGAACAGTGCAGAACTGATCTCTTCCTTCGCCGATTTTGCGAGAGAGAAGAACATTGACCGTCCGACGATGATCAAAATTCTGGAAGATGTCTTCCGGACGATGATTCGTAAGAAATTCGGTACTGATGAGAACTTTGACGTAATCATTAACCCTGACAACGGCGATTTGGAAATGTTCCGGACGCGGGAAATCGTGGATGATGATTCTGAAGATATTTGGGATTACGATAAAATTCCACTGGCGGACGCCAAGAAAATCGAGAAGGATTTCGAGGTTGGCGAAGAGGTAGTGGAAGAAGTGAAGCTGGAAGACTTCGGTCGCCGGATCGTGCAGACGGCTCGTCAGACGCTGATTCAGAAAGTAAAGGATATGGAGAAGGAATTGCTCTATTATCGTTACAAAGATCAGGTAGGTGAACTGTTAACGGTTGAGGTATACCAGGTGCTGGGTCGTGAGATTATTTGTCTGGACTCGCAGGGCAATGAATTAAGCTTACCCCGCGATCAGCAGATTCCCCGTGACCGCTTCAAGAAAGGTGATTCAACGAAAGCCGTTATTCACAAGGTGGAAATGAACAATGGTACACCTAAAATTTCGCTTTCACGGACTTCACCCGTTTTTCTGGAACGTTTGTTTGAGCAGGAGATTCCTGAAGTTACGGATGGCCTGATCATGGTTCGCAAAGTAGTACGCGAGCCCGGTGAACGTGCCAAAGTAGCCGTAGAATCGTACGATGATCGGATTGATCCCGTAGGTGCCTGCGTAGGTATGAAAGGTAGCCGGATTCACACGATTGTCCGGGAAATGAACAACGAAAATATTGACGTGATTAACTTCACAGATAATATTGAGTTATTGATTGCCCGTGCCCTGAGTCCTGCGAAAATCAGCCGCATGAGTATTAACAAGGACGACAAGCGGGTATCAGCCTGGTTGAAGCCCGATCAGATTTCACTGGCCATCGGAAAAGGCGGTCAGAACATTAAATTAGCAGGTAAATTAGTCGGAATGGAAATCGACGTCTTCCGGGAAACCGAAGGGCCGGTAGATGACGATGACGTTGAACTCAATGAGTTCTCCGACGAAATCGAACAGTGGGTACTCGACGAACTACACCGCGTCGGTCTGGATACAGCCAAGAGTGTTCTTGCTATGGGCAAGGAAGATCTGGTTCGCCGGACTGAATTGGAGGAAGAAACCGTAGATGACGTACTGGAGATCTTGAGTCAGGAATTCGATTAATGCAAACGCAGGTTTATTAGGTTACGAACCAGGGGATATGTGCGTAACCCAAGAACAAAGACCGTTATGCATCATATCTAATTCTACAAACACCCTAAACTCGTACATTATAAACCACTCGTTTTGACGAATTCAGACAGTAAAGCATCCAACATGGCAGAAGAGATCCAAACAATGCGTTTAAATGTGGCGGCACGAAAGATCAACGTGGGCATGGGAACCATTGTGGATCGACTTTCGGCCAAAGGATTTAAAATTGACAGTAACCCGAATACCAAGCTAACTGGCGAACAGTTGCAGGTATTAGCGAAAGAATTCAGTGCCCCTGATCTTGTGAAAGAAGGGCCTAAACCTTCCGAACCCGCCGCGACGGCCCGTCCGAAAGGTGACGACGACCTGCCTCTGTATTTCCGTCAGAAATCAGAAGAGGCAGCAGCTCCTGCTGAAGTAAAAGCAGTAGAAGAAAAGACTGAACCTGCGAAAGACGAGAGTCGCTTGCAGGGATTAAAAGTACTTGGAAAAATCGACCTAACTACTGGTAAGCCCATCGTGCCCGTTCAGGAAGCTCCTAAAGCTCCCGTTGCAGAAGCACCCAAAGTGGAGACTCCCAAAGTAGAGCCACCCGTCGCTGAACCTGTGAAAGCAGCAGCCCCTGTGGTGGAAGCACCGAAGGCCGAGCCGGTAGCTGAAAAGCCCGTAGCTCCTCAGCCCGTAGTGACTCCTCCAGTGGTAGAAGCGAAAGTGGAACCCAAAGTAGAAGTACCGGCTCAACCCGCGAAGCCCGAAGTGAAGGCCGAGCCTGTTGCCGAACCTAAACCAGAACCTACTGTCGTAGCGACTCCCCCGGTGGCTACTGTGGTAGAGCCCGCACCCGTTGCGGCCGCTCCGAAGCAGGAGCCTGAAATAAAAGCTCAAACGCCTCAGCCGAAAGAAGAACCTTCGAAGCAACCACAGCAGGCCAACCGTCCCGCTGACCAGCAGAAGAACTTCCAGAAGCCAAGGCATGAACAGAAACAAGAACCAAAGCCAGAGCCAAAACCGGAAGTGAAGACAGAAACACCTTCAGCTACGCCCCCTGAACTGATCGAAGCGAAAGCCGATCGATTGAAAGGGTTGACCGTACTGGGCAAAATTGAATTACCCTCGAAGAATGATAACCGCGGCAATAATAACCGTGATAATCGGGGTGGTAACTCAAACAATGAGAAAAAGAAACGCAAGCGTATTAAGCCCGTAGAGCAGGACCGTAATCAGGCCCGTTCTAATGGTAATGCTAACAACGCGAACAATAACGAACCTAATAACCGTCAGAATAATAACCAAAATCGTCAGGGCGGAAATCAGGGGAATCAGAATTCCAATAACCAGGAAAGAAATCAGGGACAAGATCGCAATCATAACAACACGAATGCGAACAACAACCAGTCTCAGAATAACAACCAGGGCGGAGGTAATAACAACAACAACAATCGCAACAATAACAATCGGAATAATAACAACCGAGGTGGTAACCGTCGCGATGAGCCTTCGAAAACGGAAGTACGTGACAATGTAAAAAATACGATGGCCCAGATGGGCGGTGGTGGTGCCAAGAAGCAAAACTTTGGTGCAGACCGTCGTCGGGAGCGTCGCCAGGATCGGGCCCGTCGCCGGGAGGAAGCCGAACAGCACGAACTGGAACAAGAAAAAATCCTCAAGGTAACCGAGTTCGTATCGGCCAGCGATCTTGCTTCGTTAATGGATGTTTCCATCAACGACATTATCCAGACCTGTATGAACATGGGTATGTTCGTATCGATCAACCAGCGTCTGGATGCAGAGGCAATCGCGATCATCGCGGATGAATTTGGATTTGATGTTCAATTCATCTCTGCTGAAGAAGAAGTGGAATCTGCTCTGATCGAAGAAGAGGATGCTCCAGAAAGCTTAGTGCCCCGTGCTCCGGTTGTTACAATCATGGGTCACGTTGACCACGGTAAAACCTCCTTACTTGATTACATCCGTAAAACGAAAGTTGCTTCGGGTGAGGCCGGTGGTATCACGCAGCACATTGGTTCTTATAAAGTAAAAACGAACGACGGTCGCGAAATCGCTTTCCTCGATACACCTGGTCACGAAGCCTTTACCGCTATGCGTGCTCGGGGAGCCAAGTTAACGGACGTAGCCATTATCGTTATTGCAGCGGACGACAGCGTGATGCCTCAAACTCGCGAGGCTATTAACCACGCCCAGAATGCGGGTGTACCGATGGTATTTGCGTTCTCGAAAGTAGATAAGCCCGGTGCTAATACAGAGAAAATCCGCGAAGGACTTTCTCAAATGAATATCCTGGTTGAAGAATGGGGTGGACGTTACCAAACGCAGGAGATCTCTTCGAAAAGCGGTTTAGGTATCGACGAATTGCTGGAAAAAGTATTGCTCGAAGCCGAGTTACTTGATCTGAAAGCAAACCCCAACAAACGTGGAGTGGGTACTGTGGTAGAAGCTTCATTGGATAAAGGTCGCGGTTATGTAGCAAACATTCTGGTACAAAATGGTACGATGAGTGTGGGTGACGTAATGCTGGCTGGACCTTTCTTTGGTAAGGTGAAAGCCATGTTTGACGACAAAGGTCAACGCGTAAAATCAGTTGGACCCTCAACGCCCGTACAGGTGTTAGGTCTGAGTGGTGCTCCTACGGCTGGGGATAAAGTGAATATGATGGAAACGGAACGTGACGCCCGTGAAATTGCTAACAAACGTGAGCAATTACTGCGTGAACAGTCACTCCGTACCCGTAAACACATTACACTCGAAGAAATTGGTCGCCGGAAAGCCATTGGAAACTTCAAAGAGCTTAACGTCATCGTTAAAGGGGACGTGGATGGTTCTGTGGAAGCACTTTCCGATTCGCTGCTTAAACTCTCGACGGCTGAGGTTAATGTTAACATTATCCATAAGGGCGTAGGTCAGGTAACTGAATCCGACGTAATGTTAGCATCTGCCGGGGATGCCGTAGTAGTAGCCTTCCAGGTTCGTCCTTCGCTCAACGCTCGCCGTCTGGCCGAACAGGAGCAAATCGAGATTCGGAATTACTCCATCATCTACCAGGCAATCGAGGACATCAAGAAAGCCATGGAAGGTCTGCTGGAACCCGAATTCCAGGAAGTGGTTACTGCCAACATCGACATCCGCGAAGTGTTCCGGATTTCGAAAGTGGGTACCGTTGCGGGTTGCTATGTAACTGAAGGTACGGTGAAACGGAACAACAAAATCCGCGTGATCCGCGACTTTATCGTGATCCACGAAGGAGAGATTCAGGCCCTGAAGCGTTTCAAAGACGACGTTGCCGAAGTGAAATTCGGTTACGAATGCGGCCTGAGCATCAAGAACTTCAACGATCTGGAAGTAGGCGACACTATCGAATGCTTCGAGTTACAGGAAGTAAAACGTAAGTTATAAGTTGAGTTAATCGTTGCTGGTTATAAGTTGATAAGTAGTAGCGAATATCCATAGAAAGAAGCCTTCATTCAGTTTTTGGATGAAGGCTTCTTTGTTATACACCAGAATTAATAACGGCTTATGTGCTCACTGGAGAATGATAATCAGTAACAAGCAACTATTAACCCACAACCGATCAACTAAAAGGCTCTTTTTTCGTTTATAAGGTAGATTTTCGTTTATTTAGGAATTATAGCGAGTTTGCGGCACCTAGCTCATCCACGTTTCATCATTCGCCTGTAAGAAATTCATGCAGTTCCTCTATCCTGCCTTTCTATGGGGGCTTCTGGCCGCTGCCATTCCGGTTTTGATTCACTTGTTTAATTTCCGGCGAATCAAACGGGTTTATTTTACCAATGTTAGCTTTCTCAAACAGGTTAATACGACTACCAGTAGCTTCCGTCGGTTGAAACACTGGCTGATTATGGCGGCTCGTATAGGGGCTCTGGTGTGCCTGGCTCTGGCCTTTGCCCAGCCCTTTATTCCGGCCAGCAAAAGCACGGGTGTTAGTCGCGATGGTATTACCAGTATCTATCTGGATAATTCCTTATCCATGCAAAATCTGGTGGACAACCGCCGTTTGCTAGATGTGGGCGTTAGCAAAATCGAAGAATTATTGAATTCCTTTCCTAATGCCCCAACGCTGCAACTGGTTACTAATGATTTTGGAGCCCAGGAGCACGCTTTACAGGGAAGTCAGAAAATTCGGGATCGGTTGGCTGCTGTCGATTTTTCGCCGTCCGCCCGTTCGTTGGAAAGCATTTACCGTCGACAACAGCAGTTAGCTTCAGCTCATAGTGCTGGCAAAAATCAACTATTCTGGTTATCCGATTTTCAGAAATCTACCGTTGGCGATTTACAGAAAATTAAACCAGATTCCAGCATGCAGCTCTTTCTAGTGCCCGTTCAGGGAACAACAACGCAAAACGTTTTTGTCGATACGCTTTGGCTGAATACGCCTTTTATCCGTGAAATGCAGTCGAATGTAGTAACCGTTCGGTTACGAAATTCAGGGACAAATCCAGTGGAAAATCTGAGTGTGAAGTTATTACTGGACGATAAACAGGTGGCCTCACAGATCGTATCGATTCCAGCGGAGAATTACGTGCAGACAGCGTTTAACTTTACCGTTCGCGGGAAAGGATTCAAGAAAGGGCGGATAACTTTCGAAGATTCTCCGGTCACTTTTGACAACGATTATTACTTCGTTCTCAACGCAGCTCCGCGTATCGACGTTCTGCACGTTTATGGCCAGAAAACAAAAGACTACGTACAGAACGTTTTCTCCAATGACAGCTTGTTCCGTGAACAAAGCTTCTCCGTGAACAATGTTGACATTGGCACTTTCCAGTCGGCTAACCTGATTGTACTCGAAGGAGTAGAGCGAGTGGAGGGAAGTTTAAGGGTGGAATTACAACGTTTTGTTGATAAAGGAGGAAGCCTGTTAGTCATTCCTCCGGCACGGGTTAGCGATGCCTCCTGGTTAACTGCTTTGGGGATTCAGAATATCAGTAGTGTGCAGGGCGAACCCTCGACACCCACCATTCTGGCTGAACCTTCGAGACAAAATCCATTTTTCAGTGATATTTTTGACGAAACCACGCAGAAGGAACAGTTAATTATGCCAGCGGCTTCGTCCGTCTGGAGTTGGCGAATGGTTGGGGAGAAGCTTCTGAATTTTAAATCTGGCGAACCCTTCCTGACTTCTTCCAAAGCTGGGCAGGGGAGAGTTTACCTCATGGCTTCATCGCTTGATCCAAGCTTAGGTGATTTTGCCCAGCATGCTTTATTCCTGCCTATTCTTTACAAAATAGCTTCGCTGAGTGTGCGTCAGGAGCCTATTGCGTATTCCTTTGAAAGCCCTGACATTCAGATTGATGCCCCAGGCTCGCCGAAAAATGCCGTATTTAAACTCCGAAAGGATAAGTTGGAGCTGATCCCTATTCAGCGGATGAATGGTAATCAATTAACTTTCGAGTTACCTAAAGCAGAACAGCTTACCAATGGTCAGCCCCTTGAATCAGGGTACTATGAACTAATACTGGATGGAAAAGTAACCCAGTTATTGGCGTTCAACCATGATGATAAAGAATCAAACATGCAGGTGTACTCCCCACAGGAGCTTCGGGATTTGTTTAAAGGTAACCGCAATGTTCAGGTTTTTGATAATGTGAATCGGGCTGATGTAGCTACGGCCTACAAAGAGCAGCACGTAGGAAAAGACCTTTGGAAGTATTTTATCATAACGGCTTTGGTTTTCCTATTATGTGAAATTGCCATCGTCCGATTAATGAAAGCGTAATACACAGGGATAACAAATACAAACAGCCCATACTTTCTGGTGCTTGGGATTGCGTTCTCTAATCAAGCTTACAGAACCTCGAGAGATACACAAGTTCCTTCGCTCTGGATGACAGATAGGAGAGGCAACCCCAACTACTTCAGCCCAACCGATGCCAGCTTTTTCGCTGGCATCATTCGTCTAACGCTTCATACCTACACCCGTAGTTGTTCGGCTAGAGTCCAGCGACTGCGGGTGGAAGCTGATTTGAATGAACTTCTAGCTAGAAAGTGTTATTCAATCCTAAGTAAGGTCCTTCGTTTCGCTCTGGATGACAGGAGGGAAGGGCGTTATTGCTGCCAGCTTTTTCGCTGGCAGCCCTTGACTATCACCTCGCTTACTATCCTAACTACATAAAGGCCTTATTTGGAATAGAAACGCGTTCGGTAAGAAACGTAAATTCCTTTTGCTCTAACTATTCTCCAAACACAAATAAGGTCCTTCGCTCTGAATGGCAGATCTCGGTATAAACTAATTCTTCCAATGGTTATCTCGAACAAAGTAATAGATAAACGCACGGATGCTCGTTCCTGTCAAAAGGCAGACTCTGACCATTAAATCCTATTTATTTAATTATTCAGATAAATAATTTATGATACATCCGATTTGCTAAAATTATTTCTTGAAATTATTCAAAATTAATAGGGGTAAAGGTGTTTGGTTCAGGTCCTGTATTTGATACTGACTTATTCTACGAAAAACTTGAACAAAACCATTACATCTATGAGAAACTTATTACTAAGTCTTTTCTTTCTGGGGCTTGGTTGGAGTGCTTTCGCTCAGGATCGTCTCATTAACGGACGAGTCACTGGAGACGACCAGCAGCCCATTCCTGGAGCCAGTGTAGCAGTAAAAGGAACGACACGCGGGGCGGTTACCAATGCCGAGGGGAAGTTCTCATTAAGCGTTCCTGAAAACACTATTCTGGTAGTGTCGTCAGTGGGGTATCAGACCCTTGAATTCCCCGTAGGAAATCAGAATTATCTAGAATTAGTGATCCCTTCCAGTACGTCTGCCTTAACGGAAGTCGTCGTCGTAGGTTATGGTACCCAGAAGAAGAGTCAGTTAACAGGGGCCATTTCATCCGTAAGTTCCAAAGAAATTGCGGAGTTACCAATTACCAACGCCCGTCAGGCCTTGCAGGGCCGGGCTGCCGGGGTGGATGTAGTTCAGGCTGGGAGTAAGCCAGGTTCTGGTGTTACCGTCAGGATTCGCGGACGTCGCTCTATCAATGCTTCTAATGATCCTCTGTATGTAGTAGATGGAATTCCATTAGCAGGAGGAATTGATGATATTAACCCCAATGACATTCAGTCCATGGAGGTTTTAAAAGATGCTTCAGCCACGGCCATCTATGGTTCAAGAGGAGCCAATGGGGTAGTCATTGTCACGACTCGTCGTGGAACTACGGGTAAAACGATTGTAAGCTATGACGGATATTATGGCGTTTCAAAAGCTCTCGGCCGTATTGAAGTCATGAACGGGGCTCAGTTTGCGGAATACAAACGGGAATCACGCCGAGCGGTGGGTCGTTATGATGATGCCGATCCTAATGCGGATAGTAAGATCTTCGAAGCCGTTGAGTTGGATGGCATCGCTACTGGTCGTTCAACGGATTACCAGTCATACATCTATCGTACGGGACATATTCAAAGCCATCAGATAGGGGTTCAGGGGGGTAGTGAGAAAACGCAGTTTTCTATTTCGGGTAACTTCTTTCAGGATAAGGGAATCATTAAGACTCAGGACTTTACTCGTTATAGCTTTCGGGTTAACCTGGATCACCAAATTGGTAAACGGGTAAAAGTAGGTACGTCAACCTTCGCTGTTTATAGTGTTAATAATGGCGGAGATACTTTTTATCCAGGCGGTGGGAATGGTTTTAATCCCTTAGGGTTAACGCTGCGTGAAAATCCGCTGGGCAAGCCTTATGATGATAACGGTAACCTGATTTTCCTGCCTACCTCGGATGGACTTCAATCCAATCCTGCGGCTGAAGTAGTACCCGGTGCGAATATTGCTGAAACCAAAACCATCCGGGTTTTCAATAGCTTGTATGGCGAATGGAATATCACAGACGGTTTGAAGTATCGCCTGAACTTCGGACCCGATTTTACGAATCGCCGTTTTGGACGATTTTGGGGAACCTTCACGAACGACCGCCGCGGTGGTGATCCCCGGGGTATGACGGATTACTCGCAGGGCTTCAACTATACCATTGAGAATATCCTGACGTATACCAAGAAATTTCGTGAAATTCATAACCTGAATATTACGGCTCTGCACTCGATTCAGCGGGACAATTATGAAACGGCTCGAATTAGTGTGAATGGTATTCCTGCGGCAACTCAGGAGTTCTACAGCTTAGGCCAGGCTCAAACCATCAATAGCGTTGCTACGGGATTGACTCAGTGGACTTTACAATCCTTCATGGCTCGCTTTAATTACGACTATAATGAGAAATATCTACTGACTTTAACGGGCCGTTACGATGGTTCTTCGCGTTTTGGTCGCAATAATAAATATGGTTTCTTTCCTTCAGTAGCAGCGGGCTGGAATATCAGTAATGAAGACTTCCTGAAAGGGGTAAGCTGGCTCGATCAACTGAAATTGCGGGCTAGTTGGGGTTCGATTGGTAATACCGCTATTGATCCCTATCAGACACAGACGCTACTTTCACGTACCGTTTATGCCTGGAATACAACGGCGGCCTATGGCTACCGTCCTAACTCGATTGGGAATCCTAACTTACGCTGGGAAACGACTTCAACCGCTAATATCGGGTTGGATTATAGCTTCTTCCGGGGCAGACTGGCGGGTTCGCTGGAAGTCTATCAGGCGGATACCCGTGATTTGTTGCTCAATGACCAATTGCCTTATACGAGTGGGTACGGAAGCGTACTACGTAACGTTGGTAAAACTCGCAATCAGGGGCTGGAAATTACCCTTTCTACCATTAACATAGACGCATCTAATGGTTTCCGCTGGAGTACAGATCTTCAGTTTACGAAAAACAAAGAGCAGATTCGTGAACTCTTCAACGGAAAAGTAGACGACATCGGCAACGCTCGTTTCATCGGTCAGCCGATTACTGCCATTTATGATTACAAAAAGATAGGAATCTGGCAAACCAGCGAAAGTGATGAAGCCAAGCGATATGGACAGAATGTAGGAGAGGTAAAACTGCTGGATATCAACGGCGATGGTAAAATTGATGCCGACCATGACCGGATGATTATTGGTTCGCAGATTCCTAAATTCACTGCCGGGATGACCAACCGTTTTAGCTTCAAAGGACTGGACTTATCCTTTTTCCTGTATGCTCGCGTTGGAAGTACCATTACCAGCGGGTTCCACCAGACTTTCAATACGCTGGCAGGACGTTATAATAACCTGAACATCAATTACTGGACTCCTAATAACCCAACGAACGATTTTCCACGTCCAAACCAGAATCAGGAAACGCCGATCTATTCCAGCACGCTGCGTTACTTCAGCGGTACTTTCCTGAAAGTGCGGAACATCAACCTGGGGTACAACGTACCAGAAAATGTAGCGAAACGAGTGGGCATGACCAGTCTGCGGGTCTATCTGGCAGCTCAGCAGCCTTTTATTTTCTCTGAATATCGTTCGAAATACAAAGGTATTGACAACGAAACAGTAGACAGCATTTCTGAAAGCCAGACGCCTTCTACACGCCAGATTATCTTCGGTATTAACGCGAAATTCTAGCAAGTATTTGGAAAACCATTTCAGGATAAAGACTTAGACATTCATGAAAAAAATAGTGTATACCTTATTGATCGCCAGTCTGATGCTGACGAATCAGTCGTGTAAAAATCTTCTGGAGGAGACGCCTATTTCTTCAGTTGGGGCGGAGTATTTCAATTCTCAGGCTGGTTTCGAAGCGGGGGTGAAAGCGGCTTATTCCTCGCTACGGGATTATTACGGTCGTGAAATTGGAACAAATCTGACCGTTTTTGGAACGGACACATACACCATGGGTGCTGATGGCAGTTACAAATACATGAATCAGTATACCACGCAATTTGGCTCCAACGTAGACATCCTTCGGGATTTATGGAATAACTTCTACGTGGCAATTAATACGATGAACGTGCTCATCGACAAAGCCAATGCAGGTACGGTGACGGGTTTAACGGATGCTAACAAAAACCTGAGGATTGCTGAGCTACGATTTTTGCGTGCTCACCATTACTTCATTCTGGTTCAAAACTGGGGACCCGTAGCTTTAACGTTGACGGGTAACCTGGAACCCAAAAAGGATTTTACCCGAGCATCGGTTAAGGAAGTCTATGCAGCGATTACTGCTGACCTGGAAGCATCTCTGGCTGTGTTACCGAATACAACGACGGATTACGGTCGGGTTACCAAGGGAGCTTGTGAGCATTTGCTGGCTCGGGTTTACTTGACAAAGGCGACCTCAGAAGCGGCTGCATCCGACGATTATGCCAAGGCGGCTACGTATGCTCAGAACGTTACTAAAAATTATGGGTATGCCTTATTATCGGATTTCGCGAACGTATATAATCAGGCCAATCAGATTAATAGTGAGGTGATTTTTGCGGTTCAGTATACGAATGATGCTTTGACGGATATTGGCCCCAGTGGTACAGGAGCCACTGTAAACGGGAATCAGACCCACTTATTTTTCGGAAATGAATATGACGTTCAGGCCGGAATGAAACGTGATCTGGCCAACGGTCGTCCTTGGAAGCGTTATATGCCAACGTCTTATTTGTTAAACGTTGTTTTTAATCCAGCGGATCGGACAAAAGATTCCCGGTACAAAAAGACGTTCAAGGATACCTGGTATACTAACAATCCCGGAACATTCACAAACGTTTTTGACAACTCGAAATCGAAGGTAACCCTGGCTCAGGGCGATACGGCGATTTATATTCCTGGAGTGGAATGGACAACGGCTCAACGAGCCGCCAAACCTTATCAGGTATTGGTGCCAAGTCTTTATAAGCCTAATTTATTTCCTGTACTTAACAAGTTTCTGGATCCACTTCGTCAGGATGTTACCGCAGAATGGGGAAATCGTGACTGGTTTGTAATGCGTTTAGCAGAAACGTACCTGATTCTGGCAGAAGCCAATCTGAAGCTTGGTAAAATGCAGGAAGCCGCTGATGCTATTAACATGGTGCGGGTGCGGGCAGCCTGGCCGGGTCAGCAGGAGGCCATGAAAGTCAGTGCTTCCAGCTTAACTATGGAGTTTATTATGGAGGAACGCGAAAGAGAGCTGCTCGGAGAAATGTTCCGCTGGTACGATTTGAAACGGTGGGGTATATTGGTAGATCGGGTGAAAAAATACAACACGACGCTGCTGCTGGAATTCAGGCTTTCCATAACCTGCGTCCGATTCCTCAAACTCAAATTGACCGGACTACGGGCGGTGCTTCTGCATTCCCCCAAAATCCTGGCTATTAATTCATTGAGCAACAAAACCAGAAAAGGGCTTTCTTCGCAAGAAGAAAGCCCTTTTGTATGAACTACAACTAACGAACCACCACTCACTAACTTAAGCCTTTTTCTTGGCTGCAATTTTCGCCTGTTTGCGGAAGTAAGCTTCACGTTCGAGACGTTGACGCTTCCGGGTTTCTATTTGAGAAGCTTCGTAATCTTCAATAGGCTCATGGAGTAAGTCCCGGATAACAACCGAAGCACACACGGCTCCGAAGGTGGCGGGTAAGTAAGAAATCGTTCCGTACGCAGAACGTTTGAAATTGGAGCCGTCCGTATGCATCAGCGAATCGGTGCGTACCAGTTCCGTAGAATAAACGGCTTTTATTCCCGATTGAATTCCGTACCGGCGAAGACGTTTACGCACGTAATGAGCTAGTGTACAAGATTTTGTGTCAAATAAATCGGCTACCTGTATCTGCGTAGGATCAAGCTTGCCACCTGCCCCCATAGAGCTGATAATGCGGTAACCCTTTTCGTGAGCCGTGGCTAATAAGGTTAGTTTGGGCGTAATGGAGTCAATACAATCCATCACGTAAGCAAAGGGTTGGGTTAGGATTTCACGGCAGGCTTCGGGTGACAGGAAGTCTTTACGAACGTGTAACTTTAAGTCAGGATTAATACTGAGTAAACGTTCAGCCATCAAATCAGCTTTGGATAACCCGTGCGTGGTGGCAAGGGCGGGTAACTGTCGGTTTCGGTTGGATGGATCCACCACGTCGCCGTCTACGATCGTCATTTCACCCACGCCCGAACGAGCAATAAATTCGGCGGCAAAGGAGCCCACGCCGCCCAAACCAATGACTAATACGTGTGCCTGGTTTAATAGATCAAGCCCTTCTGGCCCGATGAGTAATTCTGTTCTGGATAACCAACTCATAATCAATATGGATACTGCTTGTCAGGGGATGGGGACCATTCGGTGAAAATTCCGCCAAATCTGATCTTTTAATGTAGAAACAGGAATATTCAAGTGCTTCGATGCGGCTGCAAAGATACTACTTATCGAAATCTCCTGATCATCCGTTTCGAGAAATAGCCGATCTAAAGAGATCATTTTCAGGCATTTTACGGCGTTGGAGTCGTCTTGCAATAAGGCTTTACCCAAAGAGAAATAGAAATCATACTTCTGGAGCTGCTGAACAATTTCCGGTTTATTATTAAAACCATGGACGATTAAAGGTGTATTGATTTTCAGTCGTTTAACTAGCTGAATCAACTCAGGAAAAGCCCGGACGCAATGAATCGTTACCGGAATTTGATGCTGCTGGGCCAGCATTAACTGACGTTCAAAAATGGACTCCTGAAGGGAAAGAGGGGCCTTAGTCAACCGATCCAGTCCACATTCCCCCAAAGTTGTAATTCGTCTGGTTTGAATGGCTCTTTCAATGCCTTGTAATTGTTCCTCTACCTCGTTTTCCTCAATGTACCAGGGGTGAATACCCAAGCTGATTCGCTGTGTTTCGGGCAAAGTATCGAACTCCGAAAAACGGGCGTTATAAATGCTTTCTGAATTTTCGCCAGAATTCAGTTGATGCGTATGAAAATCCAGAAACGAAACGTCTTCCCTCATGCTACAAAAATCTTGTCGCTAAAAATATCAATTTATTACCCGCAATGAGCCATCAAAAAACTTCAGCCATCCATTGAAAACGCAAAACAGCCAACGGAAAACTCCCAACTCAAAACCCTAAACGAAGTAAAAGGAGTAACTTTGCGGCATCCAATGGAGCAGAGAATATCCGGGCAACAGGGTTACGGGTGTAAACCAGCGTAATCACAGGCTCAACTCCAAAATTAATCTTATGTCATCAACTCAAGTTCGCGTACGTTTTGCTCCTAGTCCGACGGGAGCCTTACACATCGGCGGAGTTCGCACCGCACTTTATAATTACCTCTTTGCTCGTCAGATGGGCGGAAAAATGTTGCTTCGTATTGAAGATACGGATCAGAATCGTTTTGTTCCCGGAGCAGAAGATTACATTCTTGAAGCCCTTCAATGGGTAGGTATTACCATCGACGAAGGAGTAGGCGTCGGTGGCCCGCACGCTCCGTATCGTCAGTCAGAGCGGATGCACATGTACCGTGATTTCGCCGAAACATTAATTGCGGCAGATAAAGCGTATTACGCGTTTGATACTACCGAAGAACTGGACGAAATGCGTCAGACCTTTGAAAAACAGGGCTCTACCTTTCAATATAACAGCATTACCCGTACGCGACTGAAAAATTCGCTGACCTTGCCAGCCGAAGAGGTGCAGGCTCGTATCGCGGCGGGTGAACCTCACGTGATCCGTTTGAAAGTACCCGCGAAAGAAGAAATTCGTTTCCGGGATTTGATTCGGGATTGGGTAAACGTTCACTCCTCACAGATTGACGATAAGGTATTATTGAAAGCCGACGGAATGCCTACGTATCACCTGGCTAACGTGGTGGATGATCATTTAATGGAAATTACGCACGTGATTCGGGGGGAAGAATGGTTGCCGTCTGCCCCGCTACACGTGTTATTGTATCAGGCTTTTGGCTGGGAACGTCCCGAATTTGCTCACCTTCCTTTGTTATTAAAGCCCGAAGGAAACGGTAAATTATCCAAACGTGATGCCGATTTGGGTGGTTTTCCCGTATTCCCACTGGAATGGGAAGACCCCGCCAGTGGAGTCGTGGCACGCGGATTTCGGGAAGATGGGTATCTGCCCGAAGCGGTAATCAATTTCCTGGCCTTCCTGGGCTGGAATCCCGGAACAGAACAGGAAATGTTCACGATGGATGAGTTAATTGCTGCGTTCAGTCTGGATAAAATTCATAAAGGAGGAGCCCGTTTTGACATAGCCAAAGCGAAATGGTTCAATCAGCAGTATCTCAAACAGCACTCGGATGCTTCAGTAGCCGAGTCATTAAAGGAGTCATTTGCAGAAAGTAGTCCTGAAAAAATTGAGAAGATTGTTCACTTGCTGAAAGACCGGGTGACCTTCCCGCAGGAAATCGTCGAGCAGTCAAAATTCCTTTTTGAAGCACCTACGCAGTACGACGAGCAGGTAATGACGACGAAATGGAATGCCGACGTAGCAGCTGTAGTCGAACAGTACGCAAAGGTATTACCCGAAGTAGAGCCTTTCACGGCTGAGACGGCCAAGGAAGCATTACATAAAGTTACCGACGAAAAAGGCATTAAATTAGGAAAAGTAATGCAGCCACTCCGCGTCGTACTAACTGGAGCCCCCGCCGGCCCCGACCTGATGTTATCCATGGAAATCATGGGCAAAGCAGAGGTAGTAGATCGGTTGAAGAAAGTATTATAAGCGTTTTGGGTTTGGGGTTTTGAGTTTAGAGTTATGAAAAGAATCATTAAGCCAGACTGGCGGAATGATAAAATTTTTGATTCGCAGAAACTCAAAACCTTAAACTCAAAACTCAAAACATAAAAGTCATGGCAAAGAAATCAGCGAAAAAGCCCGCTCAACCCGAAAAGCCGCGAGTTCATAAAGACTTAGACGGACTCGATATTACGATTAATAATTTTGGGGAACTGAATATGTCTTTGCCGATCGATAAAATCAACGAGTTTTTGAACCGTACGGTGGACGATAAAAAACTACGTCACCGCGATGATCTCGAAGCTTTACCCGGTCGGAAAAAAGAAGATTCAGAAGAAGAGGAAGACGATTTCGATTTACCGGATGATCTCAAACGCGAACTGGGCGAGTAGTTTAGAAGGGTTTGAGCCGTTTATGAGTCGATATTGAAATGTTACCTTATCAAACGAAACAAACCCTTACAAACCTTCCAAGCTATGCGTAGCCACGAAATTGATTACAAAATCATCGGTGAAGATATTCAGATCGTAGAAATTGAACTGGATCCTAACGAAACCGTAGTTGCCGAAGCCGGTTCCATGCTTTTCATGGAAGATGGTATTCAGTTTGAAACGAAAATGGGAGATGGCTCGGAGCCGGATCGTGGCTTGTTTGGTAAGCTCATGCAGGCGGGTAGTCGGGTTCTGATGGGTGAATCACTCTTCATTACGCACTTCACAAACCGGGGTTACCGAAAAAGTAAGGTAGCTTTTGCCGCTCCTTATCCCGGTACGGTTATTCCCATTAATCTGGCTTCTTTACCTGGACAAACACTGATTGCTCAGAAAGACAGCTTTCTCTGTGCTGCCTTGGGTACAAAAATTGCCGTTACATTCAATCAGAAAATCGGGTCAGGATTATTTGGGGGTGAAGGATTCATTCTCCAACGACTACAGGGCGATGGACTAGCTTTCGTACATGCCGGTGGCGTAGTGATTGAACGCTATCTGAATAACGAAAGCCTCCGCATTGATACGGGTTGTATCGTTGCTTTTGAGCAACAGATTAATTATTCTATCCAGCGTTCAGGGGGTCTGAAATCGATGGTTTTTGGTGGGGAAGGCATCTTCTTGGCTACGTTGTCAGGAACGGGTCGCGTCTGGATTCAGTCCATGCCGATTGTGAAATTGGCAAATACGCTCAGTTCAATGACTAGCGTTACTGGTAGCGGTCGGGAAAGCGGTTCGGTATTAGGTGGCTTAGGTAACTTGTTTGAGTAATGAATAGATGCCGCTGGTAGTTTTTCTGCTGGCAGCTTTTTCGCTGGCAGGTCCAGCAGGTCGGTAGCGTTGTTCAATAAAAGCTAACTACGAAAAACACAGATTCACGAAAGAATCTTCGTACTTAGAAAATAATCATAAATTCGCGGGAATCCCATCACAAGGGGTTCCCGTTTTCGTTTATTCAGTTGTCAGCTTGCCCTTTTCAGTTTGGAATCTACTAAGAACTGTAGCACAATTAAAACTGAAAACAGACAATGGTAAACTGAAAACGAATAACAGACCACTAAAAAAGATGCTTCGAACGATTTTTTATAGCTTGATTACGCTTCTGATGACTAGCTTTTTGCTGGCTTGCAATGAAGATTATACTCCTAAACCCAAAGGTTTTCAACGCATTGATCTGCCACCGCATAGTTACCAGCAGCTTACGGAAGATCATCCCTATACTTTTGAATATTCCAAAGCCGCGGTTATCAAACCCGATACCTTTCTGAATGCCGAACCCCACTGGATTTTCATTCATTATCCGGCCCTAAAAGCAAATATTCAGCTGACCTATAAACCCATCCTGGGTAGTAAAGACCGGCTTCGGGGATTCATTGCCGATGCCTATAAACTCGCTTCCAAGCACCAGGAAAAGGCATATGCTGTAAAAGATGCCATGGCCCTGGGGAAAACGGGACAAAAATTTGTCATTCTGGAAATTGCCGGAGATGTGCCCAGTCATATGCAGTTTTATACCACCGATTCCACGAAAAATTTCCTTCGGGGAGCGATGTATCTGCAAACGGCTACTGAGAACGATTCGCTCACGCCCGTTGTAGAATACCTCAAAAAAGACGTGATGCATTTGGTGAATACAATGAAATGGAAGAAATAATTGAGTTTACCACCGTTCAAACCGAAGCGGAACTGCAACAGCTTTATACCTTAATGCAGGCGAATTTGCTTGCGAATATAACCGCAGCCGTTGCTCAGGATCAGGGCTTTGTTACCATTCCTTACGAACTGGATTTATTGCGGGACATGAATACGCAGGCTCCGCATATCATTGCAAAGGATGGAGATCAGGTAGTGGGTTATGCCTTAACGGCAAGTCCGAGGGTAAAGCATCCTTTTTTTGATCCCTTGCTGGAAACCTTATCTACGTTAACGTATAAGAATAAGCCGCTTTCTGAATCTTCTTATTACCTCATGGGTCAGGTTTGTGTGGCGGAAGGTTACCGGGGCAGAGGAATTTTTGATGGGATGTACCAGCAGCACCGTAAAACCTATAGTGCTGACTTTGATTACCTTATTACTGATATTTCCGTGCGGAATACCCGTTCGCAGGCGGCTCACCGTCGCGTGGGATTCCAGCCCATTCATACTTTTACAGACTCTACCGCCACGCACGATACCTGGGTTGTTGTGCTGTGGGACTGGACTTGCTAGTGCTTATGTCAACATTATTTAAACTGGAAAATGCCAGCATTGGCTGGGAACGGGAAACCATTATCCGGGGGTTAAACCTCACTATTCAAGCGGGCGAACACTGGGCTCTGGTGGGACCAACGGGTTCGGGGAAATCTTTATTATTGTCAGTATTAGCCGAAAAACGAAGCATCCTGAATGGAACATTTCAGGCTATTCCCGCTAAAAAAGACATCGAACTCGTAGCCAGCGATTTCAGCTTTAATCGAAACATTGCCGCAACCGCTACCTTTTATCAGCAACGCTTCAATAGTTATGCTTCCGAAGAAAGCCCGACGGTTTGGGAGGTTTTGCAGGAACAGGTAAAACCCGCCGGAACCGTAGACGCTCATTCGGTTGAATTACCACCGCTGGCTTATGACGAAGATTACCTGCAACAGGTGGCTACGCAATTACGGGTAAGCCATTTGCTGGAACGACACGTTACCTCACTTTCCAATGGCGAAACCCGTCGGACTTTATTAACCCGGAGTTTCCTCAAAAAGCCCAAAGTTCTGATTCTGGATAATCCTTTTGTTGGACTGGATGTAACCAGCCGGGCTTCTTTGCATGAAATTCTGAATCATATCGCCGAATCAGGAACGACACTTCTTATGGTGGCTCCGCCTAAGGATATTCCGGCGGCGATTACGAATGTGTTAGTCTTACCACAGGGTACTTCGGTAACTCGTGAAAATTACGTTCCGACTCAAGACTTGACGGAACGTAAGGTCATCGAGTTACCCAAACCATTGACCGAGCATGTGGATTTCTCCTACGCCATTCACATGCGTAATATTTCGATTCGTTACGGAGAAACACAGGTGCTTGATCATGTGAACTGGGCGGTGAAAAGAGGAGAGAAGTGGGCCTTACTAGGACCCAACGGTTCTGGAAAATCAACTTTATTAAGCTTGATTACAGGCGATAACCCCCAGGCATACGCAAACGACTTTGACCTGTTTGACCGCAAACGCGGCACGGGTGAAAGTATCTGGGACATTAAGAAGAAAATTGGTTTTGTTTCACCGGAGCTCCATCTGTATTTCCCAAGAGACCAGAACGTCTGGAAAGTGATTGCTTCGGGGCTATTTGACACGATGGGTTTATTTAAAGTACTGAAACCCGACCTGGTTGAATACCTGGAAGCGTACATCGCAGCCTTTGAATTGCAGGATTTGAAAGAAAAGAAGCTGTCGCAGCTTTCAACGGGGCAACAGCGACTGGTATTACTGGCGAGAGCTTTAGTCAAAAATCCACCCTTACTGATTCTCGACGAGCCCTGTCAGGGACTGGATACAGACCAAATGACTCGTTTCCGGGATACCGTAGACGCCCTTTCCGAAACTTCAGAACGAACTTTAGTATATGTATCGCATTATACGGAAGAAATTCCTACCTGCGTAACCCATACCATTCGGCTGAATCAGGGAAAAGTGGTGGAGATGGTATAAAACTATAGCTAGCCATAACTTTCTGAAAGCAGCGAGGCTCGGTTTAAAACCGGGCCTCGCTGCTTTCAGAAAGCTAAAAATGACTTACCAGTTTTCGAGTTTCAACATCATCAGGGTATTATTTTTTTAGTAAATCCGACGTTGAGATTCCCAACATTCGATTTTATGAAAAAAGTACCTTCCTGACTTTTCTGGGAATGGCGGTAACGGGCGTTTCTCAGGCCCAAGATTACCCCATTCAGCCTGTTCCTTTTACTGATGTAAAAATCTCCTCGGCCTTCTGGCAGCCTCGCATCGAAACCAACCGTACCCGTACGATTCCTTTCGCCTTTGAAAAATGCGAAGAAACGGGTCGGATCGATAATTTTGCCATTGCCGGAAAACTCAAAAAAGGCGAATTCAGAGGGCAGCGGTTTGATGACTCTGATGTCTTTAAGGTAATAGAAGGAGCTTCTTATTCCCTGGCTAGCCATCCTGACCCGAAGCTGGAAGCTTACCTGGATACGGTTATTACCAAAATTGCCGCCGCCCAGGAACCGGATGGTTACCTCTATACCATCCGTACCATTCTCGGTGATCGGATTATGGAGAAAGACTGGCGGGCAGGTTATACCCGTTTCAATTTCATAAATGGCTCGCATGAGTTGTACAACGTAGGCCATATGTACGAAGCCGCAGTAGCTCACTACCAGGCAACTGGTAAAAAGAATTTGCTGAATGTAGCTACCAAAAATGCCGACTACTTACTGACTGTTTTTGGGCCAGATAAACTGCTCGAAGTTCCCGGCCATGAAGAAATCGAAATAGGTCTGGTGAAGTTATATCGGGCTACAAAGAAGAAAGAATACCTTGATTTAGCGAAGTTTTTCATCGACATGCGGGGTCGGAAAGACCTGCGTCGCATTCTGATCGTTCAAAAACCAGACGGCAGTGCCACGCACGCCGATAGCATGTATTTTCAGGATCATCTACCCGTTACTCAACAGACGGAAGTCGTAGGCCATTCCGTTCGGGCGGGTTATCTCTATGCCGGAATGACGGATGTAGATGCCATGATGGGTTCTAAAACCTACAGCAAAGCCTTACAGAAACTATGGCATAATGCCGCTGACCAGCGGATGTACCTGACGGGCGGGGTAGGTTCGGACCGCTCGAATGAAGGGTTTGGCGAAAATTATCACTTACCTAATAAAGAAGCTTACGCTGAAACCTGTGCTTCGGTGGCTCAGATGTTGTGGAATTACCGAATGTTCCTGGAGTCTGGCGAAGGGGCTTATCTGGATATATTTGAGCGAATCATGTATAATGGTTTTCTCTCCGGCGTTTCGCTGGACGGGACCCATTTCTTTTACCCAAATCCGCTGGAAGCGGACGGCGTTACCAAATTTAACGGGGAAGCCACGCGGGTCGAATGGTTCGCCACCTCCTGCTGCCCTACTAATGTTACCCGGGTCATGCCTTCGTTGCCGGGTTACGTGTATGCTACAAAAGATAACAATCTGTATCTGAATTTATTAATGGGTGGAACGGCTAAAGTATCCGTCAAAAATACACCCGTAGAGTTAATTCAGGAGACGAATTATCCCTGGAATGGCTTCATGAAACTGACCGTAAATCCCGAAAGATCAATGGACTTTGCTTTGCAGCTTCGCCTGCCGGGCTGGTCGCAGGGAAAACCTGTGCCGGGAGATTTATATCGGTATCAAAATGCGGAGGTTCAACCTGTGGTAATTAAAGTAAATGGGAAAAAGATTAAGTATGAAGTCACTAAAGGATTTGCAACGCTGACTCGAAACTGGAAAAAAGGGGATGTCGTAGAAATGGAGTTACCAATGCCCATTCGAAAAGTGCTGGCGAATGAACAAGTGGAGGCCGATCGGGGGAAAGTAGCTTTGGAACGCGGTCCGCTGGTGTATTGCGTTGAAGGCGTGGATAACGGCGGAGATGTAAATGAGATTTCAGTCAGTGATCAGACCAAACTGAAGTTTGTGAATGACCCGGATTTTATCACCACAAGTGTATTAATTAAAGGCGAAAACGCAGATGGCAAGAAGTTTACAGCCATTCCTTACCACTTGTGGAGTCATCGCGGTGTGGGTAAAATGGCCGTTTGGGTACCCAAAAAGTAGTTAAAATAAGGATTGAAAGTTTTTAATTGATAGTCTAATGCTTACTAGTCGTCAAAGTAGACTATTAAATAATGATAAGAACTTATGTTTGAGCGTTTGAATTGTTAGAGGAGGGTAAGGTTTTGACTGGTGGTAAAGCTCTGTTCAGAACCTTACCCTTCTTTGATTACTTTTTCGTAAAAAGCTAAGAGCTTTTGTTGTTCCCCGGCCCAGTTGTAATGCTTTTGCACGGCTGTTTTACCCCTTTCACCCATCTGTGTTCTTTCGTTCGGGTTTTCAATGAAAAACTTCAGGCTTTCGTACAGAGCCCCGGCATCCGTTGGATTCACGCAATGCCCACAGCTATGATGCTCTACGACAGACTGATACAAAGGGAAATTTGACGTTATCACGGGTAAGCCTAACGCCATATATTCAAAAATTTTAGTCGGGTAGGAACCCTCAAAGTCACCGATGGGTTTGAGTAAAGCAATTCCAGCCAGGCATTTCGCTCCCTTCTGATATGCTTCCCTGGCGGGTGTATACCCATAAAATATCAGGTTCTCTTTCACCTGAGCATAACCCGGCATCTGTTCTACCTCTTCCATCGAGCTTAAGTCAAAACCGACTTTCCCGAAAATATGCCAGCGAAAAGTAGGATAATCTTTACGAAGCAAACCTGCCGCTTCAATCATCACATCCAGGCAACGGGCTTTACTCAATTGCCCCAGGTAAAAAAAAGCAGGTTCTTTAGGATGAGCCTGTCCTACGGGAATTGAGGTTAAGTCAGGGAAATTATGAATAACAACGCTTGATTTTGCCAAATCTGAATACGATTCCCGATACGAATCTTCGGCAAAAATGAAGTGGAATTTCTTACGAGCGATGTGGTCAAAAAGCTTGAAAAAACTCCGAAACAGTAGATTATTGTTTACTTGCTTACCTTTCAATTGCTTCCCCATATTCTCATACACGTCAAAAATGACGGTAGCTCCCAGCCAGTGATGCACTAAAGCAATGGGCAGAGCCTCTGGAGCGTGCACATGAACGATGTCCGGTCTTAAACGAAGACTCTTCCATAAAGCCAGCGGATGAACCAGCCCTAAACGTTTAATCAGCGAAGAATGATAAGGTAAGAAATGATACTCAAGGTCCGCGTTTGGCAAGCACTGCTGGGTAACCAAAGCCAGCGTTCGATACCGAAGAGCGGTAGTAAAAGCCATTTTTAGAATCATTCGGGAATCATCGCCCCGGTGGAGGGTACTTAGGTGGAGTACTTTACTTTTCATAACTCCTATACTCCGAAATTTCGATAAATGAGGATATATGCCTGATCAAAACTAGACAATGAGTAGTGCAGAAGCCTAGTATTTACAAAGATAGTATAAACTCCTAGTGTATAGATGAGGGCAATTAGATGATTCTTGGAAGGGTTATGGGTTGTACAAGTAAAATAAAATAATGGTTAAATTATATAAAAGGGCATTGGATGCTATTCGTTCTATTAAATTTGTAGTAATTTATTGAAATAAAATTATACTATAGTAAGATTCAGATGAAGAGAATTTTCCTTGCATTGATTGTCAATATGCTGATTTTCAGCAGTTGCCAGAAAAATAAGAATGAATACACCTTACTGACTAATAACCCTGACTTTTTAAGAAAGGCAGAGCGTAAGCTACCCAAGTTATTATACACGATGTGTTTGGCCCACCTGTGGCAGCCCGCATTTATGCCTATTCCAGTTTGGCAGCGTACGAAGCTTTACTCCCCATGTATCCTCAGTACCAAAGCATGGCAGGGCAGTTAAATGAATACACGGCTACACCTAAACCTGAAGCCAATCAGGAGTATTGTTACCCATTGGCAAGCAGTAGGGCCTTTCTGATGGTAGGGCGGCAGTGGACTTTTTCAGGCGATATAATTGATGATTTCGAAAAAGACTTTTATAAATCGTTTGAAGAGGCTTTGCCCTCAGATGTATACGAACGTTCCATGGCGTACGGTGAAGCGGTTGCTAAACACGTCATTGCCTATTCTTTAAAGGATCGCTATAAAGAAACCCGGGGATTTCGTTATACCGTAACCAACCATAAAGGGAGCTGGGTGCCTACGCCGCCCGCATACATGGATGCTTTGGAACCCTTCTGGGCTAAAATCCGACCCATGGTACTGGACTCTGCCGCACAATTTCGGATTGAAGGTTTTCCGGCCTACAGTACCAATTCCAATAGCGATTGTTTCAAAGAGGCAAAAGAGGTTTATGAGGCTGTCAAATTCGGTACAGAAGAGCAAAAAGAAATTGCAAATTTCTGGGATTGTAATCCTTTTAAAATGAATATTCAGGGGCATGCTGCTTTTGCGACCAAAAAAATGTCTCCGGGTGGCCATTGGATGAGTATCGTAGGGCTAACCACTCGTCAAGCTCATAAAGATTTTATGCAGACCGCCGAAGCGTATCTGCTTACTTCCATTGCTCTATTTGACGGTTTCATTGCTTGCTGGGATGAAAAGTACCACTCCGTTCGTATTCGCCCAGAAACATATATTAATAATGTAATAGATGATCAATGGCAACCTTTATTACAGACTCCCCCTTTTCCTGAATATCCTTCTGGTCACAGCGTCATTTCAGCTTCTTCTGCGGTTGTCTTAACAGCCCTCATGGGTGATCATTTAAACTTTGCCGACTCTTCCGAAATAGCCTATGGGCTACCCGTGCGTCAATATCCCTCTTTCAAAGCCGCTGCAACTGAAGCAGCCATTAGCCGACTCTACGGTGGAATCCATTTCAAGTCTGGAATCGACCATGGCTTTAGCCAGGGCCAGTCCGTGGGAGAATGGATATTACATCATATACAAACAAAACGATAAAAACGGTTGTCTCAGAGGATTAACGTAGGTATAATTTTGAAATGGGTGGCTATTTTGCTCATATGTTAATGTTGAGTATATGTGCTTAAAATGTTTTTTTTAAAAACTTCAATATTAAATTGTATTATATGAATTAATTATTGTAGTTTGCACGCCTGGAGAGCTATAAAATGTATTTATCTAATAAAATAATAGACGAATTTGATTTCAATTCACCCCTATTTTTTGATTAGATATGGATATATTTTTCTTTTCATGTTACTGATACAATACATAACCCTTACAGATGATGAAACAGACTTACTTGCAACGTAGCTCGTTGGGTCAAAAAAGTAAGCTTAGACATGGCTTCGCTGGATGTCTAGGTCTTTTAATGATTCTTCTCAGCATGACGACTTGGGCTCAGCAACGTATCCTTTCAGGAAAGGTTACTTCAGCAGAGGACGGAAGTGATTTACCTGGGGTGAGCGTTTTGGTAGTTGGTACTTCCAATGGTACACAGACTGCCGCAGATGGTACGTATAAGATTAGCGTTACCTCTGGATCTAAAGTTCGCTTTACCTCGGTAGGTATGATTTCCCAGGAGATTGACATTACGAACCAAACCACGCTTAACGTAATCTTACAGCCTAATTCACAAGCCCTGTCGGAAGTAGTCGTAGTAGGCTATGGTACCCAGCGGAAAGCGGACGTAACCGGAGCTACGGCAACCGTTACGGCCAAGGATTTCAACGCCGGGGTACTTAACAACCCTTTACAGGCTGTCCAAGGAAAAGTATCGGGCTTGGTAATCAGTGCTCCAAACAGTGACCCCACGAATAACCGCCCAACCATTCGTTTACGCGGAACGTCTTCGCTTTCGGCTAACTCAGAGCCTCTGATTGTGATTGACGGCGTAGCGGGTGCTCCGTTGAATAGTGTGGCTCCCGAAGATATTCAGTCGGTTGACGTACTGAAAGATGCTTCTGCTGCCGCAATTTACGGTTCAAGGGGAGCGAACGGGGTAATCATTGTTACTACTAAAAAAGGAACGGCAGGTCGTACTTCGGTCGAATACAGTGGATACATCTCCATGGGTAAAGAAGTACGCCGTCCTGGTTTCCTGACACCAGACGAGTTCCGGGCCAAATTAGTTGAACAAAACGTTACTGGCCAGGATTATGGTTCGTCTACGAACTGGATTGATCAGGTAACGCAGACTTCATGGACGCAAAACCACTCGGTTGCCGTTAGTGGAGGAGCTGAGAAATTTAGTTACCGTGGTTCGCTGATCTATTTGGATCAGCCAGGTATCGTGAAAAATTCAGGTTTCAACCGGATCAATGCTCGTTTGAACTTGGTGCAGAAAGCCCTCAATGATCGTTTGGAACTGCAACTTTTGCTCTCACACCAGACTAATAATAAGAAGTTTGTGGACTATGGAGCCCTACGTTCAGCCGTACGTTTCAATCCAACACAACCTATTTATAACGCTGATGGCACGTTTAACCAGCCGCAGGGACAGTTTGAAGTAGAAAACCCACTAGCTCGTCTCGTGCAGTTGACTAATCAAGGAAAGGAGCGTCAGACATTGTTGAATGCTAAAGCCAGCTACGAAATCGTGAAAGGATTAAAAGTTGGCGTAAATGCTTCGCAAAGTACATTTGACTATCTCTACGGCTTTTTCATCCCCAGCTATTTCCGGGGTAGTGGCAATAGCATTTCAAGAGGTCGCCGTGAAACCCAGGAAGTTCTGGATCGCCTGATTGAAAGCACTATTAACTACACCAACACTATTGATAAGCACAATTTTAGTGTTTTGTTGGGGCACACTTATCAGAAGGTGAGTAATGAAGGATTTGGTGCAGAAAACTCAAACTTCCCTGATGCCTTCGGATACAATAACCTGGGAGCTGGAAATAGTAACGCCGATGGTTCGACTAACCGTCAGGTGAATTCCTATAAATCTGAAGCTATTCTGGTAGGTCTCATTGGCCGTATCAACTATTCGTACAACGAAAAATACCTCTTGACTGCGAATATTCGTCGGGATGGTTCTTCTCGGTTCGGGGTAAACAATCGTTGGGGTTGGTTTCCTTCGGTATCAGCAGGATGGCGTTTGATCGAAGAGGATTTTATTAAAAGTGGGAATGTATTTAGCGACCTGAAATTACGGGCTGGGTATGGTGTAACGGGTAACCAGGATGGTATCGCCGATTATGCCGCTCGTATGTTGTATGGTTCGCAAGGGTCTTACTTTACCAACGGTGGTTTCCAGACAGCGTATTTTTATTCACAAAATGCGAACCCAGATCTAAAATGGGAAACTTCAGCGATGACCAACATCGGTGTGGACTTTGGCTTAATGAAGGGCCGTTTGACGGGATCAGTGGAAGTTTACTACAAAGACACGCGTGACTTATTGTTCAATTACCCCGTTGCAATCGGTTCTAAATACGGCTCGCAGCAACTAACAGCCGTAACGAACAACGTACTGGCAAACGTAGGTCGGGTATCCAACAAAGGAATCGAGTTGTCGCTGGACTATCAGGCCATCAGCACGAAAGATTTTGAGTGGCGTACCTCATTGAACCTGGCTCATAATACCAACAAAATCATTTCCTTAAGCAATGGCTTATTCCAATACAATACCAATAACCCCATTTTGTATGGAGGATTTGGTAGTGGACAGGGAGGAATTGCTTCGCCTATCGTACTGCAGGAAGGGTATGCAATTGGTACCTTCTATGGTCCCCGCGTGATAGGTTTCAACGACAAAGGCGAGTACATTTATCAGGATTTTGGAGGTGGGGGAACGCAACCCGCTGGTGCAGACCGTACGTACCTGGGCAATGCTCAACCGAAGTTAACCTTTGGCTGGCAAAACAACTTTACCTACAAGAACTGGGATCTGTCCTTTTTCTTCCGTGGAAGTGTAGGCCAGAAAGTGGCAAATGGGATGTACATCTACTTTGCAAACCCCAACCGATTCCCTGGCGAGAACTTGCTGAAGGATGCATTTTCAACTGGTATTGGCAAAGGGGTTTCTTCGGCCTGGTCTGATTTGTGGTTAGAAAATGCTTCTTTTGTTCGTCTAGATAACTTCCGCTTAGGATACCGAATTCCAGGAATGAAGAAGGTTCTGCAAAATGCTCAGGTCTACCTTTCAGGTCAAAACATCTTCGTATTCACAAAATATCGTGGTGCTGATCCTGAAGTGCGTACGGGTGATTCGCGGAGCCAATACGGATCCATCAGCGATGATAACCGGGCTGTAAACCTGTCACCGGGAGTTGATCCTATTTCCTATTATCCCCGAGCACGTACGTTAGTGGCAGGTATTTCACTGACGTTCTAGCCGATAGAGTACTTTCATTATATAAGCAATCAGTTGTAAGCTTTATGCTTATTTTAGAATACTATACTTTCTTATGAAAACGCTTAAAATTTTATACGGACTCGGACTAACAGGATTGATGGTATTCAATCAGTCCTGTACAAATCTGGATTCTACGGTATATGACCAGGCTGACGCGGGAACGTTTCCCGCTACTGAGTCGGATCTGAATTCGGTGATTGGCTCTTCGTATGGAACCTTACGATCTTTCGTCGATGACCCCTTCGTATTGCAGGAAACGACTACGGACGAAGTCGTAGTACCGACGCGGGGGCCTGACTGGTACGATGATGGGCGTTGGCAGCAACTGGCTAAACATCAGTTTACGCCTTTGATTCCAACGAACATCAATGGAGCCTGGGAAGCATTCTATCGTAGTATTGCCAACGTAAACATCAATGTCGCTACGTTGAAAGCTTCTTCACTAGCAAGCAAACAGACGACCATTGCTGAATTAAGGGCCATTCGAGCCTTGAATTACTACTATTTAGTCGATCTTTTCGGGAATGTACCCATTTTGACTGAAGACTCGCCCGCCGGTAATCCGGTCCAAAGTCCAAGAGTGGATGTGTATAATTTCATCGTAAAAGAGCTCAAGGAGGCGATTCCTCAGATGCGGAACGAGAGTAGTATTACCATGTACGGACGAATGTCTCGGGGTGCTGGACATGCCTTGCTTGCTCACGTGTATCTGAATGCAGAGGTGTTCATGGGTACGCCTCGGTGGACGGAAGCATCTGCAGAATGCGATTCGGTCATTAACTCGAAGCTGTATTCATTGTCGTCTAATTTTCTGGACAATTTTGCCGTCAATAATGACAAGAACGGGTCAATGCGTGAAAACATCTTCGTGATTCCTTATGACAAAACGTTCGCTACTGGTAACACTTTCCAGTTACGTACGCTACACTATGCTCTGCAACAGAAGTATGGATTAGCTAACAGCCCCTGGAACGGATACTGTACCTACGCAGATTTCTACTCAACGTTCAGCGATCAGGATGCTCGGAAAAAGATGTGGCTGGCAGGTCCGCAAACGGGTTCAGATGGCAAGGTAATTCAGTATGATGACCGCGTAGATGGCTTACGGCATGATGTAAACTTTACGCCGGAAATCAGTGCACTTGAGCGAGCCTTGGCCTATCAGGGGGTGCGTTTCCAAAAGTTTGAAATTCAAACCGGAAACCTGGTTACTAGCCAGGATAACGACTTCCCAATCTTCCGCTATTCATCTGTGTTGATGGCTAAAGCCGAAGCACTGGTTCGTTTAGGGAAAGCAGCCGAAGCTTTATCTTACATTAACCAGGTACGCAAGCGGGCAGGAGTATCTGATTTTACCACGGCTGATCTAACGTTGGACAACTTGCTGAAAGAGTATGGGCGGGAGTTTGCCTTCGAAGGTCGTCGTCGGACTGATTTGATTCGTTTCAAATCTTTCACACAGAAAGCCTGGCAGTTCAAACCTGTGACGGATTCCAAGTATAATCTGATGCCTATTCCATCGGTACAGATTTCGAGTAATCCCAACTTGAAACAGAATCCTGGTTATAACTAACCATTGATCTTTTTTCTTTGCAACAGGCTCCTTTCCAGCATTGGGAAGGGGCCTGTGTTGATACTAGCCTAAGTAAAACAGAAGTCAATGCATCATTCGTTTCGCGTATTCCTAAAAGGAACCAGTATCGTAATCGGCTTCTTGCTGGGCTTGACCGCTTGTACGTCTTCCGATGAAAAACCCCTATTTGAAACGTTAGATTCCACTCAAACAGGTATTACATTCCAGAATAGCGTCCTGGATGATGACAGTCTGAACATTGTAGAATATCTGTATTTCTACAATGGAGGAGGGGTAGCGGCGGGTGACATTAATAAAGATGGTCTGACAGACGTATACTTTGTCAGTAACCGTGGCAAGAATAAATTATACCTCAATAAAGGAAATTGGAAATTTGAAGATATTACCGAGCAGGCGGGCGTAGGCGGCTTTGCCGACTGGCAGACGGGTGTAAGTATGGTAGATGTTAACGGCGATGGTTGGCTGGACATTTATGTGTGTGCTGTAGGCAATTACCGAGGGCTGGAAGGCTCAAACGAACTTTACATCAACAATCACGACGGAACCTTTACAGAAAAAGCAGCGGAGTACGGACTGGATTTTACGGGTTTTTCAACACAGGCGGCCTTTTTTGACTATGATCACGATGGTGATCTGGATTGTTATTTGCTTAATCATGCTATTCATAAAGCCATTTCCTATAATAACGTGAATGCCCGGTTTTTACGGGATAACGAAGCAGGGGATTACCTGTTTGAAAATAAACTCATTGATAAAGGCACTCAGACTAAACCCTTATTCGTAAATGTATCCGAAAAAGCGGGTATCTACGGAGCTCCGATGGGTTATGGTCTTGGAATCGCCGTAGGCGATCTGGATAACGACGGCTGGGAAGATATTTACGTTTCCAACGATTTTCACGAAGACGATTACTACTACCATAATAATGGAAACGGCACCTTTACCGAAAAGCTGAAAGAGGTTTTTGCACATACCAGCCGCTTCTCGATGGGGAACGACATGGCCGACATCAACAATGATGGTTGGCTGGATGTCATGACGTTAGATATGTATCCCGAAGATGAAACCGTAGAAAAATCATCGGCGGGTGAAGATCCATTCGACGTCTTTTCGTTCAAACTCAGTTACGGGTACCATTACCAATACGCCCGCAATTGCTTGCAACTGAATTTACAGGGCAAACGGTTTGTGGACCTTGCCGCCCAACTTGGCATGGCTGCCACCGACTGGAGCTGGGCACCCCTCTGGGCTGACTATGACGGCGATGGCGTGAAGGATGTATTCATCACCAACGGCATTGTACGGCGACCCAACAACATGGATTACATCAAGTATGTATTTCAGGATTCAGTATATGCGGCTTTGGACAAGCGAGTGAAAGAGGTGGTCCGAAAATCCATTACTCACATGCCCGAGGGAAAAACACATAATTACTTCTATCAGGGTATCGCGAAAGGACCCTTCGATTTTACGTTCAAAGACCGTTCGAAAGACTGGGGATTTGGAAAAGAAAACATCAACAATGGAGCTATTTATGCCGATCTGGACAATGATGGTGACCTGGATTTAGTAAGTAATGCCATTAACGAGGCAGCGGGCGTGTATCGAAACAATGCCCGGCAAACGCTGGATAACCATTACCTGAAAGTGAATTTTATAGGTGATAAAGCCAATGTTTTGGGGGTGGGAGCAAAGGTGTTACTGAAAGACAGTACCCAACTTTTTTATCAGCAGAATAGCCCGGTGCGGGGTTTTGAATCCTCCGTGGAGCCTACATTGACTTTTGGCGTGGGTAAGCAACCCCTTATTGATAGCGTATTAGTAATCTGGCCGGATGGAAAATCACAAACCCTCCGCAATGTAAAAGCCGATCAGACGCTGACCGTTCAATATACGGCTGCTAAAGATCAGCTTATTACTTCCTGGTGGAGTACCAGCCAAATGCCAGTTCTGGAAGAGGTACAGCCTAATCCAATTACCTATACCCATCAGGAGAACAAGGATTATTTTGACTTTAGTCGCGAACCCTTGATGCCTTTTCAGCTTTCGACGGAAGGACCGCGGCTGGCCAAGGGTGACGTGAACGGGGATGGCCTGGAAGATGCCTACATCCCTGGAGCCAAGTTTAAGGTAGGCCAGTTGTTTTTGCAGAAACCCGACGGCCAATTTGTACGTAGTTCGCAGCCCGGATTTGACGCTGATTCGACGGCTGAACACGTAGCTGCTACGTTTTTTGATGCCGATGGGGATGGTGATCTGGATTTATACGTTGTCGCTGGTGGGAATGAATACTATGGCGAAATGGACCAGTTACAGGATCTCTTATACTTTAACGACGGCAAAGGTATCTTTACCAAACGCAGTACGGCATTACCAAAAATGCTGGAAAACAAGTCGGGTGTATACCCAACGGACTTTGATAAAGACGGGGATCTAGATTTGTTTGTTTCTGGTCGGGTAACGGCTTATGCTACGGGAAACCGCCTCGGTCTTTCCTGCTTGTCAACGATGGCAAGGGTAATTTCCAGGATCAAACGGATCGACTGGCCCCTGAACTACGTTTGGCAGGCTTACTGACGGATGCCCACTGGAGCGACTTTGACGGAGATCAGAACCCCGATCTACTAGTCATAGGAGATTGGATAGAGCCGCAACTTTTTGTGCAAAAAGGCGGGAAATTTAGCCGCAAACCCATGCGTTTGGAGGAAGCTGATGGTACTGAGTCCACGCGTATGAAGGGATTCTGGAGTCGTATGGTCTGGGCTGACCTGAACAAAGACGGGCGGGAAGATGCCGTGCTGGGTAACTTGGGTCTGAATAGCCGTCTTCGCCGAAAGGGATCCAACCATTTGAAAATGTGGGTCAAAGACATTGACTCGAATGGACAGGCAGAACAAATTCTGGCTTATGAAGATCAGTCTGGCTCATACTATCCCCTGGCGGGCAAGGATGAACTCGGCAAACAGCTTCCTTCGGTCATCAACAAGAAATTTACTACCTATGCCGATTTTGCCGGAAAAACCGTAGAAGATATCTTCAATAAAGGCGAGTTGAACGGAGCGACTGAATTTGAAATCAATCGTTACAGTTCCGTATGGCTGGAGAACAAAGGTGGCCTTCGGTTTGTCATTCACGAACTGCCGGCTCCGGCCCAGTGGTCAAAACTCTACGCTTTCGCGATTGGCGACGTAGATAGCAACGGTACGCCGGATGTGTTGGCAGGTGGAAACCTCTACAGCGTTAATCCGGCTCAGGGGCAGTACAATGCAAACCCCGGCCTGGTATTACTCAACGATGGCAAAGGTAACTTCCGACCTAGCCCGGGACCTTTTTCCGGTTTTTCGGTATCCGGCGAAATTCGGGATATACAGGCTCTTCGAACGGCAGCGGGCACCCGCTGGCTGGTCAGCCGGAATAATGATCGGCTCTTGGTATTTCAAACCCATACGCACCCCATTCAGTGAATTCCCTATACCCCATGAAACAGTATATTCTGATAACGGCCTTGGCTCTGGTTTTGGCCGCGTGCGGAAAGAAGCAGGAAGAAACCCTGTTTGAGTCGCTCCCAGCGGAACAAACGGGTATTACGTTCGTCAACGAAGTAAAAGACGACAAGGAACTGAACATTTTCAATTACCGGAATTTCTATAATGGTGGCGGCGTAGCCATCGGTGACATCAACAATGATAGTCTTCCCGATGTGTTTCTAACGTCCAATATGGGCGATAACAAGCTGTACCTGAATAAAGGTAATTTCAAGTTTGAGGATATTTCCGAGAAAGCTGGAATCAAAGGAAAGCATGCCTGGAGTACCGGAGCCACCTTCGCGGATGTAAACGGCGATGGTCGCCTGGATTTGTACGTCTGCAACGCAGGGAACCGACCCAATGACGATCGGGCCAACGAACTGTTTATCAACAACGGAAACCTGACCTTTACCGAAAAAGCCAAAGAATATGGGTTGGATGACCGGGGGGTATCGACGCACGCTGCCTTTTTCGACTATGACCGCGATGGAGATCTGGATATGTTTCTGCTCAATAACAGTTTCATGCCGGTTGGACGATTGGGCTATAAAAACTTGCGAAGTCAACGCGATTACGACGGCGGTCACAAGTTTTTTGAAAACCGGATTATTCACAAAGATACTGCTCCGGTAACGACGCAGTTCGTGGATATTTCGGAGAAGGCTGGCATTTATGGAAGTGTCATTGGGTTCGGATTAGGCATCACCGTGGGGGACGTGAACGATGACGATTGGCCGGACATTTACGTTTCCAATGATTTCTACGAACATGATTATCTATACCTAAACAATCAGGATGGGACCTTCCGAGAATCTCTGAAAGAAACCTTTCCGCATATCAGCCTGTCCTCAATGGGAGCGGATGTAGCCGACGTGAACAACGACGGACGCCTGGATATTTTCGTGACGGAAATGTTACCTGGAACCGACCGCCGACTGAAAACGACTACGCTGTTTGAAAGCTACGAGCTGGAACAGTTCAAGCTCAGTCAGGATTACCATCACCAGTACATGCGAAACATGCTGCATCTAAACAATGGTTTGGACGCGAAGGGAAAATTGACATTCAGCGATGTTGGGCAGTACGCGGGGGTAGCCGCGACCGACTGGAGCTGGGGAGCCCTGCTTTTTGATATGGACAATGACGGACAAAAGGATATTTTCGTCGCTAACGGCTTATATAAAACCATCTCGGATCAGGATTTTATCTCCTTCTTTTCCGACGACAATACCATGCAGCAAGTCGTGACACAGGGGTTCAATTTTGCGGAATTTCTAACCAAGATGCCTTCGGAACCAATTCCCAATTATGCTTTTCGTAACGAAGGAAATCTAAAATTCAGTAATCAGGCCCAGGCATGGGGACTGGCTGAACCTAACTTCTCGAATGGATCGGCTTACGGCGATTTGGATAGTGACGGAGATCTGGATCTGATTGTCAGTAATGTCAATCAACCCTTGTCGGTATACCGCAATCACGCCAGTGACCGGAATCACCAGCATTTTTTACGCGTAAAGTTAAAAGGAACGGACCAGAACCGGAATGGAATTGGAGCGAAAGTTCGGGTACATCAGCCTAATCGTACGATACTCCTGCAACAAATGCCGAACCGGGGTTTTCAGTCTTCCGTGGATTTGACACTGGTGTTTGGCTTGGGAACAGAAACGGCGATTGATTCTGTAACGGTTGTTTGGCCAGATGGTCAGCAACAGGCAATCCCGAAGGTAAAAGCGGATACGGAACTTGTTCTGGATTATCGTCAATCGAAAGCTGGTACTCCTCGAGTGGGAGCAAAGCCAGCGTCTTACTTCACCGATGCAACGGCTTCCTCTCGCTTAGACTATACCCACGTAGAAAATGCGTTCGTGGACTACAACCGTGATCCGCTGCTCAAGCAGATGTATTCCACGCAGGGGCCGTCGCTGGCCGTGGGGGATGTCAATGGAGACGGTCTGGATGACGTGTACCTCGGCGGAGCTTCCGGCTCGCCCAAAAAATTATTTGTGCAACAGTCCAATGGCACGTTTAAGGGTCAGGAGCTGATCATACTCGATACCGAACGCCTGTACGAGGACGTAGCGGCTACCTTCTTCGACGCGGATCAGGATGGGGACCAAGACTTGTACGTAGTGAGCGGGGGCAATGAATTTATCGACGGTTCCGCTGAACTCGAAGACCGGCTATACCTGAATGATGGAAAGGGGACTTTTACCAGAGATCGTCGACTGCCCTTGCTCTATCTGAATGGATCGAGTGTTACGGCGGCTGATTTCGATCACGATGGCGATCAGGATTTATTTGTGGGAAGTCGAATGGTATCTGGGCAGTACGGCCTATCGCCACAGAGTCAGTTACTCGTCAATAATGGTCGGGGTGAATTCAAAGTAATGACCAAACGGTATATGCCGGAATTTTCAAAAATGGGAATGGTAACCGATGCAGTTTGGGCGGACGTCAACCACGATTCATGGCCCGATCTCATTATCAGTGAAGACTGGGGACCCGTTACTATTTTCCTGAATGAGAAAGGTCAACGTCTGGCAAGATCGCCTCAGCTAGCAGAGTTAACGGGCTGGTGGAACCGCTTGTACGTGCGGGATCTCGACGGGGATGGCGATCTGGATCTGGTGGCTGGAAATTTAGGTAGCAATAACCGCTATCATGCTTCGGCGGAACACCCGGCAGAGCTGTACGTCAACGATTTTGACCGCAACGGGACGATGGAACAAATCATCAATTGCTGGACCGAAACCGGTAAAAGCTATCCGATGGTACTCAAACAGGATTTACAGAAAGCGGTGCCTTCCATCAAAAAGAAATTCCTAAAATTTACGGATTATGCCGAAAAAACGGTCGAAGATCTATTTGATGCAAGCTCCCGTGAGGGCATGCTCAAGCGTTCGGCTGTAGAAGATCGGACGGGCGTATTCTGGAACGATGGGAAGGGAAATTTCCGCTTTGAAGCCTTACCTAGGGAAGTTCAGTTTTCACCCATTTATGGAATCAGCAGCGTAGATTATGATCAGGATGGAAAACTGGATTTGATTTTGACGGGCAATTTCTTCGAGTGTCTGCCCGAGCTGGGCCGTTACGATGCTAACCGGGGAGTTGTGCTGAAAGGTATGGGACAACAAAAATTTAACGTCGTACCTTCCGCCCAGACGGGTTTGGTCATTGAAGGGCAGGTACGACGTTCGGCAGAACTAAAAACTCCGCAGGGAGCCGGACTAGTTTTCGCCAAAAATGGAGCAGCGGCTCAGTTGGTGCGTTCGAAAACTAATTAATGGGCAGTTTCAGCAAAAATCTATTTTCTGAACGATACCCTTCCCGAATGTGATGTATACTGCTGGGGGTATTCAGGTCAGCTTCACTATACATAGGTCCAAAGAGGTAACGGCCATCCATATTTTCAACCTGAGAAGCATAAAAAGGCGTATCAATATGAAATTCCGTCCGAAATTGAGCGTCAGTGGAAAGCGTTAGGTAATTACGGAAACTCAGAGGGGTATTCTTGTTCGAGAACTCATAACGAACCAGTGCTGTCTTCTTTTTATGGTTGGATTCCGAAGAGGGTAGTTCCACTTCCTCTATGGTACTTTCAAATGTGGGTAATTGCCAGCCTTTGCCTGGAGCCACCATGAAGCGGGACTGGTTAATCTCTGTTTTAGGTGGAATAAATGACACTTGCTCTTCTTTTCGAATGATTCCCTGAAAAGAACCCCAAGTATAGCCGTAAAGAAATTGATTGTAACGGTTGAGTGAAGGCCGAAGGTCCGTGCCTGTTGTACCATTGTATTGTCCCTGGAAATAGGCCTCATCTACCCAATAATCAAACTTTTCGGTTCCTTTTATAAATGCCGACCGTTTCCAGTCCACATATAGCGGTACTCCCAGTTTGTTATAAATATTCATTCGGATAACTCCGTTTTCTCCCTGAAAGTTATACGTGATCCGTAGGGTGTCCGTATCGTAAACGAACTTATTATCTTGCAGGGTTACGTTATCGCTTTGCAAAGTCACCACTTGGACTTTGGGCGAGCAGGCATACAATAAAAAGGCGAGGATAAAAATGGATACAATTTTCATAATCGGTTGATTTTAATAGCAACCTATATAAAATGCTCTATAAAACAGTGTTAAAACTTCTTAAGAGTAGCCATTTGGGCAAAAATTTCCTGTAGTCTCACCTCATGAAGATAATTGCAAGGAAACCTTTGTCTAATTTTGAATTATTCGTAATTATATTAATTTTATAGTTTAGTTGAACTAGAGCTAGATAATTCGTAACCTCTTAACACTGAAGCAGGTAAAAGCCTCCAAAGTGTTATAATCTGGCATTATTTTTTAGCCCTAGAGGGTGCCATTCTTACAAGTCTTACAATACCATTTATTTCATTTTAATTTGGCTTAGCGGCCTTTCACGTTTATGAAACAGTCTTTACTCGTTTTTGCTGTTATGGTCGTGCTATGCTCGGCCTGCAACCCTAAAAATCTCGTTATTCATTCCGGGTACGCTCCGAATTATACGCACTTGTATAATACGTATTGCATTGCCTTTGATCCCATTACTGCAGAAGATACCACGCTTCAACACGATGTGATTACTGCTGAAATTAATCGCCAGATGCAATTAAGAGGTTTTCAGTATACTACTCAAAATCCTGATGTATTGGTTTTTTATTCCCTGCACCCTGATAAAATTAAATTGAATACTTACGTAAAAAGTTATCGTTCTCCTGAAGTGGATTATGTGGTGGATAAAACGTTTTTGCGGAAGGGCACTTTGCTGATTCAATTTCAGGACACATTCATGAACAAAACCGTCTGGCAGGGGTATGCGGCCCGGGTTTCGCCAGAAGGATTTTTTGATAAGAAAGCGGTTCGAACGGCAGCCCGAAATGTGCTTCTGGGTTACCATACTTTCTCCCTGACGTATCAGGCCCAAAGCCGATCTTCTTCTTATTAGTTGGCAGTTGTCTGTTTACAGTTTTCAGTGAAGTGAACGGGCTGGTTATTAACCAGCCCGTTTCTTTTAGGTAAAGACGCGATTGATTGCTTCTGGGTAGAGCAAGATAATCCGACTTGAAATATAAAAAGACGCGATGAAATCGCGTCTCTACTAATAACCAATAACTAACAACCATCAACTATTAATAGCCCGCTCAATCACCACGGGAAAATATTCATATTCGAGAGCATGACATTTTTTAGCAACGTCTGCTGGCGTATCCGTAGGCTCTACAACGAAAGATTTCTGGAAAAGAATGTTTCCTTCGTCGTAATGCTCGTCCACGTAATGAATGGTAATACCTGACTCGATCTCTTTAGCGTCTACCACGGCTTCGTGTACAAAACTGCCGTACATTCCTTTGCCGCCGTATTTGGGTAATAAAGCAGGGTGAATATTCAAAATCCGGTTAGGATAGGCTGCCACCAGATTTTTAGGAATGAGCCAGAGAAAACCCGCCAATATTACCCAGTCGATCTGAGCTTCCTGAAGCCAGCTTAATACTTCGCCCGAACGAAATTGTTCGCGATTAAACAGTTTCAAAGGAATACCGAGGCGATGGGCTCGTTCAATAACACCCGCAGCAGGGTTATTGCAAAGAACCATTTCCACGGAAATCGTTTCGTGATTTTTAAAATACTTGGCGATATTCTCGACGTTCGTACCCGAGCCCGAGGCAAAAAGAGCAATACGTTTCAAAAGAATGCTGAATTAAATCAATAGTAAATCGAGAGTATTATTGCAGATAAACACCCATTTCTGGCCCTTCCAGAATCACATCAATGTGATCATTGAGCGTAGTCATCAGGGCATACCCTACAAAGTCGGCTGAGACGGGGTAACGACGGTAATTACGATCTACCAGAACCGATACCTGAAGGCGTTTGACTTTTGTCTGAAAAAAGGAAGAAGACTATACGCCAGTGTCCGGCCCGTGTATAAAACATCATCACAAACGATGACACATTTGCCCATTAACATCTCGGAATCAGTATTCAATTTGATTGAACTGGGCGATGGATCGGTTTTCTGAATTTGAATGTCAATCTGTTGTACTTTCAGCGGAGAGATGGCTTCCAGTTGCTCTTTCAGCAACGAAGCCATAATCACTCCCTGACCAACGATTCCCGCCAGTACAATTTCTTTTTCTTCGAAATTGGTTTCGTAAACCTCAAAGGCAATCCGGCGAATCTTTTGTTTGAGCTGTTCGGGGTTCAGAAGCAGCGTTTTTTCAGTTGAAATCATGGACGAATGTACAGCGACAATAGCTTTTGAAAATGATTCTGAATCGTAAAATTCCGAAAAGTGCCCGAATCGACCGAGGAAAACGAGATTTAATTAATAAATAATCAGAGCAATGCGAGAATATCGGAGCGGGATTTTACAGTACTACGTCGTTTTCGTATTTTTGTACTCCATCTAGAAAAACACGCGTTGTTTTTCGCTCAGAAGTCACTCTATTAACATAAAATGGCAAAAGTTCCGGTAAATCGCTACCAGCAGCCCTACATTAACAGTGGTCAGGCGGGAATGCCCCAGGGCGTTCGCACGAAAAAATACGGCCTGGACCCCAAAAAGTACATTAACCTGGCCTTACGGGACTGGATCAAACAGGAATGGTTCTGGTTTTTGATTCCCGTAGGGGTGATCGTTCTGAACGTCGTTCTGAACGTAACGAAAGTCTATCCAAACTGGTGGATTTACCTCGTAGCCGTACTCGGTGGGGTAGGTTTCGCTCTCTTCCGCGGTATGCAGTTTACGGCTACGACGCAGGTAGAACAGAATAAGCAGATGTTCGAAAAATTTGTGTATGAATTTGATAACCGTCAGATTTTTGTCTGGAAAAATCGCGAGAAAAAAGAAGGCGGCCAGTTACCCTGGAATATGATTCAGTCGGTTCAGAAAGAGAAAGACGCGTATTTGTTCAATCTGGGCAAGTATCAGTATCTCTATCTGCCATTCGACATTTTTAATTCAGAACATGACATTAAAATGTTCGAGACTATCCTCACTCGCAAAGAATTGCTGAAGTGAGTAATAGGGTTAGTACAAAAATTTAATTTGAGGTCGGTGGGTTGCTACCGACCTTTTTGCGTTTTTACTAATAAGTACCTCATAACTTGATCAACAGTGACTAATAATCCTTTGGAAGTACTCGAAGCTCGTCTGAACCCGCTGCGTCAGGAATTAATCGACCATTCCGTTTACAATCACATCAACTCGCTGGAGGCTTTACAGCTTTTTACCCAAAGCCACGTTTTTGCTGTCTGGGACTTCATGTCTCTGCTAAAGGCTCTGCAACGGCAGCTTACCTGCGTACAAGTGCCCTGGTTACCCGCTGCATCCGGGTCGACGGCGTATCTAATTAATGAAATCGTTACTGGTGAAGAAAGCGATGTAGATCAGCATGGCGTTCGGATGAGCCATTACGAGTTATACCTCCGGGCGATGAAAGAGCTAGAGGCGGATACATCGGTCATTGAGCAATTTGTTGCAGACCTGCGAGCGGGCCAATCGGTGAGGGAAGCTCTGGAAAATGCTGATATTCCCGCCGGAGCGAAGGCTTTTGTGAGTTATACGTTTTCAGTAATTGAGCGAAATCGTCCGCATGAAATTGCGGCGGCCTTTACCTATGGTCGCGAAGACTTGATTCCCGAATTATTCATTGAACTGGTTCGTAACCTGAACGCCCGATTCCCTAATCAACTCGATACATTCCGCTATTACCTGGAGCGTCACATCGAAGTAGACGGTGGGCATCATGGCCATTTGGCGGAAGAAATGGTTCGTGAATTGTGTGGCAATGACGCTCAAAAATGGGAAGAGACCATTTCTACGGCGGAGGAGTCGATCCGCCAAAGAATTTACCTCTGGAATTCGATTACCAGTTGCTTAAACGGAGGAGCTTTAGTTAATTCGTAAAATTTTTAATTAATTAAAGCGTTGATCTATATTCATAGCAGTTACTAAAAAAGCGTAAGTTTTTAATTAAAAAGTTATATAATTAATAAAAATTATTCATTTGTAGTAACGATTGGAGTGACCATAAACATAACAACGAGTCTTTACCTATTTTCCTAAAGTATGAACAGTTATCAAATCCAGGAGACCCCTGAAGTCTTTGACGTGGTTATCGTTGGGTCTGGAGCAGGCGGCGGTATGGCGGCTTATCAGCTATCCAAAGCGGGTGCCAAAGTTTGCTTACTGGAAGCTGGAGGTTACTATGACCCGGCTGATCCCAAGTATATCACTCAACTAAAGAATCCCTGGGAGTCTCCTCGTCGTGGGGCCAGCACTACGCGTCCTTTCGGTGATTTTGACGCCGCCTGGGGAGGCTGGCAGCTCGAAGGTGAGCCTTACTCTGCTGCTCCCGGAACAGAATTTCACTGGTTCAGAAGCCGGATGCTGGGTGGGCGTACCAACCACTGGGGCCGTATTTCCCTTCGTTTTGGTCCCGACGATTTTCGTCGCGGCAGCATGACGGGTATCGGGGATGACTGGCCAATTACGTACGACGACGTATCGCCCTATTACGATAAGGTAGATAAACTCCTGGGAATTTTTGGCTCAAAAGAAGGGCTTCGCAACGAACCCGACGGCCATTTCTTACCCCCACCAAAACCCCGTTTGCACGAGTTAATGCTGAAAAAAGCGGGTAAGAATCTGGGTATCCCGGTTATTCCTTCCCGTCTGGCGATTCTGACAAAAGCGATTAATAACGAACGTGGGCAGTGTTTTTACTGCTCGCAGTGCGGTCGGGCCTGTCAGGTTTACGCGGATTTTTCTTCGTCTTCCTGTCTTTGTAAACCTGCCGTTAAAACGGGTAACACAAGGCTGATCAACGGAGCGATGGTTCGCGAAGTATTAACCGACCAGAAAACCGGACTTTGCACGGGCGTTTCGTACGTCGATACCGCAACTTTACAGGAAAAAACGGTTCGGGCTAAAATTGTGGTGGTGGCGGCTAGTGCCTGTGAATCGGCCCGTCTGTTACTGAACTCCAAGTCGGCCCGGTTCCCAAATGGGCTGGCTAACTCCAGCGGAGTGATTGGTAAATACCTGAACGACTCCACCGGAGCCAGCCGCTCAGCCTTCGTTCCAGCTTTGATGAACCGGAAACGTTACAACGAAGACGGGGTAGGTGGAATGCACGTATACACGCCCTGGTGGCTGGATAACAAAAAACTGGACTTCCCTCGGGGGTATCACATTGAATACGGCGGGGGCATGGGCATGCCCAGCTACGGGTTTGGCATGGGCATTCAGGGCATGAACGGTAAGTATGCCTATGGCGATGGAAAAACGCAACCCGCAGGTGGATATGGATCACGTCTGAAAGAAGATGTACGTCGCTTCTACGGAGCTTACGTGGGCATGGCGGGTCGTGGAGAACCTATACCTTTGGAAAGTAACTATTGCGAAATCGACCCCAATAATGTCGATAAATACGGTATTCCGACGCTTCGTTTTCACTACAAATGGTCTGAAAACGAGGTTAAGCAGGCGAAACACATGCAGGATACCTTCGAGGAAATAATCCACGAAATGGGCGGTATTGCTCTGGGCTCCAAACCGGGTAAAGAGCAAAACTACGGATTAGAGGCTCCCGGAAAGATCATTCACGAAATCGGAACGGTACGCATGGGCAGCGATCCCAAAAAATCAGCTCTGAATTCTTTCATGCAGGGCCACGATGTCAAAAACCTGTTCGTAGTAGACGCCGCTCCTTTCGTAACGCAAGGCGACAAAAACGTAACCTGGACCATCCTAGCCATGTCCATGCGAACCAGTGATTACATCATTGATGAAGTGAAGAAGAAGAATCTGTAAAAGAGTTGTCTGTTTTCTGTTTACCGTTTTCAGTGATGGCTACCATTCAACGTTTTGAGGATTTGAAAATTTGGCAAAAAGCTCGCTTGTATTCTCTGTCTATTTTTGAATTAACTGGGAGTGGGGAGTTTTATGCAGACTATGACCATCGCAGGCAAATCAGACGGTCGGCAGATTCTGTAATGGATAATATTGCAGAAGGTTTTGGAAGAGGAAGTCGAGGTGAATTTATTCAATTTCTGGGTATTGCTAAGGGCTCATTAACGGAAGTAAAATCACAGCTATACAGAGCTCTGGATCGTAAATATCTTTCATTACAAGCTTTTGAAAAGACTTATGAAGAAGCCGATGAGCTGGGAAAAATGATTGCTGGATTTATTTCCTACCTATCCAGAACACAGATTAAAGGAAGTAAGTATAAGCAAGTTTCTGAGAAAAGCGAAGTAAAGGAGCCTGAGATAAATTACGAAAATTGGTTCGAATCAACTGTAAACAGAAAACAGTTAACTGAAAACTGAACAAAATGAAACGTCGCGATACACTTAAGTCGATTGCCTTGGGGTCGTTGGGCATGGCTACGGTTCCTTCTACGGATCTGATAGCGGCTCCGCCCGAAAAACCGCTGGTGGTGCCCGGCGGACGGCAGAAATCGGAAGCCATCCGGGATGCCAAACTCATGGCTGATAAGTTCTTTACACCTCAGGAAATGAAAACCCTCACCGTTTTGTGCGACATTATTCTTCCGGCGGACGAGAAGTCGGGCAGTGCCTCGCAAGCGGGTGTACCGGCTTTCATTGAATTTATGGTGAAAGATCAACCCGTACACCAGATTCCTCTTCGTGGAGGGCTGGCCTGGTTAGATAATGAAAGCCGAAAACGCTTCAGCAAGAAATTTGTGGAGCTTACAAAAGCTCAGCAGATAGAAATCGTGGATGACATTGCCTATCCTGAACAAGCGAAACCTCAGTTCTCCCAAGGCGTTGCGTTCTTTAACAAAATGCGGGACATGACCTTAACCGGTTTTTATACCACCCGCATAGGCTTCAACGATTTGGGTTACGTAGGAAATACTCCCAACAACTGGGAAGGAGTGCCCGAAGAGGTACTGAAGCAATACGGCCTGAGTTATGAGTAATGGGGTTTGAGAAGGTTAGAATTAGGTGTGAGAAGTTTGATTTAGTTTGAGAAAGTAAGATAAATGAGAGGTTTTCATCAAACTCCTCACACCTAATTCTAACTTCTTCTAACTAAATTAAATCTCTCAAACTACTGCTAACCTTCTCAAACGTAGTAGAACGAAAGGTATACTTAATGCTGATTCGGTAAAAGACCGGGTCAGCATTAAGTATTTTTTATACTTTTGCCCACGTTTTAGGTTTCAGCAGAAACTCTGTTGAATGAAAAGGGAACACCGGTGTAAATCCGGGGCTATCCCCGTAGCTGTAAGTTTTAATGAGTTTAGAGTGGTAAGTTTTGAGTTTAGGGTTAAGATTGTAAAGTTGACAGCCTTCATAACTCAAAACACTAAACTCCAAACTCAAACACAACTTCCAAAAGCCACTGTACACACGTATGGGAAGGTGGGGGTTGAGATGAAACGAGCCAGAAGACCTGCCTGAAATGGTATACTTTTCGAGCTTTCGGGTGAAAAGCCGTGAATGAATTTCAACGCACTGGATGGTAACACCCAGCCGGATTTCTATTCACTTTTCTACGAAAGACTCCTTACTTAATCATTAGTGGAGTCATGAACACATTTACCAGAATTACCTTTCTTCTCCTGATTACAACTTTGCAGGTCTGGGCTCAAAAACCGGATACCCAACTGGAAGAAGTAACCATCACCGCCAATCGTACCGGACAAAAATTATCCCAAACGGGTAAAGTAGTTACCGTTCTTACCGATTCAACTTTACAAAAATACGCTACTCAATCGCTTGGCGAGTTATTAACCCGTCAGGCCGGGGTTATGATCGTTGGGGCTCAGGGGCCGCTGGGAACCAATCAGACCGTCTCATTACGCGGAGCCGGTGGAGGAAACACCCTGATTTTACTCGATGGCTTACCCATCTATGATCCCTCTCAGATTAATAACACGTTTGATCTCAATCTGCTTTCGGTTGGGGAATGCGAACGAATTGAGATCATTCGGGGAGCTCAGTCTACCCTGTACGGTTCGGATGCGGTAGCTGGGGTAATTAACATTTTTACTAAAAAAGAAGGGTATCGACCCATCGGAGGCCATGCCACCGTTCAGGCCGGAAGTTATGGTACTTTCCGGGGAACCGTCGGTGTGAATGGAGCTTCAAAAGTAGGTTACTTCAATGCTCAATATACCCGATTGCGTTCCGATGGATTTTCGGCGGCATATGATGCGAAAGGAAATCAGAACTTTGATAACGATGGTTTCTGGCAGGATAACGTTCTCTTAAACGGCGGTATTAATCTTTCTCCCAATCTAATCTGGAAGGTACGGGGCCTGTATTCGGGGTATAAAAATGAAATTGACGCCGGAGCCCTAACCGATGATCCCAGCTATAATTACCGTAACACCTTCAAACTGGCCGGAACAGGGATAGATTATAGTTATGCTTCTGGAAAACTGACGGCAAATTATGCGTTCTCGGCTTTCCAACGTAATTCTGTTCAGGACAAGTCCACGTTTGAGGGAAATAGTCATTTTGCAGAAATCTATAATAGCTGGCGGACTACTAGCTGGTTAACTCTCGTTACCGGGGTTGATCTGCGGACTCAGAATACAGCTCAAACCAATCCTTATGCTCCACCTTTAGAGAAAAATCTAGCGAAAACAACTTTATTCAGTGCGTATGCCACGGCTTTGATTCGAACCGATTCCAGCTTTGCTCTGGAACTGGGCGGACGCTATAACCATCATTCCCTATACGGTAGTAACGCAACTTATTCCATCAATCCTTCTTATCTTTTAAGCAATCAGGTAAAATTCTTTGCTAACCTTTCCAGTGGATTCCGGGCCCCAAGCTTGTATCAGTTGTATTCGCCGTATGGTAACAAAGATTTGAAGCCCGAAATGAGTCGTTCGCTGGAGGCTGGTGTTCAGTTATTTGCTACGGATAAACGATCATTTATACGAGCTCTTTATTTCGATCGGGCTATTAAAGACGTGATTGCTTTTCAGTCATTAAGCGTTGAACCTTACGGTAAGTACGTGAATTATAGTCGTCAGAATGATCATGGGCTGGAATTTGAAGTATCGAGTCGCTTTAAAAATTTAGTGGTTTCGGGTAATTTAACGTATGTAACGGGTCGGGTGACTCAAACGGTTAATGGTCGAGACTCCAGCTCATTTAATCTTTTCCGAATTCCGAAGGTGATGGGCAATGCAACCGTTGGCTATCAGTTCACAAAACACTTCTTCAGTTCCTTAGCAGTGCGAAGTGTGGGCAAACGTCAGGAGCAGGTTTACGGACTTGGAATAGTAGACTTAGCCGCTTATACCACACTGGATGTATATGCCGAATATCAGTTCAATGCTTTCGTCAAACTATACGGTGACGTTCGTAACCTTACGGATAAGCAGTATTTTGAGGTTTACGGGTATAACACCCGTCGGCGTAATTTCAACATAGGCTTAAAGTTTGATTTTTAGCAGATTAGATAATCGATCCTATGTCCTTCGAAGAAAGAGTACAATATAAAATTGACCATAAAACCAAGCCTTTAGGAGCTTTAGGCCAGTTGGAAACTCTGGCATTCCGCATGGCCTGTATACAGCAAACCGAAACGCCAGAGTTACGAAAAGCCGCCCTGGTAGTCTTCGCGGCAGATCACGGCATTGCTCAGGAAGGGGTAAGTGCGTATCCCGCAGAAGTAACTTATCAGATGGTGCTCAATTTTCTGGCGGGTGGAGCCGCTATTAACGTATTCTGCCGCCAGAATGAGCTGGAGTTATACGTGGTTGATGCGGGTGTGAATGCCGAATTTTCAGAAGAAACACAATTGATTCACGCCAAAGCTGGTTACGGTACAAATAGTTACCTGAAAGGGCCAGCGATGAGTTCAGAACAGCTTCGGTTTTGTCTGGAGAAAGGAGCCATGATTGTGAATGAACTGCACGATAAAGGCTCCAATGTGATTGGTTTTGGGGAAATGGGAATCGGTAATACGTCTTCATCGAGTGTATTGATGAGCATGGCTACTGGCCTTCCCATTGAAAGTTGCGTAGGGAAAGGGACTGGCGTTAATCCAGAACAATTACAACGAAAAGTAACGGTTCTGAAGGAAGCCATCCGGGTAAATGGGAGTTGCAGTGACCCTTACCAAATGCTTCAAACGTATGGTGGGTTTGAAATTGCTCAAATGGTGGGAGCCATTCGGGCGGCCCGTTCGAGAAAAATGATAATCTTAGTCGACGGATTTATTTCTACCGTTGCTCTGCTGATTGCCAGCCAAATGCAGCCTGATGTACTGGAAAATGCGATTTATTGTCATCAGTCGGCTGAACAGGGACATCGCCTTCTGCTTGATTTTTTGCGAGCGGAGCCGCTTCTTCGTATGAACTTACGGTTGGGAGAAGGCACGGGCTGTGCGTTGGCATATCCTTTATTGAAAAGTGCAGTAGCTTTCCTGAATCAGATGTCCACCTTTAACGAAGCAGGCATTTCTTCGCACAAGAATGATACATGAGTTACGAATCCTATTAACGGCGGTACTTTTTTATACCCGGATTCCATGCCCCGCCTGGGTGGGGCATGGACCCGAACAAATGCGGCAGTCTCGTAAATATTTTCCAATGATTGGGGGAATCGTTGGAGCTATTATGCTCGCCGTTTATTTCAGTAGTACGCTTATCTTTCCCAAAAACATCAGCCTTCTCTTAAGCATGGGTGCGGGGGTACTAACGACCGGAGCTTTCCATGAAGATGGCTTTGCTGACGTGTGCGATGGCTTTGGCGGCGGCTGGAGTAAAGAGCAGATTCTCCAAATCATGAAAGACAGCCGGGTGGGGACATTCGGTGTCGTGGGTATTGGGCTGTTATTGAGTCTCAAATACCTGATCCTGGTAGAAATTGCTACTCTTTCCGAGCCTCTCATCTGGAGTACCATCTTTTGTGGGCAAATTAGTAGCCGATTAATAGCCTCTATAGCCGCTGAAACGCACGAATACGTTCGTGATGAAGCCAGTAGTAAATCAGGGGCCGCAACATCGAGTCGTATAGGCTGGAAGGGCTTGTTCCCAGGCGTTTTATTTACGGGCCTAACCTTCTTTTTACTGCCTAGTTATTGGCTTGCTCTGGCTGTTTTAGGGGCTTATGGCTCGAAAGTAATGCTGAGCTGGTTTTTTAAGAAATGGATTGGCGGTTACACGGGCGATTGCCTCGGGGCGATTCAGCAGGTTAGCGAAGTAGTTTTTTATCTGGGTATCTACGCCATATGGATTTGTTTGTAATGCGGCACACTTCCGTGCATAATACCAAAGGAATGTGTTACGGTCAACGGGAGGTGGATTTATCGGAAAATTATTATCAGGAAATTCAGCAGATTACCAGGCAGTTCACAAAGCCATTTGATGTCGTTTATACTAGTCCGTTAAAGCGTTGTGTAACACTTGCCGAGCAAATCCCCAGTCCTTTAGTACTTGAAGAGAAGCGATTAATGGAAATCAATTTCGGCGATTGGGAAGGGCAGTTATGGAATGATTTGCAGGGAAAGGAAGTAACCGACTGGATGAATGATTTTGTTCGGGTTCAACCGCCCGGAGGAGAAAGCCTGGAAATGGTCTGTAACCGGGTTCAGGCCTTTCTGGAAGAATTACGCCAACAATCTTACGAACGCGTAGCAATCGTTACGCATGCGGGGGTATTACGCTGCATCTGGGCCAATCTGATTGGCGTTCCACTGCCTAATATTTTTAAAATTAAGGTTGATTACGGTCAGGTTGACCAGTTTACCCTACACCCGAATCCTGCTCTTGACCAATGGGTAGGACGAATTTTATAGCATTTATGTAGTAGATAATTGTGTTTATTAGTGTTATTGCAGACATAATTATTACCTACTACAACTATGAATAAACGTCTGTATCTTATTTTATTCGTTGGGATTTCACTCGGAGCCTGCCGAAATGCTACTCAAAAAACAGAATCAACTGCTACCGATTCATTAACCGTTTCGGACTGGGCCTTACTGCCCTTCGAAAAAGTAGATAGTCTCAATCCGGTGCTGGTTCCAACGCCCAATGAAACGTTCTTTGATCCCATCTGGAAGAAAGAAGTGAAGTGGGAAGAAAAAGACGTGTTTAATCCGGCGGCAGTCGTGCGGGACGGAAAAGTGCATTTGATCTATCGGGCTGAGGATAAACTGGGGAAATATGCCGGGGTTTCACGACTGGGATTAGCCATTAGTGAAGATGGGTTACACTTTAAAAAAGAAAAACACCCTATTTTTTATCCCAGCAATGACGCTCAGAAAAAATACGAATGGGAAGGCGGTACGGAAGACCCTCGCATTGTTGAAAGCCCGCAGGGTGGTTATATAATGACCTACACGGCTTACGATGGTAAAACAGCCCGGATGATGCTGGCTACGTCCAAAGATTTGCGAAACTGGACTAAACACGGCCCGGTTCTGGGTGAAGGAAAGCATCTGAACACATGGTCAAAATCGGGAGCCATTGTCGCCCGGCAAAAAGGAGATCAGGTGATTGCCGAAAAAATAAATGGAAAGTTCTGGATGTACTTTGGCGACACCAACCTGTTTCTGGCTCAATCCGATGATCTGATTCACTGGGAACCTCTAACCGAAGCGGATGGAACGTTGAAGCCCATTGTACGGCCCCGTCCTGATAAGTTTGATGGTCAGTTAGTAGAACCCGGTCCTTATGGGTTAATAACTGACAAGGGCATTCTCCTGATCTACAACGCCGCCCGACCCATGCCTGAAAAGAAAAATGCATTGGTATATAAGGCAGGTCAGATCTTAATGAACGGACAGGATCCGACGCAGATTCTGGCCCGAACGGACGAACCCTTTTTCGTTCCTGATAAACCTTACGAGTTAACTGGGCAGGTAAATAACGTCGTGTTTCTGGAAGGATTGGTATACTTCAAAAAGAAGTGGTTTTTATACTATGGGACGGCTGACTCGAAAATTGCGGTAGCCGTTCATTAACCCTTACACAACGGCATACGCCTGTAAGCCCCCTTCCAGGTTATGGATATTCGTAAAACCCTGTTTGGCTAATACTCGAGCGGCGATGGCACTTTGTAGCCCCGTTCCGCAAACCACTACGATTTCTTCATTCTTCCAGGAATCGGGAATATCATGCACGCGTAAGAGTAACTCATCCAGCGGAATGTGTAGACCGCCGATGGAAAAATTCTCCCGTTCGTAAGGCGTGCGAATGTCCAGAATCTGAAGGGGATCGCCTGCCTGAAGCCGGCTTTTCAAGGTAGAGGCATTGATAGGTTCCATCCTTATGTGCGTAAAGAAAAATACCTCTCTAGAGTGGTCTAAAGAGGTATCAAATTATTAATCATAATTATTTAGATTCCAGCTCATTATAAGCTAAGATTCCACCTAGAACGTTACGAACGTTCGTGAAACCCTGGCTTTCGAGAAACTGCTGAGCCCGTCCTGAACGTGCCCCTGAACGACAATGAATAATGATTTCTTCGTTTTTTAAAGGCTCTAGCTCGTCCAGATGATCGGGTAGATCGCCTAAAGTAATTAGTCTGCCGCCTAAGTTTTGCTCTTCGTATTCATCGGGATTACGAACGTCGATCAGGTTGATTTTTTCTCCTTTGTCGAGACGCTCCTTGAGCTCCTGCACTGAAATATCCATGTGTTCGTCAGTTAATTGTTGAATGAGAAAAGGGGTTTTAAGCCTGTTCAGATTCAAAACAGCTGTGAGAGGTATAAAGTGCAAAGCAAGCAAAATGTTTCAAAAACCAGAAATAAGATAAGGAAAGGTTTAGAACTTATTTTGGCTTATGTGAGAGCGATGAATGAAAGTAAGTTGGGTAATGCTTTGGGACAAGTAAAGGTAATGAACGCTCCGGTTTTCGTTCTCTAAAGCGATTACCCTTAGGATGGACTGCCAGCGAAAAAACGGCTTTGGATGAAAGACGATTAATTCTCTATCACGAGTTTCTTCACAAATGATTGCCGACCATTGGATAAACGGATCAGGTAGAGTCCTCTTCGTAAACCGGAAAGATCCGCCGTTGAATCCGTAGCGTTAGAGTTGGCGTACAATCGACGTCCAGAAACGTCAAAAACTTCGATGGACCGAAATGCACTTAAATTCCAGCGAATGGGTCCAGCCGAAGGGTTAGGATGAATCATGAGCTGGTCTTCCGAAATGTCTTCCACCCCCGTTATCAGTTCACTGGATTGCCCTCCCATTACCGGTCGAAGCAGTAGGGTTCCTGCCAGCGTGGTATTACCAACCCATTCATTGCCCAAGTTGTAATAAATCTGATTGGCAAACTGAGGGGTATTTTTGTCCAGTCCAATGGCTACTACATCATCCGATAGCTGTTGATAAGCCAGCCAGAACGTGTCCTTTACGGCAGGAGGGTATTGAAATTTCATTTCCACAAACCCCCGTGGGTCAGAGGGATACCGAATAGCAAAAGACTGTCGAGTCATCGTTTGACCGGGTTTATTGCCTTGGTTTTGAAGGACATAAACGGCTATCGACTGATTGGTAATATCGGTTTTGTAGCGAATGGGCTGAAAGCGAATGCCCGAAACTACGTCTTCTTTGCGAAGAATAAACCGCACCGCCACGTAACCGTATTTCTGATTAATACCAGCGGCATATTCGGCAGTGCCGTCGTCGTAGGCAAAGTAATTGGAAAGTTCGGTGGTGGAAGATAACGTATCGTTTCTCCGTAAATCGACTCCGGGAATGCTGGGATTCTGGTCGTCAGTGGTAAGAATGTCAAACGTAGTACGAATAACGGCCCGGGTTCCGCCAAAAGCAGGTAAGGGGGTGGGACGGACGAATTTTTCCTGCGAACGTAATTGGGGAATATTTTCGGAAATGGTCTGCGTGAAATTCTGAATCTGCTGATTCGTGGTCATTTCCTGAGCCCGAAAACGTAAGGTCGTAAAGTTATTGTTATTAAAAAGATTCGTGATGTCTGTTGAAATGGTGTCTGCCGTTTCGGCTGCCGGATTGATGAGGTAATGAGCCAGCGGCATCGTCCGGTAATGTTTCAGATACGAGCTAATGGAGCGGCGAATGGAGACGTCTTTAATGTAACGGTCATTACTATTTCTACCCCGATTCAGGTAAACGTAATCTACGTGCCAGGCATCAAATGGCCCGGATTTCCGACCAAAGGCTTCGATTCTGAACTGAAACCCAGCGTGCAGATAAAGAGCGGCTTTCACCGGAATCATGGCTATGGCAAACTCGTTCATGACCTGTCCGCCCTTCGTAACCCAGACCGTTTGCCATAAGTTACCGTTGGTTAGGAATTGCACCCGCAGGGAATCATCCGAGTCTGGCTGATCGCCAAGCCCTTTACTCAACCAATGAAAACTCAGGTAAAGCGAGTCTCTGATGGAGTACGAGGAAAGGTCGATGGGCAGGGAGGTAAGTGAATCACTCAATCCTTGAGCGTACTGGTTACTAAAATCGTAAGGAGTACCGTCGCGTCTCAGGCCGTCGAAGGTCACCATGTTTAAAGAAGGATGGGTTGTAGCCATGGTATTATTCACCACCGTACCACCACCCGATGCCCATAAAGCCGGGTCTGGAATGCCCGTTCGGGTAATCGAAAAATCATCAAAAAAAGGTAAGCTTACGGCCTGTGTGCGAGCTCCCCGTAGGCTGCCATTTTCCTGAGCCTGCGTGAGGGGGAAAACCTGAAAAGGAGCCTGGGCAAGGCTCCTGATCCCGGATAAAAGAGGTATGATAAGCAGCAGGACACGGCCTATTTTTAAAAATAAATTCATAGCTGAAACGTACTGCCGGGTTGAGGGCAAAAGATAACTTAAGGATTTTCAGGGGTGGTTGCTCCTTCACCAGTGTCCATGTCAGGTTTGCCCGCAATCCAGAGGTCAATGATTTCGCCCACGTGAATTTTGCCACCAATACCGGGGGCGGGGCGTTGCTCAACTACGGTTCCGCGAACGGCTCCGGGAACGTCTTTATACAGGACAGTTCCCACCCGTAAATCAGAGCCTTTAATGATTAACTCCGCTTCATCGAGGGAAACACCGATGAGATTAGGCACGTCAAGTTCGGTATTGCCAATGCCATTACCCACTACAAGTTCAATTTTAGAGCCTTTAGGAATAAGGGTGCCGGGTTCAATTTTCTGCCCATTATATCGCTGTTCCAGTACGGCGTTTTCGGCAATATCAGGGATGTAACGAATATTACCTTCCTGTAAGCCTTCACTTCTCAGAAGAGACAAGGCACTTCGCAGACTCGTGTTGGTTGAAACCAGATCCGGCATCCGAATCATGGGAGCCGTGGCCATCGTCACCGTGAGGTAAATGTTACGGCCTTCTTTAACCAGTGAGTTAGGAAAAGGATACTGCGAGAGAACCGTAAAAGGTGGAACTCCGGGAACGAAAGTGCAATCGGAGACGATATACTCCAGCTTCCGCTCGCTGAGCGTGTTTTTTACATCTTCCAGATTTGACTTCCTCAAATCGGGTACGGTAATACTCTGTCCGTGATTGGTGGACCAAGGCAGATACAGAAAAAAGAATCCAAGAAATAAAGTCAGGACAATACCAATCACCAGTAAGATGTGTATAATCAGGTCTTTTCGGGATCGGGTATTAATGTAAATGGCCATAGAAAATATAAAGCGTGTTGAAGCATCACTCGGACAGCCGAACGGACTAGTAACGAAAAAAGGAGCTTCTATTGGGATACAAGTTTACGGAAAATCGCAGGATTTTTTGATTAATCTCATTTACTGTCGGACTTCCTGTTATGAAAATCAGATTTTAACCCAAAAGGTTTAGGTAGTTTAGATGGATGAAATTAGTTTCAGGTTTGAAATTTGGGTAAGGTTTGAGGGAATATCTATTACTTTTCAAGCCATCAAACCTGAAACGATCAAACTTTAGAATGGTAAAATGAAAGTACGTCCTGCGATTGTTATTGTAGAAAATGAACACGTGTTATTAACCCGCTATCGTTACGGAGCGGAAGATGTATTTCAGTTGCCCGGCGGAAATCCAGATCCCGGCGAGACGATGCCTGAAACGCTCATTCGGGAACTGAGCGAGGAATTAGGCATTGAGATTGAAGTGCAGGGGCTATTAGTGATGGGAGAAGTATTAGTACCCCAGTTGAAACAGGGCGTTCTGCATTGCGTTTTCGCCGGAACACTCGTAGGTGGAATCCCGATCATTAATCCTGCTGAAACCACAGCTCAGGAAGTGGTCTGGAAGCCTTTGAGGGAAATCGCCGCGTTAAATCTATATCCCAACGTAGGAACCGAACTGCTGGAACTGGTCAGTGGCCTCAGAACCTCGCCTTATCTGGGCAAAATCAATCAGCAATGGTTTGGGTAGGTTTGAGCAAAAAGAATCGTTTTAAAGGGCTTTTGGCACGTTAATTTTGAGAAAACCCTGTGTTAGGCAATGCCTTCTAACTATTGTGTCACCCTTTAAAACGATTTTTATGAAAATCTTACCCGTAACCGCAGGGGTTGTAGTAGCCCTTTCCGGAGCCCTGATTTATACCTGGAACAAGTACCTGAGACAGCGTCCCAGCCAACGTCTGCAACCCATATCAAGAGAAACGGCATTAAGTACCGAAAGACCATAGGAAAACTCAGGTGAATGCCTGAGTTTTCAAATAATGTAAGCCAATTAAAAACTACCTCAAATTAAGTTCTGATGGGGTTTTCTGATATTAAACCTGGCGAATCGCTTATCACTATGTGATGCCAGAGACTTGCCACAGACATACAAAATTATTGACTGGCGAGTGGAACTTTTTCCAAATCAATCCGTCTTAACAAGACCGATTGATTTGGAAAAGAGCTTTAGCCTGACTATGCCTGGAAATCCAGATCCAGCCAGTTCCATTCGTTCAGCTGAAATTTGTTTCGAAACCCTTATAATTCGATCGAGACGATGAATTGGCTTGAATCCCTGTCTTTCAGTTTTTGAGCTTACCAGTCTTTCAGTTTTTGAGCTTACCAGGAGATTTACTCCACTCAGAGCCAGTTAGGAGTTTGCGTCTGGTACCGAGATTAGATCGGCTCGCAGATATGTCGTTACGGATAACCTACTTATGATGTGCTACGGGGCTCAAATTCCAACAAATTGCTATACATCTGATTCTACTATTCAGATCAATTCTGGCAATCTAGTTCCATACGATCTAGAAAAACCTCATAACTTAAGTGCTTTCGATGAATGACTCCTCAAACCTAAGCCATGATTAAGTTAGAACCAACGTAAAAATCGTTACAAGGTCTTATGGCTTGCCAATAAACAGCAGTACATTACGACTTTGAAACTTAGAATTGCACTGGAGCTGTTCGTGGAGGCTTCTGGAGAAGTGGGTCAGTTTGCCGTGCCTTATTCTTAGAAACGCAATATTAATGTTTCTCATAATACAGATAGAAGCTGGCCCATAATCATTTTAAGGACTACCAACACGATTGTTTTTTTGCCTTTACTATGATTTCTGAACGCACTTTGATTCTGGGAGAGCATTTTATGGTCAGTGGATCAGATATAAATAATTTCTGAAGAAACGTTCGATATATTTCTATTCGGGTGAGAAAATCGCTTATACATAGAACTTGAAGGGGTGAGATTAAGTTTCAGGTCCCCAAATTAAGATTCAGGAAATAAACGGCGAGGAAAAATATGCCTGGCAATATCCCGACGATCCCAACTCCCTAACGGTGATTGCAGGAGTGAATTTTGAACCCCAGGAAGGTTACTGTTGTCGTTAATGTTAGTAATGGCATTCTCGTCGAACACAATACTCAAATCGATGTCCTAACTCCTGAAAACAGACCCGTCTCTTTTGTCTCCGCTTTTCCCGTGGATACTACTCACGTTCAATTAGAAATGCCTGAAGGTGAGACGTTTCCTGTAAAACTTTTAATCTCCGCTTACCCCCAATCCCAATAAACACAGAAAACCAACGACCCATGAAAAAACTCCTTTTTCTTTTAGTGCTTTTGCCTACGCTACTGAAAGCACAATACCCTAAAACAATCAAAACTACCAGAGATACTTCAGAGGGAGCCTCCGTTAAGGGGCGAATGGCCCTTAACGGAGGCTGGGATGGTACATTGGTTGGAAAAGATGTGAATGGAAAATCTTACATCGCTGCTTCAGCACATTTCGAAAGTTACGCTCAACTCAGAAGTATGGTTGCGTTACGTTCGGGCGTTCGT
>NZ_NHPP01000030.1 GCF_002838835.1 Siphonobacter sp. SORGH_AS_0500
GTGGGCGGCTACCCAGAGTGATCGCACCGTCAAAGCGGTGGTGAATTATGGCGATGAGGAGCTGGCCAAAGCCGCCCGGGTGAGTCTGCTGGACTTATCAGGTCGCACGCTGAGTACCCAACAACTTGAGCTGGTGAAAGGGCTCAATGCCGTCGAATTCCAGACGTCTTCGCTGGGTTCGGGGCTGTACCTCATCCGACTGGAAAACCCCAGCAAAAACCAGGCCGTTAAAGTGGCTCTGCCTTAATAGTAATCATACAATCATACAGCCCTCATTATTCAGTTAATGGGGGCTGTATGCATTTATGCCTCGTTCCTTATTTATTAATAGACAGAACTTCTATTTTTACCCCATAATAGATAAGAACGTATGAATCCTCTCTTTCCGGTTTTTCTGAAATTAGACCATCTCGATGTATTACTGGTTGGCGGAGGAAACGTAGGCCTCGAAAAGCTGAGTGCCATACTGGCGAATAGCCCTCGATGTGCAGTAACGGTTGTGGCTACTTACATTCGCGAAGAACTTCGTACCCTTGCCCAGTTACATCCACAAGTTCAGTTGCTGGAAAGGCCCTATCAGGAAGCTGATCTGGAAAATAAAGACCTGGTTATTCTGGCAACTGATAACCCCAGCTTGCACGTGTCTATTAAAGAAGTGACGCGTCAACGTAGAATCCTTACCAACGTAGCTGATACACCCAACCTATGCGACTTTTACCTGGGCAGTATTGTTCAGAAAGGCGATCTCAAAATTGCCATATCTACCAATGGTAAATCGCCAACTCTGGCCAAAAGACTTCGGGAATTGCTGACGGAAGTCATTCCCAACGATATCCAGTTACTTTTAGATAATCTGGTGGTGATTCGGGATCGGATGAAAGGAGATTTTCAATCGAAAATAACGCAGCTCAACAAGCTCACTGAAAGCCTGGTCAATAAAGAAGATCCCTCCGATTCATGAATTAATTACGAGAAGTAAGGGTTGAGTAATCATGAAAGATTTGATTGCTCAGGTTCGAAATTGCCGCTTATGTGAGTCTCATCTCCCTTATTACCCTAAACCCATTATCCAGGCCCATCCTACGGCCCGTTTACTTATTATTGGTCAGGCTCCCGGGCAAAAAGCTCACGCTTCGGGAATACCCTGGAACGATGCCAGTGGCAATCGGCTCCGAAATTGGCTCGGTCTCGACACCGCGACATTTTACGATTCTTCTCGGGTGGCTATTATGCCTATGGGATTTTGTTACCCCGGCAAAGGCACTTCGGGTGACTTACCTCCCCGCCCCGAATGTGCTCCACAGTGGCATGCCAAGCTCCTGCAACAATTACCCCAGTTGCAATTAACGCTTTTAATAGGTCAGTACGCCCAGCACTATTACTTGCCTGATGCCAAAAGCCTGACTGAAAATGTTCGGATGACGGATCTTTTCCTGCCAAATTTCTGGCCATTACCCCACCCGTCCCCCAGAAACCAGTTCTGGTTACGGAAAAATGAATGGTTTGAGCAGGATATTATTCCCAGCCTGAAAGCGACTATTCACCGCATTATCCACGAAAAAAGAGCCTGATTACCAAAGGCACTCAAGCTCTTTTCCGTTACCAGGTAGGATTATAATTCAACCCGTTTGGGAAAAATATCTTTTAATCGGCCATCGTGCGTTACTACGACCAGACTTGCCCCCAACTGAGCAGACTGTTTCTTCAGTAACTCTACCACCAGATAACAATTTTCATCGTCTAAACTGGACGTGGGTTCATCAGCCAGAATTACCTGAGGGTCGTTCATTAAGGCCCGGGCAATACCTACCCGCTGCAATTCTCCCAGACTTAACTGATTGGTTTTCTTGAATAAGTGATCGGCAAAACCCAAACGCTCGGCTAGTTCTCGGGCTTTGTCCGGGTTGCTTTTTTCACCGGCCAGGTAATTGGCCAGTAATAAATTATCCAGTACGGAAAGAGATCTCACAAAGTGGGGCCGTTGATAAATCAGGCCTACGTGTTTAGCACGAAAAGTAGCGGCTTCCGAAGCAGATAAGTTCGAGATATCCTGATTGCCAATGCGAATTTGGCCAGCCTTTGGGGATAATAACAGTGCCAGAAGGTGAAGAAGGGTAGTTTTTCCGCGGCCAGAGCGTCCTAGAATCAACAGCGTGTCGTGATCGGGACAAGTAATATCCGGAAAACTGAATTGTTTGGCTGGACTGTAAGCAAAAGTCAAATTCTGCGTCTGAATCATAGCTATTCTTCGGTTAAAAACTTCCCGAAAGTCCGAGAACTTTCGAGAAGTACCAAGAATTAGCTTAAGACTTTTTCTCTTCAACGGCAATTCTTACGAGTTCAACCGTGTTTTTCACTTTCGTTTTACGAAGCATATTCGCCCGGTGATTAGTTACGGTACGAATACTAAGGCCCAGTTTATCAGCGATTTCCCGACTATTTAATCCTTCAGCAATCATCGTCAGAATTTGTCTTTCTTTACGAGAAAGCTTGCTCAAAGGAGTATCATCGTTACCTCTGCTGGAAGATCGGCCACGGCTACGACCTAACAAAGCATCCACAAAAACTGAAGAAATCGTGGGAGGAAAATACTTATCTCCCTGCGATACTTTCTGCAAAGCCAGCATGATTTCTTCCTTATCTGTGTCTTTTAACAAATAGCCAGAAGCTCCACTTTCAACTGATTTTAAAATGTAATCCTGATTATTATGCATGCTAAACATCAGCGATTTAACCGTTGAATATTGCTGGGCGATGGCTTTAGCAGCTTCGATGCCAGATATTTTGGGCATACTGATATCCAGTATAACGACGTCGGGCTTAGTTTCAGAAATTTTATCCAAAACTTCCTGGCCGTCGGAGGCCTCACCAACGATTTCAACTGAATCTTCATCAGCCAAAAGCATTATCAGGCCTTTCCGAACTACCGTATGATCATCTGCTACAAGTACCCTTATTTTTGCCATTAGTTTAATTTACGATTTTATGGAACGAACACCTTAAGTAATCTCGCGGGTGGACAATAGGTGGATTATACCCCAAAGTAACAAAACAGTTTACTTTGAATAGTACTATCTACTTCTTTTATTTTAAAATAGTGAGATTTAAACCTTTAATTCTATTTTAATAGTAGTCCCTTTACCTATTATAGAACTAATCTCGAAAGTTGATCCGATGGATTCAGCTCTCAATTTCATGTTTCCTAAACCTGAATGTGCGATTGCCTTTTTCGCTAATTCTTCAGGATTGAAACCTATGCCGTCATCTTGTATACGTAAATTTATTTTCCCTTTTTTTCCGTCAGCGTAATATCAATTACGCTGGCCTTTGCATATTTCAGACTATTATTTATCGCTTCCTGAACGATCCTATACAGGTTTACTTCAATTGCAGAAGACAAGCGAATGGGGAATTCCCCTGAGTTAAATCTGACTTTTATCCCACTAATTTTAGTGATCTTTTCACTCAGTAAACGTAGAGCTGAAACCAATCCAAAATCCGTTAGTACGCTAGGCATCAAATCATAAGAAATCTGCCTAACCGTTTCTATGGTTTCTAAAACTAATTCTTTAAGTACCTGATAGCTGATTTTTTCTTTATCCGTATACGAGGCATTTTGTAATAACTCTATCTGTAACCTAATTCCAGTTAATAATTGCCCGACTCCATCATGAAGTTCCTGAGCTAAACGTTTTCTTTCCTCTTCCTGACCTTCCAACAAGGCAGCAGTTCGAATACGAGAATCAATTGAACTTGCTTCCTTTTTCATACACACACCTATTAGTTACTAAGATAATTTCTTCTCAAATTATATACCTTGTGAAAAGTATTATCCGTACCATTTATTGATTTTATACTATTACTAATCCTATTTTAATTAAACCTACCTCCACTTTATCAACCTGATTTCTACATAAGAATAATACTAATTCTCTTACAGTCTTTCTCTCCAGAAAATTACTTGTGAGCTTAAAATTATTTAACAATACTCCTAACATTTTACTGAATATATACAAAGGATTGGATTTTATCGATAAACAGTTGCAATGACTCTACCATGTACTCGGCTTTTTAGTTGATCTATGATAAAAATAAAATCACTTCAAGCACTGTATCCGTTTTTTTGCAACTTTGTAGCATGAACGTAATCAAGATTTCACTGGCTAATTTGCGGGATAAACCGCTGAGTACATTTCTAAGTACTCTATTGATGGCCCTCGGAGTTGGCCTGATTTCTTTACTACTTCTAATCAGTCAGCAATTAGAAGATAAATTCACTCGTAATCTAAAAGGAATTGATTTAGTGGTGGGTGCGAAAGGCAGTCCACTCCAAATTATCCTTTCTTCGATTTATCAAATTGATTCACCCACGGGCAATATCCCGCTTTCGGATGCTATGATGTTGGGGCGTAACCCCATGGTTAAGGAAGCCATTCCACTGGCTATGGGTGATAACTATAAATTGTTCCGAATTGTTGGAACAAATTCTAAATACTTTTCACATTTTGAAGCAAAACTAACCGAAGGGCGTCTGTTTGAGAAGCCTATGGAGGCAGTCATTGGAGCAAAAGTAGCCCGGCAAACGGGTCTGAAATTGGGCGATACTTTCGCTGGTGCTCACGGCTTTGACGAAGAAGGACACGTCCACGGTGATGCCAAATATAAAGTAGTGGGTATTGCAGCTCCTAATAATTCGGTAGTTGACAATATTATTCTGACGCCGTACGAAAGTATCTGGCAAGTACATGAAGGGCAGGAAGGAAGTCAGGGTAACGAAGTGATCAGTGAAATGATTAGTAGTCCCGGCAGCGACTCAACCGCCGACAACGAGCCCAGCCACGAAATCACTTCCCTGCTGATCAAATTTCGGAATCCGATGGGGAACGTCATTCTTCCCCGGATTATCAATGAAAATAGTAAACTTCAGGCGGCGTCACCCGCTCTGGAGATCACCCGAATGCTGGATTTATTGGGCGTTGGTGTGGATACCATTCGCTGGATGGCTCTGGTCATCATTGTCATTGCGGGAATCAGCGTTTTTGTATCCCTTTATAATTCCCTGAAAGAACGTAAATACGAAATGGCTTTGATGCTCGCCATGGGAGCCACCCGCAGCAAGCTGTTTTTGATGTTATTACTGGAAGGGATGATTATTAGTATTCTGGGGTACATCTTCGGAATCATCATGAGCCGTGTTGGGCTGGCCGTTCTTTCCGCTGGAGCCGATCAGAGTTTCCATTATAGCTTTGAAGTGCTGGCCATCTCACCTCTGGAAGGAATTCTATTAGGAGGTGTGTTAGTACTTGGACTGCTGGCCGCTGCTCTTCCTTCTTTAAATGTGTATCGTCTGAATTTATCAAGAACTCTGGCGGAAGAATAGGATTTTACGGTTCCTTCTGCAACAGTGTTGAAAAATTTATTCTTTCAGGTAACTTTGTTTGCAGAATTTGCGTTACGATTTAAGAAGCTGAAAAACATTTCCATATCATGAATATTTTAAAGATTTTCTCTCTGTTTGTCGCTGTTGGACTCTTCGTAGCGGCAACGACCGATACAAAGGTTGCCACTGCGGCAGATCCTTCAAAGATTAGCTGGGAGAATCTGAAGGATGTGAAATTTCAGAAAAAGTGGTATCCCGAAGAGAAGATGTATATTCTCTACCCCAATTTCGGTCCCGGTGTACAGAAATTGAATAATAAAGAAGTAATCATCAAAGGTTACTTGGTTCCAGTGGACATCACTTCTAATACCTTCGTGCTTTCGGCTTACCCGAACTCGATGTGTTTCTTCTGTACAGGTACGGGTCCTGAAACGATTATGGCTCTGAAAATGAAGAAAAATCGTCGTTTTAAAGTAGATGAAGTACAAACCTTCAAGGGAACCCTCAAGCTGAACGCCAACGATATTTACGAGCTTAACTATATTCTGGAAAACGCTGAAATTTATCAGGGCGAATAATCCAGAGCATTCCTTAGTATCTTTACCCCACCCCTTTCGGTGGGGTTTTCTTTTGTTCATAACGCAGGTCTTATGAAGTTTTTACGCATCATTACCAAGGTTTCTCTTGCTCTTATTATACTGATTTTAGTACTTCTATTAGCTACACTCACTACCGTTGACGAAACGCCCTATACGCAGACCGAGGCTTATCAGCAAACGCAGCAATCGCTGGAGCAGATCGATCAGCAACTGGCCCTGCAACGGCAGGATTCGACTAAAAAACAGAAGAATTTACAAGTAGGATGGGCCAAGGTGAACATTACCCCCGATCATGCGACACCGCTGGCAGGCTATGGAAATCGCCGGGGTAAAGTGTCTACTGGTGTTCGGGACTCCCTTTGGGTACGAGCCTTTGTGTTTGACAATGGAGTCTCCCGCGTGGCGATGGTTGCTTCTGATTTATTGATTATTCCCCCAACCATTGTGGCCGCGGTGCAAGCAAACTGGCCCAAGAACCTGGGTTTCCCTGCCGATCATATTTATTACGGAGCCATTCACAGCCATAACAGTGAAGGCGGCTGGCAGGGAGGCGTAGGTAGTGAGTTAATTGCGGGAAAATATGACCCGCAGATGGTTCAGTTCCTTGCCAAACAGATCATTACGGCCCTTACCCATGCCACGCAACAGTTAGCTCCCACCGAAATTGGTTATGCTCAGATCAACGAACCCACCCGACTCGAAAACCGCTTAGTAGGGAATGAAGGTACCGTCGATCCATACATTCGTTTGATGAAGATGAAAAAACAGTCAGGTGAAACGGCTTTGCTGGTAACTTATGCTGCTCACGCGACACTTCTGAACGGAGATAATATGGTCATTTCGAGGGATTACCCCGGTGTGTTAGTGGATTCGCTGGAGAAAAGTACGGTTACCTTTGCCGCTTACATGGCCGGGGCCGTTGGTTCCATGCGACCCGTAGCCGAAGGAAAAGACGACGATGAAGAGTTGAATAATCAGGCCCTAGCCCTACACCGTGACATTCAGAAACAATACGATGCTATAGTTACCAGACCTGAACAAACCCTGGAGTTTGTAACCGTGCCCGTAAGTTTGCGGAAGCCTCAGCTTCAGATTGCCAAAGGCTGGAAAGTACGGCAATGGGCCTGGGATATGCTGTTCGGACTGGCAGACGCGGATATTAAAGCCCTGCGAGTAGGAAATATTGCCTTCTTAGGAATGCCTTGTGATTTCTCGGGTGAACTGGTTCCCGAACTTGAATCCGCCGGATTAACTAAAAATCTTCACGTGGTAGTAACCAGTTTCAATGGAAATTACATCGGTTATATCACACCCGACAAATACTGGACTCGCGATACCTACGAGAGCGTGGCCATGAATTGGTTTGGTCCTAACACAGGAAGCTACTTCGTCGAGACGGGGCGAAAAATTTTAATTAAACTGTGATTTAATATAAAATTAAGAAAGGACTAAGGTAATATTTATATATTAATTAGAATAATTCTAAAATAGTATGATTTTTTGGTGAAGCAGGCAAAAATGCGATTTTTGTAAGTAAAGAAAGTACAATTCTAATATCATGTAATTGACTCACATGATGTATTAACCTCGTATCGGATTTACTTATGTTATTGGCTTCCCTACCCTCAGACTTCGCACCCGTTTTGGTGCAATTCCTCGCCGCAGCCGGCTTTATTGGCATGACGATGGTAGCTACGCACCTCCTGACGGGGCGTCGGAAGACTACCAGTACAGCTCGAAAAGAAGATCCCTGGGAGTGCGGTATCCCTGTGTATGGCGATGCCCGAACGCCCATTTCTGTAAAATATTTTCTTACCGCTATTCTCTTTGTTCTCTTTGATGTAGAGATCATTTTCATGTATCCGTGGGCAGTGAATTTCCTTAAGTTCAAATCCCAGGGAATGGGCATGCTGGTGTTTGGAGAAATGATTGTCTTCATGTTACTTCTGCTGGCGGGCTTTTATTACGTAATTAAAAAAGGGGTATTAAAGTGGGATCAGGACTAACCTGCATCCTTAGATTTACTTTAATCCACATGGAAAATCATGAGCGAAAGACCGAATAATATTAAACTGGTGGATGCTCCTGACGGCTACGGCGGATCGGGTTTCTTTGCCACCTCTTTTGAAAAAGTAATTGCCCTGGCCCGTAGTAACTCACTCTGGCCGCTTCCCTTTGCTACTTCCTGCTGCGGAATTGAGTTCATGGCAACGATGGGAGCTACGTACGATCTGGCCCGTTTTGGTTCAGAACGTCCCAGCTTTTCACCCCGTCAGTCGGATATGCTGCTGGTGATGGGTACCATTGCCAAGAAAATGGCTCCCATTGTTCGGCAAACGTATATCCAGATGGCTGAGCCTCGCTGGGTTATTGCGGTAGGAGCCTGTGCTTCTTCAGGTGGTATTTTTGATACCTATTCCGTACTTCAGGGTATTGATCGAGTGGTTCCGGTGGACGTATACGTGCCGGGTTGCCCGCCCCGCCCCGAGCAAATTCTGGATGGCGTGATGCAGTTACAGGAGATCGTAAAAAACGAGCCGCTGCGTCGGCGGGATTCGCCCGAATACCAGGCTTTGCTGGAATCTTACGGAATTATCAAGTAAACGAAAGGTAGGAATCCGTTCCTCTTTCTTTCATTCTTTTTGATATGCTGACTAATCAGGAAATAGCCGACGATCTGCTTTCGCAGTTTGGAGATAAGATTGCTGGATTTGAAGAGCACCACGAAATCATGAGTGTCTTTACTACGGTAGAGACGGCCAAACCCATGATTGAGTATCTTTATAAACACCCGACCTTTCAGTTTCAGTACCTGACGGATTTGGCGGGCATTCATTACCCTGATAACAAGGGCGGCGAATTAAGTGTGGTTTATCACGTTCATAGCTGGACGAATAACCACCGTCTGATGGTTCGAATCTTCGTCCCCATCGATGCTCCCGACGTACCAACCCTCGTTGACGTTTATAAATCAGCTAACTGGATGGAACGCGAAGCCTATGATTTCTTCGGAATCAATTTCGTGGGCCACCCTAACCTGATTCGAATTTTGAACATTGAGGAAATGGATTATTTCCCGATGCGTAAAGAATACCCGCTGGAAGATGCTACCCGGCAGGATAAAATCGATGCCCTTTTCGGCAGATAATGTTCAGAGACAGATGAGCGAAGATATCACCACTCAAAATACGCTTACCCAACGTAACCAGACGGCTGTGATGGGACCGCAGGTCGGTAACCTAGCCCTGAAAGACGGAGTACCCATTGTTTCGGAAGATGGTCGCGAATTAACGACGCTGAACCTCGGCCCGACGCACCCCTCCACCCACGGTATTTTCCAGAACATCCTGACCATGGATGGGGAAAAGATCGTTTCAGGCGTGCCAACGATTGGCTATATCCACCGGGCGTTTGAGAAAATTGCCGAACGCCGTCCGCTGTATCAGATTACGACGCTGACGGACCGGATGAATTACTGCTCCAGCCCAATTAATAACATGGGCTGGCACATGACGGTCGAGAAGTTACTCGGCATTGAAGTGCCCAAACGGGCTCAGTACATCCGGGTAATTATGATGGAACTCGCCCGCATTGCCGATCACCTGATCTGTAACTCCATTCTGGGTGTAGACTCAGGGGCCTTCACGGGTTTCCTTTACGTCATGCAGAAACGCGAGGAGATTTACGAGATCTACGAAGAAATGTGCGGGGCCCGTCTCACGACAAACATGGGTCGTTTTGGGGGCATGGAGCGTGACCTTTCGAAAGAAGCCATTCGTAAAATCCGGGAGTTCATTCAATCCTTCCCACCCGTGATGCAGGAGTTTGAAAAAATGCTGAACCGGAACCGGATTTTCATTGATCGTACCGTAGGCGTTGGTCCTGTTTCACAGGAAATGGCTTTGCAATACGGCTTCAGTGGTCCTAATCTTCGGGCTGCCGGTATTGATTATGATGTTCGGGTCATGAACCCCTACTCTTCGTATCAGGATTTTGAGTTTGATATCCCCGTAGGTTATACCGGCGATACGTATGACCGTTTCATGGTGCGTAACGGTGAAATCTGGGAAAGCTTCAAGATTATTAAACAGGCCATCGAGAATTTACCAGAAGGCCCCTTCCACGCCGATGCTCCCGAGTTTTACTTACCTCCCAAGCAGGAAGTATATCGAAACATGGAAGCCCTCATTTATCACTTCAAAATTGTGATGGGTGAAATCCCAATTCCGGTCGGCGAGGTATACCATGCGGTAGAAGGCGGTAATGGTGAGTTAGGTTTTCACCTGATTTCGGACGGTGGCCGTAGCCCGTATCGACTGAAAATGAGACGTCCCTGTTTCATTTTTTATCAGGCCTACCCCGAGATGTGTAAGGGAGTGACCCTTTCCGATGCCATTATCATCATGAGTAGTATGAACGTTATTGCTGGTGAATTAGACGCGTAAGATTATGATTGAAACCTCCGATAAACCTCGCATAGAATTTACCCCCGAGCGTCTGGAACGGGCGAAGGAACTCCTTACGCATTACCCTGAAGGTCGTCAGAAATCGGCCTTACTTCCCCTACTCCATTTGTTACAGGAGCAAGAAGGCTGGACACCCACCGAAGGCATGGACTACATCGCTGAATTTCTGGGTATTCAACCCATTGAAGTATACGAGGTAGCCACTTTCTATACCATGTATCACCTCGACCCCGTCGGTAAGCATGTCATTGAATACTGCCGGACGGGGCCGTGTATGCTCATGGGAGGCGAGGAAGTCTACGCTCACCTCAAACAGAAAATCGGTGCTCAGGACGGTGAAACATCGGCGGATCAACTTTTCACCATTAAGCCCGTCGAATGTTTGGCGGCTTGCGGCTGGGGCCCCTGCTTTCAGATTCGTGAAAAATACTACACGCACCTGACCATCGAAAAAGTAGACGAAATCATTGATGAACTCAGAAAGTAGTTTTCAGTCTTCAGTTGTCTGTTTTCAGTGCATACTGATATAACTAACAACTGAAAACCGAAAACTGGAAACTATGAAATATGACTAGCGAGCGTCCTAAAATACTTACGGATAAAACCCATATTCCGGGAATTGAGACCTTTGACGTATACCGCAAAAACGGTGGGTATACCGCCGTGGAAAAAGCCCTGAAAACCATGACCCCCGACGAAGTGGTGGAAGAGGTGAAAAAATCGGGCGTTCGCGGTCGCGGAGGGGCAGGGTTCCCGATGGGGATGAAGTGGTCATTCCTGGCCAAACCCGAAGGCGTTCCCCGTTACCTGGTTTGTAACGGTGACGAATCCGAACCCGGCACGTTCAAGGATCACTGGTTAATGAAAACCATTCCTCACTTGTTAATCGAAGGAATGATCGTTTCCAGTTATGCTCTGGGTGCCAATACGAGTTACATCTACGTTCGCGGGGAGTTAATGTACGTAGTTCGTATTTTGGAACAAGCCATTGCGGAAGCAAAAGCAGCCGGCTTTCTGGGTAAAAACATCCTTGGTTCCGGCTACGATCTGGAGTTGTACGTACAACCCGGTGGCGGAGCTTACATCTGTGGCGAAGAAACTGCTCTACTGGAATCGTTGGAAGGAAAACGCGGGAATCCCCGTAATAAACCTCCTTTCCCTGCCGTCAAGGGTTTATACCAATGCCCAACGGTAGTAAATAACGTAGAGTCAATTTCTACAACTTCCTGGATTGTCAACAACGGGGGCGATGCCTACGCAGCCATCGGTATTGGCCGATCAACGGGAACAAAACTAATTTCTGCGTCCGGTCACCTGAAAAAACCCGGCGTTTATGAAATTCCTTTGGGCTTACCCGTTCAGGAATTCATCTACTCGGACGAATGGTGTGGCGGCATTCGGGATGGTCATCATTTGAAAGCCGTCGTGGCCGGAGGTTCTTCCGTCCCTATTCTTCCTGCGGCCATGTTATTAAAAACGGCCAACGGCGAAGATCGACTCATGTCTTATGAATCGCTTTCGGATGGTGGATTTGCCACGGGTACCATGATGGGTTCGGGCGGATTCATTGCCATGGACGAAACGGCATGTATCGTAAAAAATACCTGGAATTTCTCCCGCTTCTATCACCACGAATCCTGCGGACAATGTTCCCCCTGCCGTGAAGGAACTGGCTGGATGGAGAAAGTATTACACCGCATCGAACACGGTCACGGCTCCATGCACGACATTGACTTGCTGGTCGACGTAGCTAAAAAAATAGAAGGAAATACCATTTGTCCCTTAGGGGATGCGGCAGCCTGGCCCGTAGCCTCGGCGATTCGCCACTTCCGGGATGAGTTCGAATGGCACATTACCCATCCCCAGGAAGCCACTCGCCCCGGAGGCATCTATAAAGGACACATGGAACTGGTTTAATGAGTGAATTTTGAATGATAGAATGATTGAATAACTCATTCTATCTCAATCTAATAATGATGAATATATAGAACTTGACTGGTGATTTAGATTCACTCATTCTATCATTCACTCATTCAAAATTGTAATAGACATGAAAGTTACGATTGATAATATTACGATTGAGGTTGAACCTGGAACTACCATTCTTCAGGCAGCTCGTAAAATTGGCCCGGAGGTAGCCCCGCCTGCCATGTGTTATTACGAGCCCTTGAAAGCTTCGGGAGGTAAATGCCGGGCCTGTCTGGTGAAGGTCACGGCGGGTTCTGAAAAAGACCCTCGTCCGATGCCCAAGCTGGTTCCTTCCTGTATCACGCAGGTTCAGGATGGTATGATCGTTGAAAATACGGTTAACGAACAGGTGCTGGAGACTCGTAAAGGAATTGTTGAGTTCCTGTTGCTTAACCACCCGCTCGATTGCCCCATTTGCGATCAAGCGGGCGAATGCCATTTGCAGGATTTTTCCTTCCAGCATGGGGTACAGCAAACCCGTTACGAAGAGGAACGCCGCACGTTCGAAAAACAGGATCTAGGTCCGAATATTCAGTTACACATGACCCGGTGCATCCTTTGCTACCGTTGTGTGTTTACGGCCGATCAGATTACGGGCAAACGCGTTCATGGCGTACTAAACCGGGGCGATCACGCAGAGATTTCAACGTATATCGAAAAAGCCATTGATAATGATTTTTCGGGGAATGTTATTGACGTTTGTCCGGTAGGTGCCTTAACTGATAAAACGTATCGCTTCAAAAATCGGGTCTGGTTTACTAAACCCGTGGATGCTCACTGCGATTGCGAGAAATGCTCGGGTAAAGTCACGCTCTGGTATCGCGGTGACGAAGTAATCCGGGTAACGGCTCGGAAGAATCAGTGGGGTGAAGTACTGGACTTTATCTGCAACACCTGCCGCTTTGAACGTAAAAATACAGCGGACTGGACCATTGAAGGTCCAACCAAAGTAGCCCGTCATTCGGTCATATCAGCGAATAAATACGGAGCGAATAAGATTGTTCCCGAGTTTGCCCGCCGACTGGCCGCCTCGCAGTATAAAGACGTACACGAAGGTCGGGACACCAGTCAATTAACGATCAAACAGTTACCCGAAGAACGGTTCAAGCAACTCATTCCACCCGCCGGCGAATCAGCCGTAGCAGGCATCCGTTCTATCCAAAACTGGGCAGAAGACAAGTAAGATGTTTTGAGTTGAGAGTTTAGGGTTTTGAGTTACCAGTAGCATTTCACAACTGAATAAACGCAAAACTCCAAACTAAAAACTCTAAACTCCAAACCTAAATACTGATGGACATATTCTGGATTAAAGCAATTATTGTTCTAGTCATCTTTGGGCTTTCGCTCGTGGTGGCGATGTACTCTACCTGGGCCGAACGGAAAGTAGCCGGGTATATGCAGGATCGGCCCGGTCCGAACCGAGCTGGATGGGGCGGCTTATTACAACCGCTGGCCGATGCTGGAAAAATGTTCTTCAAAGAAGACTTCATTCCCGCTCAGGCCAATAAATGGCTTTTCATCGCTGGCCCCTGTCTGGCGATGCTCACGGCTTTATTATCTTCTGCCGTTGTTCCCTTTGGCGATACCATCATCGTGGGTTCAGACGAAGTACAGGTGCAGGGCATTGAGGTTAATATTGGAATTCTCTGGGTTTTCGGAATCGTTTCGCTGGGCGTTTACGGCGTAATGGTCGGAGGCTGGGCTTCCAATAACAAATTCTCCCTGCTTGGTGCCATTCGTGCGGCTTCTCAAAACATTAGCTATGAGTTGGCTATGGGTTTGTCCCTCATTGCAATCATCATGATGACGGGCAGTCTGTCGGTGCGTGACATTATCAATACCCAGCACGGCGGTTCCTGGAATTTGTTGTATCAGCCACTGGGCTTCATCATTTTCCTGACCTGTGCCTTTGCGGAATGTAACCGTACGCCCTTCGACTTACCCGAATGCGAGGCCGAATTGATTGGGGGGTATCACACCGAATATTCGTCGATGAAACTAGGATTCTACCTTTTCGCCGAATACATCAACATGTTCGTGTCCTCCTGCGTGGTTTCAGCCCTTTACTTTGGCGGATTTAATTATCCCTTCATGGACAAAGTAGCGGAAGCTTTAGGTACTGATGCTACAGGGCATAACATTGCCACCGCCATTGGCTTCGGCGTGTTCTTTGCCAAAGCTCTGTTCTTCGTTTTCTTCTTCATGTGGGTTCGCTGGACCCTGCCCCGTTTCCGTTACGATCAGTTAATGAATCTGGGCTGGAAGAGTTTGATTCCCTTAGCGATTCTAAACATCGTTGTTACCGGCATCGGGCTTATGTTCGAAATCCGCTGGTTTAGCTGGGTGGCCGTTATTTTAATTGTTGGCGTAGCCCTTGTTCAGGCTGCCCTGAAACCCAAAGCCGCCCGAGGCATCCTCGAAGCCGCTCCCGTAAGATAAGATGAGTTTAGCGTTTTGGGTTTAGGGTTTTAAGTTTTGTACTCTGAAATCCAACTCAAAACCCTAAACTCAAAACTCAAAACTCCAATGCAATTAACCAATAGATCCAAGAAAATTGACAAGAGCGAGATGTCGCTGGCGGAGCGGATGTATCTTCCGGCGATTGCCAGTGGGATGGCTATTACGCTCAAGCACTTTTTCAAGAAAAAACCGACGATTAACTACCCCGAGCAAAAGCGTTACCTCGGCCCCGTTTTTCGCGGACATCATATTCTGAAAAAAGATGAAGCCGGTCGGGAACGCTGTACCGCCTGCGGACTTTGTGCCGTAGCCTGCCCAGCTGAAGCTATTTCGATGGTAGCTGCCGAACGTAAATCAGGGGAAGAGCATCTGTATCGGGAAGAGAAATACGCCGCTGTGTATGAGATTAACATGCTGCGTTGTATCTTCTGCGGTTTCTGCGAAGAAGCCTGCCCCAAACAGGCCATTTACCTTCGCCACGATGAGTTTGTCCCCGTTTTCATGTCACGTGAGAGGTGATTTACGGCAAGGACAAGCTCGTAGAAAACATGGATAAACGTTACCTCCGCGAAGGCTGGAAGTAATGAATCCAGATTTGCTTTTTCAAAACTGACCTTTATTAGTTTATGCCTATCACTGCCGATAAAATCTGGTATATTCTGACGGCTCTGACTCTAATCTCCGCATTAGCAGTCATTCTGGTCAGAAATCCGATGTATAGCGTTCTTTCGCTGGTCCTTACGTTTTTCCTGCTTTCCTGTCATTACTTTTTACTTAATGCACAATTCCTCGGCGTAGTAAACATGATTGTTTACGCCGGGGCGATCATGGTACTTTTCCTCTTCGTCGTGATGTTCCTAAACTTGCGGGAATACCGGGAAGAAACGAAAAATAACCTGACCAAAATTGGAGCCTTCGTCATGGGTCTGGCGATTCTGGGAGCCATTATCGCTTCGATTCGCCGCCTGCAATACCCCATGCCTCCAAGCGAGCAGTTCAATATTAAAACGGGTTATGTCGAAACCCTGGGTGATCTGTTATTCCGGGATTATCTGCTTCCTTTTGAATTAGTTACCGTCCTGTTTTTCATTGCTATGGTCGGGGCAATTATCATTGGAAAGCGTGAAAAAGGAGAGCGTCACTTCTAGGTTACGTTCTTATTCATTAGTACCAAACCCCGTATCCTCCACAGGTCTGCGGGGTTTTTCTTTTATTGCTCGCTCCTTTTTCGGTTTTTTGCGATTCGATTAGTGGATTACCCGTTTCAGCTTTTCCTGCAAACGCTAAACTCTCAACGTTTAAGAATGAAATTGTGGCAAAAAGAAGGCGTTTCGACTTCTGAAAAAATAGAAAAATTTACCGTCGGTCGGGATCGTGAAATGGATTTATACCTGGCTCCCTTCGACGTACTGGGTAACCTCGCTCACGCCCGCATGCTCACCTCCGTAGGTTTGCTGGAAGCAGCCGAACTGGGCGATCTGGAACGTGAACTGAAGGAAATCTATCAACAGATTCAGGCGGGGAATTTTGAGATTGAAGACGGCATCGAAGACGTTCACTCACAGGTAGAACTGATGTTAACCCGCAAACTAGGCGACATTGGCAAGAAAATTCACTCCGGTCGCAGTCGTAACGATCAGGTTTTAGTCGATCTGAAACTTTTCACCCGGGATCGCCTGGAGCAGATTACCCAGGAAACCAAACGTGTATTTGACACGCTGATGAAGCGTTCAGAACAGCACAAAAACGATTTGTTACCCGGTTATACGCACTTACAAATCGCCATGCCTTCGTCTTTCGGCTTGTGGTTTGGAGCTTACGCGGAATCACTGGTGGATGACGTGGCTTTACTACAAACGGCTTACCACTTCGCCAACCGTAACCCCCTGGGAAGCGGAGCGGGTTATGGCTCTTCCTTCCCGCTGGATCGTCAACAAACGACAGATTTACTGGGTTTTGAAGGCCTGCACTATAACGTCGTTTACGCCCAGATGAGCCGGGGAAAAACGGAATGGATGGCTTTAACTGCCATTGCGAACCTCGCCCAAACGCTTTCGCGACTGGCGATGGATGTTTGTTTATACAACTCCCAAAACTTCGCCTTCCTGACGCTACCCGATGGATTAACAACGGGCAGCAGCATCATGCCGCACAAGAAAAACCCCGACGTGGCGGAGTTATTACGCGGTAAAACCAATCGACTGAAAGCTCTGCCGATGGAGGTAACGTTGGTGCTGAGTAACCTGCCTTCGGGGTATCACCGCGACATGCAGTTACTGAAAGAAATCCTGATGCCCGCCATCGAAGATATCTTGGATTGCCTGGACATTACGGCCTATATGCTGGAAAATATTCAGGTAAAAACGGAATTGCTAAAAGACGAAAAATACGACTTACTCTTCAGCGTCGAACGTGTGAATGAGCTGGTGATTGAAGGTGTTCCTTTCCGGGATGCCTATCGTCAGGTAGGAAAAGAAATCGGCGATGGCAGTTATACCGCTTCCCGCGATCTGAAACATAGCCATTTAGGAAGTATCGGTAACCCTGCTAATGAACAAATCACGGAGCTAATGAACGCTCAATTGCAAGGCTTTGGCTTCGAGCAAGTGCACGCCGCGATTGAACAGCTATTAGCCTAATTTGATAGCAGATTCTCCGCTGCCAGCAGAAAAGCTGGCAGCTTTGTTTTGCAATTTAATCCCTCATCGTCATGGCCTTAATTCTTCCCGTTCAGAATCATAAACCCGAATTCGGGCAAAATTGCTGGCTAGCCCCTAATGCTACCATCGTTGGAGACGTGATCATGGGTGAAGACTGCACCGTTTGGTTCAACGCCGTCATTCGGGGAGACGTGAATGCTATTCGCATCGGTAACCGCAGTAATATTCAGGACGGAGCTGTGATTCACTGTACGTATCAGAAAAGTCAAACCATCATTGGCGATTACGTCAGCATTGCACATAATGCCGTCGTACACGGCTCCACCATCGAAGACCGCGTGCTGATTGGCATGGGGGCCATCGTGATGGACGGAGCTGTGATTGGTACCGGAAGTATCATCGCCGCTGGAGCCATCGTTACCCAAAACACGATTGTTCCTCCCGGAAGTATCTACGCGGGGAACCCCGCCAAACTGCTAAAACCTGTCTCCGAAGCCGCCGCCGAGGTTTTTGACCGTACCGCTAATAACTACGTCATGTACGCTGGATGGTTCAAAGAACAGGAATGGTAAGTCTATTTTCCGGGCGTTCTGGTCTTGTTACTTGATAAGAATAACGTCTTCTTAAAAACGAATCCCATTTCTCGTCAGATTTTGCTTTAAAATCACCAACTTTGCAGCCGCTTCTCTGGCGATTTACTTTGCCTGAAAACAAGTTTGATCCTATTCATTAAAAAGGTTTTCCTGCACACTCGGTTATCCAGCGAGATAATCCGACTTGGAAACTACCTAATGCTACTACACACATGGAGTTGTATCTTGATTCTGCTGATTTAAAAGAAATTAAAGAGGCTTTTCAACTCGGTTTCCTGACCGGCCTTACCACTACCCCTACTTTTATGCACCGCGAAGGTGTTCGTGATCTCGACGCGACCATCGTGGAGCTTTCTAAAATTGTTCCTGTTCTTCAAATCGAAGCTTTAGGTGAAACAGCAGAAGCCATCGTAGCGGACGCAGATCGTCAACTGGCTTTAGGCTTAGACCCTCAGCGTACGGTTTTCAAAATTCCAGTATCGCTGGAAGGTGTAAAAGCCTGCCGTATGTTGGTTGATCGGGGTTTGAAAGTAAACGTTCACCTCGTTTATACCATTCAACAGGCGTATATGGCAGCCGTTGCCGGAGCAACGTACATCTGCGTACTGGCCGGACGGATGCAGGATCAGGGGTACGATGCCCTGACGCTGATCGGAGACGTAGTGGAACTGGTAGACGCTTACGGTTTCGATTCGAAAGTAATGTTCTCGTCGGTTCGTAACACCGAGCACGTTCGTAACGCCATCGATCTGGGATGTCACACCATTACTGTGCCCTGGAAACTGATGAAAGCCCTGACTGAAAATAACTTCACGGCCATCGGAACGAACCAGTTCATTGAGCATACCCGTCTGATTACGGTGACCGTAGGACAGGCTATTAATAGCATCAATCCTATCGTTACAGAAGATTTATCGGTAACGGAAGCCATCGTTAAAATGACGGAATTTGGTTTTGGTTGCGTAACCGTAGTAGACGCCGCAGGTAACCTGAAAGGCGTATTCACGGATGGTGACCTTCGTCGTAAACTGGCTGAATTCGGTCGTGATATTCTTTCAAAAACCATGGGTGATTTCGAATACGGAACGCCGATTTCTATTGAAAGTACACAGTTACTGGATGCGGCTGCGGCTATTTTCAAGAAAACCAGCGTTGATACCATTCTGGTGACTGAAAACGGTAAACCTGTAGGTATGCTGGATATTCAGGATCTGAAAAACGACTAAATATTTTTAGTTCGATAAAGCAATTGCCTCCTTTCGGATTTATGCCAGAAAGGAGGCAATTTTGTCATTACCTCATCCGTTACGATTTTCCAAAACTATGGTACTCGGAATTATCCCCGCCCGTTATGCCTCTACCCGCTTTCCGGGTAAACCCCTGATTGATATTCACGGGAAGAGCATGATTCAACGCGTCTATGAAGCCACGAAAGCCGCTAATTTCATTGATGTCATTGTGGCTACTGATGATATTCGCATCGCCGAACACGTGCAGGCTTTTGGCGGAAAAGCCGTCATTACCCGGGACGATCACGTCAGTGGTACGGATCGCTGTGCGGAAGCTCTGACTATCTATCTGGAAACTCACCATACAGGCGATACCGAGATTCAATACGTAGTTAATGTTCAGGGAGATGAGCCTTTCATTAACCCCATTCAGATTAATGAACTGATTGCGGCTCTGGATGGTAATGTAGAATTAGGCACCCAAATGCTGAAAGTAACGAATGCCGAAACTCTTTTCGATCCGGGTGAAGCTAAAATCGTACTGAATGCCCAGGGAGAAGTGATTCTCTTTAGCCGTCAGGCCATCCCTTACCTGCGAAATGTCGATCCTGCCGAGTGGCATTTACACCATACCTATTACCGTCACGTAGGCATGTATGCCTATCGCAAGGATATTCTGGCTGAGATCACGAAACTAGCTCCTTCTCCTCTCGAAAAAGCGGAATCTCTGGAACAACTTCGCTGGCTGGAAGCAGGCTATAAAATTCAGGTCGTTGAAACCACTTACGATTCTCCCTGTATCGACACTCCTGAAGATTTGAACAAGCTTACGCATCTGTTCAACTCCTAACCGGACAGTACCTTACAGGAAAAATTGTCCGAATGCTTTCTGTTTTCAGGCTGTGTTGTACCTTTGCTGCCCTGAAAAAATCGTTTCATTCTGAATATCAACAAGTCTCATGCTTAATTTGGTACTCTTTGGCCCTCCGGGAGCCGGGAAAGGAACCCAGAGCGAAAAATTGATTGACAAATACAAGCTCGTCCATTTATCCACCGGCGATCTGCTTCGCTCTGAAATCAAAGCAGGTACCGAACTGGGTCTAAGGGCCAAATCACTGATGGATCAAGGATTACTCGTTCCTGATGAAGTAGTGATTGGCATGATCGACAACAAGCTGAAAGAGAACAAAGAAGCCGCTGGTTTTATTTTCGACGGGTTTCCCCGTACGGTAAAACAGGCAGAAGCTTTAGATACCCTTTTGGAAGAAAATGGCACGGCCATTTCAGCCATGGTAGCTCTGGAAGTAGAAGCGGAAGAGTTAACCCGCCGTTTACTGGAACGTGGTAAAACGTCTGGCCGTCCCGACGATCAGAATGAAGAACTGATCCGCAAGCGGGTTCAGGAGTATAATGATAAAACCCTTCCGGTAGCGAATTACTACCAGAATCAGGGCAAATACTCTTCCATCTACGGAATCGGAGCCATCGAAGCTATTTTTGAGAAAATCTGCACGGCCATAGAAAAAGCTACCATTTAGTTCATCTAAAAGGCTGTGCATCGTAGGCTGTTTCGGGAAATTTACTTCCGAAACAGCCTATTTCATTCAAAACATTTTAATCATCAGGTAGGTTTTAAAGGTAATTAACTTGCCAAAACCGCCTAATCACCTTTTCAATAGAAAGACCGCACCAAGCAGCTATCGCGGTAGCTGAGGGATAATCCTGTATCTTTGTGCAAAATTTCATTGCAAAGCAACCATAATCTTCATATCGGTGTCAGAATAACCGGATATGAGTACTTAACGAGGCTGTGACTACTAACTTTATTGATTACGTAAAAATCTGTTGCCGTTCAGGTCCTGGAGGAGCTGGATCTTCCCACTTTCGTCGGGAAAAACACGTCCCGCTGGGTGGCCCAGACGGTGGCGATGGCGGACGTGGCGGACATATAATTCTTCGTGGCAGCACGCAGGTCTGGACTTTATTACACCTTAAATATCGGAAACACGTTATTGCCACTAAAGGTCAACCCGGTGAAGGCGGTCGTCGCACGGGAGCCCGGGGGGAAGATGTGTTTCTGGAAGTACCGCTGGGAACCGTAGCTAAAGACGCGGAAACGGGAGAGGTTTTATTCGAAATTACCGAAGATGGCCAGGAAGTGATTCTGCTGGAAGGCGGTCGCGGTGGCCTGGGCAACAGCCACTTCAAAACCTCTACGAATCAGGCTCCGCATACCTCACAACCCGGTGAAGAAGGGCAGGAAATCTGGTTCATTCTGGAGCTGAAAGTGTTGGCTGATGTAGGTCTGGTAGGATTCCCTAATGCGGGTAAATCAACCTTGTTATCGGTAGTATCGGCAGCAAAACCTGAAATTGCTGATTATCCCTTTACGACCATTGTCCCCAATCTGGGTGTAGTGCCCTATCGCGATTTCCGTTCGTTTGTCATGGCTGACATTCCGGGGATTATTGAAGGGGCCTCTCAGGGTAAAGGGCTGGGGCTACGCTTCCTGCGACACATTGAACGCAACTCTATCCTTCTGTTTGTTATTCCTTCCACTTCTGAAAATGTAGGCGAGGAATACGAAGTATTATTGAATGAATTAAGGGAATACAACCCGGAATTACTCGATAAACAGCGACTATTAGCCATTTCAAAAATGGACTTAATTACCGAGGAAGAGAAAAAAGATATCGAGAAACAAATACCTGCCGGAATACCTCATTTGTACTTCTCGGCAGTCACTCGCGAAGGGTTACGTCCTCTACTGGACTTAATCTGGGAGACGTTAAACGCTTCTCCTGCTAGTATCTAGTTTTTATAGATCCTGATTATTTATCAGGATCTATTCATTCGTTCAGCCTCAACAATCATTAGCCTTCAATCAAATGCTTGCTATATCGAAAGATACTAACAGTTTTAAATGGGTTATAGTATTAAGCATTATTCCTATATTACTATTTTTTTATACTTTTTTTAGTTACGTTAGCAATATACCTTTTCAGGACGATTATGATGCCTTATTAGAACCCGTTACGGCTTTTAAAAATATGCCTCATTTTTCCTGGAATGAGTTTGTAAAAATAATCTGGACTCAGGACGACGAGCGTAGAATTGTACTGGATCGGGTTATTGCTTTACTTATTTATGCCGTTCATGGAAGTCTGGATTTACGCATTCAAATGTTCGTGGGTTTGCTTTCCATTATTGGGTTATTATACTTCTTTTATACGATTATTAAAGGAGCCCAGTTGCCTGCTATTCTCCTCCTTTGCGGTGCTTTATTATTATTTCATATTCAGTATTACGAAGCCATTTTCTGGGGAATGATTCCCCTTCAGCATATCATCGTTTATTTTTTTGCGATTGGTACTTTTTATAACCTGTATTCCCCCACGCCCGTTCGAATCATTACCGCTGTCCTGATGGGAATACTTGCCATTTTCAGTGATGTAAGTGGAACCTTTGTTTTACCCGCTGGCATCGCCGTTCTGACTCTACAAAGACAGTGGAAGTACGTTGCCATCTGGGTGATAGCTATGGGTGCCATGATCTGGCTTTATTATCACAATCTAGAAATTCCGGCTTATCGGCCCAAGTTATCTGATAACCTTGCTCATCCCAAATTAATTATCTATAACTTTCTAGCGTTCAGCGGTATCTCAGCCGATGCCAACACTTTATTTGCCCATACCAACCGGGTAACCCTCATCCTGTTTACGGGGATGATCCTTTGGGGAGTGCTGTTCTATTATGTCTTTTTATTAATAAAAACAGCTTCTTCTCGCACGATATTTATGTTTTCCCTCGCTGGAAAATTACCCTTTGGGGAAGCATTATTCACCTAAGCATTATCATTATTGCTTTTGCTGTAGGTAGAGCGATGGACGGTCCGGATGCAGTCTTAATCAGCCGCTACAAACACATTGGATTTATCTGGTTAATCCTTATTTCTATTCTGATATTTACCCATCTTAAATCTAACTATATACAGCTAGGAAGTAAAATTTGGCTGGGGATCAGCCTCTGTATTTTTGGCTTCAGTTATTTTGAATACCTCGCCCCACTGGACTTTTATTACAAAGAAAGGAATACAGATATATATGGTTGGCAGCACAATCGGGCATTGCCTAGTTCGCCCATTTATGTGAGTCTAAAGTCTGCCGTTGATACGATTACTGAACAAGCCATAGCTTCAGGAATTTATCAATTGCCAGAACCTTATTTTTTCGATCAACCCTATCAAGTCGATTCAAGTCGTTTTCCTTTAAATGTGGATTACAATGATTCGATACTTTCCTTCCATAACGAGACCTATACGAGGAACACGGGAAAAAACGATGGGGCTTACATTGTCCTAAAAAGTGCAACTCAGAATCATATTATTCCAGGTCGTCAGAAGCGTTTCTCCTTGAAGTCTTACTTATTTTCAATGGGTAATAAGTACTACGCAAACGGATTTACAGGTAGTTTTTCAGCGGCTTATCTTTCACCAGATCAGGTCTATGATATCTATATTGTCACTATTGAAGGTCATAAAAAGCTCGTTCATCCCACCAAATACCAGATCTCAAACATTAATAGTCAAATCAGCGTTAAAGAGATTTAGGGTGGGTTCAGGTAAAGAATTTCGAACGTTGACCATCTGTGAATGAATTTTATTCGTTTATACTCAATGGTAATCATGGAATGCCAGGAAACTGAATAGCTAGTAAGCGGATTCTATTTCCTAATGGTTATTCATAATTTTGTTAGTGAGGGCTGCCAAAACTGGTTACTCTCTTTTTTTTGAAAACCTTTAACTCATGAGGTCTTTTCTCTATACTTTTATTTTTCTTCTGGGTTACTTATTCATTCCCTTTGCTTCTGAAGCTCAGGTAGTTATTACTTTCCCAATGGAACGAATCGTTTTTCAGCGAGATAATTCCAACAAAGCTACCGTTCAGATTTCCGGTAACTATTACCAATCTGTTGATCGAATTGAGGCAAAGCTTACACCCGTTAATGGGGGAACTGCCATTGATTGGACTACCATGTCACAGGTTTCCAATGGCTTTTTTTCAGGCTCCGTTTCGGTGACAGGCGGCTGGTATAAACTTGAAGTTAGGGGCGTGAGCGGCAGTACAATTGTGAATGCTCAGGCAGTTGAGCGAGTGGGCGTAGGCGAAGTTTTCGTTATCGCTGGACAATCCAATGCTCAGGGGATCACTGACTCCCGCGTTACCCCATCTGAACCAAACGATGACCGGGTTACTATTGCCGATGCTTCCAACTACGCAAATGGCTCTAGCAGTACTGAACCTAATTTTTATTTATACAATAGTAATACTGCGGCTTCTTCAAGTTACCCCCAAATGCCTAGGTATAAAAAGCTATCAGCCAACGATCGTGTTGCTCCGGTAGGACTAACGGCCTGGTACTGGGGAAAAGTAGGAGACGCGTTAGCTCAAAGGCTGAATGTACCCATCCTTTTTTATAATGCAGCCTTCGCTTCTACCACTGTTAAGAACTGGCGAGAGTCCTCTGAAGGAAATCGTACTCAAAACCGTTATTGTACCACTTGCGGTGAAGCTGGTTATTTCCCGGCGGGCTATCCCTATAACAATCTTAAAAACACGCTGAATTATTACGTTTCGTTAACGGGTGTACGTTCCGTACTCTGGCATCAGGGTGAAGCTGACGATGCAACTCTCCAAACTTCTACTGCTCAATACGTCAGTGATTTGACTTCAGTTATTCAGAAAAGTAGAGCTGATATGGGTTACAACCAGCTTAGTTGGGTAGTAGCCAGGGTAAGCTATAACTCTGGATTAACCTGGCAGCCTGTCATTAACGCCCAGAATCAGATTATTTCTTCAGTAGCTAATGTATACGCAGGTCCCAGTACGGATAATGTTGATATTCCACGTCTGGGACCTCCAAATGATGTACATTTTACGACCAATGGTCTACCATCAGCAGCAGAGGTTTGGGTTAACTCCCTTCTAACGTCTAACGTACTTACCAACTCTACTCCCAAGCTGGCTAACCCTCTGGTGAACATAACGGCTACCTGTGCTTCTAATAACTCGCTTACGCTCAGCGTCCCCAATCAAAATCCATATAGCTGGAGTAACGGACAAGCAGGAGCTAGTATTACCGTCGGTTCCGGAAATGCTTATATGGCCAAGATCAAAAACGGTAACACTACTATTTTTTCTTTCCCCTATAAGGTGCCCGATCGTCCGGCTATTGGAGGTAATATCTTGCAAGACGGCTCAAGTGTTTATTATTGCGAAGGAGTAACGCCAACCCTGGCGTCTAACTATAACATGGGTAATACCTGGAGTACTGGAGCAACTACTCAGAGCATCACTGGAGCGACTGGAGAAACGTATACGCTTACGTATAAAGATGTTCTAGGCTGTACTTATACTTCTGAATCCATTACCCTGGGACAACGCCCAAGACCATCCCAACCCAGCATCACGGCTGATGGAGCTCTCAGTTATTGTGCGGGAACAGATCGCACGCTTACAACGACGCAGGATGCGGCGGGTTATATCTGGAGTAATGGGGCCAATACCAAGAGCATTAAACCCCAGACTAGCAGTACCTATTCCGTACAAATCATTGATGCGAATCAGTGCCGCTCGGTTGCCTCTGCCGGCATTCAGATTACAGTTAATCCCATTCCGGCGAAACCTACTATTCAGGCTAATAGAACTATCGATGGCACCCGTACAGTAACGATCTGTGCTAACGAAACCGTAGAGTTAACCTCCAGCACTTCTGAAGGAACTTATCTATGGAATTACAATAATGCTACTACTTCCAGTATTACGACCAACACCGCTCGTTCTTACCAGGTTCAGACCATTAGCACGGCAAATTGCCCCTCGCCTAGCTCTGATCCTGTGTTGGTAAAAGTCAACGCATTACCAGCCAAACCAACAGCTACTGTAGTTTCAGGCGTTTTAGCTTTTTGTGAAGGCGGTACCGTAACACTCCGAGCAAATACCACTCAAACTCCTTCCTGGATATTGGCGGAACAAACGGTGTCATCTACGGCTTTGGTTACGGCTAAAATTAGTGGTGACTATTACGCTCAGGCTACGGATGCCAATGGCTGTAAAAACCGTTCTGATAAGGTAACGGTATCGGTTCGTCCAAACCCAGACGTTCCTAAAATTGCTCAGGTAGGTCCTTACACTTTACAGGCTCAGGCTAATGTGCCCGGAACCCGAAATTCATGGATTACTGGTTCTGATACCAGTACATTTAATTCCGTGTATTTCAAACCTTTAAAAGAAGGAACTTACCGGGTAAAAAGCGTGATTGAATATAACATTGCTCCCGTCGGTAAATTCGAATGTACTTCGGCCACCTCAGCAGCATTTACTTATGCTTACGATGCTAATCAGGATGGATTTGTGGTTTATCCAAACCCGAGCCCAACTGGAGCATTCACACTCGAAACGAAAGAAAACTGGCAAGGGGCTGAGGTAAGCGTTACAACGATGTCAGGAACTGTAATTTATAATGGCCGGATCAATGAGTTCAACGAACGTAAATTCATCGATCTAGGACGCTTACCAGGTATTTACATTATACGATTAAAGGCCGACGGCTTTGAAAGAAGTAAGCGTTTGACAATAGTACCTTAGAAATAGTACTTTACGAAAAACCGGACGCTAGTAACGTCCGGTTTTTTTATGCCCAGCCTATTAATCTAGCGGAACAGAAACTGGTCTTTGCCTATCGTTAACTCTTGACCTTGTGTATTTTTCATGCTATCCATCTCCTACTCCAACTATATACCTTGCTAATTACATATTCGAGTGGTTCATAGCGGAACTGTGAATATTGATGTTAATACTATCGTGACGTAATTGGTAACTGATATTCATGCAGTACTATACTGGTTATAAGTCATCTTTGAGGGTCAGCTTTTGTTTCTTCTTTGCGTCATTCGTTTATTAGCTCGTTAAAACAGAAGCAGCTCATCTTTCGATGAGCTGCTTCTATTTATAAAACTGCCTAAGTATTAGTTCTTAGCAGGAGCTGTAGATGCTTTAGCACCAGCTTTTGGTTTTGCCGTAGCCTTAGGCTTCGTCGCAGGAGCGGGAGGATTCAGGATACGGTTAGCTTCCGCGTTCTCAGGATCAAGTTCAAGAATCTTTCTCATGTACTCTTTTCCTTTGTCATTATCCTTCGTTACAAGGAAGTGATAAAGAGCGATATAACGGTTAGCTTCAACCATCTCACGCTTATTCTTCACGCTATCAGCTTGCGTAAGATACTTTTCGTAATAAGGTAACGCAATGCTTCTGTCACTTAAGATGACATTGGCACGTGCTTGCCATAACGGTGTAGAGTTAGCAATGGCCTGAATAGCCTCTTTCTGATCTTCCGTTAACTGCGTATTGCTCTTAACCGTACTATCAGCTAATCTACCCATTTTGTCAAAGGTAGCAACTGCCTGAGGAATCACAGTTGAATCTTTCGACGTCGAAATGTAGTAGTAGTAAGCTATTCCTTCACGGTAGTAATCCGCATAAGTAGGCTTACGATCAGGACGACTTTCTTTCCAAGCAATTGATTGCTCGTAAGCTTTCACTGCATCACCATAACGCTTCTGAGCTTGACGAATCTTCGCAATCTCTTCGTAGTTATTGAAAACAGTATCACCTAAAGCAGCAGCTTTTTCAAAATTTAAAACGGCTAATGAATCTTGCTTCAGCTCACGGTAATCAATTCCTAAGTAACGGTGATCATCTGGATACACCTTCTTAGGATTAGATTTCAGAAGCGTCTCCAGGTTGTTAGCACCATCCTGGTATTGGCCAAGCTCCGTCAAAGACCAACCTTTGATACGAGGCAGATCGGGATCATTTACTTTACCTTCAATTTTAGTCAAAGCGTCTACCACTTTCTGATATTGCTGGGCAAGGAAAGCAAATTTCACGTAACGAAGCGTCACGTCTGGCGACTCTTCTGAATACTGAATATACTTATCTAAGTTTTCTGCCGCATTCTTGTAATTACCAGCAAATAACCAAAGCTCAGCGAACTCCCAATAGACAGGAGCGAATTTTTCGTCAGCTTTAATGGCATCGTTAAAAGAGGTTTGGGTATTAGCGTAGTTTTTACCACGCTTCCAAACACGTCCCATACGAGTATTGGCCAGAGCAGCCATTTGGGGATCTGTTTGCAAACGAAGAGCTTCTTCGAAAGCAGAGATAGCAGGACCACCTTCGTTTTTAATCAGGAACGCATCTCCTTTTACCAATTGATACTCAGGACGATCTTTGTGCTTCTTCAAAGCAGCAATCTGATCGATGTAAGTTATTGCCTTACCAGGGTCGTTAGCTTGTCCTTTTTTAGTGAACAAGGTATACATTTCAGCAGCACGCCACAGAACGTCCTCATCACGACTTTTTGTCTCCGCCAGAGCCTGATCAATCAGAGCCGTAGCTTCTGGTAATTTACCCTGACCTAATAAAACGCCAGCTTGTCCTACCTTGTTAAGTGCAAACTTGCCCTTTGGATCATCGGCTACTCCTTTGTCAAAAGCAGCTTTAGCTTTGTCTAGGTACTCAGCAATTTTTGGACTGCCTTCCTCTTCGGCACTAGCCAGTCTTAAGTAGTAGTAACCTAAATAAAACTGATTTTCAGCAGAGGGAGAAGAAGTCGCCGCCTTTTCAAGAGCCTCGCGGGCTGAACCAAGACGGTCTCCTTCTAGTGCTTTTAGAGCTCCTGCAACTTCGGGAGATTGGGCAAAAGAGCTCGTTACACCCAAGGCCAGCATCCCGGCTACCAGTAACAGCGATTTGAATTTCACTCTCATCGTAGAAGAAAATTGGGTTTTGGGAAGGTGATACCTTACGTTAAACAATTTAAAATAAACAATTCGAAATTACTGCAATATACAGTGATTCTGAAAAAAATTAAATAATAATCTTTAGTTACAACACTTACGTTGCCAAATGTAATTACTATTCTAACGAATAAACTAAAAAAATAGTTACATTTTTTATTAAAAAAGATTAATTTTTAATTCTCCTAGCATTTAGGTCTTCAGCCTGAATGCTAAAATTACGGGTCTCAATGAGTCTAATCACTTGGGTGGCAGGTAAAAGTCCACTTTTTAGTACAATCCGTTGTCCGGGATCAGAGAGTACGTAGTTGATGAAACCTGTACCCAAGCCTCTTTTGGCTTCTTTTGTGATCAGATAAATATTTCTACTTAGGGGGTACTTCTTCAATGCAATGGCATACTGGTAAGGCTGAATATAGTCTTCCAGATTTGCCGAATACTTTGGAGCAACTCCCATTACTTTAATTCCCTTGGTAAAGGTGGGGTGTTCGGGATCATCAATATCACTGATCCAGTTAACTCCTATCACGCCAACGGCTCCGGGTGTTTTCTGTACATACTCAATTACTTCCTTATTGGATTTCACTGCGAACAAAGGAGACTGTTTTTTATCCGCAATTTGTAACGTATCTAGTAAATATTGAAGGTTACTAGAATTATCGTTATCCAGCACCAGCGTAATTTTACTATTGCTTTTACCGTATTTAAGCTGATTCCATTTCGTAATCTTTCCATGCATTACCTCTTTCAGCTCTTCGACTGAAATTAGAGTATCTTTGGATGAACCATGGGTAATGAAAGCAATGGCATCCGTAGCCATGTGCAAAGCTCTATACTTCAGGTTTGCTTTTTCAAAGACTTCTTTTTCGTCCGGCTTTAAATGGCGGGTAACCACAGCCAATCGAGTGGAATCCTTTAACATTAACTGAATGGCAGCTAGCTCAGGTACGTAGACTGTATTAACCTTTGCGTACTTGGTCTTTGCCTCGAAGGCTTCTTTTTCCGCCTGAATGATAGGCTTCAAAGATTCATCAACTGAAATCGTAATTTCTCCTCTGGAAACAGTTTCTTCTGATTGTTTATCTCCAGACTGGCAGGCCGTCAAAGCCACAGTCATTAATAAGAGGCTTTGAGCAAGATAAGACTTCACAGTTTTCATGACGATTAAGTATACTATTGTTCTTTTTGATTTCTTAGCCATCGGCGATAAGCCCAATAAATCTTCAAAAGACTATACCCAATGAATAATCCTCCTAAAAGCTGGGCGACTGGTTCCGATAAAATTCCGCTAGCGGCAAAAGTAGGTGCTGAGTCAATCAAATAGAAGCCCATTGCACCGTATCCTAGGGGAATAATAAAGCCAATCAAATCATTAATCTGTTCATTAGCTGGTCTAGGCATCGCTTTCTAGAAAAAATGGGTCAGATCCAAAAGATGCTGACCCATTATTATAATAAAGTAACTATTGTCTACTACTCAAGTACGAATGAAATCGGCAGGTTAAAGCGAGATTTCACAGCACGACCTGATTGACGACCTGGCTTCCAGCGTGGCATAGACTTAACTACACGCATAGCTTCCTCATCACAACCAAAGCCTAAGCCTTTTTGTACCTGGATATCAGAAATACTTCCATCAGGAGAAACGATGAAGCTTAAGAACACTTTTCCCTGTACGTTAGCACGCTGAGCGGCTGCGGGGTACTTGATGTTTTTACTTAAGAACTTATACATTTCAGATTCTCCACCAGGGAATTGAGCTTGTTGCTCTACTACTGTAAAGACTTCTTCTTTAGCAGCAGGCTTCACCTCAATTACTTCTTCTTTCTTCTTACCAGTTCCTTCCTCGATGGCTACAATTTCCACAGCGTTAGGATCCCCTACTACTGTTTCCTTACCAGCCTGAGCATCAACCAGCTCCGTTTGCTTAGGAGGCTCAACATCGGGTGGAACTTCGGTATCCTCCTTAATTTCGGGAGGCAAGAACGCCGTTGTACTCATCACCGGAACTTCTGGTGGTGGTGGTGGTGGCGGTGGTGGTGGTGGTGGCTGATTTTCTTGTTCTGGCGGAGGAGGAAGCTCTGACATTTCAGCCAGCTTTACTTCTACCTCTTTTTCTTCACCTGCAATCGTTGCAGCAAGCAAACGAGCAGCAAGGAAGGCCGCAACAATCAAAAGAGCAATACCAGTGGCGATCAGGGCATTACGAGACGTCCGGCGACGGAGGTCGTATGCACCATACTCCTTATTACGATCTGCAAAAATCAGATCCTCTAAGGTGGTATCGTTGGTTATTTTGATTATTCCTGCCATGATAATTAGGCAAATTGTTTAAAGTTCTAAGATATTGACTCAAAGTTAAAACTAATAATTTAGTTTTACAACTATTTTATTAGTTTTATTTGATTACTTACCTGCTTCTGCTTTGTCGATAATTTTAATATCGTTCAAATTGATATCGGTAATACCGTATTTGTCGATTTCAGAGATCGCCATTTCGTCGAGTACATCTACTAAAGATTTGTACGAAGCCTCATCTTTAGATTTGATAACTACGAAAAATTTGTCTCCAATTTCAGCCTTTTTACGACGAAGAACGTCACGGAGACCTCCGCTAGCAGCAAAAGATGTCTTCTCAACCTGGGTTGTTGCTACATCTTTACCCGTTCCCTGATACCAATACACTGTATCTTCGCCATCTTTTTTCGCCAACAATACGGTGATTGCTTCGGATTCCTTGATCGGAGATGTTTCTACTTTTTCTTTTTCCTTGTCTTTAGCCGGCATACCCAAGAACATGGTCACCGGTTTTTGTAAGGTAGTAGTCAGAAGGAAGAAAGTAATTAATAAAAAGCCCAAGTCTACCATGGGGGTCATATCTACACGAGTAGATACCTTTTTACTGCGGACTTTACCACCTTTGTCATTCCCACCACCTTGTGCTATCTCTGCCATTGCGTTGTTAGTTTAAAGAATTTGAAAGCGAACTTTCAAGTTCTACATGGAAGTGGGTTTAGTTTCCTGACCTGTGATCAAATTAAAGTTGTTCACATCCTGCTCCTGCATAGTAGCAATTACTTGCTTCACAACTTTATAGGGAGCATTCTGATCTGCTTTAATCAACACTTTATACTTAGCACCCTGGCTGCCGAAATACTGACGAGCGGTTGCAACCCAGTAGAAAAGTTCGTTACGAACGGAATCACTAGGAATACCTGGCTGTACGCCGGGCTTGTTACGCTCAGCAGGATCCATATCCAAGATCTGTTTCATGTTAGCCATTGGAGCACCGAAGTTTTCTGATAAACGGAAAGCTTCTTTTTCGGGATCCGTGAAGGCCACATTATAACGCTTAGACATTTGTTCCAGCATACCCAGACGTACCTGGTGGTTATCAACCCCCATGAAAATCTTTCCATCAGCCGAAACCAGAACCGTAATCACATCGATTGCGGCTAAGGGCTCCTGGGCTACGGAGTTAGGAGTAGTAACCTGAACAGCCTCCTGAGGACGCATCTTCGCTGTTAAGATGAAGAATGTTAACAGCAAGAAAGCTACGTCACACATGGCAGTCATGTCCATTGATACTCCATGACGTTTTACTTTAACCTTTGCCATCGCTACACTGTTTTTATTTTATAACTAAACGTTTCGTTGATCAAAATTATTGGTTCTTCTGAGAAAAACTTCATAACTCTGACAAATTTTAAAGAAGCTCAAACTTCTTTAACAACGCCTAGTAATGAGCAGCGTAGTTGTTAGTGATGCTCAGACCAATTTCATCGATGTTGTAAGTGATACCGTCGATGATGCTGGTGAAGTAGTTATAAGCGATCAAGCAGATAGCAGAAGTACCGATACCTAAAGCTGTGTTTACAAGAGCCTCAGAGATACCAGCAGCCAGAGCCGCTGAATCCGCACTACCTGACTGACCCATGGCAGCGAATGAACGAAGCATACCTAATACCGTTCCGAGCAGACCGATCAGCGTTGCTACCGAAGCAAGCGTTGCAATGATCGTCAGGTTTTTCTCTAAAGAAGGCATTTCTAAGCTTGTAGCTTCTTCGATTTCTTTGCTCAGAGCAACCAGTTTTTGTTCTTTGTCTAATTCAGTGTCAGTAGTCAGTTGCTGATATTTTTTCAGAGCAGCGTTTACTACGTTACCAATAGAACCTTTTTGTTTGTCACACTCTTTCAATGCTCCGTTGATGTCATTTTGGTTCAACAGAACTTGTACTTTACGAACGAACTCATCGATGCTGCTAGTTCCTTTCGCTTTGCTAAGCGTGAAAAGACGCTCAATTGTGAAAGTTAAAGAAGTTAAGAAACAAGTAAACAGAATGGGTACGATAAAACCCCCTTTGTAAACGATACCGAAGAAATCGCCTGGCAGTGGCTCATTGTTATGATCTCCTCCTTCAAAGTGGCTACCATCGCCTAAGTACAGGTGATAGAAAGCTTCAGCAACAATAAACAGAATCAGGATAATTAAACCAGACGAAATGCCCCCCGACTTCTTCTTCGGAGCAGCAGCAGGCTTGGCAGCGGGAGTAGGGGTCTTGGTAGTGTTACTCATTAGTTTGGTAATTTTAGGGTTTAGTGAAACTTTGGTTTGTTGGTGTAAAGAAAAATAAAATTTGATGTTCTACGCAACTACGAAAGATAATTTTGTTTTTGTTCCTCAAAACCGAGTAATGATTCAGCAAATCTACTGTTTTTTTTCTCAATCCCGACGTTAAGGTTTTGTGAAAAATTTTATGAGTTTTTAATAAAATTGTATTAATTAAAGAATATCACAGTGATAAATCGACCAAATCAGTATTTTTCTGAGACGACAAATTCTGTGAGTTTAACACATTTTTTACTGGACCAAACGTCTTTCGGTGCCAATCGGTTACTCCAAACTCTAATAACCCCTTCAAATGCTTCGCTGTAGGATAGCCTACATTCTGCTCCCAGCCGTACATTGGATACTCCAGAGATAGCTTTTCCATGAACGCATCCCGATAGGTCTTTGCCAGAACCGAAGCGGCGGCAATTGACGCATAAATTCCGTCACCTTTGACGATACAGGTATGCGGAATCATGGGATAAGGCGTAAATCGGTTTCCGTCGACTAGTAGATGCTCGGGCTGGGCTTTAAGTTGCTCCACGGCCCGATGCATGGCTAAATAACTTGCCTTGGCAATGTTAAACTGGTCAATTTCAGCGACACTTGCTTCCGCAATTACCCAGGCTATTGCTTCTTTTTCAATTTCTAGTCGTAACCGTTCCCGCTGGGCCCGTTTTAACTGCTTGGAATCGTTTAAAAACTCATTACTATAATCTTTCGGTAGAATCACCGCAGCGGCAACCACTGGCCCTGCTAAACACCCCCGTCCTACTTCATCAAGTCCTGCCTCAACGCTCCCCAAATGATAGAATGACTTTAACATGAATTCTATGCGTTGGTTCGAAAAGTGGGTCTAAAACTAATGTATAAACAGCTAAATATTCAACAATACTATCATAAACTTCGTAATCATAATACATTTTTTTACTAAAAAAATTATTTTTTCTGCCAATAAACTGACTTTCAGTGGGTCTTTGGCTCTCAAAAAACTAAAGCGTAAAGCGAATAAAGCAGGATTATTTGAATTTTACTATATTAATCTTCCAAGATATTTCCAATGAAGGTAGATTTTGCCAGTAGGCCCAGCAATAGGAAGCTTATTGCCCACTTCAGATAAATATGATAAAAGTCTTTAATATCCTGATAATAAGAAGACTTGATGTCTACTTTTTCTAACTGATTGATCTGTTTAAAAACTTTTCGAAGGGCCTCTGCATCCTCCACCTGAAAAAATTTCCCCTTGCTCTGGGCTGCAATTTCTTTAAGCACCCCAATGTCCAGTGTTTCCATAGACATGCCTGTGGTATCTTGTTCAATGGTAGCATTTTCACGGCCAATGCCAATGGTATAGACCCGAATGCCGTAAGCATTAGCTAATTGAGCTGCCGTAACCGGGTCCAGGTTTCCGGCGGTATTATCTCCATCACTGAGTAAAATAGCGACCTTACTTTTCGACTCAGTATCCCGCATCAGATTTATACTATTAGCCAAGGCTGAGCCGATGGCCGTTCCTGCGGTGCTAATGATATCGGGTTTTATCGAAGCTATTTGCTGTTTTACTAATTCATAATCGGTCGTGAGTGGGCAAAGAAAGAAGGATTGTCCGGCAAATACTACCACTCCGATTTTATCCCGAAATCGGCCATTAACGAATTCAGTAGCAACTTTTTTAGCCGATTCCATGCGGTTTGGTAATAAATCCTTCATGAGCATGGAATCTGACACATCCAGAGCCAGTACGATTTCAATGCCTTCAGCGAGGCGTTCTTCCGTTTCAGTAATGATCTGTGGTCGGGCCAGGGAGACTAATAGAAAGCTAATACCTAACCCAATGAATAACCCCGGCAGATGCCTTAGGTATTGAACCCAGCTTGTCTTGACTTCTTTGGGTAGAAAAGCAACATTAAGCCGCTGACGGGCTTTTCCATGAAAAATTCTTCTTAAGAAGAAGAGAAGAGGTACGGCAATTATTCCATACAAAAAATAAGGTTCGGCCCAGTGAAAACTGGTTAACGTATTGAATGAAAGCCATTTGAACGAATACCACTTATCCATAAAATCCTTAATCCCGACGATTCAAAACGGTTAATAACTTATGACTTTTTTTCCAGAATAACCTCACGCTGCTTAATATATGTTCGTACCGCCAGATCCCGCAAGATCCGAAGGGACTCCTGGGTCTGGGGGGAGGTCACTCCCCCATATACGACGGCATCCGTTTCCCTCAGAGCCTGTTCTAACTGCCGGGATTGTGAAAATTGTTCGACCGTTTCTTTGGTCGTAAACGTAGTATAAGGCTTTCCTTCCAGTCGTTCCAGGTATCTTTTCCAAAGTACCACCGCTCGCTCTACATTGATAACCGCCTGTCGGGAATCGGTAGCACCTCTCAGATGCCTTTGAAAATTTCCGCGAAACTCCAGGTGCCTACGCCATAATTGAAACTGCCGCCAGCGTCGCCGAATTCTGGCTCCGAAAAGCCAATAGATTAATCCGCCAAGAATACCTGCGAAAATGAGAATAATAAAATATAATGGATAGTTAATCTGATCGTCCAGTAAAACCAGAGCGGTATTGGATTGCAAACCCGCCTTTTTTGATTTCAGATTTAATAAAGATCGAAGTGGAATGGATTGCAAGCCCGAGTACAGAGCTGTACAATCTTTTTGATTCATTACATACACCGGCAGCTTCAAATACTGCATGGAATCCACTTCAAACGATACCAGTGTATATACGACACTATCCAAACTACCCGAGGCATTGGTTCTGGTGGAATAGTAGTCTCTTTTTAGAAATTGAAAGGGCGTAAAATCATAGGTAGAATCAGGAAAAAAGACATCCAGTCTAGGATCATGCCGATAACTTAACGCGTACTGCACGGGCTTACCTACCTTAATTTCTTTCGACAGAAATTTTCCCTCTGGTTGAGCAAGCACCGGAGATACTAGAGAGAGAGAGAAAATGATAAGAAGAAACAATCCGTTTCGCACAGTGGTAATAGAGTTACTTGACTCGAAATAGTTTGATTAGTTTAGGAGTATAATCTTCCTGCGTATCGACGGATAAATAATTGGCTTTGTACTGCTTGCAAAGCTTCTCCAGCCGTTGTTGATTTTCTTCGAAAACGATACGCGTCGTTTTTCGAAACTGGGCAGATGACGTATTTACCCACATCATGCGGCGACTTTCTTTATCATAAACCGGAATAATTCCCAGCCTGGGCATGTTTACTTCCCGGTCATCATACAAGTGAATCACCACCAGATCGTGCTTTTTAGCCAGAGCTTTTAAATTCTGTTCGTAATCGGTATCGATAAAGTCAGAAATCAGGATCACTACACTTTTCCGGTGAAGAATATTCAGAGCAAAAAGAATGGCATCCGATACATTGGTTTTGAGTGATTCGGGTTTGAGTCGAAATAATTCCAAAATCATCTGATACCCATGCTTCATACTATTAGCCGGGCGAATGTATTTTTCCTTCTGATCTGAAAAACAGTATAAGCCTACGTGGCTAGCTTCGTGCATGGCCGAAAGAGCCAGCACACCACAGATTTCTTTGGTCGTATCCAGCTTCGAACGCTCTTCGCGACCGATGTCCTGCGAAGCACTTACGTCCACCATGAAAAAGACCGTCTGTTCTTTTTCTTCCTTAAATATCTTTAAAAACAGACCATGCCCCTTCGATGAAGCGTTCCAGTCTATAAGTCGGATGTCATCGCCGTACTGGTATTGTCGTAAATCCGTAAACTCCAGCCCCGAGCCTTTAAACACCGACTTAAAGTTGCCGTGCATCTGCGAATCGACCGCTTTTCGGATTCGGATTTCATAATTCCGAAGTTTTGAAAGGAGCTCGTTCATTTTGATTTTTTGGTAAATAAACTGGATTGCAAACGCCAAAGCCCTTGCCTTCCGCCAAAACTACCTAACTTTACCCAACTATTAAACATGAAAACGCGTCTACTTCTCCCTTTATTGGCTCTGCTCATGGCCTGTTCGAATGCTCCGTCTCCGCCAGAGAACCTCATTCCGCAGGATAAAATGGTACAAATTCTTAAAGATGTACACCTGGCAGAACAACGAATCATACGGTTACGTCTGGGTTCGCAGGACTCCTCTATGGTCGCTTTTCAGGTTTTGGAAAAAGATATTCTGGAAAAATATCAGGCTGATACCGGAACGTACCGGGCCAGTTACCGCTACTACATTGCTCAGCCCGATAAGTTCAAAGATATCTACAAAGCAGTAGTGGATAGTTTAACGGTACTGGAAGAGCGAGAGAAGAAAATGGCCCGTGCCGACTCCAGCAAATCCGCCCAAACCCGCCCCGACAGTACGAAGTTACAGGTTCAATAATCCCTTTTGGTTATGGTTACTGATTTTGGTTCTATTCTTCTGTTCTTTATAACGGGAGTAATTTTTCTGGTCGTTATGCTGGGTATTGCTCGCCTGATTCGCCCAAACCGTCCGAATCCTGAGAAACTCAGTACTTATGAGTCAGGGGAAGAGCCGGAAGGAAACGCTAACGTCCAGTTTAATATCCGTTTTTATATTGTTGCTCTGATCTTTTTACTTTTTGACGTTGAATTAGTCTTTCTATTTCCCTGGGCTACCGTGTTCGGACAAGAATCTCTGATTCAGGAAACGAATGGTCGCTGGGGTGTGTTTGCTTTACTGGAGATGTTTCTCTTCGTAGGGATTCTCGCTTTAGGTCTTGCTTATGCCTGGCGAAAAGGACATCTTGACTGGGTACGTCCACAAGCTAAAGTTTCTTACATTCAGTCTAAAGTACCTATGGATCTTTACGGAAAAGTAAATAAGAAGTATCAATGAAGAGTTTTCTTGATAGCCGATTTAAAACCGGCGAAGGCGGCCTGATTCTAACCACGGCGGAAGATTTGCTCAACTGGGCTCGTCTTAACTCGCTCTGGCCTATGGGTTTTGGTCTAGCCTGTTGTGCTATTGAAATGATGCAAACCTTCGCATCCAGCTACGACCTGGAACGATTCGGAATTTTTCCCCGGCCTTCTCCCCGTCAGTCGGACGTAATGATCGTTTCTGGAACGGTAACCTTTAAAATGGCCGACCGAATTCGCCGCTTATACGAACAAATGGCAGAACCTCGTTATGTCATCTCGATGGGCAGTTGTTCGAACTGCGGTGGCCCTTACTGGGAACACGGCTACCATGTGGTAAAAGGCGTTGATCGCATTATTCCCGTGGATGTGTACGTGCCCGGATGCCCTCCCCGCCCCGAAGCTCTGATTGGTGCCATTATGAAATTACAGGACAAAATCAGAGGTGAAAGTGTGCAGGAACCTACTGCTGCGTTATCCCTCGTTGAAAAATTTGAAAAACCAACATTTGCATGACTTTCTCAGAACTTAAATCCCTGCTCACGCATGAGTTTGGGACGGAAGCTTTGATTGGCGAAGAAGAGTTGGTACTTATGCCTAACTTAACAGTTCGCCCTGAATCACTGGTTCCTATTTGTGAGTTCCTACGGAATGATGAACGAACGTATTTCGACTCGTTATCCTGCCTTACCGCACTGGATAACGGAACGGATACTTTTGAAGTTGCTTATAATTTGTTCTCCATTCCTTACGAACACGCCCTTTGTTTGAAAGTAAAATTGCCTCGTCAGGAAGGCACACCGCCTGCGGTTAATAGCGTCAGTGAAATCTGGCGGACGGCCAACTGGCACGAACGCGAAGCCTATGACCTGATGGGCATTCACTTTGAAGGCCACCCGGATTTACGTCGGATTTTACTTCCCGAAGACTGGGAAGGCCATCCGCTTCGGAAAGATTACACTGAACAGGAACGTTATCACGGCATTACCGTCAAATACGAAGCCTAACCAAAAGAGCACGTTTAGAAGCGTGCTCTTTTTTGTTAGTCTGCAGCTCGGTTTTTCCACCATTGCCGACTCCAGATGCGGCGGTAAGGCCAGCCTTTTCTTTGCAGACTCATTGGGAAATAAGCGTGTGCTTCTTTTGAACTCAAACTTTGATAATACAGATCATCGTCGGTTAGAATCAATCCTTCATAAACCGTTTTCTCTTTCTTGACTAAATCTGCGAAGGGTAATTCTTTAACCCAGGAAGGATGCATGCGTTCAAGCTGATCTTTCAGCAACTGGCTTGACTTCAGCTCTTGCACCGCTAAAGGTTTGGGAAGGTATTCTCCCGAAGAAACGCTACGGGCAAAGTTTAAATACGCTTTTAGCAAACGGGGCCCTTCGTTCATAGCCTCTTCTACTTTCAACTGCTCGGGCCACAAACTCGTTACCACATAAATCCGTTGACGGGCCCTGGTAATAGCTACATTCAGTCGGTTTTCCCCTCCTATCTGGTTCAGCGACCCAAAGTGGGCTGACACTTTACCCTGTTCATTAGGGGCATAACCAATGGAGAAAATGATTACATCTCGTTCGTCACCCTGTACGTTTTCCAGATTTTTGATAAATAAAGGTTCTGCCTGAGCCGAAGTAATGTCCAGTTTATCTTCCAGTAAACGCTGCTGGGGTGAGTTGAACGTAACCACCCCCACTGATAAATCCGGCTCCTGGCGAGTTAAGGTCTGAAGCAGAATAACCACAGCCGCCGCTTCGGGTTCATTTTGCTGATCTTTCCATTCGCCTTCTACTTTTATATAGTGAATAGCCCCTGAGTTACGGTTCATTTCCTGGAAATCAGGTAGTAACTTCAATCGATTTTCGTAAAAATGCTGATTCGAAAATTCAATTAAATCCAGCGAACGACTGCGGTAATGGCCTTGTAAAAGTACCTGCGGCAAATAACGAGCCATCAGATCCAGCAGGCTGGTTACTTCTAGTTCAGGAATATCATCGGTGTCCTCGTCTAGTCGAACGCGGTACAAATCAGAAGGTTGCAATTGCTTGCTATCTCCTGCAATTACCACTTGTTTTCCCCGAAACATGGCGGGTAAGCCCTGCTCAGCAAAGCATTGCGAAGCTTCATCAAAAATAACCAGATCGAAAAAAGGCTCTTCCGTTAAGGGAAATATGGCCGAAACCGTTTCGGGCGAAGCTAGCCAACAGGGTACCAGCGTTAATACCTCATCCGTGAAATGACTTAACACCTGCCGAACGGGCCAAATCAGACGTTTTTTAGTAACCTGATGCCGTAAATCCCGGTAAGTTGTCACGTTACCCAGACGGTTCATTTCGAGCGATTGATACGTTTGCTCGCGTAACTGTTTCCGGCCAATTTCTCCGGCCAGCTCCTGTTTTCGCAGCACAGCCTGTTGCAAGTCTTCCTCCATCTGCTGCATTTTCAGGCCGGAAACACTTCGCAAAAGGGGCATTTTCAATTCCAAATGTTCAATCCAGGCGAGTTTGAGGGAGTTCACAAACGTGTCCAGTAACTCATGGCCTGCTCCTCTTTTAATCACTTCGCTCTCCGCCGGACTTAGTTGGTTTTGCAGGGTATCAAATTCCTGCAATAGTTCAAAATCGTTGGTTAATGAGTCCAGTAAAAGGCTGGTTTGCTGAGGCGTCGCCTGAGTAATCCAATCCATTTGAGAAGCCGTCAGGTATCTTTTCCAGCTTTCCTGTTTTTGCCCTAGTTGTTGAAGCAATTGAATAATCTGACTCACTTTATCAGCAAAATTGGTCTGATTCGATTCGGAATGAAATCGGTATAACTCTCCAATTAGTGAATGCGATTTTCGGATGTGCTCATACTGAGTTGAAGCCTCCGCTACCTGCGAAGTTACCCGCTCCCAGTTCTGCCGGGTCTGACTCCATTCTTCCTGCTGAACCCGAATGTGTAACGGCTCTGCCCATTGTTGCATTAACCATTCTACCTCCAAACGATTCAGGACTATTTGTCTAAGTTTTTGTAGATCAGTGTGTTCAAGCGTCAACCCATACGGAGAAGCCTGTTTTTGTAAACTTTCCTTTTCCGAGAAAAATAACCATTTCAGTAAAGAAGGACGGGCCTGAATAGCGGTTTCCAGGGTTTCCAGAAAAGGGCGTAACTCTGAACTTCTAAAACTTTCGCTGGCTATTCCCTGGTTAATCAATTGTTCGATCTGCATACGAACGGGCCATTCTTTCCAGTCAGAAATCTGGCGATAATGCAACCGACGAACCCAAATTTCCCGTTCTGGCGTGAATTCTTTGAGTAACCGTACTAACGCCCTTTCCTCTTTTTGCAGGCTTCGTACTTCTGCCCAACTCACTTTTCTTCCTAAAAAAGCCTGAATCTGTTGCGTAATCTGTTCGATTGCCGCGGGGATTTCCAGCACGGTGGACTTAATAGCTGGCACGTCCTGAAACGTAAACACGCTAAAATCCTGACGATCCTGCCAGGGGTGATTCTGACCGATTCGACTTTGATAACTTTCGTATCGTTTTAACTTTTGCGTCGTTTCTTCGAGCGAATGTAAAGGAAAAGACTGGTACAAATCCTGAAGCTCGATTCGGGGTTTGTCTGGATCGGAGGTTAGGTAAAGCTCTTTTGCTGACACGCCACATGCACTGGTATCGAAGAGAGCTTTTTTGAAATCGTCCAGTTCTTCCTGAATGCGATCAATCTGATTGGAATGCTGAGTAAATTCCCGATCCAATAAAATTGCATCCAAACTGGTATTCAATCGTTTATACTCGTCAATGCGATCAATTTGGCCCGTAATTTGGGTATATAAACTTTTTCGATCATGCTGAAAGTCATGCAGGTTTGCAGCAAAATCCTGCCAGTGGGCTCGCGATAGTCGGTCATAGACGGTATCCAGAGCCGCTCTTTTCTGACTCACCACCAGCACTCGCTTTCCCTGGGCCGTAAAATCTGCGATGAGGTTACAAATGAGTTGGGATTTACCCGTGCCCGGCGGCCCCTGTACCACCAGCGATTCCCCTTTTTTTACCCGCCGAAAAGCCGCTTCCTGCGAAGCATCCATTGGGAAAGGCGTTAAGATGTCGGCCTCACGTATTTTTTTGGAAAGATGGTCCGTGACTTCTGATTGAAACGGTGAAAATTTATCGGCCTCAACCCGCTGTAATAAGCTCTCATAATCACGAACGAGGTACGAACCTGCCTGTGGGAAAATGCCTATAATGGCATGCGGTACTAACCGCAACTCGCCAGATCGTTCCGTTCTTTCGAGATCACTTTTCAGTAGTTTCGGAAAAAATTGCAGTTGATCTTCAAATAAATCGGAGTTGTAATTAAGCTTAAGTGGTGTTGTTTTTAGCCATTCGTACAATTCCGTACGGAAATGCAGTGAATCCTTGGGAAAATCTTCAAAGTCTTTTTCAAAAACTTCTTCCAGTACTTTCAGCCCATTGAAATGAGCGTAAGCCATTGCTAGGGAGCGATTCAGCACCAGCGGCTCATCCCGACGATCCATCACCCACTGGTTTTGAGGATTTACTCGCAGGCCCACTGGCCAGAAAAGCAGAGGAGCCCGAACGACGGTTCCGTCAGCGAACTTCCCCTGAACCAGGGGCCAGCCCAGGTATAAATCTTCGGTTCCTCGCTCAGCTTCAATGAAACTGGCTGTGCGGGCAATGAGTCGCAGGCGGCGGGAGATGTCGTTGACTTTCTGGTCACGCGGGTCAAGCACTTCGCACAGCGGCAGACTACTCTTTCCGGCAATGCACCCTTTGATAAGATGAAACGAAGAAGACCCAGAAAGGAAATCCAGTTCATGAATATCCAGAAATTGTTCTTTAGGCAGGGATAAAAGCACTAAAGAACGGTTTCTTGGGCTCAAGTTTACCAGCCGTCGCTGAAAAATTCGTAAGCTATTTTTCGACCAGAACGAATTCATGAAAGAGTAATTCAGGAGTAAAATATGCAATTGATGGGCTGGCTGTAAATGAACCATCCTCCCTTAATAAAACCAAATCCTGGTTCGTTTATCTGCTTTTTCATTATTTGGTAACAAAATACAGAAACCAAGAATAATTATCTATTAATCAGATATTTATATTCTTATCTAAAACCCTAATGCTCTTTTTCGGTTTTCATAAAATAATGCAAACTTAGGCTCTTCCGAAATTGGTATGTAATTTCAAGGTTTGAAACCATCTTTGCGACCCACTGTTTGCCAAATTCAGCCTTGATTTGAGACCTGTCGTTAGTGTCTTTTTCACCTTATGTACAACAATAAAAAAGTAATCGTTGTCATGCCCGCCTACCGGGCCGCTCTTACCGTAGAACGTACGTATCGGGAAATTCCCTTTGATTTAGTGGATGAAGTGGTTTTGGTTGATGACCATAGCCCTGATAATACCGTTGAAGTGGCACGTGCACTGGGTATTAAGCATGTCATTCGGCATGATATCAACAAAGGCTACGGCGGTAACCAGAAAACCTGTTACAAAAAAGCCCTGGAATTAGGTGGTGACATTGTCATCATGCTACACCCCGATTACCAATATACGCCGCTCCTATTGACGGCCATGATTTCCATCATTGGTAACGATTTATATCCGGTAGTGTTTGGCTCAAGGATTTTAGGAAAAGGAGCGTTGAAAGGTGGTATGCCGATGTACAAATACATTGCCAACCGTTTCCTGACCTTTACGCAGAATGTGCTGTTGAATCAGAAATTATCTGAATATCATACAGGTTACCGGGCTTTTTCACGCGAGGTACTGGAAAAAGTGCCCTTTGAAAAATGCGACGACGATTTCGTTTTCGATAATGAAATGATCGCTCAGATTTTCTGGAAAGGATTCGAAATTGCAGAAGTAACCTGTCCAACAAAATACTTTGACGAAGCTTCTTCCATTAACTTCATGCGGAGTTCCAAATACGGTTTAGGCGTATTGAGAACGTCATTACTGTACCGCTTCTCGAAATGGGGCTTAGGTAAATGGAAAATTCTGGATTAATCGATATAGAGTAACAAAAACGGCGAGCTACTTCAGAAATAGCTCGCGTTTTTGTTACTCTA
>NZ_NHPP01000031.1 GCF_002838835.1 Siphonobacter sp. SORGH_AS_0500
GATTCATCTTGAAAAAGTGGAGCCGGGACCGGGCGAGAAATCGACCCGGTTCCGCGTTCTCATCGATTGCCAGTTTGAACATCTAGGCAGGATTTACACAACATCTTAGAGTGTTTTAAAAATGACCTATTAGTATAATACAACTAATCTGGATGCTCTTCCTTCGACTAAGTCTGATTATCTCTATAATCTTCAAATCGGAGAGCAAGAAATCGGCATGAAACAATCCCATTAGGCAGCAATCAGATTTTTTTATCTGATTTATCGGAGGAGATCATAAGCCTACGTCATGCCCAACTGATATACAAAATGGTTTCGACTATTCTGACAGACGTTCTGGATTAACTAAGTAATCCATCCATCCCTAAAATAAAACAACCCCATGAAAAAGTTTATCATCCTGGCCGGAGTACTGGCCGCTACTAAATTCTCTTTCGCTCAGATTGAGCCTGTTACTCAATCAACATCAGGGCCAATACGCTCATGATCCAGACCGTTTACGTCAATCGGCAGAACGTGCATTGATGGAGCCCGTCTCCTGACCCGTGCGGTTTTTGGAGATGATCCGCACGGGTCAGGAGACGGGCTACTATGCCCTTGATCCTCAAATTGAAATGAGGGTTCGCAAGAGGATTATACAAGCTCTAGAGAAGTTCCAATCTCTCATTTTATCTATCCACACCCCTTGAAATATAAAAAAGTATCTAATAACCTGACTTTTGGGCCTAGTATTGTTGCTTTCCTTTGCTTAGGGCGATACATCGAATTGTGAACAAAAGCACGAAAATCAGGGATCGTAAACGGGATTAATAGCAGAAAACCCCTTCAGGATGCTCCTAAAGGGGTTTTCTTTTAATCTAAAAATTTTCGTTGACCGACAAGGATTCGAACCCTGAATAAGAGAACCAAAATCTCCTGTGTTACCATTACACCATCGGTCATTTCCGTTTTGGTGGTGCAAAGATAAGGGCATTTTTTCACCCTTGTCAAGTCCTCACTAAAAATAATTTCACATTCAAATGATCATTTTTGGTTAACTCACTGAATACGAATGTTTTTTAGTCTGAATTTTTTTTTACACGCCAGCCGTTTCCGCAGAAGCGTCAATTTTTTTAACTAAACCCTGCAATACTTTGCCTGGACCGCATTCTACGAACAGAGTTGCTCCGTCGGCACGCATGGCCTGAATGGACTGGGTCCAGCGTACGGGGGCCGTTAATTGGGCAATGAGGTTGGCTTTAATAGCGTCGATTTGAGTCGCAGGCAGGGCATTTACGTTTTGGTAAATGGGGAATTTTGCGGTGTGGAAAGGCGTCACTTCAATGGCGGCTGCTAGTTCCTCACGGGCGGGTTCCATGATGGGTGAGTGGAAGGCTCCGCCAACGGGCAGGGGCAACACGCGTTTAGCTCCGGCTTCCTTCAGTTTTTCACCGGCGATACGAACGCCTTCCTGCGAGCCGGAAATAACCAACTGGCCGGGACAGTTATAGTTAGCGGCAACCACTACTTCACCCGTTTCCTTCATCACCTGCTCACAAATACCCGCTACCTGTTCATCAGGAAGCGAACTTAATACGGCTGCCATCGTTGAAGAGGCCGTGATTTCACAGGCTCTCTGCATGGCTAAAGCCCGTTTCGAAACCAGTGATACGCCGTCTTCAAATGATAAAACACCCGCCGTTACCAGAGCAGAGAACTCACCCAGAGAGTGACCTGCCACCATATCAGGCTTTAGGTCGGGCGTGATGGCTGCCAGAATAACGGAATGAAGGAAAATAGCCGGTTGTGTTACTTTCGTTTGCTTCAGTTCCTCATCGGTACCATTGAACATGATATCTGTAATGCGGAAACCTAAAATATCGTTGGCTTTTTCGAAAAGAATACGGGCTTCTTCTGAAGATTCATAGAGGTCTTTCCCCATTCCCGAAAATTGCGATCCCTGACCCGGGAAAACATAAGCTTTCATGCTGATAAGTTTGTTCTGACCGCAAAAATAGGATGAACTGGGCTTATCCAACAAAACGGGCCCGTTCTTCGAGACTGGGAAGTCGGCAGGCTTCGCGTTTTCCGAACCAGGTGTAACGATTTCGGGCTATTAAATTATAAACCCCATTCCGGAGGAAAAGGGGTAAAAACCGGAACGCCCAGAGCCATTTCCAGCCTTTTACATGTTTAGCAATGCGTAAGGCCGCTTCTGATTTTTCGTATAAACAGCCGTCTTCCCAAAGAATAACACTGTCAAAATTGGTAATGGAACGCTTGTTCTTTTTCAGTAACTCCTGCCCAAATTCCGACTGTAAGGAAGCAAACCGATGCCGACCCTCGTCGTGGTCAATGATGTAATTAATGGTGGAATTACAAAAGTTACAAACGCCATCGAAAAGAATTACCGCCATAAGGAATGCATCATTTCTTATGGGACAATTTCGGCAAAAGAATCGTTCGCTAATGAAAAAAGGAACCGCCCAGCAGTTCCTTTTTCGTTACTAAATTATGAATCAGATTAGCGAATGATTTGCACCCAGCTCTTCAATGTTACGGGGCGATCTTCTTCGGATTTATTCAGGCGTTCGTACCGAACCTGAGCCTCGAAGTAATACGTTCCAGCGGCTAGTTCTTTACCGCTATCCGTACGGCCATCCCACTGGATCAGAGGATTATCGTTGCTTTCATAGACTTTCACACCCCAGCGATTAAACACCCGGAAGCGAACTTCTTTCACGAAGCGAGGACAACGGATGGGCTCAAAGGTATCGTTTTTGCCGTCATTATTAGGCGTGATTACATTCGGTAAGGTAAAGTCAGGACAGTTGTCTTTACAAACCGTGTTACTGGGTAATGATTCCACGCCAAACCGGTTCACGGTTGTCACGTAATAGCAACCCGCGTAACTGCTCAGGTTTTCGTGCAGATAGGTGCGGCTTGGGAAAGGCACTTCTCCAATTTTAGCAAAATCACCCGTGTCTTCGTAGCGTTTGTAATAAACGTTGTAATGTACGATGTTGGGATCACAAGCTGCTCCGTTGGGCCCTGTTGTGGCATCAGTCCAATTTAGCGTATTGCGGAAAGGAGCTTCCTCACAAGTGCCCTGAACATAGCTGGCACAATCGAGCAGATTCAGCGAAAGTACCGGCGGACAAGGACGAGTAGTATCCGTTGGTGTCAGACACAGACGTTGTGAGAAGTTATACAACAAGCCCGGATGAATGCTATTATCGTTGTAAGAGCCTACCGTTTCAACGCGGTAACAATACGTCGAATCCGGTGAAAGCGTAGTACTGATGTCGCCATCAGAAGTAACATTGTCGCGGCCATTATCAGTATAGGTATAAGAACCAGAGCCGGTGACTGCTACCTGCTGAATCAGGTTAAACACGCCGGGTCTTACCTGACGGTAGACACGGTGCGTCTGGTTGTCGTTACTCCAGGGAACATTAGCCTGCCAGCTCAATTGAACGGACCGCGATTGAGGCGTTCCACTCAAACGAACGCTACTGGCCGCCTGCGAAGAATCTGAACGTACCCCTGCTGTTGTATATAAATCCACCCGATACCGGTAGGCATTCGCTTCCGTATTCAAACCCTGATCTACGAAAACGGTGTCTGCTGTTTTAGGAGCTGATAAATTAGTCGTAATCGTGCCTACTCTGGTATAACCCGTACCATTTAAACCCGTAGCCCGGAAAATACGATACTCACGCGTACCTGTCACTTCTGGGCGAGTCCATTTTACGGTGATCTGTCCGGCAGTAGTACTGGTTTCATCAACGGTAACGTTCGTGATGTAAATTGCCTGTTTAGGTAAAGCCTGACAAGACTCATTCGAGTAAGTACTACTGAAACGGGTCAGGTTATTGGGGCCGGGGAATGAAACAGCGATCCGATAACTATAGACTGTATTAGGACGTAAACTGGTTGAGTTATCCGTATACGAGGTCTGTGTAGCAGGTACGCGAGCTACTTCGGTATAACCCGGGGGTGGTCCAGGGCTACAGAGGTTGGGCGTAAGGGCAGTACATCCCACTTTTCGATAAATAACAATTTCTGCACCAGCTACCTGACAGGGATAGGCTGCCCAGGTTAAGTTATACGCTGTTCCGTTGGCTACTGCCTGTAAGTTTGTTGGAGCGGGGGCTACTACGCGAATGTTAACCGTTTTGCTATCTACCAGATAGGGTTGCACCGAACCGGGCTGATCGGCTACTTTAAACAAGACTTCATACGGCAAGGCCCGGATGTGATCGCAACTGGTTTGCCAACTGAATGATCCCGTTCCGGGTGAACTCTGAATGGTAGAAGGAACGGTAAACGTAGCAAAAGGAGCAGTAATGAGAGCTGGATTTTGTTGATAAACGGCTCCGGTAGAGGAAATGATGACGCGGTTATTGTCAGGATCGGTTCCGCGAACGGTAAAGTTTACCACTTTTCCTGCTTCAATACAGATGTCTCCGGGTACTTCAATGGTAGGACGTTTGTTCTGACAATCTCGCACGGTAATCTGCATGTCACGGGTTATTTCACCGATTTTAATACCGTTTCGCCACTCTTCAATGACAAACGCCAGGTTGTACTGACCGACGCAGCGGGGGGCATCCCAAACCAGATCACCCGTCACAGGATTGATGCTATAAGTAGCGGCTCCGGTTCCGGCTTCGTTTTGGGCATTACAACCAGGCACCTGATTAGGATAAACAATACTGGGAACCAGGAAACCGCGGCAGGATTCACCTACGTTAGTAGTTTTATTCTGAGTAATTCTGTACGCTAAACTATCTCCGTCTGCATCTACTGCATTGGGGTTGTGAATGTAACGCTGACCCACGCAGGCATTGAAATCTACGGGTGGGTTTAACATGACGGGCGTGCTGTTTAAGCCCAGAAATGAGTTAATAGCCAGAGTAGATTCAACGTAGAAAGGATATTGCGAAGAGTTTCCATTCGTGATATTGATGGTACCCGTATTTCGGTTATCAATACCAACAGATATGGTATAGGTATTGGGAGCATTGAACGTATGAATGACCTTGAAAATTAGTCGCCGGGTGTCATTTCCTACATCTACCACACCGCCATTGGGTAAGCCCTGAGTAAATAAAGGCGTATTCTGCACCGGAGTACCATCACCAAAACAGAAATTAACACCCGAACCGGCAGTATTTCGCGTGGCATCTGCTCCGTTAGCCCAGTCGCAATAAATCGTTAAGGTAAGTTCATAGGTAAGGGCTGTAGATGAAATACGGCGGGAGGTAATCTCACCGGCCCGAACGTGAGTAGCCCAGGCTGAGTGAGCTAGTCCACAGATAGTAATGGCCAGTAATACAAAATAACGGTAAAGGGTTCTCATGCTACGCAGGTATAATCAAGATCGATACGGATACTTAGGATAAAGGGGTACAAACAATAGAATACAACACAACAAGTGAACAAAGGTAAAGCTTCCAACGAGGTTGTAAAGGTCTATTTTAAGGAGTAGATATTTTGCAAAATACTCCTCGTCCTAACAACTTTTTCAACACCGTATAGGTTTAACTTAAGAGCAAATAGTTCCCGATATCAGTCCTCTAAATGGAGCCCGCCTCGAGTTGGATACGATGCCAATTTCAACATCTGAACGCTTTTCACGAGCAAAAGGTATTTTTAATTAGCAAAAAATCAAGAATCCACTTTGGCGGCCTACCGTTTGTGCCGTAGTTTTGAGGGCTAATTAGGGATAGTTCCCTCTATTTTTAACTGTTCTTCGAGTCAAAAAACGATGTCCTGGGTCACACAAACTTTTTCTAGTACGCTGGGCCGCAAGCTTATCATGTCTTTGACGGGGCTTTTCTTAAGCGTCTTCCTCATTGTACACGTGAGCGGTAACTTTCAATTGTTCCATAGCGATGAAGGATTAGGCTTTAACAAGTATGCCGTTTTCATGACGACATTTCCTCCGATTAAAGTAGTATCCTACGGCTTGTACGCGTTCATTCTTCTCCACGCCATTGATGGTCTGATGCTGGCGGCTAAAAACCGCAAAGCTCGTGGTCCTCAGCGTTACGTGGTGGTACACAACCAGAGCTCCTGGGCTAGCCGTAACATGGCTATTCTCGGAACGATCCTGCTGCTTTACATCGTCGTTCACATGCACGATTTCTGGTGGCAGTACAAGTTTGGCGAGGTGCCTTACCGTCAGTACGAGCAAAGTATGACTACGGGTGAAGTAACGTCATCTGCCTACAATGGTCCCGCCATCAAGGGTAAAATGGAAGAATTCGTACGCGAGGATACGCAAACACGGGTAACGATTGTTAAAGACCTGTACGCAGAAACCAAAGCCGCTTTCGCCAATCCTTTGCTGGTAGCCTTTTACCTGTTAGGAATGTGGGCATTGGCGTATCACTTGGTACACGGTTTCCAAAGTGCCTTCCAAACCTTGGGCTGGAATCACCCCAAATACAATCCCCTGATCCGTTTCGTGGGGGTGTGGGTATTTGGTATTGGTATTCCCCTGGCGTTTGCCGCAATGCCTGTTTATTTCTACATTAAAAGTTTGGGAGCATAAGTTCTCGCTTCTGAACTCCGATTCCTTTAGAACTCAGACCGGAGCTTTTTTCCGGAGTATATAAACTGAACTAATTCCATGGCAACATCACCTAAATTGGATGCCAAAATACCCGACGGGCCGTTGGAATCGAAGTGGACGAAATACCGCTCGACTGTACCGCTCGTTAACCCCGCTAACAAACGTAGCATTGAAGTAATCATCATTGGTACGGGTTTAGCTGGTGCTTCGGCTGCTTCAACACTAGCCGAACTAGGTTACAAAGTAAAAGCTTTTTGCTTCCAGGATTCTGCTCGCCGGGCTCACTCTATTGCGGCTCAGGGTGGTATCAATGCGGCAAAAACTATCAAAATGACGGTGACTCTGTTTACCGTTTATTCTACGATACCATTAAAGGTGGTGATTATCGGGCTCGTGAAGCAAACGTATACCGTTTAGCTGAAGTTTCTGGTAACATCATTGACCAATGTGTAGCGGCTGGTGTGCCTTTCGCTCGTGAATACGGCGGTTTGTTATCCAACCGTTCGTTCGGGGGGACCCAGGTACAGCGGACGTTCTACGCAGCAGGTCAGACAGGTCAGCAGTTGTTACTTGGTGCTTACTCTGGCTTACAACGTCAGGTAGGAGCGGGTACGGTTGAAATGTATACCCGTCATGAGATGCTGGACATTGTCATGATCGATGGTAAATGTCGTGGTATCATTGCCCGTAACCTGGTAACAGGTGAATTAGAGCGTCACTTCGGTCACGCGGTATTACTTTGTACAGGTGGATATGGTAACGTATTCTATCTGTCAACGAATGCCATGGGCTCTAACGTAACGGCTGCCTGGAAAGCTCACCGTAAAGGTGCATTCTTCGGTAACCCTTGCTTTACCCAAATTCACCCTACTTGTATTCCCGTTTCAGGAGACCATCAGTCGAAACTGACACTGATGTCAGAGTCGTTGCGTAACGATGGTCGGATCTGGGTTCCTAAAAAACAGAATGATAATCGCCCCGCCGATCAGATTCCTGAAGACGAGCGTGATTATTACCTGGAGCGTCGTTACCCAGCGTTTGGTAACCTCGTGCCTCGTGACATTGCGAGCCGGGCTGCCAAAGAGCGTTGCGATGCGGGTTATGGCGTAGGTACTTCTAAAATGGCCGTTTACCTGGATTACTATGCCGCTTACGAGCGTTATGGTAAAGGAGAGGTTAATAAAAGAGGTATTCACAATGCTTCCCATGACCAGATTCTGGAATTGGGTAAAGCCGTTGTCAAAGAAAAATACGGTAACCTTTTTGATATGTATAAGCAGATCACGGGTGAAGATCCCTACGTGGTGCCTATGCGTATCTATCCTGCCGTTCACTATACCATGGGTGGTTTATGGGTTGATTATAACCTCATGACTACCGTTCCTGGTCTTTACGCCTTAGGTGAAGCCAACTTCTCGGATCACGGTGCCAACCGTCTCGGAGCCTCTGCTTTGATGCAGGGTCTGGCTGATGGATACTTCGTTATT
>NZ_NHPP01000003.1 GCF_002838835.1 Siphonobacter sp. SORGH_AS_0500
GCTAATCACCCGAAGGCTAGATTTGAAATAAAAATGAAGTGGGTGATGAGGGATTCGAACCCCCGACCCTCTGCTTGTAAGGCAGATGCTCTGAACCAGCTGAGCTAATCACCCTTCTTTTTATTTCTGTTTTCCCGTCGTTTGGGGTTGCAAACTTACGTAATGAAATGAGCCTTTCGCAAGTATTCCCTGAAAAAAGTTTAAAATAATTTTTATTGATCTGATAATCAGTATTTAATTTTTTAAAAAAGTTACGGCAGTAAAAATTAATGGATTTGTTTCTGCAGAGACGACGATTTATTACGTCTGGGTAGAATCAATCTGTTACCTTCTTTTTAGTCCTCTTCGTAGTCAGAAGCGATAAAATCACGTCAACAAGACTACTCTTCCACGATGGTATATTTCAACTTTGCCTGGGCCAGACTCATGGCATTGAAGTGCCACCATTCGCTGGTGATGCCCATGAAGCCGCCCGCCTGCATGGCATCCCGTAAGATCTGTCGGTTTTTAACATGCTCTTTTGTGATTTTTCCCTGCCGAAGCATTTCATCCTCCTTACGGGGGTAAGCTTCATTACCAAAAAAATCAAAAGGAGTACCCATGTCCAAGGCTTTACCGTCGGCAGTGGCCACGGTTAAGTCAACGGCACAGCCGTAGTTATGAATAGAACCGCGAGTAGGGTGAGCCACGTAATTCGTACGGTATTTGGGAGCATATTGTGGTAAAGCTTCCCAAAGCTTCCACTGTACTTTCCGCGAACGAACACCGTCGTACACCAGCAAACGATAATTCGGATGATTTTTTCGGAGGTGCTCCTGAGCTTTTTTTAGTTTCTGGGCCACGTCGGGTTGTAGGTAACAGCGAGTAATGCAGCCGTACACATCTTTCTTGACAAAGTTATCTGTGGTCGAATATTTTAAATCGACCAATAAACTAGGGTCAACTTTTTGAATATCAACCAATCCGGCTTTTTCCAGATTTGCCTCGTCCGGGCAGGGAGCGGTGGTAAGCTTGGCAGGATTCGTGAGTAATAAAGTCAGCGAAAACAGAAGAAACTTCATGGAAATTTGAATTAAATCAGAATGATACACATAATACGGCCAGGAGGAGCTTTTGTTTTTCTTTTCCTGGAAAACTGGTTTTTAAGGCTTTTCAGCGAAATTCAGGCTTCCGAAAGCATATCGACTTTTATTAGTGTTTCCCCATGGCTCTTAATTACCTCTGGATTGGCTTCTTCATTGTTGCGTTTGTCGTAGCCCTTTTTAAGCTCATTCTCTTTGGAGACACTGAAATTTTCAAACTCCTCGTTGATGGCATGTTCGATTCAGCCGAGGTCGCGGTAATGAAAATTGCCTTGCCTCTGGCGGGTGTAATGACCTTTTTTCTGGGCATTTTGAAAGTTGGAGAGGATGCAGGAGCCATTGGTTTTCTGGCTCGGCGGATTGGTCCTTTCTTCAATCGACTTTTTCCCGAAGTACCGAAAGACCATCCGGCTCACGGGCAGATGATCATGAATTTTTCGGCGAATATGCTGGGTTTGGATAACGCAGCGACACCTTTTGGGCTGAAAGCCATGCAGAGCTTGCAGGAACTGAACCCGAACAAAGAAGTAGCTACCAACGCCCAGATTATGTTCATGACCCTGCACTCGGCGGGGCCGGTATTAATTCCTTTGGGAGTAATGGCTCAGCGGGCGGTGTACGGAGCTACAGATCCTTCCGACGTATTTATTCCCTGCCTGATTGCCACCTATGTAGCCACGCTCGTAGGGTTACTCTTCGTCGCTTTTCGTCAGAAAATTAACCTTTTAGATCGGGTAATATTGACTTGGTTGGGTGGCTTGACGCTCGCTATTGTAGCCTTGTTAGCTTACCTGAATACTCTTTCAAAAGAAGGGATTGAAACTTTCTCTAAAGTATTCAGTAACCTGATTCTTTTTGGTTTTGTACTGTCTTTTTTGATCGCTGCTTTTCGAAAAAAGATAGATGTATTTTCTAGTTTTATCGAGGGAGCCAAGGGTGGTTTTGAAACGTCTGTTCGAGTGATTCCCTATCTGGTTGGAATGCTGGTTGCCATTAGCGTACTGCGAAACTCAGGAGCTTTGGGGTATGTGGTAGAAGGGTTTCGCTGGGCTTTTAGTTACTTACCCATCCGAACGGAATGGGTGGATGCATTGCCCACCGCCCTGATGCACCCTTTAAGCGGAAGTGGCTCACGGGCCATGATGATTGATACGATGAAAACCTTCGGGGCCGATTCTTTTGTAGGGCGGTTAGCCTGTATTTTTCAGGGTTCAGCCGATACTATTCTTTATGTAATCGCTCTGTATTTTGGCTCGGTAAACGTCAAGCAAACGCGTTATACGTTATGGGCAGGTTTATTAGCCGACTTCGCCGGAATTGTTGCAGCTATTGCAGTAGGATACTTGTTCTTTGCATAAGAGTTTGGAGCGGCCGCCGCTGCGGTTTTGAGTTTTGAGTTTTGAGTTTTGAGTTTTGAGTTTTGAGTTTTGGAAGTGAAAACCCGTAAAGGTAGGGAAGTTGTTTAGAAATGGGAGGTATAACCCCGGAGGGGTTCAACATAGATAGCCCCGGATGACAATCCGGGGTAAACGTTGGATGGGCCCATACGCCAATCTCCTGCCCTTGGTTGGTGTCCTCACCAACCAAGGCGGATGATTGCCCATCCGAAAAATCATAGCAATCAAGCATTTCAAGTAGAGACGCGACTTCATCGCGTTTGGGTAAGAGGCGGTTTTACTAGTCAATTATTCCCGCCCTGGTTGGTGAGGAAACCAACCAGGGCGGGAATAATTGTCAATTCGAGAAAGCATACAATCAAGTAAGTAGAGATATGACTTCATCGCGTCTCTACAGAAACAATGGGTACAAATCGGCATACCTAATACGTCAAGAACAAGCATAGCCGCGAGATTATCCCGCGGCTATGCTTGTTCTTGAAGCAATAACCCTTAAATAACTAAAAGTCTCCTTCTTCGTCCAGGCGTTCGAGAATGTCCATCATTTCGCCAAATTCCTTAAAGCCGGGGCGGGTTTCTTCACCACCTGCGAGGGCAATACCTTTTACCGGAATCTGATCAATTACCTCCAGTACATTCATTTCGTTAATACCGAAAGCCAGTAGCGTTGGGTATTTATAGGCAAACTGATCCAGGTAACCCAGCGTGGGTGGGTCAATGTGTGCAAAGGGATCGGAGTGGTCAATGAGGTAATAATCGGCTCCGCTTAATTCGGTGGGCAAGCCTTCGGCCAAATCCAGTTTCAGAATAATGGGTAAGCCTAATTCTTTTACTTCTTCCACTAATTCTACGTGGCTGATTTGTAGCACATCGGGTTTATACTCCGCAACCAAAGCCTTAATCTGATCCAGATGGGGAGCATCGGTTTCTCCCACAATAGAAACCCCGGCCAGCCAGCCTCTGATTTCGTTGAAGCGATCCAATGCGATGGTATCCATCGAAAAACCCAGCCACTCAACGCCCATACCGGCACAGTAACGAGCGTCGGAAAGGTTAGTAATATTTGAAATTTTAACGAGCGTACGTAAAGTCATAGAAACAAAGAAGCCTTATAGAAACTCCATTTTTTTGACAAAACTAGAAGATTTCCAGGAATCTGTCTTTACTCATTTCGGGTTAATGGACATAAAACAAAACTGCCAGCTATCCACCGGCAGTAAGAACTTCCTATCAACAGCCTTATTCAATCTTTTCTCCTTCAAACTCCTGGCCTTGTACCTGCATTCGGTATTTAATGACTTTATGGTCAGCGTCTCGAATGAAAATAATGATCGCATGATAACCCGGTACATTAAACGTATCAGCTTTCGTGTCGGCTACTAACTGGCCTTTCCCCTGTCCGGTAGCTTCGCCCATCAGTTTATCGTCTTCGACACTAACAATCAAGTTTTCAAAAACGCCCTCAATGCCTTTGTATTTACCTACGTAGTCTTTCCAAACAAGGCTGTCCGCTTGAGCAATGGCTGCTGGGTTTGGGGGAGTGATGGCATAAGCCTGCATTCCACAGATCAGAAGGAATAGGATAAAAACAAATTTCATGGTTGTATGAATTGCATTAAAGATCCAAAGCTATTGAACCGAAGTAATACTTACATGAAAGATTTGAAAAGAGATTGTTAAGGAACTTCCTAGTGCTTTTTGGCATGAGGAATGATTTGCCAGCCGGGCGTATTATCGGCGTGGCGGTGTACAATTTCAGCCGCTACATCTTCCAAAATTTCGGCGTTAGAGGTAAAATACAGACTTGGATGCGTCTGATCAGGGAAAGAAATTTCGAAATACTCGTTGTGAAAAGCCTCTTCTTTGGGGTCTACCAGTTGATAATCCATGGCTTAAAAAATTTAGTGTGACAGGCAGTCCATCACACTAAATTCATGCCAGCTTAACCCTCCAGTGTAATGCGGGAGCGTTCACAAACGCCTCCCACGGGTGGATTATATTTAGACACGGAAACCTTAATTTTTTCCACGCGAGGATAATGATCACGGATTCCCTGAATAATCTGATAAGCGATGTGTTCCAGTAACTTATGTGATTTTCGCATCAATTCTGCCACAATCTGATAAACGTCTGAATAATTAACTGTTTCGCTGAGTTTATCCGTAATGGCAGCTTGCTCAAAGTCAACGGTAATGATTACGTCGATAGAGTAGCGATTTCCAATTTTTTGTTCTTCCTCGTAAAAACCGTGGTAGGAAAAAAATTCCAGACCTTCTAAGGCAATTGTTCCCATGAAAAAAAGAGGAGCCTGAAAGCTCCCGATGATTTAGATCTTATCGAAGAAAGAACCTTCTTCTTTATTGACAGGTTCCGTCTGAACGGGTTGTTCGGGTTCTTCTACCTGAGCCTGCTCCGCAGCTATTACCTCGGCTACTGGCGTGGGTGGGGTTACTTCTTCCTGTATCTCAACCGGAGGTTCGGGCTCATCCGTTCCTACGTTTTCGGGTAGAGCCGCAGTGGTTGAGATGCCAGCTAATACTTCCTGAAGCTCAGCCGCTTTTTGCTCAAAAGGAATGGGTTGCGATTTTTCTTCGTATCGCTGAAGCCGTTCCAACGTTTCTGTGGCGTATCCTTTTAACTGAGAAATGAGTGTATCGCGGTATTTATCCATGGCCTTGATGTCCCGTTCGAGGCCTTTGAGTTCGTTTTCTGCTTCTTCAATGATGTAACGGGCCTTATTCTCCGCATTCATTCGCAGCATGTTGGCTTCTTTGCGAGCTTTCGAAAGAACGTCTTCCGCCTGTTGATTCGCTTCTACTACTTTTTTACTGGATTCCTCCTGAGCCTTGACTGCCATCTCCTGACTTGTCATCTGAGCAGTTTGCAGGGTTTTATAGAGGGTATTTTCCAGAGCTTTTAATTTGCTGAAATCATTTTCTGTACGTTCAATACGTTCATGAAGCAGGCGGTTTTCATCTAATAATCGCTCCCATTCCTGCGAAATGGTGGATAAAAAAGCATCGACGGCATCCTTATCATAACCCCGGAAAACGCGTTCAAAAGACTGCTTACGAATATCAAGTGGTGTAATTTTCATTGTCGTATTGGGCTGAAACTTGATTCAAACCAAAAATTAGCTCCTCGGTCTCGATCTCGTTTGTGAAGGTTTCTAGTATTCAAAATTATCCAATAGAATTACATTTCAACGGGAAAGACCAGCTTATTTCCAAAAAACCGAAATTTAAACCTGCTCGATAACCTTCCAGATCGAAATCAGTCGGTCGTCAGAAACGGAAATCAATCCCGATTGCAGTGGTAACCATAGCACTTTATTAATGGAGGTGCGATGACCCGCAAAACGGGCCCAGTCCAGCACTTTTAGTAAACGCAGCGTCTGAGCATCCCAGATCTTGAGCGTTTTGTCCATGCTGGCGGTTATAATTTTCTGATAGTCAGGACTAAATGTAATGTGGTTAATTGCGAACATGTGGGCCACTACGTCCTGTTGTATTTGGTAAGGATCACCCACCTTCCAGCTTTTCAGGTGGGCATCACGGCCACCGGAAACTAAAAAGCGGCCATTGGGTGAATAACGAACGGAAAATACAGAATGTGTATGAGCCGCAATAATAAATTTTAAAGTTAGGGTATCGAGATCAAAAATTTTGATGGTACAATCGCTGTAACCGACGGCGAATTCCCGGCTGTGTGGGTTTACGTCCAGGCTTCGGGCCGAGGCCTCACTGGCTTTTAAGTGCTTGCGAATCTGGAAACTAGCCCGATCAAGAACGGTAACGGTTCCGTCGCCCTGAGCCACCAGAGCGAGGTCTTCAAAAAGCTTTATATCAAAAATCTGAGAAGACGTCAGTTGAATGGAATCTTGCTGCTGTAGTGTTATAGGGTTAATGCGATGAATGCCATCAAAATTCTGACCTACCCAAAGTAAATCCGTCGATTCGTCATAAGCAAGGGCGTAAACCGAAGCCGGAATGCGGGCGATGAGTTCGCCAAGATCGGGTTTAGTCAGATCCCAGCGAATGACTAAGCCATCACTACCAGAGGAATAGAACTGCTGCGGTTCTTTGGCCGGACTAAGGGCATAAATAGCGTCCCGGTGCCCGGCGAATGTATCTATCTTTTCAATTTGTAAAGCCATAACTCGTTGTATGATTCATCTGGATGAAGGAGTTACCAAGGGTCTGGCCGCTCCTGAACAGAGCAGAACTTAGGCCTAAAGGGGAAGATTTTTTACTGAAAATTAGAAACCTGAGCGGCTCTTTTCCTAAAACTTCTAACCTGAAATGCCCTACAGCGTTCGATGAATCCATATTTTTGTCCAAATTTAAGCAGAATCGGATGCCATTGGTTTGGATGCGGCCTTTTGATGGGCAAGGGCAGGTTGCTCTTTGGGAAATTACGGAAGAATTAGAGGAACTACAACACTTATTTCGGGGAAGCCCGGCAGATATAGCTACGTTTCAGGAAATTAATCACCCTCAAAAGCAACGTGAATTTCTGGCCAGTCGGATTCTTATTCAAACCCTGGTCGAATCCGTCGGCGAAACGTATCATGGGATTCGGAAGGACATTTATGATAAGCCTTTCCTGCATAATACCAACAGCCATTTTTCATTATCTCACTCACTGCGATTTGCGGCGGTGATTTGGCATCCTGTCGAGAGAGTAGGGATTGATATTGAGCCTATTAGTGAAAAATTAGCGGTCGTTTCCCATAAATACCTGAGTGAAACGGAACAGGAACATGCTCAGAAAAATCTTCGTAAATTGGGCATTTACTGGACGGGCAAGGAAGCTTTGTATAAGTTATACGGAGAGAAAAAACTGAGTTTTAAAGGAAATATACTCATTGAGCCATTTAGCGAAGAGAGCCTTCATATCACAGGCTGGATTCGCACGGAAACAGAGTCTAAGTCCTATCAACTGGAAGTAATAGCTGTTGAAGACTGCATTCTGACCGTTGTGGCAGAATAGTTGGTTGTTGTTGAGACAAACAATAGTATAAGCAAGATTCAAAGCAAAGGCCAGACTGTCTAAGTCTGGCCTTTGCTTTGAATGCATAACGAACCACTAATTCAGATCATACGTATCATCGTTTTCAGAAAGCATTTTAATAAGCTGATTCATTTCCTGGGCTCGTTCGTCATCGCCAGTTTTTTCAAAAGCCAGCGTCAGGTTCCGTAATACCCGTTTCACGATGTCTGTATTGGTGCAGGGATCGTAAAAAATGGGGTTAGGAGCCAGGTTAAGCTGGGCCAGGTAATTGTCAATATCTTTTCGCCGAAAAATCAATCCTTTGTTAAAAACATTGATGTAAAACTGAGTATCGTCGTCAACCTTATAGGTGAGTACGAATAAATTCGGAAGGTTAACCCCGTGTAAAGGCATTCCGAGTCGCGACCTACCAGCATATACAAAACGCAGAGACTGATGGGGTTACCTTTGTGCGTTTCCAGCACGATATTCAGCATGGAATTGGCCGCCGAATGAAAATTCTTGGTATTAGCTCCAAACTTCAGCTTTTTGAAGAAGACATAATTCAGCGTATCAATCTGGGCTGCGGAGTGCATGCCCTGCCGAAATTCCAGCCAAGCGTCGTAATAAATCTGATCTACCTCCTGCTGTAATTTCGTCAGCGATAAGTCCGGGTATTGATAGGTAGCAATGAGCCAGAGGCCTTCGAGTAAGTCGGTGCCACCATTATTTCTCCAGACTCGCAGCCGTTCTGTAAGGGTGCGAAATTGCAGATCGTGAATTAAATCCTCGATACGTTTCTGAACATTAGGGTTAAAACCGGAGTTTTCCCAATGGTCTTCCAGAAAAGGAATGATCGAATCCCCCAGGGACCGAATTTTCTGTTCGACTAATGAAGAAACTTCCCGATCATCGTCCTCTAGTAAAGAAACCAAAGCTTTTAGTTCGCGATTATCCATAGCGAAATTGATGATTACGTATTCAACTTACAATTTATTAGGCCAAATGCCAAAGGCTTTAACATAGTTTTTCGCAAAAGCATTCCCGGCATTCTAGGCTTAGCTTAAGACAAGAAAAGTATGTCGATAAGAAAAGAAGAAAAAAAATAGTGTTTAATGGGTCATCTTTTACGAAATCATCATCTAAATCATTAGTTTGGTCATAGGTATTTTGCCTATTTTTGGAGTCAATATAAAAAGCGTTCAAGCCTTTTCTTATGAACATTCTAGTTACCGGCGGAGCCGGATTTATTGGTTCACACACTGTCGTAGAATTAATAGCAGCTGGTTTTGAACCCATCATTTTGGATGATTTTTCCAACTCAGAACCTAAAGTTCTGGATCGATTAGAAACCATCTTAGGTCGAAAAGTAAAGAGTTACTCAGCCAACTGCAATGATTCGGCTCTGTTAACTAAGATTTTCAAAGAAGAAAACATTCAGGGGGTGATTCATTTTGCGGCCAGCAAGGCTGTAGGTGAATCCGTTGAAAAACCGTTGCTCTATTACCGAAACAACATTTCAGCTCTGGTAACTTTATTGGAAGCGATGACCGCTAATGGCGTGTCTAATCTCGTTTTCTCTTCTTCCTGCACCGTATACGGCCAGCCCGACTCCATTCCCGTAACTGAAGAAACGCCCGTACTACCCGCGGCTTCGCCTTATGGCAATACCAAACAGGTAGGTGAGGAGATCATTCGGGATACGGTAGCTGCCAAGCCTGGTTTAAAAGCATTAGCCCTGCGTTACTTTAATCCTGTTGGAGCTCACGAATCAGCCCTGATCGGAGAATTACCCATTGGAGTTCCTGCAAACCTGGTTCCTTTCGTAACTCAGACGGCGATTGGTATCCGTTCAAAACTGATGGTCTTCGGTAATGATTATGGCACGCCTGACGGAACCTGCATCCGCGATTTCATCCACGTAGTTGATTTAGCGAAAGCTCACGTGAAGGCCCTGGAATTGCTAGTGAAACAAGAAGACGCGAACTATTACGAATACTTCAACATCGGAACGGGTAAAGGAACCAGCGTGAAGGAGTTGATTGATACGTTTGAAGAGGTAACGGGCGTGAAAGTAAATTATGAATTTGCTCCTCGTCGGGCAGGTGACATTATGGAGATTTACGCTGAAGTAAGCAAGTCAAGAGACGTATTAGGATGGCAGGCCGAGAAAACGCTGGCGGAAGCTCTGGCGGATGCCTGGCGTTGGCAGGAACAGTTAGCAAAATAGAGTCGTTCAAGGGTCAGCCTGTTCTAAAATATTTCCTTATTAATTTATGAAAAAGCTATTAATCACGGGCGGAGCGGGCTTCATTGGTTCGCATGTGGTCCGCCGGTTTGTGACCGAGTACAAAGACGTGTATCAGGTGTATAACCTGGATGCCTTAACCTACGCCGGTAACCTGGCTAACTTAAAAGACATCGAAAACGAGCCCAACTATCATTTCGTCAAGGCTGACCTTCGCGAGGCGGATGTGTTGGACGCTCTGTTTGCTGAGCATGACTTCTACGGCGTGATTCACCTGGCCGCTGAAAGTCACGTGGACCGCTCGATTTCGGATCCCATGGCTTTCGTGCTTACCAACGTGGTGGGCACAGTCAATCTGTTGAACGCGGCTAAAAAGGCTTGGAAAGACGACTACTCCCGTCACCTGTTCTACCACGTCTCGACGGATGAAGTCTACGGTGAACTGCACAATCCCGATGAGTTCTTTTTAGAAACCACCCCTTACGATCCCCGTTCCCCTTATTCAGCTTCGAAAGCTTCTTCGGATCACTTCGTTCGGGCCTATGGCAATACCTACGGCATCCCTTTTGTGCTGACCAACTGCTCGAATAACTACGGACCCAATCACTTCCCCGAGAAGCTGATTCCGCTAATGATTCATAATATCCTTAACCACAAGCCCCTGCCCGTCTACGGCAAAGGTGAAAACGTGCGGGACTGGCTGTTTGTGAAAGATCACGCTCGAGCCATTGATGTGGTTTTCCACCAGGGCAAGCAAGGGGAAACCTACAACATTGGCGGCTTTAACGAGTGGAAAAACATTGATTTAGTGCACCTGCTGTGCGAAATCATGGATGATAAACTGGGCCGTCAGGCGGGTACTTCCAAAGGCCTCATTACTTACGTTACCGACCGGGCGGGGCACGATCTGCGTTATGCCATTGATGCTCACAAAATCATGAACGAACTGGGTTGGCAGCCCTCGGTTACCTTCGAAGAGGGACTCACTCAGACTGTAGAGTGGTATCTGGAGAACACCCAGTGGCTGGAAGAAGTGACTTCGGGTAGCTATCAGAACTACTACGAAAGCATGTACGCACAACGTTAATTTTGAAGAAGAGAAGGAATGAATGAGTGAATCTATGCGGTGAATTTATAGTACGTTCGCTGAGTTGATTACTTCGTTTCCCAGGAAAGAAGGGCCTCTTGCTTCAACCATTCACTCCTTCTCTCATTCAGACATTCAAAACTGAACACATGAAAGGAATTATACTAGCCGGGGGTTCCGGTACCCGTTTGCATCCCTTGACGCTGGCCGTATCCAAGCAATTGATGCCCGTCTACGACAAGCCGATGATTTATTATCCACTGTCGATTTTGATGCTGGCGGGCATTAAAGAGATTTTGATTATCTCGACGCCCCACGATCTGCCGCACTTTGAGAAATTGCTGGGCGATGGGAGCCGTCTGGGTTGCCAGTTCACCTACGCCGTACAGCCTAGCCCGGATGGACTGGCTCAGGCCTTCATCATTGGGGAGGAGTTTATCGGTCAGGATAAAGTAGCTCTGATCTTGGGCGATAACATTTTCTACGGCTCGGGCCTGTCGAAACTCTTGCAGGCCAATAACGATCCCGAGGGCGGGGTGGTGTATGCCTATCAGGTACACGATCCTGAGCGGTACGGGGTGGTGGAGTTTGATGAGGAATTTAATGTGCTCAGCATCGAAGAGAAACCCGAACAGCCTAAGTCCAATTATGCCGTTCCGGGCTTATACTTCTACGACAATGAAGTCGTGGAGATTGCCAAAGCCATCGAGCCAAGTCCTCGGGGTGAGCTGGAGATTACCGACATCAACCGGGTGTATCTGGAGAAAGGCAAGCTGAAAGTAGGCGTACTGGACCGGGGCACGGCCTGGCTGGATACGGGTACGTTTGCTTCGCTGATGCAGGCGGGGCAATTTGTGGAGGTGATTGAAGAGCGGCAGGGCCTCAAGATCGGGTGTATCGAAGAGGTGGCTTACCGCATGGGCTTCATTGACAAAGCCAAGCTGGAAGAAATTGCCAAGCCCCTGGTTAAAAGTGGCTATGGCAAGTATCTGCTCAACTTGCTTAAGTAAGCAAACCTTTTGTAGCTTCGTAGCCTACCGCGAGGTAGGCTTTTTTTGTTTTGTACATGCCCGATTTAAAGCCACATATTGATCTTTTCGCGATCCTGATTCTGCTTGGCATTATACAGGGTGGTTTTCTAGTGTATTTTTTCCTCACTCATAGCAAAGGCAAGCAGTTTCCGAATCGTTTTCTGGGCATTGCGTTGCTTTCCATGATTGTATTAATGAGTGATGTATGGCTAGGGTATACCAATTACATGGTTCAGGTATTAGGTCTGGTGGATTCCACCGAACCTGTTAATCTGGTCATTTTTCCCTGTTTGTATTTGTACTTTCGGACGAGCTTACGTAAAACCTGGCCCTGGAAAGAAGCCTGGCATTTTTTACCCGCCGCTTTATACCTGATTTACATGGTAGCGATGTGGTATCCACAGCCTTTGAGTCTCAAATATGAAGCTTTTCTAGACGCTTTTCACCCGGAAGTACCACAACCACCCTTCGAATGCTACGGCGAACGCTGGATGTTCTGGCCCAAGTGGCATATCAATGATTTTACCGGAATCAGCATGGTGATTTATCTTTTTCTGGGTTGGAAAGAAATAAGTCAGGCTTTTAAACGAAGTCAGCTTTCGCTCTGGTCTAGTCAGCAGTCGGAACTACTCTGGTATAGAAATCTGATGGTTCACCTGACGCTGATTGTAATCATTTACTTGGTGACCCGGGCCACCTTTGAAAGCGACTTGGGCGATCATTTGGTAGTAGCTCACATGGCCTTCGTAATTTATGCCACCAGTTTTACCATTATCCGACAGTCGGGATTTTTCAAAGTAGAAAGACCTGAACCTCCTAAATACGAACGGTCTTCTTTAACGCCCGAGTTGCAGCGACGAACGCTTGAAAAGTTACAAACGTTGATTAGTACTGAAAAGCCTTATCTGGACTCAGCCTGTTCTTTACCCAAACTGGCTCAGCAGCTCGGCGTTTCTACGCATCACCTTTCTCAAGTACTCAACGACGCCATGGGATTGAGTTTCTTCGAATGGTTAGCAAAGCATCGAATTCAGGAAGCTAAGGAGTTATTACGTTCGTCGCAATATAACCATCTGAAAATTGAAGAAATTGCCGAGAGCGTAGGATATAACTCAAAGTCAGCATTTAACGGAGCATTTAAGCGGGAAACGGGGCAGACTCCCGCCGTTTTTCGAAGTTCGTCCCTATCGGCGGGTACATCTTCCTGATCTGTACATTCGCCTGACGGCCCTGATTCACAAGACTTTTGGGTATTCAAATCAAAATACCCATGAAATCTATTCGTCGTTACGATCTCGACTGGCTCCGCGTCCTTGCCTTTCTTTTACTCATCTTTTTCCATACGGGCATGTTCTTCAACTATTGGGGATGGCACGTAAAAAACAATGTTCAAACCCATTGGGTTGAGTACCCGATGATGTTTACCAGTGCCTGGCGAATGGCTTTGCTCTTCATGATTTCTGGAATGGGCGTATACTGGGCATTAGGGCAACGCTCGGCGGGATCTTTTCTGGGCGAACGTACCAAACGCATTTTCATTCCGCTGGTTTTTGGTATGTTCTTCATTATTCCGCCTCAAATTTTCTTCGAAAGAATCAGTAATGGGGCCACGTATTCCTTTCTGGAATTTTATCCGTCAACCTTCGAATTCCTGCCGTACCCTAAGGGTAATTTCAGTTGGCATCACCTCTGGTATCTGGCCTATCTGTTCTGTTATTCGGTAATCGGATTACCTATTTTATTACTATTGCGAAAGCCTGGAGGGCAACAACTCACGGCTCGATTAGCTCAGGTTTTCTCGAATCCTTTGTGGTTGTTGCTAATACCCACTGTTTGGCACTGGCTTGCTGATTTTTGGTGGGACGAACGCTTTCCAACCACCAATAACCTGGTTCGCGACTGGCGACAACACTGGCATTACTTCAGCCTTTTTCTAACGGGTTATGTCTTTTGCACCCAACAACAATTCTGGGATACGTTGGCCCGTTACCGCTTTTTAACGCTCGGCTTAGTATGCGTTTGCACCACTATTCTTTATACATTTTTCTGGATTGATTCGATACCTAAGGAAGGAGCTGCCTGGGCGGGTTATGAATTCTTTAGAACTTTCAACGCCTGGGCTTGTTTGTTGGCCATCTTCGGTAACGGATATCGTTACCTTCGTTTCAATAATCGATTTTTAGCTTACGCTAATGAGGCGGTTTATCCATTTTATATCCTTCACCAAACGATTACGGTTTCCGCAGGATACTATCTGGCTCCTTTGCCTATGGCCTGGCCTTTGAAATTTCTACTACTGGTCGGAATTACTTTCGGAGGATGCTGGCTATTGTATGAATTAATCATCCGGCGTTTTCAACTGACTCGTTTACTGTTTGGGATGAAAACTCACATTCGGCAGTAAATGGATAAGAAACCAATCATTCAGACATAAAAAAAGAGAAGCTCTATTGAGCTCCTCTTCCGGTTAATCGGGGAAAGGAAATATCTAACTAGCAGATTCTTCCGGCACCAGATTATTATCTTTCTGGAACTGAGCAGTTCGTTGCTCAAATTCCGTATGAATGGCCGTTACTGAGTCCAGGCAGTCTGACAACTTGGTGAATAAATCCGATACACCGTTTTCCAGTTGTTTATCGTTCAACTCAATGTTCTCCACTTCGATCTGACCAATTTTTTTGAGGACAGCAGTTTGGCTGTTTTGCAGATCGCCTAATTCACGAACTATTTTTTCCATTAACTCAAACTTTGCTAACTTATCCATAATATCTAGTTCTATTTAGTTATGCTTATAGTAGGTAAAATCAGCGTGCCATTTTATAAGCATATGAATTAAAATATTGATAAACAGTTACTTATATAGAGATGCCGAGATTCTGGCAAGTTGGGAATAATGTAGAGAATTGACCTCTAGTGAGGTAATACTACCTAGATATAGACAAAAGAAAAAGCTGGATTAGTTACCTAGTGAAGATCGGAAAGAATTTCACTCACGATTACTCGCATGCAGTCGCTTGGCTCTGCCGAGTGACCACATAACTATAGGCCTCTGGCCGTCTTAGGGAGAAGATCATGAAGGAAAGAAAGCTTACTCAATTCAATACCTTACATGGAACCGTTGGCCTAGTCATCTATTAAGTTACTTGACAGAGCCGAATGACTATAAAAAGAAAAAGCCGGGTAATTGACCCGGCTTTCGTGGTTATTCATCCGCATTAGTAGTACGCAGACTGTCTTTCGTTCGTTTGGCTTGTTGAGCCTCTGCGGAAGAAGTCATCGGTACGCCCGTCTTGTAATTTCGGGGCGATTGGCTGCGATCCGTCGTGGCATATCCGGTAACAGGTGGTGCTGGAGTATTCAGCTTTCCTAACGTTGAATAAGGCCGTTGAGCTTTGTAATTACCAGTAGACTGTAAGCCAAGGGTTTCTCTAACAGAGCCATCTCTTTGCAAAGTGGCAGAAGTCTGTTCCTGTTGGCGAGCTACTGCTGCTTTATTCGCGTGTTTATAGTTACCTGTGGAATATCCGTGATCTAATTTAGGTTTGTCCTGTGCTCCGGCAACTCCAACCAACGCGGCCAGAATTGCGGTAATCATATAGCGTTTCATGACTTTATATATCTAGTAATGTATACTGAACTAAAAAAAGACTATTCCCTGACTGACTGAAAGTCTTTATACAAATATATATAAATAATTTGGAATAATTAGATTAATTCTGATAAAACATTGTATTATATGTAGAATAATAAGGTTTTAAAGTGAAGAAACTTCTATAAAATTTTGTTTTAATGCTATAGTACACGTTTAATTTTGGACCTTTTTTGTCTGAAATGTTATTTTTTTAATAAAAACAAGTTTAAAAATGGTCATTTTTATTTTTTGAAAAATTTTAACCTCGTTTTTAAGTTTCAGGTTTGCAATGTCTTCCACAAGGCTGTTTCTAAATATGCTCAGAGGGAATTTTATGAGCTTACTTTAGGTTAATTTCCAGGAAGCCCGGACTATTTTCAGTCCTGTCGGCTGAAATAATTAACTTCGCATTCTTAACTAACTAAGTATACACGCAATGGTAAAAGCTGAAATGCTAACCGACAAGGGCACAATGGTGATTGAGCTCTTCGAAAAAGAGACGCCTATTACGGTTAAAAACTTTATTGATTTATCAGAAAAGGGATTTTATAATGGAGTGAAGTTCCACCGGGTGATTCCTAATTTCATGATTCAGGGTGGCGATCCAACCGGAACGGGTGCAGGTGGCCCTGGCTACTCAATTCCCTGCGAAACGAAAGCCGAGCGTCAGCGTCACGATCGTGGTGTACTGTCTATGGCTCACCGCGGACCTAACACGGGTGGTAGCCAGTTCTTTATCTGCCACAACCGTTCGAACACCGCTCACCTGGATGGCGTGCACACGGCATTTGGTCAGGTTATTGAAGGGCTGGATATTGTGGATGATATCCGTCAGGGTGACGTTATCCAGTCAATTAAAATTATTCGCGAAGAAGCATAAGTAACTTGGCGATCTGAAAGAAAAGGCCGAACTGCTACGAGCAATTCGGCCTTTTCTGTTTAGTTATCCGCTGGCGTTGCGGGCAGTAATCGTTGGTTGATACCCTTTTCAATCATGGGTAATCCTTCTTCCATCCACTGGGGAGCCGGAGCATCCTTGAGGTAATGGTCAATGTATTGCCACATACGAATCGTCCAGTCCTTTTGATTTTTACGAACGCGAAGACCGTGTTTCTCCGTGTTGTAGTTCACCATCCAGGCGGGCTTGCCTAAACGCTTGAGACCCAGGTATAACTCAATGCCCTGATACCAGGGGACAGCATCATCTTCGTCGTTGTGCATGATCAGAGCGGGCGTTTTCACATTCGGTAAATAGAACAGCGGAGAGTTCTCAATATACTGAATGGGTTTTTCCCAAATAGTAGCTCCAATGCGGCTTTGCGTATGCTCGTACTGAGCCTGACGACTCAGACCCGTGCCCCAGCGAATACCACCGTAAGCACTGGTCATGTTAGCTACGGGAGCACCCGGAACAGCCGTTTTGAAAAGATCTGTCTGCGTAATGAGGTAAGCCGTCTGGTAACCACCCCAGCTGTGACCCACAATGCCTAAACGGCTGCGATCAATCCAGGTGTTTTCCAGCAATTTCAGCACGCCGGGAATAATACAGCGATAGGCACTCTTCCCGGGATAACCGTCCTGATAGATAATATCTGGAACAAAAACGATATAACCGTTGGATACCGAGTAGGCGTAGTTATTACGGGCACTGGCCGTTGGAGCAGGGGTAACGAAGTTGTGAATGTTATCCGATTCTTTTTCGTAGAAATAGGTAATCATCGGATACTTCTTCGTTGTGTCGAAATCATCAGGTTTGTAAAGCAGACCCTGTAAAGGAACACCATCGCCATTAACCCAGGAAACCATTTCAACCGTTCCCCAGCGGTAAGGCTTCGTTTGTTCACCCAGATTCGAGATTTTGCGAATGGTTTTGAACGTCAGATCCGTCGCCAGTAGATCAGGATAATCCCGGAATGTCGTTTTCGTAAACAGAATCTCGTCGGTATTCTTGGCTTTCGTTACCATCGGAGAAGCCGCAAAATCACCTTGATGTAGCACCGTCATCGTGTTGTTACTCCACTGAGCATACCCGCTACCTTTAGTGGTATGGTTAAACAGATGAACCAGCTGGGGTTTGCTTAAGTCAACAATGCCACGATCTTCACGATCCAGATTAATGAAACGATAGGTTTTCTTTTCTTCACGACCTTTCGTAATGCGAGTCAGGCTGGAAGGATTAGTTGGATTAACCGTCCAGACGTCGTACTTATCGTAGAGGTAGAATACTTCGTCACCCTTCGTCCAGCCCGTTGATCCGTACCCACGAGGAAAATCAGGATGATCATCGTCTTCGTCGGCAAACTTGCGGTCTTTGGTTAACTGAACCGTTTTCGCGTTGGCAAATGAATACGCATACCAGGCGGTATCTGACAGCGAGAACCAGTACGCGTATTTACCTTCGGGTGAGATGCGGATGTTCCCACGAATACCTTCACCAATCAGTTTTTTAGAACCGTCTTTTAGAGATACGACATAAGCATCGTTCCGGCTGTTCCAGTCCCAGTGTTCATGTGAGAATTTATTGTCGGAAAGACCAACGGTATAATCTGGGTTACCATCCGCAACGGGCATGATTTGATCCATCTCCAGCGTAGCTAACTGAACTAGTTTTCCGTCAGCAGGCGTGAAAACGGCTGTATACGAACGTCGCTTGTCACGTTCAGCCGTTACTTTTTGCTGCGGCTGAAGGGCAGGATCTTTGGGTCCCCAGACTTCTACGCTTACGACTTCATCGGGTAACAAAGTGGTGTCGGCAATAGCGGGTTTGGGAGCTGTTCCGAAGAATAACTTCGAACCATTTTTAGCGAAAGCCAAAGGAGCATCACCGCTGACCAGCCAGCCCTTTTTACCGGGTTGGTTGCTTTCGTCGGCTACTTTGCGAGCCAGTGATTCGCCGGATTTCCAGTAATAGAGTTTATAGTAATGAACCAGCGATTTGGCATTGGTATCAGGATCAGTCACAAAAGCCAACTGGTCACCCATTTCGTCAAAGGTTAACTTCTTGGTTTTACCCTTGCCTTCGTATACTTTCTGCGATGAACCATTGGCCAGATCAACGACGTAAACCGCCGGAGTCTTTACCGTGCTGTCGTTACCCGTAGTGATGTACGCAAAACGTTTGCCATTTTTACTGAATTCGTAAGCCGTTACAAAACCATAAGACGTTTGTGAACCCGTTTTCAGGTTTTTCAGAACAACCTGATACCCATTTTCTTCGGATTCCTTTTTCGCTGGCTTACGACCCTTACGAACGGTGGTATCACGCTTGGCGGCGGGACTTTCGAGTTGATAGGCTAAAAAACCACCCGCTTTTTCGGGTAACTGGAAGGAATTTACCTTCGGAATTTTAGTTACCTGACCCGTGGCAAAGGTGTAAATACCCAGCGAATCCTTGGGCATATCTTCGCGTTTCTTCTTTTTCTTCTTCGCGTCGCGAACGGCGGCCAGTTGAGGTTTGATTTTGAAAACGGCAATGTCCGAATCAAAACCTAACTGAATGTCCGCAGCCCGATGAACGGAATCAATTTTACTCTTTTTGAGACTGTAAAAAACAGCGGCTCCATCGCCTTCCTGCGGGTTAGCGGTATAAACGGCCCATTCGCCATTGTTAGTCAGGTTCCGATAAGTAATGGATTTCCAGCCATCATAGACATTATGGGTTAGGGCTTTTTTGGGAGTAGGGGGGGCAGGTATTTTCTTACCTTTCTTTTGACCGTACGCCAGCGTGGTCAAAACCAGCAGTGGCAAGAGTAAAAGATTTCTCATAGTGATGAATGAAGCGATTTCGAAGCATTGAATATAAGTGGAAGCGAAGGAAGTACGCTGAAGTACTCGACTGGCTCCGAAAATGTTACGACCAAAGAGCGGGCTACTTGAATGAATTCAACTTAATCCTTGAAAAAGCAAGGATAATCCGAATTAGATTTGGCTATTAACAAAAAAGCACTCCGGGTTTAATTCCTCGGAGTGCTTTGCTTCTAAAGTATTTGGTATTACCACTTCATCCAACGTGCGGTGTAATTTTCAGATTCTCTGGTAAAGCGGAGCAGATACAGGCCAGACGGAACGGGGAGCGAACCAATGGCCAGTTCGGCCCGGCGGCCCGAAGCCTGACCTTCCCAGAAGATACGGCCGGCGGCGTCGAGTAAGGTGACAACGTAGGTATTGTTCTGTTCGTTGAAAGGCAACTCGACAATCGGATTATTAGAACCTGTGCTTGGATTAGGAAGAATCCGTACACCCGGTCCCTGTCGATAGGTCTGAACAGCTTGAGCGGCTTTCAAGTAGTTAGGAACTCCAAAACCCAGGAAACTATCCGGGTTTTCATTCTGACTGGCTGAACGCTTCAGCATGCTAATCACTTCCATATTAGTCAGGTAAGGATAAGCCTGCCAGAAACTGGTAGCCATACCCGCCAGCAGCGGAGAAGCAAACGAAGTGCCACTGCCCGACGCAAGCTGGCCGTTCAGGGCGTTGTTAATCACATTGCCTGCTCCTAAAGCTGATAAATCTGGTTTAATCCGACCATCAGAAGTAGGCCCAACGGAACTGAAACTGGCTCGAGCCATATGAGAATCTACCGCACCTACGGAGATGATGGAGTCAGCATCGGCCGGTACGGTAATGTAACGCCAAGCGTCGTTACCCTCGTTACCCGCAGCCACTACTACCAGAATTCCCCGCTGGGCAGCCCATTTGGCAGCTCGGCTGGAGAGGGCTTTTTTGCCGTTTAAATCTTCATAGGTATAGTTCGTGGCTGCGTTATCGAAGGTGGAGTAACCCAGTGAAGAGTTAATCACATCCACGCCTACGCTGTCAGCGTATTCGGCGGCGGCCAGCCAGAATGCTTCTTCCTGACGTTTTTCGCCGGAGTTATCTTCGGTGTGCAATAATAAATAGGATGCTTTGTAAGCGGTCCCAATCAACTGCCCGGGCAAATAGGCTGCCATTAGCGAAAGCACGTTATTGCCATGCGTTCCCTGATCGTAGACATTGGTGTTATTCGCTACGAAATCGTAAGTACCGATGATGCGGTTTTCGTCGAATAAGTGCTTAAAAGCCGCTTGTGTATTCACGCTCAGAAAGCCGTTATCAATGACGGCCACCTGCATACCTTCGCCGTGAAAGCCACGAGCGTGCATGGAGTCTACCCGCATTTGCCCGATCTGGGTTTGCGAATACCCGTAGTTTAGAGGCTCAGCTTTGGGTGATAGGGGAGGAAGATCCAGCGGTTTGATTTCATGAAAGGCTTTACTGCCACTTTTACTCGAAGTTCCGACGGGTACCGCACTCAAAGGAACGTTACCATCGTTACCAGTTACAAAAGTCAGCGTTTTAATGTCGTCGAGTTGTTGGGGGGTACATTCAACCAGCACGCCATTGGCCCAGCGACTTTTATACCAGACTTTAGCCCCTTTTTCACGAACAGCCTGAATGTACGCCGGGTTGGGAGGTAAATCCTGCTGGGAAACAACAATGTTTTGTCTGAAGCGTCGCTCGATGGAATGCTTCGATAAAAACTCCTGCGGACGATTCACGTCATAAGGAGAATTGGTTTTATCCTTGAAAAGAATAAGGTATTTAGCCGTAGTCTGGGCTTCTGCAGAAAGACAGGCACCCGCCAGAAGTACAAAAGCGGTGAGTGAAGCCCGAAACCGACGAAAACTATTCTTTACCATAACTTGAAATTTGCTGAATGTAGCGAGTACCAAATTCTATTTTTTCTGACCAAAGCAACTGGCACTTTGACAATAATAAAGCTCTGTTCGTTCCCGACGAATGAGGCCAATTCCTTTGGCGTAGGTTTCCTGACGGTTCACCAAATCAATTTCCGTGGATTTCGACTCCTGCAAAACGGTTAGCGTCTCTGGAAAATTGTTCCCTCCAACGCCCATCGATTCGTGGATTCTGCTCACTTTATATTCTTTCTCATCCAGACCGTTGAGCTGATTTCCATTCCAACGCTGATCGAGGTAGGTTGGGAAAGTAAGCTTCACATAAGGAATATTGTTTTCGGTACGAATGGCTTTGTCGATGGTGCGACGGGCCGTCCAGACTGAATCGATACTCCAGGCCTGATCCGAGGTATTCCGACGAAAGCGTTCAATGCGAAACGAAGCCAAGCCATCGAGGGATGGGAATGAATCGGCTACTACTTCCTTGATTTGATAACGGCTGGTGGTTGAATCCTGAGCAATGGCGTATTGAGTAGCCGTCACGTCATAAACAATGTAGTTGCCTTTTTCCAGCGGGAAATACTCATACCCCGCAGACTGCGGATCATTTTTGGAAGGATTGCAGGCCCAGAAACTCAAACCTACGAACAGAAACGCAAGTAATTTTTTCATACCAAAAGAGAGGTACTTCTCAACAGATGATGAATCTGTTTATAGGGGTTGATGGGTTAGATAACGCGGTTACTAAGGGATGTAACGCTAAAAAGTTTGAAAGAAGCAGAAACACTACCTCTTTCAAACTTTTCATGAATAAATATAGGAGAATGATTTCGATAAATAATTACCGTTCAGTAATGAATCGAATTATTCCCACTCAATCGTAGCGGGGGGCTTCGACGAAATATCGTAAACCACGCGGTTTACTCCTTTGACACGGTTAATAATATCGTTGGAAACTTCCGCCAGGAATTCGTAAGGTAAGTGTACCCAGTCAGCCGTCATCCCGTCTACCGACGCTACCGCCCGTAACGCTACCACACGCTCGTAAGTACGTTCATCGCCCATGACGCCAACCGACTGAACGGGAAGGAGAATAGCTCCTGCCTGCCAAACCTGATCGTATAAGCCTTTTTCTCTCAGTTTATTAATGAAAATGGCATCTACTTCCTGAATAATCGATACTTTTTCTTCAGTGATGTCGCCCAGAATCCGAATGGCTAAACCAGGACCGGGGAAGGGGTGACGGCCCAGGATTGATTCCGTAATACCTAACTCGCGGCCCACGCGCGTACTTCATCTTTAAATAAGGTACGCAGTGGTTCCACGATTTGTAACTTCATAAAGTCTGGCAGACCGCCCACGTTGTGGTGAGACTTGATCGTAGCCGATGGACCTTTCACCGAAACGGATTCAATAACGTCGGGATAAATGGTGCCCTGACCCAGCCAGCTTACGTCCGTCAGTAAATGAGCTTCCTGATCGAATACTTCAATAAACGTCCGACCAATGGCTTTGCGTTTCGCTTCAGGATCGCTTAATCCTTCAAGAGCTTTATAGAACTGATCTTTAGCCTGTACGCCTTTGATGTTCAGTCCCATGTCTTCGTACGAGTGAAGAACCTGTTCAAATTCGTTTTTACGGAGAAGACCGTTATCTACGAAAATACAGTACAGGTTAGGTCCGATGGCCCGGTGCACCAGCATGGCTGCTACCGTAGAGTCCACACCACCCGATAAAGCCATAACCACTTTATCGTTACCTAATTTTTCCTTCAATTGCTCCACTGCTTCTTCCACGAAGTTGGCGGGCGTCCATTCCTGCTTACAGCCGCAAATATCCACGAGGAAGTTTTTCAGAACTTCTTTACCCTCCAGGGAGTGCGTTACTTCGGGGTGGAACTGAATGCCATAGGTTTCTTCGCCATCAATCTGGAACGCAGCTACCCGAACTGATTCGGTAGAGCCAATGATTTTGAAGTTGTCAGGAATGGTAACGATGGTATCGCCGTGGGACATCCAAACCTGCGATTCGGGTGTCAGGTTTTGCAGCAGAATCGAACGGTTCTGATCGTCCGAATGCAACATGGCCCGACCGTATTCCCGGATTTTGGAAGGAGCTACCTCACCACCCAAACTCTGAGCTAGTAACTGAGCACCGTAGCAAACGCCTAATAATGGTAACTGTCCACGGAATTGCATCAGATCGGGTTTGGGAGAATCTTCATCCCGAACCGAGCAGGGGCTACCGGAAAGAATCACACCCTTCACCGTAGAATCCAGCTCAGGAAAATGATTATACGGATGGATCTCGCAATACACGTTAAGTTCGCGAACGCGACGGGCAATGAGCTGCGTATACTGCGAACCAAAATCAAGAATGAGAATTTTTTCAGTCATGTGAGTACCGACAAGGGGTCAGTAAGTAATCTGGATAAAAAAGTTTCAAGTTTGAAAGGTTAGATATGCCTGGAAGTTGAAATGGATCAAACTTATCTAACGTAATCAAACATTTATAAAGGGTAGAGTAAGTACTTCTTCCGCAAAGCTTTGTAATTCCGTAAAGCTGGTTCCCAACTTTTCCGGATTTGGGCTTCCGTTTTTCCTTCCTGAATCTGCTTCCGAAGCTGATCCGTTCCCGCTAGCTGATCAAAAGCTTTCGTGCGATTGATAAACTTACTTTTATCAGGAGCCTTCGAATAAAAATCCAGAACATATTTTAGTGTAAAGCCTTCTTTATAGGCATTTACCTTCCGTAAATCAAGACCGTAACAGACCTTGCCTTCGTTGGGTGGATTCATGGCCCCGGGCTTATCGACGGGCGTAAATTCATACGTTCCGTACGAAGGAGAAGTCCCCCCAATGACCTGAAATTGAGTATCCGTTCCACGACCGACGCTAATTTCTGTACCTTCAAATAAACAAATGGAAGGGTATAAAAGAATGCTTTGCTGATTAGGGAGATTCGGCGACGGTGGAATCGGTAAGGTATAAGGCGTTCGATGCGTATAGTTCAGGCACTGAACGGTTATGAGCGAACACTTAACGCCATTTTTCAGCCAGCCTTCTTCATTAATCATGCGGGCGAGTTCTGCAACGGTGCAGCCATGTACAATGGGAACGGGATTTAAACCCACAAAGGAAGCAAACTTCCGATCCAGTATCGGCCCATCTACGACATGGCCCGTTGGGTTGGGTCGATCCAGAATTAATACCGTTTTTCCTTGCTCAGCCGCTGCTTCCATGATGTAATGCATCGTGGAAGTGTAGGTATAAAAACGGGCTCCAACGTCCTGAATATCAAAAAGTAAAATGTCTAAATCCTTAACCTGCTCAGCGGATGGTTTATGATTAGCCCCATAGAGGGAAACCACGGGAATGCCGGTTTTCGCATCTACCGAGCTGGAGACTTTCTCGCCCGCGTCGGCTTTGCCTCTAAAACCATGTTCGGGGCCAAAAATCGTTTTGATCTTGATGCCCAGTGCCAACAAAGAATCCGCTAAATGCGTTTGATTGGGAAACGTGGAGGTGTGATTAACCACAAGTCCAACGTTTTTTCCCTGAAGCAGGGGCAGGTATTCGGCAGTACGCTCAATACCGAGCGTAGGCCTGGAAGAATGTTGTGCGAGAGAAGGCACAACGATGGTAAAGAGCGAAAAAACAGCCAGCAGGCAAGACGTGCGAAGCGAAACCATGTGCAAATTTCGGGTGAAAGAACCGAAAAACCAACGCTAAATTTGTAAAAGCACTGAAACTGCTACTTTTGCGGTTTCAGTATGTACTAAAAAGAGGCTCAGGTAAGCGTTTTCAGGGGACTGTTTCTCGTTTTCTGCTACAGGAAACGAAAACATGACAACGAGCAAACGACTGAAAACAGCAAACTGATCACTGAAAACTAAAAAGTCCCCTTGAATTTTCCTCGTTTTATCGCGGCCCGTTTACGTCGTCGCACGGAGCAACGCCTGTTTTCCTCCACCGTTACCCGCATCGGAGTAGCCAGTATTGCGATTGGCCTGGCGGTTATGATTCTGGCTTTTGCAGTTTTGCTAGGTTTTAAAGGCACCATTCAGGAAAAACTTTTCAGTCTGTCCGCTCACCTGAAAGTAACGCGTTATACCCTCAATCAATCCTATGAAGAAACGGCCCTGCCGAAAAAATCCAAACTAAGCGAAAGTTACCAGACCCTTCCCCTGGTGCGTCATTTACAAATGGTGGCTCATAAGGCGGGTATACTCAAGACCCCCGAAAATTTGCAGGGCGTTGTCTTTAAAGGGGTAGGGAATGATTTTGACTGGAATGTTTTTCGGCAGAACATGGTCGAAGGGAAGTTGCCAGACTTTAAGAGCGATACCACTGATTCTAAGGAAGTGATCATTAGCCGGAATATTGCCAATCAATTACAGCTTAACATCGGCGACGGGGTAGTAATCTATTTCATCCAGAACCCGCCCCGGCCCCGGAAATTGAAAGTAACGGGCATTTACGAAACTGGCCTGGAAGAACTGGATAAGCAATTGATTCTGGGCGATTTAAGATTGGTTCAGAAACTCAACGGCTGGGGGCCAGACACCGTAGGAAGTTATGAGATTTTTGTAAAAGACTTCAATCGAATCAAGGAAGCCGAAGTTCAAATCGTTAAGGTGCTTGAGCCTGAACAGGACTTACGCACGGTCATTGATGAGTATTTACCCTTATTCGACTGGCTGAGCCTGCTTGATCGTAATCTCAGCGTGTTTCTGACCCTCATTCTCTTTGTAGCCAGTTTCAATATGGTTTCCGTACTGCTGGTGCTTATCATGGAGCGTATTCCCATGATTGGTTTACTGAAGGCCCTGGGAAGCTCGAATTGGCAGATTAGAAAGATCTTTCTATGGCAGGGTATTGCTATGATTTTGAAAGGTTTATTAATCGGTAATGTGATTGGAATAGGTCTCTGTTTAATCCAACAAAAATATCGTTTGTTTCCGCTCGATCCCGAAAATTATTACATGAGTTATGTGCCTATTGAGGTTAATTGGGCTATCGTTTTAATACTTAATATGGTTATTCTATTACTAGTAACTTTAGTACTTATCTTACCTACGTTTATTATTGCCCGAATGCGACCAGTTAACGCCATTCGCTTTTCAAAATAGCAATTAGGAATTTTGGTTAAAAATCATAGTAAAAGTTAACGCAAAAATACGATTTTAGTAATCTTGGTATAAATAATGAGATAATTTCGGATGTTTATATATGAATTTTAGTCATATATATTATTTTTGAAAAGTGCGTCTAGTTTTTTAATTCATTATCCAGCCCTGATTTATTTAGTCAAGTCTTTGTTAACATAAACTATAAAATCACCTTCCTGATGAATTTCGGTACAGTGGTTTCCGGAACTTACGTATGAGCGTTAAGGCGATATTAAGAACTCGTCAATTTGATAATTCTATCTTTTTAACTCTTTGGTTAACTCTGGCAGCATTCGGTACGTATTTCTGCATGTTTGCTTTTAGAAAACCATTTGCGGCAGCTACTTTTAACGGTCTGCAATTATGGGGTATTGATTATAAAATAGTACTGGTTGTAATGCAGATCTTAGCTACGCCACTGCAAAAGGAATCGGTATTAAGTTTATATCAGAAGCTCAGCCGAAGGATAGGTCTAAATACATTTTAATCGTAATTGGAATAGCCGAAGTGGCTCTTCTTTTGTTTGGCATTATCCCATATCCTTACAACTGCTTTCTTCTTTTTATAAACGGTCTGGCTCTTGGCCTGGTCTATGGTCTGGTCTTCGGATTTCTGGAAGGCCGTCGGATTACGGATTTACTCGGAGCGGGTATTTGCTTAAGTTTCATTATTGCTTCCGGGGTAGTTAAATCCATTGGTCTCTGGTTCTTAGACTTAGGGATTACCTCCGCCTGGATGCCTGCGGTGGTAGGCTTACTCTTCACTCCTTTGCTAATCCTTTTTGTCTGGATGCTACACGTGTCTCCGCCGCCTACCCAGGAAGACGAACGGGATCGGAAGCCGAGAACGCCCATGACTGCCCAGGATCGCCGTAATTTTTTTATTTCTCTGGCCCCCGGATTAATCCTGCTCATTCTGATCTACGTACTTATCTCCATGCTGCGGGATATAAGAGACAATTTCGCGGTTGAAATATGGCAGGAATTAGGGGTACTAACCCCCCAAATTCTGGCTACAACCGAAACTTGGATTGGCCTGTTAGTAACGGTTTTAATCGGATCGGTTTTTCTAATTAAGAGTAATAAGGCTGCCTTTGGAATGAATCTTTTCATAATTGCAATAGGTAGCCTCCTGATCCCCGTTGCCTCCTGGCTTTTTCAGAGCGGACAGCTTTCTCCTGTCCTCTGGATGTTGCTGATCGGTTTAGGAATATACCTGATTTATGTCCCATTTAATGGAATTTTGTTTGAGCGTTTAATTGCTCTGCGAGAAGAAAAAGCCAACGTTGGATTTCTATTTTATACCGCTGACTTTATTGGCTATATAGGAAGTGTAAGTATTCTTTTATTTAAAAATTTTGGTCATCCTGATTGGTCATGGTTAAAATTTTATGTGGGTTTTACTTACTTTATTCCTCTCGTTTGTATGTTTTTATTAAGCACTTTATCAGTGTATTTTTTTCGTAAAATTCATTAATCCTTTTTCTTTTTCATCCACAATCGCCAATCAATTTATTTTTTTAAATCTATGAATGAAGACGTCTTAATACAGATTAGCAGCCAATTAAAAGATAAAAGAAAAGGTCAGGGAATAACTTTACAGGAATTGGCTAATAGAGCCGAAGTGAGTAAAGCTTTAATTTCCCAGATCGAGAATAATCGTACGATTCCTTCCTTACTCGTATTGATTAATCTGATTCGTTCATTAGGATTAGATCTGAATATTTTTTTGATGAAATTGCGAAAAATTCAGCTAATGGTAAATTAGTCGTTCGTCGAAAAGAAGAGTATCAATCCTTCTATAAAGAAGATAATAATTCTTTTGTCTATAATAGAATTTTAACAAAAAATATTTCCGGCCTAACGCTCGATTTAGTCCTGTTAGATCTATTGCCCAACGCCAAGCGGGAAAACATGACTACAACAGAAGCTTTCGAGTTTAAATACATCATTAAGGGCGAAGTAGAATACATCGTTGGGGAGGAAACCCATCAGCTAAAAGAAGGGGATTCTTTATTCTTTGATGGGCGAGTGCCGCACCGATCCAGAAATCTTCGGAACGAAGCAGCACAGGTACTCGTAGTGTATTTCTTCGGAGAAAAAGCATAAGCTGGGAAAGTAAAAATCTCTTGGTATAGGCGTGATTATAATCTGGTTTCTATCAATTTGTTCACAACCGCTTAAAATTGAGGTAATCTATGCCGGTTACTTTTGTTGCTGTGATTAAGCTACATTATCCGACCCGGCTTCTCATTAAATATGGTTAAGTGAATGAAACGATACTAAAAGCGGCAGAACCTTGTCCTGCCGCTTTTTATATATAGTCTGAAGTCGGAAAGTGTTAATTAACAATGGTTTATTAAATTACTTCCACTGATGAAAAATTTTGAAATGCAGGCTACCGTTGATGCCATTCTGGGGTTATACGAATCCTTTGGAGAGAGCACCGGTGAACCCCACAATATCCTTGAACACTCCATTCTAGTAGCTCAGTTAGCCGAAGAAGAAGGCTATGATGATGAAGTTATACTGGCGGCTTTCTTCCATGACATTGGTTACTTATTACCCAACCATTCTTCCAATTCCAGACGCTCATACGGACAAATCGGCTCGGATTATTTGCGGGCCAATGGTTTTTCCGAGAAAGTAGTTCAGGTAGTGATCATGCAGACTGAAGCTCAGCGATACTTGGCCTGGAAGTTCCCCGAACGAAAGTTTGAATCTCCTTTTAGTTTTCCCACCTACCCTGAGGTAATGTCCGAAAAGGAGGCTAAAGCATATGAGAAAAATCCTTATTTTTTCCTAAGTCTAAAAGTAAACGAATGGGATGTGAGCACCTTGAATACGCAGGCCGTTTGCGTTAACCTGGACCATTATCGCACCATTGCTCTTCGTCATTTGCAGGGTAATTTATCTTAAGTAACAACAGAGCATACGCATCTGGAAATTACGTTACCCTCATAGAAACTATTGAACAGAAATTAAAACCCCCTTTACTAACTTTATAGTAACTTATGACTATAATAACAGAATAAAATTTAAAATACATATATAATTTACTATGGGTATAATTCATATAAAATATTCATTTGTTATAGAATTAATTCTAATCAATCATTGATTAAAGAATGCATAAACATTTCTATTTTGATGGAATACTAATGGCTTGATCGCTTCCTGATTCTTAGGTATGTCCTAGTGATGTTCGGAATAAAACTCAATTATTATCCAAAGGAAATTTAAGAGGATGCATTAGTTCTAAAATCTTATATTTTTAAAAATAATCTTGTACTTATAGCATCCATCGTTCGCCGAGAGCTTCTTCACTTCGCTTCCACAGCAATTGAGCATTGTAATCATTTACATCCTTATTTAAAATTCGGGCAGGTTTTGACTTGGAGAAATAACCGCCATTATACGATTCGGGCAAGTCTGCTGTGGCGAGGTAAATAGAAGTTTGAGCCCCTTCTTCGGTGGTAATCATGAAAGGACGTAAAAAGCCAAAACCGTACTTCCACCAATCCGTAAAATTTCGACCAAATTGAGTGTTCACTACGCCGGGATGCACCGCGTAGGCCGATACATTCTGTCCCTTTAAGCGATTCGCTAATGCTACGGTAAATAACAGATTAGCCAGTTTTCCGTCACCATAGGCTGACCAGATGTTCATTTTCGAATTATGCTTTAGGAAAAAACGACGGCTTTTTCCCATGGCATGAGCGGCGGAAGACAAGTTAATGATTCGTCCTTTTCCGCTGGCTTTTAGTAAATCAATAAGTTCGAGCGTAAGGAGGAAATGGCCTAGATGATTGGCAACAAAGCTTTTTTCGTAGCCATCGCGGGTGAATTCTAGCTGAGCTGGAGCGTACCCTGCATTATTAATGAGGCAATCCAGCCGGTCGTATTTCTGATGGATTTGCTGGCAAGCCTGCCGGATGGAATCCATGTTGGTTAAATCGGCGAAAAAAAGATCAATGCGGGCCTGAGGCGTTTTTTCCAGAATCTGTTTTCGGGCCTGTTCACCTTTCTCGCGTGAACGCACCAGAAAAATAAGATCAAATCCTTTGTGAGCAAGTGCCTGAGCCGTCGCCAGGCCTAAACCGGAGTTCGCCCCGGTAATAAGAGCAATAGTTGACATAACCTCGAAAATGATACGTTAAGGTTAGTAAAAAAATTAGCCATGGCCCTAAAATAATAAACCCACCGTAGAAGGTGGGTTCGATACCGTGAGTTGGAGTAGTATAATTACAAATGCGGATACTGATGTTTTAATCTTGACAAAACTTATTCACTTTTTGTTTCCATGGCTTTGCTACACAAGCAATTTTTCGGGAAGGATGAAGGTTGATGATACAAAGCTGGGTCGATTTTTCTGAATTTGATTACGTAGAAATACCTGATTTGGCATTTTTTCTTTCTATAAATCACTAAAAGTTAGTAAATGAAAAGGGGAGGTACTATGTATTGCCTAGTTCTATCCATAAAATAGTCCGTTGATCCGTTTGCTTTAACCATCTGCCCCAATTGGCTTCACTGAAAGAGAAATTCTGCTGAATTTTGAATCAACAACAACGAAGCAAAATTGCTTCATCATTCGATAATCACTGTTTAAACCCTATAGCCATGAACCGCTTAGAACGTATTCCCTCGCAAAAATGATTGGTGGAGTAGCTGCCGGATTGGCTGCTTACCTGAACACTGACGTAGCCCTGGTTCGGGTACTGTTTGTTCTGGGAGCCATCTTTACTCATGCTCCTTTTATCATTGCCTATATCATTCTCTGGATTGCTTTACCCAAACGTCTGGACGGCACCTATGTTACGGAGTATACTACTTCCACACCACCTCAGCGAAGCAATAACAGCCGGGCCTGGGGGATTGTAGCGATCCTGTTGGGTAGCATTTTCCTACTTGATGAATTTACCTGGTGGTTTAGCTGGCACAAATTCTGGCCTGTGCTCTTCATCGTAATCGGATTGTGCATCCTTTTCAAGGATCAGATTCGTGAAAAAATAGCCGAGTAAGTCTCATTTTATCTTTAGAAAACAGGGGAATTTCCTTTTATTGAAGTGTTACCCTGTTTCCATTGACTCCTCAGCCTATTCATTTTTCATTAACCAAAACTCTACGGATATGAAATCCTCGCGTGTCATTGTAGGTGCCTGCTTTATTGCTTTTGGCCTAATAAAATTGGGCGAAGAATTGGGGTTTTTTGATTTTGACTGGTCTGCCATCTGGCGTTACTGGCCCATTTTGCTGATTAGCTGGGGTGTCTGGATACTGGTTCGGGATAAGACGCAACCGCCCTATGATCCCCCTCTGGATCCGCCTACTTCCTACACGCATTTCCCGGAAGATCCGCAGGCTCCACAGCCCCCGCAGACTCCTGAAACGCCGCAAACACCCCATACTCCTCTCTAAGTCAATCAAACATACCTTAACTGCACGGCTTGTGCTTCTACGATATGAAACCCCAAAGTATAATAATCGGAGCCATCTTTATATTAGTCGGTTTTCTGTTTCTGGGCAGAAACATGGACTGGTTTGATTTTCACTTTAGCGAAATATTTCGTTTCTGGCCCTTACTGTTTGTAGTACTTGGACTGAACATGATCCTGGGAAAATCAAATAGAGCCGTTACGGTCATCGTATTAGTGCTGCTGGGTATTTGTATTCCCATTTTATCGCGACAAAAGTACGGGATAAGGTAAGAGATGAGGTTACTATTGAAAGCTCCTGGAGCGACGATGACCACGAGGAAGAGGAGGACATTGAAGAATCGGTAGAATCGCATGGAGGGGGTAAACAATACCTGGCGGAACCGATGACGGATAGCATTGAATCGGCGACGTTTAGACTCGAAGGAGGAGCGGCAGAGTTTACAATGGGAACCACCGACAAAGAACTCGTGGAAGCGGACGGTAATCTTGATTTTGGAAATCTTTCGCTGAAGAGCATGAGCGGTAGTGGGTCGAACGAAGTAGTGCTTGCTATGAAAGGGAAAGGCAACTGGAAATTGAAAGAGCACACCCACAACGACGTAGCCATTCGCCTGAATCCTAAACCCGTTTGGGATCTGGATATGCAGGTAGGGGCGGGGAAGGTAGATTTTGACCTGACGCCTTTCAACGTTCAGAAAGTACGACTCAAAACTGGAGCCGCCGAAATGGAACTGAAGCTGGGTGATAAAGCTGACCTGGCCGATGTAGACGTAAACGCGGGCTTAGCAAGTATAAAGATTATGGTTCCCGAAGGTGTGGGGTGCCGCATTACCACAAACGGAGCCTTAACCGATAAAAAATTCAACGGTTTTGTTAGAGATGGAAATGAATACGAAACCTCAAACTATAACTCTGCTGCCAAAAAAATAAATATCAAATTCAACGGCGGAATCGCCGAATGGGAAGTGGAAAGGTATTAGCGTTTTGAGTTTAGTGTTTATAAGTTTTGAGTTTAGGGTATTCCATAAAATAGGCCGTTAGATCATCTAACGGCCTTCTTCTTTTCAAAAATGCTAGGTATTTAACTCAAAACTCCCAACTCAAAACCCTAAACTTATTTGAGGGCTTTCATGATCCAGCCTCCGCCAATGACGTCGTCGCCTTCGTAGAAACGGCGGCTTGGCCGGGGGCCAGGCCCGTTACTGGTTCGTGGAAGCTTACTTCCATCTGATTTCCCGTTTGGGTAATGATGGCGGGCGTTCCTTCGTGTTTGTAACGGATTTTCGTGATCGTTTCCATCGGTTGGGGAATCTCCGCATACTTTTGAAGATTCAACTGACTTACGATCATTCCTGTACGTTCCAGATCACGATCGCGACCCAGTACTACTTCATTGGTATCCTTTTTGATTTCCGTAACGAAAGCAGGGTAGCCTAAGGCAATGCCCAGTCCTTTTCGCTGTCCAATGGTATAAAAGGGGTAACCTTCGTGCTTACCTAATACTTTTCCCTCCTGATCGACGAAGTTACCACCGGCTACTTCCGCTTCGAGCGTAGGAATGCGGCGTTTGAGGAAACCACGGTAATCATTGTCAGGGACAAAGCAGATTTCGTAACTCTCGGCCTTGGTTGCTAATTCAAAAAAGCCACGTTCTTTTGCCATTTCCCGGATTTCACTCTTGCGGAAATTTCCCAGTGGGAGTTTCGTCCGCGAAAGGCTCTCCTGCGATACACCCCAGAGAACGTAACTCTGATCTTTCCAGGTATCTAAACCTTTCGAAACGACGTGACGACCGTGCGACAGACCGCCATTTTCTTGCCGCAGGTTTGCATAATGGCCCGTGGCGATGAATTCGCAATCCAGCTTATCGGCCCGGCGAAGCAGAGCGTCCCATTTAATATGCGTATTGCAGAGCACACAGGGGTTTGGCGTGCGGCCTTCCAGGTATTCCCCCGTAAAGTGATCAATTACGTAATCTCCGAACTCATTGCGGATATCCAGAATATAGTGCGGAAAACCTAGCTGTACGGCCACATTGCGGGCGTCATTAATACTATCGAGGCTACAGCAGCCGGTCTCTTTCTTCGTTCCCCCGGAACTGGCATAATCCCAGGTTTTCATCGTCATTCCGATAACTTCGTAGCCTTGTTCATGCAGCAGAACTGCTGCCAGTGAAGAATCAATGCCGCCACTCATGGCGACCAAAATACGTCCGTGTTTGCTCATGCGAATCGGCCAGGGTTCAAAGTCCTGCGATTAGTGGTTTAATATGGTGTGATGTGTAGTGATTTTTCTGATTATCAAGGGATTAATAAAATTATTAAATGACTCAAAATCAGAGAAAATCACGAATTGTTGTACCCAATGAGGATAGCTATCATAAGAGCAACAGACTCAATGAGTACGGAGTAACCACACTTTATAAAAATTAATTCACCTGCAAAGTTAATATTTTTATGGCCTCCTCACTGAAAGTTGTTTTACGGAAGAAAGCCAATCAGGACAGAACATACACTTAGTTCTTCTAATAACAATAGATCGAAAATTCTTTGGGGAGATAACACCAACGCATCTGATGAGCATAAAAAGGCCACTCCGGTGGTCTTGACCTATGAGTGCAGTACCCTTCATCAATTCCAAGCGTATTTGAAATCAACACAACCTCATACGAAGCCTTTCCAAAATCAATCTTTACAATGGTTAGTATTTCCTTGCGGATATGTTCGCAAGAGACATAATAACACTCCTCATGAAGAGCATCCATAAATCAACAGGATTATAAAAATAGAATTAGAAAGCAATAAACAAGTAGGATATGTTTTATAAGTGCAGTAAAATAGATTCAAAGTTTTACGCTAAAAACGCTTACAGCCTGATAGGAATTATTGTATTTACCTTAAGCTAATACATAATAGTTTTCATTTGATTTCATTAAAAACTATTCAAACGCTGTAGGATCGCCTTTACTTTAAAAGCATGCCTTATGTAATTAGCGAATATATGCTACGTATATACATGTAACCTATTTATTCCTAAATAGCGAGTTTTCAACCTCATGTTATGAAGATAGTAATATAACTTATTTAATAAATAATGTGACTAGTTTTTGTGATTTTGCTTTACTTGGGTTGCCATGAGTTTTATACTACTTAATTCAAGCCGTTTACCCTGTTATAATCTAACTTCACATACATTTAACGTAATATCCTTTATTTTATATAAACCTTTGTAAGGTATTTCTGCACGTTGAGAAAATTTAATCGTAAGGCCTATGGCTTACAAATACTTACGTTCTTGACTAATGAAACAAGACCCTATTGCATGGGTAGTTAAGAAAGCAAAAACGTCTGTAGAGGTTATTCCTTTCTGCTAAGGATAGAGTTTATTGAATGGTTGACTTTTAATGCCCTTAATTAACCCACATCTTTCTTTACTAATTACACGATTCTTCTCTTGATTTAAAAGTAACAATTTTATATTATGGCAACAGCGACTCAAAAGATTGTGGCAAGACGATGCCCTTATTGTCGGTCTACAGATATTGAACGCCATCGTCGTCCAATGCTCATTCGAACGTTACTTTTTTTCCTTCCTATTAAATGGCTTTTCTGTGTAAGATGTCGTAGACATTTTCCGATTTTGTAATACTTAAATCGTGAAATGGTATTATAAAAATATAAATATTTATCCTTAATTTTGATAAAATAAACTACTAAAGTCGTCTTTTCTGCCTAATTTTACCGCTCATGTAAGGCTTGGTGATAGCCTGTCTTTTACAGTCATTCTTATTATATTTCAATTCACATGAGGTCTGCTTGAAAGGGCGGGGCTTACCCATGGGTACATAGAGTATCTGCCAAAGACTCTAACCTCATGAGTACCGAGAATAAATCTCGAATAATGGGTTATCTTCTTTAGTAAATATTACGGTAAAGGTTAGCCGAATAGCTTTAAGACATTCCTACCTGATATTTTTGCTCGTAGACTTTATCCAAGTAAAAGCTCAATGAGAGTGTGCGTTCGGTATCTGCGTGATTAATATAGCGTTGGAACATTCGCTCCGAACTATGCCCGGTGGCTTCCATTAGTAAAGGCGTGGGGATTTTGCCGTAAAAATTGGAGGCAAAGCTTCGGCGACCAATGTGGCTGGTAATCGCCTTCCATTTCGGTAAGACCTGAGTCATGGACCGAAATCCTTGACGTTTGCGTACGGTCGTTAGCGAATTGATCCCTGCCAACTGAGCCACTGCTTTGATCTGCTGATTATACAATTGGCCGGAAAGCTTTGCGGGAAAAGAACCTCCATTCAGCCGCATGACTTTTAACACGGTTTGATGTAAGGGTAATAGAATTTGTTTCTGAGTCTTCTGCTGTACAAAAGAGACACACATTTTTTCGCCCAGACTACGAAGCATTTGCTGATTAAATTGCATAAAGTCAGAAACACGCTGACCCGTATAACAACTGATAATCAGCCAGTCTTTGGCTGCCTGCAAAGCCGTCGGCACGGAGGTATCGTTAATCTGAATTACTTCATCCTCTGACAGGGTAATGCAGGGTGTCTCTTGTTTTTCTCTGGGTAATTCCAGCTCATAGGCAAACGTGCGAACGCCTCGTTTCTCTAAAAAATTCAGAATGGTCCGGACGAAGTGAATGGTGCGGTGAACGGTGGAGGTGCTGTAGGCTTCGAGGGTTCCGAAAGCTAGAAAATCTCGAACAAAATCTGCATTAACCTGCTCAATGACAAGCGTTTGTCGGCGATGGCCTTCAAAACGTTCGATCAGTCGTAGGAAGACTAGATAGCGTTTATAGGTAGACGTGCAAAGCAGATGCGACCGGGAATGAATGTAGTGATTCATGGCGGCAAGCAAACTGCCTTCTCCATAGGTGGGCTCTAGTTGGCAGAGTGTATTGATTTTTCGCTCTAGAGTCTTCAAAGAAAGGGATCTGGTCGTTTTTTTAACCTGAAAAAGCTGGTGGAGAGCAATCTTTAAACGATTGAGCTTCGCATTGATCGTTTTGTACTTTTTGAGATAAATATTCCGAGGGCGTTGCCGCTCAGCATCCCATGCGTCAGCTTCGATTCGCAAGGGTGTTCGGACGAGATACCTTTTACCTGCCAAATCTTCGACTTGAGCAACAATAATCGAGTGAGAATGAAGGGGGTTTAGTAAGAATGAAATTAATTTCATCGGAGGACAAACAGTTTATTTCCAGCGAAATTAGTTATTCTGTTTAGTCCTACACAGACTAGATTCCCTTTTTTTGTTGATGAGTATCAGGTCATTACTCCCAAAATGCTCCGTTTTACTAGCAAGAAAATGACTGGTTGTATCCCAATATCCTAATTTCCCTATTGAGCTTATAATGAAGCGTTCCTTAGATTCTTTTATTTGATAAATAGCCTATTTTAGATACCTTTACCGAGCTACTAGTAGTCTGTGTAGGACTACAATAAGCTCTTTTAAGGGAGTAGCTAAAAGAACGCTCTGGGTAAAGAGAAAAATGGAAGGAGGCGTAGTTTAAAAAGCAGGTTTAGTTTAAATAAACAAGTATAATATCCGCCAACACAATGATCACACTTGCTTTCGCAGATGACAGTATTTTTCAGCATGCTTTGCTGAAAATAAAAATAAGAAAAGATCCACGTTTTCGATTAGACATTTTTGCTTTCGACGGGCTCGAACTGATTGAAAAGCTGGAACAGGCTAATGAAATTCCCGATGTTTGTATTTTGGATCTACAGATGCCTGAATTGAATGGGATTGAAACAGCCCAGCGGCTCACGCATCGATTTCCTAAGCTTCTTTTATTTGGCTGGACAACTTGTCACGAGTCCTCTAAAGTCACTCAGATGTTAGCAAGTGGCGTCCTTGAGGTGTTCGCAAAAGAGGATGTGGATTCTATGTTCAGGGCTATCGAGGAAGGCATACTTTCCCAACAAAAAAATCAGATGCGTAAAGAGGCGTAACCCTAGCCTTTAAAGCCCGCTTCTTGAATCACTTAAAAGCAGTATTAGTCCTCTCTCTAAAGAGGACTTTTCCGTATATACGCTGGGTTGCTACGGATCGGTCTGAGGAGTTTTGATTCCGGTGAAAGACTTAAAAGACCGATTGATTTCAAGCGATTAACCTTATTTCAATTCCAATAAGGTACGATTAAGACTTGAACTATTCGATTCCGTCGTATTCCAAGCCAAAAAATTCAATTCCAATAAGGTACGATTAAGACGCTTTTCGCTCGTGAACCTTCTTTCTAAACTCTAATATTTCAATTCCAATAAGGTACGATTAAGACCTCACGATTCAGAAGCGAGTCAACGGCGGCATGATATTTCAATTCCAATAAGGTACGATTAAGACTACTGAAGTGGTTCATATCGTTGATTTTGGCAAAAATTTCAATTCCAATAAGGTACGATTAAGACCCCCTAAACAGAGAGGCTGTAAGGGTTTTATACGGATTTCAATTCCAATAAGGTACGATTAAGACCAAAATGGCTTCTATCATCGTTCGAAACGGAGCAACATTTCAATTCCAATAAGGTACGATTAAGACCTGGGATAACTTAGTAAGTACCGGCAAGCTACCTGTATTTCAATTCCAATAAGGTACGATTAAGACTTTCCACGCTTGAAAAGCATCTGCACTTTCTCCAGCATTTCAATTCCAATAAGGTACGATTAAGACGTTTATTGATGGCTTCCCATCTTCTTGCAAAATCCATTTCAATTCCAATAAGGTACGATTAAGACCCCCCGCAGGAATACCCGGTCTCAGGATTTCAAAAATTTCAATTCCAATAAGGTACGATTAAGACAGCTACACATAAGCCAAAAAGTGTCGAGTGGGCGAATTTCAATTCCAATAAGGTACGATTAAGACATGATATGCTCTTGCTGGTCCATCGCCCGAAGCCTATTTCAATTCCAATAAGGTACGATTAAGACGGCTTCCATGCTTTTAGCCGAATCGTGCGACTCGGATTTCAATTCCAATAAGGTACGATTAAGACCCCTGATTACATTAATTCTTTTGCCTTCTTCACTCAATTTCAATTCCAATAAGGTACGATTAAGACCTCCCGCCGCAGGTGTAGGAAGAGCAATATTCCGATATTTCAATTCCAATAAGGTACGATTAAGACTGAATGGCGTTTGAAGCATTCCCCCAGGACTTTGCTCATTTCAATTCCAATAAGGTACGATTAAGACTAGATGAACATGGGAACTGGGAATTTGGCTCTTCAATTTCAATTCCAATAAGGTACGATTAAGACTGGTATTGCTCCACATCACCGAAGCCCGGTTAACAAATTTCAATTCCAATAAGGTACGATTAAGACTTGATCCACCGCTGATAGTAAGGGAACTTAAACTTTATTTCAATTCCAATAAGGTACGATTAAGACCGCCGGTGTTGACAGATTCCGACTTCGAAGACTTGCATTTCAATTCCAATAAGGTACGATTAAGACTTCGACCGCTTTCTGGTGGGAGTTCCAAATTTTTTATTTCAATTCCAATAAGGTACGATTAAGACAAGACCTGGAAGTATTGCGAGGGGACACTTTTATAATTTCAATTCCAATAAGGTACGATTAAGACCCGTGAATTTAGCGAGAAAAAATAGCCCTTTTTAGGTTCTAGGGCCCTTTTTAGTTCTGTATATCCAAATTCATAGTCGTCGACCGCCAATGGTACGAAAAACCCCGTCGATCGACGACTGTTCATAATCAGATGGTTATAGCTATTATGATTCAATTAGTCTGAAAATAACAGTATGCCAAAGAACGATTGTAGGAGGTCGACGATATTGGGCGTGGAATTCAGAGATAACCTCTTCTCTTTCTTCGGCACCCTTAGACGAAGAAAGTATCCTGCCATTCAATCTCTCATTTACGAATCTTACTTCATTTACTCGAAGTTTCAACTCACGAAAAATAGCAACGACTCTCGTAAGGGCGTGGCGTACACCGCAAGAACACGTCACGTGGAAAGGTAATCTTTTAATTCTTCCTTTTCAAAATTCAAGGTATCAAGAACTGGGAACTTAGCTCCAATCCCTAGAGAAGCCCTGCCATTAGGGGATTGCGTACGAGAATGCAGGTAATCGGGCTTGCCAGAAAACTTAACATTTTTCGTAGGTGGGGCATAGTGCTTCTTCGAGAGAACGGTTTCGCCAGAACGGTCAATTGGCAGAATGACCATTATTCTTTACTTTTCTAAAAAAATATGATTTTCTTTAGAAAAGGATTTGTTTAAACATTTAAACAATCTTACTTTTACGCAAAAAAGTACAGAACTGGGTTTCCATGAAAAAAGTCTTGTTACGCGATGTGGCTGAAAAAGCAGGCGTTTCAATCGCCATGGTTTCCTATGTCCTGAATGGCCAGAAAACGGATCGGATCAATAAAGATACCGCCCAACGGATTCGCAAGGTCGTTGAAGAGCTTAACTATCGCCCCAATTTTCTGGCTCAGAGTTTAAAGCTGAAAAAAACCTTTAGTCTGGGTTTCGTTGCAGCGGATATTGCCAATACCTTTTCTTCCCAACTCGCCCGTATCATTAGTGACGAAGCCGACCAGGCGGGTTATGCCCTCATTATTGGCAGTTCGGATGAGAGTAAGCCCCGGTTCGAACGGTTGATTAATCAGTTACTGAATCGTCAGGTAGATGGCCTGATTCTGGCCGCTCCCGAAGGGTCAGATGAACTGATCAAAGCCTTACAGGATCGAAAAACTCCGCTGGTGTTGATTGACCGTTATTTCCCTGATTTGTTGGTAAGTAGTGTTAGTGTTAATAACTATCAGGCTTCGTTCGATGCAATGAGTGAGTTTATTACGCAGGGTCGAAAGAAGATTGGCATTCTGGTATACGATACTACTTTACAACACTTGAAAGAACGGATGCTGGGAGCTCAGGATGGCATTACGCAAAGCCATTCCGCAAGTTACGTCACTCATGTAATCCACGAAAATCACATTGAGCAGGAAGTTTTCGCGGCGATCACTTCCATGTTACAAACGGGCGTTGATGCCATCTATTTTACCAGTAACAAGCTAGGCATTGCCGGTATGCGTTACCTAATGAACCATCAGATTGCGGTGCCAACCCAAGTGTCAACTCTGTTTTTTGATGAAACAGAAGTTTTTGATTTTTATCCCAGCCCTTTGCCCTTTATTCGACAACCCCTGGCCGATATGGGTAAAAAAGCAGTAGAGTTATTATTCCAGCAAATGAACGACTCGGCTCTTCCCCCTGAATCGATTATCCTTGAAACCTCATTCGTGCATTCTCATTCAAGTTTTACTCAATAACCTCCAATTATTTTTTATTAACCTTTTGTTTAAACGTTTAAACATATCAGGCAATGCCAAATAAACCGACCGTTGTGTGCTTTGGAGAAATTCTCTGGGACATCTTTCCTGAAGGACAAAAAGCTGGGGGAGCTCCTTTTAATGTAAGTTACAACCTTCATAAACAGGGAATTACCAGTAGAATGGTAAGCCGGGTAGGAACAGACGCTCTGGGCGATGAGTTACTCGACCTGATTCAAAGCTGGGGCGTTCCAACGGAAGATATTCAGCGGGATGAGATCCATCCTACAGGTACTGTTTTAGCCCGAATTGACGAGGATAACGAAGCTCATTATGATATTATCCAGAACGTAGCCTGGGATCATATCGGTTGTACGCCTGCCAATGAAGAATTGATTCGGAACTCGGCGGCTTTTGTTTACGGCAGTTTGTCTATTCGGGAAGAAGCATCCCGGGAAACCCTGTATCGATTACTGGAAGTGGCTCCTTTCAAAGTGTTCGATATTAACCTGCGGCCTCCCTTTTATACGCCTGAAGTACTGGAATACCTGCTGGGAAAGGCTGACATGGTAAAAACCAATAAAGCCGAATTACGGGCCATTCTGGAAATGTTTGGAGAGGAATACATCACGGAAGAAGGAGCGATTGCATTTCTGGAAAAACGATTCAAAGTCAGTGAAGTGCTGTTAACCAAAGGTAGCCGGGGAGCGGTTTATTACGGTCATCAGAATTATTACTTCTGTCCAGCCGTGCCCGTTACTGTTCAGGATACCGTTGGCAGTGGGGATTCATTTCTGGCGGGTTACCTGGCCGAACGTGTGCGGGGTGGGAAGATGGAAGCCGCTATGGGTAATGCTGCCGCCATGGGAGCTTTTATTACCACTAAAAAAGGAGCCTGCCCAGAATATACGCTGGAGGAGTTTGAAACTTTCAAACAAAAAGCCTTACTGGCTCCTGCAATTTAAGCAATCAGATTATCCGCCTAAATATACCAAAACGCTCATTCATTACTTATAGATTATGGCCACCGGAACCGCCCAGATGCCTACAGGAACAACCCGGATTATACACCCCGGCAATAACCCTAAAGCAAATTATCTTTTTCCACTTATTCTCATTACCTGCCTTTTCTTTCTCTGGGGCATGGCAAATAACCTGAATGATATTCTCATTCAGCAATTCAAAAAAGCATTCGAACTGTCTGACTTTCAGTCAGGATTGGTACAATCGGCCTTTTATCTGGGGTATTTTGTGCTGGCTTTACCGGCCTCTCTCATCATGAGAAAGTATAATTACAAAACCGGTATTGTGATTGGATTAGTCCTCTATGCTTTGGGAGCTTTCTTGTTCGTTCCGGCGGCAGATCAAAATTCCTATCAGTTTTTTCTGTTTGCTCTTTTTGTGATCGCGAGTGGACTGGCTTTTCTGGAAACGGCTGCTAATCCTTATGTAGCGGTGTTAGGCACGCCCGAAACGGCCAGTTTTCGTCTGAATCTGGTGCAGGCGTTTAATCCTATTGGTTGTGTAACGGGGATTATCGTAGGGCAGCAGTTTATCTTTTCGGGTGTGGAACACACCGCCGAGACCTTGAGCAAACTAAGTCCTGAGGCATTAAAGGCGTATTATGTCTCGGAATCGGCGGCGGTAAAAATGCCTTACCTGGTGATTGGAATCGTTGTAGCCATTTTTGCGGTTATTTTTCTAATTACCCGTTTCCCAATCGTGAAGGATGAGGAATCCCGCGAAGTAGCTCCGTCCGTATCGGGCAGTATTCTGAAGAAAAAGCACTTTTCGGGAGCCGTGATTGCTCAATTCTTTTACGTAGGTGCTCAGGTCTGCATCTGGAGTTTTCTGATTCGTTACATTCAGTATAACCTGCCCGGAACCCCTGAAAAAACAGCAGCTAACTATCTGATTATCTCACTGGTACTATTCACGGCGGGCCGTTTTCTGGGCACTGCTCTAATGAAAAGAATTTCTGATCACGTATTACTGGTGAGTTATGCGATAGCAACAATTCTGCTGGTTGCGGTGGCGATCCTCTTTCCCGGAACGATGGGCTTATGGGCCCTAGTAATCACCAGCTTCTTCATGTCCATTATGTATCCTACCATTTTCTCATTAGGTATTAGCGGTTTGGGAGAGCGGGCCAAATTGGGTTCTTCCATTCTGGTAATGGCAATTATCGGTGGAGCTATATTGACGGCAGCCATGGGTAAACTTTCCGATGAGGTCGGTATTACCAATGCCTTACTGATTCCGCTGGCGGGCTTTGTGGTAGTGGGCTGGTATGGGTTAAAAGGGTATAAGCTCTAACGTTGTATTTATAATTAACTCGTTCATTAACAGGAGATTAATTCGATCCTGTAGCCCTTGCTTTGTCTTTACTTTCCCCCAAAGCTTATTAATCTTATGAAAAAATATGGTTTATGGATCTTCTGCTTTTTAATGGCAGGGTCCATTGCGAAAGCTCAGATCGTTATTACCAACAAAAATTTTCGATGGGCACTACGGGCCGGATTGGAGCGGGCATTTCGCCTTCTTTACCCGAACACACGGGCCGGCAATTGAATCTGATCGGGCAGGGATCGTTAGGAAGTCGTTTGGAACAGGGCGATTACGTGGATTTTTTACCCGCTTTTCATTTCAAGGCCGTCAATGCCAATAACGATAGTACGCACATTGATTTTCAGGCTCGACTGGCTTTTTATTCGAGTAAAGGGACTTTTCTGGGTAATGTAAATACGGGTTCAATTGGGGGGACGGTGGTGAGCTTACCTGAAGCTTTTGTAGAAGTTCGGAATATTGTAGGCAGCAAGTGGAGTGCCTGGGCTGGAGCTCGTTACATGCGTTACGACGACATTCACATTTGCGATTACTTCTATTTTGACGATCATTCGACGCAGGGCTTTGGGATAAAGCATAAAAACACGGCTTTTTCCATGTATTTCCCGGCAGCCATCGACACCTCTTCAACGGGCGTATTACCGTATTCTTACGTAAATATTATTTCGGGAAAAAACGATTTAACCTATCGCCAGCGGGAGATTTTTGTGTTGGATCATACCCTGCGAAGCTGGCCTGGGCATGTGGTTAAGTTACTGGGAGAGTTTCATCACGTAGCGGGTTCTTCCCAGCAGGCGTCCATTCGTTTTCCGAGTGATAATGGTTGGGTTTGGGGCGTGAAATGGTCGGCAGATATCAAGACCAAAGAAAAGGGTTCGTTTAATCAACTGGCGTTACGTTATGGAAACGGCGTTGCCAACGGGGGTGATAACGGGAATACCCAAACCTGGCGAACTTACGGAGCTCCCAACATTGAATCTCAGCGGTATGACGGAGCTTATTCAGCAACGTTGGTGGAGCATTTTCTGCTGAATTTTAAGAAATGTAGCCTGAATGGCTACGGCGTTTATATTCAGAGTCAGGGGGGAGGCAATGCAAGGGGTTTTGCTCAGGACTATTACAAACGCAGTATTTACAATTCAAAAAAGGATTTAGTAGTGGGAATGCGTGCGATTACGTATGTTACCAATTGGTTTCATCTGATCACGGAGCTCCACTACGCCCAACGGCAGGATGGAAATAACCCGTATGCTCGGATGACGAAGTTTATTATTGCCCCGACGTTGGTTCCCACGGCGGAGCGGAGTCCCTGGGCGAGGCCGCACATACGGTTAATTTGTTCTTTTGCTCATTATAATCAGTATGCCTCAGACCATGCCTATTCAGCGTATCTGCAACAGGCCGTTAATCATCGCTGGGGAACGTATTTTGGGGTAAGATCGGAATGGTGGATCTTTTAACGAATATAGTAGAACCAGATAAATCTGCTAACTCGCTGCCTGCCCGTTTAGCGACCTTTAATTGGTTGATGCCAGCGATAAAGCTGGCAGCGGTAGCGTAGCCCGACCATGTTGGTTGGGCTACGCTGGCCGCAATACATAGACGAACAACCATCAACCAATAACGAACAACTAAAAAATGAAATTCGGAGCTTCCTTACTTACCTGGACCTTACCCGCCTGGACGGCTGAAACGGGTGCCTATGCCATTCAGCAATCAGCGGTGTATGGTTTTGATGTACTTGAAATATTATTACCTCCTTCGATGGACTTCGATGCACCGACGGTGAAGCGGCAGTTACAGGCGGCAAACCTGGACGTGATTTGTTCGCTGAATTTGCCCGCTTTTGCTCATATTCCTTTTCATCCGAAAGAAGCTCTAAGCTTAATCAAAAAAGCCCTGGATCAAACGGCAGCTTTGGAGGCAACTTTACTGGCCGGCGTATTACATGGCGGCATTGGTGTTTTTTCAGGAAAGCCCCTAACGGCAGCAGAAGAGGATACGCTTTGTGAAGTGTGGGCCGAAGGAACGGACTACGCTCAAAAACTGGGTATTACCGTAGCCATTGAGCCGATTAATCGCTACGAAAGTTACGTCTGCACATCTGCTTCGGATGTCTTGCGAATAATTGATCGGGTAAAATCTCCGAATCTGGGATTACATCTGGATACTTTCCACATGAACATTGAGGAAGCCAATTTTTATGATCCTGTAGTAACGGCGGCTTCTCATCTCAAACACGTCCACATGACGGAAAGCGACCGGGGGATGCTCGGTGAAGGGAATGTACATTGGCATGATCTGTTTCGGGGTTTAGCGGAGGTTAATTATACGGGAGCATTAGTTCTGGAGAATTTCTCTTCTTCCATTCCGGGCATGGCCGAAGCCGTCTCCCTGTGGCGGCCTTCCAAATACGATGCCGAAACGCTGGCGAAAGGAAGCCTGACCTTTATGAAGGAGAAAGCGGCTGAATTTGGCTTGATTTAACACCTTGTTAGCTTAAAGACTTGAAATAGGGAGGAAAAGAAACCCTTCCATTGTTGGTATAAGATGCTGCTGCCAGCTTTTCGCTGGCAGCACAAAATATATTCACTAAGCCATTACCAGTGACGCTTCGTTAAACATGAACAACGGCGGAAGCACAACCGCCCCGCCTGTCATCTCGGCCAAAGGGAAGAGATCTTGCTGGTGTAGCAGGCCTTTTACTTCAGGCGAGTTAATGGTTTGCCAAATTGAGTTCGCTTACGAAAGCAGATAGTCGACAATGGCCGCAGCGTGTATTTGGGTCGTATCAAAAACTGGGAAAGAAAAGTCTGATTGGCTAATTAGTAATGGAATCTCAGTGCACCCCAGAATCAGGCCTTCGGCTCCCTGAAGAATCAGCTCCTGAGCAATGGCTATAAATTTTTCTTTCGATTCTGGCCGGATATCTCCACGTCCTAATTCTTCCTTCACCACGTGTTGAATGTACGCTCTCGTATCCGCAGAATCAGGTATGAGTACCTGAAGGCCGTACGATTCCAGCTTGTCGCGGTAAAAATCCATTTCCATGGTAAATTTTGTACCGAGCAATCCCACTTTTCTAACCCCTGTAGCGAGGATATCTTGGGCCGTTTCGGTGATGATATTAATAAGCGGAAGCTGGACTTCCTGCTCAAGTAGATCCGCGTACATATGTGCGGTATTAGCCCCCAATACCAAGGCATCAACCTTGGCATTTTTCAGAACCTGACAGGCATTTAAAAGAAGTTCGTATACGCCTTCCCAGGATCTTTGCTGGACTTCTGCAAAGTTGAGTGAGTAAAGCACCAGTTCAGCCGAATTCAGACCGCCAAGTTTCTGATTGACCCCTTCATTGATCAATCGGTAGTAATCCAGGGTGGATGTCCAACTGATTCCTCCAACAATACCTACTTTTTTCATACGGGAATGAAGTGTTTAAAAGACTGTTTGAATAGGGTAAAAGGAATTGACTCCGGTCTTGAAATTTCCAGCTAATCCAGACGTGCAAGCAATTACTTACGAATGGACTGAAACCTATTGAAAAGATTTTAAACGACCAACGGTCTCCTTCTGCCATTTAGAGCAAAGAAACTTGTATAGCACTTGCTTCACCAGTAAGGTCTTCCTGCGGTCGAGATGAATAGGTGGGGAGTTACTATCACTAATTGTGTTTCAATTAAAAATTTGTCTAACATTTAGAATCAAATACCTTAACTCAATCCTTTGCTTTGGTAGGAATGACAGGCTTGGGAGAACGGCAGGTGGAACCTGCCTTAGGGTAGGAACGAGAGGGAATATCGTACCCGTGGGTAGCAGGCGGATTTCTTAGGCAGTCGCTCGGCTCTAGCCGAGTGACAAGGTAGCCTGTTAGGCCTCTGGCCGATGTTCGCAAGCCTGTTTTGTTTGGGAAAAGTTGTTTTATGACCCGCTAGGTGTTCGCAGTCTACCGGCCAGAGGCCTAGAGTTAGGTATCACTCGGCTAGAGCCGAGCGACTGCGGGGAGTTTTTTGGGATTGGCTCTGAAGTACAGACTGTGTCCCCGGATTTTATCCGGGGCTATTCATATTGAACCCCGCTGGGGTTGTTGTTGAAATTATTACAATAGGTTTACAGCAAATAACCCCGGAGGGGTTAAACACGAATAGCCCCGGATGAAATCCGGGGAAGCTTGAAACAAAAAGAGGTTCGCTAAATCATTAGCGAACCTCTTTCGGTACTAACGAAACCTTACTTTTTCAACCCCAACTCCATTAGACGTTCGTCCAGGAATTCTCCGGCGGTCATATCTGTGTAAAGTTTAGGGTGTTGGGTATCTATGCAGCTTTCGAGCGAGGTCAGGTTCATCTCGGCACGGGGGTGCATGAAGAAGGGAATCGAGAACCGTGATGTGTTCATTTTTTCCCGCGAAGGATTAACCACCCGGTGAATGGTCGATTTGAGTTTGTGGTTCGTTAATCGATCCAGCATATCACCCACATTCACGATAATCTGATCGGGGAGGGCGGTAATGCCAATCCATTTGCCGTCGCGACGTAATACTTCGAGCCCTTCGGCACTGGCTCCCATCAGCAACGTAATCAGGTTAATATCCCCGTGAGCGGCTGCCCGCACGGCTCCTTCTTCCACCACATTCGGATCAAGCGGGAAGTAATGCAGAGCCCGCAGAATGCTGTTGCCGTGTTTGACTTTATCCTCAAAATAATCCTCTGGTAACTCCAGATACAAGGCAATGGCCCGTAATAAAGTCTTACCTGTTTGTTCAAAAGTCTGATACGTCTGAACTGTATATTTTTCGAAATCAGGTTGTTCCGCAGGGAACACGTTACGCGGGTAATCCGCCCAAACGCTATCACCGTCATCGGTCGTGGGGTGAGGCTGGCCTACGTGATAAAACTCTTTTAAATCGGCTACCTTAAAGCCTTTCGCCGTTTCTTTACCCTTTCCTACATATCCCCGTTGCCCCGCAATACCGGGAACTTCGTATTTGCGTTTGAAGTCATCGGGGGTGAAGAAAAACGCTTTCACCGAAGCATACAGTTTTTCCTGTAATTCAGGCGTAAGTCCGTGGTTTTTGATGGCCACGAAACCGATATTATTAAACGCTCTTCCCAGATTAGCTACGAATGCAGCTTTACGCTCAGCATCGCCTGAGGTAAAATCAGCCAGATCCAGCGAAGGAATTTCATCCAAAAGGGCGTCGTTCTGAAGACCTTCCATGTTGTGAAGTGTTAAATAGTGTACCGCAAAAATACAATAGTTTAGTATTTAGTGAATACCGTTTTTAGGTTTGTGGGCTAATTAACCAACCAGGTAAAGGAGTTAGGACCAGATTAACGGAAAGTAACTCACAACTCTGAACCTACAAACACCAAACGTAAATGTCCACCGAGTTTCCTACCTATGATATAAAAGCATTCCAGCGGCACGAACCGGATACGCCTTTTTATATGACTCCGCTGGAAAAGCTGGTCAAGGAGTTCAAGGGCATTGATAAGTCCCATTCGCATACCTTTTACCTGCTGATGTGGATTACCCAGGGAAGTGGCAAGCACACCATTGATTTCCGAACGTACGACGTACAGCCCATGCAACTGTATTTCCTGACGCCGGGGCAGGTGCATAGCTGGGAGTTATCGGCAGATATTAAAGGCTATAATCTGTTCTTCGAACCTACGTATTTCCGGGCTCGTTTTTCCAATCGCCTGTATCAATATCCTTTTTTTCACTCGCACCAGCACCGACCCTTGCTGGAGATGAAAGATACTGCTTTTGTGACGTTGTATGACCTGATGTATGCAGAATATACGGCTCAATCGGTGAATCGTTCGGAAGTGTTTTTATCCTATCTGCACATTATTCTGGAAAAAGCGAACCGAACTTATCAGCAGGAATGGCCCGGCGAATCGACGCAGTATTACAACCGGATTCGGCAGTATGAAGAGTTACTGGAAGAGCAATTTCTGGACGTGCGGGAGGTGAAAAACTACGCCGAGCAATTAAACATAAGTCCTAACCACCTCAATAGCATTTGCAAAAGCTTACTCGGAAAAACAGCTAGCCAATTGCTCTATGAACGGATTTGTATTGAAGCTCAGCGGTTACTAACCCATACCGATTTATCGGTTAAGGAGATTGGGTATCTGCTGCACTTTGAAGACCCTTCGTATTTTGTTCGCTTTTTTCGGACGCATACCGGACATACGCCGCTGGAATTCAGGGAATCACAGAATCATTGATTTGTACCATGACCAGCCGTATTTATCCCTTATCTGAACAGTAGACGCTTTCTACCTTTGTATCAGGAATTCAGAAAGTAACATCGTTCTGAAAACCTTAACGATCATGGGACTCGGTTCAAAAGTATATAGCATTGCCTTCAACAAATGCCCTAAATGCCATCAGGGCGATTTCTTTATTACTAAAACGGCGTTTCAACCTAAGTTTGATCAGATTCACCAACGTTGTGAACATTGTAACGAAACGCTTATGCCCGAAACTGGTTTTTACTGGGGAGCACTATACGTAAGTTACGCCTTATACGTGATCTGGTGCTTGTTGGCATTCGTTGTTTACAATTACGTTCTGAAACTGGATCTGGATTATTTCCTGCCCTTTCTTATTCCAACGCTGGTTTTATTAATGCCCTGGTTTTTCCGTCTGGCTCGCCGTACCTGGCTGAATCTTTTCGTTAACTACGATCCGGCCAAAGCCAAAAACAAAGCGGTAATCCTGTCTACGAACCACTCATAAAGAAATGAGTAATTCTGACACCAATACTGAAGCAAAAGCCGTTAACTAGGTAACAGTGCCTAATTATCAATAACGGAAGAATATAATAAGCCATGAAAACGGAAGGCCTCCCCAATCAGGGAGGCCTTTTTGATGCGTTGCTATATTTAAACTAATAACTTATGGATCGACTAAAATTTATAATCGTTGGCCCATACTATAAATCAATGACAGGCTCGGGGTATCATGGCAGGAAGGAATCTGCCACTTATGGTAGAGAGAAGATGGAATCTCGCACTAAAGGCAAACAAAGTTTAAGGTGTTTCAGATTCATTTACGTGCACAAGTTAAGTTCAAAAACTATGTACAGGCTACGTTTCTAAATCATCGCGACTCGAGAGCAGAACTATCTATGCTTCTGACTATCAATGTAAAAAAGATGCCTGTCCGTTCTCTAGCAGGCGGTCCTTCTTATTGCCGGGTTATTTCAGGCATTCAACAAACGCAAAACAAAGGTTAACTCTTCCAATGCTTCGTCGACGTGCGATTCGCTCGTCCGGAAGTTGACGAAAGCCGCCCGCAGGCAAAACGTATCTCCTAGTAATGTCGGTGTCATGAACACCTTTCCCCGCTGATTGAGTAAGTCCAGGAATTCGGTGGCTCGCTCGGGCATTTGGCGAAGTGTAAAGCAAACGACGTTGAGCCGTACCGGAGCCACCAGCCGGAAATCCGTACTGGCTTCAAGAGCCTCACCCAACCGTCGGGCACAGGTTACACTTTGCTCAACTATCGCCGCAAAACCCGCTTTTCCGTAAGCCATGAGGCTAAACCAGGCGGGTAAAGCCCGCAGTCGCCGTGAATTATCAGGCAGAAAGTTTAGGTATGAAAAATTGTCATCCGGGTCCCCCAGATAAGGAGCATTGGAATTCTGGAAGGTTTGTACCTGCAGGTGCTGGTGTTTTCGCTGCGTAAAAATGACGGCACTGTCGTAAGGGACATTCATCCACTTATGGCAATCGACGGTAATACTGTCGGCCTCTTCCCAGCCCTGCAATCGGTCGGCGTAGTGGGGCGAGCAGGCCGCAAAACCACCAAAAGCCGCGTCTACATGCCACCAGAACGTATACTGCTGCCGGAGTCGCTGTATGCCGCGGAAATCATCAAAATCGACGGTGTTTACGGTTCCACCACTTGTACTTATGATGATGGGTTGCCCCTGATATTCGTGGAGTTTTTCTTCCAGATCCTCCAAATCAACCGCTTCGCGATCCGGCAGGGTCCGCAGTTTAACCAGACGATTACTGCCTATGCCCAACATCGCCATCGCTTTGCGTACAGCCGAATGCGGGGTAGCTGCCAGAACGATGGGTTGCGTAGACAAGCCTTGCCTCGCAATGTCCTGACCCATTTGCACGCCCGCCCACTGCCGAGCCACGGCCAGACCAGTGAAAATCGACATCGTAGCTCCTGCTACAAAACCACCCGTGAAGGTATCCGGTAAGCCCAGCAACTGCCGCATGCTTCGAATCGTTTCGACTTCCAGATGGGCCGAGCGATCACCCGTGCCCTGAAGATTCTGTGGATTTGCATCAAATACAGACGTGAGCCAGTCGCCCGCCATAGCCGCTGGCGTGGTACCTCCCACGACAAAACCCCAGTAGCGGGGTCCGGCACTGGCCACCATCCAGGGCTGGTAATGTTGGCGGAAAAAGGCCAGCGTTTGCAAGGTTCCCCAACCTGCTTCGGGCAATGCTGCTGAAACGAAATCTTGTACCTGCGGACTGGTCGGTACGGATTCGATGTTTTGAAGATAGGCAGTGGCCTGCTGCTGGATTTCCCTGAGCAGGTCATCCCACTGCTCTACGTCCGTTTGTAAGGATGGATTCATGACTTTTACTAAACGAAGGATTGAAGGCTAAAGCGGCGATGGTAATTCATTTGTCCGGTATGATAGGCCAGATGCATCAGCAGATGCGTCAGCACCACGGCAATGCTTTGCTCGGGAAAAATCTCCAGGATTTCCGTTGGATACGGGGCTTCGAGGTCTTCCACTTGCTCGATGGATTGCCGGATAAGAGCGGGTAAGGCCTCTATTTCTGTCAATAAGGCTTGATGCGAAAACACTTGCTGCGTAAACTCGGCTTCGCGGTTGCGTTGGTACGGCACCTTACCCAGCGTCAGTCCAATGTAGGTTTTCAGATTACCGATCAGGTGTTGCCCCAGATGTCCGGCAGAATTGATGGTTCCGGGTACTACCGCCCAAAGCGTTTCTTCATTCGGATAGGTCTGAAGTTCGCTGGCAAGTTTGGCGAGTTCGCGATCATAAAATCGGATAAAGTCAGCTTTAGTCATGGATAAAAAATAACAGTAGGTGTGAAAACCTGTTTTTTTCCCTTGGCAAATCGTATGGTTTTTCGTACCAAGGTTTAGAGTACCGCTTTTCTGGGAAGCCTATTTTATTGAATACTATTCGGATGATATTAGGCCTCTGCTGCTTTTACTACCAAAGCTCTCTTTTTCGCTTGCTGTAGCCGATAACCCTGATTCACCAGGTACACGCCCAGCATGGTAATCGTAAAAGCCAGTCCCGTAATCCAGGTGACGTGTTCGTGCAGAATCAAATACCCTAAAATAATAGCTACCAGAGGATTAATATAGGCATACACCGAAACCAAGCCAGCGGGTAACTGGGACATTGCATACAGGTACGACACAAACGCAACAATCGATCCAAAGACAATTAGGTATAATAGAGCCAGACCCGAAGTTAGACTCAGTGACGGCAAGTGTTGCCAGTCTTCCGCCAGGGCACTAAGTACCAAAAGGCCCGTCCCGCCGACCAACATCTGAATAGCCGCGTTGAAAAAGGCATGGGATTGAGCCCGATGCGTTTGCGTATACAAGCCTCCACTCGCGAAAGACAGGCACGAGAAAAGCGTTACGCCAATGCCCATCAGCGAGTTGCGATTGGCCATGAAGTTCATATGATCGCGGAAGACCAGAACTACACCCAGAAAACCCATCAGCATTCCCAAAACAATTCGGCCATTGAGCTTATCCTGAGGTCGGATGACGAGTTGAATAACGATTGTAAACAAGGGAATCAGCGAGCAAATGAGAGCGGCCAGTCCACTCGGAATAAAGCGTACGGCCCAGCCCACAATACCAGTTCCGAAGGTAATCATGCACAAGCTGGGAATGATTTGCAGTTTGATAGCGGGCCAGCCGGGTACGGCCCGGTGTCGAATCATGGCAAAGGCGAGTAACAACAGTCCGGCTGTCGTATTTCGAAGGGCCATGAACAGTACTCCCCGGATTTTTTAGGTAAGAATAATATAGTGTAGAGACGTGATTCGTCGCATCTCTTCCTCATCATAGCAAGCTTAAGACTTCGTTACATCTCCCCTTCAACGCCTAAGCCAAACAAAGCAAAGTCATATTTAGCCGGGTCTTGTGGGTCAAAACTGCGTAGGTTTTCGGTTAACTCCAAAGCGGCTTGCCAGTCGGTGTTAGTTCGATGGAGTAAGCCTAATTTTCGGGCAACGCGATCGACGTGCACATCGCAGGGACAAACCAGAGCGGCGGGGGAAAGCTGATTCCAGATTCCAAAATCTACCCCGTTTGTATCGTTTCGAACCATCCAGCGGAGAAACATATTGAGGCGTTTGCAGGATGATTTTCGGGCGGGAGTAGCCACATGCTTTCGGGTGCGGGCGGGAGCATCTTCCAGTCCAAAGAAAACTTCATGAAAACGCACCAATGCCTGCTCCGTTTGAAAAGCGGCGTGCCGAATTGGTTCTTTCTTTTGAACGCTCACAGGCGTTTCCCCCACGAAAGCTTCTTCCAGCGAATTATGTTTGGCGTAAAACTGCTGGAAAAAGTGAATGAAATATAGCGTATCCGTTGCGTTGAATGTGCGGTGCTTGAAGTGTAAAAAAGGCTTTAAATCCGTAGGTTGATGATTACGGATAAAGTCATAGGGAGCTCCGTCCATTAATCGAATCAGTTCATTGCATTTATTAATAATCGTTTTTCGCTGACCCCAGGCAAGAACGGCGGCCCAGAAACCCATAATTTCAATATCCTGCTTTTTCGTGAATTGATGCGGAATACTAATCGGATCGTTAGGAATAAAATTGGGTTGGTTATACTGCTGTACTTTCTCTTCCAGTAAGTTATAAAGCCAGTCGGGAGTATCGGTTTTTTCAAAAAGTGCCATCGGACAAAGTTCGGGAAACAATCGCTGAATGCTACACGTTTAGCTCCATATCGCCCGGATATTATTTTCCTAAACTCATGCCAGAATTACCCGAAGTCGAAACTTATCGTCGCTATTTTGAGGAAACGTGTCTGAATCAACCCATTCAGGATGTATTTGTAGAAGATACCAAACTATTAACTACGGATTATGATTTGCTGGTAGCCAGCTTACGCGGGAAGAAATTCATTGCAACCGAGCGAATTGGAAAAAACCTCTTTGTGCAAACCGATGGTGGTTTTTATGTTCATTTTCACTTCGGCATGACGGGCGATCTGGCCTATTATCAATTCGAAGAAGAACGCCCCCGTTTTTCCCGAATCGTCTTTTATTTTCAGACGGGGTATAAGCTGGCCTTTATCTGTCCGCGAAAATTCGAGCGAATTGGTATCGTCGAGAACGTGCCGGAATACCTCAGGAAAAAACGTATTGCAGCAGACGCTCTGGCCATTTCCATTCCCACGCTCGCGGCGACGCTGGCGAAGAAAAAGGCATTTATTAAACCGGTGTTACTGGATCAGTCGGTGATTGCAGGCATTGGTAACTGGATTGTGGATGAAGTATTATTCCAGGCTCGTATTCACCCGGAACGGCTGGCTGCTTTGCTGGACGAAATGGAAGTAAAGCATCTCCATGAAGCCATTCAACTGGTGCTAAAAACGGCGATTGATTGCGAGGCTAATTATGCCTTATTTCCCGAACGTTTCATCATTCATGCCCGCGAGTGGGCGGTGTCGCCTTATGCAGACGCAAAGCAGCATTTGTTATGTCCGGTTTGTCATCAAAAGCTACAAATTACAAAGGTAGGGGGGCGAACCACGTACTTCTGTCCCGTAGATCAGCCTCTGGAAATGACGTAAAAAATAAATTATTAAATTTTTTTAAAAATAACCGTATTTGTCGGCTTCACGTGTCTGGGTTGTTCAGGAAATGCTTTACTTTTGCGTTGTAAAACTAAGCCTAATCCCAATCACATGCTGCCCGAAACAGACACGTTATTAGCTGCTCCGACGCTGAATCAGCCCATCGCGTTTGAACGTATTCCTACTCAGATTTACGCCGATTCAAATGATGCTTCAGCAGCCGTAGCTCGTGAAATCGCCGAAATCATTCGTGCCAAACAATTACAGGGAAAACCTGCCGTGTTGGGTTTAGCCACTGGTTCTTCACCCAAGAAAGTATACGCAGAATTGATCCGTCTTCACCGCGAGGAGCGTTTGAGCTTTTACAACGTGATTACCTTCAACCTGGATGAGTACTACCCCATGCAGCCTGATGGACAGCAGAGTTACGTTCGCTTCATGCAGGAACAACTGTTCAATCACGTAGACATTCCAAAGAATAACTATTTCGTTCCGGATGGAACGCTGTCTCCTGCTCAGATTCCTGCGTTCTGCCAGAACTACGAACGTCAGATCGACGAATTAGGCGGACTTGATTTCCAATTATTAGGGATTGGCCGTAATGGTCACATTGGTTTCAACGAGCCTGGTTCTCACGTGAACTCACGCACTCGTCTGATGACTCTGGACTTAACCACTCGTGCGGATGCCGCTCTGGATTTTGGTGGTCTGGCCAATGTTCCTAAGAAAGCCATTACGCTGGGTGTAAATCAGATCATGAAAGCCAAGCGGGTAATCCTGCTGGCTTGGGGTGAGCACAAAGCGAAGATGATTCACCAGGCTATTGAAGGCCCGGTAACGGATCAGGTTCCTGCCAGTTACCTGCAAGGACATCCCAACGTACAGTTCGTACTGGACGAATCTGCGGCGGCTGACTTAACCCGTCGCAAGATGCCCTGGTTGGTGGAAGAGGTATCCTGGGACAAAAACATGATTAAGAAAGCCGTCACTACGCTTTCTCTCAGCCTGAATAAGCCGATCCTGAAGTTAACCAACCGTGATTACAACGATAACGGACTCTCAGAATTGCTGGCTCAGGTAGGTCAGGCTTACGATCTGAACATTGAAGTCTTCAATCAATTACAAAATACGATTACGGGTTGGCCCGGTGGCAAGCCTAACGCCGACGATACCAATCGTCCAGAACGTGCATTACCTACCCAAAAACGTTGTCTGATTTTCAGTCCTCACCCTGATGATGACATTATCTCGATGGGTGGTACGTTCCAGCGTCTGGTAGATCAGGGACACGAGGTTCACGTAGGTTACCAAACCTCTGGTAATATTGCCGTAGCGGATGATGAAGCCATGCGTTTCATTGATTTCGTTGTGGATTATAACCGTCAGTTTGGCATCGATAGTCCAAAAGCAGAAGAAATCTTCAAAAATGCTGCGGAGCACCTGCGGACGAAAAAAGACTCAGAAAGTGATACGCCTGAAGTTCGTCAAGTAAAAGGAATTATTCGGGAAGGTGAAGCAAAAGCAACCTGTCGTTTCGTAGGAAATGGGGTTGAAAATGCTCACTTCATGAAAATGCCTTTCTATGAAACGGGTAAAGTGCAGAAAAAACCACTGAGCGAAGAAGATATTCAAATTGTGATGGATCTGATTCGTGAAATCAAACCTCATCAAATCTACGCTGCCGGCGACCTGGCCGATCCACACGGAACGCACAAAGTTTGTCTGGATGCGGTGATGGAAGCCGTTCGTCGTTTGAAAGACGAAGCGTTCATGAAGGATTGCTGGGTGTGGTTATACAAAGGTGCTTGGGATGAATGGGCAATCGATATGATCGAAATGGCCGTTCCCATGTCTCCTGATCAGGTATTGAAAAAACGTCACGGTATTTTCAAACACCAGTCACAAAAAGATGGTGTTGTGTATCAGGGTACAGATTCCCGTGAATTCTGGCAACGAGCAGAAGATCGGAACCAGGCAACGGCGAATTTATACAACAAACTGGGGTTAGCGGAGTATGAAGCTGTGGAAGCTTTTGTACGCTGGAAATACTAAGGAATAGAGTTGATATTTGTTAACGCGACGACATCATTCGTGATTTCGTCGCGTTTTTCGTTATTTTTATCCTATAAGATAAACCAAAAGGACCTCAAGATCGTATTTATACTACTGTGTAGTACAGTTTTTTTAGGCGATTCCTATCATCTGTCCGTCCACTATAAGTTTAACTATGACTGGGATCTTTATTATCGGAGGCGTTGCATTACTAAGTGGCTATGTTATTTACATGGTGTGGTTAGTTTCAAAAATGCAAGGCAAATGCGAGTGCAAAAGCTGCAAAACATCTATTCACATTGAGCGAATCAATCGCCCTGAACATGTTAAAAAACTGGCGGGCTTTATTCCTTTGAAGTATTACCGTTGTCGGCATTGTAGCGGAACTTTTTTCTTACGAGAAAGTACTCCTGATAACGAACCGGTAAAGATGGAAATCTCGAGAAAGAGAAGAAGAAGTTCAAGAGAAGCAGAATTGGCTTAAGGTATTCTGAAAGTTATAAAAAGCGGCTTGCCCCTAAGGGCGAGCCGCTTTTGCGTTAATGGGCCTGCATTAAGCATATCTTGTTTTCATTTACTATTGAAAATCTTATTACTTTAGGTCATCAAACCAATCAATCTATGCTTCAGGGACTCCGTACCACCGTTTATCTCGTTGATGATCTTTCTAAAGCTAAAAACTGGTATTCCGAAGTGTTAGCAACACCTCCCTATTTCGATGAGCCTTTCTATGTGGGTTTCAACGTCGGAGGTTTTGAGTTAGGATTGCACCCGACCGATACGCCTTATCCTGAAAAAGCTTCAGTAATCACCTATTGGGCAGTTGAAAACATTCATGAGTCCTATCAGCGGTTAGTATCGCTGGGAGCCACCGAACACGAAGCTCCGCACGAAGTAGGCGGAGATATTTGGGTGGCTACCGTCTGGGATCCGTTCGGGAATTGCCTGGGCATCATCGTTAACCCTCATTTCAGCTAAAATTTCCGCCTAATTCCGGGATCATTAATCGAACATTCATGGGTATCGAGGTTGTTGAGCTTATCGTATTATTACTCTTTGGCGTCACCTTTCTAGCCGTTTTTAGCTTTCGTAGTCATTTTCCCTTTCCCATCGCTTTAGTTCTGGTGGGCCTTATCGTAAGCCAGATTCCCGGCTTACCAACGCTGGTTCTAAATCCCGACATTATCTTTTTCATTTTCCTGCCGCCTTTGCTATACGAAGCGGCCTGGAAATCCAGTTGGCATGAATTCAAGGCCAATATCCGCCCAATAACCATGGCGGCAGTGGGCTTGGTTGTTTTCACCACCCTTTGCGTAGGCTGGGTGGTGCATTCCATGATCCCGAATATCAGTTGGGCGGAGGCCTTTTTGTTAGGAGCTATTGTGTCACCTCCCGATGCCGTTGCTGCTTCGTCGGTTACGAAAGGCTTAGGCTTGAACCCACGGATCATTAGCATTCTGGAAGGAGAAAGCTTACTGAATGATGCCAGCGGACTGATTGTTTATCGGTACGCTCTGGCCGCTATTTTAACCGGAGCTTTTAATTTCTGGGATGCCGGATTACAGTTTTTTATCGTCGTAATTGTTGGCGTAGCTTGTGGCTTGCTGGTGGGTTATGTCCTGTACCTGATCCATAAATATTTTGTTTGCGAGTCCCTGGTCGAAGTAACGCTTACCTTATTAACCCCCTTCGCTTCGTACCTGCTGGCTGAGCATTTCCACGCTTCTGGCGTTCTGGCGGTAGTAACTACCGGTTTGTACTTATCATATCGTTCTTCGGAAATGTTCTCGACCGAATCCCGGATTCAGGCTAATTCCGTCTGGGAAGTGGTGGGCTTTATCCTGAACGGACTCGTGTTTATTCTCTTGGGTTTACAGCTTCGGGTCGTCATGACGGATCTGGACATGGTAACGACTCACGGCACGCTCATTCTTATGAAATATGGCTTGTTAGTAAGCTTAACGGTGATCGTCGTTCGGTTTATCTGGGTATTACCTGCGTCTATTCGACCGAAATTTCTTTTTCATAAAAAAGACGAACGGGAGTTACTGGACCGCCGGAACCTGATTATTATCGGCTGGTCAGGCATGCGAGGGGTAGTGTCCATGGCCATTGCTTTGTCCATTCCCTTAACCCTTCCTTCAGGAGAGCTTTTCCCGAACCGAAACCTGATTATTTTCCTGACATTCTGCGTGATTATGGTTACGCTGGTGGCTCAGGGATTAACGCTTCCCTGGGTTATTCGTAAGCTGAAAATTCCGAAATACTCCCTGCTGGCGGAAGAATACGAGGTACGTTCGCAGATCATCAGCGAAGTAATGGTACACATCGAAAATAACTTGCAGGACATTGATCATGTAGTGTTAAATCGAATTCGAAATAGTTACCAGAATCGTTTTGAACGGCTTCAGCATACCGAACTTCCCAGGACCGAATGGGCTACTTCTGACAACCGGGCCCTACGGGTTTTTAATCAGTTCACGCAAGTACAATTGGACGTTATTGAAGTGGAGCGAAAAGTAATTAGCCAGCTTCATCGTAAAGGAACAGTAAGCGAAGAGATTTTAAGAAAAATAGAAGCCGAGCTGGATATCGAGGAGACTCGTTTACAGATGGAAATGGTCAAATAAAGAGGGATAGGATTTACTGGTAAATAGTTGCAGTTAAGTTCTTGTAATAACTCAATAAGAGAAGGTTCGTTTATAAAATGCTGACTATTAGACTGTAAACTGATAACTGAAGCGGCTAAAAACAATTAACTACTTATTATTTCAGAGGGCAGCGTATTAATCATGAAAAAAACGTTACGTTTTCTTGGCTGGTTTTTGCTGGTTCTTTTCCTGTTTTTCAACGTTCTGATGGCTTTTCAGGCGTATCGATTTACGTATTTCTACGAGCCGCAGGAGGCTGTTTTTCGCCGCCCTGAGCAGATGTCTGCCGGAGAGAAAATTTCTGCTGCCTTATTTGGTTTTCGGGCTCCTAAGCGTCCGGTGAAAGAAAAGCCTGACTTCCCTTATCAAACCGTTCGCTTAAAGAATACGGCTCAGCAAACACTGGTGGGCTGGGTTAGTCCGGCTCGGGGAAAATCGAAAGGCACGGTTATTCTCTGGCATGGACATGGTTCCAATAAATCGCGGGTGCTGGCGGAAGCCCGTTCTTTTCATGAATCAGGTTACCAGACGGTTCTCTTTGATTTTCGGGCTCATGGGCAGTCTGAGGGAAATATCTGTACGATTGGATACAAGGAAACCGATGATCTTCGAACGGTGTATAATTGGGTAAAAGCCAGAGGCGAATCGAATATTATCCTTTGGGGGATGTCGATGGGAGCGGCTACCATTTTAAAAGCCGTACCGGAGTATGCATTAAAACCTAAAAAGGTAATCATTGAATGTCCTTTCGGAACGCTGGAAGAGGCCATTAAAGGTCGACTGCGGTCGTTGCATATTCCGGTGCAACCCATCACGAGTCTGTTACTTTTCTACGGAAGTTTGGAGCGGGATATGGATGGGGCGGCTTATCAGCCTGCCACTTACGCAAAACAGTTTGAGATGCCGGTATTGTTGCAATGGGGCCGCAGTGACCCACGGGTTTCGCAGGCTGAAACGGACCGTATTTTCAAGAACCTGGGCTCTACAAACAAAAAACTGGTGATCTACGAAGAATCGGGTCACCAGTCGTTCTGCCGTCATGAAACGGATAAATGGAAAAAAGAAGTTACTGAATTCCTGAATCAGTGAGTGCATTAAAAATACCGCATCTGTCCGACTTTGCCAGTTCCGTTGTCAAACTCATACCGTAGGAAAAACTGCCAGATCGTACTTTCTGTGGTATTAAAGCCGAAGCTTCCGGTTTGGGTAGAATTGAAATCGTAACTGGCTCCTACGCGGAAGCGATCCCCCAACTGAACTTCGGCGGTTCCGAGAATGCCACTTCGTCCACCCAGCGTTTTGAGCGTACTTTGATACCAAAGTCCAATCCCAACCTGCTTTATCCACACCGTTGCATTAACGTCAGCATTGGCCTTAAAACGGGATTCAAGTGTCTGTCCGCGAACGAGCGTAGCTAGCTTGAGCTTTACTTCTTCCGACACATCAAAAAGATAGCCACCCGTCAGAAAAACAGGTCGAAGATTATCGTAGTAATTATTAGAACCGACCAGATTTTGGGCCGAAAGTCCGGCGTAATAACGTGGCGTTTTATACTGAACCCCTAAGCCAGCACTGACGGGATACACATTATTACCAATAAAATTGTTGGGTGGAACCACCTGCGTTATCCCCACCTGAGCTCCGATTGATAGCATTTCATTTTCCGAAATCCGGTGACGATAGGCTCCGGTTCCGTAAAAACCTACAGACGCAACGGAATAAGGGTCCCGGAAAGCCTGGAAGCCAACCGCAAACTTTTCTCCCGCCGGAGCATCAAAGGCAAAATATTGAGAACTATAAGTATTTCGATAAAATACCGAGCGACGGCGATTGATGAACGTTAGACTCGTTACGTCACGACTTCCAGCGTAAGCGGGGTTAATAGCCAGCGGGTTGAAAGGGTAGGAGCTATACGCTGCTTCTAACTGAGCCGAAGCCATTTCAGAAAGGAAAACCAGACAGATTAGTACAAGTAAACGCATACCAGTGGTTGATTGGAAAACGAAATATAAGCAGAGCCGAATGAAAAAGGGAGTATAAAACGACTTTTCAAAAAACCACTTACCCAAGAAAACTAGTTATTCATCCCAATAACGTAGACTAATGATGCGTTTCGAGAGAAGTTTATGTATTCAATCTATCTATAGTTTCTGATAAAGCCATGAAAAAGTATCTAGTCTGGGGCGTTACCCTCCTCGCCCTGAATTCCTGTAGCCGGGATAATGTTGGACCTTATGATGAAACCTTTGCCGATTTTTCGCTGAACAACTTCGATCGCCTCGCCATGAGTAATGGCTTAAAGGTTTCTGTCGTTCAGGGGAATGCGTATCGCATCGTTGCCCACGGTCACCGGGCCGATGTAGATGATCTGGATGTTCGAAAAGTAAATGATGAGTTACGCATTAGTTACCGACATAATCGCAATCGGCAGTATGACATGGAGCTGGAGATTACCATGCCTTATCTGGAATCGGTAGATTTTTCGGGAGCAGTAGAGGCCGATATTACAGGTTTTGAGCAGGAACCTCAGGTAGATGTAAGACTCTCAGGAGCTTCTGAGCTATGGTTTAGTGGAACAGTTGACTTTCTCACCGCTGATCTTTCGGGAGCCAGCGAGCTGGAATTAGAGGGGTATGCGAACCAAATGGATGTTATTCTGTCGGGAGCTTCGGAGCTGGATGCCTTTGAATTTCCAGTCTATGATGCTGCCGTGGATTTGTCAGGGGCGAGTAAGGCCGAAGTAACCGCTTCTCAAAATCTGAAAGTAAGAGCCGCCGGAGCCAGTGCATTATGGTACCGGGGTAATCCCAGAATGGATGTGCAAAGCTCAGGCGGAAGTACAGTACGCCGGGATTAATTCCTAGTATAAAAGCCGATCAGCTCTAAGAAAAGCCGTTTTGGCCTTAAACAGGGTCTGAATATGACAATTTGGATAAAGTAGGGAGATTATCGAACCGTCTCCCTGCTTTACTGGTGCGAGATTCTATCTCTTTTCTAAAAAGGCAGGCTCCTACCTGCCATTCTCCCCGAGTCTGTCATTCAGAGTGAAGCGAAGAACCTTATAAGGAGAACCTTATAATAGGTTTACGAGCTTACTTGACTCTATAGAAACTTTACTACCCCTCACGCCGTCCCATTCTACAGAAGATCTCTCACTTCGTTCGAGAGGACAGTTTAAGGAGCGTTGTTTATATCCTACCGCTCTTTCATTACAAAGCGAAGGCACTTACTTGCCTTCCCATTCTTAACTGATGAAGGTTCTAAAAGCCGTGACTTACATAGCGTTCGTCGATTATGGATTTGCAAAGTCTTTTAGAGCTGATCGGTTTTTTAGGTATTCCCGTCGAAAAAAGGAAGATTCTCATCGCGGGATGCAGGGGGTATGGCATCTTTTGTGGAACTTACATACTTTTCAAATCGAATAAGTAGTTTACCCTTAGATGGTTACCCCTTTTTCAATACGTATTTCAAGAGCCTGGCGAAGCTGCTTCAGGTGCTATTCTGGAGCCTGTTCGTGGTTTGGCCTTTGGTATTTCCGCCGCAGCCCAGACCTCATCGGCCACCGTCGGGCAAACCGCCCGAACCCAGTTACATGGTGGCCCTGAACCTGATGGCGGTTCTATTCTTCTATCTGAATACCAAGATACTGATTCCTAAAGTACTGGAGAAAAGAGGCATTGGCGTGTACCTGGTAACGGTAGCCAGTTCGGTGCTGGTGATGTTTCTGATTTCGGTGGGGTTACGCTCGCAGTCCCTGGAGTCTGATCTGACCAACGTCCGGTTTATGCTGGGAACCATTTTTCCGGTATTATTCATTTTTTCGTTAAGTACGACGTATCAGATTCTGAACGATTTTCACCGAAAACAACAATCCGAGAAAGAACGTGAAAACGAGCGGCTCAAGTCTGAACTGAGTTTTCTCCGTTCTCAGATTAGTCCTCATTTTCTCTTTAACATTCTGAATAGTATTGTATCGCTGGCTCGGTTCAAACCCGAGTCTGTAGAGCCCGCCACTATTCAACTAGCCGAGTTAATGCGATACATGTTATACGAATCGGATGAAGCGAAAGTGCCAATTGATCAGGAAGTTAGCTATCTGAAAAGTTACATTGATCTGCAAACCCTCCGTCTGGGAAAAAAAGTACAGGTAGGCTTTAACACGGGGTCCATTAACGGGAATCATTCGATTGAACCTATGTTACTGATTCCTTTTGTCGAGAATGCGTTCAAGCACGGAATCGGCATGATTCATCAGCCTACGATTAGTGTTCAACTGAGCATTGAAGAGGATATTTTGTATTTTCTGGTAAAAAATAAAGTAAGCATGCAACCTGATGACCCGAAAGATCATCGTTCTGGTATTGGGTTGAAAAACGTAGAACGACGACTGAATTTGCTCTATCCCCAACACGAACTCAACATCGTGGAGTCGGAGGGCTGGTATGAAGTTCAATTAACCCTAAAGTTTTCATGAATAAAATCCGCTGCGTAGCCGTAGATGACGAGCCACTGGCTTTGGCCTTACTCGCCGATAATATTAACAAAGTACCGTACCTGGAGCTGGTTGCTACCTGCGAAGATGCCCTGGAAACGCTGGAAGTAATCAATCGTGAAACGGTTGATTTATTGTTCATGGACATTCAGATGCCGGGCCTCACGGGCACGCAATTTCTGAAATCTCTGACGCAACGGCCTCAGGTTATATTTGTGACCGCTTATGAGCAATACGCTCTCGAAGGTTTTAACCTGAATGTCCTCGATTACCTGCTGAAGCCCGTACCAATGGCTCGTTTTTTACAGGCGACAGAAAAAGCCAGAGAATTTTTTAGCCGCACGAAGCTGCGGTGACAACGGCTCCGGCGGAAGATCATTTTTTTGTCCATGCCGATTACTCACTGGTGAAAATCCAGGTTCCAACGATTTTATACATTGAAGGACTGAAAGACTACGTGAAGATTCATACCACGGTTCATAGTCGCCCGGTTATTACCCGGATGACCCTAAAAAACCTGGAAGAAATATTACCTGCTCCGGCATTTTTACGCGTGCATCGTTCGTACATCATTGCGACCGATCGGGTGGATGCCATTCGGAAACTGAAGATTACCGTCGCAGGGAACAGCATTCCGGTCAGTGAACAGTACCTGCCTCAGATACTGGAAGTGTTACAGGTAAACAAACACGAGTAGCTTTTTTCGGAAAAACCGTACAATAAAAGCCGCCAGCAACGTTAATAAAGCTAGTGATTAGCCTGAAGTAGAATTTATTTCCGAGTCCTGAAAAGAATGAAGTTTTTGGGAAAGGATACTTAAAGGTAAGAGAGTTATTGTTTTTTAATGGGTAATGTTCTTTTAATCAGTAGTTTATCAAAGCTGCATCCTAGAAAACGGGAAAAGGTCAAAGGAAAGAAGGGCGATAAATCGGAGTTGAAAATGACGAGCGGAAGCAGCTTTTCGACTGAGGGTTTTATTTCCTAAAAACATAAGATTACTTTTGCGTTTTTATTAGGCGAAAGCTGACAAGTAAAAAGGATTTGTATAACCGAGCATGATTCCAGTGAATCACTCCATTACATACATTCCCGGATTAGAAAGCGAAGGTACCGATCAAGCGGAGCTTACGAGTGGACTAATCTATTAATCAACTTTTTCATCATACCGAATTAAATGAAACGGTCTGACTTTTCAATGATGTCTATTTTTTCAAATCCCACCTCTGTGCGTAGTATTTCTCGTGGATTCCGGTCTATGAACCGTTCCCTTTTAATGATTGCTGGTTTAGCAGCCATCGGTTTTTCTTGTGGCAAAAACAACGACACCACTGAGTTTGGTGACTGGACTCGCAAATCAGACTTTGAAGGAGTAGCCCGTGGGGGTGCTGCCAGCTTTGTTATTGGAACGAAGGCATATGTTGCCACAGGTTTAAATAGCAACAGTGAGCGTTTATCTGACATGTGGGAGTACGATTCTCAGTTGAATACCTGGACTCAGAAAGCGAACTTCCCCGGTGTTGCCCGTGCATTAGGATCTGGCTTCACTGCCAATAACAAAGGTTACGTTGGCTTGGGTCAAAATGCGAACAACCAATACTTAAAAGACTTTTATTCATACGATCCCACAGCGAATAAGTGGACGAAAATTGCCGATTATATGGGTAGTGCTCGTTCTGGTTCTGTATCGTTTGTAATCAATAATAAAGGATATGTTGGAACAGGTTATGATGGTAACTATGTGAACGATATCTATTCTTATGATCCCGCTGCTGACGCCTGGACTAAAGAAACGAGCTACGCTGGTGTGAAACGTCGCGGAGCAGTGTCAATGGTTATTAACAATGTTGCTTACGTTGGCACGGGTGAGAACAACGGTTCTAGCCAGAGAGATTGGTGGGTATATGATCCAGCCACGAAAGTTTGGACGCAAAAACTGGACTTTACTTCTGATCAATCCACGATTGCCCGCAGAAATGCTAGTACTTTTGTAATTGGAAACATCGGTTATCTGTTAATGGGTGAAGGTGGAGATTCTTTCGTATGGTCTTATGATCCTGCTACTGATATCTGGACAAAAGTTCAGGATATTTCTACAGGTTCCTGGAAAGTGAAGCCATCTATCAGATCTTTAGCCGTAAGCTTCTCCATTAATAACATTGGATACATCACTACGGGTGGTTCAAGTACCCGTTATGATGATATTTATGCTTTCGATCCTTCCAAACAGCGGGTTGTTGCTGAATAATAGCCATGTTTAGAAAGCGTTGGGTTTGGTTTTTATTCATTATTGGCCTGGTCGCGGTAAGTTTCTATTTCTGGAAATCCCGTTCCTCTTCTTATGAAGTCTCTGTTTTTAAGACGGACATCGGCTGGGGATATCAGATCAGTAACCAAGGGAAACCTTACATCCGTCAGCCCATGATTCCGGGCATTGATGGTGAAAAAGGGTTCAAAGATGCAGAACAGGCAGAAGCTGCCGGTAAACTGGTTCTGCATAAAATAGAAAACCAAGAATTCCCTCCTTCACTAACAGTTGAAGAACTTAAGGAACTGGGTGTAGAAATACCCTAAGCAAGTAAGAAGCGGGAGTGGGTAGATTGCCTGCTCCCGGTTTTATTTACTCAAAAAATAATCAATGAAGAATAGGAAATCCTGGCTATTGCTATGCTTTGTAGCAAGTTTGCTCTATGTATTAGGGAGTTGCCAGAAAGGAGACCTTAATTTAGGTTCTGAAGTTATTCCTGACGCGAATCTTTCGGTGGTGATGGTTGATACGTTTACCGTAAAACTATCCACAGTAGCCGTAACGGATACGGCTATAACTTCTGCGGATTCCATGATATATGCAGGTCGTTGGAGGGATGCCAATACGGGTGTGCAGGAATTTACCGCTTTCGCTTCTCCTACATTTCCCAGTAATACTCTGAATACCAGAGCATCTTCAATTGTACTTGACTCTACCGTTCTGATTTTACCCCTGTCTTATTCGTATGGGGATAGTGTTCAGACCTTTAAGCTAAGTGCTCACGTCATGACGACGCCCTTAGCTTCCGGTACGCTTTATTACAATACGAATACGTCTGCTCGTTATGCAACGCAACCGCTGGCAGAAAAAAGCTTTTATCCCGGCAAAGGAGGAACCCCCACTGTTCGCATCCGTAAGGATTCATTGGGAGCCATTCTTTTTGACCGATTAAAGACTCGCACCATTCGTGATGATGAAACGCTTCAGCAGGTCTTACCTGGCTTAGCGTTCAAAGGATCTTCGGCTGGAAATGTTATCGTAGGCTTTGGTGTCAATACGGGTAGAAGTCTCATCCGACTCTATTTCCATGATAATAGCTCTACGACCGTAACGTCAGAGAAAATAGATATTGATTTTTCTTACAAGCATTATACACGTTACGGCTTTGATTATAAAGGTACGCCCTTGGCAAATCTGAAAAATCGTTCGGATGCTGTGAATAGTTCACTGACTGGAAATGTCGCTTACATTACGCAGGGCGGACCTTTACGGACGCGGGTTGAGTTCCCCTACTTCGACAATGTATTGATGAGTAGAGATGCGATCTTAGGGGTGAATCGGGCGGAGTTAATATTCGATCCCGTTCGAACGAACTTTAGAGATAATGCACTGCCTCCCAATACTTTGTACTTGTACAAGACGAATGCGGTAAATGATATCCTCACCAGTCAGCCCATCGAAACGATCACTAATTCGTTAACTCCCGTTTCGGCCACCTATACGACGGAAAGTTCGATATATGAAACAAAAGATCATTACACATTCAATGTAACGAACTACTTTAATCAGTTGATGTCGGGCAAAACGCAGTTAGCACCCATCATCCTGACACCTGGCGTAGGAGCTCAGCAGTATCTGAATTTCTCGCGAACATCGCTGGGGAATCGAAATTATTCCTCCGATCGGGTAAGGCTCGTGCTTTACTACACCAATCGCAATCGATAAAAAAATCCCCGGTAGCTCCGGGGATTTTTTTTATCCAGCAATCGCTGGTATTCTCCAGTTATCACAAAAAAGTACAACCTTCAGTACATACGCCCCATCTTTGGTCGTATTTTACAATCTATCCGCTAGGGTGGTTTTTAAGCCATACCCCCTGGTTTTATCAACAACTTATGAAACAACTTCTTCCCCTTTGGTTATTGGGCTGTTTTTTCGTACAAACAGCTTTGGGCCAATCTATTGAAAAAGCAACAATTTCCGGTTATGTCAAAGATGCCGCTAACGGCGAAGGACTCATTGGCGTTTCGGTTTTCGTAAAAGAAAAAGCTACCGGAGCCGCTACGAATAGCTACGGCTTTTACTCCATTACCCTGCCCAAAGGAAACTATACGCTGGTGTACAGTTTTGTGGGGTATCAGCGTCAGGAAAAGCAAGTGGATTTGACTCAAAAGGACGTTACGCTAAACCTGGAAATGAAGGATGAAGGCATCCAACTACAGGATGTCGTCGTACGAAGTCAGGCAGCAGACGAAAACGTAAAATCGGTGGAGATGTCGGTTAATAAAGTTGACATCAAGACGATTAAACAAATGCCTGCTTTGCTGGGCGAGGTCGATTTAGTGCGAAGTATTCAGTTGCTGCCGGGCGTTTCGACGGTAGGCGAGGGAGCTTCCGGCTTTAACGTTCGCGGCGGCGATGTAGGGCAAAACCTGATTTTGCTGGATGAAGCTCCGGTCTACAACTCTTCACACTTATTTGGTTTTTTCTCCGTTTTCAACCCGGATGCCGTTAAAGATGTAAAACTTGTCAAAGGCGGAATTCCCGCCAATTACGGGGGCCGGATTTCTTCAATTCTGGATGTTCGGATGAAAGAAGGAAACTCTAAGAAACAGCAGATTGAAGGGGGACTTGGATTAATTTTCAGTCGGTTAACTTACGAACGTCCCATTTTTAATGGCAAGGGTTCTTTCATTGTGGCAGGTCGCCGTTCGTACGCGGATATCCTGGCTAAACCCTTTTTAAAGGGAGATTTGAAAGGGGCCGTTTTTAATTTCTATGATCTGACTGCTAAAGGTAATTACCAGCTTAATGATAATAATACCTTCTACGTTTCGGGTTACTTTGGCCGGGATAACTTTGGTGGCGGTGATTTTGGTTTTAACTGGGGAAATGGTACCGTCTCGACGCGTTGGAATCACATCTTTAGTAACCGCCTGTTCCTGAATGTAACCGGTTATTACTCCAACTACAAGTATTCTTTAGGAGCTGATACCAGTCCACGGGATAGCTTCAAGTGGAATTCGCAAATCAAAAGTGCGAGTGGCAAAGCAGACTTCACGTACTTCCTGACGCCCAGTAATCAGTTAACCTTCGGGGGACAGTACATTTATTATGATTCAGCTCCGGGTAAGGCCATCGCCCGTTCGGTAGGAGAAACCGTTGATATTAGTCTGGAAGGACGCCGAGGAGATGAGTCGGCTCTATACGTGGCTAATGAGCAACGCATAGGAAAGCTATTAACTCTGCAATATGGACTTCGGTATTCCATGTTCAGGAGTCTGGCTCCGGGCGATTTGATTACCTACCTTCCCACCACGCCCGGTGATCACCTGGAACCGCAATTGCCCGGCACTCGCGTGGAAAGTGGTGTCCTGAAGACCTATGGTAACTGGGAGCCTCGATTCTCAGCCAAAGTTCAGGTCAACTCGAATGCATCGATTAAAATGAGTTACAACCGTATGGCTCAATACCTGCATTTACTGAGCAACACGGCTGCTTCGTCACCGCTAGATGTCTGGACCCTTTCTTCGTCGAATATCAAACCCGAACTGGCCGACCAAGTAGCTTTGGGTTGGTTCCAGAACTTTAAAAACAACGCTTACGAATTTAGCATTGAAGGCTATTACAAAGACCTGCAAAATCAGATTGATTACGTACGTCGTTCGGATTTGTTGTTGAATCGATTTGTTGAAGGAGATTTATTATACGGCAAAGGTCGGGCTTATGGAGCCGAGTTCTACCTCAAGAAAAACGAAGGAAAACTGACGGGCTGGGTGAGTTATACGCTGGCTCGCACGGAGCGTCTGGTGGACGGGATCAATAATAATAACTGGTTTGCGGCTCGTTTTGATAAAACGCATAACCTGACAGCCGTAGGAATTTATCAAGTGAACGACCGGCTTTCATTCTCGGCAAACTTCGCTGCTTCCTCGGGAACGCCTGCCACCTATCCCACCAGCCGAAGTGAATGGAGTGGGGGAGAACCGGGTCAGGAAATCATCATCGGCGATAACTATTACGATAGCCGTAATGGAAGCCGTATTCCCTGGTACCATCGACTGGATTTATCGGTAACGCGTAAGGCGAAGAAGAAGCTCTTTGGCAAAGGCGATGCCGAGTGGGTGTATTCGATTTACAACGTTTATAATCGTCGGAATCCTTTCTCGGTTTTTGTTCGGCAGAATGAGAACGATCCGCTTCGCACCGAAGCCGTTCGTTATGCCGTACTAGGCTCGCTTATTCCTTCTATTACCTACAACTTTAAGTTCTGATTCAACCATGAAACGATATAGTTTTTTTCTTCTGCTTTTACTGAGCATTTCTTTGATGTCTTGTGAGGACGTTATTAACTTAAAAACTGAAACGGCCCCGACCCGATTAGTAATCGATGGCTGGGTAACCGATCAGTCTGCACCTCAGTATATTAAGTTAACACTTTCTCAGAATTACTTTGATAACTCACGGGCTTTACCCGCCACTGGAGCCACCGTAACCGTTACGGATGATCAGGGGAAAGTGTATACTTTTCTGGATGAGGCCCGGAATGGAACGTATACCTGGAAGCCTGTCGCCAGAGAAGCGATTGGTCGCGTAGGGGGTAGTTACAAACTGACGGTAATGTATAATAACGAAACCTACGAAGCTCAAACGCAGGTAAAACGCGTGCCCCCCATTGACTCCATCACGTATTATTATGATAAGCCCACTTTCGTGGCTGAGGATAGTCCGAAAGAAGGCTATGTAGCCGAGTTTTACAGTACTGATTTTAAAGGGTCCGATGATTGTTACTGGATTAAAGCCTATAAAAACGGAACACGGTACGATAGAAAAGCAACCGACCTGAACATTTCTTACGATGGGGGCTTCAGCAAAGGCGGAAGCACCGATGGTTTGGTTTTTATTCTCCCGATTCGTCGGTCCATCAACCTGAATAAGCTGTTCAGCGAAAATGACTCCCTTCGGGTAGAGTTATTTAGCATTACCCCAGCCACGCACGAATTTATTAACGCAGTTCGGTCAGAGGCGGGAAATCAGGGCTTGTTTGCTACGGCTCCAGCCAACGTTCCCACCAATATCTCCAACAAAAGAGCCGATGGCCCAAGAGCGATGGGCTGGTTTGGAGCTTCGGCGGTCAGCCGCCGATCAACGGTTTTTAAACGGGAAAACGCCATTCCAAAACCCTGATTTTTGCTGAAGTAGGTTGTAGTTACTGAACTAAAAAGGGGAAACACTTTGGGATAATTATAAAAGACTAACGGCAGGTGAAAACCTGCCGTTTTTGTTGGAACAAGAGGCAGTCTCACACCAGAGGTAAAAAGGGACATACTTTATTGCTACCAGCGTGGCCCGGCCCGTTTTTGTGGATAGCTACTGATTCGCCTCCTATCGGCTAGAGCCGAACGACTTTGGCAGTTTTCATGACCAAGTAAGTTCCTTAAGTCAATAAGGTCCTTCGCTTCGCTCTGAATGACAGGCTTCAGGAGAATGGCAGGCAGGAACGTGGCGTTTTTGAGGAATGAGATGCAATCTCGCACCAGTGATTTATTAGTTGTTAATCCAATAACTAATACCCATCAACGAACAACTACAAAGAGTTACAATAGCGAAATAACTCTACCACGGGTTTTTCGTCGAAGTTGTACCATTTCACGCGGTTAACAAAAAAAGCTACGTCTCCCGGCGGTCATTTAGTGTTCTATAAATCTGTTTGAGGCGGCCTTTATACTTTACAATTTCTCCATTCGGTTGCTGGAAGTAATAAACATTCCGCTTTTGTTTTTCTTCCTGAAAAGGTACACGAATGACTTGTTCCCGACCAAGTAAGCGAATTCGCCCGTCTACTAACAACTCAAAAAAGGTGGGAACGAAGTGATCGTTATGCTTGAAAGACTCGACGACGAAATTTCGCATTCGATTGGCCTGATAATCGAAAAAGTAGAAGGACGCTACTTTATGAGCCGAAAGTACAGTAGTAACGCCATCAAGATTAAACTCCAGAAGACCCAGATCGGCGTTGAAATGCAATTCTCCACTCAGCCATTCCCCATTTTGTAATTGCACCTTTCCAGAGTTCCAGTGGGTTTCAGGGTCTGAAAGTGCAAAGCTTAAGGTAGCAATCAAAAGGCAACAACTGACCAAAGCAAATTTTAAGATAGTAAACGTTTTCATGGCAAATATTTCTCAGAAACTGGATTGAAGAAATTTATTAGAGGTACTTTTTGTATTATACCCAATAATCTTTGATTTATTTTGTACTTGTCAAAGTAAAAATTGGATTAATTGAACAAATGTGTCAAAATTTATCGATTACTTCCAAAGAAAATATCGATTTTTTAGTCCTTACTTTCAGAGGGTTAGGAGTTATTGATAGGGGAATTAATTCATAAAAAAACGTCTTCCCAAAACTTGAGAAGACGTTTTCATTTAATGATATATGTAATAAGTAAGTTCTTAGCATCATTGAACCATACATGGTACGGTTGTAAAACGTTGACTATCGATCAAGTACTTATTAAATCAAAGGCTTAAGTCCATTTAGTAAATGACCCATTTTATCACGCTTCGTTGTCAGATAACGCTCATTGTGCGGATTAGAAGGAATTTCGATGGGCACGGTTTCTACAATTTCGATTCCATATCCTGCCAAAGCCGAACGCTTTTTGGGATTATTGGACATCAGACGGAGTTTGCTAACGCCTAGATCGCGAAGAATCTGAGCTCCTACGCCGTAATCACGCTGATCCATCTGGAAGCCTAACTCAAGGTTAGCTTCAACGGTATCGCGGCCCATTTCCTGAAGCTTGTATGCTTTCAGCTTGTTCAACAAACCAATACCACGGCCTTCCTGAAACATATAGAGCACTACACCTTTGCCCTCTTTTTCTACCATCTGCATGGCCCGGTGTAACTGTTCCCCGCAATCACAACGGCAGGAGCCGAAGATATCGCCTGTTACGCAGGAGCTGTGTACGCGGGTCAATATGGCTTCACCTTCCTCCCAAGTGCCTTTCACCAAAGCCAGATGCGTGTCGTTTGTGGCTACCTGCGTGTAGGCAATCAGACTAAAATTGCCCCATTCAGTAGGCATATCCACGCCAATTTCCCGTTTGATGAGGGATTCAGTGCGTAAACGGTAAGCAATCAAATCTTTGATACTTACCAGTTTCATGTCGAATTTATCGGCGAAGGCTCGAAGCTGAGGCAAGCGAGCCATCGTGCCATCTTCGTTCAGTATTTCGATGAGCGTACCGGAAGGTTTCAAACCAGCAAGAACGGCGAAATCAATTGCGGCTTCGGTATGGCCGGGACGACGCAAAACGCCTTCTGCCCGAGCTTTCAGGGGAAAAATATGGCCGGGGCGACCTAAATCTTCGGGTTTCGTTTCGGAATCTACCAGAGCCCGAATCGTTTTAGCCCGGTCAGAGGCTGAAATTCCGGTGGTACAGCCATTCCCTAATAAATCAACGGAAACGGTGAAGGCTGTTTCGTGATTGGATGTGTTATTCCCAACCATCATATCCAGGTCCAGTTCCCGGCAACGTTCTTCCGTCAGGGGAACGCAAATGAGGCCCCGGGCTTCCTTGGTCATAAAATTGACCATCTCGGGTGTGATCAACTCCGAGGCACAAATCAAATCGCCTTCATTTTCACGATCTTCGTCGTCAACAACAACAATGATCTTTCCGGCTTTAATGTCTTCTATAGCATCCTCGATGCGATCTAATTGAATGGGACTCTCTTCCATGGCTGCTTACCTATAATCGGAGTTTTAATGTCGGGTTTTGCCAAAATCAGCTTTAAAATATACGCCTGAGGCGATCTGATGCGTTGTGACTACACTGAACACGCAAAATTGGCGTTAGGTTTCGTCGGTAAAAAACGGTGTTTGGATATTCAAAACTACGGCCCTATTTTGGAATGATGGCAGGATTAACGGAAATTTGATTCGCCATACAGCTTTGACACAACCTTCAGATGCGAATACGGATACTTTTTTTGATTTTAGGAATAGCGTGTAAAAGCTGGGCTCAGTGTCCGACAGTGAGGGTACTCAAGAAACGGGAAAGCTAGAAGTGAGGATTGGAAGTCAAAATGCTACTCCTATATCGATCACAGGGACCTCTAAAAATGTTCTGAAAATATGCAAAGGAGATAAGGTTTATACGAGTGATCTAACAACGGGCGGCGGAAATACAGGTTTTTGGTACGAGTATCAAGACCCTACCATTGACTTTAATAATAACCTTAAATCTGAAACGGTTACCACGAGTCACCAATATGATAAAGCAGGGACTTACGGCCTGATAATGGTTGGTGCTGCGGGTTCAGGTTACTACGCTTGCCAAACTATTCAGGTAGTCGATAACCCCAAACCTCTTTTTACCGCCAAATCCTGTTCTAATCGTCAGGTAACTATAGAAATTCCACAGGATGCCTCGAAGAATCCTTACGATACGTTCATTATCAATTGGGGAGACGGAACTTCCGAAACGCTCACCAAGGACAAATTACCTTATACCAAAACCTATACGTACACCGCAAGTACCCCCAATACCGTAAACATAATTGTGTCGGGGGGATACACCGGAAGTGTCTGTACGAATACCAGCGACCCTTTAAGTGTTAATATCAACACACCCGCTACGTTTACCCCGGCTATTACGCAATTAGAGCTTGCTAATGATAAGAAAGCCGTAACCATTCAATTTGTAGGAAGTACAGCTTTTAACCAAAACATTTACCAGAAAGAAGTAAATGGAATGTATCAGGCAACGGGTTTGGGCTCAGGAAATGGGGGAGCTACTTCGTTAACGGTTAATCAGTTAGATCCAGCGAAGCAATACTGCTTTCAGGTAAGGACGGAAGTGCCAGCGGGTTGCGGGAATAGCGGCATTTCGCCCGAAGTTTGCACGATTCCCCTAACGGTATCAGCCAGTTCTCAAAAAATGGATATTAACTGGAAGGGGTATCCTAATGCTCCAGATTTTGAGTCATATACCGTTTATAAAGATAACAAAGAGGTAGCCGTTATTACAGATATTACCAAGCTGAGTTTTACTGATCCAGATGTAGTTTGTGGGAAGTCTTATTGCTATCGGGTAGTAGCTAGCGTAAAGGGGGTAGAGTCTATTTCAGATGCTATATGTAAAGAAATAGATTCTAATGATAAGCCCGAATCCATTTCGGACTTATACACAACAGTAGCCAAACAGGGAGTACTGGTAGACTGGAGCATTCCTGGCGGTGGAGAAGCCTTAAGCGAACGTATTCGGAAGGCCAATGGTGGCGGAAATTTTCAGGACATTCCTGCCAGTCAGGTTAAAAAACCGTTTGCGGATAGTGCCGTGGATGTCAATCGCTTATCCTATTGTTATCAGGTGGCTTACCAGAGTGCCTGTCGTACCAACTCCGATTTTTCATCATCTGTCTGTACTATTTTTGCCAGTCAACAAGACAATTACATTCAGTGGACTTCCGCTAATCCCTTTACAAGTGCCCTGGTCTCATACCGGGTTCAGGTGGTCGATGCTCAGGGAACTGTCATCGGTTCTCAGAACGTAGGGCTGCAAACGAAAGTCAGTTTAACGAGTTTAACCATTCCGATTCAGTCGGGGTACGAATACCGGATTGAGGCCCTTTCGGAGAGTGGGCGTGTAAGCGTTTCCAATACCATTCCCCTTTTCGAATCCGTTCGGATTTACGTTCCGCAGGCTTTTTCTCCCAATGGGGATGCCCAGCATGACATTTTTCTGCCGAAAATGCTGAACGTAACCCAGATGAAAATGGTCGTTTTTGATCGATGGGGCAATCCCATTTTTTCTTCGGAGGATATGAATCGGGGTTGGGATGGTTTAGTGAATGGTTCCCCGGCTCCGGTAGGTAGTTATTCGTATCGGGTCGATATTCGTAACGATGCCGGTAACTCCTTCACCAAAAGAGGCGTTTTTCAGCTCATTCGGTAAGGGAGGAATGTCCTATTGTCAGGTCTGCATTCGGCGGCAGGACTTTTTTGATGCTGAATTACCTACTTTTGCAATTAGTTAACAAAAACGACAACAGCACATGTTTGATATGATGGGCATGATGGGCAAGATGAAAGAAATGCAAGCCCGCATGAAAGACGCTCAGGAATCTCTGCCTTCCATTACGGAAACAGCCGAAGCCGGTGCCGGATTAGTAAAGGCAACCGTGAACGGTCGTAAGCAACTGATTCATTTGGAAATTGACCCTGATCTGGTGAAACCCGAAGACACGGAAATGCTTCGTGACCTGATCGTGGCTGCCACCAATAAAGCTCTGGAAGCCGTTGAGGCCAAAGTAGCAGATCATCTGAAACAGGCTACCGACGGATTATTACCCAATATCCCCGGCATGGACAGTCTGTTTGGTAAGTAATCATTCTTTATATATTTCAGAAAGAGAAAAGGCTGCTATCGGTCTTTTCTCTTTGAGTTTATTTCCCCCTTGCTCGGCTATCAGGCCCCGCAACATGATATGGATCTTTTAGCCATTGTTATTCTTAATTACAACGGTAAGGCTTACCTCGAAAAATTCCTTTCTTCGGTTGTCAGGCATTCCGGCGAGCACGCAGTTTATGTGGCTGATAATGGCTCGACGGACGATTCTGTTCACTGGCTGAAAGAACATTTTCCGCAGGTTCGGTTGGTCGTCAATGCTTCCAATTTAGGTTTTGCCGGAGGGTATAACGAAGCTCTGAAACAGATTTCGGCGAAGTATTACTGCCTTCTGAATTCAGACGTGGAAGTAACGGCGGGCTGGATTGATCCGGTGCTGAGTTTACTGGAGAATAATGAAAAAATTGCGGCGGTTCAACCCAAAATTCTGGACTATAACTACCGTAAACACTTTGAGCATGCCGGTGGTGTTGGGGGGTATCTGGACGTATTAGGTTATCCTTTTACCAGAGGACGGATGTTTAATTTTCGGGAAGAAGACCTGGGGCAATACGATACCGATAAACAATGTTTCTGGGCTTCTGGAGCCTGTTTTTTTGTTCGGGCGGATATTTTCAAAGGCTTGCATGGATTTGACAGCGACTTTTTCGCCCACATGGAGGAGATTGACCTGTGCTGGCGAATTCAGTTGCTAGGCTATCAAGTCTGGGCGACGCCGAAATCAACCGTCTACCACGTCGGGGGCGGCACGCTGGATTACCAGAATCCGCGAAAGACTTTTCTGAATTTTCGCAATAGCCTGGCAATGTTATATAAAAACTTACCTGCTTATCACTTGTATCGCCTGATTCTCATTCGACTGGTGCTGGATGGTACTGCTGGAATCCGATACTTTTTGGCGGGCTTCCCACGTTCTTGTTGGGCCATTGTTCAAGCTCATTTTTCCTTTTATGCCGAATTGCCCAAATGGCACCGCAAACGAAAAGAGATTAAAACATTACGCAATCTGGGCAATCCAGTGGAGCGGTATGAGAAGAGCATTGTATCGGCATACTTTTTTCACAGATACCAGAAGTTCTCGGAATTAAAGGGCATAAAGTAAGTTATTGATTATACGATAGTTTACTGGGCTCAACTAAAGTATATGAATAGCAAATCAGTCCAGTTTCAGTATCCAGCTGAATTTCCCGAGCAAGTCCGAATGCTTGAGAAACTGAATCTGCTATTTACGGGGATTGTCCACGTGTACGATCTTGAAACCCGCCGTATTATCTACATTAACCATCGTTTCACGGAGTTATTAGGGTATTCTTTACAGGAATTGGAGGAGTGGGAGGGTAATCTGGAAGTGCCCGTATTACTCGATGATTTATGGTCCCGGAAAGAGGAAAAGCTTGAAGCTTTAGTACGGAAAGAACTAAACGCGATCGAGTGCGAAACCCGGCTGAGGCACAAAGACCAGTCCGAGCGAACCTTTAAAACCCGGCTTACCATTTTTAGGGAAGACGAACACGGCAAACCGCTGGAGTTAATCGGGATTTCGGAAGATATAACCGAGCAGGTAAATCGTTACAAGACCCTTTTGCAGCAACAGGAAATGCACCGCATTACTGAACAGGCTTTCCACTTCGGCAGTTGGGAGAAAAACCTGGAAACCGGGGAGTTAGTCTGTTCGGATGGACTGTATAAAATCATGGGTCATCCGCCGGAAATGATGAGTACTAACTGCGAAGAGTACACGTCACTATTCACTTTTCTGGATAAGAGAGATGATACGATGGTGAGCCAGACGGTGCAGGAAGCTATTCGAAATCATCAACCTTTTCGGTTGGAACACCGGGTATTGACTCAATCGGGCAAGAAAAAAGTATTAATGGTGGTAGGTCGCCCCGTACTGAATGAAAACGGCACGGTAAGCCTGTTGGTAGGAAGTATTGCGGACATAACTATGCTCCGCCAGTACGAACAGGAGTTGCGATTGAAAATAGAAGAGTTACAGCGTTCGAACGGTGAGCTGGAACAGTTTGCGTACGCGGCTTCGCATGATTTGCAGGAACCCCTGCGGAAGATTTCATCCTTTGTTACGCGACTGCGGGCCAAATTAGGGGATACGCTGGAGGACGAAGCCGAAGATTACATGCGACGCACGCTACAGGCTATCGATCGCATGAAGAGCCTTATTGATGCATTGCTTTTATTATCGCGGGTAACCCGACAGGGAAATGTCAAGGAAAGCGTTTCCCTGGCTCATATCGTGCAGGAGGTGTTGGATGATCTGGACACTCAGATATCCGAGAAAAAAGCCTTTATTGAGATAGACGAGCTGCCGACGATAGAAGCGGTACCCGTACAGATGCGGCAGTTGTTTTATAACCTACTGGGAAATGCTCTTAAGTTTACAGACCCTTCCCGCGTGCCGCATATTCAGTTAAAGGCCACGCCTTTGCCGCTGGAAGAGGCCCGCGAAAAAGGGTTATCAACTCATTTTCAGTGGATGAAAATAACCGTTAAGGACAACGGTATTGGTTTCGAGCCGGAATATAAGGAACGTATCTTTCAGGTTTTTCAACGCCTGAACGGGCGTTCCGAGTTTGAGGGTACGGGCATTGGGTTGGCCCTTTGCCGAAAAATCGTAGAATTCTGTGGAGGCACCATTACCGCTGAAAGTCAGTTGGGTCAGGGCACTTGCTTTACTTTTTATTTACCTGCCGCCCTTTAATTCAAGGTACTGGATCATGTCCATGACCACCCCAGGGATGACAACTGGCAATGCGGCGAATCGCCAGCCAGCCTCCTTTCCAGGGACCGTATTTTTCAATGGCCTGGATGGCGTATTGAGAGCAGGTGGGCGTATAACGGCAGGAATTACCCAGGTAAGGGGAAAGAGCTCCCTGATAAATTCGCACCAGAATGATCAAAAACCTACGCATAAGTGTGGTATAGTAGGGTAGTTTATTTTTAAAGTAATTGTTAAAGCGGGAAATCAGTTCTTAGAAATGAAACGTTCTATGAAAAAAATGGATCGCTAAAGTGAATATTTTCTTACTTTTGCCATATATCCCCAACAGTTCTTCCTCAAAATAGAGAGCATCGTGACGTTGATTAAATCTATCTCCGGAATCCGGGGAACCATTGGTGGAAACGTGGGTGAATCCCTAACCCCCGTTGACATAGTTAAATTTTCCGCAGCATTCGGAACGTGGTTAAAACTTAATTCTCCCGAGAATAAAAAAATTGTCATTGGACGTGACGCCCGTCTTTCGGGTGAAATGGCCGTACGTCTGGTTTCTGCTACTTTGCAGGGACTTGGACTAAATGTGATTGATCTGGGATTATCAACGACTCCAACCGTTGAAATGGCTGTTCCCGCCGAGCAGGCTGCTGGTGGTATTATTTTAACGGCCAGTCATAATCCGATCCAGTGGAACGCTTTAAAGTTATTAAACGCAAAAGGCGAATTTATTTCAGCCGAAGAAGGAGCTCAGGTTTTGGCAATTGCTGAGGCAGAATCTTTTTCTTTCGTAGAAGTGAAAAAACTAGGTAGCTACCAGCAGGATGATACCTATCTTCAGAAGCACATTGATGCTATTCTGGCTCTGCCGCTGGTAGATAAAGAGGCCATCGCTGCGGCTAATTTTAGTATCGTTGTGGACGCCGTCAACTCTTCAGGAGGGATTGCCGTTCCTATGATTCTGGAAGCTTTGGGGGTAACTAGAATTGTAAAACTTCACTGTGAACCAACGGGTTACTTCGCTCACAACCCTGAGCCCTTACCCGAACACCTGACCGATATTCGTAAAGAACTTCGTTCAGGAAAGCATAGCCTGGGTATTGTCGTAGATCCTGACGTAGATCGTCTGGCGTTTGTGGCTGAAGATGGCGAACCTTTCGGTGAAGAATACACGCTGGTTGCTGTCGCGGATTACATCCTCAAAAACAACGTAGGTAATACGGTTTCAAACCTTTCATCGACTGTTGCTTTGCGAGATGTTACCCAAAAAGCCGGTGGTACTCATTACTCGGCTGCCGTTGGCGAAGTGAACGTAGTTACCAAAATGAAAGAAGTAGGAGCCGTGATTGGTGGTGAAGGAAATGGCGGTATCATTTACCCTGAGCTTCACTACGGACGCGATGCATTGGTAGGAATTGCCCTCTTTCTGACGCACTTAGCTAAGTTTGGTAAATCTGTTTCGATGCTGCGTCGTTCCTATCCAAATTATTATATCTCAAAAAACAAGATTGAGTTAACGCCAGAACTGAACGTTGATGTAGTGCTGGAGCGAATTCAAAGCAAATACGCTCGTCAGCCGATTAATAGCGAAGACGGGGTAAAAATTGAGTTTGGTAACGAATGGGTTCACTTACGTAAGTCAAATACCGAACCCATCATTCGGATTTATTCAGAATCTGACTTTATGACGAAAGCAGAAAATCTGGCTAAAAAGATTATTCAGGATATTAAAGAAGTAGTTGCTACGCTTTAATAAGCTTACTTCAGGTGAATAACGAAGAAACCCGACGACAACCGTCGGGTTTCTTTTGCTTTATAGCTACAGCGACTAGACACCAATTTCATGACTTAGTCCAAATGCTTTGGCACTGGCCTGAATGGTTTGCAAGAGCTCGGTATAACTAAAAATGCGTCCCTCGATATAATCCCGTTCGGATGGATCACAGAAGGCCAGGCGATCCCGAAGTTCGTGGATGCCACTATGAACTGTAATGAGTACATCGTGAATGAATTCCAGGTATGTTTCGGGCTGCTGCATGGATATTATCGGTTAACAACGGCTTCAAAATGATTCCAGTCAATTTCCCGGAAGTCGGCAATGACCGCCGAAGTAATGGGTGCGAGTTCGTCTTCGCTGTGACTGGTAGAGACCCCAATGACGGGCATACCTGCCGCTTTCCCAGCCTGAATTCCCAATAAGGCGTCTTCAAAAACAACGCAATTTTTGGGATGAACTCCTACTAACTCCGCTGCTTTCAGGTAAATATCGGGAGCAGGCTTGCCATTCTGAACCATCGAAGCATCGACCACTACATCAAAAAGTGGACGTAAGCCCGTTCCATCCAGCGTGAACGCTACGTTTTCGATAGGAGCAGAAGTGGCTACGGCACATTTTACCCCGTGTTCACGTAAGACATTTAGAAAGCCAATCAAACCCTCGGCAGGTTCCAGGTGAGGGCCATAATTGTTCCGATACATTTCTTCTTTTTCAATGGACATCTCCCGAAGTTCTTCGGCTGAAGGCTCACGACCCAGCAGAAACGCAAAAGAATCGAATGAGTTTTTGCCATTGAGCTGGGTATAATACATCTCCTTACTGAAAGCAAACCCGTGAGCTTCACAGAATATACGCCAGGCAGTTTCGTGGTAAGGCATATTATTGACAATCACGCCGTCCATGTCAAAGAGAGCGGCAAGGGTAGTGGGATCAGGTAAAATACTCATGCAATGAATGTTTTGAGAAATTATCTAAAATGTATAATCGTAAAACCATACTACGAGTGATGGTTTCTGAAACCTTTACCGATTAAGCATCGGAAGGTTTCTCTGTTCATCTGCGACGCTCAGCGTTACAAACGCTCTTTTTTGCGTAATCCGAGTTGGAAACGCGGAATAACGCCTGATAAAAAGTACATAGAGAAAACGAGCAGGCTCCTTCGTTCTGGATGACAGTGAGGAATGAAAATGCTTCCTCGAATGAATGGAGAGAGAATGCACGGTCTCTCTATTTCATTAAAATGTCTTTTTCAGACTAGTCTCTAAAATCAGGAAACAAAAAATCGGTACCACTTCGGTCGAAGTGATCGCTGAATAAATGCAAGAAACAAAGAAATGCGTAAGGAGGAATAGATTATTCCAGGGTAATTTTCAGCCCATCATACGCCAGATGCACGTGTGGAGGTAGCTCGGCCTCAACAGCCGCGTGTAGTCCCATGTTGTGGCTAATGTGAGTAAGGTAAGCGGTTTCGGGCTGAACCCGCTCAATTACTTCCAGAGCTTCTGGTAAGGTATAATGCGAAAGATGTTTGGGGCCTTTATGCAAGGCATTAATAACCATAACCCGCGTACCTTTCAGCTTTTCCAGTTCTTCTTCCGCAATAAAATTAGCGTCAGTAATGTAGGAGAAATCGCCAATCCGGTAACCAAAGACGGGTAGCTTATGATGCATGACCTGAATGGGTGTGAGGGTGAGACCTAACACTTCAAAAGGTTCGTTCTGAATGGGATTTAGTTCCAGACGGGGAATGCCAGGATATTTTTTTTCAGCGAAAGCATAGGCAAATTCAACTTTAATCTGCTCCAGTACTTCAGGCTGACCATACAGAGGAATATCCGAATTCTGACGGAAATTGAAAGGGCGTACATCATCCAGACCAGCCGTGTGATCTTTGTGAGCATGCGTAAACACAACCGCATCCAGATGCAGAATATGCTCCCGAAGCATTTGCATGCGAAAATCTGGTCCGGTATCAAAAACCAGACTACGACCTTCGACTTCCACGTGAATGGAAACGCGTAGACGCTTATCCCGAAAATCAAGCGAACGGCAGACCACACAGTCGCATCCAATGACCGGAACGCCTTGAGAAGTACCCGTACCAAGGAAAGTGACTTGCATACAAAACAGGCAAAGATGAGCGGAAGCTTCCGCTCATCTTCTAAAGAATGATGGATAAATCGAGGTAGAAAAAAACTATTCTACAACGCCACCCGTGTATTCACGAACTTTAGCTACGAGAGCATCAAAGTTAAGGGGCTTGATCAGAATGTCGTCAAAACCAGCAGACTTGAACTCCTCGGGAGAATAATTGCGGGCATTACCTGTGATGGCAAGAATAGGGGTTTTGGCCTTGTTTGCATCGGGTAATTTCCGAATCTGACGGGCACATTCCATTCCATCCATAACGGGCATGTTGATGTCTAACAACACCACGTCATAATTTTCTTTTTCAAGGAGTTGTAAAACTTGCTCGCCGTTTTTCACGGAAGTAATCTCGAAATTCTGAAATTCCAGGATTTTCTTAGCCAGGTTTTGAATGACGGAGCTATCTTCAGCAATAAGAACGCGTTTGAAGGCCATTGTCGAAATATTGGGTTTCGGAGTAAAATGATAAAGCGAAATAACAGCTAATTACCGGAGAACCTTCAAAAAAATAAAAAGGAATCGTCCTGTCCTGTGGGTGTATTTCCAAAAACGTAAAGATAAAGTCGTGGTTGACAGTAGCTTGTCTTTCAGAAAAACAAATAAAAATAATCAGCGGGTCTACAGGTCATCCTGTTACATTACCTACAGGACTTTATGTACCTTCTGATACCCTATCTAACCAAAAATTTAACCCTGAAGTTTCGGGTTATTCAAATGCCGGGTCGCGTCGCGGATGTTTTTCTTTTCGAGGTTACGCTCAAAAGCTTCCGTCAGATTAATTCCGGTTTGATTAGCCAGACAGATTAATACCCAGAGGACATCAGCCATTTCATCGCCGAGATCTTTGCCTTTGTCGGATTCCTTTTCGGATTGTTCTCCGTAGCGGCGAGCCATAATCCGGGCCATTTCGCCGACTTCCTCCATCAGAATAGCCGTGTTGGTTAACTCATTAAAGTAACGAACACCGACGGTTGTAATCCATTCGTCTACGGTTTTCTGAGCTTCTTCTAAGGTCATTTAGATGCGGTTTTTTGAATCTATGATAATCGTAACGGGACCGTCGTTCAACAAGGCGACTTTCATATCCGCCCCAAATTCGCCCGTTTGAATGGATTGTCCTAACTCTTCTTCCAGTTGGAGAATCATTTTTTCGTACAAAGGAATCGCCACTTCGGGTCGGGCAGCCTCAATGTAACTTGGGCGGTTACCCTTTTTGGTACTGGCAAATAATGTAAACTGACTGATTAATAGAATATTACCATTGACGGATTTTAAATCCAGATTCATCTTTCCTTCTTCATCCCCAAAAATGCGTAAGCCCGTAATTTTTCGGGCGAGCCACTGCAAATCTTCTTCCGTATCGGTATGGGTAACGCCCAGTAACACCAGTAAGCCTTGGTCAATCTGACCTTTGATGAGTCCATCAATCGTCACAGAAGCCTGAGTAACCCGTTGAATCACTGCAATCATAATTTAGTTTTCAGTTTACGGTTTTCCGTTTTCAGTGGTAGAAACGCGATTGCTCGCGTCTGGGTAGGGTTAGTTTTTAGTGATTCTTTTTCAGTTTACCATTACCATACGCCGATCTATTTATTGATGCTTAGTCATTTACGAAATGAATTATAGTCTATAAACATGTTTCCTTTTCTCTCAATTAGGTTGTTATCGCTGCTAACGTGGCCGCTGCCAGGCCCGGCCAGCTTTTTCGCTGGCAGTACTGTGTTTGAGTACTAACAGGTTATGCTGCCAGCCAAACATATCCAGCTTTACTGAAGAGGTAGTCAGGTCATGCCGCTACCAGCTACCAGCGTGGCCGGCCAGCTTTTTGGCTGGTAACAACAGCTTACTTCACCAAAATAGACCTCATAGCCTAAGTTAGTGCTGCCAGCGAAAAAAGCTGGCAGCGGGTTTGTCGGTTAATTACTATCAGCGAAAAAGCTGGCCGGGCCACGCTGGCAGCAGTGAACTGGAGACTATTTTTTTGAGAAATAAATTTATTTGATAAACAACTAACAACCGCAGCGGCGGCCGCTAACAACTAACAACCCCTCACCAATTATAAAGCAAATAAGCAATTCCAAAATAGACACTGTAGCCTAGAAAGTCGTTGGCGGTGGTGATAAAAGGCCCGGAAGCGACAGAGGGGTTAATACCGTATCGATTCAGAATGATGGGCGTAACAGTTCCGGTGAAGGATGAAAGTAATACCACGGCCATCAGCGAAACAGCTACCACCAGCGAGAGCTTAACCGGGTGGGAGAGAATCAGATAGGTAATCAGAAATACAAATGCTGCAATCATCACGCCTTTTAGTAAGGCAACCGTGGCGATTTTAAGCATTCGGGGCCAGAATTCACCCGTAAAACCCGACTTATCGCTCAGAATCTGCACCATGAACGAGGAAGACTGAATACCTACATTTCCGCCCGTTGAACCGATAATGGGAATAAACAAAGCCAGAGCCGGAACCATCATTAGCAGGTCGTGCTCGAAAATACCGAGGAACTTGGCTGCCAGCAAACTCCCAATCATACCAATGCCCAGCCAGGGTAAACGCGAACGCGTGATCTTCCAGACGGAATCGTCCTCTTCGACTTCTTCCGAAACCCCGGTAATGGCCGCAATATCTTCCTGTGCCTGCTCGGTAATAACATCAATGACGTCATCAATTGTAATTTGTCCAAGTAAGCGTTTCTGAACATTTACTACGGGCAGGGCGTCCAGGTCATAGCGTCGCATGAGCTCGGCTACGTCTTCGGCGGAATCATAAGTAGAAGTATAAATTACTTCATGATCGTAAATCTGTTCAATGCTGCTGCCTCGTTTGGCCAGAATAATATCCTTTAGAGAAACAATACCGAGTAAGGTATTCTCGTCGTCAACCACGTAAACCGTGTATACTTTCTCTACCTCTTCGGCCTGCCGACGAATTTCCTCAACGCATTCCGTAACCGTTTGCCGAACGTTGATTTTTACTAACTCCTTCTGCATCAGCCCTCCGGCTGTGTCGGGCTCGTACGGTAACAGATCTACAATAAAACGGGCCTGTTCACGGTCTTCAATCAGGGCAATAACTTCCTCCCGAATCCGAACGGATTGCTCGATTAATAAATCAACGGCATCGTCCGAGTCCAGCACATTGACGTACCGGGCCATCTGAGCGGAGTCAAACAGAGCCAGTAAGTCCCGACGAATACTGGCATCCATTTCCGCCAGAATTTCGGCTCCCGTTTCAATATCTAGCAATTGAAGCACATAGTAAGCCTGCTCGGGTTCGAGTTCACTCAGTAATACCGAGATATCCGCCGAAAACAGATGCTCCAGTTCCAGCCGAATAAAAACCTCATCTCGTTGATCAACGGCGTTACTTAGCTGTTCAACATACTCTTTAGTAAGCTCGAAAGCCATACAAAAGGGGCTATTTGAAGGGTGGAAGAAAGGATAAAAAAGTGGTCAGGAACTTAAGGCTGAGCTTTTTTGGCCTGTTGGATGGTTTGCGTGATGTCCACAAATTCGGCTACCCCTAACTGTTCGGCCCGTTTATCCAGCAAAGGATGATCGAAGATCACACCGATGGGCTTAAGAGCGTTTCGAAGCGTCTTGCGGCGTTGGTTAAAAGCCGTTTTTACGACATTAAAAAACAGTTTCTCATCACAGGCTAACTCGGCTACGGCGTTGCGTTCCAGACGAATTACGCCGGATTGTACTTTTGGTGGAGGATCAAATGCTCCGGGAGGAACGGTGAAGTGATACTTAATGTCGTAAAAAGCTTGAAGTAACACGCTTAAAATGCCGTAATCCCGGCTCCCCGGAGGTGAGGCAATGCGTTGAGCTACTTCTTTTTGTAGCATGCAAACAACCTCGGGAATCAGATCCCGGTGTTCGAGCACCTTAAAGAAAATCTGGCTGGAAATGTTATACGGAAAGTTTCCAATCACCCCAAAAGGCTCCGTGGAGAACGTGTTGAGATTCCAGCGTAAAAAATCGTAGTTATGAATTCGGGGTGATAACTCCGGGAAATGGACGTTCAGGTAATCCACCGACTCGCGGTCAATTTCCACGACGTGCGTTTCAAACTGCGGTTTCTTCAGCAGAAACTGCGTTAATACTCCCATCCCCGGACCGATTTCCAGTACCGTGCGGTAGTTCTGATATCCCGACAGCAAATCAGCAATTCGCTCGCAAGCGTGTAAGTCGCGGAGGAAATGTTGCCCTAAATGCTTTTTTGCTTTTACTTTCATTCAAGAAGTTAGTAAAATATTCAGTCGTGCTTCCTTCTGAATACGAATCCTGGCTTGTTACTGAACTCAAAAACTGGATTTAATCTTTAATAAAAAGAATTAAATTTAGATAGACTTTAGTTTAGTTTGAAAGCCGTTATTGAAATGTAGGCCAAAATTACCCTGATTTTTGTAGTTTTAACGAAAATGGGACGTTATAATCCGTAAATCAGATGCTGATACCTGAGTATATCGCATTTTACGAATCGCCGCTGGGTTGGATGGAATTGAAAGCTTCGGCAGAACAGTTACATTCGGCACGGTTTGTAACGACAAAAGGCCAGCAGAGGCTAACGCCACTACTGAAGGATGCTCAGCGACAATTGCAGGAATATTTCGTTGGAAAACGGAAGGATTTTGACCTGCCGCTGTATCTGAACGGAACGGCTTTTCAACAGAGCGTCTGGCAGCAATTGCGGAAGTTACCCTACGCCGAAACGATTTCCTACATCAATCTGGCCCGCACGATGGGCGATGAAAAAGCGACCCGAGCCGTAGCGGCGGCTAATGCCAAGAACCAGATTGCTTTGATTGTTCCCTGTCATCGGGTGATTGGTTCGGATGGAAAACCCGTAGGTTACGCCTGGGAAATCTGGCGGAAACATTGGCTGTTGCAACACGAACAGCGAAATGCAGAGAAAGGCCAATTGTCATTATTTTAAAACGAAAAAGCTAAACGTCTGCGATTAACCGGGCGTTTTATCATCATAACACATGAGTAAAGTTAGTATGGCCGAACCTGTTTCAACCTTGCGACAAACTTCGCCGGGGTTACCCCTGAGCTCGGCCTCTTCAGAACTACAGGATCTGATTCGTAATACCACGGATTTGATCCAGATGATTGATTTACAGGGACGCTTTCTGTACGTAAACAAAGCCTGGAAAGATACCATTGGTTATCGGTCGGCGGAGTTGAATCAGATGAATCTTCGGGATGTTATTCACCCGGAGTTTATGGAAGAGACACTGAGTAGATTTGACCGGGTGAAGAATGGGGAGCAAATCCCTGATTTTGAGGCGGTTTACCGTCGGAAAGACGGTCGCCGGGTGTATGTGTCTGGTTCGGTTAACTGTCGGTACGATGAAAATGGCAATCCCATCGTTTTTCGGTGTATTTTTCACGATACCACGGCCAAAAACCGGGCCGAAAATGCTCAGAATCTTTATTACCAGATTGCCAACTCGACTTTGAGTACGCGAAGTCTGGACGATCTGTATCAGTTCATTCATGAGGAATTGGGGAAGGTAATTGATACCAAAAACTTCTTCATTTCGCTTTACGATCCTTCTAAAAGTTACCTCTATTTTCCGTATTACGTGGATGAATATTTTGATAAGAATATTCGATTTACAAAGCGGAAACTGGGGAATGGATTAAACGAATACGCCATTGTGGCCAACCGGCCTTTGATGCTAACGGAAACAGAAATCCAGGAACTGGCCCGTCAGAAAGTATTATACATCTACGGACAAATTCCGAAGGTAATGTTATGCGTACCGCTTCGGATCGGGGATCGGGTCACGGGGATTATCGGGGTTAAATCCTACGAGCGTACCAACAAATACGATATCCGGGATCTGGAGTTATTGGAGTTTATTTCGGGTCAGGTTGCCGTTGCGATTGAAAGAAAGCAGGCGGAATCGGATCTGGCTAAACAAACGGCTCGTCTGCATGCCATTTTTGAATCATCGAGTCACCTGATGTGGACGGTGAACCGTCGTTTGCAGCTAACCTCCTTCAATGATAATTACCTGAACCTGATTCAAAGTCAGCTTCATGTACCACCGCAGGTAAACGTCACGACCGACCAGTTTGCCTGGCGACTGATGAATCCGGCGAACCGGAAAATCATGGAGGATAAGTATAAAGGGGCATTTCGGGGAAAAGCCGAGTCGTATGAAGTACACATGGATAACATCCGGTACGGCGAAGATATCTGGCTGGAGGTATACCTGAACCCCATTTTGCTGGCCGATGGTCGCATTGAAGAAGTAGCAGGTATTGCCCGGGATATTACGCCGTTGAAGCGATCTGCCCGCGAGTTACTGAAGGCCAAAGAAGAAGCCGAGCGTTCGCTGAAAGTAAAAGAACGGTTTCTGGCGAACATGTCGCACGAAATCCGTACGCCCATGAACGGAGTTATCGGGATGATTGACTTACTGAGCAGTACGCATCTAGAAGAAGAGCAGCGGGAATACGTTCATACGATTAAAAAATCTTCGGAAACGTTACTTAATATTCTGAATGACATTCTGGATTTATCAAAAATCGAAGCCGGAAAAATGGTGCTGCACGAAGCTCCATTCGAGTTCAGAAGTATTTTCGATAAGTTAACCAGCCTGTTTGGACAGACTGCCCGAAACCGGAACAATACCCTGAGTTATGACTTGGGCGAAAATCTACCGCAGTACATCATTGCGGATGAAACACGGTTACTGCAAATTCTTTCCAACCTGACTTCCAACGCCCTGAAATTTACCGAGCATGGTTCGGTTCAGGTACGGGTAACCAATTTGTCGACGCACGGCAAGTGGCACAAAATCAAGGTTGAGGTTATTGATAGCGGCATCGGAATTTCTTCTGAAGGCTTGAAACAGCTTTTTGGAGCCTTCCAGCAACTGGATAATACGACTCGCAAATCCTTCGGAGGAACGGGTCTGGGGCTGGCGATTTCCCGCGAGTTATCCCGACTGATGAAGGGAGAAATGGGCGTGGAATCAGAAGTAGGAAAGGGAAGTACCTTCTGGTTTACGGTGGAATTAAAGGAAACCATGATTGCTCCATTTCAGGAGAAAAAATACGCGGAAGAGTTTCAGATTCTGAATTACCTGGCCCAGGAAAATCCCCATATTTTACTGGTGGATGATAACGCAGTAAACCGGAAAGTAGCCAGTGAAATTCTTTCCAAAGCGGGTTGCCGGGTTCAAACAGCCGATTCTGGGCGGAAGGCTATTCAGTTGGTCGATGCCAGTGAAAAAGCGGAACGCTATGACCTCATTCTGATGGACATTCAAATGCCAGATATGGATGGTCTGGAAACGACGCATGAGTTAAGGAGGTTGTTCGGAGAAAAATTGCCGCCCGTGCTGGCCATGACGGCTTATTCCATGAAAGAAGACCGCGAGCGGTTCCTGAGTCAAGGCATGAACGATTACGTGTCCAAACCCATCCGAGCCGAAATGTTGGTGCTGAAGGTGAAAGAATGGGTAGATCGAATGGCTAGTCGCCAGCGGGAAGCGGTTCGACTAGAAACCAAAGTAAAAGAGCCTGAGCCTGTTATACAAAAACCAGCCTCTGCGGAACTGAACGAGCTGTACGATTTTGCGGTCGTCAACCAGTTAGCCGAACTGGCGGGAAAAGAAATGGTCGAGCAGGTATTTGCCGAATTTGAACAGGAAGCAATCGAGCAAATCAAACTAGCCCAGGAATTTTTCGAGACGCAGGATTTTCAGGGCGTTGAATCGAACCTGCATACCCTGAAAGGTAATGCTGGAACGCTGGGCATCACGCGATTACACGAAGCCGTGAAAACGCTGGAGCATAAAACAAAAGTGGGTAACTTCAGCACCTTTGCTACTGAATTTCCACCCATTAAAGATGAGTTTAACATCTTCCAGGAAACCTACACGCAGGTGTTGGAAACGTTAGCCTAACTCTAGAAATCTACCAAACAAAAGAGCGATCAGAAGACAGCCTTCTGATCGCTCTTTTGTTTAACTATCTTCGGAGAAACTTTATTTACGAATTAGCTTCGCCACGTACGCCCACATCCGGGAAGGAATGGACAAAAACCAAACAAGCACATTAAACGCTAAATAGAAAACCGCAATAATGGGGTAAGCCAAAATAAAAATGATGTTGAAAATAATGGCACCGGGCGTTATGTATTTGGAGCGTTCGGGTCTTTTGATCATATACGTGTGTTTTTACAAGATAGTAACGATAGAACGAAAGAAAGGTTCCGGTCAGGATTTGAGTTTTTTATGAATCAGCCAGTTAAGGCTTTAAATGCTGATTTACAGGATAATTATTATTGTTCAACGGCCAGATAGCTTACTTCTGCACGGACGCGGCGGTCTGTAGGCATGAGTTTCTCAAAGGCCCGGGCTGAAAGTCGCACAATCACGCCCCCGGCTGGACCCGTATCGGGTAACTTGCCAATTACTTTCACAATCACACTTTGGTTATTCGCCTCATTCCGAACGGTTAACATCGTTCCGACGGGAGCTGAGCGGTGCAAGGCCAGATACTTACCCGATTTATCCTGAGCATCAATTAACTCGCACAAACCGATCTCCGTAACTTTCTTCGCTCCCGTGCTTGCATTGGGAACGGGGTCATTTTCGGTACGAACGGGAGTTAATACTTCGGCTTCTGGTTTGGGAGTGGTAACGGGTTTGCTCCCCGTGGGTTGAGGGGCGGCTTCGGGCTTCGTTTTTGTCGTCGTATCCGCTTTTTTAGGGGGGTCCTGAACGGCTACTTCGGGTTTATTTACTACGACAGGAGCTTTGGGTGCTTCCGTTTTTACGGGCTCTGCTTTGGTTGGTTCTGGTTTACGGGGTTCCGTTACGGGTATTTTGACGGGAGCTGCCGCTACTTCCGTTTTACCAGAATCAGATTTACCCGGATCCGAAACGTACAAAACCTGACCGAATTTTACGGTACCGTCGGCTGGAATATTATTCCATTTTTTCAATTCAGCCGTTCCTACTTCATACTTACGGGCAATGCTGAATAACGTTTGACCAGATTCCACTTTATGCGTTTTGGCTACCGAATTAGTTGCCCCAACGGAAGTTGCCGTAGCTGGTGCGGCATGGTCTGAACGACGCCAGGGTCGGGGAATTCGTACAACGGATTCTGACCGCAGATTACCCGAGAAATCAGGATTAACGGCTTTGAATTCATCCAGGGTGACGTTATACTTCTTCAAGAGGCTATATAAAGTTTGTCCGGGCGTTACCTGATACACAATCAGCGTTTTACCATTCTTCCACTCCGTCCCGATAGAATCCAAAGGAATGGATCGGGCGGAAGTTTGTAACGAATGAAGACAAAAAAGGCCGAAGAGGGGGAGGAAAAAATTATGATACCGCATAGCAGCAAAGATAAACCTGATCTTTTATATAAATGAGTTGGTGACGCCAGTTGATAAAGGTCGTATGCCCTTGTGCATCGCCGAGTGAAAGCGGCTCATGAAACTGAACCTGCCCCGTATTAGTAACGACTAAGAGGTTGTTTTTAAGCTTTTCAGACTCGTAAAAATAATAAGAAATAATGATCAACGGTGTTAATTCCAGATAATCACAGGCACCGATGGGGTGGTTTTCAGTGGTATAACGTATTAATTTCTGTAAAGTCGCCAGGTGCACATTTCCTTCCGGGTAATGAACCGGAAGGCGGATTTCATGCAGAGCAGACTGAGAAGGCATTTGGGGAACGGATTGTCCCGTTCGCAAATCCAGAAACTCATAAGATTCTTCCCCGGACTGTACCCGAACGATTGCATCCAGGGTTTCCTGCCAGATTCGGTTAGATACCGTCCAGAGGAGTTCTCCCGTACGTCCATCCAAAGCGTGTAAAGCAGTGGGGCGGGGCACTTCCGGTTCTTCGAATGAATGATACAAAATAACCCCATGAAAACAGCCCAGCATATTAACCCACCAAGCAACCTCTACCAGAGGAGTCTGATTTTGGGAGAAAAAATGCCCATCTTCAGCACAGGCCAGTGACTGGACGTAAGCCTTTCGTTGCTCCGAATCCCGAATTTCGATGCCTACATAGGGATCATAGGGATCTGGAGAAATTTTATAGATGGGATGGGAAAATTCAAGACGCTGCATACCGATACACTGGAATAAAAATTTTGAATTAACAATCTTATGCTTTTCGCTGCCGTTACTTCTATACAGGTGTATTGAAAGCAGCGAAGCTTCCTTAACTTGCCAGCAGAAGGATAAGGTTCCTTCTGGCTTAACCTTCCATTCTTTCAACTGAGTAAAACTTCAGTTTATACGTATGCAAAAGTATTCCATCCTTTGGGCCGATGACGAAATTGACCTGTTAAAACCATATATTCTTTTTTTACAGCAAAAAGGCTATGAGGTAACTCCCGTTAACTCAGGGGCCGATGCCCTGGAACAACTCGAAAATAATACGTTCGATTTAGTCTTCCTGGACGAAATGATGCCTGGTTTGACGGGCCTCGAAACGCTTGCTCAACTTAAACAGCAGTGGCCAAACCTTCCGGTGGTCATGATTACCAAGTCCGAGGAGGAGCACATTATGGAGGGAGCTATCGGTTCTAAAATTGCCGATTACCTCATTAAGCCACTCAACCCGAATCAGATTCTGCTTTCGGTACGTAAGATTCTGGATTCAAGACGATTAGTAGAGGAAAAAACCAATTTGAGTTACCAGCAGGAATTCCGTCAGTTATCCATGCAGTATCAGGATCGTATTGGCCATGAAGAATGGGCGGATATTTACAAGAAGCTGGTTTATTGGGAGTTAGAAATTGATGATACCCCTAATAAAAGCATGGAAGAAGTAATGAATATGCAGAAGTCGGAAGCTAATGCAAACTTCTGTAAATTCATTGAAGATAATTACGAAGACTGGATTAACGAGCCCAAAGCCGACAAACCAATTCTTTCGAATATGTTACTTCGGAAAAAGGTTTTCCCACATTTGCAGGCTGGTAATCCCTTATACTTTATCCTGATTGATAATTTTCGCTATGATCAGTGGAAACTCATCGAGCGAACCTTGACGGAATACTTCACCATTGATGAAGAAAGTCACTATTACTCGATTCTTCCCACAACGACCTCCTTTGCCCGTAACTCCATATTCTCGGGTTTATTACCCAGCGAAATAGAGAAACAATACCCACGTCTTTGGGTACACGACATTGAGGGCGATCAGAAAAATGATGAAGAAGGTCTGAATGTGCACGAGGAAGAGTTTCTACAAATGCAATTACAGAAAAGTCGTTTAGGCCATATTAAAATGTCCTATCACAAAATTCTGAACGTCAATCAGGGAAAAGCACTGGTCGAAAACTTTAACAATGTCTCCAATAACGATCTGATCGCAGTAGTTTACAATTTCGTAGACATGCTTTCCCACGCTCGGACGGACTCGACGATGATTAAGGAACTGGCTGCCGATGAATCAGCTTATCGAAGCCTGACTAATTCCTGGTTCCAGCACTCGCCTTTATTGGATTTCCTGAAAAAAATTGCGGAAAAAGGAGGACGAGTGGTACTGACAACCGACCACGGAATGATTCGGGTTCAGAAGCCCGTTCGCATCATTGGCGACCGTTCCGTGAATACCAATCTTCGCTATAAGCAGGGTAAAAACCTGAATTTTGATGAAGATCACGTTTTGGTTTGTCGCCGTCCCGAAGCCTTTGGCTTACCGAAATTTAACGTTTCTTCGGCCTATGTCTTTACCATGGAGGATTACTTCTTTGCTTATCCTAATAACTACAATTATTACGTCAATTATTATAAAGACACTTTCCAGCACGGAGGAGTGTCGCTGGAAGAAGTGATTGTGCCGGTAGTACAGTTAAAAGCAAAATAAACGCCCTGTTTCTAAATAGCTATAAAGCATTCTTATCTTTGAATGGGCTTTATAGCTATATAATTGTATACCCCAGAATAATATATTTTTAAGGTTATAGTCGAGAGAGTCTAGTGTGAGCTAAAATTTCTTACTTTGCATACATTAATAAGGTAAGGAGTTTTGTACAATCCTATATCTTTATGGTATCCACCTAACCCATGCTTTATGCGTTTTTTTACCTACCTGTCTTTAGGTATTCTACTAGGCTTTTTCAACCCGGTCTTCGCTCAGGACGACGACGAAAGTAAATCTTCAGGATCTTATTATGTACAGGCCGCTACGACGGCTCTTTCTACGTCAGGACGAACTCCGTTCTGGTTGCAAACCAATCAATACGGAACCATTCCAATTAAACCCCAGGCTGGTTTATTCACGATCGGTGCTAAATACCACGTTCCCCTTTCGTCTCATACTCATCACTGGTCTGTGGATGGAGCTTTCGAAGGCCTTCTTCAAACGCAAAACCCTAATGTGAAAGGAATTATTACGGAAGGATATTTACGTCTGAACTTTAAAAACTGGGAATTATACGGGGGGCGAAAAAGAGAATACGTTGGTTTGTCAGATACCTTAACCGGGACGGGTTCTTTGAACTGGTCTGGTAACTCCCTGCCCATTCCTCAGATTCATCTCGGTACTAAAAAATTTGTCCCCGTTCCTTTGGTTGGCAAGTGGCTGAAATTCAAAGCCTATTTTGCCCACGGCTGGTTCGAAAACTATAATTCTTTTACCAAAGATGCTTACCTCCATCAAAAAGGATTTTACCTGAAATTTGGTAAGGAAAACTGGCTCATCAATTTGTATGGTGGATTAAGCCATTTTGTTCAGTGGGGCGGTTATGCTCCATCTCTGAAAGGCGACCCGGGCATTTTGTCTAAAGATGGGAAGTTCAATGGCTCCTGGTTTGCTTACTGGAATGGAGTGGTGCTGGCCAAAAGTATGCAGGTTAAATACGGGTATCAGGGGTATCCTTTTGATGATTTTATTTCGATTGACGTAAACCGGATCGGGAACCATTTAGGGACAGTGGACGCCGCACTTGAGGTGAAACATTGTGATTTTAACCTGTTTTTCTACCGTCAAAGTATGTTCGATGACGGCTCCCTATACTATCTCATTAATATTGATGATGGCTTGAATGGAGTGCGGTATATTAACCATATACAGCAGGCTTCAGACGTTCATTTGGAACGGGTTGGTTTTGAATACTTAAGCACGATTAGTCAGGGCGGAAATGACTTTATTATTGACGATCCTTTGAAAAGGGGCGGGGATAACTACTTTAATCACAGTCAGTATCAGGATGGATGGACGTATTTTGATCGTTCAATTGGAACCCCTTTCGTCCAGCCGGATAGTGATTTGAAAAAGGATATTCAGACCCATGTGCGTGGAATGCCCAACAACCGGGTTCAGGTCTTTAATCTTACCTTTCTGGGTAAATACAAAAAACGGACAACCTGGGAAATTCGCGGTTCTTACAGCCGGAATTTTGGCACTTATAATAACATGCGAGAAGAGCCTTACGTAAACGGCCCATTCAAACAATTTTCGGGCTTAATCCGCATAGGGGTAAAAATGCCCTGGCTCAGAGGAAGCGAGTTTTCAGGTGCTCTGGCTTACGACAAAGGCCAGATGTATGATGACACCTTCGGAGCCTATCTAAGTATCCGCAAAACGGGCTTAATCGGAAGAACTCGTTAGTAATATTCTATCCTATTTCATGCGTTTTGATTGCCTGGGTCATTAAGACTCAGGTAGTAAAAACGCATGACCCGTAACGGAACTACTGAAAGATACAGAGGATTAAAACATTATAAATAGTTACTAGTTCTGCTCTATACATAGTTTATGAATTAACCACTATTCGTTAATTATTCCTCCATTTAAATGTATCACAAACCCCTTCAACGAAGTATCTTCTTATTATTTTTTTGCAGCTTATGGGTACAGGCACAGGATACTACCAAATATCGCCCTTCAGGAACGTACTTTATTCAGCTCGCAACCACTGCTCTCTCTACCAGCAATCGCACAGCCTTTTGGTTACAGGCTAATCAATATGGGATTATTCCCTCAACGCCGCAGAATGCTCTACTTTCAGCCGGGGTATATTATGCCATTCCATTGTCAAAAAAATGGACTATTGATGCTGCGATAGCAGGTGTAGGTCAAAGTAATAATCCTGATTACAAGGGAATTATTTCAGAAGGATACCTGCGATTGAAGTTCAAGAAATGGGAACTGTACGGCGGACGTAAGCGGGAGTACATAGGGTTGTCAGATACACTGCTAGGGATGGGCTCCATGGTTTCTTCCACGAATGCCTTACCTATTCCACAGGTTCGATTTGGGACGTACGACTTTATACCCATTATTGGAAAGTGGTTTTGGGTAAAAGGGTATTGGGTTCATGGCTGGTTTGAGAATAGCCGCCCTTTTGTTAAAAACGCCCTCCTGCATCAGAAAGGATTGTACGTAAGATTAGGCGGAAACAAGTCCCCCCTCGTTTTACACGCCGGAGTTAACCATTCAGTACAATGGGGAGGGTACGCCGAAACATTCAGGCAAGATAACGGTGCCATGTCCCGCTATGGCTACTATGAGAATTCATGGCTGGGGTATCGTGGGGTTGTTAGCGGGATGAGTATGGCCGAGTACGCCGTTGCTCATCCCGGTCGGGTTATTGTTTTTGACCAAAATCGCGTTGGTAATCATCTGGGCACGATTGATTTAGGCCTACAGGTCAGATTCAAAGCATTTGATTTGTTTGCCTATCGGCAGATCATGTTTGAAGATGGCTCTTTATTTTATCGGCTACAGGCCGCCGATAGCTTCAACGGACTTCGCTGGCTTAATAAAAAACGATCTGATCCTGCGTTTTACCTGAGTCGAGTTACTGTAGAATTTCTGAGCACGATTGATCAGGGTGGAGCTGAATTTATGGATACGGATCCCAGAAAACGGGGGCGAGATAATTACTTCAATAACAGTCAGTATCAGGATGGCTGGATGTATTTTGGAAGAACACTTGGCACTCCATTTATCATTCCTGACAGTGAGCTAAAGAAAAGCGTGCGAAAAAATGCCCTGGGTTTCACCAATAATCGGGTAGAGGTAGGGCACCTGGGACTAGCGGGTCGGATTCATCGGAGAACCTCTTGGGAGTTAAAGCTTTCGGCCAGCCGGAATTACGGTACCTACATCATGCCTTATTATAAAACCCTAGACCAGTTTTCAGGATATTTACGCATCGGAACGCAGCTTAAATGGCTGAAAGGAGGAGAACTTAGCGGAGCTGTCGCCTATGATGACGGACGAATTCTGGATTCTACGTTAGGCGGATTTGTTAGTTTTCGTAAAACAGGGACTTTCTAATGAGAAGAGCGAAGAAATAGAATTCTTCGCTCTACATTGGTTAAAATGAGTTTACCCCTTTACACTGTTAATCAATGCTTTTGTTTTCCTTGGGTAGAGACGCGACTTCATCGCGTCTGGGTAGAGGCGATATTATTACATTAGTTGGATGAAAAGGCATTTTCATTATCCCTATAGTACTTTCATCTCCCAGCTAGACGCGATGAAGTCGCGTCTCTACTTGGGAAAAGGGACGGCCTCGTTTGGAGCCGTCCCTTTTCGTTACTAATCAATGCTTTTGTTTTCCTTGGGTAGAGACGCGACTTTATCGCGTCTGGGTAGAGGCAGTTTTACTACTACTTACACTCTTCTCATTTAGCTACCTACGTAATCATTCCGTTCAAAAACCCGGTTATTTTCACAACGTAGCATTCGCTGCGGAAACTTGCGAATCAGGTCAAAGTCGTGCGTAGCCATCAATACCGACATGCCCGATTTATTAATGGAAAGAAATAAACGCATGATTCTTCCGAAACTTCCGGGTCGAGGTTACCTGTAGGTTCATCGGCCAGTAAAATCTCAGGATCATTCAGCAGGGCCCGGGCAATGCCTACACGTTGCTGCTCGCCACCGGAAAGCTGATAGGGCATTTTATTCATGGAACTACTAAGACCTACCCGAATCAATACTTCGGCTATCCTGGTTTTCATTTTCATAGAATCCGTCCATCCCGTAGCTTTCAGCACAAACTCCAGATTTTGAGTGATGTTACGATCCATGAATAACTGAAAATCCTGGAAAACGATGCCTAATTTCCGACGTAAAAAAGGGATATTCGACCGACGGATGGAATTAAGCTCATACCCGGCAATCTGAGCTGAACCCTTCGTCAGGGGTAAGTCCGCATAAAGCGTTTTTAGTAAAGAACTTTTGCCACTGCCCGTTCTTCCAATCATATACACAAACTCGCCCTTACCAATGGCGAAGTTCACATTCTCCAGGATAAGCTTATTTCCCGCCTGGTAAATGTCCGCATTAATGACCTGAACAATGGGTTGATTCGTAAACGCTGTATTAATCATACACTAGTTTTTCAGTTTACTGTTTTCAGTCTTCGGTTTAGCTTGTAAACGAAAAATGAAACCGTTCCAGTTTGGGGGAACAAATGTAAGGTACTTTTAAAACAAACATTCAGACAAATAGTTTGCAAATTAAATACTGCGTCACTTTAACAAAAGTCAAAAGAATCGAATTTGACTCAATTCCGATAGCCCGCTTTGGAAAGCTCGTAGATACAGGCTAATTTTGTATGAAAATAAGTTACCCGTAATCGATTAGTTTACTGAGCGTTAGCAGTAATGAGCTGACTATTAACAAGTTTTGTTCACCCTTTTACACCTTTGAAACTAATCGTCTCTATCACTTTTTATTGTTAGGTCTTCGAATTAAGCTATGGAAGCTACGCAAACGTACATCCCTTACAAAGTAAAAGACATTTCGCTGGCCGAATGGGGTCGCAAAGAAATCCGCCTGGCCGAAGCTGAAATGCCAGGTCTGATGGCTATTCGTAAAGAATATGGTCCTCAGAAACCACTTGCTGGTGCTCGCATAGCCGGATGTCTGCACATGACGATTCAGACGGCTGTTTTGATTGAAACTTTAGTGGAACTGGGTGCCGAAGTAACCTGGTCTTCCTGTAATATTTTCTCAACGCAGGATCACGCTGCCGCAGCTATTGCCGCCGCAGGTGTTGCTGTTTATGCCTGGAAAGGCATGAACGAAGAGGAGTTCAACTGGTGCATCGAGCAGACTTTGTTCTTCGGCCCGGATCGCAAGCCTCTGAATATGATTCTGGATGACGGTGGCGATTTAACCAATATGGTTTTTGACGAATACACCGAGCTGATCGACGGCATCAAAGGTCTTTCTGAAGAAACTACTACGGGTGTTCACCGTTTGTACGAGCGTTTCCGTAAAGGAACCTTATATCTGCCCGCTATCAACGTAAACGATTCGGTAACGAAATCGAAATTTGATAACAAATACGGTTGTAAAGAGTCGCTGGTAGATGCCATTCGTCGTGGTACGGACTTAATGCTTGCGGGTAAAGTAGCCGTTGTTGCTGGTTATGGTGACGTAGGAAAAGGTTCTGCGGAATCACTTCGTGGAGCAGGTTGCCGCGTATTAGTGACCGAAATCGATCCTATTTGTGCTCTTCAGGCTGCTATGGATGGCTATGAAGTAGTAACCATGGACGACGCTGCTCCCCGGGCTAATATCTTCGTAACGGCTACGGGTAACGTTAACATCATTAAGGAGCGTCACTTCCGGGCGATGAAGGACAAGGCTGTTGTTTGTAACATTGGTCACTTCGATAACGAAATCGATATGGCCTGGTTGAACAGTGCTTACGGTTCTACCAAAACACAGATCAAACCACAGGTTGACCTGTACGAAATTGATGGTAAAGAAGTAATCGTATTGGCTGAAGGTCGTTTAGTGAACCTGGCGTTGCCATGGGTCACCCTTCTTTCGTGATGTCTAACTCGTTCTCGAACCAGACGCTGGCTCAGATCGAATTGTGGACGAACACTGATAAATACGAGAAGAAAGTATACGTGTTACCGAAACACCTGGATGAAAAAGTAGCGGCTCTTCACCTGGACCACATTGGTGCCAAACTGGAAAAGCTGGAGCCTGCTCAGGCTGAGTACATCGGCGTAACGGTAGAAGGTCCGTTTAAATCCGATCAGTATCGTTACTAATCGTATCGAAATGGATTGAAAAGCCAGGCTCTTGTATGAAAGGCCTGGCTTTTCTTTTTTTATTTGCACTGTGTTTGTGGTTTTGTGTTAGGTTAATGATTGACTTTTTCCTCCTTCATGAAAAAAATCATAGTTATACTCGGTTGTATGTTTCTGGCTATTTCCAAGGGCTGGTCGCAGGTATCACCGGAGGAAAATTTGCGGGCGAATCTGAATCAATTTCGTAGTAATTATGATGTAACTTACTATGAGCTTGAGGTAAAGGTTATACCTCAGACACAGTCGCTGGAAGGTACCGTAACGATGCATTTTCAGACACTCGAAAACCTTCTTCGCTTGCAGGTAGATCTGGATCAGAATCTGGAGGTTTCTACGATTACTTACCAAAAACACAAGCTAGCATTCAAGCGGCAGGATCGAGCTATTTTCGTTGATTTTCTGGAACCAATTCCCAAAGGAGAGCTAGCCTCGATTCGGATTGAGTATAAAGGTCGGCCTCCAATGACCCAGAACGCTCCTCAACAGGGCGGCTTCGACTGGCGGCAAAACCTATCGGGAAAAGACTGGATTGCCGTTTCTCCCCAGCAAACCGGAGGGAGTGGGTGGTGGCCCTGTAAGGATCATATTTCCGATCAGGCGGATTCCATGCGTATTAAAATAGCGGTTCCGAAGGAGTTAATAGCCGTTTCGAATGGCCGATTAACCAGCGTACTGAAAAATCGTTCGGATGGTTTCTGGTCGTATCAGTGGAAGGTGAGTGAGCCCATTCAGACGACGAATGTTATGCTGAGTATCAGCAATTACGTTCTCATCAAAGATACCTACGAGTCCGATGAATACGGAAATCTGGAGTTGAGTTACTACGTCTTACCCACTAACGAAGCCAAAGCCAGAGCTCACTTCAAGCAGGTAAAAACCATCTTACGAACGTACGAGCGGATTCTGGGAAAGTATCCTTTCTGGCGGGACGGATATACGGTTGTTGATACTCCGTTTCAGGGCGTCTATGCACACGGACTTATTCCTTACGCCAATTTTACCGGAATATTCCCGAACAAAACGTGGATTATACCCTGCTACACGGCACGGCTTCTCAGTATTTTGGTAATAGCATCAGCAATGAAAACGAGGCAGCTTTGTGGATTCCCGAAGCTTTTTCTACTTACGCGGAAGCCTTATTCATCGAACGCCGAAAGAGCTACGTAGATGCTCTGGAATACCTTAAGAAGTACCGAAAGAACATTAAAAATGCGGCTCCGTTGGCGAGCCTTTCCCCAACGGTTCAGATCCGTTCTGATCAGGACCCGGCTTATAAAGGAGCCTGGATCATCCATACGCTCCGAAAAATCGTTAACGATGATTCGGCATGGTATGCCCTTATGCGGGACATTCCCCAGCATTTTGCTCACCAGCTTATCACCAACGAAGCATTGGTACGCTATCTGAATCAGCAATCAGGGATCGACTGTACCCCTTTCTTCAATCATTACCTGTTTCAACTTGACCCGCCAGTGTTTGAGTTTATGGCGGTGGACAACCCCAGACGTTACAAGTTGACATACCGCTGGCGTTCGCGGGTACCGGGCTTTAAAATGCCGATGCGGGTAACCTTTGGCGATCGTTACCAAACGTTATACCCCACTCAGGAGTGGCAAACCATCACTTTACCCAAGCAGGATGGGCAGAAGTTTGTACTGGATATGGATCGGTTTTACGTGTTTGGAAATCACTTACCCCTGCCTGACTGAAGTTGGTACGGGATTTTCGAGCTTCCAGGGAAACTAAAGAAATACAGTTATGGCTGAAGTAAAAGAGTTATCCCAAAGCGAACAGATCGCCTTACTTAAAGATAAAATCAAAGAAGTGAAAGTGGCGATGTTAACCACCTTCAACGACGAGGAGGGGTTACGTAGCCGTCCCATGGCAACTACCGAAATGGAAGAGGATGGGACCTTATGGTTTTTTACGAAAGAACATTCCCGCAAAACGGACGAGGTCGAGCAGGATCATCGGGTAAGCGTATCCTACGCTGATCCCAACAGTAATACATACGTGAGCGTACAGGGACGGGCCAAAGTGGTTACGGACAAAGCAAAACTGGAAGAGCTTTACTCGCCGGTCCTGAAAGCCTGGTTCCCCGATGGTATAGATGACCCTGAGTTAGCTCTGCTGAAAGTAAATGTGGAAGAAGCTGAGTTCTGGGACAGTTCTTCCAACAAGCTGGTGAACGGTTTCCGAATGCTGAAAGCCGCCATCACCGGTACTAAATTTGAAAGTGGTCAGCACGGAACAGTAACTTTATAAAGTATGTAGCAAAGAGATCTGGTTACCAATCAGATCTCTTTTTATTACTTGTACCAATCAAAGTAGAAAGTGCTGCCAACGCCGGGGGTGGATTCGAGCCGGAATTTTCCGCCTTGTTCTTCCACTAACACTTTTAATATATTTAAGCCAACCCCTGTTTTGACGTCGCCCGTTTGCGAAGGCGTATCGTTGACGCCAAATAACTCGAAAAGACTATCTTGGCCTTCCTGCGTAATACCCGGACCGTTGTCCCTGACGTAAAATTCATAAGCATTAGGCATCTCGTGGCAACCCACCTCTACCAGTCCTTCGGCCTTATCATTATACTTGATTGCATTACTGATCAGATTCTGAAATACCTGCTGTAACTTCAGTTTCCGGGTAAAGAAAGTAGGCATTTCACCTTGGATGTTGGTCTTGATGGTTCGGGGAGGGAATAGCAATTTGAAAATCTGCTCTACCATTTCCTGCACATTGACCTCTTCAACGGTTTGCTCAGCCAAGCTTTTTCGGGAATAATCCAGAATTTCAGTAATCATGTTTGAAAGGTGATAGGTCGCCTTTTGGGACATGTCCATGTATTCCCGAAACTCTTCCTTACTCAAACTTCCGTCCTCGTATTGCATTTCCAGTAAAGAAAGCATACTGATAATGCCGTTCAGGGGGGACTTGAGGTCGTGAGCCACAATGTAGACGAAATTCTCTAGTTGCTTATTGGTTCGGCGAAGGGCATCCGCTGTGTTTTTCAGCTGATTCTGGTACCGGTATAACTTTTCGAAGACACTGACTTTGGCCTGGGTTACACGAATGTCAAGGGGTTTCTGGAGGTAATCAACTGCTCCCTCCCCGTACCCTTTCAGGACGTATTGCTGCTCTTTATTGAGAGCGGTAACGAAAATGATGGAAATATCCCGGGTTTTAGGGTTGGATTTCAGGATGCGAGCTACCTCGAATCCATCCATTTCGGGCATTTGTACGTCCAGCATAATAAGCCCGATCTGGGGGTTACGCAGGACTATTTTCAAAGCCTCATTTCCTGATAAAGCTTTTATAAAAACCCGATTATTCTGTGCCAACATTTCTTCCAGCGAAATCAGGTTTTCTTCCCGATCATCCACCAGAAGAATGACAAAATCAGTTAAGGAATCGGTATTGGTCATGAGGTAACTTATAGATTTATATAGAAAAAAGAGAGTTTATAAGCTCCGAAGGCTTCACTAAAGTCGCGTTGGGAACTAACTGGAGGCCTGCCAGGGGCATAGCCGGAAATGAACTGAATGCAGGGTTCTGAATAAAGGCCTGACCACCCATTTTAGCCAAATGAGCCAGGCCTTCGGCTCCGTCATGATTAGAGCCACTCAGCAAAATTCCGGCGGCCCGATGGGCATAGACATCGCCGGCACTTTCAAACGTAGGGTCCAGAGAGGGCCTGCTGTAATGGATGGTTTCCGAATAATCCAGACTAACACTTCGGTTATCTTCTACCAGTAAATGATAATTCTGAGGAGCCAGATAAACCTGATTCGGTAGAATCAGGTCTTTATCGTTCGGCTCGATAACCTTCGTATGTTTGTTTAAAATCAGCACCTTATCCATTTCACTGGGGCCGGATTTTTGTCGATGCAGCACCAGTATCAGGGCAAAAGGAAAGGTTTCAGGTAATTGTTCGAGGAGTTTTAAAACCACCGGAAAACATCCCGCTGAACCGCCTATCTCCGGTAGTATTTTCGTTCTCAAATCTACGGACGTTAGCTAGCTTTTACGTCTGAAAATCTTAGCTTCGTCTTTAATGGTATCAAATTTCGGACGTACATCCATAAATAACAAGGACTCTTTCATCCCCAGGGCCATGTATCCCAGCGGGACCAAACTGTCGTAAAACAAGTGTAAAACTCTGTTTTGTAAAGTCTTGTTGAAATAAATCAAAACATTTCGACAGCAAATAAGCTGAAATTCATTGAAAACCTGATCGGTTACCAGATTGTGTTGGGAGAAAAGTACGTTTTTCAACAAACTGGAATCCAGAATAACATGATCGCGTTTAGCTTCATAATAGGACGAAAAATCCTCCGTTCCGCCCGAGCGTAGGTAGTTCGCCGTGTACTCTTTCAGGGCGTTCAGCGGCATAATGCCCCGGCGGGCTTTTTCAAGATTCGCCGGATTCAGATCCGTTGCATAAATGCGGGTTCGGTCGAGTAAGCCAGCTTCCTTCAACAGAATCGCCATGGAAAAAACTTCTTCGCCCGTTGCACACCCAGCGTGCCAGATTTTAATAATCGGGTAGGAGGCCAGCCGTGGAATCACCGTTTCCCGCAGGGCCTTGTAAAAAATTGGATCCCGAAACATCTCGGTAACATTTACCGTCAGGGTTTGCAAAAACCAGTTAAAAAACGAAGGTTCGTTTAGTAAATGATGCTGCAAGTCGGAAACGGTTTTCACACTAGCGGCCTGCATGCAATGCTTGACCCGCCGGGTGAAAGAAGCTCGGGAGTAATCTCCAAAATCATAGCCGTATTGTTCTCGTATAATCTGAATAATATCGTCTATTTGTTCCGGTAGAATATCAATCCATTCATTCATAAATCGCTTTGGCTAATGCTTTTTCACAAGCCAACAGCTGGGTTAACCTTGTGAAAGCCAGACTCGTATTAGGGATAATAATTGTTTACTGTCAATGGGTTTAGTAATGTAATCAGAAGCCCCAGCCTCGATGCACTTCTCCCGATCTCCCTGCATAGCCTTGGCGGTTAGGGCAATAATGGGCAGTTTCTCGAAACGTTTGTTGGCCCGGATGTGCCGCATGGCTTCGTACCCGTCCATTTCCGGCATCATAATGTCCATCAGCACCAGCGTTGTATCGGGGTTATCTTCCAGCGATTCCAGCGATTCCCGACCATCACCAGCGGTAATCACATGCATTTCGTGTTCTTCCAGCAACGTGCTCAGGGAGAAGACATTCCGCATGTCATCATCGACCACCAAGATCTTTTTGCCCTTCAAAGCTTTTTCAGGAATAATGGCCTGAGCTTTGGGTAATACCGGCGGATTTTCTACTTTAAACAAAAACAGTTCCAGCTCGTCGAGCAGACGATCTTTAGCCAATTGGGAGTTCCGAATAATGACGTCTGACACCTTTTTCAATTTGGCTTCGTCGGCAGGTAATAAATCCTGATTCATGAACAAAATGGTCGGAATCCGCCGCGTACCCCGGGCTAGCTGAATGGACTGAAGGTTTTGAAAAGATTTTTCAGCCGAATCGCCTGCGTCCACCAGAATACTATGGAAATCCTGATTCATTAATCGGTTACAAGCTTCTTCAAGGGTGGTAACAAACTGCGTATGGATGTGATAGTCACGCTCTTCCAGCCATTTGCCAATGGAATTTTCCAGGGTTTTATTCTCCGTCAGAATCAATAACTTCTTCTCGTTGGAAGGAACCTCATCCGCAAACTGAGTAAATACTTCATTCAATGTATCATGAGCGGAGGCTTTATTCGTATAAGTTTCGGCTCCTTCGATTACTTCCCGTGGCTTGTCTTCCGAGGTAATGATATGAACGGGGATGGGTTTGAGAAGAGCATCACTTTTGAGGTATTTCAGCACTTCCCAGCCGCTAATGCCGGGTAACTGAATATCCAGTAAAATGGCTGACGGGAAAAATTTGCGGGCGTAATACAGCCCTTCTTCACCACTAATAGCCACGATGGTTTTATACCCTTTGGTACGGACGTAATCGCGTAGTAAATGAGCAAAAAGCGGATCGTCTTCAACGATTAAAACACTTCGGTCATGCGACTGGATCGAATCCCGGTCATCATGCACTACGTCCTGCTCTGTTCGGTGTTCAGGGAAAGTGACCTGTTCCAGCTCTGCTTCTTTTTCGGGAACGGGAACAGGCGTAGAGGCTTTGTAAGCCAGGGAAGGCAGGTAAAGTGTAAACTTACTTCCTTTGCCGACCGTGCTTTCTACGCGAATTTCCCCACCTAGCAGATGAGCCAGCTCTTTGCAAATGGATAATCCTAAGCCCGTTCCGCCGTATTTTCGGTTGGTTGAGCCATCGGCCTGCTGAAAGGCTTCAAAGATTAACTGCTGTTTTTCGGCGGGAATACCAATGCCGGAATCCTGAACACTTAGAGCCAGGACTTCACGGGCTTCGTTGAGGTTATGGGTAAAGAAACCATTGCGGGGTCGGATCAAATCAATGCTGAACTTGATCGTGCCTCCTGCTGGCGTAAATTTGAAGGCATTGGAAAGTAAATTCTTGATAATCTGCTCGATGCGTTGTTGATCGCTGGCAAAACTTTGTGGAGCCACTTCCCCACGAATGGCCTGGAACTGAATACTTTTTTCATCAGCTAATGCACCGAATAATTCCTGCATATTTCTCAGGATGTGAGCCGAATATACTTCCTCCTGAATAACGTCGACTTTCCCTGCTTCGATTTTCGATAAGTCCAGAACATCATTAATCAGGGTTAACAAATCATTACCCGATTTGAAAATGACCCGGGCGTGTTCCACCTGTTTTTCTGTCAGGTTACCGGGCTTATTATCCGCCAATAAACGGGCCAGAATCAGCACACTGTTCAGCGGTGTACGTAACTCATGCGACATGTTAGCGAGAAATTCCGACTTGTATTTACTCGTCATTTCCAGTTCACGAGCCTTGGAGGCGAGAGCCTGTCGGGCCGATTCCATGGCTTCGTTACGCTCTTCGAGTTCAGCGTTAACCTGCCGCAATTCTTCTTCCTGTACCCGCATTTCCTCTTCCGAAGCTTGAAGAGCTTCGGTTTGACGGGTTAATTCTTCATTCGTTTCCCGCAGGTAGTTCTGCTGGTCTTCCAGTACTTTCTTCTGCTCCTGAACCTGCGTAAGTAACAGATTATTGGCCTCCTGAATCAAACTGGCATCCAGAGCAACGGCAATGTTATCTTCTACCGTTTGTAATAAAGCCAGAGCCGCCTCACTGAAAGGCTGGAACGAAGCTAGCTCAATGATCCCTTTTAGTTTATGATCTACCCATAAAGGCACAAAGACCAATTCTCCCGGAAGAGCCGAACCTAGCCCTGCTTCCAGACGCCAGAAGTCAGCCGGAACCTGATTCAAGTGTTGTAAGTGCTTACGCTGAGCAGCTTTGCCAATTAATCCGGCTCCTAAAAGGTATTCGATGGGAGCATTCTGAGGAAGACCAATGGCGGCTTTGCGTAATAATTTATCTCCCTCAACCACATACAATGATGCAGCCTGAATATTCAGGTATGAAACCAACTCATTAATCACCGTATTCGTCAGGGATTCTGTATTATGCGTAACGTGTAAACTGTCATTAATCATGGAAACGCCCGTTAATAACCAGTTTTCTGTTCGGCTTCATCGTTAAGTTTGGAAACCACATCCAACTTAAGGCTCAACTCCTTCTGGGTAGCCTGACGTTGTTTTAATTCTGCTAAAATCAAATAGATGAATAAGGAGGCAATGAGGATGGCGATGGCCATGGAAATCAGAATCGTAATGGCCGCCACCCGAAAAGCCGAAGCCTGAGTGGCCTGCCGTTCTTTCAGTAGGTTTTCCTCAATGCTTATCATCTTATCAATGCCCGAACGAATGGCATTGATGCGAGTACTTTCGTCATTGATGGTTTTGAGGTTATGGATTGAATTTTCTGGCAGCGACCAGAACCTAAGGATTGCTTGTAAGGCATCCTCAATTCTGGAAAGGTGAACGGTCTGAGCGGCGTTGTCAGCCATCAGTTGCTCCAACGTCTTGATTTGAGCTTCCAGTTGTTTATGAGCAAGGGTAAACTCCTTCGTGGAGTTTTTATTGAGCGGATTAACCCGTCGATCCCGCTGAGCTACGTGCATTTTCTGAAGTAGGTGGCGGGAATTTTCCAGGTGGTTGATTGTTTGATAGGTATGGGTAACCCAATCGGAGTCTTCCGCTTGTTTCAGAAACGTGCGATAAGTAAAGACTCCCACCACAATTAATAGGGAAATTCCAAGAATAAAAATTAAATTAACTTTACTTTTAGCAGATATCGAATTCATAAACCAGGCTCTGAGAAGAAAGGATTACTGAGGGAAGTACACCATCAGAACGGCAAATTACGCACGAGGTAAACATTTGTGAAGGAAAGCAAAAGGTATTTTAGTAAAATCGTAGAAAATAGGTAGATTGCTGTCTATAATCTGCTCAACGATTATCAATTGCATCTACCGGAGATTATTTTGTATTTAAGTAGAGAATTGATAGTACAAGCGATTCATCCAGCGGATCTGTTGAAGAAATTTTCATGCGTAAACAGCATGATTTTGAAGCATTCAACCAGAAAAGAATCGATTGATCGTAGGCTCTGACCTTGTTCGTATGAATTATAAATCTCCTTCGATAGTAATAGCTGAAGACGAGGCTTTGACGCTAAAGATGTTAACCTATCGTCTGCAAAAAGAAGGCTTTGAAGTACGTTCGGCATCGGATGGCAAGCAAGCTTTGGCATTACTAAGTGAGTCTACACCCGATCTGGTATTGACCGACTTGCTTATGCCCCATCACACAGGTATTGAGGTCTTAACGTATGTAAAAGAGCAGCTGGGGAACGACATTCCGGTAATCATATTATCGGGTCTAGGGCAGGAAGCCAGTGTTGCCGAGGCTATGCGTTTAGGGGCCGCCGGATACCTCGAAAAACCCGTTAATCCCAATGATCTGATTCGTATCATCAGGAAGATAGTACAGGAAGTACTTTCCTAAACACAACAAAGGCCCGATCAATGTCGGGCCTTTGTTGTGTTTAGGAAAAAGCAATTAATCACGTAAATCAATCACTTCTACGCCTGGGTATCTGGCTTTATTGAAGGTGAATTGATTATCTGCCACTGCTACATTAGGTGTAAACTTGCTAATTTTGAAATGCTGTACCCGGCCCGATTTATCCGTAATTTGCCAGCCTTTGAGCGTGTTATCTTTCTGAGAAATCGTCAGTCGTACTTTAGATACATTCGAAGACTTCCCTTTGTTTGGCGTTAGGTCAATTACTGCGTTACCAGCTTTTCCTGCTTCCACCAGTTTATAACTGTACCCATTTTTGTAGATGTTGTAAATATTCGCCGGACTGAATTCATTACTGGCCGGATCGTTGGTGGAGATATTCACCTCATTGGCCTCTTTCACGTAAGTAGCCACGGTCTTGCCATCATTAAAAACTTCCTGGCCGGCTAGTTTCAGGTGATATTTTCCTCCTTTAGTCGTGATGACTCCCGCGTCTGAACCATAGTTAAAGGCCGCAGTGAAGGAAGAAAAAGACTGATATTTTTTGCTCATGGCATCCAGAATCGCAGCGGCTTTGGCATCCTGGGCCTGGCTAACGATTGGAGAAATGAGTAGGAGGGTTGCAACAAACAGACGTTGAATATTCATGGTATATCGTTTCATGGATTACAGAAAGTAACGGAATGGGCCATTACTTGGTTTTGGGGAAATGTTAAAAATTGTGAACCAACGGATGGTTACACATAAATAGCCACGGACGTTCATCCGTGGCTATTTGAAGTCTTCTGAAAAGAGAAGGATTATAATCGCAATTCTTTAAATAACTCCTCCAGCCGTTCTTCGCTTTGAATCAAAACTTCGCGGGCTTTTGAACCTTCAAAGGGACCGACCACGCCCGTAGCTTCCAACTGATCCATGATACGGCCCGCCCGGTTATACCCGAGTTTCATTTTCCGTTGAATCAGAGAAGTAGAGCCTTGCTGATGAATAACAATCAGTCGGGCCGCGTCTTTATACATTGGATCGAGCTGAGCAAGATCTACATTTTTCTCTTCATTACCGGATTCGTCACCCTCAAATTCAGGCAATAAGTAGGCATCCGAATATCCCTGCTGTTCGCCAATGAAATCGCAAATCGCATCTACTTCGGGCGTATCCACGAAAGCACATTGCAGACGCGTCATGTCCGAGCCTTGCAGGAAGAGCATATCGCCCTGGCCTACGAGCTGATCTGCTCCGCTGGTATCCAGAATCGTCCGAGAATCGACTTTCTGGGTTACCTTGAAAGACAAACGAGCCGGGAAGTTAGCTTTGATTTTACCCGTAATAATATCCACCGAAGGACGCTGCGTAGCAACAATCAGGTGAATGCCAATGGCCCGAGCCAACTGAGCCAGACGAGCAATGGGCGTTTCTACCTCTTTTCCCGCGGTCATCATTAAGTCCGCTAGCTCATCAATCACCAACACGATGTACGGTAGAAAACGGTGCCCTTTTTCGGGATTCAGACGACGTTCAATGAACTTCTGATTGTATTCTTTCAGGTTCCGGCAACCGGCGTTTTTGAGTAACTCATACCGCGAATCCATTTCCACGCAAAGCGAATTGAGCGTGTAAATAACTTTCTTGGTATCTGTAATAATAGCGTCTTCCGTACCAGGTAATTTCGCAAGGAAGTGTCGCTCGATTTTACTGAACAAACTTAACTCCACCTTCTTCGGATCGACCAATACCAGTTTGAGCTGAGAAGGGTGTTTTTTGTAGAGTAAAGAAGCCAGAATAACGTTCATCCCTACTGACTTACCCTGTCCGGTAGCCCCGGCAATGAGTAAGTGAGGCATCTTTGCCAGATCGGTTACAAAGATTTCGTTGGAAATGGTTTTGCCTAGAACCACGGGTAACTCAGCCGTTGATTTCTGGAATTTCTCGCTTGCCACTACCGCCCGAATACTAACCATTTCGCGGTTTTTGTTCGGAACTTCAATGCCAATCGTTCCCTTTCCGGGCATCGGAGCAATAATCCGAATTCCCAAAGCTGCCAGCGACAGGGCAATATCATCTTCCAGCGACTTAATCCGGGAGATTTTTACCCCTGCCGAAGGAATGATTTCATACAGGGTAACGGTTGGCCCTGGCGTAGCTTTAATACTGGCAATACTAATGCCGTAGTCACTCAGGGTGCGAACGATGGTATCTTTTTTCGACTTTAATTCCTCCTCCGAAACCTGAGCTTTATCCGGAGCATATTCCTTCAACAGGTCAACTCCTGGATACTCATACCGAGCCAAATCAAGCGTTGGATCGTATAAACCCAGTTCCTTGATTAGATTTTCGTTGGGCTTAGTATCGAGTTTTTCAATTTTCTTCTGAGGTAATATTTCTTCTGCCGGAACCTGTTCGATGATAAAATCTGGCTCGGCATTTCCTGCCTTGGGGGTGGATTTATTTCCGCTACCATTGACCGTTACCGGAGGAATATAGGCTTCTACTTCCTCGAAAGCAGGCTCCGGTTCGGGCTCGACTTCAGGTTTCAGCTCTACGGGCAGACGAACGGGCGTTTCCAGCACCCGTCGGGCATCCTCAGCCAGACGATTTACTTTTTCCAGCTGAATCTGCTCCAGATCCTCTTCGGGTTCTTCTGGCTCTGGTTCTTCTTCGATTTCTATTTTGGGTTCCACCGCAAACGGTATACGGGGGGCAGGTTTAGGAATTTCCTTTGCAACCGGAGTGGGTTTTTCTGTTTCCGGTTCTAGCTCTTCTTCCTCCTCTGTTTCTTCTAATTCCTTGAATAAATTTTTAAACGGATTACTGATGCTGGGCTTCGGAACCTTCATTCCTTCGACTTTCTCGGCAACGTGTTCCAGTGAATCAACCCGGTAGAAATAAATCACAAAAACAAACAAGCTTGCCGCAATGACTGCAATAGAGCCCCAACCAATTAAATTATAAAGTAACTGGTTGATTAATAGGCCAATGCCGCCGGAAAGTGTGCTGAGGTTTGCCTGAGAATTGGAGTATAACACCACAAAGCCCAGAACTGAACTAACCCAGAGCGTATAGAAAATGGCCTGATAGGTTAACCGCTTTAACGGAAAAATTTCCCGGGCAAAAGTCATTTTTATACCCGCCACCAGTAATACCGGAATGATCAGAAAAGAAGCGATTCCGAACCATTGGAACACGAAAAAATGAGCAACAACGGCTCCGGTTAAACCCAGCCAGTTTTGTACTTTTTGCCCGGATTCGTGAATGGAGGTCTTGAAAGCAGAGCCCACAACGCTCTGATCGGCCTCACCCGAAATGAGGTACGAGAAAAAAGCCAGAAACAGTAATACCGAAAGTAATATGGTCAATCCTCCTACGACCAGCCGCGTACTGGGTCCAGGGGCTTTGGGCTTAAAGCTTTTAGCGGCTAGACTAGCTGGTTTTGAGGAAGATTTTTTAGCAGAATCTACCTTTTTTGCCATGTATGGATACTAATAATAAAGCGAAACCCTAGAAATGAACTAGCGTTATCAGTGGGAGGAACGGTCTGATTTAAGATCGAAAATTTACAAAAGTAAACTGGCGAAATGAATTTATGTTCCAGATAAATTTTAATTAAGCGGGATTCTGTAGTAAATACTTACAAATTCGCTTCACCAGACCCGGGCCTTCGTAAATGAAACCCGTATAGACCTGTACCAAACTGGCTCCGGCCTGAAGTTTTTCCCAGGCATCTTCCGGTGAATGAATCCCGCCAACGCCGATGATGGGAAACGAGCCACCTGAGTGCTGGTGTAAGTAACGAATGACTTCCGTAGAACGATTCCGAACGGGTTTACCGGATAATCCGCCTGCTCCGATGCTTTCAATTACGGAAGCAGGCGTTTTTAGGTTTTCTCTGGAAATCGTCGTGTTGGTGGCAATGACTCCGGCAATGCCGCTGGTTTGTACAATTTCAATGATATCATCCAACTGACTATCCGTCAGATCTGGAGCAATTTTCAGCAGAATAGGCTTGGGTTTGGCCTGTTTCAGGTTTTCTGTTTGCAGGGTAATTAACAATTCCGTCAGTGGTTCTTTTTCCTGAAGGGCCCGTAAGTTAGGCGTATTGGGCGAACTTACGTTTACCACAAAGTAATCCACCGTTTCCTTCAAATCGTGAAAACAGGCCAAATAATCCTGAACGGCATTTTCGTTGGGCGTTACCTTATTCTTACCAATGTTTCCGCCAATTAATACCTTACTTTTCCGGCGTTTGAGTTTCTCGGCAGCTACCCGGGCTCCTTTGTTATTGAAACCCATGCGATTAATTATACCCTGATCAGCTTTCACGCGAAACAAACGAGGCTTGTCATTACCGGGCTGAGGGCGGGGCGTTACCGTGCCCATCTCAATAAATCCAAAACCCAGGTCTGCGAGTTCGTCTATCAATTCGGCATTTTTATCGAACCCAGCTGCTAGTCCAACGGGGTTTGGAAAGCGTAATCCGAAAACTTCGCGTTCCAGCCGGGGATCTTTTATCGTAAAAAACTGACGGGTTAATGCGGATACAAAAGGTATCTTGGCACTAAATTTCAGTACGTTGAATGTAAAGTAATGAACCTGTTCAGGATCGAAGCAGAAGAGAATGGGGCGAATCAGAGCTTGGTACATGGGACAAAAATACGCACTTTGTAGCTATGAAATCGTTGTTAGTGCTTTTCGTTTTAGTGACTTTTCCTAATTTTCTCTTTGCCCAGGGAACACTCAAGGGCCGGGTAATTAATGCTGAAGACCAGAAACCCCTGCCTTTTGCTAACGTTTTTCTGGCGAACACCACCAAAGGAACGACTACTTCCGATGCGGGTGCATTTACCCTGACCCAGATTCCCGCCGGAACGCAGGAGTTAGTGGTTTCTTACGTTGGTTTTCAAACGCAAACGCTTCGCATCGAAGCCAATAACTCAGAGCAAAGCCTGGAAATCAAGCTCAAACCTAACCCTAACCAGTTAGCAGAAATTAAAATTAAATCAAAACTAGACAAAAACTGGAATCAGCGTTACGAGCAGTTCACGAGCTTATTTCTGGGAACGACGGAAAATGCCAGAAGAACAAAAATTCTGAATCCTGAAGCGGTCTGGATTAATGAAGATTCAACCAAAACCTGGATAACCGTAGGCAGTCGAGAGCCTCTGCTGATTGAATGTCCGGCTCTGGGGTATCGAATTAAATACCAACTGGAAGGCTTTGCCTATCACCAGAAACAGGGGTATTTATCATACATCGGTTACCCGGTTTACGAAGAAATGACGCCTAAACGAAGCTCTGATTCGACCACCTGGCAAAAAAATCGGGCGATGGCTTACTACGGTTCGTTAACCCATTTTTTGCGATCGATACATGAAGGCAAAATGGAAGAGGAGGGTTTTAAAATTCAGCAAATGGTGGAGTTGAAGAGTTCGCCGCTGAATGCCTTACTCTGGCAGAGTGAAAAACTCAGCAATCCTGTCCTCACGGGCTTTGAACGGTATAAAGTAATTCCCGAATTTCAACCCGCTTCGGCCATTGTGGTTGCCCGGTTGTCTACCAAAGAACAAACCATTTTAAGTTTTCAGGGGGGCTTGCAGGTAAGCTATGTGGAGAAGAAGAATCGAAGTGCTGCCGGAGAGGTCAATAGCCGGAGAGACCAGATAAGCGTGGTTGAGTTGATGAGCCAGATGGTAAAGATCAAGCCTAACGGACAATTTTTCCCGGTAATGGACCTGCTGGTTTCGGGGGCCTTTTCGCATCAGAAAGTAGCTGACTCCTTACCGTTTGATTACGTACCTACCGAGTTACCCTGAACGATTCGATTCATTGGGCTGGCAAGAATGTTTTTAGTAGTACAAGGGTTAACTAAACAGAAGGTGGTAAAAATGAATACCTTCATTAATCAGAAGAAACATGGAAACGTATCAGACGCTGGCTCCGGCTTATGTAGAATTACTGCAAAAGGCCATTGGTAATAAAAATAGACTGGAATATTTCAACGAATACCGGGAGTATAAACTCGCGGATTCTCCCTTGAAGCAGTTGATTACAAACGAAAAAGGAGAATTTCTGGAGCTGGCCACGGGGCAGACCATTCCTTTGAATCAAATCATTAGTCTAAATTCTATTTTCTTTCCCGGCTACGAGGATTATCAGGAAGTACTGAGCGTTCGTTGCAGTCGTTAGTGAACGGAGGGAGTTTATTCGAAAAAATACCTTACTTTCGAGGCTATCTCCAGTTGTTATTACCTATTTGACTTATGAAGTATTACCTCGGCATTGAAATTGGTTCGGGCAAGTTACACCTGGCCGTTGCGGATGAGACGAATACAGTTCTGGAACAGATTCGTCACGCTGTCACTCCCGAACAAACGGCGGATGATCATCGAAATTTGTTGGAAACCTCCATTGGGGATTTACATACTCGGTATCGGTTTGCATCGGTTTGCGTGGGTTTTAGTGGCCCGGTAGATTGGCAGCAGGGTAAAACCATTCGATCGTATCGGGTAAATGGCTGGGCTAATTTTGATCTGAGTGATTGGCTGGAAGATATTCTACGGTGTCCCTGTAAGATTGAAAATGATGCAAATCTGGCCGCATTGGCTGAAGCTTTGCAGGGGTCAGGAAAGAATTATCCAACTGTTTTCTACTTGAAATTGGGATATGGCATTGGGGGAGGATTGATTCAAAAAGGTCAGATTTACCACGGTGCCCGACCCGGAGAATCTGAAATTGGAAAAATACGTCTGGATCGCTCAGGAACGACGCTTGAGAATGTAGCTTCTATTCGGTCGATCGTAGAAAAAATCAAGACAGAAGTAACAGAACATCCCGATACAGATCTGGCAAAAGCGTTTTCTGAAAACAACGTAAACGATTACCTAACCAAGAACATCGGGCAGGATGCCTGGGCAACGCAGGTAATGCAGGAAACGGCAGATCATCTAGCTTTTGGACTTTCGCACGTGATTCATTTATTACACCCTGATCTGATTATTATCGGTGGTGGTTTCCTGCCCCTAAGCGATCATTTACGATCGGTTATTGAAAAGATATTGCCCACGTATGTAGTAGAAGCTTTCCGTCCATTACCCAAACTTGCCATGGCTCAACTAGCCGACGAAGCGGTAGTTCGCGGGGCATTATTGGTGGCTCGGCAGAATAGTTACCTTTAGCGTTGTCAGTTGTCAGTTGTCAGTTGTCAGTTGTCAGTTGTCAGTTTGGAAAGAGAAAACCTATAAAGGTAGGGTAGTGTTTTGGAAATGGGAGGTATAACCCCATCGGGATTTAACACCAATAGTCCCGGTCTGGCTGGACCCGGATGCCAATCCGGGGTTTTCGTATATATAGGTACATATTCCCTCCCTGGCTGGTGTCCTCACCAGCCATTACTTAAGTGGTTGGTGAGGACACCAACCAGGGCGGAGGGCGAATGATTGCCAACCCGAAAAAGCATAGCAATTAAGCATTCAGGTAGAGACGCGACTTCATCGCGTCTGGGTAAGAGGCGGTTTTTTGTTAAGATTCGAAGGATTACGCATTCCCGCCTTGGCTGGTGTCCTCACCAGCCATTACTTAAGTGGTTGGTGAGGACACCAACCAGGGAGGAGGGCTGATGATTGCCAATTTGAAAAAGCATAGCAATCAAGCATTCAGGTAGAGATGCGACTTTATCGCGTCTGGGTAAGAGGCGGTTTTTGTTACGATTCAAAGGATTCGCATTTCCCGGCCAGACGCGATGAAGTCGCGTCGCTACCAAGAGGGCACTAGATCCCTAGCTACTCCACACAACTTACTTTTGCCAGACGTCCTTTTCAGATCAAAACCGTTTTTGAACCAAAATAAGTTTGCATCATTCCGTTTATCCTTTCTGTGCAAGGAAAGACCCGCAGTTCTTTGGGCTTGTTTAATAAAATGCATAGAATTGCCTCATAATCAATCTGCTTATCTCTGACTATCTATGGAAAATCAACCGTACTCTCAAACCCCAATACCCTTGAGTGATCCTGATTCCCGTACCTGGGCGATGCTGGCTCACTTGAGCAGCATTATTGCCAGCTTTCTAGGCGGCATGGCCTTCCTCGGACCGCTGATTGTCTGGCTCATTTTTCGCGAACGTTCGTCCTACGTTGATTATCACGGTAAAGAAGCTTTAAACTTTCAGATCCTGATGTCGATTGTCATCATTGGTGGTGTCATACTCGGCGTTGTTACGTGTGGACTGGGTTTTGCAGTCTTTCCAGTTATTGTAGTCATTGATGTTGTTTTCGTAGTAATCGCTGCGATTAAAGCGAATAATGGTGAATACTACAAATACCCCTTTAACTGGAGAATCGTCAAATAATTAGCCAGTGAGGGCATAAAAAAAGAGCCATCGGTGTAAACCGATGGCTCTTTTTTTATGGGTAATCAGGAGCAATTATTTTGATTCATTTTGACGAACTGACTGCGGAGCCGAGTTCAGGAAAATGCTGGTTTCGTGACGGCGAATGGCCCAGAAAATACCAACCAAACCAAACAACACGGCTGGAACACTCAGAAGCTGACCAAGGTTATAGGTCATCTGGTCTTCAAACGTTACCTGATTTTCTTTATAGAATTCGTACACAAAACGAAGTGTAAAAACCACAACCATGAAAATTCCGGTGGTTAAACCCTGTGGTAAATTGGTTTTGTATCGACGCCAGATCAGGTAAAGCACGATGCAGAGAATGAAGCAGGAAATGGCTTCGTATAACTGCGAAGGATGACGCGGCACGGGAGAAAATTCCGTGTTATTAACGAAAATAAAGGCCCAGGGCACACTCGTAGCTTTGCCAACGATTTCAGAATTCATAAGGTTACCCAAACGAATGAAACAACCCGCCAGGGCAACGGTAATGACGATACGATCGGTAATCCAGAAAAAGTGAATTTTTTTGGCTCTGGCGAAGAGATATAATCCCGTAAAAATACCAATGGCTGCTCCGTGGCTTGCCAGACCCGCATAGGGGGGAGTAACATATCCTTGAACCAACGCCAGGGGTTGGCAAAGAACATGGGATATTCGTAAAAAATATAATGACCCACGCGAGCACCGATTACGGTTGCCAGTACCATGTATAAGGTGAGGCTATCTACCCAGTCTTCGGGTAAACCTTCTTTGCGGAAAATGTGCAGAATGATTCGCTGACCAATCAGAAAACCGAGGGCGAATAATAACCCGTACCAACGAACCGAAAAAGATCCGATGTTGAAAATTTCGGGGTTAACGTCCCAGACAATATAGTTTAACATGCAGAAAGGAGTTTCAGGCGGTAAAAATAGAGGGTATTTCTTAGGTTGAGGCGGCTTTTACCAATTTTCGCTATCTTACTACCACTTTACGGGTAAACTTTCCACGGGTAGCGGTCTGAATTTCAATAAGATACATGCCTGTAGGAAGGCCTTTTAAATCTAAGGTATAACGTTGAGCGGTCACGCGTGTGGCCTGACCCAGCCATTGCCCCAACATACTATAAGCCTGAACCTGAGCTTCAGCGTCGGTTTCAATAACCAGTTGCTGCTCGTAGGGATTAATCGGGTTGGGGTAAATCTTTACCATTTCCGAACCCGTATTCGGCGTAGGCTTTAGCTTTTCAGATTTATTTTTCAGGAAACGTAATCCACCCGTAGCCGTCCCTGCGATCAGATCGGGCAGGCCGTCGTTATCCAGATCTCCGGCAGCAATGGAAGCAGGACCGCTGAGTCGAAGCGAAGTAATACCAGCGATAGAACCTGTGATGGCACTGGTATCTGCCTTTAGCTCCGACTGATTCAAAAAATCATTAAAAACGCTCATCGATCCATTGGAATAGGTAGCCAGCAAATCAGGACGTTCGTCGCCATTGACATCCGCGGAGGTAATGGAAAAGCCACGGTTTAGGTAATTTTCCTGCAAACCACCATACGTTTTCGTTTCGACTTGGTACACTGGCTGGGTGTTTGTCCCGATATTTCGATGATACTGAATGCTTCCGTAATACGTGCCCAGTAACACATCGATTTTTCCATCACGGTTTACGTCCTGATACACCGGAACTGCCCCAAAGTAATAACCATCGGGCAAGGGTAAGGAAGTTAAGTCAGCACTGTTCAATTGAAAAGCAGCGTTTCGACTGCCTTTATTAGGAATGTAACGAATCATTGAACTCACAAACGTTTCAGCCGTAAAACCTAGATCCGGGATGCCGTCGCCCGTGAGATCGGTCACGAAAATCTTCACCTCCGTAATTAACAGATTTTCTTTACTCTGAATCTGAGCGGCCAATCCAAGGTAATCTTCTGTCTCTAGCACAAAATGAGCTTTCTGAGGCGTTCCCGTATTTCGGAATAAGGCAATTCCTCCGCGATACCCCTGATCTGAACGTACACCAGCGTAACCCACCAGCAAATCCAAATCGCCATCGCCGTCAATATCGGCAAGGGCGGTGGTGGCGTTAGCGCCCAGGTCTACCATTTCATCCTGAAGAAAATTTTCTTTTCGGAAGGTAATCGCAGGTTTAGCGGAGGTGCCAGTGTTTTCATACAACCAGGCCGATTTCCGAAAATTGATTTGTTTCAGTTGATCGTCCTGATAAACGTTAATGGCTGAAATGAAATCTGGTTTTCCATCGAAAGTAACGTCTTCCGCAAAAGAAGAAGGGAAAATATAAAAATCAACGGGGTGGTCATTGGGGAAGTTATAGTCGGCGGAAGCAAATTTGGCCGTTTGCTTCGTACCTACGTTCGGCATATAGGCAATGCGATTTTGGGTCACGTGTCCAAAAAAATGTCTTTCAGTCCATCGCCGTTAAAATCCCAGAGTAACAGCGTATTCCCCGTATGCTTGGGACGACCGCCGGGGTTGGTAACATTGCTGGTATCGGCACAGTGACTCATGCCCGTGTTACAATCCATATTAAAGCAGATGTCGCCATAGTGTTCCTTAATGAAGTTACCCCAGCAATACCCAATCTTTTGAAAATCAAGCCCAGCTTTGCCCGTTCGCTCGACGCTCATGTTCTGGTGGTATTCCGTAAAGTTTCCCGAAGGATCGAACAATACCAGATCTATATCGCCGTCGCCGTCAAGGTCTTCAATGCCCGGAATATCGGGTGAGGAAATCTGTAGGTTCACTTTTCCGGAAAACCCCTGCGTCATTAGGGGAATAGCGGCGGGTTCCCATTTAAAGTTCCCATCGCTGGTGGCTACATTCCGGTAGACCTGCACGCCAGCAGTATGGCGGGCGAATAAGTCTTTTCGACCATCCTGATCAAAATCACGCAGCAGCATCCAGCTATCCATCTCTGGAAAAATCGCTTCGTATTGAGGAGCATAACGCCAGACGTAACTGCCTCCCTGAGCTACGGCTACGAAGGTGAAAACTTTACTGGTAGTACGATCAAACACCACCAAATCCTCCACCGTATCCTGATTCAGATGCATTTTGGAAAATTGGGGAGCGTTCAGTCCACCCGCCCAGGCATTAGGAAGCGTACGACCCTGAATACTTACCTGAGCAGTGCTATCAAAGGCAAAGGAAAAAGTCTGTGCAGAGGTAGAGAACGAAATAAAACAATAAAGCAGCCCAAGGGCGGTTAACAGGTAATGGTTTTTCATTGCATCTTTGTCGAATCAGTAGTAAAACGAACAGAACTCCGGTTTAGCGTTTAAAGTTTAGATTGAATAAACGGCCAAACGCTTCTTCCATACGAATTTCAGATGATGATTACAGAACTTCACCAAAAGTACCTGACTTGCAGCAGTGTTTCGATTGATACCCGTAAAATTGAGCCGGGAGCCCTGTTTTTTGCTCTGAAAGGAGAGAAGTTCGATGCCAATACCTTTGCGGCAAAAGCCCTGGAAAATGGAGCGGCCTACGTCGTGATGGATAATGCCGAATATGCCGTAGATGAGCGTTGCCTGGTGGTGGAGAATACCTTACATGCCCTTCAGAAACTGGCCTTACATCACCGCAGGTTACTTCAGATTCCTTTTATCGGAATTGGCGGTTCGAATGGAAAAACGACGACCAAAGAATTGGTTAATCGGGTATTATCGAAGAAATATAAAACCTTCGCAACGCCCGGAAATTACAATAACTACATCGGCGTTCCACTGACGATCTTGTCTTTACCAAAAGACGCTGAACTGGCCATTATTGAGCTGGGAGCAAATCAGAAAGGGGATATTGATGAGTTAGTTCGTATTTGTGAACCCGGACTTGGCCTGATCACCAATATTGGTAAATCGCATTTAGAGGGTTTTGGTGGCTTGCAGGGCGTTCGTGATGGTGAAGGCGAGTTGTATGATTTCCTCATTAAAACCAATGGTCAGATTTTTGTAAATCAGCAAGACGTAACACTCATGGACATGCTCCAGGAACGTCAGGCTACTGCGGAACGAATCTTGCCTTACCGAACCGATGTCGAACTGGTGGAAAGTAATCCGAATGTCATTTATCAGCAGGGGGAGAATCGGATCGAGACTCATTTAATGGGAGATTATAACTTCATTAACATGCGAGCGGCCATGACGTTGGGGAGCTTCTTCGGAGTAGCGGAAGAGGAGATTCATGAAGCCATTGCGGGGTATGTGGCGGAAAATAATCGTTCGCAGATCATTGAAAAAGGGAGTAACACGATCTGGCTGGATGCGTACAACGCCAATCCGAGTTCGATGGGAGCAGCCCTGAAAAACTTCGAAGCTCTGAAAGCTGAGAAAAAACTGGTGATTTTGGGCGATATGTTTGAGTTGGGCGAAGAAGGCCCTTACGAACACGAAATGATGGGTAAACTCATCTCCGAATGCCATTTTGATTATGTGTTGCTGGCAGGTCCATTGATGCAACACGCCCTGAAATACTTACCTCGGGCGTATTACTTCCCCGATAAATTCGGTCTCCATGTTTGGCTGGAAGAACACCCCATGACAGACACCCATTTCCTCATTAAAGGTTCAAGGGGTATGGGGCTGGAAAGCACGCTGGGAATGATTCGATGAGTTGTCAGTTGTCAGTTGTCAGTTGTCAGTTGTCAGTTGTCAGTTGTCAGTTGTCAGTTGTCAGTTGTCAGTTGTCAGTTGGATAAGTGAAAACTTGTAAAGATAGGCAAGACGTTTAGAAAGGGGAGGCATAACCCTGGAGGGGTTTGATATGGATAGCCCCGGATGACAATCCGGGGTTTTGTTTTGGGTACATGCTTCCAGCTTGGCTGGTGTTCTCACCAGCCATTCATATAAAGTATAGTGGTTGGTGAGGACACCAACCACGGCGAAAAAGAGAAACCCATAAAGGTAGGCAAGACGTTTGGAAATGGAGATCTTAACCCTGGAGGGGTTCAACATGGATAGCCCCAGGCTGGATAGCCCCGGATGACAATCCGGGGTTTTGTTTTAGGTACAAGCTCCCGCCCTGGCTGGTGTCCTCACCAGCCATTAGTAAAAGCCTATTGGTGAGGACATCAACCAGGGCGATTTTGATTGCCAATCTGAAAAAGCATAGCAATCAAGCATTTCAAGTAGAGACGCGATGAAGTCGCGTCTGGCTGGGAAATTCGAATCATTCTAATTGTAACCAAAGTCGCGTCTCTACAATAAGGAAACGTAATAAAAATCTCTAGAGCATAAAGGTTACAAATCCATGATCTGGTAGGATATAAAATCCCTGGTCATTACCGATAAATAGAAAAACCGACTAGCTAAGCTATTACCTTTACAAAGTCTTTGGCGAGCAAGAACAAATTACCCTACTTTTAGAGTTCAACATTTGATATGTTCTGGTTAATCACAAAAACACTGGAACTGGTCCAAAGCAAATGCTAAACTCACCCTATCTTTGCATGTTTTTTCATTCTATACTTTCAATTTCTGGACACAACGCCGACTCCAATCCGGCATCGTTTCGTGACTTATGACGACGACTACGATTCAAAAACCCGACATCCGTACGCTTCTTAAAAACCGTATCCTAATCCTTGATGGAGCGATGGGTACGATGATCCAGCGGTATAAGCTGGAAGAAGAAGACTATCGGGGCTCTCGCTTTGCCGACTGGCCCCATCCGCTTAAGGGTAACAACGATTTACTCGTGTTAACCCGACCCGACATTATCAAAACCATTCATGGTGAATACTACGAAGCCGGGGCTGATATTGTAGAAACGAACTCATTTTCAGGTACATGGATTGCCATGGCTGATTATGGGATGGAAGAGTTAGTGTATGAACTGAACTATGAATCGGCCCGCATTGCCCGCGAGGTAGCGGATGAATACACGGCTCGCAATCCTGAGAAGCCGCGTTACGTAGCTGGTTCTATGGGACCAACGAACCGTACCGCCAGCCTTTCGCCGGATGTAAATAACCCTGGTTACCGGGCCATTACTTTCGATCAGCTCGTCGGAGCCTATTACGAACAGACGAAGGCTCTGGTAGAAGGAGGTAGCGATATTCTACTGGTTGAAACCATTTTCGATACACTCAATGCGAAAGCGGCTCTGTTTGCTATTGATACCTATTACCAGGATGTAACCAGCGGTAAGCTACCCTGGCCTGTCCATATTTCAAAGGCAGAGAAATTTGAAGTGCCTATTATGGTGTCAGGCACCATTACCGACGCTTCGGGACGAACGCTTTCGGGCCAAACGACGGAAGCCTTCCTGACTTCTGTTTCACATTTACCTTTACTTTCCGTTGGGTTGAACTGTGCGTTAGGAGCCGATCTGATGCGTCCTTACGTACAAACCCTGGCAGACAAATCTCCTTTCTTTACCTCGGCTCACCCCAATGCAGGGTTACCGAATGAGATGGGAGAGTACGACGAAACGCCCGAGCAAATGGGCGAAACCATTAACGGTTTCCTGAAAGATGGTTTGATTAACATCATTGGGGGGTGTTGCGGAACTACCCCCGGTCACATTCGTCGGATTGCTGAAATCGCGGGAAAACATCAGCCTCGTCATCTTCCCGTGGAAGAGCCCGTGCTGAAGCTTTCCGGACTGGAACCCATTGAAGTAACCAAGGAAAAAGTTCTCTTCCTGAACATCGGTGAACGTTGTAACGTAACCGGTTCGAAGAAATTCGCTCGTCTGATTCGTGAAAATAAATACGATGAGGCACTGGTTGTGGCTCGTGAGCAGGTAGAAAGTGGAGCTCAGGTCATTGACGTAAACATGGATGAAGGGATGATTGACGGAGCTTCCGCCATGACGACTTTCATGAACCTGATTGCTTCTGAACCGGACATTTCGAAAGTTCCCCTTATGATCGACTCTTCCAAATGGGAAGTGATCGAAGCCGGACTGAAATGTGTGCAGGGCAAGGCCATTGTGAACTCGATCTCGCTGAAAGAAGGGGAGGAAAAATTCAAAGAATACGCCCAAACCGTCAAACGGTACGGAGCCGCTGCTGTGGTCATGGCTTTTGATGAAAACGGCCAGGCTGATAACTACGAACGCCGAATTCAGATTTGCGAACGAGCATATCGAATTCTGGTAGACGAAGTAGGTTTCCCTCCACAGGACATCATTTTTGATCCCAATATCCTAACCGTTGCGACGGGGATTGATGAACATAACAATTACGCCGTAGACTTCATTAATGCCACTCGCTGGATTAAAGAAAACTTACCATACGCTAAAGTGTCGGGTGGGGTGTCTAACGTGTCGTTCAGTTTCCGGGGGAACGAACCCGTTCGCGAAGCCATTCACTCCGTATTCTTGTATTACGCGATCAAGGCGGGTATGGATATGGGAATCGTAAACGCGGGTCAGTTGACGATTTACGATGAAATTCCCAAGGATTTTCTGGAGCTGGTTGAAGACGTTATCCTCAACCGTCGCCCTGACTCAACGGAACGTCTGGTGGCGTTTGCGGAAACGGTAAAGTCGAAAGGCAAAACCGATACGGGCCCGGATTATTCCTGGCGGCAGTTACCCGTAAAAGAACGCTTATCGCACGCGTTGGTGAAAGGCATTGCCGATTTCATTGATGAAGACGTAGAAGAATGTCGCCAGGCTTACGAAAAACCCATTGAGGTGATCGAAGGTCCATTGATGGATGGCATGAACATCGTCGGTGATTTATTTGGTGAAGGAAAAATGTTCCTGCCTCAGGTGGTAAAATCGGCTCGCGTGATGAAGAAAGCCGTAGCCTACCTGCAACCTTTTATCGAAGCAAGCAAAGAGGCTGGTTCTACTGCCGGACGCATTTTGCTGGCAACCGTAAAAGGCGACGTGCACGATATTGGTAAGAATATCGTGGGCGTAGTGCTGGGCTGTAATAACTACGAAATTGTTGACTTAGGGGTAATGGTGCCAACGGATAAAATTCTGGAAGCTGCCAAAACGCATAACGTTGATATTATCGGATTATCCGGTTTGATTACGCCCAGTTTGGACGAAATGGTGGGTGTGGCGAAGGAAATGGAACGTCAGGGTATGAAAATGCCCCTCCTCATTGGCGGTGCTACCACTTCCCGAATCCATACAGCCGTGAAAATTGATCCGCAATATTCCGGGCCGGTTATTCACGTGCTGGATGCTTCGCGTTCGGTTCCGGTGGCAGGTCGTTTGACGCAGAATAAGCAAACATTAGCGGAAATTCACAGCGAAATCAAGCAGCAATACGCCAAGCTTCGGGAAGATCACGCCAAGCGTAAATCGGATAAAAATTTTGTAACGATTGAAGCCGCCCGTCAAAATAAGGTGAAGATCGACTGGGATAATTTCAAAGCTTACAAACCGAGTTTCTTAGGTACGAAGGTATTTGAAGATTATCCGCTGGCCGAAATTGCCCAATACATTGACTGGACGCCTTTCTTCCAAACCTGGCAGTTGCACGGCAAATACCCAGCTATTTTTGAAGATAAGGTGGTAGGAGATGAAGCCAAGAAATTGTACGAAGACGCGAATAATCTTCTGTTGGAAATCATTCACGATCAATCGTTAAAAGCAAAAGCTGTCATTGGTTTCTGGCCTGCCAATAGTCACGAAGACGATATTATTCTGCATCCTTTCGAAGAGATCAGGAAGGAAGTAGCCTGCGAACGCCACGGCTCGCATACGCATCTGGAATACAAAATCAGTCGGGCTTCTCAGGAAGGTAAGATCGATGAAACGGACGTAATAGCCACCCCTGCGTTGGCGACCTTACATCAGTTACGTCAGCAAAGTCTGAAGGCTGGAAATCTGCCGAATTACTCATTGGCTGATTTCATTGCTCCGCTGGAAAGTGCTCATACGGATTACATCGGCGGCTTTGCGGTGACGGCGGGTATTGGAATTGAAGCCTTACTCGAGAAATACGAAAAGGATCACGACGATTACGGCAGCATCATGGTTAAGGCCATTGCCGACCGTCTGGCGGAAGCCTTTGCGGAGTTAATGCACGCCCGGGTTCGTAAGGAATTCTGGGGATATGCTTCCGATGAAAAGCTGGATAATGAGTCTCTGATTGACGAAAAATACCAGGGGATTCGTCCGGCACCGGGGTATCCGGCCTGTCCCGAACACACCGAAAAACGGACGATGTTTGATCTGTTAGGAGCGGAGGAGTTGGGGATTGTCCTAACCGAAAGCTTTGCCATGTATCCGGCTAGTTCGGTTAGTGGCTGGTATTTCAGTCACCCTGACAGCCGTTACTTTACGATTGGTAAAATTCAGAAAGATCAGGTCGAAGATTATGCCAAACGCAAAGGCATGACGCTTGAGGAAGCCGAAAAATGGCTGGCTCCAACGCTCGCTTATTAAAGAGGCTAAAGACTTACTTTACTGATCTAAATTTCGAACCTGCTTTCAATTCTAAGAGAGAGTTGAAAGCAGGTTCGTTTGTATTACTCCCGCAGTCGCTCGGCTCCAGCCGAGTGACTACCTAGCTCTAGGCCTCAGGCCGTTGGGATACGAAAGTAGCTAGTAAAAAATAACCTTTCTCCATTCCAAAACAGCGTTATTCGGCTAGAGCTGAGCGACTGCGATGGGCGGGGTTAACAAATTGGATATTAGACGAATGATGCCAGCAAAAAAGCTGGCATCGGTTGGGCTGAAGTCTATGGATTTGCCCCTTTCTTTTTCTTAGAGTCACTCGGATAGAGATGAGTGACTCTAAGAAAATCTGTAAGGTAATAAACGCAGTTAAACCCGAAATTTTGGTTTTAAAAGGGTAGAGACGCGACTTCATCGCGTCTGGCCGGGAGATGGAAATAGTATTCCCCGCCATGGCTGGTGTTTCACCAGTCCACCAGTCATTGGTACGCAAATAGTGGTTGGTGAGACACCAACCACGGCGTAGGAAGCAATACAGAGGTAACCCAAAAACGCCTCTTACCCAGACGCGATGAAGTCGCGTCTCTACTTGGGAACTTGTAATGTAGTCTGCTTTATCAAGAATTTTGGTTTAACTAACTAAGACCGACTGGTGCGAGATTCCCTCTCGTTCCTTCCAAGTGGCAGGTTCCCACCTGCCTTTATTTCACAAACCTGCCATCCAGTTACATTTTTCTGATCAAAACGGTAATCGCCGCTTCTGGTTTTCGAAGTCGAATGGCCAGCCAATGTTGGACTTTAGGTAATAAGCTCCCGTCTGGTTTTGCCATTTTTAGTAAACAAACCGTTTGCTCTTGATTGGTGGTGCCATCAGTCGATAGGTGTTTCCCGATGGACACCTCTACAATTTCCGGGTAAATGGCTTTTAGTTCCTGAGCAATTTGCGGAGTCTGTGTTTCCAACTGGCTATTTTTTCGGAGGGAATCCATCTCCATCCGTTGCGTAAGTAATAGCTTTTCCGTTTCGGTTAATACACTCCGGGACGTTTCCGCCAGAATGGTATCATCAAAGCCGTAGCGGAAGGATAACTCGGTATGATCTAGTCGATAACGAGGTAACTGACTTTTTAGCGAGTCTAACTCCTGGCTGGAAATACGCTGACCCACGATTAATAACTCCACCTTTCTGCCTCGAGCCGAAGGCAAAACCGTTTGCTGAATGACGTAATGGTTATTACCCCTGATTTTTTCGTCGATGAAAAGCTTAAGATTTCTGCGATAAATGGAATCCGCCACGAGCTGATAAGCTAAATAAATACTGGGAAGCAAAGTCAGAATCATCAGCCAGGTCATGGTTCGGCGTACCCAGTTCTGCGTTTCTTTTTCTACGTATTGATACGGTTCAAAATTGAGGTAACGCACTACCAGATAGGTAGAGAATGCGATGCAGATTCCATTAATGGTAAACAGATAGAAAGCTCCCGCCACGAAAGACCAGTTTTGATTGGCGATCCCATAACCCGCCGTGCAAAGCGGTAACATCATTCCGGTAGCGATAGCCACACCCGTAACGATGGTTCCTTTTCGGGTTCGGGAGGCTCCCACGATCCCAGCGACCCCACCAATTAGAGCAACCAAAACGTCCCAAACGCTGGGATGCGTATAGGCGATCATTTCGGGTTGTACTTCTTTCAAAGGACTCAGCCAGAAATAAATGGTTGAACTACCTAAGCTGAAAAGAACGAAAATCAGCAGGTTGCGAAGGGCACTTTTAAAGAAGGCAAAATCGTAAGTTGCCAGGCTTAAACCAATGCCATAAATCGGGCCCATCAGCGGGGAAATGAGCATGGCCCCAATGATAACGGATGTGGAGTTGATGTTCAATCCAATGGAAGCGATGAAAACAGCTGCGACCAGAACCCAAAGGTTAGTTCCCCACAGAACGGCTCCTTTTTTGATGGACTGAACAATCTCCTGTTCTTGTTCTTTGTCTTCTTCAAGACTAACGAGTCGAGTGATTAATAATCGAAAATTGTTTAATTGCATAGGATATTCATTCGAGGGTCAGGTTGGGACGTTTGTACACTAACGAAAAACGAAATAATAAGGTAAGGCAGCGAAAAACTAGATGATGAGGCATTTTTTACAATCGCTTATTGTAATTCTTGGATTGGCGAACCTGGGTATCGCTCAACAAAAAATCGTGGTTTTTCAATCCGACTTTGGTCTGAAAGACGGAGCTGTTTCGGCCATGAAAGGCGTAGCAATGGGCGTTTCTCAGGAGTTGAAGTTATTTGATTTAACGCACGAAATTCCGGCTTATAACATTTGGGAGGCCGCTTACCGGTTGGAACAAACCGTACCGTACTGGCCCAAAGGAACCGTATTTGTCTCAGTGGTGGATCCCGGTGTTGGGACCAGCCGGAAGTCGGTAGTACTAAAGACAAAAGCGGGTCATTATATAGTAACGCCTGATAACGGAACGCTGACGTTACTAGCCGAATCGGAAGGAATTGATGAGGTTAGAGAAATTAACGAAGCGGTGAATCGCCGGAAGGATTCAGGTAAGTCCTACACGTTTCACGGTCGGGATGTCTACGCTTACACCGCTGCCCGGCTGGCCGCTGGAGTTATAAAATTTGAAGAGGTAGGAGAGGTCTTACCTAAACAGGTCGTAACGATTCCCTATCAGAAAGCCAATAAACAAGGTTCGGTTCTGAAAGGGAATATTTCGATTCTGGATGTTCAATACGGGAACGTCTGGACCAATATTCCAGCAACGTTATTTCAGGAACTAGGTGTGAAAATGGGGGAGCTGTTAACTGTTCGGATTTATCAGAATCAAAAAAAGAAGTACGAAGGTAAAATGCCCTATGTTCAGACGTTTGGAGCCGTCAAAGAAGGGCAACCTTTAGTTTATCTGAACAGTCTATTACAAGTTTCACTAGCCCTGAATATGGATAACTTCGCCGAAAAATTCAAGATAGCAAGCGGTAATGAATGGAGTATTGAAGTGAGTAAATGAGTTTGAATGTTTGAATGTTTGAATGTTTGAATGTTTGAATGTTTGAATGTTTGAATGTTTGAATGTTTGAATGTTTGAATGTTTGAATGTTTGAATGTTTGAATGTTATTGTTTTCAGAGATAACTTTCTCAAACTAAATCAAACGTCAAACCTTCAAACTAACATCAAGATTCTTCGCTATAAATCGGAGTTTTTCGTTTGCGGAGCTGACCGCCTTCGCGATGCGAGAAAACCGTTCTGATTTCCGCTAAAATGGATAAGTCGATCTCTTCGGGCGTGGCTGCTCCGGTATCGAGTCCGGCTGGACTATAGGTTCGCTGAAATTGTTCGGTAGAAAGCGTAATCCCTTCGTCATCCAATCGCTGAATCATCTTCTCAAAACGCTTTCTGGGACCTAATAAGCCGATATAAGGCACCTGAGTTGCCGTGATGTAACGTTGGTAATTCTGAAAATCCGTTTCCAGATCGTGAGCCATTAGAACCACTGCGGTATAATCGTCGGGTTTAATTTCAGTGTGTTTCTGAACAACATGATCGGCCCAATCGAACAAAGATTTATTGATTTTCTGAGGATTACAGAAAACGGTGCTTAGCCAGCCTAACTCTTTTGCCTGCCGAACAAGTGGGAAAATGTCATAGTTACCACCGTGAATGAAGAGGTGAATTGGTGGAGGAATGACTTCCAGTAAAAGGGTAATGCTGCCAAAATCTCCCGTTAATGTTTGTAGAGCTGATTTCTCGTTTGTTAAGCAAGTGTGGATGCAATCCATTACCTCTCTTCTTGCAATCGGAAATTCAAAGTTTTCCTGTGATTCAAAGCGATGGACGGAGCCTTTGGGTAACTCGTCTAAAACACTATCAATCACGGTAATAACTACCGAGGGTTGTCGACGGGAAACCAGCGGCTGTAACTGCAAAACGGCATTATGGGTATCGTTCGGATTCAGTGGACTTAGTAATACATCGATAATTCCATTACAACCGAGTCCAACACCAATCTGATACGGATCGTCATCTGTAGTATCATACGTGACCATGGAAGCCTTACCCGTTGACATAGCCAGTCTGGCTCGTTTGAGAGCGTCGCCTTCCAGACATCCGCCTGAAATACCTCCAATCCATTGTCCGTCTTCGGTAACTAGCATTCTTGCCCCGACCCGGCGATAAGACGAACCTTCCACCCGCACCACTGTTGCCAGAGCCGCTCGCGTTGTCGAAAAATCAATTTTTAAGTAATGCTCGATTATGGACTTTATTTCTTTCATTGCGTTTGTTTACCGTCTTCAGTTTGGGGTTTTCAGTTGAAAAGGGAAAACCTATAAAGTTAGGGGAGACTTTTGACGATGAATGTAATAACCCCAGAGGGGTTAATTCTGAGTAGCCCCGGATGATAATCCGGGGTAATGTTTGGAGTTTAATACCCGCCGTGGCTGGTGTCTCCACCAGCCGCTGTACTTTATATGAATGGTTGGTGGGGACACCAACCATGGCAGAAAGAATACTGGTTGGTGAGGACACCAACTACGGCGTAAACTTTAGCGTCCCAGATGCTCTTCTCACGAATCTGAGGCGAAACGCAGACTACCAGTTTTAACTGAAAACTAACAACAGTCAACTACCACACTCTCACCTTCACCCCACCAAAAAAGGCTCGACTCGTGGCTGGTTCGAAGTATCTGCCGCCGGCAGCATTGATTTGTACATTCGCAAAGTACTTCTGATTCAACAGGTTATTAATCCCGCCAAAAGGTTCCAGCGACCATTTATTCCACTTGATTTGCCAGCCAAAACGTAAATTCAGTAAGCTAAAAGCTTCCGTTTTTACCTGATTGGCATCGTCAGCGTAGAACGTGCCGTTTCTACGGAACTGAACGATTCCATAAAAGCCTTTGGGACGAAAATAACGTAGTTCGCCGTATCCAAAGTGCGGTGGAATACCCGGTAGTTGATTTTCATCAAAAGTCCCGGAAGTCGTGGTGTAATTCAGGTATTTAAAGTCGGAATACGTGTAATTTGCATAAGCAGTTAATCCCTCCACTAGCTGAGCCGTCAGCCCTAATTCAACGCCACGACGGCGGGAGTTACCCGCATTTCTGTAAAAAGTACGGCCCGGAAACTCGCTTAACTGATAAGGGACAATTTCACCCCGAACATTAACCTGAAAGACGGCTACATCAACTTTTACTTTGTTAAAAGTAGCCTTCGTTCCCACTTCAAAATTCTGAGCCCGCATTGGCCCGAGTTCGGGGTTAAAGCCGCCCAGATTACTTGGATTCGTACCTAATTCCGTCAAAGCAGGGGTTTCAAAACTGGTAGAGAAATTGGCGTAAACGCTGCGTTCGGGCTGATACTCCCAGTTCAGACCAGCGGTTGGGCTAAAGCGGTGATAATTCCGGCTACCCGACTGATCGCCATCACTCAGGAATTCATCATTAACGTTCAGGCGAATAGCATCGTAACGCGTACCAATGGTTAATAAAGTATTTTTCAGCAAGCCAAACTCCTGTAAAGCATACGCTCCGATGTTACGAAAGGTTTCTACCTGTTCCAGTGAGAGCGGGCCTTGCTGACCGTCAATATTATTATATCGTTTCCGGTTATCCTGTTGGTTTTCAATATCAACCCCTGTTTTTAAACGGTATGAAACGGACCCAAATTGATCGGTGTATTGGTAACTAACGCCACCCCCCATGTAATTACGGAGAAACTGAACGTTGCCCCCGGCAAGAAAAGCCAGCCGGTTTTCAAAGTCTCGATTGGTCCAGAACGTGCGAGCCTGAAACTGATGTTTTTTACCAATTAAATGGTCATAAATAGCTGCGATACGCTGTTGAGTAGCTCCCGAAAAAGCCTGGAACTGCACGTTTTGCGGACGAGCCATACGACGGTTTTCCCCGACTTGCTGAAGAGTTAATCCGCCGGGATCTTCGGCTGTGTTTTTTGAAAGATTGTAGAGGATGGTTAACTTATTGGAAGCCGTAAATTCGTGCTGGAATTTTAGATTTAGTAACCAGTTATTCATGGAAGAATAGTCCCGGTATCCATCCTGAAGGTTACGACTGGCATTCAGCAACAAGGTCGACTGCTTCCATTTCTGACCTACTTTCAGTTGATACCGCTGGAAACCATAACTACCTGCTACGGCCTGAGCTTCCACAAAATTATACGCTGGCGTTTCGGTAGTGTACGAAAGAATGCCGCCAGAAGCATTTCCATACAAAGCCGAAGAAGCCCCACGAATAACTTCGAGTTGCCCCAAACTTCCTACATCAAAATTATTCACCTTGGCCTGGCCGTCGGGCGTTGATTCGGGAATGCCGTCAAGTAATACTTTCAATCCCCTAATGCCAAAAGAAGAACGGGCTCCAAAACCCCGAATGGAAATGCGTAAGTCCTGGGCAAAATTGTCTGGGTTCTGGGAAAAAACACCCGGAATAGTCCCCATCGCGTCGAAAAGTGAAAGCTGAGGTTGTCCAATCTGAAGGCGGGACTGATTCAATACGGACACCGAAAATGGACTCCGGTTTTCGGCAATTTGAAGTCTGGTAGACTGGATCTCTACGGGCTTCAAATCGCGGGTTCGCAGGCTGTCCTGAGCCTGAGTAATCATAGGTATGCAACTAATCAGTAGAGCGATTCGAAAATACATAGAGCGGATTAAATGTTGAATGAGTAAAGGAATGATGATGGAATGGAAGGCTGATACAGTACATAAAACTCTGAGCCATCAGATAGAGGTAATAATTCTAATCACCAAAACCAATTATTAAACTCATAAGTATAACTTTTCCGCGATATAAAACGTTTTATATTATAGTTAGAATAAATTGGATATTGTAAGTATATTGCCAGCCTTCAGAAGAAATACTTCTGAACTTCAGAAGATCGTAATGCTATGAAATCGGATTCTTTGTTTGATCTCAGAAGTCATTTGAGAAATCGTCGGTTAGAGCAGGTCGTTGAAAATCGAACGGCTTATACGCTGGATACCGCTGAGCTGAATATTTACGAAACGCATTCGCAGGCCCGGGCCGTAGAGTTAACTTTTCACAGTCCGGTGCTGACGAGTATGATTCGGGGCAAGAAAGTCATGCACCTCGAAGATACCCCGGATTTTGACTATCATCCGGGAGAGTCGGTGCTGGTTCCGGGTAATCGAACCATGCGAATTGATTTCCCGGAAGCTACTTTTTCAACGCCAACGCAATGCCTGGCTCTGGCCATTGGTCAGGATCAGATTGCGAAGTATACGGATCTTTTAAATGAAAACATTCCACTCGTTGATTCACCCTCGGGATGGCGATGGTCGGACAGCAGTTTTTACTTCACGAATTCTTCGACGGTAAATAGCTTGATTAGTCGGCTGATAGACATTTTTACGGAGAATAATCCGGCCAAAGATTTCTTCGCTGATCTGGTAATGAAAGAATTAACCATGCGATTGATTCAAACGCAGGCTCGTCGGTTATTAATTGAAAACAGTCAGCAACACAGCAGTACGAATCGACTGGCTTTTATTACTCAATACATTAAGGATCACCTACATGAAACCTTTAATGTCAGACAGTTAGCCGATAAGGCCTGTATGAGTGAGCCTAGTTTTTATCGACAGTTTAAAGCTCAGTTTGGCCTATCGCCATTGGAGTTTATTAATCAGCAACGGATACAGTTGGCTCAGCGACTACTCAAAACAACCAATCGGAGCGTCGGTGATATTAGCGTAGCCTGCGGATTTAATAATCTGAATCATTTTCTGAAACTCTTCAAACGCTATACGCAAAGCACGCCCGTTCAGTATCGGCTTAATTAGTGGATACGTATTCGTTCTTGAGAAGGCCAGCGAATTCGCTGGCTTTTTTTGTGGTTTGCTGGTGGCCTTGCTTTGATGCTAATTGAAAGTTTTCAGATTCAACCTACTGGGTTTACTCGTAACTCATGCTACCAGCGAAAAAGCTGGTAGCGGAAGATCAGTTTTTCCTTGATATGATTTATGATTTGCTGCCAGCTTTTTTGCTGGCAGCGGTTGTTTTACGGGTATGTTCTTAGTTAGCGGTTGTTGAAAGTTTTCAGATTCAGCTTACTGGGTTTACTAGTAACTCATGCTACCAGCGGAAAAGCTGGTAGCGGAAGTCCAGCTTTTTCGCTGGTAGGATGAGTTACTAGGATCATTGAGCGTTACGAAAAGCATTTCTGTAGGTTTACTAACGGTTCTTGCTGCCAGTAGAAAAGCCGAGCGGCGTTTAATTTTTGATTAGGATCATTTCTTTCACTTCGCCTCAAATTGATAGAATCGTTACTTTCTTTGATAGGATCAATCCAATAAAAAATAGACTAATTCCTGATCTTTGTCTTAGTAAACCTCTTAAACAATTGGATTATGGAAGCGACACTCGAAGCTCCGGTACGGACGGATCGTCCGACCTTTAAAGAACGATACGAAAATTACATTGGTGGAAAATGGGTAGCTCCAGCTCGCGGTCAATATTTTGATAACATTTCTCCCATCGATGGGAAAGTATTTTGCCAGGTAGCCCGATCGACTGCCGAAGATATAGAAACGGCCCTGGATGCGGCTCATGCGGCTTTCCCGAAATGGTCCAAAACATCAGTAGCGAATCGTAGTAATGTACTGCTGAAAATTGCTGATCGCATTGAGCAGAATTTGGATTATCTCGCCAAGGTAGAGACGATTGATAATGGGAAGCCACTTCGTGAGACTACCGCAGCGGATTTACCACTGGTTATTGACCACTTCCGGTATTATGCAGGGGTAATTCGGGCTGAAGAAAGCTCGGTGGCAGAACTGGACGAAAATACCGTTTCGCTGAACATTCACGAACCCATTGGCGTAGTAGGCCAGATTATTCCCTGGAACTTCCCATTGCTAATGGCTACCTGGAAAGTAGCTCCGGCCCTGGCGGCGGGATGTACCATTGTGCTGAAACCAGCCGAGCAGACGCCAACGAGTATTCTGGTTTTACTGGAATTAATCGGTGATTTATTACCTGAAGGCGTACTGAACGTAGTGAATGGTTTTGGTCTGGAAGCAGGTAAACCACTGGCTTCTTCTAATCGGGTGGCGAAAGTAGCTTTTACGGGTGAAACGACCACAGGCCGTCTGATTCTTCAATATGCGGCTGAGAATCTGATTCCAGCTACAATGGAATTAGGGGGTAAATCGCCCAATATCATCTTCCCCAGCGTGATGGATAAAGATGATGAATTCCTGGACAAAGCCGTCGAGGGAGCCGTATTATTCGCTCTCAATCAGGGAGAAATCTGTACCTGTCCTTCGCGATTACTGGTGCATGAGTCCATTTACGAAAAGTTCATTGAGAAAGTAATTGCCCGGACAAAAGCAATCAAGATGGGTAGTCCACTTTCGGCAGATACCATGCTTGGAGCTCAGGCTTCGAAAGATCAGTACGAGAAAATTCTGTCTTACATCGAAATTGGTAAGCAAGAAGGAGCTCAGGTATTAACCGGCGGAGCGGCCTTCCATCAGAATAGCGGTCTGGAAAATGGTTATTACATCCAGCCAACCATCCTGAAAGGACACAACAAAATGCGGATTTTCCAGGAAGAAATCTTCGGTCCGGTTTTATCCGTAACTACGTTTAAGGATACGGAAGAAGCCATTTCTATTGCGAACGATACGCTTTACGGATTAGGTGCAGGAGTCTGGACGCGTGATGCTCACGAATTGTATACCGTGCCCCGTGCCATTCAGGCCGGACGCGTTTGGGTGAACTGCTACCATGCTTACCCCGCACATGCTCCGTTTGGTGGCTACAAAAAATCAGGTTTTGGTCGCGAAACGCACAAAATGATGCTAAGTCACTATCGCCAAACCAAAAACATGCTGATTTCCTATGATAAGCATAAGTTAGGATTCTTTTGATGAGTTTTGAGTTAATGGGCTAACTCTCAACTCAAAACCCCAAACCTCAAACTGCTATGGTATCTCGTGTATTAGTTACCGATGCGGCAAAGGCCATTATTGATCAGCTAAGAGAGGTACATGGCGAATTGCTTTTTCACCAAAGCGGAGGTTGCTGTGATGGATCTTCGCCCATGTGTTTTCCCGTGGGAGATTTTAAAATCGGTAGCCACGATGTGTTGTTAGGGAATGTACATGGCTGCGATTTCTGGATGAGCGATTTTCAATTTGAATACTGGAAACATACCCAACTGACCCTTGACGTGGTGCCCGGACGTGGGGCTAGTTTTTCGGCGGAAATTCCCTTGGGGGTACGTTTCCTAATCCGATCACGGTTATTTACGGAAGAAGAATTAAATCAACTGGAGCCCGTTAGCGTTGGTGAAAGCCCTGATTAAGTTAGTAGGTTCAGATTACAGGTGTACAAGTAGAGCTACCCGAATCGTTTTTCGGGTAGCTTTTTATTTTTCAACTTTTAAGAGCTGTCTAACATTTATACTAGAAGACCTTGATACGAATCAGGGTTTCTGTAATCTTGAACGATTGCGAATCGGAATGCGATCCTTGGCTTTGCTAGGGCTAATAGCCTTGGGAGAACGGCAGGTAGAACCTGACTTATTTAAGAAAAAAGATAGAATCTCACACCAGTGATTAACCCCCAACTGACCTCTCGAACGAAGAGAGAGAACTTCTGCCGAATGGGGCGGGGTTGATTTATTCAAGTTACCGCATGCCCCAACCAGCTCGAAAAAGAGCATGAGATTCTTCGCTTCGCTCTGAATGACAGATGCTGATGATCACGTAATGATGTATCCTTTAGGTATGAGATAATTATTATTAACAACCGTGTCCCCGGATTTTATCCGGGTCCATCCAGACCGGGGCTACTCATATTGAACCCCGCTGGGGTTGTTGTCAAGATTGTTGCTATTGGGTTACGACCATTAACCCCGGAGGGGTTTAACGCGAATAGCCCCGGATGAAATCTGGGGAAGCAGCATTCCCGAAGGTCCTCCGCTTCACTCTCGATGACAGATCGCTGTATACACTCTTCCTCCAATGGTCCTCCCGAAGTGAGGAGAGACCTATTTCCCTTTATCTAACTCTTAGTTTTAGACAGTCTCTCAAAGAGTTAAGTTAATGATGTATTTTTTGTTGTAAAAGGTTGAATAGTAATCTACCAACTTACAACCGCTAAAAACGATCAACTACCTGGCGTACGCTAAACTAACCGTTCCGCCCCACTATAAATATTGGCGTGAGAATTCCGAAGAAAGCCTATTAAGGTAAGACCATGTTCCTGAGCCAGTGAAACGGCTAGACTGGAAGGAGCCCCAATGGCGGCAATCAAAGGAATACCAGCCATGACAGCTTTCTGAACCAGCTCAAAACTAATACGTCCACTCAGCAGTAAGACTTTATTACTAAGTGGTAAATCGTTAGTATTTAAAGCATAACCCAATACTTTATCCAGGGCATTATGACGACCTACATCTTCGCGGAGTATTAATAAATTACCTTCGTTATCAAACAAACCCGAGGCGTGAAGACCGCCAGTTTGATCAAAAGTTGATTGGGCCTCCCGGAGCAGTTGAGGTAATCGAAAAAGCTTCTCCCAATGCATCAAAGGTGTTACTTCTGAAATGGGGTAACGAGCCGTTTGCCGAACGGCTTCCAGTGAAGCTTTGCCACAGACGCCGCAACTCGAAGTCGTATAAAAGTGACGTTGCAACCGTTCGGATCGTTCGGCTACAATGGGTAATACTTCTACGAAAACCTTATTAATTAGAGAGCTAACCCGTACTTTCTGCACTTCCGAGCGATCCAGTAATAAGCCTTCCGAAAAGAGAAAACCCAAAGCCAGTTCTTCATCCTGACCCGGCGTTCGCATGGTTACGGACAGACTTTTCTGCTGCCATTTTTCACTCTCTCTCCAGGCCAGTACAATTTCCAGGGGTTCTTCTACCGCTAATACATCGGGTAAGGTTTGGGCCGACTCGTTCAGACTAACTTTCTGAATGGTAATGGGCTGAATAGAAGATCTTTCGTCAAAATCAGAGGTCACAACTGTGGGAGGATAGTAGTTTCAATTCGATCCATCATATTCAAAAAAATGGATTCCATCGGAATGAAGGGTAAGCCAGAGCCGGGGTTTTCCAGCATTTGTTTTACTTCAGTTAGTGAAACGTATTTCAGTTCTGCAATCTCTTCCGCCTGGGGCGTAAATGAGGATAATTCGAGTTGCGTTTTCCAGACGAAAACACCCGTAAACTCCCGATCAAAAGACTGCGTTTTTGCATCAAACCCATCCATAGTCCAGACATCAACGAAGTGTAAAGCTGAAGAGGGGACCTGAATGCCCAACTCTTCCTTGACTTCCCGGATTGCCGCCGTGCGATAGTTTTCACCCGGCATTAAATGTCCCGCTATGCAAACATCCCAGAGATTGGCAAAAAGGTCTTTGTCGGGATGGCGTAGGTTTAGTAACAGCTCCTGATTTTGATTAATAACCCACACTTCCGTGCTGCGGTGCCAGTCGCCGTCGCGGTGTACGTCCGACCGTATTTTGGTTTGCCAGAAGGGAAGGTTCTGTTCGTTGTATAACTCAAAAAGCTCCATGAATGGTCAAAGGCTTATGAAATGGGCTCGGGTATGGGCAACAGTTTCAGTAACGTACCGAATTGCCAGTGTAATATCTTCAGCGGTAGTAAAACGTCCCAGGCTAAACCGAACGGATGCATGGGCTAGCTCATCGCTTAACCCCATAGCTTTCAGCACGTGCGAAGGATGAACCGAAGCTGAAGTACAGGCCGAGCCATTAGAAACGGCGATTTTTGTCAGATTTAATAACAAAGCTTCTCCATCAACGCCACCAAAAGCCAGGTTACTAACATGCGGCAAACGATGCGTAACCGAGCCATTCACCTGAACGTTGGGGATGAATTCCAGAATCGTGCGTTCGAGGTAATCCCTTAAATCAGCCAAACGCTTACTTTCGGTAGGTAACTTCTCGTAACTCAGCTCGCAGGCTTTTCCTAAACCAATAATTCCCGGAACATTCAGTGTCCCTGAACGTCGTCCGCGTTCGTGTCCGCCGCCGTGCATTTGAATGGCCAGAGGTGTTTTTCTGCGAACGTATAAGGCTCCAGATCCTTTCGGGCCGTAAAGTTTATGAGCGGAAAGACTAAGTAAATCAATGAAATCGGCCTCTACATAAATGGGGAGTTTGCCTACAGCCTGCGTAGCATCGGTGTGAAATAAAACGCCAGTATCGCGACATATTCGACCAATTTCCCGAATCGGTTGAATCACACCAGTTTCATTATTGACCCACATCACGGAAACCAGTAAGGTATCCTCTCGAAGGGCTTCCTGAACTTGTTGCGGGGTAACTAATCCCTGAAAATCCGGCTGTAGATAGGTAACTTCCGCACCCTGTTTTTCCAGATAGTTACAAACGTCCAGAATCGCTTTATGCTCGGTCTGAACGGTAATAAGGTGTTTTTTGCTGGAAGAAGCTTCAAAACTACCCAGTAAAGCCAGGTTATTCGATTCAGTGGCTCCGCTGGTAAAAACGATCTCTTTATCCTGAGCCCCCAGGATCTGAGCTACTTGCTGACGGGCATTTTCAACCGCTTCGGCGGCTTCCCAACCCCAAAGGTGCGTGCGACTGGCGGCATTTCCGAATTGTTCCGAAAACCAGGGTAACATCGTTTCCAACACCTGAGGGTCTACGGGTGTGGTTGCGTTATAGTCCAGATAAATCGGTCGGTTTATCATTAGCGTTTGAGGCGTTAGCGTAGGTTTGATAAATATAATACGCACGCTAAAAAAATCGCCCCGATGGTGACCGGGGCGATTCATTTAAGCCTGTTTGTTGATTAAATCAATTAATAAATCAACGTATAAAGGACTGTTATTCAAACTTTCTACCAGTTGCCAGTGCTGACCTCCGTTTTCCTCAAATAACTCTTTATATTCTTCGCCTACTTCAATCGTCGTTTCGAGGCAGTCGGCCACAAACGCAGGGCTGAAGGCCAATACGCTTTTCTTTCCTTGTTTAGCCAGATCAATAATCACCTCGTCGGTGTAGGGTTTAATCCAGGGCGTTTTTCCCAGACGGCTCTGGAAACTGGTGGTATACGTACCTTCTTTTAAGCCCAACTCCTTTACGAGCAGGCGAGTAGTGGCGAAACACTGAGCCCGGTAGCAATACTGATTGTCCTTATGAATATGATCGCAGCAACTGCCAAACTTACAGGTATTACCCGTATGATCGCCCTTGGTAATCTGGCGTTCGGGTAAGCCGTGGTAACTGAACAGGAAGAAGTCGTACTCGTGTTCACGCATGTACTTGCGAGCCGTTTCCGCAAAATGTTCAATGAATTTGGGATGATCGTAAAAGGTATTGGTAAAGGAAATTTCAGGAATAACCTGCCATTTACCTACAATTTCCATGACCTTTTCATACACCGAACCCGTTGAAGCAGAAGCATATTGAGGGAAGAATGGAACGACAATAATCTTCTTCAGTCCTAACTTTTGAAAGCGATCCAGACCAGCTTGAATGCTGGGGTTCTGGTAACGCATGGCCAGCTCTACTTCGTAATCTTCACCCAGACGCTGTTGAACCAGTTCTTTAATATCTTCTCCGTAAAACTTGAGTGGCGAGCCGCGTTCCTCCCATAATTCCCGGTACACTTTAGCGGATTTGGGAGCCCGGAAGGGAGCAATAATCAGGTTGATTAAAGCCCAGCGATTCATGAAAGGAATATCAATGACGCGGCCATCCATCAAAAATTCCTGTAAATATTTACGTACGTCCGGTACACTGGGACTATCGGGTGTACCCAGGTTAACCAGTAAAATACCCGTTTTTAGTTGTTGAGTCGTGCGAGTGGACGCTAATTCTGTGACCTGCATGTTTGGAGGGTTACCTGAATAGATGTAACCTTAAAATACGTTCTGTCTATCTCTTCTTCGCTCGTGGCGTTTCGGGGGCAAAGGTCGGAAATCTTTGCCGTTCTACATATATAAAAACCTTCCCCGGAAGAGGAAGGTTTGAAGTTTGGTTAAGTTTGAGCAGGTTTAATTAATGCTTGGTCAGGTTTGAGATAGTTTGACTTGGTTAGAAACGGTTTGATTGGTTAGGTGGATTTGATCCTAAACCGCCGGGGTACAAATAACTTTTCAAACCGAAATCAAACTTCAAACTACCTCAAACCCGCTCAAACTTTGTAAACCTTCTCGCTAGTTAACTTCATGCTTTTTAGGCATTGCATTTTCTACGTTTACGCCTAAGCCCTGAGCAATTCGCATTCCCAGACCAATGTCGGCCCGGAAGAAGTGGCATAACTGACGGTTAATGATTTCGTCACGTTTAGGACCCGTAACGCCGCCCAAAGCACCCACGATGGTTTCTACCAGGTGGCTTTTCTGCTCATCGTCCAGAACGTTGCGATACAAGTTACCAGGTTGGCTGTAGTGGTCGTTCTCACCTTCGCCGTTGCGGTCGTACCAGCCAGCTATATTCGAATCCAGTTCCCAGGCAGGTTCCTGATAGCTTTGATCTGCTACAATGTTATCAAACGAGTTAGGGAAATAGTTGGGATTACGGCCACCGTTACCATCAACCCGCATTTGTCCGTCACGCTGGTAGTTAGTTGTAGCGAAAGGACAACGGTTTACGGGAATCTGTTCGTAGTTACCTCCTAAACGATACCGCTGAGCATCAGGATACGAGAGCAGACGGCCCTGTAACATCTTGTCGGGCGAATAACCAATGCCATCCACCACGTGAGCGGGAGCAAAGGCCGCCTGTTCTACGTCCTGGAAGTAATTATCAGGGTTTCGGTTTAATTCAATTTCACCGACTTCAATCAGCGGATAATCGGAGTGAGGCCATACTTTCGTCAAATCGAAAGGATTGATATGGTATGTTCTAGCTTCCGCTTCGGGCATGATCTGAACCTGCATCGACCATTTCGGGAAGTCACCCTTTTCAATGTGTTCCAGCAAATCACGCTGAGCAAAATCCATGTCTTTCGACTTCATTTCATCGGCATCTTTACCAGTGAAATTTTTAATGCCCTGTTTGGTCAGGAAGTGGAATTTTACGTAAAAACGCTCATTTTCTTTATTAATGAACGAAAACGTATGACTTCCAAATCCGTGCATGTGACGATAGCCATAAGGCGTGCCGCGATCAGACATCAAAATCAGAACCTGATGTAATGATTCAGGATTCAGCGACCAAAAATCCCACATCATCGTAGGTGATTTCAGGTTAGTGAAAGGATCCCGCTTTTGCGTGTGAATGAAGTCACCAAATTTCTTGGGATCTTTGACGAAGAAGACGGGTGTGTTGTTACCTACTAAATCCCAGTTACCATCTTCGGTATAAAACTTGAGAGCAAAACCGCGAGGGTCGCGTTCAGTATCAGCAGAGCCTTTTTCGCCACCTACGGTCGAAAAACGCAGAAATAAAGGCGTTTGCTTCCCAACTTCACTGAATACTTTTGCCCGAGAATACTTTGTAATATCATTGGTAATGGTCAGGGTACCGAAAGCACCAGAACCTTTGGCATGCACTACCCGCTCTGGAATTCGCTCGCGGTTGAAGTGAGCCATTTTTTCGTGTAAAATATAGTCTTGTAGCAATAAAGGACCACGGGGACCTACGCTTTGTGAGTTTTCGTTTTCAGCATAGGGGCGTCCTGAAGCGGTTGTTAATTTTTGTTGATCCATCGCTTGCTTAGTGATTTTGAAGTAAGAACTGAGACAAAAGTATAAGGAAGAAATCGATAAGTAAAATCGATTATATTGATGAATGTATAATAAAACGTAATGACCACCCTACTTAAGGATGGTCATTAGTTATAACTTATTTATTATCAGATGTTAAACCATCAATAAACGCCATACGCCAGATAAGACGACCATCACTAAAGCAAGAGGCGTTAAGACTTTCCAGCCTAAATACATTAATTGATCCACGCGAAGGCGAGGGTAAGTCCAGCGAACCCAGATTTGAACGAGGATTAACAAAGCAGCTTTGGCCAGTAACCAGAACATACCTGAGAAGTTACCTAACAGCGTTCCTGGTGCACCGGAAGTCCAGTCGGCTAATTTTACCGGACCTATGTTAGGTAAGGGGGTATTCCAGCTACCTAGAAACAACACTACACCGAGAATACTAACCAGCATCATCATGGCATACTCGCTAAGGAAAACCAGGGCCCAGCGAAAACCGGAATATTCCGTATGAAAGCCACCTACCAGCTCAGATTCCGCTTCGGGCAAGTCGAAAGGAGCTCGGTTACATTCGGCCAGCGAGGCGATGAAGTAGATGATAAAGGCAATAAAGAAAAGTGGCATTCGGAAAATATTCCAGCTTAGAAAACCACCGTTGGCCGTTACGTCCAATCCCCAGCTTTTTATACCGAAGAAATAGACATTTTCCTGAGAATAAATGCCTTGCTGAAAACTAATTTCCTGTAAATCAAGGCTCTGGCAAATCATGGCTACGCACAGCACCGAAAGCCCCAGCGGAATTTCATAGCTCACAATCTGAGCTACTGAGCGAATGGCTCCAAACAGGGAATATTTATTGTTAGAAGCCCAGCCTGCAATGATAATGCCCAGCACATCGAGTGAAACGATGGCCATGAGCCAGAAAACGCCAATGGCGGTGCTGGAGCCAATCCAGTCGGGGCCGAGTGGAACGACGGCATAACCTAGAAAAATCGCCACAAAAATCAGACAGGGAGCCACCAGATACATCCAGCGATCTGCCAGTTTGGGCACAATGTCTTCTTTCTGGAGTAACTTCAATAAATCGGCAAATAACTGGAGTAAGCCATATGGACCCACTTCGGTAGGGCCGAGGCGATCCTGAATAAAACCCGAAATTTTTCGTTCAGCGTATACTCCTACTACAACCGTAGCAAGAGTCAGGGCGAGGCATATCAGTAAAGCAGGAAGCAAAATAGTACACGTTTACAGGTTTGGGAATTTCCCGCTGCAAATCTAAGCCGATGCTCGGATTAATTTAGAATGGAACTAAAAAAGACCGTTTCTTAGGAGAAACGGTCTTCACAACTAGAGAAAATCGGGTATTAGAACTCTGCTGATTTAGGGAAACGAGGGAAAGGAATTACATCACGGATGTTACCCATACCCGTTACAAACTGAATCAGACGCTCGAAACCTAAACCAAAACCCGAGTGCGGAGCCGAACCGAATCGACGCGTGTCGAGGAACCAGTCCATGCTTTGAGGTTCAATGCCGACTTCTTCCATCCGGGCTACGAGTTTTTCCAGATTATCTTCCCGCTGACTTCCGCCAATCATTTCACCGATACCGGGGAATAATACGTCCATGGCCCGTACCGTCGGTCCTTTGTCTTCGGGACGATCCACTTCCTGTTTCATGTAGAAAGCCTTGATCGCCCGGGGATAATGCGTCAGGATGACGGGTTTCTTGAAGTGCTTTTCAACGAGGTAACGCTCGTGCTCACTTTGGAGATCAATACCCCATTCTACAGGGTACTGGAACTTCTTCTCTTTGTGAGGCTTCGACTGAAGCAAAATTTCAATAGCCTTCGTATAAGTCAGACGCTCGAACTCGTTTTCTACCACAAACTGGAGCTTTTCCAGCAGCGGCATGGGACTACGCTCGTTCTGGGGCTTGTTCTTTTCTTCCTCAAGCAACCGTTTTTCGAGGAAAGCTAAATCGTCCTGGCAGTTTTCCAGAGCGTATTTAATCACGTACTGAACGAAATCTTCGGCCAGAGCCATGTTATCTTCCAGTTCGAAGAACGCCATTTCGGGCTCAATCATCCAGAACTCAGCTAAGTGACGAGTCGTGTTTGAGTTTTCGGCCCGGAACGTAGGACCAAACGTATAGATTTTACCCAGACCCAAAGCCGCTAATTCGCCTTCCAACTGCCCTGATACCGTCAGGTTAGTTTCTTTGCCGAAAAAGTCTTCTTTATAATTAATCGAACCATCTTCGTTCAGAGGTGGATTTTTAGGATCCAGCGTGGTGACGCGGAACATTTCACCCGCTCCTTCGGCATCCGATCCCGTAATAATGGGAGAGTTCCAGTAGAAAAATCCATTATCACTGAAATACTTATGAACGGCGAAAGCCAGGGCATGACGCACCCGGAACACCGCCGAGAACGTATTGGTACGAGGACGTAAGTGAGCAATTTCCCGTAGAAACTCCAGCGAATGACGCTTGGGTTGCAGCGGATACAGATCAGGATCGGCTGTGCCGTATACTTCGATGGACTCAACTTTTAATTCAACTGACTGGCCCGCTCCCTGCGAATCGACCAGTACCCCGGTAGCTGCAATGGCAGAGCCGGTCGTTACGAGTTTGAGAATATCGTCCGAAATCACGCCCGCTTCAGCCACAACTTGCAGGTTATTGATGGTCGAGCCGTCATTTAGAGCAATAAAATTGACATTCTTGCTCTCTCGCTTGGTTCGAACCCACCCCTGAACCGTTAGGGTCTGACCCACAAAACCGTGGTGACGGAGGTAATCTTTAATTTGATATTTCATGATGAACTTCGATCAGCGGCGGAACACTCGTCCGCCTGTAATGGTCGCAAAATTAGCTACTTCCTGTTACCAGAGAAAAAAAATCCGGTAATGAGCAATGGTTTATGTAGGTTTTAAGGAAAAAATAGATCGAAGAAGAAGGATTCGTGTATCAAATAGATAATAAATCCTAAGGAATGTATTAAAAATCACCTCAGACCAGCTTTGCTCTTTGGTGAAGGGCGTACGGGAAATTACCTTTGTTGTTAGTCGAATCACAAACTAGACCTTAACACTTGAATACCGCCCTTGCCCGTTTCCTTTCGTTTGTTCTGCATCCCTTATTAATTCCGACCGTTTTATTCGGAATTATTTTTTACGCAGCCACGCCTGCCGTTGCCAATCTGGCGGCGTTCAATGGCGAGCAAACCATCGATTTTTTTGGTATCAAATTATCCTTCAGAGCAGGGCTATTGTTACTGGTTTTCTTTTTTACTTTTTTGATTCCCAGTTATTTATTATACGTGCTGTATCGGCTGAAAGTGATTAAAAGCCTCACCATGGAAAATTTACAGGACCGGCGATTGCCTTACCTGGTCATTGTGATGCTGTATACCATTTTCTCCTATGCTTCGTTTCGCTACATGGCGTTGTTACCTGAGGTAACGGTAGTAATGGCCAGTATAACCTTTTCCATTTCCTGTGTCGCTTTTATCAGTCTCTACTGGCAAATTTCAGCTCATGCCACAGGAATGGGCGGAGTGCTGGGCGGCTTACTGGCCTTAACCCTAAAGCTGGGGTTGAGCAGTTTACTCATTCCTTTCCTGATCGTTACGTTATTAACGGGTTTTCTGATGAGTGCCCGTTTGTATCTTAATGCTCACACTCCCCGGCAGATTCTGATGGGGCTGTTATTAGGGGCTATCGTCTGCGGAACTACCTTTTACATTTTTATCTAGTTCTCCTAAAGGGCTATAATGCAAAAAGCCATCCCCGTCAAAAGGATGGCTAAATATGCCGTCGTAAGGGATTATTGAATCCGTTACTGCAACTATTGTTGCTCGCTTTCCTGCATCTTCTGACGGTAAGCCGCCTTGATGACCTGGTGACGACGAGTGATTGATGGCTTCGTAAACGCCATACGAGAACGAAGTTCACGCATTACGCCCGTTTTTTCGAATTTCTTCTTGAAACGTTTGAGAGCCTTGTCAATGCTTTCGTTTTCTTTAACTTGAACGATAATCATGTGTGTTATTCGGCAATTTGAATGGTTCAACTCCAAAACAGGATTGCAAATATACGCTTCTATTTCAAAATTTCAATAGTTTATTAACAACTTTGGCGAAGGATTCGATCAGTAGGGAATTCTCCGCGGGAGATGTTGGGCATAGCCCCTCCCTTTTTCTTTTTATTTATAGGTAAATGGCCTCATCATCAAGGCATACGACACATGAAACGTCAGGCGATCATAGATTTGGGTACGAATACTTTTCAGTTGATGGTAGCGGAAATGGAGCAGGGGAATTTTAAAATTCTGCACGATTCCAGTTTACCCGCCAAAATCGGCGAAGGTGGAATTTCAGAAGGTAAAATTTCAGATGAAGGGATCCGTCGGGCCATCGGGGTATTGAAACAGTTTCGACAGATTACGGATGAATATAACATTGAGCCTGAGAAAATTACGGCTCTGGGTACAAGTGCCATTCGCAATGCCTCCAATCAGGCCGAATTTTCCCAGCGAGTGCTGGAAGAAACCGGCATAACGGTTACCATCATCAAAGGGGAAGAAGAAGCAGGCCTGATTTATGAAGGAGTAAAAGCCGGAATGAAGCTTAGAAAAGAAACGTCACTCATCGTGGATATTGGCGGTGGAAGTGTAGAATTTATTCTTTGCAACAACGAGAAACTGTTCTGGAAACAAAGTTTTGAAATTGGTGGGCAGCGGTTGATGGATCGCTTCAATCAAACCGATCCAATTTTGCCCGATTCAATTAGTAAGCTTAATGAATACCTGGAACAGCAACTGGTACCTTTAACCAACGCCGTACACCAGTACGAAGCCCACGAACTGATTGGATCGGCAGGTTCTTTCGAGACTTTACTGGACATTCATTCCATTCGTGAAACCGGCGAATTGCCTGATCCATCGTTAACTAGCGGAGAGTTGCCGCTGGCTTCGTTCATTGATTCCTACGAAAAATTCATTACTTCTGATCATGACCAACGCCTGGAAATTCCCGGTATGAAAGCGTATCGGGCGGATATGATCGTGGTAGCCAGTTGCCTCATTGCCTTCCTCCTGCGGAAATACGGTCTGAAAAATATCCGCGTTTCGATGTACGCCATGAAGGAAGGAATGTTGTCCCGAATGAGTAAGCAGGAATCATAGAATTGTTAAAAAAGCTCAACATCGCACGATACCAGTCCGTTTTGCGTATCTTTTTGAACAAGTATTTGGTAAAGAAGGTAGTTGATTAAGATTTTGGAGGCGATAAAAAAGCTAAAAAGATCAAGTACTACTAAACCTTTTACGCGTTCATAGGTTGCCTAAGTATCAACGAGAATATCACTCCAAAACCTGCATTATTAAGACGGATTGATTTGTGTAATGGAAAGAAGACACTTCCTTAAATTCTGTTTAGTAACACCTTTGGTGGGCACCCTACTGACTCAGAATCCGGTTAAGCGATACCCGGTTGAAAAAACTGATTCAGAGTGGAAGCGAATTCTTACTCCCGAGCAGTATTTCGTAACCCGGCAGAAAGGGACGGAAAGGGCTTTTTCCGGAAAGTTCTGGAACAATCGGGAGAAAGGAAGCTATCGCTGTGTATGTTGTAATGCTGAATTGTTCAGAACGGATGCCCAGTTCGATAATGGTAGTGGCTGGCCCACGTTTTCGCGGGTAGCCAATCCTCGTAATGTAGAGGAAACAGAAATGCCCGGTGGCCGAGGTAATGAATTGACTTGCAGTCGTTGCGGGGCTTACCTGGGGCGGTCTACGCCGGATGGCTCCGCTCCGGGGCGATTGAAGTACACTATTAATTCGGCGGCTTTACTGTTTGAACGAAATAAATAATTACCCAGGGCCAGCAGAGAACTGCTGGTCTTTTTTGTATTTTTCCAACCAGAGGGCTTTTTTCTCATACCCAAATTTGTAGAGTAATTCGGTATAAGATTTGGTATATCTATTGTATGCTTATACTTAATTGGTTATTTTTCCGATTATGTAGAGGTTTTAATAATTGTTTAAGGAATTTTTAGATTTTATAACAACTGGACACCTATGGAATTTTCCTATGACAATTATCAGACGGAAGGTTTTTTCGATGAGATGTTTGATGCCGACGGAAACGTTCGGAAAGGATACGAAGCTTTTAAGCAACGAAGCGAGCAATTAACCTATGAAGAAATGGTTCGGCGACACCAAGCCGCCGAGCGGTCATTGATGGCCATGGGTATTACGTTCAATGTATATTCTGAAAATGAAGGTACCGAACGTATCATGCCCGTTGATATTATCCCCCGTATTATTCCGAATGAAGACTGGGCCAAGCTGGAAAAAGGTCTGATTCAGCGAATTAAGGCCATTAATATGTTCATCGATGATGTCTATAATGAACAGCGAATCCTGAACGATGGCATTGTTCCCCGCGATTTGATTGAATCGTCGAAGTGCTTTTTACCCGCTTGCAAGGGCCTGAAACCACCCAAAGGAATCTGGTGCCACATTACCGGAACGGATTTGATTAAAGGCGACGACGGCGAATACATGGTACTGGAAGACAACCTGCGTTGTCCTTCAGGCGTTTCATACATGCTCGAAAACCGGGAGTTACTCAAGCAGACCTTCCCCGAAGTTTTTGCCCGTACCGACATTCGTCCGGTTTCCGATTACCCAAGCCGATTGTTGCAGATGCTGCAATACATTTCGGGACGGCCAGATCCTACGGTTTGCGTGTTAACGCCGGGCATTTATAATTCAGCGTATTTCGAGCATTCTTACCTGGCTCAGCAAATGGGCGTAGAATTGGTAGATGCCCGTGACCTGGTAGTTCACGATGGTTACGTGAAAATGAGAACTACCAAGGGTTTTCAGGTAGTAGACGTTATTTACCGTCGCATTGACGATACCTATCTGGATCCTCAGGCCTTCAACCCGGACTCGCTGATTGGCATTCCGGGGATTTTTGATGTGTATAAAAAAGGCAGAGTAGCCCTGGCGAATGCTCCTGGAACGGGCGTTGCGGATGATAAGGTAATCTACGCCTACGTACCTCGAATCATCAAATATTACCTGGATGAAGAGCCTATTATTCCTAACGTTCGGACGTACATCTGTCGGGAAGAAGAAGACCGTGCTTACGTGCTGGAGAACATTGAAAATCTGGTAGTAAAGGAAGCCAATGAAGCAGGCGGTTATGGCATGCTGATTGGTCCCAAAGCCACGAAAGAAGATCATGCTCTTTTCCGGGAAAAAATCAAAGCAAATCCCCGAAATTATATTGCTCAGCCTACCATTTCTCTGTCACGGGTACCCTGCCTGGTAGACGGTGCCATTGAAGGTCGTCACGTAGATTTAAGACCTTATATTCTTTATGGTGAAGACGTTAACGTCATTCCCGGAGGTTTAACCCGTGTAGCTTTGAACAAAGGTTCGCTGGTAGTAAATTCTTCGCAGGGTGGCGGAAGTAAAGACACCTGGGTTATGTGGTAAATACATCATACTTTGATAAAGAGTCCTCTAGGTTAAAATCATTGACCTGGAGGACTCTTTTTTATTTTTCAGCGAATGCAGCCTGATCAACAAAGCCTGTTTTATACTACGAATTATCACTTTTAAAGCCTTCACAATCTTTGCTGTGACTGATCGGCTTGAAGGATAACGGTAGGTGGGAACCTGTTATTAGGCTAGGAACGAGATGGAATCTCAAACCAGTGCTGAGCACTTCTGTAAAATGAGACGGCTTTGATGTTTTTAAAGGTATCGTATGATCTAATACTGTTCTCAAGGTAATGAAGGTTCTTCGCTTTGGAGGACAGACGACGGGGTTTGCAGCAATGAAACGAGAGACTCAAGCAGGGTCTCTAACTTATAATAAAAGATCAATTTAACCAACCTCTAAGACTTTTAAAAAACAGAACTTTTAAAACCCGAATTGGGTTACGAACCAGCGGAATCAGACTCCGCAGGAACAATTATTTTTATTTTGTAGCTTAATCGATAACTTCGTGCTTTGCTGCGTTTATTAAGAGTACATATTGTTTACAACTGGATTTATAACGTTTGTACCTTCAACAAGAACATGTCCGAATCTTTAGCTAGTTCTGATCTTCCTGTGCTAAAAGTATTATTGGTAGACGACCAGCCTTTTAATTTACAGATAGCCCAGCGGGTAGTCGCCAAAACGAGTGCATTGGTCCAGACAGCAGAGGGCGGGTTAGCCGCCATAGAATTGGCTCGTAAAACGTCTTTCGATTTAATTTTAATGGATATTCAAATGCCTGATTTGGATGGTTTTACAGCCAGCAAAGAAATCAGATCATTTGATGCTCAGGTGCAGATCTACATTATGTCTGGAGATGTGCCAACGGAAGAAATATTGAATTCTGAAGCCGTTAATGGCTACATTATGAAGCCTCTGCGTCCTCAAGCCCTATTGTCTTTACTAACTGATATATCATCTAAATAGCTCTATTATAACTATAAATTAAAAATATTCAATACGACTGCACATTCACGGATGCGACTTAAATTCTGGATAGGTTTAATGTTAGGGGGAGGGTTTCTTATAGAAGTCCTTCTGGGAATTAATGGGCATCAGACGATCCAACGGCTGGTAACGACCAATAACTGGATTACTCATACGCACGTGATTCTCGAAAAAGCGGAACAGGTTGACACTCGACTGACGCATATCGATAATGACTTGCGGGGACATTTGCTCAGTAAAAATCCCTATTTCCTAGCAGATTTTAATCGAAACGCAAAAGATCTGATTGATCAGTCGAAAGATCTGAATGACTTCGCCCGAACGGACCTCCAGAAAAAGAGATTACGTTTTTTTAATCAGAAGCTTCTTGAAAAACTAAACTTAGGGCAGCAGCTATTCCTTCAGACGGGTATGCAGGATAGTATGCAAAAGCTGGATTCGGGCCGGGCTTATCTGGATAAGACCTATGAATTGCGGGCTTTGTTAATTGAAATTCAGGACGATGAACAAACTCTGCTTGCCAAACGCGTACAAGAGAGTGAAGAGTCGGCGAGCGAAGCAATTCTAAGCATTTTTGTTGGAACACTTGTGGCGGTTATTATTATTCTCGGAGCCGTTTTTCTGCTGTTTCGGGTATTGAAAAGCCGAACGAAACTTAACCTGGAGTTACAGGAAAACGAAAAACGACTGAAGGAAATTCTGGATGCCATTCCAGCCGCCGTTATTGTCTATGATCAGCAGGGAAAGGTGTTTTATACCAACAAAAACACGCGTACGATGCTGAGGCAACAGTCGGTTTTTGATTCGTACCATACCTTATTCCGCTCCTTACAAATTTATCGTTTTCCCACTGGCGAGGAATACCCTCATGAAGAACGACCTTACTTCAAGGCCCTTGAAGGACGGGCTGTTCAGGTGGATGATATGGAGTTGCGGATTGGAGAAGAACGTACTTTGTTATTGAATTCAGCCGTCCCTGTGTATGATACAGACGGAAATATTCAGTATATTGTTTCGAGTTATGTTGACATTACAGATCGATTATTGTCACATACGCGACTGCGGGAAGCCAAGGAAATGGCTGAGAAAGCGGCTTTGATGAAGGAAAACTTCCTGGCAAACATGAGCCACGAAATCAGAACGCCCCTTAACTCGATTATTGGATTTACAAACTTGCTGGAAACTAGTCCGTTAACTCAGGAGCAGATTGAATATTTAAGAGCAGTCAATACCGCTAGTCGTAATCTGCTAACCATTGTTAACGATATTCTGGATATTTCTAAAATTGAAGCAGGCATGCTTCAGTTCGAGAAAATACCATTCAGCATTACTGCTTTGGTGCAGTCCATTAAAATTATGCTTCAACCAGCGGCTTTCGATAAGCAACTGGCTTTGGAAGTGCAGATTGATCCGAATTTACCCTCGGTGGTACTGGGTGATCCAACGCGATTAACCCAGGTATTACTAAACCTGGCTTCGAACGCTATCAAGTTTACCGAGAAAGGGAAAATACACATTAGTGTTCATTATAGCCGCCAGGAAGGTGACGTAGCTTGGGTGAAACTGGTTGTGAAAGATTCAGGCATTGGGATTGCCACAGACGTATTACCCCACATTTTTGAACGATTCCGCCAGGAAAGTTCATTTACTACGCGTCAGTACGGCGGCTCGGGTTTAGGATTAAATATTGTTCATTCGCTGGTAGAGATGCAGGGAGGCTCTATTGCAGTGATTAGCACGCCCGGATTGGGCTCTACCTTTACTGTCGACATTCCCTACGAAGTGGCCCGGCAGGAGGTACTCGAAGAATCAGAGGTTGCTTCTTCGAGTAGTCAGTCCAATCTGCATATTAAAGTCCTGATTGTAGAGGACAATCCTATGAATCAGAAGCTGGCTACTGCCGTATTGAGCCGAATGGGTTATTCGTCCGAAGTGGCAGGCAATGGAATTATAGCCCTCGAGAAATTAAAATCGAACAAGTACGATCTGATTCTGATGGATATTCAAATGCCCGAAATGGATGGCTATGAAACTACCCGTCAAATTCGAACCGTTTTGAAACTGGATGTGCCGATCGTAGCCATGACGGCTCATGCCCTGGTGGGAGAACGGGAGCATTGTTTGCAGGTGGGTATGAATGATTTCGTATCCAAACCTTTCCAGATGAATGATTTATATAAAATTGTTCGGAAGATGCTTCAGATTAATACGCCTACCTTTGTACATTCTGAAAATGCTCTAAAAAACGATCCAAAAATGATGGCTCCTACACTTAATCTTGATTATTTGAACGATGTAACCGGCGGAGATCACGAATCGATGGCGGACTTATTAACCGTATTTTTAGAAGAAACACCTCTACAGCTCCAAAAAATGAATGATGCTTTGCAGGCGGGGAATGTGGAGGAAGTGGGTAAAATTGCCCATGCCCTAAAATCGCCCGTTCAGATGATTGGAGCAGAAGAACTGACCCCTACATTTATCAAGCTACAGGAGTATGGTACCAAAGGTGCGGATATCAACCTGGTTCAACCGTTGGTACATGAGGTGCAGGTACGCATAGATGCGTTATTACCCCTCGTGGAAGAAGCACGCAAAGAATACTTACCTGCTTAGTGTCACGTACAAAGGCGATCTAATAGCGATTCATTTTTCGTGACAGGCAAATAGTTACTCCCGCAAAATGCCGTAATCAGAACCTGGATTACGGCATTTTTTGAATAAGATTCTACCTTCGCAGGGTTATTCAAGATTAATTGCATCCAATGTCAGCATACATCGTCGAAGGTTTTCGTCTGCCTACGGGTAAAGCAAATGGCTATTACAAGACCGAAATTCCTGAGCGATTAATGGCTGAAATACTCCGGGAGTTTCTTCGTAAATATCCTTCTCTTTCGGCAACGCTGGATGAAGTAATGCTTGGAAATGCCCTGGGGACGGGTGGAAACATGGCCCGTTATGCCTTACTAGAAGCCGGACTTCCAGTAGCTATTCCGGCTACGACCATTGATATGCAGTGCGGAGCGGGACTGCGGTCGGTGATCATGGCCGAAGCCCAGCTTCGAAGTGGAATGAGTCAGTGTGTGATTGCGGGAGGTATGGAAAGCAACAGCCTAGCCCCCCGAAGACAGTATCACACTCGTGATTTTCGGTATCAGGATGAAGACACGTACTATACGCAGGCCACCTTTGCTCCCGAAAGTTGGGGTGATTCGCGATTGACCGAAGCGGCTCGTCTGGTTGCTGAAACGTATGGCATCACGAAAGAAGAAATGATCCGCTGGACGCTTCGCAGCCATCAGTTAGCCAGCCAGTCGGAACAGCTATTGAAGGAAATTCGTCTTCCGTATCAAAATTTTTTCAGCGATCAGCCCATCCGCAAAAATCTGTTGGAATCTCAGTTATGGGCAACGCAAACCTCAGCTTTAATTGACCATACTAATACCGCTCATTTACATGACGGAGCTGCCGGAGTTCTGTTAATCAATGCATCGGAAAAAGCTGATTTTCAGCCCAAATTCAGGATTGTAGCTTCGGCTCTTGCAGGGGGGGCACCTACGATGGCTCCGGCTGGGGTAATCTGGGCTACGGAGCGGTTATTAAGCCAAAGTAAAAGGTCGATTCAGGAGATTGATTTATTCGAAATCAATGAGTCATTTGCGGTAAAACCACTCGCATTTATGCGGCACTGGAATATTTCCGAAGAAAAAGTGAATATCTTTGGGGGCAATTTGGCTTACGGACATCCGTTCGGAGCCTCTGGAATCATTAATTTAATTCACCTCATGCGGGCTCTCGAACATACCCGCAAGCGATTTGGACTCGTAACGGTCGGTGTTGCCGGAGGACTCGGAATCGCTCTAATGATCGAAAATCTCAACGCGTGATCGTTCAGAGAATTCTTCATACCGCTGAAAAATTTCCTGAAAAGCAGGCCATCGTGTACGGCCTGCGGAGTCTTTCGTATGCTGAGTTGAGTGAGGAGATTAAGTATCGGGCGGGGGCTTACCAGCACCGAGTCACTGCCCCCAAAGTTATCCTGACGCACGCCCATTCGCTGGAAAATCTGCTGGATTTACTGGCGTTAATGGCTCTTGGGAAAGCCAGTATTATGGCTTCTACTCAGCTAAATGAGGAGCAAATTCAGGGCTTGCTTGAACAGGAAGAAGCGACGACTTTACCACCAAGAAATCAGGAAAGCGTAGCTCTGACCGAAATACAGTCCGCTACCTTGACAGATCGATTCCTCGGTGTATTAACCTCTGGGACTGAGTCAACTCCCAAAGTAATCTGGAAAGACTACCAGAGCTGGGTAACGGCTTTCCCGCATCAGAGTGACGTATTTGGCATTACCCCGGACGACCGTCTGTTTGTACTGGATGCCCTGAGTTATTCGGCTAACCTGAACAGCGTGCTGCATATGCTCTGGCAGGGAGGGACGGTGGTCATGACTTCACTGAAGTCGGCTGCCAGCTGGCCCCGACAAATGCAGGAGCAGCAGATTAGCTCAGTGTTTATGGTGCCTTCGCACTATCGGCTTTGGGCAAAAAAATCATTATCGCTGCCAGGAATCCGGTCACTGGTTAGTGCGGGGGAAAAGCTAGAGGCTTCATTAGCGGAAATTCTGCTGGCATGTTGCCCCGACGTTTTATTGACCGAGTATTACGGTGCTGCCGAGTTAGGGCACGTCAGTTACCAGCAGAATCAGGAGATTATTCAGCATAGTTACGCGGTGGGACAGGCCTTTCCCGGCGTAAAAATCAAAATCGTTGATCAGCGAATTTTGGTTGAAAGTGACTATGTATCACCCGATTACCGGGGCGTTAATACGGTTTTTGATTTAGGGTTAATCGAAGACGGACGCCTGATTCTGATGGGCCGTTCGGGCCGGATGTTTAATCGTCGGGGTCTGAACGTTTTTGCTGAAGAAATAGAAAACAGTGCGAAACTGCTACCTTTTGTTACCGAAGTAGCTGTCATAGGCTTGCTTCGGGAGGATCTTTCGCACGATATCTATCTGGTGTTTAGTGCCAGTTACCCGGGTCATGTTCAGGCAAATTATAGCCAGCAGCTAAAAACCCATTTATTACATTCCTTACCTACGTTCAAACAGCCCAGACGTATTCTGGAGTTACGCAATCTTCCCCGAAAAGATAATGGAAAGATTGACTATCATGCTGTTGCTCGGATTTTTTCCGAAGAAGATTCCCTTGCTACGCTCGAACGTTAAGTTCGATTGATCGGGTTGTTCCTTTGCTGTGAATCTTCAGGGTTCACTAGCCTTTACCCGATTGTACCCTGTTTTTCTTTTTCTTAACTCACTCACAGAAGTGTGATGGAATTCTAGTGCCCAGGCATTCATGAATGATCCATTTTAACTCTTGCTGAGTCCTTATGTTTTGTTTATTACATGAAACGTATAGTATACATCGTTGCATTTCTCCTTTCTGCCCATTTGTACGCTCAGGATTCCACTAAAACCGTTGGTTTATCGGAAGTTACAGTGACCGCTAACCTACAATCAACGGATATTCGGAAAACGGCCCGTAACGTCACCGTTATTACCGCTCAGGAAATCGAAAAAGCTCCCGTTAAGACCCTGGATGGCGTATTGCAATACGCTTTGAACGTCGACGTGCGGTCGAGAGCTCCGTTGGGTGTACAGGCCGACGTGAGTATTCGCGGCGGGAACTTCGATCAGACGCTGATTTTGGTGGATGGTGTTAAAATGAATGATCCGCAGACGGGCCACCATTCGCTCAATTTGCCTTTCCCATTGGAAATGATTGAGAAAATAGAGATTCTTCAGGGCGGAGCTTCGCGTGTGTTTGGCCCCAGTGCTTTTTCAGGGGTTATTAACATCATTACCAAAAAGAATCAGCCCAGTCAGGTACAAATTGGAGCCGCCGGAGGTCAATATGGTCTGTATCAATTAAATACAGCGGTTGGGTTAACCACCGAAAAACAGACAACACTCGTAGCGGCTGAAAAAATTCATAGCGATGGATATGCCTATAACACCGCTTTTGACCGACATAATCTGTACGGAAGAACGGCTTTCCACTTAGACCGGACGACGCTGGCCTTGCAGGGTGGTTTTATGGATAATCAGTTTGGAGCTTCCAATTTTTATCATCCCAAATTCAACAATCAGTACGAGCAGGTAAAGCAGTATTTTGTGGTGGCTCAAGCTGACCGACAGCTAACCAAAAGCTGGTATTCAAACCTGACGGGTTCCTGGCGGCGGCATTATGATATGTACGATTTCAATAACTATCGCTACACCAAACCGGCTTCTATTAACTTTCACCAAACTAACGTCTATGATATCGAATGGCGTAACAAGTGGACGAATGCCTGGGGTACCACTTCCTTTGGAGCCGAGTGGCGGCGGGAATCCATCATTAGTAACCGTCTAGGAGATGCTTTAGCAAAGTCGCGGGAAGTGCCGGGTTTTTTCGGTAATAACTACACTTTAGGCAAAGACCGGGATAATGTCAACTTTTACCTGGAGCAATTCAAACGCTGGGATCGGCTGACGCTGGTGGCTGGGACGCTATTCAACATCAACTCGCAATTTGGTAACGAATGGTACCCCGGACTGGACGCTTCTTATTCGCTCTCTGAAACACTTAACATTTACGGAAGTGTGAATCGGGCGGTGCGTTACCCGACTTTTACGGAGATGTATGGTAATACCTCTACCGTTATTGCTGACCCCAATGTGCGGCCAGAAAAAGCCTGGAGTTATGAGGTAGGAACGAAGCGATTTACCGCGATTGACCAAACGACTCTTTCTGTTTTCTATCGGCAAAGCAGCACGGCTATCGACAAAATCAAACGTCCCGATCAGGCCGTTCCCCGCATTGAAAACATTAATAATCTGAACACGATTGGGGCGGAAGTAGCGTATACTTTAAGAATGGCCCAGGTGTTGGGTAATGAGAAACACTGGTTTCAACGACTAACTTTCAATTATGCCTACATCTGGGCGGATAAGAAGCAAAATAACTTCCAGTCGTTTTATACCCTGAATTACCTGCGGCATAAATTGAGTGTAGGAGCGAATGTGCGGCTGGCCAAAGATCTTTCGCTGGATCTTTGGTATACGCTCAAAAAACGCGAGGGTGAATACCAATGGGATGCCACTACCGCCCCCGAGCCTTACGCCACGATTCACCTGGTCGATACCCGCCTCTCCTGGAATCGTCCGAAGTTCCGGTTATTCGTCGATGCCAATAACCTGTTGAATCAGTCTTACTTTGAACACGGATTTGTACAGCAACCCGGTCGCTGGGTGACGACTGGAATCTCGTTGAAATTGTAATGACTTTTGCCGCTGTCGGCTTGTAAATTGTATGGAAGAGTGGTTGCTGCCAGCGGAAACGCTGGCAGCGGCGTTTATAGACTAGTAGGCTGTTGAATTATTATTGTTTTGAGCACGGAATTATACAGCAAGCTGGCCGGGCTACGCTGGCAGCGGCGTTATAGGCTACTAGCTTGTTTTGTTTTGAACATAGACTTGTACAGCAATTCGGTCGCTAGGTTACAATCTTTGCCACTGGAAGCAGCATTTGTAGGCATCATCCATTATCGATAACGACCAGCTATTTCTACCTTAGTAAAGTTCTATAGAAAAGCATAATTACTACTATATAATTCTTATTGAAATTTTTGAACCAAAAAATGTGTACGTTTCTTGTTCGATACGAGAAAATAATTCTATATTTGTTCAAAAGTTATAAGAATTGACTAAAAAAATGGATAATATATCTGCTGAAGAGCTAACACAACCGGACTTTTTTTCCAGAAATCTAGTTCAGTTACGCGGTCGATTAGAGGGGAAGGTTTCTCAGCAACGTCTGGCGGATGAATTAGGATTAAAAAAGTCAACCTGGGCTGCTTATGAATCTGGACGGGCGGAGCCTCGCTACGGTGATTTAGTAAAAGTAGCAGATTTCTTTCAGGTAAGCGTAGATGACCTACTTCGGAAAGATCTCAGTAAAGAGCCTGTAAACATGCCTAAAGTTCCTGAACTTCGGGTATTAGCCACAACGGTAGATACGCAGGATCAGGAAAACGTTGAATTTGTTCATGTTAAGGCTTTAGGTGGGTATGCAGAAGGCTACGGCGATCTGGATTTTATTGGGAAATTACCTACGTTTCACCTGCCTTTTCTGGCTCGCGATCGTAAATACCGGGCCTTCCCTTACGAGGGTGAGTCCATGCCTCCTTTACGCGATGGAGCGGTAGTCTTTGGGGAATACATCGAAAATTGGGAAGCGGTCAAGAATGGTTCGATTTGTCTGGTCGTTACTCAGGATGAAGGAGTCGTGTTAAAAATGATTTATAACTATCTCGCTGAAAAGGGAGTGCTTGTACTAAAGTCATTGAATGATCGCTATGCCCCTTATCCCGTTCGCCGGGAAGATATTCGGGAATTATGGCGTTTCGCGGGCTATTTTGAAAATAATTTCCCTATTCAGCGGCTTTCCGAGTAGTGTATAAAAAAAGTGAATAAATGTCTTTGTTTTTTGTATAAGTTTAAATTTTTATTTTATATTTGTACAAAAGATATAGACTTTATTGAGTCGCTAAAAAAACACTATAGCTATGAATTCATCGAACCCAGTAGCACTTGCTTCGTCAGAAAAAGGAAATCTCAAATCGTATCAGATTGAGCGAGTGGATGAAGAAACGGGAGCAATGGTTGCAGAAAGCAAGTTTCTGTATCTGGAAGGCCACCCACGCGAATATCGATTTAACGGTCAGAATGGCCAGTTTAATTTATACGGAGAACGAATCCTGACGGATTCCATCGGTAAGCCCGTTACTGAATTTTCATTTCAACCCATCGCGTACCGGATTTTTGAAGATACGCTCTTTACCAGAAGTGAGCAGGAAGTATGGGCGGAGTTTTTCTTTGTAGATTCGGATAACTGCGTGGCTTCGCTGATGTTTAATAACACATCCGTTTCAGAGTTGTACCGTATGATGCAACCCGTTTTTTACGAAAGAAAAACGCTGTGTGATTTAATCATCACAGTAAAACCTGAGAAAGTGACGAGCAAAGCAGATTCAGGAAAATCCTGGTACATCGCTCGGTTCTCGTACCGGACGGGCAATGAAGAGCTTGCGAAAGAATACCGCGATTTTGCCCGGGATCATCATTTGTATCGGGCCGAAACATTGACGGATTCAGCTTTACATCGGATTGTGTCTAAATTCTACAACCGATTACCCGAAGCTGAACTGGTTTCTTTGCCAGAATCGCCGAAAGAATTGGCTAGCAAAGCGGCCTAACCACAAAAAGAAAGACCGCCAGCTGGAAATGACTCGTGAGAAAGTGAAGTTGGCGGTTCTTTCTAATTACTAAAGACTGTTTTCGGTTTGAGCAGGCTTAATGCTACCGATAACGTCACGAAGAACAACGATTTGTTCTTTAAGGAGGGCAATAACCTCGTCGCGATCATGAACTTGTTTTTCAAGAAACTGAATCTGTTTTTGTAGTAACTCCAAACCAGAAAGGGGGCCATTCGTTTCGGCATTGATGGCTTCAGAGGGGTAAGTAGGGAGGGTTTGAATAAAAATATTACCCGTTCCCCGAAGTAACCAGTTGCAATCAAGATCATCGTATACGGAAGCAATCGACAATAACGTATCGTAACTCGGTTGTGTTTTACCTTTTAAAATGGAGTAAAGTTTGGCAGGTTTTGAGAAGCCTAATTCCTGACTAAACCGGTAAGGAGTCAGTTTTTTACTTTGAATTAGGTGAGATAACCGTTCGTAGATAGTTGCCATTGAGGTTTGTTCCATATCCGTGCAAGAGTTTTTGTGGACTTCAGCAAAAGTAGTCAAATGATTTTTAAATTATTGCTGAAAATGCTCAATAATTTTTTGATATTTCTAAAATAATGGGGTTTTCCCGAAATTGAAATGATCAAAGTGCATAAAGAGCCAGCGATAGGCCGTTTGGCCACGCTTCCATCTATCGAATATCAATTATTACGGGAAATTCAACCCTTAACGGTTCGGCAGGTGGCTACCCCGTCTCCGGCATTGCTGGAGTTGTATGAACAGGTTCGGGAAAACTCCACTTTTGGAACGGCCTGGCGGTTTCCAAAGTGTAGTGAAATCAGTAGAAAACTGGGAAAAGATACGGTAACAAAGCTTTTAGCGATTACGCTGGCGGATTTGTCACAGATTGCCCACGCGGATTGCCGTTTATTTCCCGCTCAGATTACAAGCTTAGCTGAAGAATTAGCCCAGCAGTTTCCATACGAAAGTTATCGTGAATTTGTCGTGGCGTTTAAAGAAGTCCGCAGTCGGGTTAGTCGCTGGAGAAGGCCCCTGAGCCGTCGGCGAATCATCCAGCTTTTGCATATTCACTTTGAGCGTCGGGCTGAATACCTGGAACGCTTCCACGGAAGCTATTCCGAGAAAAATCCTGCCTACTCACAAAGGGCCTAATGATTTGTGAACCTTTAATTCTTTATTCCCATGCCTTCAAAACTAGTTACATCCTCGGTTATTCCTGTTGAGGTAATGGCCCCGGTGGCTGCTCGTACGCGTAAAGCTCCCAAAGTGCCCAAAGATTTCGTAGGCAAGGTGTCTGCTCAGGTTTGGCAGGAAATACAACCGTTAAAGACCGATTTTAAAGAACCCAAACGTTGGCCCAAGCACTTACTGCTAGATACGCCAACGCTGGATTACCTCATTCGGGATGCTTACCGACTGTCGCAGACGGCGGTGGTGGCAATCAATGAGCCTGGCATTACCTGCTATGTGAGTGAATGCTCCTGGCTGGAACTGGCCGAAAAGATGAAACGTGATTTATATGAGATCAATGTCAGCTTTGGTGAATTCATGAACCAGGTAATGACTCATTACAAATTACAATTATTACCCATGGATGCTCTGGCTCTGGAGAAATACCGGAACCTTTCCGCTTTACCAAACGCTGCCAGCCGCATTACCTGTGGCTGGTTGGTAGCTCAATCTTTGGCTATAGGGGCCACCTTAATTTCTCCAGATGGTCATTTTGAGGCTTATCGTTCGCAGGGATTGAAGCAGCTTTGGTAAGCGTATATTGTATAACGTTATTGATTCCACCCGCCTAAAACAGGCCCAGTCAGGATTTTCTGGCTGGGCCATTTTTTTTATTAGTCCCAAAAAGCAATCAGCATATGACGAAGAAAAAAGTAACCAAGGCCTTCAACTATACACTTGATTTTAAGCAAACAGACTTTCGTGAACATCCCGAATTATACCGGGTTGGGGTGGGAGAACAGGGGGTATTACTGGTGGAACCCTACAAGTCTGAACTATTACCTTTATGGCGATTTCGAACGGAGCTCATGGCCAGAGAATCGGCAGAGGCTATTTATGAAAAGTTTAAAGCATACCTGCGTGAAAAAGATTTTGTAGGGGCAGATATGGCCCGAAAATATTTGCAGATGGGATTTACCCGGGCTCGGCGTTATGCTAATCACGCCAGCGGTAAAAAATATACGGAAAAAGAAGACGATGGAAAAGGTGAGCAAAAATCATATCCGTATTCACAGGGTAGTATTCACAAAGGAAATGAGATTCGCCCCCAGGAAGAAGATGCTTTAACCAGCGAAAAGGCGAAAGCGGCGGCTATTTTCAAGCATTATTGGGACGAAGCCCGGCAAAATCCTGATTACTTACAGCAGAAAAAAGAGTTTACGGAAAAGTACGTAAGCTAATCTGTACTTTTCCGTAGCTATTAAAAAGCGGGCTGGGTGCTGGTATGAGCTACTAGCTGGCTCATATCCAATTGTGGATATAACTGGCTGAGAGCCTGCCAGTTCAGTTTGGTTTCTACAATAATTTGCTGCGTTGCAGTAGTAATAATCGAGGTATCCGATTCAATTTCAACGCTTTCAATGGTTTCAGCCTTAAGCAGCCAAATGCCACGGCTTCCCTTCAGTAAAATCATATTGAACCTCCTTCCAGGTTTCTATTAAAAATTGATATTTCTTCCGACCCTGTTCTAAAAACTCAGGGTTGGTTTTAAACCAGAAAATGTCATAGGGTTCCTTTTTCTGAACGCCGACGAAAATGAATTCTTTACCCGAACCTCCCAGGCTATCCAAATAAAAAGCTGCCTGTCGGTCATATTCCAGGTTATGGCACTGATTCACAAAGTCAGCAAATGAATTCGCCGAAGTCGTTTTAAGATCCAAAACCACCTGATTTCTGAACACCATATCTAGGCGGGCTTTGCAGGGAAGAGAGGTAGTTACGTCCGTGAATAACTGAGCGTGCTCTTTCTTCGAATACTGACGATACCAGTTGAATTCTTTATGAGCCCGCAAATTGGCTTCCAGACGCGTCAAACGCTCCTGATCTTCCGTATGAATGGGAATCTCCGGGCGGTGCGGCTCCAGCAAAGTAGCATGTAAAGCCCGACCAAAAGTGGCTGTCCGGGGTGGTATGTAAGATTTGCGTCCGAACAGGTAATCCCTGAACCGACTTAAATCACTGTTCGAAATGCGGCGTAACTGCCGGTATTCGTCTTCGTTCATCGATGTTTCCATTGCTGATACAAGTGCAAACCCTGAGCCGTCGCTTCTGACAGCTCACGGGCCGACAATTTATATTCCCGGTAAATCTTCATCCCTTCAGGCGTCAGGTGACCGTGAGTGGCCACTTCCTGCCGAATGCATAGTAATGCGAATGATTTGGTAGACATACAGGACTTGAGGGGTTAGGAGGCCAGTTTAGTCGTGGCAAAAGGAATCTCGTCCACTTGCTTGGGAGCTAGTTCCCGTAACAATGCCTCCGTCTGATTAAAAGCATCTGCATAGGCAGCAGCCGAAGTAGGTAAGCATCCATAAGCATATAGCATACCGGGCCAGTAACGAAGTCGTTGAATGGCTGGGCAATCTTCACGCAAAGCAACGATGGTTACGAAACCTTCCGTATGACGGAAAAAATGCTCTCCGTCGGGTGTCTGATAGAACAAATCTCGTTGAATAGTCATGATTAGATTAGTCAAAAGTTTATATACAAATATAATAACTATTTACCTTATTTGATTAATTATTCTAGATTTTATTCACATTAAATGAATATAAATTGAAAATATAGGTAATAAATTTTGTATATTTGAATAAAAATAATGGTCAACATGGAGAATAACATTGTTCGGCAGAAATCCGTCAAGGAAGAAGATCGGGAATTCGAGCGGGCTCTTCGACCGCTCTCTTTTGATGACTTTACGGGGCAGGATAAAGTGCTTGAAAACCTAAAGATATTTGTTCAGGCCGCCCGGCAACGGGGGGAAACCCTGGATCACGTATTGCTCCACGGCCCTCCGGGTTTGGGCAAAACTACCTTGTCTCATATTCTGGCTAATGAAATGGGAGCCGGGCTGAAGGCTACTACGGGGCCAGTATTAGAAAAACCCAGCGATTTGACGGGGGTGCTAACAACCTTGCAGAAAGGGGATGTGTTGTTTATCGATGAAATTCACCGACTGAATCCTGTGGTAGAAGAATATCTATATTCAGCGATGGAGGATTATCGAATTGATATTTTATTGGATAGCGGTCCGAACTCCCGGACGGTGCAGATTGGTCTCAATCCTTTTACCTTAATTGGAGCGACCACGCGGGCGGGCTTACTGACTTCTCCTTTGCGGGCTCGTTTCGGGATTAACTGCCGACTGGAGTACTACGACGCTAACTTGTTATCTACAATTATTACCCGGTCGTCATCCATGTTAGGGACCCCCATTCAGCCGGAAGGAGCTCTGGAACTGGCCCGCCGGAGTCGGGGAACGCCACGTATTGCTAATAACTTACTACGCCGAACCCGCGATTTTGCTCAGGTATTAGGCGACGGTACGATCAGCCAGAAAATTGCAGAAACATCTTTAAAAGCCTTGGAAGTAGACGAAGGAGGATTGGACGAAATGGACAACCGAATTCTATTGGCTATTATTGAAAAATTTAAAGGTGGCCCGGTTGGACTTTCTACGATTGCCACTGCGATTGGAGACGAAGCCGAAACGATTGAAGAAGTATACGAGCCTTTTTTAATTCAGGAAGGTTATCTGATGAGAACACCTCGAGGAAGAGAAGCAACCGAAAAAGCGTATCGACATTTAGGGTTTGATTATCCGATAGGAAATAACCCATTCCAAATGGCAGCTTAGTAAATTAAAAGGCGATTTAAGTCAAAATAAGAGCTTCTAACTCGTAATTATTCTTAATTAATATTTTTTGTTAATAAAAAAGAGAGATTTGTATAGACTGTTTTAAAAAACAGTCTATATTTGTACATGCTCTTTAGATTACGAACTCAGCAATAAGAGCTAATTAAAGCGAAGTTGGCGGCTTAGCTTTAATAAATTACGAGGGAAGCATCGATGTTTTTAACATCGATGCTTTTTGTTTTATAACTAATAAAAATAGAAGGTACTTTAAAAACAATAGGTATTATTCAATAATAAAAATATTGATACTATATACTTAATGTATTGTAAAAATATTATTCTTTAACAAAGAATTAATTTGATTAAAATAATTTGACGGTAGATATACTTTAATAAGTAAAAAAAGCTATTCACGTGAATTAAGCCCTTGTTTCTTCAGTAATTAAAACGGGTAAATCCAATAAACGGGCTACTTTTAATTCTGCTTCTCTAAATTCACTTTCACTACAAGGATCACAGGCTAATTTACCCAAAGTATCAGGTCTCATACGAGTACGTTCTACCAGAGGATTAAACTCATAAAGACAAATAATTTTCACCTCCTCACCCTGGCATTTAAAATATTGCCCGCCGCCTTTTGATTTCATAAAAATGGGTTCCTGATTCATGGCTTTAATTTTATAAGTAGGTATAACTACATTTAAAAAGATGAATAAGTGAAGAACATTACTCTAGGTTTTGATAATGCCCTTCACTTAAAGTATGACTATGCTGCCCGACGACCGGGTAATGAAATTAAATGCATGTCTAATTCCGGTTTAATTCGTTCGGTAAACCGCCGTTGTACAAAACCATTTTTTAAATAATCGGGTAGTGTGCCCAGAAACTCGCGGTAGGCCGTTACACCCATGGCTTTTACTACATAAGCTTCGTGGATGGCGTTGATATGATCCACGATATCCAGTAAAGACACGTGAAAAAGTTTGAAATCAACATCCACATTGACGAAGCGTTCAATCTCCCGGTTAGTTGACGAAATCCGCAGGCGGGAGAACAAATCCAGGAAGGTGGTTAAACCTACCCGTTCCGATAACTCCTGCCAGTGTTGGGCACTGAATTTCTCCAGAATTTTACCCGTCCGTTCGCTTCGCAAGGCCAGTGCCGGGTTACTCTGTAATTTCTGACGCAGCGACCGTAATTGTAGGGTACGCGTAGTCCGTAAAAACTGTCCGATCTGAGCCTGAGCCTCAAAAGGACTATCGGCCAATACCAGACCGGGATTCCGTTGGCCTTTCGGTAAACGATGAACGTGGTAATGATCCAGCGGGCCGTCGGCGTAAAAACTTAGGTAACGAGGGTAATACGAATTAGCAACCAGCCGGCTGGTACGACGGCGAATGTTTGCTTCGTCGCTCGTTAATACGCCCTGAGTGGCCAGGAATGCTCGCAGACCGTACCAGACACAGTAATAAGCCTGTGGGAAGGTCCAGTGTAAGGCATTGGATAAAAAGGAATCGTCACCCATCGTTGCGGTATTTCGCAGGGCGTATTCCGTATTCCACGCGTTGATTAACATTCGTTTGGTTACTTCAAGCGTAGTATCATTCATACGGGGAGAGAAGTTACGGAAACGCTCCAGATCGGAGAGTTTTCCGGCGGCTTCGGTTTCCCGAATGTGGTAATGAATTCCAAAAAAATGGTTCAGAAAAACGCGGGCTGCGATGGATTGCCGCCACTGTTCGTCGTCTTCCTGAAGGATCGATAACTGTTGCTGATTTTCTTGCATTTTTTCAAGTAGGCTTATGGATTAATATAACCAAATCTGCCTGCTTCATGTTCCCTGATAATGAATATTTTTTATCTATATAAGTGATTGTTTGTCAGTATTTTAATGAGTAGATTTTGAAAATTATTGGATTGTAAATCCTGCTCTTGAATAATAGTACTTATTAAAGAAACAAACCTGGTAAATGAGGGCTGGCTTTATTCTGAAAAAGGCTGAATCCAGCCTTTCCTTCCGTCGGATAATCGAATGAATTCATAGGAAGAAGCGATCCCCAACAGATCTACTGAAGTGCCTGATTTTAGCGTGTCTTCGGTGGTGGCGTCCCAGCTGGTTCGAAAGAACACATCTGTCGAAAGTTTCCGGCGATTCAGCCGTTTTTCGGGTAACTGCATACTTGTGGCCAGAACATAGCCACGAATGCCATCGGGCGTACTTACACGGTAGTAACCTTTAGTCGAAGCCTCTACCCAGACAATTGTATGTTTAGGAAGCCGTTGCCGGGTTACTTTTGAAGGAGGCAGGCTGCTAAAGAGTGGGGTCGCTTCCCGAGTCCGTAGCGTATCTCCCAACCGCCGGGTTACGGTGGCAGCGGGTAACTGTGAAGGTTCCACAAAAGCCAGCGGGTTAATGGGCCCTGAGCCGCGACGGTAAATGCCAAAGTGAAGGTGCGGGGCGGTGGTGATCGCATTACCAGTATTCCCTACGGTTCCAAGGGTATCTCCGGCTTGTACCCGTTGGCCTGACTGCACTAGGGGCTGGTCCAGGTGAGCGTAATAAAGCGAAAGATTCAATCGGTCAGCGGATAGATTAACTACATTTCCTCCCAGATTATTAACGCCAACGTTTGTAATTGTTCCGGGGACGGAGGCAATCAGAGGGGTGCCTCGGGGAGCGATGACGTCAATACCTTCGTGCGAACGGGCTCCGCCGTCACGGGCCGCTCCCCAGAAACTAATGATATGCTGAGTCGATTTTCCGGCCACTGGAAATTTGAGAATAGGCTGCGTACTCAGGCGAAGCGAAAAATCTTTTTTGGGCTGATCGACAGGAATTTGTACGCGTAAAACCAGTGGAAGATCTTCGGTGGTTTCGTAGGTAATAACCTCATTTTTAGGCTTGGCATAGGCTAGTCGCTGAGGCTTACCATTGGTCTGGAGCCGAAATAAATCCAGGAAATACAGACTATCAGAATGAAACAACTGAGCTTCCAGCCGCCGACCAGCAGGTAAGGTAAACTGGTAACTAAAAGCCCGTTGGCCCCCGGCTGGAAAAATGCCGTCTTCACGAAAGGGAAGGGAGATGATTAACGAATCAGCGAGAGCCGCCTCGCCCGCCAGCATCCAGGTTTGAACCGCATCGGTTTCCAGTATTTTCTGCTTACGCAAACTTCGAATGTATTCGTCCCGGGGAGATTGCTCTCCCAGTAATGCCTGAATACCCGGGCCGGTTTTACAGCTATGGAGCCCAATCAGTAAGGCAAGGAGGCATACATTATAAACAAATCTTTTCATGGCTAATGGAATGGTTATCAGGGTGATAAACCCAGAAAAGTGAATGCCAGTAACATTGGCTGGGGTGAAATATCTACGGAATCAGTTGGTTGATTGAAAGGGAAAGAGGGCCGGAAATCGTCTTGAGTAAGAACCTAAGAATGCCCATGAGAAAACTACTGATTCTAATTCTATTACTGGCAACCCTGGCTTTTCAACTGAAAGAGAGTCCGACGCAGGTATTCCTCATCGGTGATTCTACCGTGTCCAATAAACCCAATCCCGCCGATCCCGAACGCGGTTGGGGACAAGTGTTACCTGAATTTCTGGACGAAAAGGTAAGCGTTCAGAATCATGCGGTTAACGGTCGTAGTACAAAAAGTTTTATTAACGAAGGCCGTTGGAAAAAGGTCGTAGAAGGCTTGCATAAGGGCGACTGGGTACTGATTCAGTTTGGGCATAATGACGAAAAAAGCCAGGATACTTCGCGTTACGCAGCCCCGCAGAGTACTTATCGTGACAATTTAAAACGTTTCATCAAAGAAGCTCGGGCAAAGGGAGCAAACCCCGTACTGATTACGCCAGTGATGCGTCGAAAGTTTAATGAAAAAGGCCAGTTTGAAGATACGCACGGGGATTATCCCGCAGCGGTTAAAGCCGTAGCGGCTGAGCAGAGAGTCCCCCTGATTGATTTACATGCCAAGAGTCGCCAGGTTATCGAGAAAATGGGGGTTGAGGAATCGAAAAAGCTGTTTTTATGGTATACGAAAGGGTATTACGCCACCCGCCGGGAGGGCGTAAAAGACGACACCCACTTCTCGGAATACGGTGCCCGCACGATGGCAGCCCTGATTGCAGGTGGTATCCTAGAAGAGAAGTTAGACTTAGCCAATCATCTGAAAAAGAGTTCGTTTGCAGAGAAACTAGCGTACGAATTACCGATCATTTATCAACCCATTTTTCGGAAAGATACCTTCAATATTATTATATACGGAGCAAAAGCTGACGGGCAAACGCTGAATTCAGAGGCGATTAATCGGGCGATCAAGGCCTGTAGCGAAGCGGGTGGCGGAACGGTCGTGATTCCTTCCGGCCTTTGGCTGACGGGTCCGGTTATCTTGCAGAGCGATGTGAATCTGCACCTTGATCGTGGGGCTGTGTTGCAATTCAGCGAAAACAAGGATCATTATCCACTCATCAAAACGACCTGGGAAGGACTCGATGCCATTCGTTGTCAGGCTCCGCTGTATGGGAAAGATGTGCACGACATTGCCATTACCGGCGAGGGTTACATCGATGGAGCGGGCGATGTCTGGCGAGCCGTGAAGAAAAGTAAGCAAACAGCTCCGGCCTGGGATAAACGGGAGGCTTCAGGTGGGGTAGTCGATGGCGACATCTGGTATCCTTCCGAGCAGTTTTTAAAGGGAGCAAAATCGAAGGTTGCGGTTAGTATTGCCAACGGATTTGACATGAGAAAGTCAGCCGAAATCAGGGATTTCCTACGTCCCAACCTGCTGAGTCTAACCAACTGCCGGAATATTTTGTTGGAAGGAGTTACCATTCAGAATTCCCCCGCCTGGTGTTTGCATCCACTGCTCTGTCAGGATATTAGTCTGATTAACCTCAAGGTTCGTAACCCCTGGTACGCTCAGAATGGCGATGGTATTGACCTGGAATCCTGCAAAAATGCTTTGATTGATGGCTGTACGTTTGATGTCGGAGATGACGGCATTTGCATCAAATCTGGTCGTGATGCCGAAGGTCGCAAGCGGGGAGTACCCACGGAACATGTGATTGTAAAAAATAGTACGGTTTTTCATGCTCATGGGGGCTTTGTGGTAGGTAGCGAAATGTCGGGAGGGGCCCGGAATCTGTACGTGTCTAACTGTAACTTCTTAGGAACGGACGTGGGGCTACGTTTAAACGGCCCGCGGTCGGGGAGGTATCGTGGAAGACGTCTATGTAGCGGGTATTCAGATGACGAACATTCCCGGTGAAGCTATTCTTTTTGACACGTATTACCTGGCGAAAGATCCGGTATTATTAACGGGTGAAAAGGCTGATCCACTGGCTATTCAACCTGAACCTTTGAACGAAGGAACGCCCCAATTTCGCAGATTTTATGTTCGAGATGTAGTCTGTAAAGGAGCCGAAACGGGCATTTTAATTCGCGGATTACCCGAAATGAATATTCAGGATATTTACATTGAAAACTCCGTAATTGAAAGTAATAGAGGGTTAGTCTGTATTGAAGGACAACGCATTACCCTGAAAAACGTGCAGCTATTAACGAAACAAACGCCCGTTTTGTACGTGCAAAATAGTCAGCATATTACCTTCGATAAAATGGGTTATAAACCTTCATCGGATCTGTTGTTAAAAGTTTCCGGGGAGCGTTCAAAAGACGTTGAGTTATTACATACCGATACTTCAAAAGCCAAAAAAGTAAGAGAAGGCAAGTAATACCCTTGGATAAGAAAATTCTGAATAAGAGACGCGATCAATCGCTTCTCCTTTTGTATGGAACGGTTTATTACGCATTAAATCAGCCACTATAATTACAGCAACTAACCTCTATCTAAGAAAATTATGGCACTCAATCCGAAAGAATTACGCTTTGTAAAAGCGAATGGGATTCCCTGGGAAACCGTAGGCGATGGACTCAGACGCAAGGTATTCACCTACGATGCAAACCTGATGATGACCATGGTAGCCTTTGAAATGGGAGCTGTGGGAAGCATGCACCAGCATCCCCATACGCAGGTGAGCTATGTAGAAAGCGGGGTGTTTGAAATTACCATTGGTGAAGAAGTAAAGGTCTTGCATAAGGGTGACGCCTATTACATTCCACCGAATATTCTGCACGGAGCAGTCTGTCGGGAACCGGGTGTTCTAGTGGATGTTTTTACGCCCATGCGGGAAGATTTTATTGAATGAAAAGGTAACCTAACCAGTTACCTTTTTTATTATGCAGCCATAAGTTCATACGTTAGAATAATCATCTATTTTCGATAAAAATCGCTTCTAAACCATTTGCAATGAGATCTATTTTAATTCATTACGGCGTCTACTCGCTGGCTTTGAATATGATGGCTTGTCAAACCCACCCCAAAGCCAGTGAGGCAAGTCAGGATTCAACGAAAGCTTTACCCAAACCTCTGATCACTGAGCTTTATACGGCTGATCCTTCGGCTCATGTTTTTGAGGGAAAAATTTACATTTATCCTTCGCATGACATTGAAACCGGAGCAAAACAGGATGAAGACGGAGGGCATTTTGGAATGAAAGATTACCACGTGTTTTCGCTGGATAGTGTAGGAGGAAAAGTAACCGATCACGGCGTGGCTCTGGATATTAAAGACATTCCCTGGGCGGGGCGGCAACTTTGGGCTCCCGACGCGGCTTTTGTCAACGGAACGTATTACCTCTATTTCCCGGTAAAAGACAAGCAGGATGTATTTCGAATGGGCGTAGCTACAAGTCCTTCGCCCAGTGGTCCCTTCAAGCCCGAGGCTAAGCCGATGGAGGGAACGTATAGTATTGATCCTGCTGTTTTTACGGATGATGACGGCCAGGCTTACCTGTATTGGGGCGGCATCTCGGGAGGGCAGTTGCAACGCTGGCGAACGGGAACATATGATGCAAAAGGCACCGAACCTGGAAAGGATGAAGCGGCGTTGAGTCCGAAAGTGGGTCGGTTAACGAAAGACTTTTTGAAGCTGGACGAGAAAGGGCGGGACGCTCAGATTGTGGATGATGCGGGTAACCCTTTGAAAGCAGGAGACCACGACCGTCGTTTCTTCGAAGGGGTCTGGATGCACAAATACAAGGGGCAGTATTACCTGAGTTATTCCACGGGCGATACGCACTTTCTGGCCTATGCCGTAGGTTCTTCGCCCTATGGTCCGTTTACGTATAAAGGCACGTTTATGAACCCCGTAAAAGGCTGGACTACGCATCATTCCATTGTTGAATTTAAAGGCAAGTGGTACCTTTTTTACCACGACTCAGAGTTATCGGGTAAAACGCATCTGCGAAACATTAAAGTCCGGGAAATCAAACACACCGCTGATGGAGGGCTCGAAATGATTGAGCCTTATCAGTAAACAGAAAAGGGTTACGAATCTGTTTTCGTAACCCTTTTCGTAAAGATCCTGTATTTCGATTATTTAGGTAATAAAGCCGTTACCTGCTCTACGAATTCGTCGCTGTTATAATTAGCCATCCCTTCGTTTCTGTAAACGATTTTACCTTCGGAGTCAATCAGAAAAGTAACCGGAATAGCCTGCGTTTCAAACTGCTTGGGTAAGTTACCCGTTGGAGCATAAACCGGGAAGGTAAAGCCTTCTTTTTCATGAAATCGCGGGCAGCCTGGATGTCTTCGTCTACGGTTAGCATCACGAATTCAACGGGTTTCCCCTGCATTTTCTTATAGAGCTTTTCAATGTCTGGTAACTCCGCCCGGCAGGGAGGACACCACGTAGCCCATACGTTCATGAAAACTACTTTCCCTTTCAGATTACTCAGGTTAGTGGTTTTACCGTCCAGCGTTTGCAGGGGGAAATCGCCCGCTTCGGCGGTAGTTTTTACGGAATCAGCAGAAGCAGTTGTTTCGGCAGTATCGGTTTTTGACTTACTCTGGCAACTGGTTTGAACATACGAAAGTCCCGTGAGGCACAGGATGGTAAGGATTACGGATGCCGTACGTTTCCCGAATTTCATGAAGTGTTGTTTTATTTATACCAGGTTTTTAGCGAAACATCTTTTGAATGTTCCTGAGCATAGCTCAATAATGCTGCAATATAAGGGATGTTTTTAACTCCTTATTCATGATCAGACACGGAGTTTACCAGCTCACTTTTAGGTTTTTGGGTTAACTTACCCACCGTAAGCCCCTGAACAATAAGCGAGAATACGACAACGAAGTAGGTAATGGCCTGAAATAAATCGCTATTGAGGTGTTCGTCAATGGAAAGGGCCAGAGCCACGGATACCCCGCCTCGAAGTCCTCCCCAGAGCAGAATAATCATAGACTGACGATCCAGTTTTTCACGGAAAGGAATAATCGCCGAAGGCACCGCGATGGAAATCAGTCGGCCCAGTAATACAACAACAATACTAATCAGCCCAATTTCCCAGTATTTACCCAGATCGGGGATCAACAAGAGTTCAAAACCAATGAGCAGGAACAGACAAGCGTTCATGATTTCATCAATCAGCTCCCAGAATTTTTCCAGATAATCCTGGGTAACTTCCGACATGGCCTGCGTTTTTCCGTAGTTACCTACCACCAGGCCAGCGGCTACCATCACTAGCGGACCCGAGATGTGCATGGCTTGAGCCAGGAGGTAACCTCCCATCACAATAGCCAGCGTAATCATGACGGAAACTTTGTAGTCGTCGATTCTTTTGATGGCTTTAGAACCGATAAAGCCCAGCACCAGGCCTACGGCCAAACCACCTATCGCTTCTTTCACTAATAATAAGGAAATCGTACTTAAAGAAAAGTTGGTTTCGCCTTCCCGGGCCATTTCCAGCAGCGTCAGGAAAACGACTACAGCTACGCCATCATTAAATAAAGATTCGCCCGCAATTTTGGTTTCCAGTGATTTAGGAACGTCGGCTGCTTTCAGGATACCCAGCACGGCAATGGGATCAGTGGGAGAAATCAAAGCTCCAAACACCAGGCATTGTACAAAGGGAATGCCCATATTCAACCAATTGAGGGCCAGGTACATAAGTCCGCCCACCAGTAAGGTAGAGAGGACAACGCTAATCGTGGAGAAGACAATGACGTATCGTTTTTCTTCCCGTAAATCATTAATGTGAATATGGATGGCTCCGGCGAAGAGCAGGAAGTTTAGCATTGCTCCCATGAGGATTTCCTCAAGGTTGGCACCTTTAATAAAGCGGGCAGCATTATCGAATAAATGCGGCCAAAAACGGCCCACGCTTACCAGAAACAGCGATGAAACCAGAGCCATAACCATGATCCCAATCGTAGCGGGGAGTTTGAGATACCTTAAGTTGAGATAGGCAAATATGGCAGAGACAACGATAAGTACAGAGAAGGTGTAATAGAGTTCCATAGGGTGATGAGTTGATACACAGCTTACTAAAAAACAACGCCTGGGTAGTAGAGTTGTTTTAAAGTCGGTTTAAGTTTTGCGGAATTTCCTATTAGAAAATTTTAATGTGCTGCTTTGTTCTTTCGGATTTGCAATTCCAAATCGTCAATCAGTTCCCCGGGTTGTCACCCGGGGCCACTCGTAATCAAATCCCGCTGGGGTTATGAGGTAAGTTGAATAGGGTCTGCTCTCTGCTCATCCGCCCTGGTTGGTGTCCTCACCAACCAGTATGCTTTTAGTAATAGCTGGAGATGACATCAGCTAAGGCGGGAGGATTTGTAATTTCAAATCATCAACCAGTTCCCCGGGTTGTCCCCGGGGCTATTCATAATTAAACCCCGCTGGAGTTACGAGGTAGGTTGAACAGAGGCTGCTCTTTCGGATTTGTAATCCGAAAGCCATCTGTCAGGGATTTGTAATCCCAAATTTTAATGGAACAGCTATGCCTTCGTTAACCCAAGGCTATCTACATTAAATCTCGCTAGATTACTAAGCCAGAATCACTTCTTATGGCCGATTAATAAAAAATTCGTATTCAAACGAAGATATTCCTGCTTAGTCTGTAATAGAATGGGCTTTTTACTGTCGCGTTTTTAACGGTTTCCTGTATCTTTGCCCCCCGAATTACGTTTTCTAAACATTCGATTTTTCGAAAGACCTTTTATGGCCGAACAACAAGAACCCGCTGGCTCGCTCAAGGACATCATCGCCCATGCCAAGGAGTACGGCTTTGTTTTCCCTTCTTCAGAAATTTACGACGGATTACAAGCTGTGTATGACTACGGTCAATACGGCGTTGAACTAAAAAATAACCTGAAATCGCTGTGGTGGAAAGCCATGACGATGCTGAATGATAATGTGGTAGGGATTGATGCCGCCATTTTTATGCATCCCCTTACCTGGAAAGCTTCTGGTCACGTTGATTCCTTTAACGATCCGATGATCGACAATAAGGATTCAAAAAAACGCTATCGGGCCGACCAGTTACTCGAAGCAAAAGCCGAAGAGTATGCCAACAACGGTCATACCGAACGTGGAGATGCTTTATTACACCAAATGGGCCGTCTGCTCGACGCAGGTGATCTGGAAGGTGTACGGGAGCTGATTATTTCAGAAGGAATCAAGTGCCCCATTTCTGGAACGGACAACTGGACGGAAGTACGTCAGTTTAACCTGATGTTCTCGACTCAGGTAGGTGCCGTGTCGGACGATGCCAGCCTGATTTACCTGCGTCCCGAAACGGCTCAGGGGATCTTTGTTAACTTCCTGAATGTTCAGAAAACGGGCCGGATGAAAGTTCCTTTCGGTATCGCCCAAATTGGTAAGGCGTTCCGAAACGAAATCGTAGCCCGTCAGTTCATTTTCCGGATGCGTGAATTTGAACAGATGGAAATGCAATTCTTCTGCCGCCCTGGTACCGAGATGGAATGGTACGACAAGTGGAAAGAAACCCGCATGAAGTTCCACCAGGCTATCGGAATTCCAGCGGATAAACTGCGTTACAAACCCCACGATAAGCTGGCTCACTACGCCAACGCTGCCGTGGATATTGAATACAAGTTTCCCTTCGGTTTCCGCGAAATGGAAGGAATTCACTCGCGTACCGATTTCGACTTAAGCAGTCACCAGGAGCTTTCCCGCAAGAAGCAGCAGTACTTCGATAACGACCTGAACGAAGAAGGTAAGCCTTATGGCAATTACATTCCTTACGTGGTTGAAACATCCGTAGGAGCGGACCGTCTGTTCCTAGCGGTGTTGAGTAATGCTTATACGGAAGAAACGTCGGAAGACGGAAAGTCTCGCACGTATCTGAAATTCCACCCTGCTATCGCTCCGATCAAGGCTGCCATTCTGCCCATCGTGAAGAAAGATGGGTTGCCTGACAAAGCTCGTGAAATCCAGAATGCCTTAAAATACGATTTCAACGTATTCTACGAAGAACGTGACAGTATCGGAAAACGCTATACCCGTCAGGATTTGATCGGAACGCCTTTCTGTATTGCCGTTGACTACCAGACGCTGGAAGACAACACGGTAACCATTCGTCACCGGGACACGACAGAACAGCAACGCGTAGCTATTTCTGAATTGAAGAGCATCATCGGCCATGCCGTTTCACCTGAACGCGTGTTCGAAAAATTATAATCGTACCATTTGAATAAGGGGTATTGGCTGGTAACGGTCAATACCCTTTCTGTTGTTTATGATCAAAACTCAGCGAGAATCTGCCCATTCAGCCGATGCTACTTTATTAATCGGGGAAGCCGTGCAGGAGTTAAGGCGGCGTTACCCCGGCTTTGAAGCCAATGAATATACAGCCAGCGAAGCCGATCAGATGGGAGCCGCTTTTGCTATTGCCCGTCTGGATGGAGTACCCGTAGGCTGTGGAGCTTTACGTCCCTTTGAAACGGCGAACTCGGTCGAGATCAAGCGAATGTTTGTTCGGGATGCCTACCGTCGGCAAGGGATCTCCAGGCAAATTCTGGCTTTTCTGGAGCAAACGGCCCGGGAGTTAGGGTATCAAAAGATCGTGCTGGAAACGGGTACCAAGCAGCCTGAAGCCATCCAACTGTACCACGTATCGGGTTATCATCGGATTCCCAATTTTGGCGAGATTACGGACGAAACCATCTGTGTATGCTTCGCCAAGGAGCTGTAGCAAATGCTTAACTGTGGTATAACTTTTTCTGGGCAAGCCAAATAGAAAAAGCCGCCTCATTTTGAGGAAATCTCAGGTTAAAATGAGAAAAATTATACAAAAATAAAAAAAGTTATATCTCAATCGACGCTTTAGAAGTGGCTTGTTAACTAGCTGGTTTCTAGTAAATAAAATATTTTACAAAAAATCTTTCGGTGAATTTGAGGCTTAAAATAGCCTTAAAGCCGCCGAAAGATTTTTTTTATTCTAGCCTTTGTGGGCTATCTTTATGAACCTCGTTGTGACAACTAACCGAATTTTATGCTAAGAAAAGTTCTTCTGGCAGGTATTTTTACTTGCTTCCTGAATGTATCTTTTGCTCAACAAGCGGCCAGTAATCAGGTTCAAGCTACCCGAGTCGAAGGTTTTACCAACAAAGTACTTGATTTCGCCGAACAGCATCTTCACATTCGCTATCGGTCCGGCGGAACTACCAAAGGTGGTTTTGATTGTAGCGGTTTCGTTCGCTTTTGCTTCAAAAACTTTGGTATGTTATTACCCCACTCCAGTGCCTCCATGGGTTCCATGGGCCACGCCGTAGGAGTGGACGAGTGCCGTCCCGGAGATCTGATCTTCTTTAAAGGAAGTAATTCACGAAGCCGTAACATCGGTCATGTAGGTATTATTTCTGAAGTGAAGGATGGTAAAATCAAATTCATTCATTCTGCTTACAATGGTGGTGTACGTTTTGACTGGCTCGATCAGGAAAGATATTACCAAAACCGTTTTGCGGGCATTCGCCGGGTGGTAGGTGTGTTAGATTTATTACCCGATCAGTCCTAGTATTCATTTGATTTCAAATGCAAAAAGAAGAGGCCCCGATGAGTCGGAGCCTCTTCTTTTTTACACGAGGGGTATTCATCAGGTCAAACTTTCAAACCTAATCCAACCCCTTATTAACTAGGCATTTTCAAACTGACGCAGGAAACGAACGTCGTTTTCTGAATAAAGGCGTAAATCACGAACCCGGTATTTCAGGTTAGCAATTCGTTCGATACCCATGCCAAAAGCAAAGCCTGTGTATTTATTCGAGTCAATACCGCAGTTATCCAGCACGTTAGGATCAATCATTCCGCAACCCAGAATTTCTACCCAGCCGGTGTGCTTACACATGGAGCAGCCTTCGCCCTTACAGATCGTACAGGAAATATCCATTTCTGCACTAGGCTCGGTGAAGGGGAAGTAAGAGGGACGGAAACGTACCTTGAACTCCTGACCAAATAGCTCCCGTGTGAACTGGTACAGGGTATCTTTCAAATCTTTGAAACTTACGTTTTCGTCAATATAAAGTCCTTCCACCTGATGGAAAAAGCAGTGAGCACGGGCTGAAATCGCTTCATTACGGTACACTCGACCGGGCATGATGCTTCGCAGCGGAGGTTTCTGGTTCTGCATCAGACGAATTTGTACGTTAGACGTGTGCGTACGCAACAAAATATCCTTACCGTGGCCTTTCTTCTCAATGAAAAACGTATCCTGCATTTCGCGGGCTGGGTGGTTTTCGGGGAAATTCAGAGCGGTGAAGTTGTACCAGTCTTCTTCAATTTCGGGTCCATCCGAAACATTAAAGCCCAGGCGAGCAAAAATTTCGACGATACGCTGACGAATTAAACTCAGCGGATGCTGACTGCCGGTTTCGTTCGGAATCGTAGGTAAGGTTAAATCAACATCAGGAGCAACCTGCTGGCTTTGCGAATTTTCGAGCTGATCCTGAGCAGTTTGAAATTTATCCTGAGCTAGATTTTTCAATCCATTCAATTCCTGTCCCATGGCTTTACGCTCTTCCACCGGAACATTTTTCAGTAACTCGAACAGGCCGGCCACGGCACCTTTACGGCCTACATAGGCAATCCGGAATTCTTCTAGCTGTTCTTTCGTGGTAATGGTATAGTCAGCAATCTGCTGACGAACTTCATTGACTTGCTCTATCATGACACAAAAATAATGCAATTGCTCGGGCGAACGGATGTGATCTTTTGTTTTTCGCCGTGATTACGTAAAAATACGTGTTTGAACAAATTTGAAGGAGAATTGTTTGGATCGAATTGCTCATTTTTTCATATTTGTCTTAAGTAATTTTATACTTCAACCTTCAATCGATTATGTACAGTAACCCTGCATTAGGTGCAGCCTCACAAAAATGGGCTGTTCCCGACGGTACTATTCCCGTCTTTGATCGTCGTATTCAGTATGTACCTGTTGATGAAATCATCATGATTGAGGGCGACGGTAACTACACCAACTTTTCCTGCACCAACGGTCGGCGTATTATGGTTTCCAAAACCCTCCGCGACTATGAAAAACTATTAGGTGAGAATTCCCCATTTTTCCGAATACATAAATCCTATCTAATTAATAGGCGGTTTGTGCAGCGATATGATGTACGCGGAGAAGATTGCGTATGGCTCAAAACAGGACATATTCTGTCTATTGCCCGTCGCCGCAAACATGAATTCGATCAGTTCATGCGTCAGCATGCACGTAGAAATTAAGTCTTACTTTTTTATTGATTAGGTGCATTCCCATAGCGGCGAACGCCTGATTTGCCGTTATCCTAACCCAAGAAAAACGTCCGTCCGATTCCCGAGCTTTTCTTTGGGTAGGCAATGACTTGGTTGGCTCTAAAAGACCTTGATTCCCAGCGTTACCTGCCAGTTTTTAGATTTTTGCTTGAATGGGTCGCTACCATTTGGCGTTTCAATGTTCACAAAGCGTACGTTTGAAATGCTGTCTTCATAACGAACATCCAGCGAGAAATTACCAATGTCAACTCCACCGCCCAGCTGATAACCCCAGGCTGCCTGTTTGAAGGTGTCGTTAATACTGCCGCTGGTATATTTGGTAATGGCATCCTTGATGCTTTCGTTGGATCCAATCATGAATGAGGCTACCGGACCCGCATTTACCCGCAATGGTCCTAGGCGTAGCCCTACCAGTAAGGGAACGTCGATGTTCTCCGTTTTTACCTTCACCTCCATTGGTGTACCCGTGGGGTTACCATTCGCATCGATTACCTGAACCATGTACGAACCACCTTTGCCCGAGTAAAGAGCTTCCGGCTGAATGTACAGGGTACGTCCAAAACGCATCCACACGCCACCTACGAACCCGGTACGGGTATTCAGGCTTTCTTTCAGATTTTCACGAAGCGTAGAACCCTGGTATCGTCCATTTGCTATAAAGTTACCCGTTTTGAGTTGGGAAAGGTTAGCTCCAGCCTTGATTCCTAGCTGAAACCAGGGCCTGTCGTTTTGAGCAAAGGTTGAAGCTGCCGACAGGACTAGGAAGCAGCAGAGTAAAAAGTACTTTTTCATGGTTATAATAAGGAATAAGTTGAAGAACTTTTATAAAACGCTATTCCAGTGGTATTTTGTTATGCATGAACTCTTGAAACGAAAAGTATTTTTTTGATATATACGTATTGTTGAGTAAATTACTTGGTAGCAGCCTCTGAAACGGCTGTTTGTATTGTTTTATGGCAAAAGTTAAAACTTCATATTTCTGTCAGAATTGTGGGTATCAGGCGGCTAAATGGCTGGGACGTTGCCCGGCCTGTGGCGAGTGGAATACCATGGTGGAGGAGATCGTTCAGAAAGCTGAACCCGAGAAAGGCCGCTGGCGACCCGCTTCTTCAGGACCCGTTATTGCGTCTAAACCGAAGGCAATTTCCGAAATTAATTACAGCGAACAACCCCGTTTACTAACGCCCGATGCGGAATTAAATCGCGTACTCGGGGGTGGAATTGTGCCGGGGTCATTGGTATTAATTGGCGGAGAGCCGGGTATTGGTAAATCCACGTTGATGTTACAGATTGCCCTGAACCTGCCCGGTATCCGCGTATTGTATGTGTCGGGTGAAGAGTCGGATCAGCAGATCAAGATGCGAGCCGAACGGCTGGGGAATAATTCTAACGATTGCTTCATTTTAACGGAGACGTCAACGCAGAATATCTTCAAACAGATTGAAAACTTCGAGCCGGATATTCTAGTGATAGATTCCATCCAGACCTTACAATCCAATCTGGTCGAATCGGGAGCGGGAAGTGTTTCGCAAGTGCGGGAATGTACGGCTGAGTTAATGAAATTCGCGAAAGAATCGGGCACGCCGGTATTCATGATTGGTCATATTACCAAGGACGGAAATCTGGCCGGACCGAAAGTGCTGGAACACATGGTAGATACCGTCCTCCAGTTTGAAGGCGACCGCCACCTGGCCTATCGAATTTTACGAACAACGAAAAACCGTTTTGGAAGTACCTCAGAATTAGGAATCTACGAAATGCAGGGGACCGGTTTGCGAGAAGTAAGCAATCCATCCGAAATTCTGATTTCACAGCGGGAAGATGCCTTAAGCGGTATTACCATTGGTACGATGCTGGAAGGTAATCGCACCTTACTTATTGAGATTCAGTCCCTCGTATCCATTGCTACCTACGGAACGCCGCAACGGAGCAGCACGGGTTTTGATGCCAAACGGCTTAATATGTTACTGGCCGTGCTGGAGAAAAGGGGTGGGTTCCGCCTCGGTGCCCAGGATGTGTTCCTGAACATTGCGGGTGGTCTGAAAGTAGAAGATCCGGCGATTGACCTGGCCGTATGTGCCTCGCTGGTTTCATCTTACGAAGATATATCCATTCCACCTTCGGTTTGTTTTGCGGCGGAAGTCGGCCTGGGAGGAGAAGTTAGGGCGGTTAATCGCATTGAAAACCGTATTGCGGAAGCTCAAAAATTAGGCTTCAAAGAAATCTGGATTTCCCGATATAATGCGAAAGGATTGGATCTGGATCAATACAAAATCAAGGTTCGGACAGCCTCCAAGCTCGATGAAGTTTTCATTTCATTATTGCGTTGAGTAAAACATTGCCCGTTTTCGGAATAGCACGTTTTTTGAAGCTAACCTATGTAGCGTAATAAAGCGAATAGACAAAGGCTTCATCTAAATCTGCACACGTATGAAAACGATAATATGCCTGTTTCTCAATACAATAGCCTGGTCTGGTTTTGCTCAGGACCTGGTGGCTGACACGGTTAGGCAAACCCTGAAAGCCAGAGTGGTAGAAGAATACGTAAGCGTAGATAACGCGGCAACAGCAACCGTCACTGAACGGCGGGTACGCCTGGTTAATAAAACGAGTCCGAAGGTAGAAACCAGAGGAAATGTAATTAATAAAAACGAACGAATCCCTGATTCACTTCGCATCCTGAAGCCTAATCCCAAAGCCCAGTCCAGGCCTGTAGATACTTTCATGCGATACAAACAGGATTGGACGGATCAGATTACGATGCAGGTTGACGAATTAAATCAGGAAATTCAGATGTTGCAGAATGCGGGAAGTAATCGTTCAGGAAGACTCCAGCAATTAACCCAGCTTCGAACGAAATCACTAGAAGTGCAGGCTGTTCTGGAAAAAGCCAATACTGAATTACAGTTGCAGAAGGCTATCGAAAAAGCAAAACCCGTCATCAGCCAAGGTAGACGATTTTTATCGGCAGGCTAGGTATAATGAATGGGAGAGTTTTTCGTTCTTTACTGGCTCAAAGCACAAGGAGTCCGCTTAACTATTGTAAACTCCTTTAAACCCAAAAAGAGCGATAAATTCGCGAACGTCGTTATTTTTGAACAAGCATAACGCACGTTTAACTAATTCTTGACCATGTCTAAATTTCGCATGTTCGCTGCTGCGGCAGCCGTTGTTTTTACCATCAACGCTCAAGCTCAGAGTATTGATGAGATCGTAAACAAGCACATTGAAGCCCGGGGTGGAGCTGAAAAACTGAAAGGCATCAAGACGCTGGTCATTGAAAACTCAATGACGATGCAGGGAATGGAAATTCCAATGAAGCAGATGATCGCAACGGGTCGTGGCTTGCGGATGGAAATTTCTGTGATGGGTAACGAAATGATTACGGCCATCGACGGTACTAAAGGCTGGGCTATTCGTCCGGCTATGATGGGTGGAACGGGAGAGCCCGAAGACCTGCCAGCCGATCAGATCAAAAGCTCAACCAGCCAGCTTGATCCCGCCGGACCGCTGTTTAATTACAAAGAAAAAGGCACCAAAGTAGAACTGGTAGGCAAAGAACCCGTTGATAAGAAGGAAAACTACCACCTGAAAGTGACAACTAAAGAAGGAACGCTGGTAGATTACTTCCTCGACGCAAATACTTTCCTGTTGACCAAGCAAGTGGCCAGCCTCAATATGCAGGGTCAGGACGTACGTCAGGAAATGAATTTTTCTGATTACAAGGAAGTATCGGGAATCAAATTCCCTCATACGATGGAAACAGCTTCGCCCATGGGTGGAGATATGACAGTTACCACTAACAAGATTACTGTCAATGGCCCAATCGATGAGAAAATCTTCGTGAAGCCTACTAAATAAAAAATTCAGTATAAGAAAAACTCCCACAGCCCTGTGGGAGTTTTTTTTTGCCCATCCGTGAGCAATAGGCTGGCATTCTTTTCTAGAGATATATCAAGGATCTTTGCTTTTGCGTTACTTACGTTCAAAACCTTCCCTGTTTATGAAAAAATATTGGTGGTCAATCTTCCTGGCAGGCCTGCCGTTGGCCAGCTTTGCTCAAAATTTCAATGGCTTTGCCCACAGTACTTCTGCTGGTATTCATAATGTTTACACGAATCCGGCCTTAATTGCCGGGTCTAAGTATAAGCTTCATATCAATTTGTTTGCAGGAAATGCAAACGTCTATAATAACTACGCCGAGTGGGTAGGTCCTTATAAACTTAATCGCCTCATTTTTGGAGGAATTCCTCAGCAATACCTTCGCTCGGATGGCCGTCCAGCTTTGCAACCTGAATATTTTCGGGAAAACCTGGACGGAAAACCTAAAAACGGAACGGGTACCGCCGAAATTCGCGGGCCGGGCTTATTAGTTGCTCTCGGGCCTAAACACAGCATTGCCCTCACCACTCGGGCCCGAGCTTCTGCCCAGGCGTTTGGGGTATCCGAAAACTTGCTTTCCCTCGTTCGGCAGGGCTTCGATTTTGCTACACTCTGGAATATCGCCAATGTCGATAACAAATTTTCCATCAATGGAAATATCTATGGCGAAGTAGCCTTGACTTACGGGGCAACCATGATCGAAGCGGGACCTCATACCCTGAAGGGGGGGATCACCGCCAAAAAATTGTAGGGTTTTATTCCGCTCACGTTCGAAACCGGGATTTGAAGTACCGAGTCATAGAAGATCCCGAACGGCCCGGAAAAGGACTCTTCGTCATGGATAACTTCGACGCTGATTTTGGATATACTTTACAGGAACCGATTAATGACGGCGTAGGCTTACGGAAGTTTCTAGGTCAGAAAATGCCTGGTTCGGGCTGGGGTTTCGATCTGGGTTTTGCTTATGAGTATAATGCAGAGGAAGACGAGTCGGGCCGGTATAACTTACGACTTTCGGCTTCTGTCATGGATGTTGGGACCGTTCGTTACGAAGACCCTTCCCAGATCAGGGGATATACTATTCTAAGATCTAATAAGACGATACGTCAGGAGGATTTTGATAATGTCAAAGGAAGCGATGAGCTGGTTCGGTTGATTGAGTCGAAAATGGAATTGCAACCCAGTGAAGCTAAAACCAGTTTTGTGACGGGATTACCCATGGCTCTGAATACCAATGCTGATTTGCGACTGAGCGAAGAGATTTTCGTGAATGTTTCTTATATTAAAGACCTGCGTTCAGTGAATGCATTATCCGCCCGTCAGCCTACTGTTTTTTCGGTAACGCCACGCTGGGAATCAGCTTCGGGCCTGGAAATTGCCGTACCTTTGAACTGGATGTTTAATACGTTCTCTCCGGGCATAGCCATGCGATTAGGGCCTATTTTTGCCGGAACAGATAACATGGTTGGCTTATTCAGCAATAGCCGCAGAATTGCCCCCCGGGGAATGGATGTCTACGCCGGATTAAGTGTGCCCTTATTTAAAAGAAAACCCAGATATTAAGCTATTTACTGATGAAAGTTGGAATCGTATTTTCGGGGGGAGCAGTGAGGGGATTTGCTCATTTGGGCATTATGAAAGCGTTACATGAAATGGGGATTTTCCCCGAACATATTTCTGGCGTTAGTGCTGGTTCGATTGTGGGAGCCTTTGCTGCCTGTAAAGTAGATGCTGAAGAGGCCTATGACCTGATTGAGCGAAGCAATTATAAAAGTTACCTGAAGCTGGCCTTTAGCCGCATGGGATTTCTGAAACTGGATAAAGTCGAGGATTTACTTCAGCAACATTTGCCCAAAACCTTCGAAGAGTTAGCCTTGCCTTTGACGGTGAATGCCACAGATCTGACGACAGGAGAGGAGGTTTTCTTTGGTTCAGGTCCGCTGATTCGACCGATTACGGCCTCCTGCTGCTTGCCGGGTTTATTCGAACCAGTAACGATTAATCAGCGACAGTTGATTGATGGCGGTGTGTTGAACCACATGCCCTACGAGCCTCTGGAAAGTCATTGCGATGTACTGATCGGATGCCATTGCAATCCTGTTGGGTATCTGGATACGCCGATTACTTCCATGAAATCCGTATTAATGCGGAGCTTGTATCTGGCAACGGCGAAAGCCAGCCATCTGAAAGCTCAGCGATTTGATGTCTTCATCGAGCCCCCACAATTACAGAATTTCAATGTATTCGACACCAAAAAATCCCGCGATATTTTCAGGATTGGCTATGAATACACGCTACAAATGGCCCCACAACTAGAGAAGCTGCGAGAGCAGATTAGCTGTTGATTCAATTATAATATACCCTTTCGTGTTTAAACTATAAAGACCTTTTCAGCTACACTGAATCATCTTTAATAGTTTTTATTAAATAGAAAAAGGCCCCTAAGCTTTAAAACTTAGGGGCCTTTTCGATGAATTAAATTAATACCCTGGATTTTGAACCAATGATGTATTGGTATCTATCTCTCTCTGAGGAATAGGTAGTACAAGCCGGGCGTCATTGTAAAGGATCGAAGAACTAATGTTACGGCGAGTTCTGCGAAGGTCGTGTAGGTATTCTCCTTCAAAAATAAGCTCCAGCTTACGTTCTTTCAGGATATCACTGCGAGTAATACTGGTTAACGCTGCTAAACCTGCTCTGCTACGAATTCGGTTGATATCCTCAAGTGGAGTAGCACCTACCTGCGTATTGAGCATGAAGTTTGCCTCTGCTCTGGTCAGATACATTTCAGCTAATCTAACCTGCGTAACGTTGGCGTATTGATCCTGATATTTTGCTGTGAAAATCCGACCAATGCCATCCTGAATAAAGAAATTGCCTCGCACTTTATCACCATAAGCGGCATACTCATTCAGTAATTTAGCCTGAATACGTACATCATTACGTCCTCCGTTAGCACTGGAGCCATAATAAGTTAACAGGCTGTTAGTTCCGTCCTGAATGGTAATGAGCGTTGAAAAGATAGACTCAGAACTGGGAACTCCTCTACGATTTTTGTAATCATTGAAGACTTTCGAATAATCAGCTTCTAAAGAATACAGGCCCGAAGCAATAACACGGTTAGCTGCATCACGAGCGGCTGCATAGTTACCTTGCATCAGATAAACTCTCGAAAGAATAGCAGCGGCAGCAGCGGCATTGGCACCGTTGGCAGTAACGGGGCCATTTTTTAAATCAGCTTCTGCTTTAGTTAAGTCAGCAATGATCTGCGTATATACGGCAGAAACAGAATTCCGAGGCACAGAGTTAGCTTCTGTAATGGGAGCTTTCGTTGCCGTTAATACTAAGGGTACACCAGGGTTAACCGTATTATCGCCATCACCCCAAGCCTTAGCAAACAACCGTACAAGGTTGAAGTAAGAAAGCCCACGAATGAAGAGAACTTCTCCTTCGGCTGCGGCACGTTGAGCGTCTGTATCCAGTTTGCCCAGATTTTCCAGAACGTTGTTCGTTCGGTTAATGGTGCTATAACCGTTTCTCCAGGTTAGACTGATTTGCGAGTTAGTAGCAATCATTGTCTTCCGCCAGAATTGCTGATGAGTGGCAAAGGTTCCGGCAAAACGAACGTCGCCGTCATCGGCTAATAAATCAGCGATATACTGAACGGCTCCAGAGCCAAATTCAGTACTTCCATATCCATCATAGCATCCTACCACAGCACCAAGGACGTCGCTGGAGGTTTGTAGTGCTTTATCTTCATCTACCGACTGAACAGGATCAACATTGAGTCGGTCACCGCATCCCCAGACCATAAATCCGGTGAGCATAGCCGCTGTTAATTGTAAAAAACTATGTCTTTTCATAAGAATGTCTTAGAATAAAAAGTTGGATGTACGGTTGTGGATCAGAACTTGATGTTAATACCGCCTAAGAAAGTTTTTGCTTGAGGAGGGGTGTAGAAGTCATAACCCTGAGCAACACTGCTAACGATATCATCGGCATTAACTTCTGGATCCCATCCGGTGTATTTGGTCCAGGTAAGTAAGTTTTGACCTGTCAGGTATACGCGAATGCCTTTTAATTTAAGACGATTAACTACCGTCTGAGGTAAGTTATAACCTAAAGTGACGGTCCGTAACCGTAAGTAAGAACCATCCTGAATGTAACGACTAGAAGGGTTATTGCCATTGGAATAGAACAGACGGGCTTCAGGAACTTTGGTGTTCGTATTGGTTGAAGTCCAGGCATTCATCTGGTCGGCAGTCTGGTTATCTTCATAAATACCGTTTGCGGATGAATACTGACCTACACCATAGAAGTTGATTTTGTTACCGGCAACGCCGTTTAAGAACACGCTTAGGTCAATTCCTTTGTAGGAGAACGTATTATTTAAACCACCCGTTAGTTTAGGAATAGCATTACCAACCACCACGCGTTGAGCCTGCGAATAAACATTTGTCGTCGAGCGATCAATAGTACCGTCAGCGTTTGCCGCATTTTTGTAATACAGGGCATCGCCATTGGTAGGGTCAACTCCGGCGTATTCAACCGTAAAGAAGGTACCAATAGGCTGTCCTTCTACGGCACGGCTCATAGAAGATATACCTGCTTCTACAATCTGCTTCTGAATGTTGGTGATTTTGTTTCGGTTGGTTGCAAGATTCAGACTGGTAGACCATTGGAAGGCACCTACAAAGTTTTGCGAGTTAATAACCAGCTCAAAACCTTTATTTTCCAGACTACCTACGTTGCGAGTTTGAGTATAAAATCCAGTAGTGCCCGGAACGTTTACGTTTAATAAAAGATCGGAAGTCTTTTTGACGTAATAGTCAAATTCTCCATTGATACGGTTATTGAGGAAACCAAAATCCAACCCAAAATCAGCCTGCGTAGTTGTTTCCCATTTCAAATTAGGGTTAGCTAACTGAATAGGAGCCTGCCCTCCTGTTCCTGCATAGTTTGCGGAGCTGTAAAGACCCAAAGAAGGGAAGTTTCCAATCTCGGCATTCCCCGTCAAGCCGTAACTACCACGGAGTTTCAGGAAGCTGATAGCTGTATTCGTATTTGACTTGAGGAATGATTCTTCAGAAATTACCCAACCCGCAGAGACCGCTGGGAAAAATCCATACTTCGAATTTTTACCGAAACGAGAAGAACCATCAATCCGGCCACTGGCAGAAAGTAAATAGCGATCATTGAACTTATAGTTCGCCCGTAAGAAATAAGACAAGAATCGGAAATTGGTAGTAGAAGAGCTACCGCCTGAGATCGTACCCGCATTTTCAATGGAACGGTAGGCATCACTAGGGAAGTTAATCGCAGAAACCGAATTCGCTTTTGTTGCTGAGTTTTGATACGACATACCTACTGTTGCACTAAGCGTATGCAGATCAAAAGACTTATCAAAATTGAAATAGTTGTTTGTGTTGTAATTGATAACCCCGGTGTAAAGGTTATCACCAGTACCATTCTGCTGTCCTGTCAAACGGATGGTTTTGGAATTAAAATAACGTTCTTCTTGCTGAGATAAGACGTCAATACCTAGCTCAGACCGGAATTTTAAAGATGGTAAGATATTAATCTGACCATAGACGTTCGAAAGGTTTCTGATAACCTCCTGGTTCTGGATGATGTTTCCTAAGTTAATTAAGGGGTTATAATAGTTAGGCACATCTGTATTACCCGGAGGAGTACCCGTGGGTAACCCTGTGGTGGGATCATAAGCGGGAGACAAGGGCGTAAGAGCTGCCGCCTGGATGGGGTTATTGAATTGACGGTCACCAGACAAACGCTTGTTTAAGGTATGAGCCAAACTCATGTTCATCCCGATACTAAGAATATTTGATACCTTATGATCCAGATTAATGCGACCAGTAATACGCTCAAAATTGTTTCCAATGATAATACCCGTTTGATTCAGATATTGACCAGAAATATAGAACGAAGTCTTTTCATTACCACCACTAAAGGTCAGGTCAGCTTGCTGAGAACCAGCATTTTTCCGGAAGGCTTCATCCTGCCAGTTAGTGCCCGTGGCTAAGTCGCTTGATTGGACAAAACGAGTGTAGTCTGCTCCTGAATTAAGAGCCTCATTAACCCCGTTGTTATAACGCCCTAATGAATAGGATTCAAAAAATGATTCCATGTAGGCAGTAGAAGAACCAGGGTCCGAGGGATCTATGTCATCTAAACGATCCGCATTCCCCGCCGCCATTCGATAAAAATCTACATACTGCTTGGGACTCAAGAAGGGTACTTTACGCGTTGGATTACTAACGCCAAACTGATAGTTGAAAGAAATGTTGGTTTTGCCCACATTCCCTCTTTTGGTTGTGATCAAAACTACGCCGTTTGCCGCACGCGAACCGTAAATAGCCGCCGCCGATGCATCTTTTAATACTTCTACTGATTCTACGTCGTTGAAGTTAATATCAGCTAAAGGGTTTGTTGCTCCACCAAAGCTGCTTTGGTCAGTAGAGGTAACCGGAATTCCATCAATTACGTATAAAGGTTGACTGCTGGCACTAAGCGAAGAAGCCCCACGTACTCTTACCTGAATTCCCTGACCTAACTTGCCACTGCCCTGGTTGATAACAACCCCAGCAGCCCGGCCCTGTAAGGCAGATTCGATACTTACAGCAGGAATGTTAGTAATATCACTGCCTTTGATTTTGGCAATATTACCCGTTACCTCTCTCTTAATCTGCGAACCAAAACCCGTTACCACGACTTCAGAAAGTTGCTGATTGTCGGTACCTAACTCTACGTTGATAACGGTCTGGTTACCCACCACTACTTCTTTGCGGCTCATGCCCACAAAACTGAAGACCAGGGTAGCATTGGGAGATACTGAAATACGGTATTCACCGTCGGCATTAGAGTTTACTCCTTGGCTGGATCCTTTGACCTGAACGCTTACGCCAACTAATGCTGTACCGTCTTCGGAAGAAGTTACTTTTCCGGTCACAACATGATCCTGAGCAATTGTACTATAACCGCTCAGTAATATGCCTAAAAAGGCACATAGAAGTAACAGTTTTCTCATGTGATATAAATTGATTTTAGTAAGGGCACATAAAAGTACTAATAAAATCGGAAATGGAATAGAGTGGACTTTTGTCTAGGTAGGGAATATAAATATATAACTCATGAAGAAGTTATTTATAATATTTTAAGAAAATAAGATATTATGCTAAATAATTTGGTGGGGGTACTCTAAGAAAAAGTGTCTTTTATATTTGAAAATTAATATTTTAATAAAAACAAGAGCAGATATGGTCTAGCTTCACGGACATCCTGCCGCTCGTTGAATTATTTCAAGAAATACGGTGTTATTGAAAATGTTATATTTATCCAATAAAATGTGATTGAAAAGTAAAACTCTCCAAGTCTTTTTCTGAGCAAACTTTTTAATGATTCTACGTAAACTCCTGTACATTATATCAAACTTCTGACGGCAGATTTGTACTTTTGATATTCATTCGGGGCGGTGCGAAGGGCCGTCCGTTTCTTTCTTATGCTTTCCATCACGAATCTAAGTTTCTATTTTGGCAGTCGGGCATTATACGACGAGGCCTCTCTTCATATTAAACCCAAAGATCGGATCGGCCTGATTGGGGCGAACGGAACGGGAAAATCCACGCTTCTGCGACTAATCGTAGGAGAGTATACGCCCGACGGAGGAACTATCTCCAAGTCTGGGGATTGTACGATTGGTTTCTTAAATCAGGATTTGTTGAGTTATGAATCCAAGGAATCCATCCTGATCGTAGCCATGCAGGCGTTTGAGCGGGAAATGGTTCTGCAAAAGAAAATCGACGAGGTTCTTCACGAAATGGAAACGAACTATCGCGATGAGCTGATTGACAAACTAGCCAACTACCAGGAAGAATTCGAAGCGTTGGATGGCTACACCATTCAGTCGAAAGCCGAAGAAATTCTTGAAGGGCTAGGCTTTAAAACTGAAGACCTCAATACTCCTCTGGAACGCTTCTCCGGGGGTTGGCGAATGCGGGTGATGCTGGCGAAATTGCTCCTGCAAAAACCAAGCTTGTTGCTTTTAGATGAGCCTACCAACCACTTGGACTTACCGAGTATTGAGTGGGTAGAAAACTACGTTCGTAACTACGAAGGAGCGGTAATGATCGTTTCCCACGACCGGTTCTTTCTGGATAACTGCGTAAACGCTATCGTGGAAGTAACGGGCGGTAAATTGAATTTTTACCCCGGCAATTATTCGTTCTTCATTGAAGAAAAGGCTTTACGAAACGAAATCCAGAAGGGAGCTTACGAAAACCAGCAGGCGAAAATTCGCCAGACCGAGCGTTTTATTGAACGTTTCAAAGCCAAAGCCAGTAAGGCTCGTCAGGTGCAAAGCCGCGTGAAGTCCCTTGAGAAAATGGATTTCGTGGATGACGTAATTGACGAAACGGCTCGGGTAAACTTCAAGTTTACGCTGGCGACTCAGCCCGGGAAGAATATTTTCGAGTTACAGGATGTATCAAAAGCGTATGGCGAAAAACGAATTCTGACGGATACGAATAGTTTCATTTCGCGTGGAGATAAAATCGCTCTGATTGGAGCCAACGGAAAGGGTAAGTCTACTTTACTGCGAATCATTGCCGGAACGGAACCCATCGAGGGGAAACGGCAATTGGGGCACAACGTGGCCTTTGCGTTTTACGCTCAGCACCAGTTGGAGTCGCTGAACATTGATAATACGCTGATTGAAGAACTTCGGGAAATGGGGACGGATAAGACGGAAGCTCAGTTACGAAGCATTCTGGGCTGTTTCCTGTTTTCGAACGACGATGTGTTCAAGAAGATTAAAGTACTTTCCGGGGGCGAAAAATCGCGGGTAGCTCTGGCGAAAATGTTACTTTCGGAAGCCAACTTCCTGTTATTAGATGAGCCCACTAACCACCTGGACATGATCTCGGTGAACATTCTGATTCAGGCTCTGCAACAATACGAAGGAACGTATGTCATTGTTTCTCACGACCGTTTCTTCGTTTCGGAAGTAGCGACTAAAATCTGGTACATCGAAGATGAACAGATCAAGGAATACCCCGGTACGTATGATGAGTATGTAAACTGGCAGGAAGAACGCGAAGCAAATCGTAAGGAATCAGCTCCGGTGAAAACGGAGAAACCAGCGGAAGTGAAGCCTGCCAAGCCTCAAACCTCTGCTTCGGATGCCGAGCGAAAGCAGTGGCAGCAGAAACTGAAAAAGGTGCAGCAGCAGGTAGAAGAACTGGAAAAGAAAGTAAGTACGCTGGAAGCTAAAAAGGCCGATGCGGAAGCTCAACTGGCCGATCCTAAGATTTACAGCGACACTCAACAGTTTACAAAAATTCAGCAGTCTTACGAAGACATCAAGAAGCAACTGTCTCAGGCGAACGATGCCTGGGAAGAGGCGATGATGGAAGTAGAAAGTCTGGAAAAAATGATTTAGAGTCGAATCATTAGTTATAGAATGCCTGGTTAGGTTGTAAAATATTGACTATCAATTGATCAACTACTTATCCTTGAAAACGCTGATGAAACTTTTGCCTGACATTGGTTTCGTCAGCGTTTTTTATTCACCCTATAAAGCCTGTTATGAAAGTGCTAACCCCGTTCATACTTGCCATTGGCCTTATTTTTCTGGTTAATCAGCTCATTGCTCAGGTAATCGAAACGCGTCGCCAGAGCGGTACGATTTCGTATGAAGATTTTATCTACGATGAATCCATTAAAACGCCGCTGGTGTACCCTACGGGTGGCGTAAGTAGTAATGATATTTTACAACCGCCCGTGCTGGACCTGAATCAGGGTGGAACGATGCGGCTGGAATTCGACTGGCTCGGCAAGGAGCAGCCTCAATTCCGGGCTAAAATTCTGCATTGTAATGCCGACTGGAAGCCGTCCGCTCTGAACGACGTAGAGTTTTTGCCGGATTTCAATGAATTCCCGATTTATGACGTCAAAATTGCTCAGGGAACCAAGGTGGGCTATGCTCATTACTGGCTGGAGTTACCGAGGGTGAAAGTCAGTGGTAACTTCGTAGTAGTGGTTTACAAAGGCCATCGGGAGTCGGATGTTGTATTTACGCGTCGGTTTATGGCCTTTAACCAGCAAATCATAGCGGCTGGGAGAATTAGTTTTGCTCAGGATATTCCCCTCCGCAATAGTCATCAGCAACTCGATTTTTCCGTGAAATATGGGAATTACCCGGTCCTCAACCCCAAGCAGGATTTATACGTAGTGTTGCGGCAGAATTATCGCTGGGACCGCACCATCGCTGGTTTGAAGCCTTATATGGTGCAGGAATTTGACCGGATGCTGGAATATCGGTTTTTTAACAATGAAAATGTCTTTCCGGGAAGTAACGAGTTTCGGGTTTTTGATATTCGCAGCCGCCAGATCAAAGGCATCGGCGTAGCCAAGCTGGATTTTACGCCTAATTACAATGCTGTTTATTTGTTCCCGGACGATTTGCAGGCGGGTAAAAGTTACCTGCAACAAAACGACCTGGACGGGCAATTCGCCATTTCCACCCGTGATGATTTCGGCGATCCGGATTATTTCCCGGTAACCTTTACGCTGCGTTCCGAACCCTGGGAGGGTGGGAAAACACCTTATGTGGTGGGTGGTTTTAATTTCTTTGAGTTAAGGAAAGAAAATCAGATGCACTATGAGCAGGCCGCCGCAGGGTATCAGGCCACCATTCTGTGCAAACAGGGCGTGTATAACTACATGTACGCTTTGCCCAGTGCAGATGGTAAAAAGGCGGATGAACAGCCCATTGAAGGCTCGTATTCCGTAACTCAAAATACGTACGAAATCTTTATCTATCATCGGGCTCCCGGTAGTCGGGCCGATCAACTGGTAGGCTATCAGGTGATTCATAATTAAATGGAGTGATCTCTTCCGACACTACGAAAAAGAGCGACCTGATCGGGTCGCTCTTTTTCGTTATGAACTTAACTTAGAGAGGCTGCTTATACGTTGAAACGGAAGTGCATGATGTCACCATCCTGAACCACGTATTCTTTGCCTTCAACCGCCATTTTGCCCGCTTCTTTGATGGCAGGCTCCGTTTTATACTGATTGTAATCGCTCAGTTTGATTACCTCAGCCCGGATGAAACCACGCTCGAAGTCCGAGTGAATAACCCCGGCAGCCTGAGGAGCTTTCCAGCCCCGTTGGATGGTCCAGGCCCGTACTTCTTTTACGCCAGCGGTGAAGTAAGTAATCAGGTTCAATAAGCTGTAAGAAGCCTTGATTAACTGACTCAGACCAGACTCCTGCAAACCGTATTCTTCCAGAAACATCTGGCGTTCTTCCAGATCTTCAATTTCGGCAATTTGGGCTTCAATGGCCGCACAGATCACGATAACCTCTGCTTTTTCTTCGGCAACGGCGGCTTTCAGTTGTTCCACAAATTCGTTGGAACCTTCCGTCAGGCTCGTTTCATCGACGTTGGCAACGTAGATAACGGGCTTAATCGTTAATAAGTGCAGATCTGCAACGGCACCTTTCTCTTCTTCTGAAACTTCAACCGTACGAGCTGATTTACCCTGCTCCAGCGTTTTCTTGAAACGGTATAATACCTCAACTTCCGCTTTGGCTTTGGCATCACCACCCGTGCGAGCGGCTTTCTCAATGCGTTGCAGCTTCCGATCTACGGCTTCCAAATCTTTCAGTTGAAGCTCATAATCGATGATTTCTTTATCAGAAATGGGGTTAACCCGGCCTTCTACGTGAACGATGTTATCATCTTCAAAGCAACGAACCACGTGAATGATGGCATCAACTTCCCGAATGTTCGCTAGGAATTTATTACCCAGACCTGCACCCTGACTAGCTCCTTTAACCAGCCCGGCAATGTCCACAAACTCAATGATCGTTGGGATTACTTTCTGGGGATTAACCAGTTTTTCCAGATCTTTCAAACGTTCGTCGGGCACTTCTACCACCCCAACGTTAGGTTCAATCGTACAGAAAGGATAATTAGCCGCTTCGGCTTTGGCACTTGATATAGCACTAAATAACGTTGACTTTCCGACGTTCGGCAAGCCCACGATTCCACATTGCAAACCCATGGTTGGCGAAAGATATTGATTTAAAAATCAGTGATAATCAGTTCGACTGACTCGATTGAAAACAAAACTAGTTTGAATAGCGTACGAATCAGAACCGCAAAGGTACAACTATAAACCAACAAAAAAGCCTTCGCCACGGCAAAGGCTTTCTCAAGATCTTCACAATCAGATAAAACTGTTAGGGGTATCAGTTAATCATAAGGGAACGATTGTGGTTAATCCCATTTCAGATCGCTACGATATTCATCATCTTCTTCACGAGCAGCGAATTGAGAGAAATCGAATTCAGGCATCAGTTCCGTCTTCACATGGTCCACGGCATTTTTGAGAGCATCAACAAACTTGTCAAAATCTTCCTTGTACAGGAACATCTTGTGTTTCTCGTAAGCAAAACCATCTCCCTGAGGGTAACGACGACTTTCAGTAATAGTAATGTAGTAATCGTTGGCACGGGTGGATTTCACGTCGAAGAAGTAAGTCCGCTTGCCAGCCTTTACACGTTTCGAGTAGAGTTCTTCTCGTTCTTTTTCAGCCACAATTTTGGAAGTTTATGGTTTGATCGCTCGTAAAAATAGAAAGAAAGCCTTTGGACGCAAAAAAAACGTAGAAAATAAGGGACTGTTTTCTAAAAACGATAGAATATGTAAGTATGAGTATTAAAATGAAAAGGACAGCTTGAGTAAAATATGTATCTAACGAATAAATTTAAAACCTTTTTCTTATTCAAAAGTTAATTTTAGTGCACAGGCATTGAACAGAAGAATTATTGGCTAAATCCTTCACGCCCAATATACTATTAAAGCAAGCAAATGTCAATCGTCAACCTCTTAGAAACGTATAACTTTTTGAACAATCTTTTGTGTAAAAATGAGAAAATTATTTCCGTTTTAAAAATAGGTGTTACCTTTGTGCATGAACTCTACTCAGTTCATGGCAATTCGCCCAAAGTGCTCCCGCCGCTGCTGAAGCATAACGTTAGTTCTTTGAACCACAAAACGAACTGCCTATGAATAGCTGGACACGTAGAGCAGTAACAGCATTGTTACTGAACCTAAGTATTTTACCCTGTATTGCTCAGGCTCATTATTCGGTATATTACACTAAATATCCCCCAGTAAAAAAACCGCTGGGAAAAGAATATAAAGGGCGAGCTACTTACTACGGCAAACAATACTTTGGTAGAGTCACTGCCAGTGGAGAACGATTAAAAAATGGTACCTGTGCTCATAAGACACTACCATACGGCTCCATGATCGAAGTGACAAATCTCAAAAATGGCCGCAAAACCATTGTCAGAGTAATTGACCGTGGGCCATTTGGAAAGAATCGCGATATTGATCTTTCCTATGATGCCGCCCGAAAATTGGGCATGACCCAAGATGGCATCGTTAAAGTAAACCTTAGGGTCGTTGGTACAAACGGAGTAGTTTTATTACGACCCAAACACTATCTTCTCGAAGATAACTCCACGATTACCGCCAGAGCGGACATGGCAGCACGAGAGTAGATTAATTACAAGGGAGGTACAGAAAGTGTACCAATTTAATGTTTCAGCGGCAGCTTTTTTTAACCGCAATTTTCGTTAGTGAATAGAGATAAAAGGTTCAGTCTCTTGAAACTTCCCGAAAATTGCGGTTTCTTTTTGACCTTTCCGAAAGAATTTTCCTGCCTTGTCTCAAAACTTTCCCGCGTTTTTCCGTTATTAAATATTGGAAATGCATTCGTTTTCACTCTAAACCCACCGCATGGCTCTGGACCTGACAAAAGCTCGCGAATACGGTAATATCGAATTTCTGGCCCGACAAATGGTTGAAGGGTTTATCACTGGTTTGCATAAATCTCCTTTCCACGGTTTTTCAGTGGAGTTCGCCGAGCACCGCCTGTACAATACCGGCGAGAGCACGCGTCACGTGGACTGGAAAGTGTTTGGGAAGACGGATCGACTCTATACGAAACGCTACGAAGAAGAGACGAACCTGCGTTGTCATTTACTGATTGATACGTCGTCTTCAATGTATTACCCAGAGCCTTCGCATGGGAAAATTACCTTCAGTATTCTGGCAGCGGCGGCTTTATCTTACTTACTACAAAAGCAACGCGACGCGGTATCACTGACGACTTTCTCAGATGCCGTAGAATTACAGTTGCCCACCCGATCTACCGCTTCGCACATTCATAAGATTTTTGTGAGTCTGCAACAGCTACTACAGCAGCCGAAACCGAACCGAAAATCGGCTGTTGCGGAAGTGATTCACCAGATTGCCGAACAGGTACATCGTCGTTCGCTGGTTATTATTTTCAGCGATATGTTCGATGATATTGAAAACGCAGATAAAATCTTCGCGGCGTTACAACACCTCAAGCATAACCGCCACGAGGTGCTTCTCTTCCACGTAACCGATCGGAAAACGGAGGAGGAATTTGATTTTGAGGAGCGTCCGTATGAGTTTATTGATTTGGAAAGTGGCGAGAAAGTTCGGGTGCAGCCCGGACAGGTGAAAGACTATTACCGGACGGCCATTCAGAAATTTTATTACGAACTGCGGATGAAATGTAACCAGTATAAAATCGACTTCATCGAAGCAGATATTTCGCAGGGTTTTGACCCCATTCTTTCGTCTTATTTAGTAAAGCGGTCAAAAATGCGTTAACCGCGTGTGTGATACACCGCTCCTGATTCGTAATTCGTCTGAACCATGATTAAAAAATTAGTACCCCTTTTCCTGCTGGCGTCCCTGTCGAGTTACGCTCAAAAGCCTTCTTCTCCGCAGAAACCAGGCATGGTATCGTATACCTATCGGCACAGTTTTGCAAAAGACGTTGCCGCTACGCTGGATACGATCAAGGCTTTTGGCATTACAGACATGGAATTCTCGAACCTCTTTGGTCGTAAGGCTCAAGATATCCGCCAGTTACTGGATGAACGAAAAATGCAATGCTCTTCCTTTGGGGTGAGCTACGACGATTTTCTGAACAAAACCGATGAAGTAGCCCAGAATGCGAAAGCTCTGGGAGCTAAATACGTGCGGGTAGCCTGGATTCCTCATAATGGTCCCTTTACGCTGGCAATGGCGGAAGAAACCGTTGCGAATTTTAATCGGGTAGGGAAGTTGTTGAAAGAAAACCACGGCCTGACCTTCTGTTACCACAATCACGGCTTTGAATTTGAACCTTACGAAAACGGTACACTCTTCGATTACATCGTTCAGAAAACGGACCCCAAGTACGTAAGTTTCGAGATGGATATTCTCTGGACGTTTTTTCCCGGACATGATCCTGTGGCTATTCTGGAAAAATACGGCAAACGTTTCAAGCTTATGCACCTGAAAGATTTGAAAAAGGGAGTAAAGGGTAACTTATCCGGTGGAACGCCCGTGGAAAATGATGTGGCCTTAGGAACGGGCCAATTGAATTTACCCGCCATTATGAAAGCAGCCAAGAAATCATCGGCCATTGAACATTATTACATCGAAGACGAAAGTCCGAATGTAAATAAGCAGGTGCCTCAGACTATCGCTTACTTAAAGAAACTATAAGCGGAGCACGAAAATGAGAAAAGGCTGGCCGATTTTTCGGCCAGCCTTTTCTTGTCTGTCTAAAAATGACATTTAAAATCATAACTAATCTCCGATGCAAGAATCCATCTCGTTCCTGCGATAAGGAAGGTAGGATGCAAAAGCTTTTCAAGTTAGTCAAGCTCTTTGTTTCGTACTATATTTCTTTGCTTCAGACGGCCAGAGGCCTACTACTAATGGGTCACTCGGCAGAGCCGAGCGACTGCGGTGAGTATAAATCTTAAACAACCTTTATAATACGAAAGAAAAAATATAAACAACTAACAACCGCAGCGGCGGCCGCTAATAACGAACAACCTACTTCTTACCCGGCTGGCTAAGCAAAAACTCAAAGTATTTATCCAGTTCATCGACGGGGAAACGACGGGCTAAGATCTTCTTGTCTTTATCCAGCACGTAAATGGTTGGCGTAGCCTGGGCGTCGAATGTATTAAGATAATCTGTGTAATGAACGGTTTTGCCCTGAGCGTCTTTATGAACGTCGATTACGTTAATAAAATCCTGAGTTTTAAACTCGTGAATGAACTTCTTCCATTCATTCACATCGCGACGTAAATCTGTAGCGTAAATTTTTACACCTTTGCTTTTATACTTCTCATAAAACTTTTTCAGATTCGGCGTTGATTCCCGGCAGTGACTACAATCGTCTGCGTAAATCACCAGAACCGTATAATTTGCTTTTACGTCATACAGATTCAGGGGCTTACCCAGGGTGTCGGTTTGATACATGTTCGGGATTTTGTTACCAGTCAGCAAAGGTTTAAGAATCTTGATTCGATTTTTAAAATTACTTACCGTGCTGGAGTCCCAAAGTACTGGTTCACCGACGTAATACTTCTCGCCCATGTGCACGAAAAGAGCTTCGGTGCCTAACACCCGTGATTGCTCGTACTTGCTGGTAATGCGATACGCCACATAACGACGCATTTCGTTCCCCTTCGCCCGTGACATTAAGAAATCGGCCTCTTTAATGAGTGAATCGGGAAGCTGATGCACGAGGTTATCAAAGTAATAATCTAGTTTTTGCTGGAGGAATGGTGTGCGTAACAAACGTTCATCGGTTAAATCAACCCCGTCGAAGTAATGTTTTTTATAATAACGATAGGCAAAAGTAGAGTCAGTTTTCCCGTTAGGTAACTTGGGAGCGGTAGGGACTTCAGGTTCTCCGGCGGCTTTGAATAACTGAGCAGTAAACGAACCCGCATGTTCACGGATGAATTTTTTACGATAATCCAGTAATTCTTTTTGAATAGCCTTTACCTGCTCGGCCGCCTTCGGGTCGGTCTGAGCCTGGGGGCGTAACTGTTGCAGGGCTGCCATTCGGGCTTTCATCTGGTTATTCATCTCGTAGAAAAGCGTGTTTTCCATCGAGCCCGTTACCTTCATGTTCTTGGGCGGATTTCCTTCGGCCACACTTTCCTTATCGGTGAACAACTCAAATTGCTGATCGGCGTCAACAATGACATCAAACAGCCGCCACTGACTGATGGAAATCACGTAGAGGCCTTCGGGTAATTTTTTGGTTCCGGTGAATGTAATAGTTCCCTCAGCATCGGCTTTGGCCGTATCCTGAACGAAAAACTGCCCGTTCCCCAGGCCTGTGTAATAGGCCAGATAACAGGTGCTGTCCTGTAACCCTTTGATGTGTGCGGTAATCTTGTAGCCTGACTGGGCCGAGAGCGTATAACTGAAGAAAGTCAGCAGGATGAGGGAGAAAACGTAACGCATAGAGTAAAAGAAATGGATAGCCAAAGGTAAGGGTTAATCGAATAAAGTTGCGGACCTTTGCTAAGGAAGCCCTTTTTCCTACAACGAAAACCTTCATAATCTATGTTCTTTATACTCTCTAAAATTTTCTTTTACTTATTAATGCCCATCAGCTTTCTGTTCTACGGACTGGTGATGGCTGTGTCAACTCAATCACCCCGACGCAGAAAACGGGCGGTGATTGCTACCCTGATTGGCTTGTATGTGATGAGTAATGGCTTTTTTGTAAATCAGGTTTTACGTATGTGGGAGTATGCTCCAAGAACGATGGGGCCTCAGGAAAAATACGATTTGGCGGTGGTACTAACGGGAGGCATTGCCGACAAGAAAGGTGACCAGATGTTTTTTGGAAATTCCGCCGATCGGATTCTTCAGCCTCTGTTTTTATACAAAGAAGGGAAGGTCAAAAAAATTCTCATTTCTGGTGGTTCGGGCTCAGTCTCCGCTCAGGCGGATTCGGCTTCGGAAGGTAGGGCTGCCGCGTACTTACTGGAAGTGGCAGGTGTGCCGAAAGCAGATATTATGCTAGAAGGAACCTCACGTAACACGCGAGAAAACGCCGTTAATACTGCGAAGTTATTACGGGGGACGAAGCAGAAAATCGTTTTAGTCACCTCTGCCTATCACATGCGGAGGGCCGTAGGCTGCTTCGAAAAAGTTAATCTCAAGATAAGCCCTTACCCAACGGATTTTTACGCAAGTGACAAGTTATATACGCTGGATCAATTACTGATTCCGAAAGAGTATAACCTGTATTGCCTCTATCGGGTTGTGCACGAAATGCTGGGCTATGTCGTGTATTCGGTGTTGGGTTATGCGTAATGCAGCTCCAAGAAAGATCAAAAAGAGCTGGTAGGAAACCCTGCCAGCTCTTTTTGATCTTAAGAAAGAATGTGAACCATTCGGAGCAGATCGTCAGAGATGGGCTTATCCTTGGTAATACATTCAATGAAAGGCGTATAAACCAGACGGTTATTGACTACGCCTGTCATTACGTTTTTCTGTCCACGTAGTAAGCCTTCAATGGCTCCCAGACCTAAACGGCTGGCCAGGATACGATCCTGAGCCGAAGGAACACCACCCCGCTGAATGTGACCCAGCGTAGTCACGCGAATGTCTACTTCAACGTCGATGCTTTTCTTGATTTTTTCGGCGATTTCGGTCGCACGACCTTCCTTTTCACCTTCAGCTACCACAACGATAGAAGAAGATTTTTTCTTTACAAAACCTTGTTTCAGCGTTTTAATAACCGCAGAAACGGGTTCAGAATGATCTTCGGGAACCACTACAAACTCGGCTCCGCCGCCAATACCTGACTGAATCGCGATATAACCCGAGTCACGACCCATTACTTCGATGAAGAAAACGCGATCATGAGAATCAGCCGTATCACGAATTTTATCGATGGCATCGAGGGAGGTATTTACCGCTGTATCGTAACCAATGGTATAATCCGTTCCGTATAAATCATTATCGATAGTACCGGGAGCACCTACCGTAGGGATTTTGAATTCGTTAAAGAAAATCTCTGCTCCGGTGAAGGTTCCATTGCCACCAATGGCTACTAAACCTTCAATACCCAGTGCTTTAAGATTATTATAAGCCTCCTGACGGCCTTCTGGCGTCATAAAGCGACGAGAGCGTGCCGATTTCAGAATAGTACCGCCTCGTTGAATTATATTAGAGACATCGCGGGATGTCATAGGGTAGATATCGCCTTCGATCATGCCGCTGTACCCCCGACGAATACCAAAAACTTCTACTTTATGGTACATTGCTCCCCGGACTACCGCCCGGATACAGGCGTTCATGCCTGGAGCATCTCCTCCGGAGGTAAACACTGCAATACGCTTCATATTTGTGGTCAAGCCCGTGTTTAATTATTGGTTGTAAATGGGATTTTGGAAAATTTTCACTAGGTTCCCTCTAAACTTTCTGCAAATTTACAGCTTCTTTCAGTCTATTGGTTTAGTGAAGTTTAAAAAACCGGGAGTTCATGGTAATTTAATAAGAAACAAACTTTTTTTGCTGAATTCTAAGTACCTATAAACAAGTTTATCAGGTCTTTTCAACAAATCCACCTAAATGATCGTTCTTAAATAAATCCAATAAAATCTTTTGCCTTTTACCCGAAGCTCAAGCCAAAGTGATAGGGTCTGTGCGTATGAAACGAGTCCTTCCCATTATTTTAATACTTTTCAGTATCACCTCAGGTGAACGGGTGCAAGCCCAGTTTTTACTCGGTCAGAGTAGCAGTAATTACGCCGGCGTGCATGGTGTTTACCTTAATCCGGCTACGGCTGCTGACTCTCGTTATAAGGTTCAGATTCACCTAGCGGGTTTTGAAACGTACTTCTACAATAATTATCTGGTATGGCAGGCTCCTTATTCGCCCTTTCAGATGATGACCAATACCGTACCTTCTAAATACCGGGGACCAAATAACGGCATTATTTTCAGGGATCAGGAATATTTGCGGGAGAAGTTAAACGGAAGAGACAAGCACGTTCGGGCTGGGGCCGAAATTCGGGGCTCTGGTGTGCTATTTACGATTAACAACAAAAATGCAATCTCCATCAACTCTCGCCTGAGGGTAGGAGCTGCCGCCACGAACGTTTCTGAATCCGTAGCAAGGCTTTTGAAAAACGGAACGGTCGTCAGTGGTCGAATTGAACCTGAGGATTTTGGAGCTCATTTACATGCAAATACCAATGCTCTGGTTGAACTTTCGGGAACCTATGCCCGGGTGCTGCTGGATGATGAGGAAGAGTTTATCAAAGTAGGCATTACCGCCAAACGTCTGATCAGTTTACAGCAATCCCACATTCATGGTCAGAATATTAACTATCAGTACATCACCGATCCCAGCGTACCTAATGGAGCCTACGTTCGGCTGAACAATCTCTCGGCTCAGTATGGAATGACGAACGAAGGAGCCTATAGTAATGCCAGTTTTAGTCCCGCCTGGTTATTAGGAAATGCCTCGGCGGGCAGTGGCTGGGGAGCAGATCTGGGTTTCGTATATGAATACCGTCCGGATGTTCGAAAGTATTCCTACCGTGAAAAAGGGCAAATGCTGAAGGATAATAGCAAGAATAAATACCTGTATCGGGTGAGTGTTTCCCTGCTGGACATTGGCCGGGTTTCGTATAAAAACCCCAACTATGTAGAAGCTTATGATTTACAAAGGTCAGGGCTGATTCTGAATGAAAGCAACTTTCGCCAATCGCCGGGCTTACCAGGAGTCATGGATGGGTTAAATCAAACTTTGAGGTCATCGCCTGAGGATCAGGTTTCTGTTTACCGAACGCTGCTACCAACCCGTTTGCAGGCCAGCGTGGACTATCTGGTAAAGGACAAGGTTTATGTAAATGCAATGGTTATACAAGGATTTGTTTCGAACAGGAATGTAAACTTTACGATGCCGTCTCTACTGGCGGTTACGCCTCGATATGAAGCCAAATGGTTTGAAGTAGCCGTACCGTTTTCATTAACCGACAACTACAGCCGAGTAGCAATGGGGATTGGGGCGAGAGCCGGAATTTTGTATGTGGGTTCTGATAACATCCTCCCTACGTTCAATATTGGTAACCCCAAAGGCATGGAATTTCACTTCGGCCTACAGATTCCGATTTACCGGAAACCGCCAGAATCACAATTGAAGTGTTACCCTGAGACCGAGAAGAGAGGAATTTTTGGTTTCTGAAGAAGAAAAGGAGATAAACGAAAGAGCCGACTGATTTCTCAGCCGGCTCTTTTGTTGGGTGATGCATGTGATTAACCCTTCACCATGCCAATGCCCGTCAGGAGTAAGCCTGAGCCGAGTAACATAAAAAAGGCCGGAGCCAGCCAGGTTGCCAAAGGAGCATCCACTCGAGCCTGACCCGGATTTTGAAGCGAATACCGAATGGGTAAACTGCGGCCTTTGATATTGGTGCTGGTTACCCGAAGAGCATAGCTTTTTCCATCCACTTCATAGACAATCCGGTCTTCTTCAACCAGCCCTAATACGCGGGCGGTGTTTTTCATCCAGTCCCGACGTTTATTCAAAATCGTCCAGCCAATCATGAAGGCCATGCCTCCGAGAATAATAATGATAACTCCAAAAACAACCATGGTCGGGTAAAAAAGGAGAGGGGTGCTCTCCTTTTGATTTAAAGAATATATTGACTCAAATCGCGGTTTTGCACCAGTCCGGCCAGCCGTTGATCGACCAGTTCTTTCGTAACTACTACCTGAGCATTGGGACCAATCTGGTCGGGAATGTCAAATAATACATCATTTAACAACTGACTTACTACGGTCTGTAATCGGCGGGCACCGATGTTTTCTACTTCGGTATTAAGCTGAAAGGCGACTTCCGCCAGAGCCTGAAGCGATTCGTCATTGAAGGTTAATCCTACGCCTTCGGCCCGAAGCATAGCTTCATACTGACGGGTTAAGGCATTGCGGGGTTCCTGTAAAATCCGAACAAAATCGGCCTGCGTTAGGGGCTGTAATTCTACGCGGATCGGGAAACGACCCTGAAGCTCAGGGATAAGATCGCTGGGCTTTGAAACGTGGAAGGCACCGGCGGCAATAAACAGGATGTGATCCGTGTGAATAACCCCGTACTTCGTATTGACGGTGGAACCTTCTACGATGGGTAATAAATCCCGTTGCACCCCTTCGCGGGAAACGTCCGGCCCGGAGCCGCCACTTTTGGCCGCTACTTTATCAATTTCATCAATGAAAATAATTCCCAGATTTTCTGCTTTGCGAATGGCTTCGTCCTTCACTTCATCCATGTCGATGAGTTTGGCGGCTTCTTCGTCCAGCAGAATTCGCTTGGCTTCGCCAATGGTTACCTTGCGTTTCTTCCGCTGCTTGGGCATCATGCCGGAAATCATCTCCTGAATGTTCATCATGGAGTTATCGTCAATCGGGCCGCCCATGACGCCAATGTTCGGTGAAGCACTTTGCTGTACGTCAATGTCGATCTTGCGTTCATCAATCTCGCCGGATCTGATTTTTTCCCGAAAACGTTCCCGCGTCCGTTCGTTCAGTTCGGCGTCTGACGCATTTTCAATGTTTTCGGAAGTAATAGAAGCCGAATGTGGATGAAAACCCGCGGGTTGTTTCACCGAAGGAATGAGGGCATCCAGAATGACTTCTTCCACAGCCTGAGCCGCCCGCTCTTTCACGGATTCTTTCTTGGCGGCCCGAACCATATGAATGGCTTGCTCTACGAGGTCGCGAACCATGCTTTCAACATCGCGGCCTACATACCCTACTTCGGTAAATTTGGACGCTTCCACTTTCGTGAAAGGAGCATCAGCCAGTTGAGCCAGACGACGAGCAATTTCGGTCTTACCGCAACCCGTGGGTCCAATCATCAGAATATTGTTCGGCATGATCTCCCGTTGCATTTCTGCCGGAGCGTTCATGCGTCTCCAGCGATTTCGCAGGGCAATGGCTACGTTCTTTTTCGCTTCGTGTTGTCCAATAATGTATTTATCCAATTCCGCTACAATCTGGCGGGGCGTAAGAGCTTCGAGATTTTTTGACATTCCAATGCTGTTTTCTTTCCATGAGTCCAGGGCAAAGCCTGACTCTTTCACATACTCACTTTTACTTACAAATATTATTCTAGCAACCTGGATACCTCACTATTTTTGTTTAAATGGTCAAAATTTTGAGGATTTACTTGATGAAGATTTATTGGTAAACAACTGAATAATAGTTTGTTATGTTTGTTTGATGGCCTCTTTCAATAACTTTTTTAAAGTAAGTAAATTCAAACTGTAAATCGGAAAATTTGTCAGGAAAAGCCTGGAGAACCGTTACTCTCAAGTAGAAAAGCACGGGCGAGCGAAACGCGTATGAGGAATAACTCTGAAATAACGGAAGTACCTTCTTCGTTAGAGCTTAGATCGGCTTTTGGGTGTTCAAATTAAATTTTATAAAGTTTGAACTTTCCACTTGCCAAATCCTTTAAAAACTACAAATTTTGTAAAGGAAATTGACTGATTCCGAGAATTTTTCGGGGAAATATGCAAGAAGTTAAAAGAGGAATCATACAAGGGGTAGTAGTGCTGGTGGCCCTTGTATATCTGGCGAAGTTATTTTACTTACAAGTGGTGGACGAGGGGTACTCGGAAGCTGCCGTGAATAATGCAATTGAGAAGGTAGTACAGATCCCGTATCGTGGTCAAATCTATGATCGTAAGGGTAATCTGATTGTGTATAACACCCCTACCTATGATTTATACATCACACCTAAGAAAGCCCGTATACCAGATACGCTTCGGTTATGTAATCTGCTGGGTGTTACGAAAATGCAGTTTGATAGCATGTATTCGGTGGCTCGGACGTATTCCAAGTTCAAGCCGTCTTTATTCATGCGTCAATTATCGGTAGAAGACTTTGCCCGCATTCAGGATGCGATGGTAGACTACCCCGGCTTTACCTTTGAAACCAGTGCTTTCCGAACGTATAATACTTCCACTATGGCTAATGCCCTGGGGTATGTAGCGGAGGTAAGTCCTAAATTACTGGAAGACCAGGAAGAAAAAGGTGAGAGTTACTACCGTCAGGGGGATTACATCGGTCAGAGTGGACTGGAGCGTTATTACGAAGAAACCCTGCGGGGGCAACGCGGCATGAAGTACATCATGAAGGATGTACACGGTGTTGTGAAAGGGCCCTGGAAGGGGGGAAGTGCGGATATTTCGCCCATCGCCGGAAAAAACCTCTATACTTCCATCGATCTGGATTTACAGCAATACGCGGATAGTTTATTTCAGAATAAATCAGGAAGTCTGGTTGCGATTGAGCCCAATACGGGAGAGATTCTGGCTATGGTTTCCTCGCCTTCGTACGACCCTAAATTGTTGTCAGGACGTAACTATTCGAAGAATTACGCCAAGCTGGCTTTGAATCCCTTTAATCCCTTGTTAAACCGGGCTTTACAGGGAACGTATCGTCCGGGGTCAACTTTTAAGACCATTGAGACACTGGTCGGATTACAGGATGGGGCCATTAGCCCCAGTACGGTATTAGGTCACTCCGGCATTCGGATGAACTGCCACTGTGGAGCAAGTTCGAGTAACTTGCACCGGGCCATTCAGCTTTCCTGTAACCCGTATTTTTATCACGTATTTCGTCGGATTATCTACAACAACGACGAAAAAGACGTTTACAAAAAATCGAAAGTGGGCTTAACCCGCTGGCATGATCGGGTTGCAAAATTTGGAATCGGTCAGAAGCTGGGGGTAGATTTACCTTACGAAAAAACGGGCTTATTACCCGACGTTGATTATTACAACAAGCGAAACAAAGGGGAGAATAACTGGAAATTTTCCAATATTTATTCCGTAGGGATTGGGGAAGGTGAGTTGCTGGTTACCCCCACTAAACTGGCCAATGTAGCGGCTATTATTGCCAATCGGGGCTGGTATATTACCCCTCACCTGGTGCGGGCCGTTGGTTCTCCGAAAAACGATCCACTCCCGCAATACCGGGAAAAACATTCAGTGGACATCGACACCCGGCACTTCGAGACGCTGATTGCAGGCATGTCAGACGCGGTGCGGAACGGTACGGTGATGCGGGCGGCAGTGATTCCTGATCTTGAAATCTGTGGAAAGACGGGTACTTCTCAAAACCGCCCCGGTCAGGATGATAACTCGGTTTTTATTTGTTTTGCCCCTCGGAATAACCCCAAGATTGCTATCGCGGCTATCGTCGATTATGGCCGGTGGGGAGGGACAACTTCTGCTCCCATTGCCATGATGGTAGCCGAGAAGTATATCAAAGGCACGGTAACGCATAAAGGCCTGGAACGGGAAATGATGAATAAGTATTTGTTACGTTTACCCGAACCGTCAAAAAAGAAAAAGTTGCTGGCAAAGCCTGAAGCAGGGAAGCAAACGCTCATCGTGCAAAACGGTAAAGTAATTGCCATTCCGGCAACCCCCAAGGCACTACCGAATTTCTCAGTTAACGATTTCCTGTCCGATTTATATTGATCGCCGCAGGTACTTCACTGATTCTAATACCCTACGAAATTGGCTTCTCGCGAGAATAGCATTTTAAATCGAATTGACTGGGTTACAATAGCCCTGTACCTGGCTTGCGTGGTAATCGGCTGGCTGAATATCTATGCCGCTGTATATAACCCCGAGCAACCCATAAGTATCTTTAATTTTGAGACAAACTCAGGTAAGCAATTGGTCTTTGCGGGTTTTTCGGTATTACTTATTATCGCCATTCTGGTGATTGACTACCGATTCTGGGAGACGTTTGCTTTTTATATCTACGGCTTTATTCTCTTATTACTCGTTGGCGTTCTGGTTCTGGGGGCTGATATTAAAGGTTCGCACTCGTGGTTTAGAATTGGGCCGGTTGGCTTTCAGCCGGCGGAGGTTGCCAAGATGCTACTGCCCTGGCCATTGCCAAGTATCTGAGCACGCCGGGAACGAATTTAGCCAAGTTTAAGGATCAGTTTACGGTGGCGATTTTCATGTTAATTCCCATTCTGCTGATTCTGTTATCGAGAGAAACGGGACAAACGCTGGTGATTGTTGGGCTGGTATTGATGCTGTATCGGGAAGGGTTACCGGGCATTTACCCCTCCATTATTATCGTTTCAGCGACCTTACTGATTCTGGCTCTTACAGTCGATACCCTGACTATCGCCATTGTTCTTGCAGTCATTGCTGGTATGGTCTTATTCTTTATGCCCCGGTATGAGCGAACTCGGAAGACGTATGTTACCATAGGACTTATTTATGTGGGTTGTCTGGTTGTGGTCTGGGCTACCGACTTCTTCATCCATAATGTTCTCGCTCCGCACCAGCGTTCACGGATAGAGGTATTAATTGATCCCAACAGCCATAAACGGGGGGCGGGCTGGAACGTCATTCAGTCAAAAATTGCGATTGGTTCGGGGGGCGTTTTTGGCAAAGGCTTCCTGCAAGGCACACAAACGAAGTTTGATTTCGTGCCCGAACAAAGTACGGACTTTATTTTCTGTACGGTAGGGGAAGAACACGGATTTTTCGGGAGTCTCGTGGTCATTGGCTTGTTAATAGCTTTAATTCTTCGTTTAATATTTCTCGCTGAACGACAGCGAATTAAGTTCGCCCGAGTGTATGGATATGGGGTAGTATCCATCTTCTTTTTTCACTTTCTGGTTAACATAGGCATGACGATTGGACTCATGCCTGTGATCGGTATTCCGCTGCCCTTTTTTAGTTATGGAGGTTCGGGGTTATGGTCGTTTACCATCCTGCTTTTCATCTTTTTAAAACTCGACTCCCAGCGTTCACTGATTATGTCTCGGGTTTAGAGGCTTGCCGTCAGAACTTTTATGGAGCCTTTCAGCCCAAAGGAATATTCAGCTATAGAGGATCTTTGTATAATGGCATGTACAATCCGTTATACCTATGGTAATCCTTCAAACTCAACAACTTGAATTTTATTTTCGAAAAGATCAGCCCATCGTCCGGAGTATTGATCTCCAGGTGCCGCAAGGATCCATATTTGGATTTTTAGGACCCAATGGAGCTGGTAAAACCACCTCTATCCGGCTGATACTAGGACTATTGCAGGCAAAATCTGGTACGGTTGAAATCTTCGGACAGGAGTTGGGATCCAACCGAAGTGCCTTATTTCAGAAAATAGGTTCCCTCATCGAATCGCCCTCCCTTTACCTGCACCTGACGGGTAAACAAAATCTTGAAATTGCCCGACACTATACGCAGAAGCCCGCATCCAGAATTAACGAAGTACTGGCAATGGTGGGGCTGGAGCACGCGGCTACTAAAAAAGCCGGGGCCTATTCGCTCGGAATGAAACAGCGGCTGGGGCTGGCCATGGCCTTACTTCATCAGCCTGAGTTAGTGATTCTGGATGAACCTACCAATGGCCTCGACCCGGGCGGAATCATTGAAATGCGGGAGCTGATTAAACAGTTGAATCGGGATTTAGGAATTACATTCTTCGTGTCAAGTCACCTGCTGGCGGAGGTCGAGCGGATGTGTACGCACGTAGGAATTATTCATCAGGGTAATCTGCTTTTTCAGGGAAGTATTCAGGAGCTTCAAAGGGCTCAGGCACAGCAGCGAATGATTTATATTGATACCAATAATCACGAACAGGCTCAGTCAATTTTGTCGGAACTGAAACCTCAGCTAGTGGCAGGTAAGTTAACCGTTCCTTTTGAAAGTAAAGCTCAGGTCGCGGCTCTTAATCATTCACTAGTAACGGCTGGAATCGATGTGTACGAACTAAACATTCAGGGAGCTGACCTAGAAGAAATGTTCCTGAATATTATCCGCTGATTATCAATCTTTCACCTTCACAAAACGATGTTATTAAGTTATATACCTGCTTCCTTTCGGATTGAAATCCTGAAAACGCGAAATACTTCGGCCCTATGGCTAACCTTTATTGGATCACTTTTTGCTCCAGCAATTCTCTTTATCGGATACTTGTCCAAACCTGAAATTGGTTACGCTGGGGCGAAAATAAACGCCTGGGATTTATTCATCGGGCGTTGCTGGCAGGCTGAAATTGCGGTGTTTATCCCTTTTTACGCGGTACTTATGAACAGCTTGATTGTCAATATCGAGCATCGTTCCAACACCTGGAAGTATGTATTCACGCAACCATTCCCAAAAAGTTCCGTCTGGGTTGGGAAGATACTCCTCATCCAAAGCTTGATTCTCCTGCATTTTCTGGTTTTTAATAGCTTAACGCTGGTAGCCGGAGGGATTTTAGCTCTCATAGATTCTAACTATGGTTTTGCGAATCATATACCCAGCTTTGATATCATTTTGAAATTTATTGTTAAAACCTTTATTGCCACCCTGGGTGTTTCAGGCATTCATTACTGGCTGGCTACCCGTATCAAAAATATCATTGTGCCTATTGGTATTGCCCTGATGGGTATCGTATTATCCAGTGTGTTAATAATGCAGCAATGGAAATACGTGGACTGGTTCCCGTATGCATTTCCCTTGTTATCCTCTATGAGAAAGTCCAACGATTTTCTGGTTCTTCACGAATGGGTTAGTCTGGGATATTTCATCGTTTTAAATGTATTGGGCTACCTAGATATTTCCCGACGTAATATGGGGTAATACTCAGGTTTGATAAAGCTCGCCGTGATTAGTGATCAAACTAGTCACGGCGATTTTTATTTACTACCCAAATGGATTAGAGACGGAAGGAAGTGTATCCGGGAATCAGTATTGACCAAATAAAAAGTAGGACTTAAGAGTGAATAAAAAAGAATATCGGCTTGGATAATACTTTACAGATCATGTAATTTTAGCGGCTATTTTAACATCCCCCTTCTTAAAGTATGTCTAGTTCCAGCTCTCTGACGACGAGCACCACCCGTTCCGCATATACCATCATTCTGGTGGCGGCCCTGGGGTATTTTGTCGATGTATATGACCTGATTCTGTTTGGAGTCATCCGTAACCCCAGTTTATTAGATTTAGGAGTTCCTGAAAATCAGTTACTTGCTCAGGGCACTACGCTCTTTAACTGGCAGATGGCTGGTATGCTGCTGGGCGGAATTTTTTGGGGTGTTATTGGAGACAAGAAAGGCCGAAAGTCGGTTCTGTTTGGCTCTATTTTAATGTATTCGCTGGCCAATGCGATCAATGGATTAATCAGCGATCTTACCATTTATGCCGTCTTACGCTTTATTGCCGGGGTTGGGCTAGCCGGTGAACTGGGAGCAGGAATCACCCTGATTAATGAAACCATGCCGAAAGAAAAACGGGGGTATGGTACGCTGATTGTGGCGGGTTTTGGAGCTTCAGGAGCCGTTTTTGCCGCTCTATTACCCGAATTTATTCCGAACTGGCGAATCCTCTATTTCATTGGCGGTGGCTTGGGACTGGCTCTATTAACCCTGCGAATTGGAACCTACGAATCCGGTTTATTCGAAAAAGCGGAGCATAGTAACGTCAAGAAAGGCGATTTTCTGAGTTTGTTTACCGATCAGAAACGCTTTAAAAAGTACCTGGCCTGTATCTTCATCGGTATTCCAATCTGGTATGTTATTTCAGTATTAGTCCTTTCTGCACCAGAATTGGTAAAAGCGTTAGGCATTCAGCACATTCGTCCCAACCTGACCATTGCGTATCTCTACGCCGGACTTTCCATCGGTGATCTGGTTGTAGGGTTAATCAGTCAGCAGATTCGGAGCCGTAAAAAAGCCATTTACCTTTACCTGTCTTCGCTGACGGTGTTGGTGGTGTATTATATGTATTCGCAAGGACTTTCCTCGCAGGAGTTTTACTGGCTCTGCTTCGTGTTGGGCTTTTTTGCCGGGTACTGGGCCATGTTCGTGACGATGTCTTCGGAGCAATTTGGCACTAACCTTCGGGCAACGGTAACCACTACTATCCCCAACTTCGTTCGCGGAGCCGTTATTCCTATTAGTTTGTTATTCAAGAGCTTTATTCCTTCGTTGGGCCTGATTGGTTCGGCTTTGACGGTTGGTCTGGTTTGCCTGGGACTGGCCTTCCTTTCCAACTGGAGCGTTGAAGAGACGTTTGGCAAAGAGCTGGATTACCTGGAATAAATGAGTTGCGAAACGAACTCAACCGACCGACGATCTGCCCAACACAGGCCGTCGGTCGTTTTTTCATAAAAGCCACAGTGACCGCCCATCTGAGGCGTTTCCAGCCAGAGGTAATCCGATTTTCGGGCTAAGGCTTCCGGCGAACAACTCGGCGAAAGAATGGGGTCATTCTGAGCATTTAATAACAACGTTGGAACCTGAATGTGTTCGACAAAAGGCAGGGCAGAGGTGGCTTCCGCGTAATTTTTCCAGCCTAACAAAGGGGAAACGTATTCGTTCGTGAAGTCGTCGAGCGTACGGTACCGGGCAAATTCGGCGTATTGCGTTGGGGGTATTAAATGCTGACGGGTAGCCATGAATTTCCGAAGCTTCCGCATAAAATACCATTCATAAAACGTCCCCCGACACACCGCCATGCTACCCGCCATATCGGTTGGGGTAGAAATGGCCACCATTGCCTCAATAGCCTTGGGGAGAGCAGCCCCCAGTTCGCCAGCGTATTTCAGGATCTGATTACCCCCTTTACTATAGCCTACCAGAATCAGGAAGGTGTAACCTCGCGTTAAAGCATAGCTTATGATTTCTTTTAATTCATCCGTGCTGCCGTGAGTAGTTATCTTTTCCAGTCGGTTGCAGGTGCCACCCAAGCCCCGATGATTCCAGGCCAAAGTGTCATAACCTGCCAGATTAAAGGACTTAACACCGCCCAGCACATAGTGACGGGTAGTATTTCCGAGGTAACCGTGTGAAATAATTGCTAATGGCCTTTTGGTGCTGGAAATCAGTGTGTTATCTAGGTGATCTCCGGTAGCATAACTCCAGTCTAAATCAAGAAAATCACCATCCGTTAATTCTAAACGTTCACGTACATACGTTACCCCCTGCACCCGTCTGAACGTGCTGGGATAAATCGTCGACAAATGTGGATTTCTGAATCCCTTGGGGGCTTTATAGGAAGAATGAGTAATTAAAGGCATCGAGTAAAGATACGGCGACCGAAAAGCTTACCTGTGCATTGTTTTCAAAAAAAGTAAGATAAAATTTTTCTCTTGTCAGAATGAAGTATAGGTTTAAAGTGTAGTTTAGATGAACCAAATAATAATTAAGTGTTGGCATAGTCCTTTCACCTATTACCTATCAGAAACTTTTGTAGTAGTTTCGTTTCACTATTGAATATTTGCCTGCCAACATGACAGGTCTTTGCTATATGAATAAAAAGAAGCCCAGTTCACTCACCAACCTACAACTAGTCGAAATGTCTGAATTTGACAGCATGGAGATGATTCCTCTGTCAGCTGGCGATTTTGATGAAAATGATGATCCTGCGGATTATGCCGAACAGTTACCCATATTGCCCATTCGCAATATTGTGCTGTTTCCAGGGATGGTGATTCCGGTAACGGTCGGGCGTCAGAAGTCTATCCGTCTGGTAAAGAAGCAATACAAAGCTAAAAATAAGGTAGTGGGCGTGGTTGCTATGGCTAACCCGCAAAAGGAAGAACCTACACCGGAAGATCTTTACCGCGTAGGAACGCTCGCCCAGATTCTGAAAATGATTGTGTTGCCCGATGGGAACGTTACGATCATTGTGCAGGGGAAAAAACGCTTCCAGATTCAGGAATTCCTGAAAGAAGAGCCTCATTTTCTGGCTCAGGTAAATTACATCGACGACAATTTTCCAGCAAAACCGAATCGAGAAGCCAAAGCTCTCATTCAGTCGTTGCGGGATGCCGCTCATAAGTCGTTAAATCTGAATCCTGAAATTCCAAGAGAAGCTCAGATCGCTCTGGACAACATTGAGTCGAATAACTTCCTCATTCATTTCCTTTCTGCCAATACCAACGCCGATCAGCCTGAAAAACAGGGGCTGCTGGAAACGTTTGATTCCGTAGAGCAGGCCACAAAATTGCTGGCCGTAATGCTGAAGGATATTCAGTTACTGGAAATGAAGCGGGAAATTCAGACCAAAGCCAGCAGCGAAATTGATCAGCAACAGCGGGATTATTACATCCGTCAGCAAATCAAGGTGCTTCAGGAAGAGTTGGGGATTGATTCGCCCGAGCAGGAAATTGATGCTCTTCAGGCCAAAGCGGCTCAGAAAAAATGGAGTAAAGAGGTAAATGACCAATTCCAGAAAGAAATCAGTAAGCTACGCCGGACGAACCCCATGTCGCCGGAGTATCCGATTGGGATGAACTATCTGGAATTGATGGTTGATTTACCCTGGAATGATTATACCAAAGATTTCTTTGATCTGAAAAAAGCCCAGAAAATCCTCGATCAGGATCACTTCGGGCTGGAGAAAATTAAGGAACGGATTATTGAATACCTGGCTGTACTGAAAATGAAGGGGAATATGAAAGCCCCGATTTTGTGTCTCTACGGTCCTCCGGGGGTAGGTAAAACATCCCTGGGCCGTTCCATTGCGAAAGCTCTGGGACGCAAGTACGTTCGAATGGCTCTGGGTGGCGTGCATGACGAATCGGAAATTCGGGGTCACCGGAAAACCTACATTGGTGCGATGCCCGGTAAGGTGATTCAGAACATTCGTAAATCAAAATCTTCCAATCCCGTATTTATTCTGGATGAGATAGATAAGGTATCGAGCGATTTCCGGGGTGATCCTTCTTCGGCATTGCTGGAAGTACTTGATCCTGAACAGAACGGTAGCTTTCAGGATAATTACCTAGAAGTAGAGTACGATCTATCGAAAGTACTTTTCATTGCTACTGCTAACTCGCTGGAACCCATTCAGCCCGCCCTTCGGGATCGGATGGAGATCATTGAGTTGACGGGCTATACGATGGAAGAGAAAGTACAGATTGCTAAAAAATACCTGGTTCCTAAACAGAAACAGGAGCACGGTCTGGAAGGAAAAATGCTGAATTTCACGGATGCGGCCATTCAGAAAGTAATCGAAGGCTACACGCGTGAATCGGGCGTTCGTTCGCTGGAACAGAAGATTGGTTCCATCGTTCGGAAGATTACCAAAGCCATTGCTCTGGAAGAGGAGTATCCCAAGACACTGCGTACGGAAGACGTGGTAAAGTTATTGGGAGCCGAATTTTTCGATAAAGACGAATACGATAATAACGATACCGCCGGAGTGGTAACGGGTCTGGCCTGGACTAGCGTAGGAGGTGAAATCCTCTTCGTGGAATCTAGCCTGAACCGGGGTCGTGGTACGCTTACCCTGTCAGGACAATTGGGTGATGTAATGAAAGAGTCTGCTATTACTGCTCTGAGTTACATCAAGGCCCACGCCGACGAGTTGAATATTGACCACCGTTTATTCGAACACTACAACCTGCACGTACACGTACCTGCCGGGGCGGTGCCGAAAGATGGACCTTCTGCCGGGGTTACGATGATTACGTCGATGGTTTCAGTCTTTACGCAACGGAAAGTCAAATCTAACCTGGCCATGACGGGAGAGGTTACACTTCGGGGTAAAGTATTGCCCGTAGGCGGTATCAAGGAGAAAATTCTGGCGGCGAAGCGAGCAGGTATTAAGGAGATTATTCTTTGCAAGAAAAACCGCAAAGACATCGAAGAGATTAACCCTTCGTACGTTCAGGATCTGGTTTTCCATTATGTAGACCGCGTAGAAGAAGTACTGGAGGCGGCCTTACTGGAAGAAAAAGTGGATCGTCCGATCAAGTTCGTTTTCCCTGATGAGAAAGAAAAACCAGCTGATACGGCCACTCCTGAAGTTGTCGTGTTGAATTAATAAAAGCTGAGTAAAACAAAAGCGATGGATTCCGAAGAGTCCATCGCTTTTGTTTTACTAAATACGTGTGGTATGGGTTATAAAACAGAAGTTTGTTTCTTCATAAAACTCTTTACCGCAGTGTCTTTGTCGCGGATGAGTAGCTTTCCAAAAGTCGCTTTCTTCGTAATCGACGAAGAAAGACTAGCCACTCCTGCCGCCTGCCGGCCTCCTGTAGTGGTACCGTACAAGGCTGCATTCAGTAAAGTTTCCTGCGTATTTCCTAAGGCATACAGATTAAAAGGCTCTGAAAGGGAGGTATTAGGCGTAAAACCAGCCGTATAATCGGATGCCCCGAGACTATTATATACCTTCACGATAATGGGCTGTAAGGCGAATGAATATTTACCTGTATCGTCGGTTAAAGTGGTAGAGCCTACGTTTTTCCCATAAGTGGTTTCTCCAATCAGATTAACCGTCATGTAGGGCTTGAGCCCATTGATAACCAGCTCACTGGCAGAGGCCGTCCACTCCGAAGTTAAAATCGTAACCTTACTAATCTGATTACCAACATTGTTGGGTTCATTCGTAAAATAGGCGTTGAAAGCGTCGCTGCCATATTGTTGCTGGAGGTACTGATTCATCTGGCTGTTATACTCTTCTTTATAGAAAATCTGCGAAGCTCCGCTGTACTTCACAATCAGACTCGCCAAAGTAGTAGCCGTCGCACCTGAACCGCCGGGGTTATACCGCAAGTCCAGAATTAATTCCTGAACGCCCGCCGATTTAAAATCTCCAAAAATCTGACGCAGGTGATTGTCGTAGGCATTGCTGGAAGAGTTATTCGGGCTGGAAACAAACTGGTTATAGACCAGATACCCCACCTTCTTTCCATTAACCGTATAGGTGGAATCCAAAAACACCGGATCTTCCTGAAAAGTCGTGGCGGTTACGGCCAGTATCGTGCTGGTATCCTCGATGGTGTTACTGGTACTGACGGTTCCCAGGGTAAACGAGTAAGAAGTGGTTGACCCGTACAGTAACGACTCATAGTTGGTAGTGGTAAGGGTGGTGCCGTTAACTTTCGTGAAAACGTCGCCGCGTTTGAAGCCCGCCGCCGCTGCCGGAGAACCTTTCAGCACATATAATACCTGTCCAACGATATTTACCCGAGCATTATCGCGATAGAACAATCGAAATTGCATGCCCGTGGTGAGGCTTTCGCCATTCAAAGCCGCTTCCAGCGTTGCTGCGTCCGAGGAGAAATAAGAGAAGCGATCTCCATCGGGATTGGAGGTGGCATTGTAAGTGTTTAGTAAAGAGGTGAAATACGATTCTGGCTCCAGCGTCTGGTCAGTATTAGCTTCGCTGGGGAGCTTGTCGGCCCAGAAATAGTAACTCGCCATTTGTTCATAAATCCACTGATTACCGGCTACATGCTCCTTTGAGTTAGTGTCGGGAGTGGCATCTTCGGTATTTTTTTTACAGGCAAAAAGGCCCATTCCAAGGCACAGAGCTAATAATAGGGGAGCAGTTCTTCTTTTCACGGTTTTCGTTGGAATGATTTAACAGCCCATACGCCGATTCACGCGAAGGCGTTGAGGTCGCCTACGGCTTAGGGATTGAAAGGAAACTTTTGGCGATGGGAACCCTAAAATTCGCTACGTACTCAATCCGATGGACTGGTACGTTTCTTTCGCTGAAAGAGTGAAAGCATAAGAGGAAGCCATACCAGTACCTTATCTTTTTCTACCATTTAAAATGTAATACAATGGATTTAAAGTTGACTGAAAAAGTAGCTTTGGTGACGGGCTCAACGGCGGGCATTGGGCTGGCAATTGCTCAGGGATTAGCTCGGGAAGGAGCAACCGTGTACGTAAATGGCCGAACGCAGGAGCGGGTCGAAGAAGCGATCTCAACGATCAAAGCCACTATTCCAGACGCGAAACTGAAAGGTGTTACCGCTGATTTTTCCAAAGTAAAGGAGGTGAATGCTCTGCTGGAAGAAGTCCCGGAAGTAGATATCCTGATTAATAATGTCGGCATATTCGGACAAAAACCGTTCGCAGAAATTACCGATGAAGAATGGATGAACTATTACGAAGTCAATGTGCTGAGTGGTGTTCGACTGTCCCGATATTATTTCCCTAAAATGCTGGCTCAGAATTGGGGCCGCATTATATTTCTTTCCAGCGAATCGGCCATTCAAATACCGGAAGACATGATTCAGTACGGGATGACAAAAACAGCTATGCTGGCGATTAGCCGAGGTTTGGCGGAGTTAACCAAGGGAACGGAGGTGACCGTTAATGCCGTTTTGCCCGGACCGACCTGGTCGGAAGGCAATGAAAAGGGGGTCAAACAAACCGCGGAGAAAGAGAACATTACCGTTGAGGAAGCTCAGCAGGAATTTTTTAAAAAAGACCGTCCTACGTCATTGTTACAACGCTTCGCAACGACCGAAGAAGTGGCCAATCTAGTTACGTATGTGTCGAGTCCTTTGTCATCGGCAACTAATGGGGCGGCTTTGCGGGTAGATGGCGGAGTCGTTAAATCTGCTTTTTAAAAAGATGCTTATGGAACCAGAATTGCTGTATTTCAAAGACGACGGCGTGATTCCTAATAACAAACTCCCCGTAGTTATTTATCGAAAAGTAACCGAAGAAACCGGGAATAGAGCCGCTCAATGGCTCGAAGATCGTTTTGCCAGTCATGATTGGACCAACTCGTGGAGGAATGGCGTGTATCCCTTTCATCATTACCATAGCACTTCGCACGAAGTTCTGGGTATTTATTCAGGCCAGGCTCAACTGCAATTGGGGGGCGAAAAAGGCCAGGTATTAAGCGTACAAGCGGGAGATGTACTGATTCTTCCGGCGGGAACAGGCCATAAAAAGATAGAAGCCAGTACCGATTTCGGAGTGGTAGGAGCGTATCCGCAAGGGAAAGACTGGGATTTACTGAAGGGAGAAAAAGGCGAACGACCTCAAGCAGATCAAAACATAGCTGCACTTGAGTTACCTGTCAAAGACCCTGTTTACGGAGACTGGCGTATTACTCCCTGGCAAAAATGAATAAAAAGGAGCTTTTACCCTGGGTTGGATGAGTAAAAGCTCCTTTAGTCTTAATAAAATTGAAGGTTGAATAGTTTCTATTAATTAGATTTCCGCCGGTTAATCGTTAACGTGAGTTGGTAGACGGAGCCGAGTTTCAAATCTATTTTCAGAATAGGCAGAATGTATGGAAAATAGATTTGAAAAACGCAGGATTCATATGCATGCAATGATGAGTTGGCACTAGTTACTACGTATTAAGGTTGAAGGTGACCAATAGACCGTATTCGGGACTTCTGTTGTGAATAGTTTTACAAATGTATAAGGGGATAATAATTGAGTGATTATGCTTAGATAAATGGTAAGTTTATTACTCTAAAAGGTTTGTATTGCTCTATGATCTGTAACAAATACTTTATAATAATATGATATTTATATACATTTAATGTTTGTACACGTATGGTATGGCTGGTTATTAATACTACTACTCACAAAAAAAGGCAGAGTCTTGCTTGTCTCTTTTTTGTGAGTAGCTGGAATAGGTTAGGGTTTACCTCCTACGGATGATCCGCCCGTACCTTCCATCGTATTGGTAAGGGTAGCCAACTTCGTACTTAAACTTTGAATGGCTTTGATGTGACGGGCTTCTAGCTCAGGCAAATTAGCCGTTGATTTAAGGGAAGCTTCGTAAAGCAGAGCGGGTAACATCCAGGAAGCATAGCCGCTGTACGGATCCGAAGAAGCGTATAAGGAGCGGTACCAAGGACCAAAAGCCATGCCTTTTTTATCAATGAAGGATTGTTCTAATTGCTGCATGACCTTGTTAAGTTCAGCAACTTTATCCTTACGTCCGGCTGCCAGGTAATGTTGCCGAGCTGCCTCCGCCGCTTCAGCATTTTTTTTCAATTCAGTCACGGCAGAAAGAATAGGATCAATCGTATAAGTTGGCGAATAAGCTTTGATGGCTTTTTCAGCAGCTTTCAGGTGCGTGGTTAAATCACTGGCATATCGAACGAGGTCATAGGGTAATACATCTGAATTGGCCAGTCGTAAGGCCATGGTCCCTACAACCTGCTCCACCATTGGGCCCATTTTGTAAGTCGAGTCCACGAACTTATGATAGAAGAATAAATCATCATAAGAAGAGTGGTAAAGCGTTGGACCGCCCACGCCCGCACTCAGCGAAGGCACCCCTACGTGCATGTAAGGGCCAATGTGGTCGGAGCCACCCCCTAGATTACCAATGATGGGTTCGTTGGCTGCCAATGCCGGAGCAGAAGAGGCAATGCCTACCGTGCTGCCGCCTTTGGGCGTGCCCTGAGCCATCCAGTGCTGATATACTGTTTTATTAGAGTCTGGGTAATCGACGGATTTGGCAGCTTCAATTACCAGCTTTTTAAGAGAAGGCGAAGCACTTGCTCCGAAAACCTTACCCGATACTGCTGCATCGAAGTTCATGTAAGCGACGGCTTTCTGCGTCAGTTCATCTCGGAATTGTTCCGCCCATTCCGCCGAACCAATGACTCCAAATTCTTCAGCATCCCAGTGAGCCACCTTGATGGTGCGGCGGGGTTTTTGTCCGTTTTTCGCCAGCTTTCCTAAAGATTCTGTCAGGCCCAAAAGCATCGCTGTTCCGCTATTGGGATCCGTAGAACCGTAAGCCCAGGCATCGTAATGGCAACCCGCAATGATCCATTCGTCGGGATAATCGGTGCCCGTGAGCGTTCCTACCACTTCGTAAATTCGGGTAATGGCAATATCTTGTTTTACTTTCAAACGCACTTTCAAATCCGCTCCCCCTTCCAGGCGATACGTAAAAGGTAAGCCGCCCTGCCAGCCGCCGGGAACGGCTTTGACTCCCTTCATTTGCTTCATGATTTCCAGAGCTGAAGCATAAGGAATGGGAGTGACGGGTATTTTATGCAGATCAACATCTTTAGGGTCCAGGCGTTTAACCTTTACTTTCCCATCTATCGGTAAGGCTGGTTCGAAGGGAGTGAGGGGATCGCCGGTGTAGTTCACCGTTAGTAACGAACCCCGTTGAATCACGCTTTCACTGGGCTGAGGGCCTTCGGGGAAGGTTAATCCTTTCATGTAGCCATTATCGGCGGGGTCCGTGTAAATGATGACTCCGGCTGCACCGTGGAGTTGGGCAAACTGAGCTTTATAGCCCCGGAAATTTCCGCCGTAACGAGCCAGAACAATCTTGCCTTTGACGGAAATGCCCAGGTCTTTGAGCTTTTCAAAATCTTCTTTCCGACCATAATTGGCGTATACTACTTCCGCAGTAACATCACCCGAACCGGAGTAGGCATTCCAGCCGGGCATTAGTCGCGGATCGGCGGCGTATTTATCTTCGGGGAAAAGATATTCTCTGATATTCAGTGGCTGACGAATCGGAGTCACTACTTCTACTGCTACGTCTCCCGGACCTTTTGGTAAGTAAATATCATGCGGATAAATGTCTACCTGCCAGCCTGCTTTCCGCATGGTTTCGGCGATGTAATCCCGAACTTTTTCGTTCTCGGGTGTTCCGGCCACGTGCGGAGTGCTAGTCAGCATTTCCAGGTGTTTGCGATAGGCAGCTGAAGACTGTAGCTTTTTGAACTCCGCTTCCATTTTAAGTTCGGTGGCTTCGCGGGCGGGGGTAAATCCCGTTAAGGTCTGAGCCTGAACCAGCCCCGTAACACCAAAGGCCAGGAGAGGTAATAGTAGATTTTTCATTGGAAAGAGAGATCAGGAGATCAAGGGAATAGTAAAATAACTAATCAGTCGGATGAATAATTATCCGTATAAAATTAGGTGTATGAATTGGAATCTGAAAGAAAAGTTTGGCAATGTGCGAATAGAAGGAATATAGAATGGCAACTGGTAATGAACTTTTGCCAGAGAAGCTAAGGCATTTCATTTACTGAGGAGCCAGCCAGTTGAAGGGAGCCATAGGAATATTGCGAAGAATCCAGAAAAGACAAACCAGCGTCAGTAAACCTGCAATGACCTTGGGGTTTCGGTACGCTTGGGGTAAGGTTTCAAATCCTAAACCGAGGAGGTGCGTTCGGATACTTAGTACGAATCCAAGGCTGAGGTAAGGGATCATCAGTAGCAGCAAAGCATTAAATCGGAATGCCTCCCGAAAGTTACCGTGTAGTAATTGATGCAACGCTCGCTGAGCTCCGCATCCGGGACAGTGAAGACCTGTATATTTATAGAAGAGGCAGGGCGGAAAGAATGCGTGCTCTACCGGGTTAAATTCATAATAGAGAAAAATGACGGCTACCAGAATAGCCGCCATTATCCAGTAAATAAAAAGTCGTAAAGTAGAAACCATGGATTAGTAAGTGCTGGGAACGCCACCACTCTTGAGGGTACTTGATATAAGTGCTCCGTAGAAAATCACGAAACCTAGCCATAATACCACGCCAACGGCCAGCGGAACGAGTGTCCAGAGTTTTGCCTGACGGGCATCACTGTCTGCACCTGCATAATCACCCAGATTATACTTGGTTTCAACCCGGGCTGCATAAACTACCCCTACAACGCCTAGGTAATTGCAGCAGAAAAGAGTAACCAAAATTGCCGGAACCAGCCAGTTATAGGGCTTGGGTGGTGTGTTGAAAGAGGAATCGGTTGGGAAAGGTGGTACAGTACTCATAGAAGGTTAGGAGATTTAGGTTGAGACACGGTTTATTAGTGAAAAATGAACCGCTTGATTTGAGAAATTAACTTTTGCAATATGTAATAAAGTTTTGAAAACTAAGCGGATAGGTGAATTAATTAATGGTTCGCAATAAAAAATTGAGGTATTATACAACAACCCCGAAAAGACAACCCCGGAGGGGTTGAATAGAAGTTGAGGTAAAAATCGAAACCGTTTATTTTGATGTAATTCCTATATTAATCCTCGGATTATCATCCGGGGTTACTCGTATTCAACCCCTCTGGGGTTATTGTCATACTGAGTAAAAACTGAAAACAGACCACCGAAAACAGTAAATGAAAAAAAACCGCCCTGAAAACAGAGCGGTTCAGACATATAGAGCAGAGGTTGATTAAGCAAGAGTATCGAACGCTTCTCCAAACGCCTTCATTTCGTCGAGCGTACCCATGGAGACGCGGCACCAGTGTTGGCCAGCGAATTCCCAGTTTCGAATGGCAACCCCTTTCTGAGCCATTTTTTCAACGAACGATTTACCGTCCGATTTGAGTGGGAAAAGCACGAAGTTGGAAGACGAAGGCAGGTATTCATACCCTTTGTCTTTCAGGACTTTATACAGATATTCTTTCGATTCTTTGCACTTGGCTTTGGAGTAAGTAATAAAATCCTCATCCAGGTAGCTGGCGATGGCTCCCTTCATGGACGTAGCTGAAATGCTGCCGCCGCCCGTGCAATATTTATTAATTTCTCTCAACGTTTCGGGCTGCCCAATAAGGTAACCAATGCGTAGTCCTGCAAAACCATGAACTTTTGAGAAAGTGCGGGCGATGAGGACATTATGGCCTTTGCGAACCAGTTCCATCATGCTGCTGGCTTTGGGGTCAGCGGCGTAGTCCATGTAAGCTTCGTCGATGAAGAGGGGTTTTTTCTTAGCCATATCTTCACAAAAAGCCGACATTTTAGAAGCATCTTCCAGCACACCCGTCGGGTTATTCGGATTGCAGAGATAAACCAGTGAAGTTTTACTGTCCACAGCCGCCGCCATTCCGTTGAAATCGTAAGTAAAGTCTTTGGTAACAGGGACTTTCTTGAACGTATTCCCCAGATCAGAAGCGGCCCGCAGTAATTGCATATACGTTGGGTCGCCGCCGACGATATTGGTGCCCGAACCGCCTTTGATCGTGTAATAAATCCCCGAAGCCATCAGTAACTCACCCGAGCCAGCCCCAAGCATGACGTGTGCTTCCGTAACGCCGTTTTCCTTGGCAATCATTTTACGGAAGGCCATCGCCGCTTCGTGCTGGTACATCCAGCCGCTGGAAACGGCATCGGCAATAGCTTTCTGAGCTTTTTGAGAAGGACCGTAAGGGTTTTCGTTTTTATTCAGACGAGCCTTCACAGCCATGCCTGCCAGGTGAGGCAAGCCGACTTCCGCTGCTTCGGCGGGTCGCCAGAAATCAGGTACGGTGGCTCCGGCAATAGCTAAAGCCCCGGATTTAAGCCAGTTACGACGGTTCATGGATGCATAAGTTTAGACGTGTATGTTAGATTGATGTATTTTACTTGACCTGAACGGCTGACAGACGTGTAAAGGCCTGCCCTTTGTATTCGCCCTTCCAGCTAATAGCCGCCCGATTACCCGAAGCCGGAGTCGAAATGCCCAGTTGAGCCCAGGTCATTGCAAAGGTTACAATACCTTTACTATCCGTCGTTGCTTCGCCAATCTGGGTGCCATTGCGAAGGGTTAATTTGACAGGTAAATTGGCTACCGGAATGGAATCAATGCCTTTAGTATGATCCAGAATATTCGTCTTGTCCAGCTCCAGAATTCGGGCGGTTAGCGTGGTAGCTTTGGTACCGTCCAGTGTTACCGTAGGTTCGGTGGCAAAATCCATTTGGTAAGGGGCTCCCATTACCTGAACCAGTACGGGCGAAACTACCCGGGGAACAAAGGGATCTTCCGCTTTTTGACAAGCCGTTATGAAACCAAAACCAATCAGGAAGGTGAGGGGAGTGAAGAATTTTTTCATGAAATCTGTCGCTTAAGCTTCATTGCTGAGATTAATACCTGCTGAAAAGTTGTTTACTTTTCAGCCCACCAGAGTTTGGTTTTGAAGTCATCGGCACCGCCGTTGAGGGCAATACCTGCTTTCATGTTCACACCATTGAGAGAAGCCTCCGAGCCAGGGTACGTCAGGCGAGTGGGTAAGACACCATCATTCGCAAAAACTGAACGAGGATCTTTGGCGGGGAAAACGGGCAAGCCCGTCCGACGCCATTCTACCCAGGCTTCTACGCCATTGGCAAAGAGACTAATCCATTTTTGCTCCATAATTTTTTCGCGAGTAACTGTTCCCACCGTCGTGAAATAGCTGGCGGGCGTAGTTAAGCCGTATTGGGCCATGGAGGCGTTCACGCCTTTCTCGAAGTAATCTTTTGCTGTCGCTGTTCCTCCATCAATGTCACCGTCGATGGCCGCTTCTGCCAGAATAAAGTTAAGTTCGGCCAGCGTCATCACTACTTCTGGAGCATCGGCTTTGGTGAACGTGGTTCCAATTTTAGCCGCTGTAGAAAGGTAAGTCGTTGCGATGGCATCGGGTAAGCCATTAGGAACGCCCTGCCAGACATTACCCTGCTGGGTACCGTAAACATCGAGCCGGGGGTCATTCAGGGAAACTAACTTATCAACCAGCGTTTTCGATAAATTCCAGTCGGTCCGGCTCCCCCAAATCATGGTTTCATTCCATTCGTTATTGGAAGGGCGGGATGTGGTGGTTTTTAAAGTCGCATTATCGTCATTACTGGTAAAAATGGGGTACGTCGTAGGATCAGCCAGAATTTCCTTCATAATGGCCCGGGAGGCGGCAGGTTTCTTAGCCGCCTGACGATTCGCTAACCGCAACCGTAGGGAGTTGGCAAATTTCTTCCACTTCAGAATGCTTCCACTGTAAACAATATCCCCCGAAATAGCCGGGCCCGTAACCGAAAGCTTTTCATTTGCCGTTTTCAAATCCGCGAGCATTTGCGTGTAAATCTCTTCCTGCGAATCGTACTTAGGTGTTAAAATTGGGGAGTCAGTGCCGCCTTTGAGAGCTTCGGAATAAGGGATGGCTCCAAACGTATCCGTTAATAAAGAGAAAACCCAGGTTCGCATCACCAAAGCCACGCCGTAGTAATTCGTATGAGGCTGGCTGCCATTTTCGGCGGTGATCGTTAAAATTCGCTGAAAATTCAACTGCGAATCATTGAAGAACGACTGCCAGTTGTTGAGCATCAGGGCCTGCGAAGCTTCGTAGTTATCGCCTTCATTGGAATAAATATTCCGGCCCAGGTGTTGAATCCATAACTCAGCCGCATCCAGATTCAGTCGTTCAAAACGGGTACTAGTGCCCCAATAGCGATCAATGGATTTCTCCAGACCGTAGGTTAATAGATACTGGGGTGAAATAGTAGTAGGACTGTTGGGGTCTTTGTTAATGTTATCAAATCGACTCGTACAAGCGGAAGAGATCAGGGCCATTCCGGCTGCTAGGGTTATATTTTTCAGTGAAAGTAGCTTCATTTTTCAGTGATTATCGGTGATTAATCATCAAGCGAGTTACGGATGATCCGCTCGTTAGAATCCAAGACTGAGGTTAAAGCCCATACTTCTGGAAGAGGGCAGTTCACCATAACCAAAGCCCTGGGCATTACCGCCATTGGCATCAATTTCAGGATCAGCGTGGGGGTGATTTCGGAATAACATCGCCACATTGCGACCCACCACGGAGAGGCGGGCGGACTGCAAGCGAAGCCGTTTGATAATTGCCGAAGGAATCTGATACCCGAAAGAAACCTCCCGAAGCTTGACATAGGAAGCGTCAAAAATGGCGGCTTCGTGATAGTTACGGGGGTTGTTATAGCCATAATACTGATTGGCTGCCACGATGGTTGAGTTGGGGGTAAAGGTGTAGCCGCCGTCTGCTCCGCGAATGGCACTAACGCCCTGACCAATCACGCCTTCTTCCCGACCTATCGCAGTTTCCGCATACTGACCCGTCCAGCGGGCGTTGGCCGTTCCTTCATCGTACATATCGCCGCCGATTTTAGCATCAATCAGTGCGGAGAGAATAAATCCTTTGAAGGAGAACGTATTTGAGAAACCGCCCGTCCATTTAGGCTGAACATTACCAAGGATTTTCTGCGTTGTTGAGCGGACAGGTAAGCCATTATTCAGCACCAACTGCCCGGTATACTGACCGCTGGGATCATAATAAGCTGCTGAAGGGTCAGAGCTTTGTACACGTTCAAACCCATAGCCATATAGGGTGCCATAAGACTGCCCGGCCCGTGCTTCCAGCGTTAAACCTCTTCTTTCGTTGATAACCAGGTTATTAAGGACGCCTGGCAATAACTCAATCACCATGTTACGGTTACGGGCAAAGTTCAGACTCACGTCCCAGGAAAAGCCGTTCTTGAGTTTCAGCGGCGTTCCGGTAATACTGATTTCTATACCCCGGTTTCGCATTTTACCAATGTTCTGAATGGCCTCGTTGTAACCCGTTGCTTTTGATAACTGAACGGGAATGATCTGATCTTTTGTAGTTTGAGAGTAGTACGTTACATCCAGACCCAGACGTCCCCGGAAGAAACGGGCTTCCAGACCGGCTTCCTGACCCGTTGTGATTTCAGGTTTCAGAAGGTTATTGGGCTTACGGGTGGGTTCAAAAAACTCGGGTAAGGAGCCGTTCCAGGACGTAGCTGGTGTGAAACTTGGCATCAGGCGATAGGGATCGGTGTCGTTACCTACCTGAGCCAGACTACCCCGAACTTTCAGGAACGAAAGCACGCCATTCTTCAGCGAAGGCACCATGTCGGAAACTACCGCACTTAAAGCCGCCGAAGGATAGAAGTAACTGCGATTACTGGCGGGCAGTGTAGAAGACCAGTCATTCCGGGCGGTAAGATCCAGGAAGAGCATGTTTTGCCAGCCGAGGTTCACGGCTCCAAATACCGACTGACTTTCTTTTCGCTCAATACGGCTGGCAGCCGTGTTTTGAGTGGCGATGGAATTGGCCAGGTTATACACCCTGTCCACGACCAACTGACCCACGTTTGTATAATTTCGTTTGTAATAATTCGTCCGTAAAAGAGCTCCCGCCGTAGCGTTCAGCGAAAAAGCTTCGGTAATGTCTTTTTTGTAGGTAAAAATGACATCGGTATTATTCTCTTGGCGGCGAATAACTTCCTCCGAGTAGGCTCCGTATACACGTGTACCGTTTCGAACGCGTTCGAAATTACCGACGTTAATAGCGGTTTGTGTCCACAAATCCGTACCGGAACGAAGCATCACACTCAGGTCGGGAAGAATTTTGTAAGTCATCGCCATATTGCCCACTAACCGATCTTTGGTGTCGCTGCTGGGTAACATTTCCTGAATGTAATAAGGGTTCGTGAAGAAGGTATGCTGCCAGTTGGGTGGGTTACCGTCGCCCGCTTTTTGGATATGGACGCTGGTATAATCCCGCCAGTTGCGAATCTTATTCCAGTCGGTCTGGCGGTGTGACCAAATAAATTCCTGGCCACCCGAGTAACCCCGGTTGCCAGAGCCGCTTTGAATGTATTCCGCAGAAAGTGATACGTTAAGTTTTGGGGTGAAGTTATAATTGGTATTGAGTTTGTAATTATTCCGGTGATAATCATTGTAATACATTATGCCCTTCTGATCCAGCCGCCCTAAGCCCAGCCGGAAGCTGCCTTTGTCATTACCGCCCGAAATCGCAATATTATTTGACCAGGTACTTCCGGTTTGCCAGAAGTCCTGATAGTTATGAGGCATGGGGACCAAAGGAGCTACGTCCGTGCCCGTCCACCACTGGCGAACCAGTCGACCGTCCATCGGAGCACCCCAGCTTTCATCGGTGCCTTCCGTTCCGGTCAATGGAGCATAAGGGCCATAGGCAGCCCGGTACTGGGCAATCTCATTCGGATCGGTAATGGCACCGCTCCAGCCGTCGTGGTACCAGGTACGGTAGCCGTTGCCGCCGCCGTAGGTATTCTGGAAGTTTGGAGAAATCCAGGGACGTTCGACGGTGTAGTTCGTGTTTACTTCTATACCAATACCCTGTTGCCCTGAGCCATCTTTCGTTGTGACCAGAATAACGCCATTCGCTGCTCGTGAGCCGTATAAGGCAGAGGCCGAAGGGCCTTTCAAAACCGAAATATCCTTGATGTTCTCCGGGTTAATATCCGCAATGCCACCGCCCAGGCGTTTGCTGAAACTTTGTTCAATCGGAACGCCGTCCACAACGATCAGTGGCTGGTTGTTATTGGTAATTGAAGAAGCTCCCCGAATCTGAATCGTTGAACCCGAGCCCGGCCCGGTGCCAGATTGTATGCGTAACCCCGCCACTTTTCCCGAAAGGGCATTGGCCACGTTTGCAGGACGAACCTCGGCTACGGCTTTTCCGCTGAGGCTCTGCTGGGCGTAGCCCAGAGCTTTTTTCTCCCGTTGAATCCCTAATGCCGTTACTACTACTTCCGTTAACTGCCCCGCTTCTGGTTTCAGATACACCTCAAGTGAGGTTTGGGTGGTGATGGTTACTTCCTGTTTGATGTAACCAATGAAAGAAACGATCAGAGTGGCTCCACCGGCGGGAATCGTCAGTTTAAATTGTCCATCGCTGTCAGTGGTAGTGCCTATCGTAGTACCCTTGATGGATACGGACGTACCGGGTAGCCCCAGCTTGTCATCATCCGAATATACTTTTCCGCTAAGAATCTGACTCTGAGCCGAAACCGTAAAAGACCAGCCCATCAACAAGGCCAGAAGCCATAGTAGATTTTTCTTCATAAATAATTTTGGTCAAGCGTGATAAATGGGAGATTCAACCATTTGTAGTTGAACAAAAAGAATACACGGGTGTACAGAAAAGGCAGGTAAATCAAGGCCCACTGCCGCTGGAAAGGATGTAGCGTCAGAACCTAAAACTTGGGATAAAAGAGGTATTGCATGAGTAGATGTTCCGAGTAGTGCGTTAGTTATAGTGGAAAAAAACGATTGCGGAAACAAATTTCATACGTACGGCCACAGGTCAGGGAAAGGGCCGCAATCTTTCCGATTGACCTGTGGAACCGTAACGTAAACTGCGTGATCATGTTTCCGGAAAACATGTCACTCAGTGTCAGAGCGTAACAAGCGGCGTGTTACGTTACTTCATTAGTAAAGTATAAGTCAATTTCTATACTAGTCAGGTAACCACACTAACGCATAGGTTATACGTTAGTTGATTCACGAAGTAAATAAATCCGTCATCAACTGATTTCTTTCCTTCCTGACTAAAGCAAGCTCTCCATAGTGCGGCCAGGCAAACTTACTTCAGAAGAGAGTTCTAATTCTTGAACTATTTATAGGTACAACGTTATATGTATTTTTTATAAAAACCAAATTATGAAGTTTATTTTTTATGTAAAACGGGACAATATTTTGCTAAATATGATTTTTACGGAATTTAATTATAATCACAGGTAAATAATTTATGGTAATAATTATATGAATGGCAAAAAGGAGGTTTTGAATGCGAGAATGAATGATTACAAAGAAAATTGAATATTTTAAAGTTAATTATACTAAATAGGTCCAGAATCAGTTATAGTATATAGCTGAATTTAAGGCAATTACCATGCGTAATAAAGAATGCTCGGAATAATAATTTGGCAGTTCAGTCAATCCGAGCCATTTTTGTGCTGCTTACCGAAACCCCCATATTTGGCATGAAACTACCAGTATTGAAGATTTCGGCTCTGTTGAGTTGTATGACTTTTTGCAAAGCAAAAGCTCAGGGTGTGGCGGAGATAACGGGCCTGGCGTCAATTTATCACTCAAAGTTTGAAGGTAAGAAAACCGCCGCGGGCGAGCTCTTTAACCAGTCTTTCCTAACCGCCGCCCACAAAACCTTACCGTTTAATTCGCTCATTGAAGTCATTAATCCCGATAACAAAAAATCGATTATTGTTCGGATCAATGATCGAGGGCCTTACAGGCATCATCGTTTGATTGACCTATCGGAAACAGGGGCCAGATTGCTTGGGTTTCTGGGAAAAGGTGTTGGCGAGGTGACCATCCGTATTTTACGCCTGGGCGGAGCTACCACTCCTAAGGCTCTGCCTGATCTCGAACCTGAAGCTAACTATTTTGCGGCTGATTCGCTCATCAGACGCATGAGCAGCGTTCGGATTCAACGTTAGGCAAACATTCTTCAGAAAGGTTCGTTGGTATTATAGAGAGGAATATTTTTTTATTCCCATTCCCACTTTGTACCTTTAAATGACGAATAGAATTAATCATAACGAGTATGGACGAGACGCTTCATCCACTTTCCTGGCTTTCGGGCTTAGTTTGGGGCAAACCTGAAGAGGATCTGCCCGCCCAGGAAGCGACCATCTATCTGTATCGAGTAGGGGAGAAAAAAGCTTTTTTCCGTCGTTTTAAGATTTGGATTAATGGTAAGTACATCGGTAAACTGGACAACTGGGGCAGTATGGCCCTAAAACTGGAACCGGGTACGGTGCATATCGAGACAGCCCTGAGCGGCTTAACCATTGTGCCAAGATTACGTGAACAGGTAACCCTGGATGTAGAGCCCGGTTGCGAGTATTTTGTGGAAGGCAATCATCGATCCGGTATGCTCAGAGGTTCTTTAGGACTAAGTGAAGTGACTGAACCGACCTTTCGCAAGTATGCAAATTACCTCAAGAAAGTCGGTTGGCGAAAGATATAAGCAAGACGATTGTGTAGAAAGCCCTGAATTTAGTCAGGGCTTTTTTTGTGATTAAAAAATGCCCTGAATCGAGTATAAAGCCGTTTTAGGGTTCTTTCCTGATTATGAAACGTTCAGTTATGATGCTGGGAGCGGCCCTGGGCCTGACTCAGTTGGGACAGGCTCAGACGGGGAGTCCGCAGGAGCCGGTTCGTTATGTGGGTGGAGTAACCGTAGATCCCAGTCTGCACGAAGGCCGACTTCGGTATGCCATCGGCACCGAAAATCGACAAACCATGCGGGCTAACCGCACCCATCCCGAAGAATCCGATGGTTACGGCTGGACGTATAACCATGCTTCAAACCTCTGTTACTGGAACAATACCTTTTTTCAGCAATACCTCAGTAACCCCGTAGACGAGCATGTGGCTCCGGGACAAACGCTTCTGATGACCTCCAGCGATGGTCGCCACTGGAATAAGCCACAGGTAGTTTTTCCGCCCTATCAGGCTCCGAAAGGTGTAGAAATTCCTAAGGGTTACAAAGGCTACATGATGCATCAGCGGATGGGCTTTTACGTTGCCCCCGATGGACGTTTATTAGTGTTGGCTTTTTACGGTCACACGGAAGATCCCTTCGGAAAAGGCGGCATTGGCCGGGTGGTACGGGAAGTCTATAAAGACGGTTCTTTCGGCCCGATTTACTTCATCCGTTACACGAGCCACGCTGACTGGAATGAGTCAAACACAAGTTATCCCTTCTATAAAAAATCGACGGATGCGGGTTTTGTCAAAGCATGCGACGATCTGCTGAAAGATCAGTTAATGACTTTTCAGTGGTATGACGAGGATCATGGACTGGATGGTTTTTATGGAGGAAAGGAAGCCGGACAAGCTTTGTCCTATTACCACCGCAAAGACGGGAAAGTAGTGGCTCTCTGGAAAAAATCATTAACGGCTCTTTCTTCCGATGAAGGAAAAACCTTCTCCAAACCCGTAAAAGTACCGACTCTGCTTATGTCAGGGGGGAAACAATGGGGACAGAAAACGGACGATGGTCGTTATGCCATCAGTTATAACCCCATTGAACAGACGCAGTATCGTTTCCCACTGGTGGTGATTACGGGTGACGATGGAATCATTTTCGATGATATGTTACTGGTGCAGGGGGAGTTACCCGTCCGTCGGTTTACGGGTCGCTGGAAAGATTTTGGGCCCTGCTACATGCGGGGCATTGAGGAAGGCAATGGTAACCCGCCGGGAAATGATATGTGGCTGAGCTACAGCATGAATAAAGAAGATATCTGGATCAGCCGGATTCCAACGCCCGTTACTTACGCAGTGAAAGGGACCATTAAAGATCACTTTGACCAGTTGGAACTGGATGGGGCGGTGCCAAACTGGAACATCTATGCTCCGAAGTGGGCTCCGGTATCAGTAGCGAAGACGCCCGGAAAATCGGGTAAAAGTCTGTTACTGGAAGACAAGGACTTGTACGATTATGCCCGGGCCATTCGGGTATTCGAAGAAGGCACGCATCTAACGACGAAACTAAAAGTATACGCAGACCCCAGTAATACCGGGGTGTTGGAAATTGATCTGACGGATCAGTACGGCAATCGTCCCGTTCGCATTCGGTTTAACGAAAAAAATCAGATCATCGCCACCGACGGCAGTACCGAGAAAGTGCTACAGGAATACCAGAAAGGGCAGTGGTATGACCTGGAAGTACAAACCCTGGCGACGTTGAAGGGCCATTTTTCGGTAAAAATCAATGGAAAAATCGTGCTTGCAAAAGCTCAGCTAGCGGAGGCAGTGAAATCCATTGAACGTCTATCGCTTCGAACGGGAGCCTACCGAAATTTACCCAATCGGCAAACGCCCAATGAAACTAACGATCCGCCGTTACCCAATGCAGATATTCCCACGTCACCCACACGGTTTTATATTGATGAAGTAGTGATTGGGAAACCGTAGGATAGGGTGCGAACTACTGGTGCCGAATTCCAATCCTGTACCATTGAAAATAAAGCATTTTTACACTTGTCGAATGGAGTAAACAAAAAAGGATAATTGCAGACGATGCAATTATCCTTTTTTGTTGGTTAGGATTGGGTAACTATTAATGGTTTACCAGTTTCATCGACCCTTCGCTGTATCGCTCACCCGTATTAGGGTATTGTTTGAGGAGCGTTTCGATGCGTTGTAAATCTTCGGCGGAAAGCTGTACTTCGGAAGCTGCAATGTTTTCTTCGAGATAGCTAATCCGTTTGGTGCCGGGAATAGGTATGATATCCTCGCCCTGAGCTAATACCCAGGCTAGAGCTAGCTGCGTGCCTTTCAACCCTTTCTCGGCAGCGAGTTGCTGTAAACCTTCGGCCAACTTGCGGTTATTGTCCAGATATTCTGCCTGATAACGAGGGATGGAACGACGAAAATCGTCTGGAGCGAGCTGATCGGCTTGGGTAATGTTATCAAATAGGCCCCGGGCCAGTGGCGAGTAGGGAACCAGTGTAATGCCCAGTTCACGAATGGTTGGTAAAATTTCCGTTTCCAAATCTCTACTTAGGAGCGAGTATTCGGATTGCAGGGCAGTGATGGGATGTACCTGATGGGCCTTGCGGATGGATGCCGCTGAAGCCTCCGAAAGACCAATGTAACGTACCTTACCCGCTTGCACCAAATCTGCCATGGCACCTACCGTTTCCTCAATGGGTACGTTCGGGTCCACGCGGTGGGCATAGTATAAATCGATGGTATCAATCTTCAGACGTTTCAGACTCGCTTCTACGGCAGTTTTTACCCACTCAGGCGATCCATCAAAATAGGTTCCTGCTGCGGCACTGCTGCGGGCGATTCCGTCTTTAAAGCGAAAACCAAACTTGGTAGCGATGAAAATCTGATCGCGGTGCGAAGTCAACAGTTTTGATAGCAACTCTTCGTTAGCTCCATTGCCGTACATGTCAGCCGTATCCCAGAAATTGATACCCCTTTCAAGGGCTCGCTCCAGGGTAGCGATGCTTTGCTGTTCATCGGTAGGGCCGTAGGCGAAGCTCATCCCCATACAGCCTAGTCCAATTGCGGATAGTTTTTCTCCGGTGTTTCCTAAAGCTCTGTAATCCATGACTTATGTGTTTTGTAGTGACTGCGGCAAAAGTAGAGCGGATTACAGCGGGAGAAAAACAAGATTCAAACGAAAAATTATAAAATTCAAACACAGCCCATTCGAACTTCCCGGGGTGTTTTTCCCGTAGCTTTCTTGTAAAAATTATTGAAGTAGCTGGCATATTCGAAACCCAGTGAACTGGCAATTTCGGCTACGGACCAGTCGCTGTGGGTGAGCAGTTCGTTGGCTTCCACGATGATTCGGGAGGCAATATGTTCGGTCGTGGTTTTGCCTGTTATTTCACGAACGGCCCGGTTCAGGTGATTGGTGTGAACAGAAAGCTGGCGGGCAAAATCCGTAGCCGAGCGTAACTGAAGCTGGTTTTGCATGGAGTCGATGGGAAACTGTCGTTCCAGTAATTCCAGAAAAAGGGACGTAATGCGGGAAGAAGCATTCAGCGGTGGCTCGTAGTCATTCACAGGCTGCATTTTCAGAGCCTGATGTACAATAAGGTGAAGATAACTACGCAACACATCCTGTTTAAAGGGATACGTTGACTGATTTTCAGCCATCATCTTTCGAAAAAGCTCCGAAATTTCGTTGACGACCGATTCCTCGGGGAAATATATATGCTGGCCGTCCAACTGAAACATGGGCAATTCCGTCAGAAGTTCGTCCCGCTGATGAACGAAAGCCTTATTGAAAATACAGAACCACCCTTCCTGTTCCTGCGATAAGGGTTGCCACAGATAAGGAATCAGCGGATTGGAAAACAGCAAAGCCGGACGGTCAATATTAATGGTACGGTTGGCGTATTCCAGTCGACCTTCTCCAATAATGAGTGTAACCTTATAGTAATCCCGCCGGGAGTAGGGATGCATGCCCTGGCAACTAGCCCGTTCGAATAAATTGATGTGCGAACGTTCGGCAGAAACTTGCTCCTGAGTGGTATAATTAATTCGCTCGTAGAAGCTCGATAAATCTTCTCTTTTCATGGAGGTAAAAGTATAAAATTCAAAGGAGTGTGCAAGTCAGCGTTTACTGGTGTAAGGTGTCATTTTAATAATCTCTATAAAATAAAGCAGTGTCCTTATTACGGAAAAGGACAGCCTATATTAGAGGTGATACTACTCATATAAATTATAAGATGATGGGCTAGCATCTGGTACAGGATAGAATCCTGCACCAGAATGGTAGTAATCGAAAATAATGGATGGATAAAAGTGACATAATTTAGATTATAAAGTCTACTAAATCTATATACTTTATAATTTAAATTGTTAGTTTTGTGCCGGACCTTTCAAAAGCCATTCATGAAGCCACGAATTATACCTTATTGTTGAGCACACTCTGAAATCATTGCTGAGCCTTCAGCCTTTTCCTTATTTCATCCCAATCATCATCTGTCCTTACGACGTTTCATTCTCTTATGAGAGCTATTGCTACAACTATACTTCTAACCGTCAGTTAGTATTGACGTTTTTTTCTTCCCAAGCTCAGGAACAGCCCATTATTAACGCCACCGTCTCGGGTACTGTTCTGGATGCCACTTCGGGCGAGCCTTAGTAGGAGCTACGGTCATTATCAAAGGCACCACCAATGGAGCCAGCACCGACGGGAATGGTCAGTTTAATTTAAGAACCGGCCAAAAATTACCTTTCACACTGATCGTATCCTTCATTGGTTATACTCAGAAAGAAATAGTCGTTCGAGATCGGCAGGTGACCATTTCCCTCGAACAGGCAGCGAATAAACTCGAAGACGTGATTATTTCGTCTCGCCGTCGGCAGGAATCGGCTCAGGAAGTGCCTATCCCCATTTCGGTCATTCGTGGATCTACTGCAGAAGACGCGGGAGCTTTTAACGTAAACCGTCTGAAAGAGCTGGTGCCTACGGTACAGTTATACGTATCCAATGCTCGTAATACTACGCTAAACATCCGGGGTTTAGGTTCTACCTACGGCTTAACAAACGATGGTATTGACCCCGGCGTGGGCTTCTATGTAGACGGAGTATACTATGCTCGTCCGGCGGCCACGGCTCTGGATTTCATTGATATTGACCGTATTGAAGTATTACGCGGCCCTCAAGGAACGCTGTTTGGCAAAAATACTACGGCGGGTGCCTTTAACATTACCACTCGCGGAGCCAGCTTCACGCCCGGAGCTAATGCCGAATTAAGCTACGGTAACTACGGTTTCGTACAAGCTAAAGCCTCTTTAACGGGGCCACTGAGTAAGAAACTGGCCGCTCGTTTATCGTTTACCGGAACGCAGCGGAATGGCTTATTTTACAACGTACATACGCAACTTCCCATCAACGACATCAATAACATTGGCGTTCGTGGCCAGTTTTTATACACGCCGACGGATAACGTAAAAATTACGCTGATTGGTGACATTTCGGATCAAAAACCCAATGGATACGGCTGGCCTGTAGCGGGTGTTGTTCCGACAAAACGGGCGGCTTATCGTCAGTTCAATAACATCATTGCTGATCTGGGTTATACCTTACCTTACAAGAGTGCCTTTGAACGTAAAGTGGACCTTGATACGCCTTCCAAAGCAGACAACCAGTTAGGGGGCGTTTCGGTCAATGCGGATATTAAAATCGGAAACGGAACGCTGACCTCTACTACGGCCTGGCGTTACTGGAAGTGGGTTCCTCTGAACGACCGCGATTACATCGGTCTGCCCGTGTTTACAATTTCTTCGGGTAACTCAGCCCATGATCAGTGGTCGCAGGAGATTCGCTATTCGGGTAAAATTTCACCGAAACTGAGTGGCGTAGTAGGGTTATTCGGCCTGTGGCAGGATCTGAAATCCGATCCCGTACAGACGGAAGAGGCAGGTTCGGCTCAGTGGCGGTTTGCCCAAAGCACCACCAGTGCCCTCTGGAAAACACCCGGTCTGTTTGATAACTTCGGTATCCGTACAACAAACCGCATTCGTAGCACCAGCTTAGCCGTATTTGCCCAGGCCGACTGGTCTATTACCGATAAGTTACACCTGCAACCCGGCGTTCGGTACAACTACGATAAAAAAGTAGTGGATTATAACCGTGTGACTTATGGTGGTCTGCAAACGACGGATGCTGCTCTGTTGGCTCTGAAACGTCTGGTATATACCGATCAGGCCTTTAACACCGATTACGATCAGGGTAATTTCTCAGGTCAGATTTCCTTGCAGTATAAAGCCAATAGTAAGTTTAATGCATATGCCACTTATTCCATTGGTTATAAGCCTATTGGCGTAAACGTGGGTGGCCTGCCAACGGCTAATGGTCAGACATTGATTGAACTGGCCAACGTAAAGCCCGAATACGTAGATCATAAGGAATTTGGAGTAAAAACGAAGCCTTCATTAAACTCCATTCTGAACCTGACCTTCTATCGTTCGGACATCCGCGATTTCCAGACGCAAGTCCAAACACCGGAGCCAGGGGTAAACCGGGGGTATCTGGCGAATGCCGAGCGAGTTCGTGTGCAGGGTGCGGAACTGGACGGAAGCATCCGTTTCACGAAATTGAATCTGAATGCTGCTTTAGCGTATACGGATGGTAAATACCTGAAATTCACGAATGCTCCCGTGCCACTGGAAGAAGTGGGCGGAGCTCAGGCCTTCAAGGACATTTCGGGTGGAGTGTTACCGGGCATCTCAAAATGGTCGGGATCAGTAGGGGGTGAGACCCATACGAATGGTACATTCCTTGGCCTGAAGGGTAACTACTTCCTGGGCATCGACGTATTCTATCGTTCGAAATTCTCGTCGAGTCCTTCGCCTTCGGAATACCTGAACATTGACGGGTATTCGCTGACCAATGGCCGTTTAGGCTTCCGCGGTTCTAATGGATTGTCGTTCTTTGCCTGGGCTCGCAACGTATTCAATAAGAACTACTACGAAATGTTACTAGCCGCTCCCGGTAGCTACGGCCAATACGCTGGCATCGTAGGTGATCAACGGATGTATGGGGTAACGATTCGGTATACGTATTAAAGAATTGAGTTTAGGGTAATAAAAAAGGTAATCGTAGCTGGCTGCGATTACCTTTTTTGTTGGGAACTGGTCTCACTTAAAACGATGGATAGACTTTAGTCTATAACTGATGACTTTGCAAACGGCAATTCTAAATGATATTTTGCCTAACATTTGGAGGAGAGTAGGCTTGCTCACTATAGGCATTATAGTTTTGAAGTTTCGCTATTAACTAATAGCCTTTCTTCAGTCATAATTTTTAGGGCTATTAGGGTGACTGATTGGCCATCAAATAAAGAGCCTGGTAACATTATTAATCGCTTCTTGATTTTTCCCTGATCATCTTTAAATAATACTTCGAATCTAGAACGTGTTAAACCAATAATCGCTCTCTTAAATTTTATGTTTACAATACTACTTCGATCGATAATTGATGCAGTAGAGTTATTTAAACTTATTATTATCCCATATATCAAATAAATTCCTATAATTCCAAAAAAATAAAAGGAACTAATTCATTCTTTAAATAATAAAAATAGGATTGATAGAGTGCTATGGCAGAAATTATACAGTAAATTAATAAATAACTGAAAATATTATTTTTAGTTATTTGTATATTTTTTATAACCCCATCTCGTGTAAGGATTATTTTATCTGGAAGAATATGGCAAAATCCAGTTTTGGTTTTAAATATTTTTTCTTTGCTCATTACGAAATTAGAATGATTAAATTGGATGGGTAAAATAAGCTAATATTAGGTGCTGTATGCATTAAGGTAACTGATATTATTAGAGAAGCATCACCAATAATTCATTCCGTAAACTTCTGGCTAGAGGCATGTTTATTACTTTGTCACTTGGCAGAGCTGATCGACTGCAAAGTAGCTGGGCATGGTAAACTGCTAGATTCTTTAACAAACTGTCATCTCAACCGAAGTGCGAGACTTTATTGGATAATACTATTGATCTTAGAGGGGAACAAATAATTTCTCTTCCCATCATTTATATACGTAAAATTAGATAAGGTTCTTCGCTCTGCTCAGGAATGACAGTCATGGGGGAAACTTAGGTCACAAATATCTTCTCGCTTCGTCGTTGGTATTTAGTAACGTCTCATCAATAACTTATCTCGTAGTCCATTGGCTAGAGGTGTAAAGCTATTTCGATACGCAGCAGAACCGAGTGAATGCGAATGGAAAATATTTGTCTTTAATAAACTGTCATTGCGAACGTAGCAAGAGATACTATTGGTAAATGGCTGAATATTAGGTAGTTAAGCAATTCACTGTCAAATAATATAAGTCCAGAATTGGGTAGATTCTTTTACTCGGGGTAGCCTAAGAAAGGTTGTTTATCTTTTGTTAGGGGTGGTTCTAGAAGCGTAAATAGCTAGGTACTTAATATGTTACGGGCAATGGTAAAAGGATAAAATCTATCAAGGGAGCTGATTTTGGGTTGTTTGATTTAATAATAGATCTGTCATGAAGGGCTTTACTATAGCAATTTATTACTTCTTAGGTGATTTGTTCCCTCAAACTATTTATAAAAATAACTTACTGACTAATAGCTGATGACTATCCTTATTCTTGAGTTTGTTAAGCTTTAGAAAGTTGTTTTCTATAAGACGAAGCCAATTACTATTGCAAAATAAGTGGCTTCGTCTTATAAAGTAGGTATGTTTCAATAACTATATCAGTCAATAAGTTTGGGTAGTAAAGTTTAACTTTTGATGTTATCCTGCTTTATATTACAAATAAAGCACTTGGAATTTTAAATAAGTTAACGATTTTATATTTTAACCATCCTTAAAGTGTATTTCCTTTGATTTATTATGACGTTCATTAAATAATAACCAGGCCTTAGTGTTGATAAATCGTTTATTGAAATTGCTGGTAATGTTATTTCATTTATTTTTTTATAGTATACTTGTCTGCCATCCTGAGTAAATAGAGTTACGTTATTATCGTCCAGGCTTGTAGGGGCACGAGATAGTTCAATACTAATATTATCATTAAATGGGTTAGGGTAGGCTTTGATAGATATTGCCTCGTTATCAATCGCTGGATTTATGGATACCATATTTGAATAAGTAAATTTACCATCCATATCTACCTGCTTTAATCTATAATAAATTACTTTTTTATTATACCATGCCGTCTTTTTATCTAAATATGAATATTCTTCTTTCATAATACTATTGCCCGATCCATTAATTACATCAATAGTTTCAAAGTTTAAGGAATCGAATGAATATTGAATAAAAAATTTCTGTGTATTCTTTTCGTAAGTAGTGGCCCACTTTAATAAAACACCCTCTGAATTAAGTTGTGCATTGAAATAAAGCCAGCGTACAGGAAGAGGAGCCGGATTGTCGAATGTACGTTCCACCAACGGATTTGTCGTAATTTCTTCCTGTAAGGTTTGTATATCAATAGACTGGACGGGTTGTTTCTTAGAAGCGGCTATCACTGCCGCTACGCCTGCCGCCTGCCCCAGCATCATGAATACGGGTTCCATGCGAATAGATCCATAAGCAATATGGCTTGCTGAAAGACAAACGGGAACCAATAAATTCTGACATTCTTTCTGACGAGGTATAATTGATCGATACGAAATACCATACGGATTTTTTACGGCAATCTCTACATTCCCTTCGTTTTTTACCATTGTTTTCCCCCCCTTTACGTATACAATTCGTTGACAATTATGAGAATCCATTGTATAAGAACCTTGAGCAATCTCATCATTTACACTTACAGTACCCATACAGTTGGCTTCGGTCATGACATAGTCACTTACCATCCGTCGACTCTCCCTGACATAAAGTTGAGGGGTCCAATTGCCGTTGTCGGTGTACTCGTCTTTTGCATATCCCCATTGTTGCATCTGTTTTCGCAAATTGACGGGCACCCTTGAATCATTTGCAAAGAAGTATAAAAGCCCCTTTGTATAGGACTCATGAGCTGCTATTACCGCTTTTCTTTCTTCAATAGAGCCTTCCACGTAGTTGTAATTCATGCCAATCATATCCGTAGAAAATCCACCGAAATTGTTTAGATCCACTTTTTTATTAGGTAATACATTCCAGATGAAGTAATCATGAAGTGATGATTTCTCTGGCTGAACCGACATTAGTCGCACTAGTAGCTCATATTTACTAGCATCGTAATCTGAGGGTTGAGAGAAGGGAATAAAATTGGCAGAGTTATTGGTTAAACAGACCCTGAAATTATATGCCTGAATCTTATTATCAGCTGTACCATTTGCCGCCAAAGGTTTGTTACTTACTCCCCATATTAGGCCTGAAGAGGCTTCACCCGGAGTTTTATAAGGATCAATGTGGTCTGGAAGCTGGTGCCCACCTGTTATTTGTACTCCATTGTATTTTTCCTTATAGGTGGTATTTGCCTCTCGGCCGTATGTGTAACTTACTCCTGACTTTGCCATCAAATCGCCTTCGTAGCTACAGTCCATGAATACTGAAGCATTAATTTGTTGGGTTTTACTCGATACCAATACGTTCTGTACTGTAATGCTTTTTATGGTATTTCCTGATTTTATAACACTTTGCAAGCGATAATTTGTTTGAACGTGCAGGTCCTGCAAGTAATAAGAAAAGGCTTTTTTTGCAACCTTAGGCTCAAACGAAAATTGTGCTACTTTCTTACCATAAATAGCTCCAACCCTATTATAAAAATCTCTGGCTAGGCCTTGTATACTTTCAGTTTTGCCTACGTCAGTGGAACCAAGTCCTCCTGTCGTTAGACCTCCTAGGTGGGTAGTAGGTTCCACTAAAATGACTGATTTGCCTAGTTTCTGGGCCGTGTAGGCAGCAATAATACCAGCAGAGGTTCCTCCATACACACATACATCTACGTTAACTACGGGTAAACTTTGTGCTAGTATGGTTCCGTTTAAAGCAAGTAAAAAGAAAAGAACATGGCGGACAACTTTTGTGAAGAAACACATGTTTGTGATTAATTTATAAAATTCAGTTTTGGGAATTGTAAAGTTATGAATAGTTAACTCTAAATTTATATTAAGTAATTATTAAAATTACAGATTATAAATAGGTTTTTCATAGGTCTAACATTTACTTAGTAGAAGTACTAAATAACTGTTTTAGTACTACACATAAATTGAAGTAGGTAAATATACTTAACGTGCTTTATTAGATTCAAAAAAATATATTTTAAATCAATTTTAATATGACTATAGAGGCTATTTTGTTACTTTACTACCAATTTTTTGTGTAAAAATACTTAGTTAAAAGTGGGTCAAATAAGTCCTTAAATAATTATATTTTAGTTTCTAAAAATGGTTTGGTTGGATTGCTCTAATAGGTAGTATACTAATTATTCATCATTTGATGATAGTGTTTATTTAATGTTATGTATCAATAGGAAAAATAGATTAGGTAGATTTATTTTATTGCCTAAGTAATGGGATGATTGATTAGTGGTAAGATAATAGGTATGAATCTAAAGCTAACGAAGTGATTAGCTATTCGAAGTAAGCTGCATCGTTTGGCTGTGCATGACAGGCTGGGAAAGGTGTTCCTCTACCATTACTGCCGATTAGTGAAGTATTCCCGAAAAATTAGATAAGACAGGTCTTTTCGTGACCCATTAGGTATAGTATACACCTACTTGTTAGTTCGTCACTCAGCAGAACCGAGCAATTACGAAATCAAGGGAATTAAGTAGATGAGAGCACGAAAAGAAAAATAGGATTCATTGTAGCAACTCCCGCTCAGCTTACTCCAGTCTCCGTCAGTAACTCGCTCACGTACCGTTTATAAACCTTTCCAATTTTCAAACTTTTTCCGCTAACGGTGATGTTATCCGCTTCCAGCATCTCCACGTGTGAAGTATTAATCAGGTGCGAGCGACTGATGCGTACGAAGATCGGTTTGGGTAACCGCTCCTCGGCTTCCTTCATCGTCAGTCGGGTTACGTGCGTTTTTCGGGGTGTGACGACCTTTACATAATTTTCCAGACTTTCCAGATACCGGATTTCTTCGTAGGAAATCATCTGCTTTTCGCCGTCCACCGTACAGATGAACTCACCCAAATCCACTGGGGGTATTACTTTCGGCAGATTGGATTTCAGGGGAGCTGGAACAGCCAGCGTACTGCGATAAAAAGCGTAAATGCCAAAGCCTGCCAGGGTATGTACCCAGAAGCTGAGGATCGGGGGAAGCGGGTGGGTAACCTGAAATTGTAGCGTTAGAAAGCCATACATGCTTAGCGTGTTAAGGCTCATGATGAGCAGCGTCCAGCGTACATATTGGCGTTTGCGTTGCTGGAGGTAAAAACGTTCGAAGAGGACTCGGTTATGAAAAACCAGCCAGCCGTATAAGCCAGCAGAAAAAGGTAGGGTAGCAACTGATTCATGCCCGTTCGTTGCTGTAAGTAATACCGGTCTGACACGTAATGGACACCCAACAAAGCCAGCAGACCTAGCAGGTTACGAACGACGACTGAACGAAAGACTTTCTCCATGCAGGCAAGTTACAGCTGGTCTGGGTGGTTTGGAAGTAAATATTGACGAAAGAACTTGGTCACTAGCTAAATCATCTGGTCACAGAAAACAGGTAATCAGGAGAAAAGGACGGCAATTTAGGGCTTTCACTTTTAAAAGCTTTTCGATGCAGACTTTTCATTCCATTAACCTAATCATTCACATCTCTTTTGGTCTGGCCGCGATGGGACTCGGCGTAGTTGCCCTAAGGGCTCCTAAAAAGCGGGGGCCGCATACCCGGTTTGGCCGTTACTTTTTGTATGCCATCAGTGTAGTCGTGGGAACGGGATTAATGGGGGCAATTCTATTTCGAGCCAGTCCGTTTCTGGTCATGCTTACGCTGCTGGCGGGTTACGTGAGTTATGCCGGATGGCGGATCGTCAGGCTTCGCGAAAAGCGTAGTTCCACGCGTGATGTGGCTTGTGCATTACTGGCCTTTACTTCTGGATTATGTTTTCTAGGTATTGCCAAAGTCTCGGATTCAAGCTGGAATCCGTCCGTGATTTACTCCACCTTTGGAGCGTTATCGCTGGTGACTACTTACGATCTGGTCAAACATTACTGGTTGCATGAATCCCTGAAAGGCGGGTGGCTGTACGAACACATTTATAAAATGCTCTCGGCCTTTAGTGCCTTATTATCTGCCTTTGCGGGAAACGTGTTACCTCAATGTCAGCCCTATAGCCAGCTAGGCCCTTCGGTATTGGGAGTGGTGATGATGATCTGGTATATGCGTCAGGTAACCAGGTCACAAGGGAAGCCCGTCTGAAGTACGGATTCCCGTTCGTTCGCAACCGATGTCGCGAATGTCTTCTAAATCCTTACCTTCGGTCGTCTTTCATAAAAATTATCCTCCTGATGTCCATCGAACCCGTTTCTGCCGATAGCCTTAACGAATTAGTCAACCTAGTAGTAGCCCTATGGCCGGAATGCTCGTTTGAAGAGGAGCGGGAGAGTTACCAGCGTCTGCTTACGGCTACCGATGAAGTTTGTTACCTGGCGAAAGAAGGAACAAACTATTTCGGATTCATTCATCTGACACTCCGAACGGATTACGTGGAAGGAGCTTCGCACTCACCAGTGGCTTATGTAGAAGGCTTATACGTAAAACCGGAATTTCAGCACCAGGGCATCGGTCGGTACCTGATGCAGGCGGGAGAGGGCTGGGCTCGGGAAAAACACTGCCAGGAAATGGCTTCGGATACGGAACTGGACAATGCAGAAAGTCTGGCCTTCCACCAGAAGCTTGGTTTTGAAGAAGCGAACCGAATCGTATGTTTAATCAAAACGCTGTAAAAGAGAAATCCAATACCAAGAGTTGGATCAGCAAAGGGGATCATCTCCAAAGGCCAAGCATCAGCCCCAAAGCTATTTCGTGTAAGTGCGTGCGTAAGTGCTTGAGTACCCGGGTAAGATGATACTCAACGGCTTTTTCGCTCACCTGAAGTCGCTGGGCTATTTCAGGTATGGAAAGCTGTTCGAAACGACTGAGTCGAAAGACCTCCTGTGATTTCTCAGGCAATTCCCGAAGATTTCGTTCAATGGCTTCTGACAAATCCTGGAAATCCAGTAGTTCTTCCGTATCCCGGTCTTCCGTGGCCAGAAAGGACTGATAATAGCTAACAAACTTTTCGTGAACCTGCTCGGATTCAATCAGTCGGATGATTGAGAACTTAAGGGCGGTAAACAAATAACGTTTCAGCTCCTGAATCTGAACCGTTTCTCTGCGTTGCCAAAGACTGACAAAGAGATCCTGGACCAATTCCTCGGCAGTTTCTTTGGAACGTGTTTTCTGGTAAGCCGCTCGGTAGAGAGGCTTCCAGTACCGTTCGTAAATTTCAGAAAAAGCGGCTCGATTATTTTCTTGCAGAGCTTGCGATAATTCTGCATCACTCCAGCGATTCAGGGCTGCCAACGTACTAGTTGAAAAAGTTTACATACTTGATTATGACGTTAAATGTAAACTAAATATGCAAATAGTACTATAGTTTAAGAAGTTTAAGTAAATATTTCCATGCTTTGTGATGAAAAATACAGGCTTCCGGCAACTTATAAAATCGCCATTGCATAGGCTGAGTATAGCAGGTTTGTAAGGTTCTTACAGGTTTGACGTTTTAGCATTCAAGTTCTAAACTAACCCTAAAGTAAACCGTAGCTAAAGTCTTACAGCGATACCTGCACCATGGCGATGAGTTCACCCGCTCGGGAAAAGATCTGTTTGGTTACCGAGCTGTACAGCGGACGACTATTGTATTCGACCGTAATTTTAGCCTGATGACTGTCCAGTAGAAAAGCAGTACCAATGTTATAGTAGTGGCCCGGCTGCCGAAGAGCTTGCAAATCTTTGTAACTGTGAGCAACGTAAGGTTGAACACGCACGGCTGAGGTGAATTGTGGAAGAACAAAACCTAGCTGGGTGTAAGTAAGCGTACCCGTGCCGGATAGATACCGGGCATTGCCGGGGCCTTCTGCGGCTCGTTGTTCAGTAAAATTAGGATTCACTGTACCGGGATTCATGATACCTGAAGTGCGAATGTAGTTGGGCCCAAATTCGTACCGATACAGGCCGCCGTAAATCGACACGGCCATCCGTTTGGCCGGATCGCCAATGGGTCGATCCAAAAAGACATCCATCGCTAGCGTCAGTTCATTGTGTTTCCTGAAAACATTCGCTTCGGGTTGGGAGAGGGTTGCATTTTTATTATAGTAAAAGCCGAGTCCAATGTTGAAGACATTTTTGGAACCCAGATACGTACCGGGGAAAAAGGCCGTCAGCAAACTTTCTTTATCCTTAAACTGGTAATTAACGTAGCCTCCGTAAGCCGGTTTTCCATCCTGATTGTTATCAACGGCTGCCCCACCAACGCTGGGGGTCAGCGTAGTGGTGAAAGGTTTGTTGACATGAAAACGGTACGCTACATTCTTCCACATGCCCTTGGCAAAAATGCCTAACTGACGGCTGAACTGGTCAGAGACTTCAATATTGGGCCACTGGAAAATGGGTACGTCCAGCGTGAGACTGCTGGTGATACCCGGACTGGTCAGGCGACTGACGCCATTCCAGGCGTGCAACCCGGCTCCCATGGATAGTGAAAAGTCAGCCGGTTTTTTAGTAACCGGGTTTAGAGCGGGAACCACCACAAATTCACTGTAAGCATCCTGAAAGAAAAGCGGAGGTTTTTTACCTAAACCGTTGGCTCCGGTACCAGTGCCACCACCGCTGTTAAAAGACTGGTTGTTCATCCCAAACTGAATGACAAATAAATAACGCGGCGACATCTGTCCGATGACCCGAACCCGGGTACGGCGAAGGCTGATGTCCCAGACATGATTCTGCGGAATACCGTTAACGAGCGTTCCCGGATTGTTTTCAATGGAACGAACCCATACCTGACTCCACAGATTAAAGGCCAGGTACTTGGCTCCATCGGGGCTAAGTTTGATTTTCAGCCCTTCGTAGGGGGGAGTGACAGGACGAATGGATGGTTTCACGCGGGCTGTATCTTTGCCCGAAACAGCCTGAATGGGTCTCGACGAGTGAAGCGTATCCAGAGACACTACGGAATTCAAGGCCAGTTGAGCCATCCCCGTATATGCACTGAGAGTCAGTAGAAGAAGAAAAATGTATTTCATAATAATTATATTAAATGTTTGATAAATTATATTTTTAATTAGATAAAGCGATACGGAGACACGCTCGCCTGAGGTGCCAGCAACAAATGGCAGCAAAACGATTGGATTATCGTTAGGAAGGAATCTCGAAATAGTCTACCAGGTGGGAGGAGCCAATGTACAAGGGCGTACGCTGGTGGAATCGGTTAGGGATGATGTCTAGAATGGGCTGTTGTCCGTCAATGGCTTTACCTCCGGCTTGTTCGGCGAGAAAAGCCATGGGGTAACATTCATAAATCAATCGTAACTTTCCCTGAATATGGGTTTGCGTAGGGGGATACAGGTAAATGCCTCCTTTGATTAGATTTCGATGAAAATCAGCCACAAATGAACCGATGTAACGACTGCTGAATCGCTGCTCGTAAAATTCCTGAATCCGTTGCACCACAAAGGGTGGAAAATCCCGCTGGTTACTTTCATTACAGGAAAAAGTCTTGCTATAAGCCGGGAAAGTCAGGTTGGGGTGCGAAAGGATGTATTCCCCTAACGTAGGTTCATAGGTAAATCCATCGACTCCGCAACCGGTTGAATACACCAGCATCGTGGAAGAGCCATAGAGAATATACCCTGCGGCTACCTGCTGCCGACCGCCTTGCAGAAAGTCCTCGACGGTGGGCGAAGTACCCAGCGGCGAAACCCGTCGATAGACCGAGAAGATTGTACCAATGGCTACGTTTGCATCAATGTTGGAGGAACCATCCAGGGGGTCCATCGCGATAACGTATTTCCCTTCCGGGTTACCCGTGTCTATAATACCAGCTTCTTCTTCCGAAATGATACCACATACTTCGCCGCCGTTGACGAGTGCCCGGATGAAACGAACGTGAGCGATCCAGTCCAGCTTTTGCTGAATTTCTCCCTGAATGTTATCGGTAGCCGTATCTCCCGTAATATCAGCCAGACCAAAACGATTGATTTCACGATTAATGATTTTACCAGCCAGGGCAATATCTCGCAGTACCTGGGATAAATCTCCGGTGGCAGACGGAAACGTTTTCTGTTTTCGGAGAATAAACCGATCCAGGGTGATGCCTACGGAAGGTACGGTTACAGCAGCTTGCATACAACTATTGTTAAGTTTTGGGTGAAAGTCAATACCGTTCTATTTGTTCAACACCACTGCCGAAGGACGGGTGGGCGTGTCAGACGCAACCGTGGATGCCTTTTCAGGAACAAGCCCAAACGCCCGGTTCATTTGCTCACGGTCCAGAGCTTTTTCGTGATTAGCGATCCAGATGGTGGCTACGCCATTACCAATAAAGTTGGTAATACTGCGGGCTTCTGACATGAAGCGGTCCACCCCAAGCAAGAGAGCCAGTCCCTCAATGGGGATCACTTTTACCGCCGTCAGCGTAGAAGCCAGTACAACAAATCCACTTCCGGTTACCCCGGCGGCTCCTTTGGAAGTAACCATAAGAATACCGATGATCGTGAGGAGTTGAGTCAGGCTTAAGTCAACGTTGAACACCTGAGCCAGGAACAGGGTCGCCATCGACAGGTAAATCGTGGTACCGTCAAGGTTGAATGAATAACCCGCAGGCACGACCAGCCCTACCACGGGTTTGGCACAGCCCATTCTTTCCAGTTTTTCCATTAATGAGGGTAAGGCAGATTCCGACGAGGAGGTCCCCAGTACGATTAGCAATTCCGCCCGGATATACCGGAGAAAATCCACGATTCGGATATCACACGAACGTAAAATCATACCCAGCACACCGAAGATAAACAAGGCCATCGTGGTATAAACCGTACCCATCAGTTTGGCTAAAGGAAAGAGGGTTTCCAATCCGTACTTGCCAATCGTATAGGCCATTCCACCGAAGGCTCCAATGGGGGCCAGTAACATGACTTTATGCAGTCCTTTAAAAACAACTTTAGACACCCGATTCATTCCAGCTACAATCACGTCCTTGGAACGTAACTGACTGAACAGAACGCCCGCCAGAATCGCTACAATCAATACTTGCAGCGTTACGTTATCCTGGAGAAAATGGAGCCAGCTAAAGTCCGCACTTTTCTGGGTGTATTTCGAAATATCCCCACCTTTGACCTGATTGGTCACCACGCCATGACCCGGCTTGATGACATTTGCAATCACTACGCCGATCACTAGAGCCAGGGTAGTAACTACTTCAAAATACAGTAAGGCTTTGGCTCCTACTTTGCCTACTTTTTTCAGGTCACCCATGCTGACGATGCCGAGGGTAATCGTCAGGAAAATAATAGGGTTAATGAAGAGTTTGACGGTACTAATAAAAAGGCCACTGAATACCTCACTAAGGGTAATGCCAATGCTTAACTCTTGCCCCATGAATCGGCCCTTGAGCGGTTCATCGAGTACTTTCAGCAAGGCCCATTCCGGTTTGAAATGACCCAGAAGTATACCCGCCGTAATGGCCGTTAAAACCCAGAATGTCAAATTACTGAACCACTTTTTCATAGTATTAAGGATTAGAATTGAAAAGCTTGCGACCAGTCGCCACGGCGTGCGAAGACGTAGAATTAATCAAGGATGGGCCCTGCCAGAGTAATGGCCGGAGTAGCATCCGATTGGTATTGCTGATAGTTTTCCTGGAAAGCCTGGGCTAACAGACGGGCCTGATGATCGTAGGCAATCGGGTCGGACCAGTTTTCTCGGGGATTCAAAAGTTCGGACGGAACATGGGGGCATTCGAGCGGAATGGACAGATGAAAAGGAGCGAAAGACTGAAAGACTACCTGATCCAGCTCGCCCTGCATCGCTGCCGTAATCATGGCTCGGGTATAGCGGAGTTTAATCCGTTCGCCAACCCCGTACGAGCCACCTACCCAGCCGGTATTAATCAGCCAGACATTGACCTGATTTTGCTGTAATTTTTCCCCCAGCAACGTAGCATAACGGGAAGGATGCAGTGGGAGGAAAGCCGCCCCAAAGCAGGCCGAAAATGTAGGTTGCGGTTCTTTCACACCGACTTCGGTTCCGGCCAGTTTGGAAGTAAATCCTGAAATAAAATAATACATCGCCTGTTCGGTCGTCAGGCGTGAAATCGGCGGGAGTACCCCAAAGGCATCCGCCGTAAGAAAGAAGATGTGCTGGGGCGAGTTTCCGACGGAAGGAATGAGGGCATTGTCAATAAAAGGCAACGGGTAGGCGGTACGGGTGTTATCCGTCACGGAATTATCCTCGTAATTGACCTCCTTCGTTCCCGGAAAAAAGCGGGTGTTTTCGAGAATAGAATTTTCCCGGATGGCTCCAAAAATTTCCGGTTCTTTTTCCTGCGTCAGATCAATGACTTTGGCGTAGCAGCCGCCCTCGATATTGAATACCTTCTCCTTGGCCCAGCCATGCTCATCGTCCCCGATTAACTGACGATTGGGGTCTGCCGAAAGCGTTGTTTTTCCCGTGCCTGACAAGCCAAAAAATAGAGCCGTGTCTCCTTTCTCTCCCACATTGGCAGAGCAGTGCATGGATAAGATGCCTTTCTGGGGAAGGGTATAATTCAGCACGGAGAAAATGCCCTTTTTCATCTCACCCGCGTAGCCCGTACCACCGATCAGGACGATTTTTCGGCTGAAATCAATGATGGTGAAATTGCCGCTACGGGTGCCGTGAACGGCGGGATCTGCTTTGAATTCGGGAATATTCAAAATGGTCCAGTCGGGTGAAAACTGGGCAATAGCCTTTTGATCCGGGCGAATGAACAGGTGGTGGCAGAAGAGGTTATGCCAGGCTTGCGTGGTAATGATGCAAACCGATACCTGTTCTTCGGCCAGTGCACAAGCCTGAGCGTAGCGAACATACACGGTTTTTTCGTCCAGAAACGTAAGCATATCCTGGTGTAAGGTCTCAAAATGCGATTCTTCCAAGGGATGATTAACGCTGCCCCACCAGACGGTTTCGGCGGTCATTTCATCCCGAACGATGTATTTATCTTTTGGCGAGCGACCCGTAAAAACACCCGTGTCACACATGAGGGCTTTGGTATTGGCTAGTACGCCTTCCCCGTTCAGCAGGGCTTTTTCGACCAATGCTTCTGCAGGTAAATTCAAATAAACTTTCGTCGTTTCTGGTAAGCCGGCTTGTTTCAGGACAAGACGATCCCGTTCGGCTATGGGCACAGCTGAAGCAAATTTCATAGATAGGATATGTTTAGTTGTGAAAGAGCAGCTAACCGGGCCGTTACCCGTCACTACTGTTGATGCATGTAAAGTTTTGTGTGTTAAAAATGACAGAAATGGAATGGGTTCAGTACCAAGGATTAAAATCTGTATACTACCTGAAGCTGACCGGAAGCTCCGTTCGCTGAAAACTGGCTTACATTTCTTGGATAAGGGGTTTGTCCATTAGAATAGGCCGCCTGATTGCTCAAAATGCGATCTGGATACGTATTCAGCAGGTTCAGGCCCATCAAACTAAACTGCCAGTGCTGGGTAGGAGTATATTCGATGGTGACATCAAACAACGTTTTTCCCCGAAAGGTCTGAGATTCATAAGGTTGGGTCAGCGGTTTGATCCAGCCCGTCACCGCTCCAATGTACGTCGCCCGCACCGACCCGCTCCAATGATGGTGTCGATACTCACCGGAAATAGTAAATTTTCCCCGGGGCTGAGCGGTTTCGATAAGCCCTCGGCCAATGGTATCAATCAGAGAAATAGCCGAAGCCGTACCTTTCTGAAAAGCAGCGGGCGTGGGTTTGATACGGGTGATCTGGGTTTGGTTATAGGAAAAAATAGCCGAGACTCGCAGGAAGGTATTTTTCTTACGGTTGTTGCTATACGTTAATTGTGCGTCGAGGCCTTTCGTTCGGGTGGACAACTGATTCGTAAATAACCGAACTTCCGTTAGTTCAGGAAACAACCGCTGGAGCGAGGCGATGGAAGCAACGAAAAGTCGGTCACTCAGGATGATCCGGTCACGAATAGAAATCTGATAGGCATCCAGGGCAAAAGTGAATGAGGGCTGTATTTCTCCCGCCACGCCCAGGGTATAATTCCAGGATTTTTCGGCTTGAATAGGAGGAAAGCCCAGTTCAGCCATTCGGGGATCCTGACTCGAAATCTGACGGGTGAGAGCAATGGATCCAGCCTGAACCGTAGACGTAACCAGCCGATTGAAATTCTGCTGTAAGGAGGGAGCCCGAAACCCCCGATTGATGGAACCTCGTACGGAAAGCCGGGAATTCATCCGATAACGAATGGAAGTCTTACCCGAGAGATTGCTGCCAAAATCGCTGTAGGACTCCAGCCGTAAAGCTATACTACCCAGGATTCGTTTCTTCCATTCGCCTTCTACATCGCCATACAAACCCAAGTTGGAACGGAACGCCCGTACTTCGTCGGCCCTGGCGATTCCAGGCCGACCACTTGCTCCGGGAGCTTTATTCATCAGTGGACCTTGTTCCGAAGCTGCCGCGTCTCCCGCCCGTAACTGAAATTCACTCCGCCGAAACTGACTCCCCAGAGCCACATTCCAGCTCGTGTTGGGGGCATGAAACAGCCGGGTTGCCGTTGCATCCACGAGGGTATGAGCAAAGTAACTTCGACCTACGTAAAAATCAGTGGGGGAAATCGCTCCCAGCGAAGGATTGCTGGTGTGATTGGCCCACAGGTCTAGTCGGTTGGAACCGTAACTACCGCTAAAATCCCATTGCCATCCCTGAGGGATCTGGCGACTCAGACCGATGACCTGTGAAAAATCGACGGTCCTGCCCGGTAACTCCGGCGTATAGCCATCCGGGTATAAGTCGGGGTTTGAATTGGCGTTGTCAGGGATGGCATTTCTGAAGAAACCATAAGCCACGATGTATTTGTTGGAATAGCTTCCGGTCTGATAAAAGGTCCAGTAATTATGAACCGGGTAACTAATTTTGTACAAACCCTGCACCGTGGTAGAGCCGTTACTGCCGTAGATTCCCACTCTGAAAGGCGGTTGCCAAACCCCTCGGTTCTGACGAATGCGGTTATCAGTGGTAGAGTCGCTGGCGTAAATACGCCCGGTATAAGCATCAGACCGATTAGTAACGCCAACGGATTGCACCTGTAAGCTCAGGGTCAGGTTACTACCCGCTTTTCCCAGCCCCGTTCCCCAGCGGAGGCCCGTTGTAAAGAAGGTCCCATCTCCTCGGCTGGTACTCCCTACGGAACTTCGAATTAACCCTCCCTGCGTTTCTTTTCGCAAAACCAGATTAATAATGCCCGCAATAGCGTCTGATCCGTACTGAGCTGCGGCTCCGTCCCGAAGAATCTCCACGCGTTCCAGAGCCAGGGTTGGGATGGCATTCAAGTCGGTTGTTACGGTACCCAATCCTACCGTCTGGTTAAGATTGATGCCGGAAAAAGGATGGCGGCGTTTGCCATCCACGAGAACCAGCACCTGATCGGGAGCAAGTCCGCGTAAGGTAATCGGGTCGGCATAATTGGCCACGCCGTTGATTCCCGTTTTCAGAGTCTGAACCGTAGGAGAAGTAAACTGTAACTGTTGAGCCAGTTCCAACTGACCTGTAGCCTGTAACTGATCTGAAGTGAGCACGTCTACGGGAACGGACCGATCCAGACGCAAGCGGGGGCTCGCGTAAGAACCCACAATCGCAATTTCAGGAAGAGCGACCGTCGTTTCCTGAAGAATGACCGTCGGCACCAGGCCGGGCTTTCCCATGATCTGCGTAGACTGATAACTTAGATGAGAAAACAGGAGGGTGGCGGGTTCAGAACCTGATAACTGGTAGGAACCGTCTGCCTGGGTGGTGGTGCCCTGCAAACTTCCCTTGATTCGTATAAAAGCATCGGAGATCGGCTCTCCTTTTGAGTTTTTGACCATTCCCCTAAAGAACGTTTCCTGTACTTGAGGAACGGAGTCCTGAGCCGTGAGAATAAGGTTCCCCCTGATGAGTTCGTAATGAATCGACAAAGGCCTGAATAAGCGATCCAGCACCAAACGTAACGGCTCCTGGTGGGCCCGTACAGAAACCTTTCGGCGTACGCCTATGGCATCAGGATTATATAGAAAACGGGCAGAGGTCAATTTTTCCATTTTCGTTAGTACGGTTTGGAGTGGCGTATCCTGCATACGCAGGCTAATCGATTCTTCTAACGGAGACTCTTGGGCATAAGTTAAGGTGCAGCTAAAGACAATAAGTATCAGGACCTGTTGAAAAACAGGCATTCTACAGCGTGTCCACGGGTACCAAAGCAACCTCAACGGTATCAGCGTAAATTAAAGTATAAAGTCTATTTCGGGGTTTTTATGGGGAAGTAGGACAGGGTCGTCCGTCAATAACTATAGTTTTTTGCTCGATGCGATACGACCATTTAAGGGTTTTACAGAGTAACTCCAGCTTTCCGTAGAAGGTAGAGTCTGCCAGGGTGCCTGAAAACGTACAACGTTCCAGAGGCGTCTTAGCCAAAAGAACCGGAATATGATAGGCTTTTTCTAACGAATCAATCACGGCTTTCACTGGAGCATTGGAAAAACTAAAACTCGAGGGCAGGGTAGTCTGAGGTTGCTCTACCAGCCCACTGACCCAGCGTTGCGTACGAAGGTTTACGACGACCTGTTGGTTAGGGGTCAATAAAACCGAAATGGGCTGAAGCTTGGCTTGTTGAGAAACCTGCACCCTTCCCGTCCGAACCTCTACCTGAAGCTGCTTTTCCGAACTTCTTACCCAGAAACTGGTGCCAAGTACCTCCGTAATGGTTCCTGAGGCGTACACCCGAAAGGGCCGCGAGGGATCTTTCGATACCTTGAAAAAGGCCTGACCTGCCAGCGAAACTTCCCGCCGATCCGAAGGAAAGGATTTGGAATACACCAGCGTAGCTCCAGGATTTACTTCAACCGTTGTTCCCTCGGAAAGTGATACGGTAACGGGCTTCGAGGACGTATTGGTATAGGTAACGGAATCATCCATGCTCCAGAAAATGCCCAGGCTAATCACGATAAAAAGCCCAGCGGCAGCAGAAACCCAGCGAGCCGTAGAGGTAAAAAGCCAGAGCGTTTTTTTTTCCTGCGTTCTCGTGTCAATGACTGCTTTCATCCGCTTCCGGGCGGCAGTTAGCTCTTCTTCGGAAAGCTCAAGGTCTGCCCCCATTTCCTCATACCATCGGTCAAGGCGACGATCTTCCTGAGGGCTTTGCTGGCCGTTCAGGTAGTTTCGGAGCAGGGTGCGGAATTCAACCAGATTCATAAGAGAAAAGGCATGCTTGCGTGTTCATAGTGTAAGTACGCTAACCCAGCCATTTACCCTAAATTGATTAATAAATTATTTGAATGTTTATATTCTACTTGAAGTATATTTAATAAATTCATGGAAAAATTATATATGTATTTTGGTATGAAGATAGATGTAAGATATTGTTGATTATTCCGTTTATCCTCTCGAATGTAGGGAGGGCTTATGTAATCCTTGCAGTCGCTCGGCTAGAACCGAGTGAGGATGTAATGTGGCCGATGTCAACAAGGAGGTTTTGTTGGGAAAGGTGTTGTCTAACTAGGCAGTGCTTCGCATCCTACCGGCCAGAGGTCTATAGCTAGGTAGTCACTCGGCAGGAGCCGAGCGACTGCGGGGACTGCAAGAGTATGGGTAATTTCTAAACTCTAAATAAGGTTTTGTGCTTTGCTCTGGCCAAAGTTAGCAAGCATAAGTTCGGGAAAGGGGTCTTGTTACTAGCTACTGATGGTTGTAGTTTTTATTCAGTTCCAAATAATTTTCCATTAAATGTATGAGTGCAACAAGTACAAAATGGTTTCATATCTTTTGCTTTTAGATCTGGATTTGATAATTGTAAAATATTATTATCATCAACAAACAAGCCAGAGAAATAGGACGATTCGCCAGTTCTTATGAAATCTCTTTTTTTATCTTCTATTAAGGCAACCATCCCATATATTGGTTCAACTTTATCCAGTCTAGCTTTGGCTTCACTAAAAATTTCGTCCCAGTTAGAGCCAACTTTTGATAATAAAAATCTATAAAGTGGAGTATAGTCTAACCCTCGTTCCTTTTTCCCAAACATTTTTCCTTTAGTTTGTTCTAAAGTTTCTCTTTTACTGTGTCGTGTATTTTTAAAATCTCCACCAATATAATGATCAACATTAAATGCTTTAGTGTTTACTTTTCTAAATAATTTAGGTTTTTCTTTGTTCATTTTCCGTTTTTACATTAAAATGAATACTTTATGAATTTCAATTATGGTTGTAGTTTAAAATTACCATACAATCATCCAATTAAACGCAACTCGGACATCTATACTCTCAAATATACATCTTTTCATGACATTCCCTTGTACAGCTCATACCACAAAGCACTCACGATTGAATATTTACCATATTAAAAATCTTAAATGCATTGAAAAAAAGGTGTTGTTTGATGAGATAATGTTTCGCATCCTACCGGCCAGAGGTCTATAGCTAGGTAGTCACTTGGCAGGAGCTGAGCGACTGCGGGAGCATCTTGCTCTCATGGTTTTGTAGAATTATTGTAACGAATAGGGTTTTATGTTTGAGCAGAAAATTGAAGGATAAAGGCTGATATGAGTACTGAGGTTCAATTGAAAACTACTGTTGAATCTTACAATTCAGCTCGTCTGATGCAAAACTCGTGTTAACGGTAGCTTATTGTTTCTCGTTTCTCAATTCTCTTAATAATTAGAAACGCAATCAATAAATTGGGAATCCAGCAGAGCCAAGCAACGATTTGGTAAGCGGATATAAAGTCATTAAATAAAATTACTAAAAGCGGAAGCCAAATTCTAAGAGTTACTGCTGCAAAACACAAAGCATAACTGTATAACATCATTTTTTCGTGATTAGCAATCATTCCTTTTTTAATCTGAAGAAATGCTGTCAGGGTTGTGTAAAACCATATAAAGCCTAAGCAAATAAACCCCAAAGATGTAAAAAGTCCGCCTGTTGCGTATAGGGCAATGTAAAGGCTTGTCAATGCACTTATTAATGCGGAGATTACATAAACGCTACCTATCTGTCTATGTATAGTTAAATTTCTTACTCTTATTTTTGTACTGAATTGTGTCCAACCGATAAGTAACGCAAGCCCTCCTGAAATGATGTGAATATAAAATGATAAGCTCCAAAAAATGTTCTTGAATAGCCCATTATCCTTTGTGTTAAGTAGTCCAAATTTTTTATCCAAGAATAAATATAGCGTTGGATACAGTCCAATAAGTATTGCCATTGTTGCAAATAATATCCAAAGGGCCTTTTTAGTCATTGTGTACGTCTGCTCGTTTAAATTACTGCTAACTATCTAATAGACGTAATACTTGCATCTATCTTTCAAATATATATCTTATGCATACCATTCATGTATATGCATAAGTATCAATTTTTTAGGTATTTAGAATATGCATTGCCTGAAAACGTGTCGAAAACAACACAAGAGACGTAATAGCTTGGTATTCCTCTAGCTGATGGTAGCAGGAATGTTTTCGTTTGGGAAAAGGTGTTGTCTGACGAGACAGTGTTTCCCATCCTATCAGCTAGAGGCCAGCTATTCACTTGACTGCAGGGAAAGCGTCTAAGAGGCTTTATTAATCAAGATGGCCTACCTCAACAAAACGAGTACCTACGCTGTTCTGGATTTGCAATCCAGAACCAGTCTGTTACGGATCTGTGATCCGTATGTGGGGATTATAAATCTCCAACAGATCGCTTTCGGATTGAAAATCCGAAAGAGCAGAGTATTACTCAAAAGGCAGCCTAACCGAAGGCTCGTATCAGTTACTTCTTTACCTTCTCAAACAAAAACTCCAGCCGCTCCGCATCGGGCAAAACCTCTGCTTTTACTTCCTTACCGAGATTGATAATCTTTTTATCCTGAGTGGTGTACAAGGGCCAGTTTGGCACGTTTTTTCCGTTGGGGTTTCCCGTCGTAATAAAATTCAGCCAATAGGTAGACATGATCCGGGCCAGATCGTGGTCTGCTGGCTGCCAGGGGCGATGGATGAAAGCAAGGTTATCATAGGCGTACGCGACTTCACCCGTATGAAAGGCTCCATACTTCGCATATTCGTCCGTTCCGGGTACTTTTCTGGTAAAGCGATACACGTACACGGGCTGGCCCTGCCGACTTTGAGCATTTGCCCAGGCGTAATTCTGTACGCCAAAAATTAAATCACGTGCCAGCTCATATTGGGATTTAGTAGCTTCTGTTTCGTTTGAGGCGGGGTAATGCCTGAGAAAGGCATTGCCCTCAGTACCGTATTGCTGATACAAGTAATGCTGGTAATCTTCTGCCTTTAGTAAGAGGCCTCGCAGGATACCTTCTTCTTCATTCCACCCGGTTAACAGCGAAACGGGGTTTTGCTGATGGGAAGCAAAAATCTGAGCGATCGGCTCGGGTAAGATGTACCCATCGAGAATAGGGCCGCGTAGGCCTGCATCCGTTTTTAGAATGGCTTCCGCTGGTTTCTTACGTAATTCTTCCAGCGATGCTGCTTCGAGCGAATGCATGAACTTGATACCGGCTTCTTCCGCCTGAGCCAGACTTGGATGAGGGGAGGTGAAGTTCGCTCCACTTTCGGCGATAGCCTGCTTAAAAAGGCCCTTTGCCTGTGGACTGGCTACTAGTGCATTGACGCTCATAGAACCCGCCGATTGTCCGGCGATGGTCACCCGGTCAGGATCGCCACCGAAGTTTCGGATGTTTCTCTGAACCCATTTTAGAGCGGCAATCTGATCCATTAATCCGTAATTCCCGGAAGCATGATTACCCGATTCCTGGGTCAGTTCGGGGTGAGCAAAGAAGCCGAAGTTTCCCACCCGGTAATTGATGCTGACGAAAATAATACCCTTTTTAGCCATCGCTTCGCCATCATAAATGGGCACGGCACTGCCACCACCCATGAATCCACCGCCATAAATCCAGACCAAAACCGGACGCTTTTCCTGGGCTGATTGGGCTCCCGTCCAGACGTTTAAATAGAGGCAATCTTCACGAATGGGTTGTTTAGGAATTAAAAATTCCTCGCTCCACATACTGAATGGGGCCGGAGAGGCCTGCATGGGACTGGGACCAAATTGCGTACATTTCCGAATGCCTTTCCAGGGAATCACGGCTTGCGGAGCTTTCCAGCGTAATGGACCAACGGGAGGAGCCGCGAAAGGGATGCCTTTGTATATACATATCTTTTCGTGCAGGCTTCCCAAAATCAAGCCGCCGTCCACTTTGACTGGAGCCGGGCCTTTGAAAGAACTTAAACCCAACAGGAGTAACAGATAAAGAAGTAAGAACTTTTTCATAGGAATAGAGGGATCAACAGCCAATCAATCACGGTTTATAAACCGAAAATAATTGAATTCAAAAGAAGCAAAAGGGAGGGTAAGGTAGGAAAGAAAAAAGAGCTAAACAACCGAAGTTATTTAGCTCTTGCCAGTAGTCCGTACGGGAATCGAACCCGTGTTTTATCCGTGAAAGGGATACGTCCTAACCCCTAGACGAACGGACCATTTTATGTTGTTAAGCGGCGATTTTGTTGTCGTTTCGTTTAACGTGGTGCAAATATAGAGGTTTTTTGAAAGCGAACGCAAGTGTTGGCCTGAAAAAAGATGATATTCTTTTAAAGTTTATTCGATTTATAGGTTTTGTCTAATAAAAATGAGTAGGGACGGCAGTTTTGAACAAAAAAAGGGAGAATCCCCCGTTAGGCAATTCTCCCGAATAAATTACTTGATTTGATAAGCCGCTACCGTGTTCCCATTGAACGTCGGAACGTAGATCACTCGCTTACTTTTATCAAAGCCAATGTCCGCACAGTTCTTTTTATCGGGACGGGTATCCAGTAATTGATCCAGCTTTCCATCGGCGGCGTGCCAATAATGTAAAACGCCTTCCCAGCGGGAAAGGAAAAAGTTTTTCCCGTCGGGTTCGATGCCATCGCCAGACGGCATTCCTTCGGCCAGTTTTTTTAACGTTTTATCGGGATTAACTTCAAAGAAATCGCCACCGCCTGCGGAAATAATGTACATTTTGTTTCCAACAAACTTAATGCCGTTCGGACGCTTTAGTTCGGGACTTTCCAGAAAAACGGAAGCAGTTTTGCCTTTTATTACATAGACCCGGTCGGAGCCCGAATCGGTTACATAAACTTCGCCGTTGGGAGCTACGTCAATGTCATTGAGGTTAACAGCTCCAGCCGGGGCAATTTTCTCTTTGATTTGGCCCGTTCGGACATCAATTACGGCTACTTCGGTAATGTCCGCTACGTATAATTTACCCTTGGAAATCCCCATACCTTTGGGGGCATTCAGTCCATCGGCCCATTTTAATGTCTGTACGGCTCCGTTGGCGGCCAGGGTCGAAATGAATCCCTTACCGTCAGCTTCCCAGGGTTTTCCGTCAATATTGCTCACATAAATGGAATTGGTTTTTGAATCAACCAGAACAGATTCTGGAGTGAGAAACTGATTGCTGTCGGTTTCCCAAAGCTTTTCGAGTCGGGTTTGTGCAGAGCTGGATAGAGCCAGTAATAAACCGCCTGCGGCCAGAAGATTTTTCATACGTAGAATGAATTAGGGTTGAAAAAGAAAGGCTGGAAAAGTTTCCTTCACCAGCCTTTCTGTGCGTATTACTAATCAGTCAAAAATTAAAGTTGAGGCTGTTCCGCAACTAGGGTTTCGTCCTGTTGGTGATCTGGTTTTTTGTTACGCATCATGAACCAAAGTACACCAAAAGCGATGATCAGAATGGCGGGGAAGATGGCCATATTGTCCAGTACTTCCTGACCAGCGGCCAGTTCCATTGCATCGCCAGTAAGGCCCCGAGCGGCAGCATTACGTTTTTCATCATCAATCCAGCCACCAATGATAGGTTGGAAAATGGAAGTCGAGAACATCCCCATACCGCCCATGATGGAAAGTCCGAAGGCTCCTGATTTGGGAATGTATTCAGCCACAAAACCAATCATGGTTGGCCAGAAATAACACACGCCAATCGCGAAAATTACGGCCGAAACGTACACCATCGTGCCGGTAGACTGGCTCATCAAGACAATACCAATCGTCGTGATTAAAGCGGAAGTCCACAGAACACCGGTTGGGTTCAGGTTATGCACCAGTGGGCCTGCGAAGTAACGTCCAACGGCCATTAAGCCCGTTACTAAAGCCAGAATCAATAGTGGGCTAGCTCCTGCTTTACCCAGGATAGGCTCTACCCACTGGGTAGTACCAAATTCTGAAATGGAAGTCAGAGCCATGCAAAGCAGCATGAAAATGTACAGCGGGCTTAGCATTGCCTTAATGTTCGTAACGTTCGATACGCCTTCTTCTGCTTTTGTTTCAGGGAAGGCCTGTCCCGCGAACAGGAGACCGTAAATCACCAAAGGAATGATAATAATTCCCATTTGTAATTGCCAGCCTAAGCTCGCTTCGGTCATGTATTTTGATACCAAACTACCAATCACAATACCACCGGGGAACCACATGTGGAGACGGTTCAGCATTTGTGTTTTCAGTTTGCCTTCATACATGTCAGCAACCAGGGGGTTACAAGCGGCTTCTACAGTACCATTACCTAAACCAACGAAGAAAGTAGAAAGCAATAAAGTCCAGAAACCGTCCGCGAAAATGGTGGAGATGATCCCAATCAGGTGAGTAACGAACGCTACCCAGATGATTTTACGGGGGCCAATGATGTTATATAAAGGACCACCAAAAATCATAGCGATGGGAAAACCCAGGAATGCCATCTGATTGACATAGCCCAGCTCTTTGGAGGTAAGATTAAATTCAGTACCTAACTGGGTAAGGACACCCGCCCGAATGGCGAAAATCATGGCGGTAGTAATAATCCCAAAACAGCTTGCAACTAATAAGCGGCTCCGGTTAATGGATTGGGTCATAGCTATTGAGGTTTAGAAATAGGGTTTATGGTGTTTGTAATGACGTAGTTAGCGTAATAAACGCTGGGAGGGTTATTAAATTTTTCGGCTAAAAAACGAAAATATATACATTTTAGCTAGAATTTATGGGGTTTATTCTTGAGCTAAAAAGGGGGGATGCGGCTGGAATGTATACTACTTTCTCCGGCTTATGTCGATTCTTCATTTGAAATCTGCAATTTCTTGTCAAACTTTGGCAGCCTTAATTTAGGCGGGGGACGGAATGTATTTTGCTTAAATACGTGGTTTTCTGAACATTTACGGATAAATCAGGTCTTGAAGAAAAAGGGTGTAGGCAATGCACAACCGACCCTATTCCGTCTTTCCATTAACTATTCATTACGTCTTAAAAACACCTCTAACCATGGCCAGAAAACTCAGAATGGGAATGATCGGTGGAAGCCTGGACGCTTTCATTGGCTCCGTTCACCGTCGGGGAGCTGCTTTAGATGGCGAAATTGAGCTGGTATGCGGAGCGTTCAGTTCAAATCCTGAAAAGTCAAAAGCAACGGGTGAAGCCCTTTATTTACCCGAAGATCGCGTATACGGAAGTTTTGAAGAAATGATTCTTCGCGAAAAAGAACTTCCTGAAGGCGAACGAATGGACTTCGTGTCGATTGTTACTCCCAACCACGCCCATTTCCCTCCCGCCAAAATGGCTCTTGAGAACGGGTTTCACGTTGTTTTGGAGAAGCCCATTACCCTAAACCGGGCCGAAGCCGAAGAGCTGAAAGCCATTTGGGAAAAAACGAATTTGGTCTTCTGCCTGACGCATAATTACACGTCTTATCCGATGGTGAAAGAAGCCCGCCATTTAGTTAAATCGGGAGCTATTGGTAAGATTCGCAAGGTAATTGTGGAATATCCGCAGGGCTGGCTGTACAAAATGGTTGAAAGCTCAGGTACGAATAAACAGGCCGATTGGCGGACTGATCCCGCTAGAAGTGGAGCGGCTGGTGGCGTAGGTGACATCGGAACGCACGCTGAAAATATGGCGGAGTATATTACAGGGTTAAAAATTACGGAGTTACTCGCTGACCTGACCACCTTTGTTGAAGGCCGTCGGCTGGACGACGATGCCAATATGTTACTTCATTTCGAGAACGGAGCGAAGGGAATTCTGCATAACAGTCAGATTTGCAATGGTGAGGAAAATGATCTGAACATCCGGATATACGGAGAACTTGGCGGACTGAAATGGCGACAAATGGAGCCAAACACACTGGTGTGGACGAATCAGGAAAAAGGATCAAGAATCATCCGTACGGGCGTAAATGCCGAATCGAGAGCGGCTCAGGTGCACACGCGTCAGCCAGCGGGTCACCCCGAGGGGTATGTAGAAACGTTCGCTAGCCTCTATCGGAACTTCGCTTTCGCCGTTCGGGCCAAAGAAGCTGGTCAGGAACCCGATCCTGATTATGATTTTCCGGGTATTGAGGAAGGTATTCGGGGCATGGCCTTCATTAACACTGCTTTAAAATCCAGCTCTAACGGAGCCGTCTGGACTAAATTTGAGTAGTTTGATAAGATTGGACATAGTTAGATAAAGTTTGATTAATGTTAGAAAAGGTTTGAAGAAGTTGGTAAACGTCTTCAAACCTTACTAATCTTGTAGATTAACTAATCTCAGATGCCGACAGCCCATCGTTTTGAAGAATTATTAGTTTGGAAAATAGCTCGCGAATTGTGACAGGATACTTATTCATACACGAACCGGGCAGATTTCAACCATGATTATACTTTAAAAAATTAGATTCGTGCGTCATCTGGTTCTGGAATGGATAATATTGCAGAAGGCTTTGAACGTGGTAGTCGAAAAGAGTTTATTCAGTTTTTAACTATTGCAAAAGGTTCTATTGGCGAAACTCGCTCACAGCTTTATCGGGCTTTTGATGCAAAGTATTTAACTACTGAAGCGTTTGAATCAGCCCAAAGCAAATGCTTGAATTTGGCTAAAATGCTTTATTCCTTCATCGAACATTTAAAGAAGTCGGAAATGAATGGAATTAGGTATAAAGTTCAGGAGGATAGGACTTCTTATGGAAATAATCAGACTTTGAATATTGAAAATCAGTTTTTTACTGAAGTATAAACGGATTCAAACCTTTTCAAATAATCAAACATTTTAACTCTTAATTAAACATTTTTAAACCTTCTCAATAGCTCATTTCACTGATGACAAAAATTAAAGTAGGCGTTGTTGGAACAGGATTTATTGGCCCCGCTCACATCGAAGCCTTACGCCGATTGCCTAACGTAGAAGTAGCTGCTCTCTGCGAAGTAACGTCTGAATTAGCCGCCGCCAAAGCTGCTCAGCTAGGTATTGCCCGTTCGTATACGTTTGATGAATTATTACAGCAGGAAGACATCCAGGTAGTACACATCTGTACCCCCAACTTTTTGCATTACTCGCAGTCTAAAGCTGCTTTGTTAGCGGGTAAGCATGTGGTTTGCGAGAAACCTCTGGCAAAAGATTTGCACGAAGCCGAAGAATTGGTAGAGTTAGCTGCTCAGACAGGTCTGGTGAATGCGGTGCACTTCAACCTGCGTTACTACCCTCTGGCTCGTCAGATGAAAGCCATGCAGGAAAAAGGTGAACTGGGTGAAGTCTATTCCATCATGGGTTCTTACCTGCAAGACTGGCTGTTCTACGAAACAGATTATAGCTGGCGTCTGGAGCCCGATAAGTCAGGAAACAGCCGGGCTATTGCGGACATCGGGTCTCACCTGATGGACATCATCGAGTACATCACCGGACTAAAAACGGTGGAAGTATTGGCTGACTTTAACATCATCCACAAAACGCGTAAGAAGCCTCTGAAGCCCGTTGAGACCTATTCAGGTAAAATGCTTCAGCCCGAAGATTACGCAGATATCGACATTACTACGGAAGATCACGCGAACGTTCTGTTGCGTTTCAATAACGGAAATCGTGGCGTAATTACGGTATCGCAAGTATCGGCTGGTCGTAAAAATCAGTTGAAACTGGAAATTGCTGGTTCGAAACAAACTTTTGCCTGGAATTCTGAAGCTCCTAACGAGTTATGGATTGGTAAGCGGGATGGCAATAACCAAGTATTGATGCGTGATCCTTCATTGGTTCACCCCGAAGTTCGTTCCATCATTACCTTCCCAGGTGGTCATAACGAAGGTTTTGCCGATACTTCCAAGCAAATGTTCAAAGAGGTATATGCAGCAGTAGAAGCCGGTAAAATGCCCGAAAATCCAACGTTCCCGACCTTCGCGGACGGCTACCGTGAGTTACTGATTTGCGAGAAAATCCTCGAATCAAATCAGAAACAAGCTTGGGTTCAGATCTAGTTTTGAATGATTGAAAGGATAGCTTTGTAAAAACATCGCTATCCTTTTTAGCTGAAATAAAATGATAGACTACCGATCTATAATAACCATAGAACCAGGAATACGGAGTGGAAAACCCTGTATTCGTGGGATGCGTATTACTGTAGGTGACGTATTGAGCTGGTTAGCTGCCGGAATGACTTTTGAAGAAATTCTGAATGATTATCCAGATCTTACCCAGGATGATATTCTGGCTGTGCTGGCGTTTGCAGCAGCAAAAGAGCAGCATAGCCATCGAATTGCTATATGAAATTACTATTCGATCAGAATATTTCTCACCGGATCATTGCCAAAATCAGTGCTGATTTTGCCGAAGCTACGCATGTCCGTGAAGTCGGACTGCGGGATGCAACGGATCGGGTAATTTGGGAATATGCCAAAGAATTCGATTATACGATCGTAACTAAGGATGATGATTTCGAGAAATTTCATTTGGTTTGGGGGGCTCCACCGAAAGTAGTTTGGTTAAAGATCGGCAACAGTCAAACCGATGAAATTGCTCGTATTTTAATACAACAAAAAGAGAGAATTCAGCACTTTATTACGAAAGAACTGGAAATAGGATTACTTGAAATATATCCTCTTACCATTATTCTATAACTAATCTTTAAACCATGAAAAGCTTAAAAGGTCCCGGAATATTTCTGGCTCAATTTATTGGTGATGCGGAGCCGTTTAACTCAATCGATAGTATTGCCAAATACATGGCAAATCTGGGCTACAAAGGAATTCAGGTTCCTTCAGGCGATCCCCGGATGATTGATTTAAAAACTGCCGCTGAGTCCAAAACGTATTGCGACGAGTATAAAGGCAAGCTGGCTGACATTGGTCTGGAAGTAACAGAACTCTCTACGCACTTACAGGGTCAGTTAGTAGCCGTTCACCCGGCTTATTCAACGATGTTCTCCGGCTTTGGGCCGAAAGAAGTAGCGAATGATCCGGCTGCCCAGCAGGCATGGGCTACAGAACAGTTAATCTGGTCGGCTAAAGCCAGTCAGAATCTGGGCCTTACTTCACACGTAACTTTCTCTGGAGCCTTATTATGGCCCTTTGTCTATCCTTGGCCTCAGCGTCCGGCTGGACTAGTGGACATGGCATTCACGGAATTGGCTAAACGCTGGACTCCAATTCTGAATGCGTTTGATGAAGCAGGCGTGAATGTAGGCTTTGAATTACACCCCGGTGAGGATTTACACGACGGAATTACTTTCGAAATGTTCCTCGAAAAAGTAAATAATCACCCACGGGCCGGTATTAACTATGACCCCAGCCACTTCCTGTTGCAACAACTGGATTACCTGCAATTCATCGACTTCTATCACGATCGCATTTATGCATTCCACGTAAAAGACGCTGAATTCAATCCTTCTGGCAAGCAAGGCGTATACGGTGGCTATCAGGGTTGGGTAGAGCGGGCAGGCCGCTTCCGTTCTTTAGGGGATGGTCAGGTAGATTTCAGTTCCATCTTCAGCAAAATGGCTCAGTATGACTATGATGGTTGGGCTGTTCTGGAGTGGGAGTGTGCCATCAAACACCCCGAGCAAGGTGCCGCTGAAGGAGCTCAGTTTATTACCGATCATATGATTCGTGTAACCGAACGGGCCTTCGACGATTTCGCTGGAACGGGGGCTGATGAAGCTTTCAATAAGAAGGTATTAGGTTTATAGTTCCACTACCAGTTTTGCGGCTGGTAGCGAAAATAAAAGAGCCTTTCTGACAGCATCAGAAAGGCTCTTTTTATAGTTAATTATAGCGTATCAGGCGTGTACTTTATTCTGCTCTACCCAGGCATTAATCCTGCCTAAAATATCTTCTGGTTTAATCGTATCCATATCTGCGTTTACACAAGTAAGAGATTCCGCTTTTTTACCAACCGGTCCCCAGCGACCAGCATCTTTGGTATGGATATCCGTGTATAAACCCAGCGTATAAATGCCCGAAGCGGCGGCGATGTGAACGGGGCCCGTACTACAGGCAATTAACCCATCAGCCTGACTGATAAACGTAATAAACTGGCTCAGCGGCATTTTACCACTAATGTCAGTTACCTCTTCCGCGTGCTGAGCAAGCCAGGGCTCCAGTTCTTCATGCTCCTTGGCTGACCCGCTGATAAAGATTTTGAATTTTGATTGATCAATTTGCCGGATGAGTTGGGAGTAGTTTTCCAAACTCCATTCCTTACTGTTTTTATGCGACTTGGGGTGGATAATCAGATTAAAGCGATCGTCTGATAATAAAGCTTTAAACTCTGGATTTAGAGGTTGGAAGCGAGTCAGTCCATAATAGTCCGTAACTTCATTCCAGGAAAGCTGCCGATAAATATCTAATCCTCTTAATAACTTCACATTTAACTGAGCTTCATGCAGACCAGAGTTTTTGCGACTTAAGGGGATCAGTTTGTTGCAAGTATACCAGAAAAAAAAACGATTCATGGTACCGATTCTTCGCTCAATACCCGCTTTTTTCAATTGCTTCGCCACCACATCCGAATCTTTCAAATGAACTGCTACATCAATCTTTTCCTTGGCTAGTAACTGGTTGATCTCTTCTGACGTTTTTCCCGTCCAGTCATCAAAATTCACGAAACCGTCAATATGCTCACTGGCCAGAGCAATGTCACGCGTATACGTTCTTCCTAAAACAGAAACTTTCGAATCGGGATATTTTTCCTTAATCAGACCGCAGACGGGCATAGCTAACACCATATCTCCTACGGCGTCAGTTCGGCAAACTAATATATGTTTATGGTTAAAAGTCTGGGATGATGGCATAAACGAAATAAATATGTATGGGTAATGAAAGAACGGTGCCTGATGCTCTTTCCGTTAACGAGTTTCCGTGGCGAAAATTTACAATGAGAAACGAAGAAGAAGGGCTGTAAAGATAGACTTCTTCGATTAAAGCTCATGGCGTAAGCCAGATAGTTTTTAAAACCAATTCAAAAAAGTGAGTTGGAAGTACCGGATTGCTACTATTGATTAATAAATAGATTTGCAAAACGACCAATTCCATTTTTGCCACTAGATTTGTTGACTATCATTTGCTTAGGGTAAGGCAATTTCGTGAAAACAAGTTTCCCTAAGTAAATAATTTTCAGTAAAACCGTACATTTCAACAAGTTAACCTCAGATTCATGAAAAAGACACTCATCGGTATTCTGTCGCTGGTTACAGTTACCTGTCTTGCCCAATCCCCCAATTCTCTTTCCAAAGCGGAAAAAAAAGCAGGTTTCAAATTACTTTTTGATGGCAAAACCACTAATGGCTGGCATAAATACAACGGTGAAGGCATCGGTACGGCCTGGAAAATAGAAGAAGGTGCCCTAAAACTGGATGCTGACGCCCGCAAAGGTGGAGCGACGGCTGGCGATATTGTTACCGACGGTGAATACAAGGATTTTGAACTGAAATACGATTCCAAAATTGCTGAAAACGGTAACAGCGGCGTGATGTTTCACGTTGTTGAAAGTGATAAATACAAATACCCCTGGTTGACAGGTCCCGAAATTCAGGTGATTGACAACGAACGTCACTCGGATAGCAAACTGGAAAGCCACCGGGCGGGTAGTTTATACGACCTGATTCCGGCTAATCCTCAAAACGCGAAACCAGCCGGACAATGGAATTCCATGCGGGTAGTGCTGGATCAGGGTAAATTCGTGATCTATCAAAACGACGTAAAAGTGGTAGAAACGGACATGAGCACGCCTCAGTTTACCGAGATGGTTGCAAAGTCTAAATTCAAAACCATGCCTGATTTTGCCAAGTTTGCAACGGGTCATTTTTGCCTTCAGGATCACGGAGATACGGTATGGTTCCGTAATATCAAAATCCGCGAAATTAAGCACTAAGATTTCAACCTTAGTAACAAAAAAGCCTTTTCAGCGAAAGTTGGAAAGGCTTTTTTATGCGACAGCAATACTTTAAGATTCTTAACGCATAAATCAAAACCTCAAAATAAACTCCTACGAAAGCTTGGTTATTTATTATATATAAAACGATTTTATCATATAAGTACACTTAATAAAGAATACATTTGCCCGTACCCCATTGGTCATGGAAAGTATATGTTGAATCATGCAGTACCCATTCAATCACAAGTACGCGTATGTATGAAGACCGAATATTACGAGCAGATCTGCGTGACAAAATTATAAGCGTAGATGAGGCCGCCTCGTTTATCAAAGATCAAATGGTGGTGGGAACCAGCGGCTTTACCAAGGCTGGAGACAGCAAAGCCGTATTACTGGCCTTAGCCCAGCGAGCGAAAACAGAACCTCTGAAAATCACTCTGATTACCGGGGCCTCACTGGGGCAGGATACCGACGCCGCCCTGGCGAACTCCCACGCATTGAATCGCCGGATGCCTTTTCAGGTAGATCCGGTATTACGAAAGAGTATTAACTCAGGGGAGGTTATGTTCATGGATCACCACTTGTGTGAGACCGTTGAGCTATTGCAAAACCAGCATTTACCTTCATTAGATATAGCCGTTATTGAGGCCGCCCGCATTGAAGAAGATGGCAGCATCGTGCCGACTACTTCGGTGGGAAACTCCGCTCACTTTGCGGCCCTGGCCGATAAAGTTATTGTAGAGGTTAACCTGTCAATGCCACTTTCGCTTTGCGGACTACACGATGTGTTTATGGCAGGCGTATATCCAGACCGTTCTATTATTCCCATTACCTCGCCGTCTTCCCGCGTGGGACGCACTTCCATTCCGGTTGATCCAGAGAAAATCGTGGGAATCGTTATAACCAGCGTCAAAGATAGCCCGGCCCAAATCGTACCACCCGATGAAAAGACGACGGCTATTGCTTCGCACTTACTGGAATTTTTCAATCGGGAAGTTAGGCAGGGGAGGCTTAAAAAATCATTACTACCCTTGCAGGCCGGCATTGGCAAAGTAGCAAATGCCGTGTTATCGGGCTTTATCAATAGTGATTTCGAGAATCTCACGATGTACTCAGAGGTGTTACAGGATAGTACATTTGAGTTAATGGACGCTGGAAAAATGATTTATGCATCGGCTTCGTCGATTACCGTTTCTGATGAATGGTATACGAAACTGATGAAGGATATTGATAAGTATCGTGATAAGATTGTGCTGCGTCCTCAGAATATCAGTAATGCTCCCGAGGTAATCCGTCGGATGGGCGTAATTGGTATTAACACGGCCATCGAGTTTGACATTTACGGAAACGTGAATTCTACGCACATCAGCGGTACCAAAATGATGAATGGCATCGGTGGTTCGGGAGACTTTGCCCGCAACGCCTTTCTGAGCATTTTCGTGACGCAGGCGGCTTCGAAGAATAATTCTATATCTCACGTATTACCCATGGTTTCGCATGTGGACCATACCGAACACGATGTAGATATACTGGTGACGGATCAGGGTTTGGCGGATTTACGGGGATTGGCTCCCAGAGAACGGGCGAAGGCCATTATTGCCAATTGCGTGCATCCTGACTATCGGGAAGAATTACAATCGTACTTTGATCGAGCTTGCGAACGCGGGGGGCACACGCCGCACGTACTGGAAGAAGCTTTTAGCTGGCATACCCGCTTATCAACAACCGGGACGATGAAGAAGGCTGGGATTTCAGCATGAGGACCTTCAAATGGAGAGACGCGACTTCATGGCGTCTGGCCGGGAGATGGAAATCAATGAAAGGTAAAAAAGCCACATGAATCCCTTTATTCTTCCAGCCAGATACAGAGAAGTGGAGAGCATTATTTTAGGACTGGGATAGGTTAGTAACAGAGAGTTACTAACCTATCCCAACGTTCGTCCCATTTTTACTGAAAATCTCGAACGTAGTGAGAAATGATAGATGAGACGATTAGGTAACTAACGTCTTCTCTGCGAATAACTCATTCCTAAAAACAGCAAATAAGCCACGGCTACAATACCCAAACCGCAGGCTTCGCGGGCTAATTCCTGATTAGGCGTTTTCATCGTTAAGCCTTCATTTTCGCTGAAGAAACCTTCCCAGGCGGTCATTTGTGTCCAGGAGCTAATAGCCCAGGCCGCTGACCAAATCAGTAGCACTAGTAAAAGCTCTTGATTAAACTTACCCTGAAAAGCCCGTAAGGCTGTGTAGGCAGCGATTAGGTAAATGGTACCCCAGAGCAAAGGATCGGGATCGTTGTATTGCCAGCCTGCAAACAGAATGAAAATGGGAACGAGTAGTAATGCGAAGTACTTCATACGAAATTATTTACAGAAAGTGTCAATTGCGTCGGCGGCTTCGGCATAGCCTAGTTTTTTAGATTGCTGAAAGCTCAGACAAGCGGCCTCCCGGTTTCCTACCAGATTTTGAGCCAGTCCCATGTTAAAAAAGGCCTGTGGAAATTCAGAACGCAGACCAACCGCCTGCTCATAATCGCGGATAGCGGAGGGGTAGTTTTTTTGTTCCAGATAGAGATTTCCTCGAACGAAATACGTCTCGGCGTTCTTAGGAGCCAACTGAACGGCTTTATCAAAATCAACCGTGGCTTTTTGGGGTAACTTCAATTCAGCATAAATAAAGCCACGGTTCAGATAAATCTCAGCCGAGTCGGGAGCAAGGGTAGTTGCTTTCGTTAAATCATGAATAGCCGCCTCAAAATCGCTTTGAGCCATGCGAAGTTTGGCACGATTGAAAAAAGGCAGGTATAAGGACGAATCCGCCTGAATAGCCTGATCGTAATCCATCATCGCGTTACTAAAATCTTTAAGCTGATAATGGGCGACGCCACGGGCATTGAGAGCCTCGGCATTCTTCGGATTAGCCTCTACGGCCTGGTTTAATTCCAGAATGGCTTCGTTTAATTTATTTTCCCGCAGTAATTTTCGCCCTTCTTCTAAATGTTTATTAGAAGAGTTACAGCTTGATATGCAAAGAGATAGACCTAAAATAAGGGCAGGTAGATGGAGCAGACGAAATTTTTTCATGCTGCAATTTACGCTTTGACTTGACATCGTGTCAAAATAAAACGATCTTTGCAGCGGCAAATCAGGCCAGCTCCTGTTGAATCCCCCAGGTCTTGACCGAAGCAAGGGTAGACGGTTGTAGCGGTTCGTGGTTTGCCATTTTTTATTTTATAGCCTTTCAGTTTTACTCTCCTTCATTTTTGGGTCTTGAAATGCTCCTTTTTCGCGAAGGTGAATATTCTTATTCTACGAGACTTTCTAAAATTTGCAATTATTTGGATCTTCATTCGAATGATCGAGGTATGAATGAATTTTTATACCTGTTATCTTGGACGAAGTGAGAGAACAGGGTGTAGAAAGGGATACATTTTAAGTACACCTAATGACCAGGTGAGTTCGCAAAGACAAGAAAGTCCCTTCACTCTGGATGACAGGCTTGCAGGGTAACGACACTTCGGATGGCCCGCTTCAACGAAGGACAAGCCTATACACTTCTTCCTGGTTTTATTCAAAATACCATCTTAGATAGTAAGCTCTTGTAACTGATGATACATTGTTTAGTGGTAGAACGCTAAAGAGCATCGATCACCTGCCGACCCATAAACTATCAACTACTTACAAAGAAAAAGCTTCGACCTGATGTCAGATCGAAGCTTTTTGTATGAAGTGATGGAGCGAGCGACTAGTTCCGGTATAGAACGGACTTCACCGCTGATACTACACGCTTAGGATTGGGTAATACCTCTTCAATCAGCGTAGGAGCGTAAGGCAGAGGTACATCGCGGCTGGTTACACGGGCGACGGGAGCGTCAAGGTAATCAAATGCGTACCGTTGCAGGTGATAGGCCACCTCCGAAGAAATAGAGGCCAGAGGAGCTGCTTCCTCAACGATCACACAACGATTCGTTTTCTTGAGGGATTTAACTACCGTACCGTAATCGATTGGACGAACAGAGCGTAAGTCGATTAACTCAACCGAAATACCTTCTTTCTCCAGTTCTTCAATCGCAGGCATTACGATGCGAGGAATTACTTTACCAAAGCTTACGATGGTAACGTCTTTTCCTTCTTTTTTTACATCAGCCACACCGATGGGGATGAGGTATTCTCCGTCGGGTACCTGACCTTTGTCACCGTACATTTGCTCCGATTCCATGAAAATCACGGGATCGTTATCGCGAATGGCTGATTTCAATAAACCTTTGGCATCGGCGGGGTTTGAGGGAATCACCACTTTCAAACCGGGTGTATTTGCGTACCAGCTTTCGAAGTTAGACGAGTGCTGAGCCGCTAACTGACCCGCGTTACCGGTGGGGCCACGAAATACGATAGGAGCGTTATATTGTCCGCCTGACATTTCGTAAATCTTAGCCGCTGAGTTGATCACCTGATCAATCGCTACTAATGAGAAGTTGAACGTCATGAACTCGATAATAGGACGCAGACCATTGGCGGCTGCACCCACACCGATTCCTGCAAAACCTAATTCGGCAATGGGAGTATCGATTACGCGTTCTGGTCCGAATTCATCCAGCATCCCTTGAGATACTTTGTACGCACCGTTGTATTCAGCAACTTCTTCGCCCATTAAAAAAACGCGGGGATCACGTCGCATTTCCTCGCTCATAGCTTCGCGAAGAGCCTCCCGAAATTGTAATTCTCTCATGTTCAGAGTTTCTGTCGTATGTCCAGCTTGAAAGTCTTCGTAAAGACCTTCAAAATTAGGCATGGATCAGCAATTGGCAAGCCTCAACTGCAATCATTTCCGATTTATGCCAATGTTTTTATGGGGAATAATTCATTATCAGCTTATTAAAAATACAGTGTCTTAGATAATTTATAAATCTAAGCTTAAAAAAGGATTATAAGCTCATTAAAAATGTAATTATTGTGCGATAAAATGATAAAAAACTTTTATTACGATTGTTTTTGTATTACTTTTAGAACGCTGCTAGGTAGGTAGTGGCGGATTACTATTGATTACGCGTAGCGAAGTTCCTGAAATCGGCTGCCTGATTTATAAAACTAGCTCCAGTACTCTCCCTCATTAAAACTAAAACATCTAAATCATCGGTATCCAACGAAATTTAGAGAAAGCACGTATTAACTATTAGTCGAGTTCATTAGTTAACCAGCGTTTGTATTGCTTAATGCCGAAAAGCGGGGAATTACTCTTGATGGCTTTGAAGGCATTCTATCAGGCATGATAAGGTCGCATCATACCCGGAATGACCAGCAAAAGCCTCATTGGCAGAGTTCAGTTTTAGTAGTCAAATCAGTTTAATCCGGAAAGATTATGACTTTGGAAGAATTTCTTCAGAGCGATGGGTGCGTTCTTATGCTGGTGTTTCAGCAATACAACCCCCAAGTGAGCCAATCAGAACGTGTGTTGGAAAGCTTTGTTAGTCAGCACCCCAGAGAAGCCCGTTTATTGCGAGTGGCTTGTGGAAGAGAAGATGAGTTATTTAAACGCTATAAGATTCAGTCGAACCCGACGGTATTGGGGCTTCGAAAAGGTCGCGAAATCTGGCGGCACGAAGGCCTCACCGACGCGGCGACCCTGGATCAGCTAGCTTCGCAACTGACAGGGAATTGTGCCTAGCCGCTCGAACTAGCTAAAGTTTGTCGTACTTTTGCAGTCTGAGAAATCATTAATGCATGGTACCCATTCGGTCAGTATTAGCAAAGCCCGTCGCGGCCTGGGTTATATCAAAGCGTCGTCAGTGGGAGTTAAAACCCGCTGAAACGCAGAATGTATGGTTTAAAAACTTACTGGATTCCGCCCGGAACACCGAGTTTGGGCGGAATCACTATTTTAAAGATATTCGAACCCCCGCCGATTTTTGTCAGGCTGTTCCCATTCGGGATTATGAAGGGCTAAAGCCTTACGTTGAGAAAGTTACCCACGGGGAAGAGGATATTCTATGGCCTGGAAAGCCTTATACTTCGCCAAAACTTCGGGCACTACTTCAGGGGTTAAATACATTCCCATCTCCAAAGAATCCATTGGATACCACATCTCCGGTGCCCGTGATGCTCTGCTGAGTTATATTCACGAAACAGGACGAGCCGAGTTTCTGGACAAAAAGCTGATTTTTCTTTCAGGAAGTCCGGAAATGACGATGAAAAATGGCGTTCACGTAGGACGGCTTTCGGGAATTTCCAATCACCACGTTCCGTCTTACCTCCGCACCAATCAGTTACCTAGCTGGGAAACCAACTGCATTGAAGATTGGGAAACCAAACTGGATCGTATTATTGACGAAACCATCCATCAACCCATGTCGCTGATTTCCGGCATTCCGCCCTGGGTGCAGATGTATTTTGACCGGATTCAAACTCGTACGGGGAAAAAAATCAAGGATGTTTTTCCTGATTTTCAGGTCTTCGTATATGGTGGCGTAAATTTCGAGCCCTATCGGGCGAAGTTATTCGATTCTGTTGGGAAGAAGGTAGACTCCATCGAGACCTACCCTGCTTCAGAAGGTTTTATCGCCTACCAGGATTCTCAGACGAATCCCGGCTTATTGATGCTTCTTAATCAGGGTATTTTCTACGAATTTGTTCCGGTAGAGGAATTCTATAATGAGAACCCCCGCCGGTTAACAATTGGCGAGGTAGAGTTGGGCAAGAATTACGTAGTCATTATGAATACCAATGCCGGACTTTGGGGGTACAACATTGGCGATACTGTGAAATTTGTTTCCAAAGATCCGTATCGCATTCTGGTAACGGGCCGGATCAAGCACTTCATTTCGGCCTTTGGCGAACACGTGATTGGAGAAGAAGTAGAGAAAGCCATGGCTTATGCCGTGAGTCGCCAGCCCGAAACGCAGGTGGTGGAATTTACAGTAGCTCCGCAGGTAACGCCCACCGAAGGGGGATTGCCTTATCACGAATGGCTGATTGAGTTTGCTAATCCTCCTCAAAACCCTGAACAGTTTCGGCAGGATTTGGATACGCAGTTAACCAAGCTCAATGTCTATTATGACGACTTGATTACGGGAAACATTTTACAGCCTTTAAAGATTAATAGTCTGCGTCAGGGAGCGTTCATTGACTTCATGAAGAGTCAGGGAAAACTTGGCGGACAAAATAAAGTACCTCGTTTGGCAAACGACCGTAAGATCGCCGACGAATTAGGCAGGTTTCACTAGTTGTCAGTTTTGAGTTTTGAGTTTTGAGTTTTGAGTTTTGAGTTTTCAGTTTTCAGTTTTCAGTTTTCAGTTTTCAGTTGGAAAGAGAAAACCCGCAAAGGTAGGGGAGAGGTTTGGAAATGAGAATACTAACCCCGGAGGGGTTCAATATGCATAGCCCCAGGCTGGATAGCCCCGGATGATAATCCGGGGTTTGTGTCACAAAACATAAAAACAAAAACCCGTAAAGGAAAACATAACCCCGGAGGGGTTCAATATCAATAGCTCTAGCCTGGATGGACCCAAGCTGGATAACCCCGGATGATAATCCGGGGAGAATGCCGGGGTTAGTTTTTTTAACCAAATCTAAAGCCACCAGAACAGGGGGTAAACCCGTCCCAGATTAGAACGAACGCAAAAGTAAGAACCTCCTGCCTTGGCTGGTGTCTTCACCAGCCAATTGTAAAAGGAAGTGGTTGGTGAAGACACCAACCACGGTGGGGAATACGAATAGCCCCGGGTGCAACCCGGGGTAAGGTACAAGTTAAATTACCCCGGTCTGGATGGATCTGGATGATAAAATACAATCAACCCAACGTTTCCCCCAGAGTAACTTTCCTGCCTTGCTGGTGTCCTAACCAGCCAATTGTAAAAGGAAGTGATTAGTGAAGACACCAACCACGGTGGGTTTAGGTGCGTAAGAACAAAAAACGCCAACAGAAAATACCAATAATTCCCCCATGCAGAAACGAAGTATTGCTATACTGGGCTCGACGGGCTCGATTGGAACACAGGCACTGGACGTGGTTCGGGCTAATCCCGAAGCCTTTCAGGTTGAAGTGTTATCCGCTCAGAATAATGCAACCTTATTAATAGAACAAGCGGTCGAATTTCGTCCGAATGTGGTGGTAATCGGTAATGAAGATGTATACGACAAGGTAAAATCGGCCCTTGATTCACTGGATATCAAAGTTTACTGCGGCATTGAAGCTCTGGCTAATGTGGTACAGATGGACACGATTGATCTGGTGCTAACATCAATGGTGGGATATGCTGGTTTGTTACCCACGCTGAAAGCGATTGAAGCGGGCAAATCCATCGCTCTGGCGAATAAAGAAACGCTGGTGGTGGCGGGAGAGCTGGTTACTGAAGCCGCTCGCCGAAAAGGCATCAATATCTACCCCGTCGACTCCGAGCATTCGGCTATTTTTCAATGTCTGGTAGGGGAGTTTCATAACCCGATCGAAAAAATTATCCTGACGGCTTCGGGCGGTCCTTTTCGTGGAAAAGACCGGGAGTTTTTGAAAACCGTTACCAAAGCTCAGGCTCTCAAACATCCGAACTGGGTAATGGGGGCGAAGATTACCATCGATTCCGCCAGTCTGATGAACAAAGGACTGGAAGTAATCGAAGCCAAATGGCTGTTTGGACTGGATACGCCGCAGATTGATGTAGTGGTACATCCGCAGAGTATCATTCATTCGCTTGTACAGTTTCAGGACGGTTCCATCAAAGCTCAGTTAGGCTTACCTGACATGCGATTACCGATTCAGTTTGCGATGGGTTATCCCAATCGAATGCCTTCTGATTTTCCCCGATTTAGTTTCTTTGACTACCCGACGCTAAGTTTCGAACAGCCTGATGCCGAGACGTTTCGAAATCTGGCTCTGGCTTACCAGGCCCTTGAACGCGGAGGGAATGCCTGCTGCATTCTGAACGCAGCCAATGAAATTGCCGTAGCTGAGTTTTTAAACGATCGGATTGGATTTCTGGAAATGTCGGACCTGATTGAAGACTGTATGAATCGAGTTTCCTTCGTGAAAAGTCCGACGTATGAAGACTACGTGCAAACGGACACGGAAACCCGCCGACTGGCTCAGGAGCTCATTAAATCACATTCCATTCATTAAGATATGTCCCGTTACGCTTTAGCTCTAGACCTCGTTGATGATCCACAATTGATCGCTGAATACGAAAAGTACCATGAAACCATCTGGCCGGAAATACACGAAAGCATTACCAGTCAGGGCATTACGAACATGGAAATTTATCGGGCGGGGAATCGTCTGTTTATGATCATGGAAGTGGATGAAATGTTTAGTTTCGAGAAAAAATCGGCTGCCGATTCGGCAAATCCGAAAGTGCAGGAGTGGGAACAGCTCATGTGGAAGTATCAGCAGGCAATTCCCGCTGCCAAGCCCGGTGAGAAGTGGGTAATTATGGATAAAATTTTTCAGTTGTAGATCAAGTTGGGAGATACCTATAAAACAATAGAGCAGCCCGCTGAAGGGTTATCTAAGGATAAAGGAAGTAAGTTTCTTGCCTACGCCTATCCTTTCACGGACGAAGAAGAGCTAAAAACCCGCATTGCCGAGTTAAAAGATTTACATCCCAAAGCCCGGCATCATTGCTGGGCTTATCGTTTAACGCCCGACCGCAGCATTTTTCGGGCCAATGACGATGGAGAACCGTCAGGATCAGCGGGTAAGCCAATCCTCAATACCTTATTGTCGAATGATGTTACGAATATTCTGGTCGTAGTCGTTCGTTACTTTGGCGGCACTCTGTTGGGGGTACCCGGACTTATTAATGCCTATAAAGCAGCTACCCAGGAAGCTTTAAATGCAGCGGAAGTGGTTGAAAAACAGGTTAAGCAAAAGTACGCTCTTCGATTTGATTATTTACAGATGAATGATGTGATGCGGGTAATGAAGGAAGAACCCGTAACCATTCTAAAGCAGGAATTCGATAATCAGTGCCTGATTGAGTTTACCATTCGGCTGTCTTTGTCCGAATCCGTGGCAGGCCGTTTGCAGAAAATAGAGGGTATAGAGCTGGAATCTATAGGATTGATTTAATATAACAATAAGTGGAAATAATTTACTTATTATGGGAAAAAGCTTAGGCGATTCTGTAGACGGTTTCCTACAATTGATTTGATAATTACTAATTTTTATATTGATCATCAGTGTTTTATAGAATTTGTAAGTTGGTTTTTGGTTTGGCACGTCATTTTCCTAGTATAGAATCGTAAACCAGATGTTTTAAAACGAAAAAGAAACACTTATTTATTCTGAGAAAATCCCTGAGGAATTTCAAAAGAGGCTAAATAAGGATTTTCGTCAAGCCATAGAAAGGTAATAACGTTTACAAGATGGTTTGAAAACTGGAGCCCCTGTATTGTTCACGAGTTACACAGGATTATATGTTCAACATAAGAAACTGTTAATTCGACTCCTGAGAGCAAAACAATGCAGAATGTATTTCCGGAAAATCAAGTTTCGAGCGTAATTGGAAAAGATGAGTAACGAATACGAGTACTCTTATTACTTTTCCAGACATTAGGTTTTTTCGAGAAGTGGCCAGTGTTAACTGACCACTTTTCCTTTTTATATATCAGTTTTGAATGAGAGAAGGAGTGAATGATAGAATAAATGAATAGCCTTTCCTGTTCAAATAAGAAAATAACAAAGACAACCCTAACATAGAGACGTGATTAATCGCGTCTGGCTTAGAAATAGAGATAGCTAAGGGTTAACCTTGCTTTTGGTTGGATTAATAGTCCCAAACTCATCTGTAGAGGATTGGTATATCATGGCCTAGGGTAGTGCTGCCAGCGAAAAGCTGGCAGCGGACACGTTGGAAAGTCTTGGTGCTTCAGATCTATAGCATTCATTTATAACTAACTGGAAAATAAAAAAGCCAGATCGTATTATATCGATCTGGCTTTTTTATAAGGGTTGCTCAACCCCAAACGAATAAATTATGACAGGGACTGGAATGTAATCCAGGCAGCTATGTAGGCAATGGCCGTCATATACGTAAATTGTACGGCAGGATAAAACCACGACTTGGTTTCGCGGTAAGTGGCTGCCAGCGTACTCATACACATCATGGCGAAAACGTAGAAGATCAATAACGAGAAAGCCACCGCAGGCGTAAAGCGTGGACCGCCCGTTTCGGGATTAATCTCCGTCCTCATTTTATTTTTTACTGTATCCGTATCATCGTCGCCGCCGAGACTATAAATCGTGGACATCGTTCCGACAAATACTTCACGAGCAGCGAAAGAGGTTAATAAAGCAATCCCAATTTTCCAGTCATACCCCAGTGGCCGAATGGCTGGTTCGATAAAGTGACCAAAGCGACCCGCGTACGAAGTTTCTAACTGAGCAGAGGCAATCGCATTCCCTAACTCTTCCTGACTTAAAGTCGGATTTTCTTTAATAACTTGCTGTTCAGCCTGTTCCATTGAATCGCCGGGGCCGTAGCTGGCTAATACCCAGAGAATAATCGAAATGGCGACAATCACTTTCCCAGCTTCCAGTACAAAGGCTTTTACGGCATTCCAAACGGCCATCACAACGTGATCAACTCGAGGTAACTGAAACACAGGCATCTCCATTATGAAAAAACTGCGTTCTTTCACTTTCATTAAATTCTTCATTACCCAGGCGGATAACAAAGCTGAAACGAAACCGAGCAGGTAAAGTAGCATCAAGGCAAGTCCTTGTAAATTGAAAATTCCTAAAATGGTTCGTTCAGGAATCACCAGGCCGATCATAATCGTAAAAATGGGCAGACGGGCAGAGCAACTCATTAATGGAGTAACCATGATGGTAATCAGCCGATCCTTCCAGCTCTGAATGGTTCGGCTACCCATAATAGCTGGTACGGCACAGGCTACGCTTGAGATTAAGGGCACAACGCTTCGGCCATTCAACCCGACTTTCCGCATGAGTTTATCCATCAAAACCATGACCCGAGCCATGTAGCCTGATTCTTCCAGTAAGGAAATGAAGGTAAAGAGGAAGGCGATTTGCGGAATGAACACCACCACGCCGCCAATGCCGGCCACGAGCCCATCGGTTAATAAGCTGGTTAATAAGCCTTCGGGTAAGTTTGATTTCAGCCACTCATTTAGCGAAGCCATGCCAGAATCAATCCAGTCCATCGGATATTCCGCTAATGAAAAAATGGACTGAAAGATCAGGAATAGAATGGCGAAGAAGCTGGCATAGCCCCAGATGGGGTGTAATAAAATTTTATCCAGTTTCTGGGTGAACGTTTCTTGGGGCTTGTCGTCTTTCTTGCGAATGGATTCATCCGCAATGGCTCCCAGAATTTTGTATCGATTAACCGTTTCTTTCGTCTGAAAATCAACTTGCTGAAAGCTATGCCGACGGTTAATGTCTACTAATAAGGTACGATTTTCGGAAGTCAGGAAGCGTAACTTTTCAATCTGGCCTGCCATGAGCATGGCTAGGTAATCGTTCGCAACTTTAAATTGGGATTTGATTTCCTGAATAAATTCTTTCGATACCGTATCCAATCGAAGCACAGGTTTGGGTAACTCCGAATGCTCGATCAACTCACCTTTAATGGCAAATTTTAGGTTCTCCAATCCTTCTTCTGACTTGGCATTAATCAGCACAACGGGAACGCCCAGTCGTTCTGAAAGTAGATCGGCATTAATGGTTAAACCGTGAGCTTCCGCCACATCAACCATGTTCAGAGCCAGGATGGTATGAAAACCCAGATCAGATACCTGACTAAATAATAACAAGTTACGCTTCAGGTTAGAAGCATCGGCAACCATGACTACTACTTCCGGGTAATCCTTGCTGGCGGGGTTCGCCAAAATATCAAGTACTACCTGCTCATCCAGCGATTTAGGATATAAGCTATACGTACCGGGTAAATCGATAACGTCAACTTCGGTAGTTTTGTCCAGACGCGTAACACCAATTTTACGATCGACGGTTACACCGGGAAAGTTTCCGGTTTTTTGTCGAAGGCCCGTTAGTGCATTAAAAAGCGAGGTCTTGCCGCAATTGGGGTTACCTACCAGAGCAATTTTGGGATTCTTATTCATTTACAATGGGTAATTCGAATGAAATCCGAAGGGTTTCGGAAGAACTAAACTATTGTAACTCAACAACAGACGCCTCATCCAGTCGTAGTGAAAGCGTATAATCGCCCACTTGCAGACAAATGGGGTCGCCGAGTGGAGCAATGGCCGTCAGACGAATTTCTGTGCCCGGGAGGCAACCCATTTCGAGTAACTTAAGAGCGAGATTAGGATCATGGAAACCGGCGATTACCCCTTTTTCTCCAAGCTTCAATTGCGATAAGTTCCGAGCAGCCATAGCACTTCGTTAATGAAAAACGTCTACTTGTTATTTATATTCATTCTAAAAGAATCTCAAAAGTAGGAAATAGTTCCTAACGTGAACCAGTTTTTTTGATAATTACGCATATAACGAAGCCTGATAAATAGATAACTATTTCTGATGCCAGCTATGAGTTTTCTAAAAAATAAAAACAACCAGCCGAATTGTGCTGTACCTTTGCGGGAAAGTACAGGAAGGTAAAAAGCCACCGGAAAAAGGAACCGGAGCGTACCAGTAATTAGTAAAGTATGCGGGAAGTTAATGCCCTGATAGCGAAAGAAGTACGTCTCGAATGGAGGCAGCGTCATGCCCTAAATGGGATGTTGTTATATCTGGTGAGTACGATTTTCGTGTGCTACCTGAGTTTTCGTTTGAAGGTGAATAAACTCGAACCCATTACCTGGAATACGCTCTTCTGGATTATTCAGCTTTTCACGGCGGTAAGTGCTATCGCCAAGAGTTTTACGCAGGAAAGAGCTGGTCGATTGTTATATTATTATACCCTGGCTAGTCCGGTAGGAGTGATCCTCTCCAAGATGATTTATAACACGGCTTTGATGCTGGGTTTGTCGCTGGTAGGATTTGGCGTATACGCTTTTGTGATGGGAAATCCCGTCGGCGATCTGGGAATGTATCTGGTGTCGATTGTGCTCGGTGCGATGGGTTTTGCCGGAACGCTGACCATGGTAGCAGGAATTGCCAGCAAAGCCGAAAACTCGCCTACACTGATGTCCGTGTTAAGCTTTCCCATTATCCTTCCCATGTTACTGATGTTGCTGAAACTTTCCAAAAATGCCCTGGATGGTCTGGACTGGAATTCCAGCAGCGACGAAATATTAACCCTACTGGCTCTGAATGGAATTGTCTGGATACTATCCCTGATTTTATTCCCGTTTATTTGGAAAAGCTGATTTTCAAGGAAATCTCTCTGCGAATAATCATTAGTTACGTTACTGAAACCAGTGTAGCTCTATCATCATCCCGAATGTTGGGAAACATTCAACAAACTGAATTTTTAATTAATTGCTTATCTAGATTGCTATGGCTTGGTGGAAATATGTATGTATGTTTTTGCTGTTTTACGTCTACACGGGAGGTTTGCTGTTACCCATACCGCACCAACCGATCCTCTACGAAACAGCCCGGAATTTATACTTCCACGTTCCTTTATGGTTTGCGATGATTCTGTTGCTGGTGTTATCGGTCTGGTACGCCATCAAATACCTTCGTAAGGGTAATATGGATGATGATCTTCAGTCGGTTGAGTTAGCGAACACAGGTCTGGTTTTTGGAATTTTAGGATTTATTACCGGAGCCATCTGGGGAAATTACACCTGGGGGAGTCCGTTACCGCAAGATCCCAAGTTATTATCGACCGAAATTGCCATGCTGATTTACCTGGCGTACTGGGTTTTACGAGGTTCTTTCCGCGACGATCAGCAGCGGGCTCGTATTTCGGCGGTGTATAACATCTTCGCCTTTGCCGCTTTCATTCCTCTGACTATCATTTTACCCCGTTTATCGACAAACTCGTTGCATCCTGGAAACGGTGGCAACCCCGGTTTTAAGATTTACGATTCTGATCATACCATGAAGTTCGTTTTTTATCCGGCGATCATCGGGATGATTCTATTAGGTTACTGGATTTCAACGCTTCGGATTCGTTACCGTCGTCTGAACGCCATTGTAGAAGAGAACTAAGCAAAATCATTGGTGAAGCCAGATTTGTGTTGTCTCTTTGTTTTTTACATCCACTCAGCTAAGCTGACCATTTTAAAAAGTTAAGGTTAGGAGACTTGATTTCCAGCCACTGAATACATGAAAAAAGCAGGATTATTTTTACTGTTAACTCTTCTCTCAGGCAACCTTTTTGCTCAACAGGACGTTGAAATGGCCGATACCATGCGTTCAAACGGCAAAATTTACGTTGTTGTAGCCGTAATTGCCGTTGTTTTGATCGGTTTGATCATTTACCTCCTGAATCTGGATCGGAAGCTGACCCGACTGGAAAAAGAAATTAAAAAGTAGTACCCCTGATTTACCAATAATTTCGAGCATCACGATGAAAAAAATACACCTCTTAGGTATCGCCGTTATTGCTGCGGCTATTTTCATTCTTCTTTCTACGGCGGGTGACGCCAGTACGTATGTTGATTTCGCAAAGGCTGAGGAGATGGCAAAAGGTGGTGACGACAGTAAAGTACACGTAGTAGGTAACCTTAAAAAGGACATGGCCGGAAAAATTCTGGACATGGAGTACAATCCTGCAGTGAATGCCAATCTATTAACGTTTTCGCTGGTAGATGATCTGGGAGTGGAGCGTAAAGTGATTTACCACGAGCCTAAACCACAGGACATCGAGAAATCGGAGAAAGTGGTTGTCGTAGGCCGTATGGAAAACGGAATCTTCGTTTGCGATCAGGTATTACTCAAATGCCCTTCGAAGTACAACGACGCCAAAGCCCCAACGGCAATGAAATAAATTGATGATTGAATAAGTGGGTTATTCCCTCATTCAATCATTCACGCATTCAATCATTGAATTATGCATTACTGGATTGGAAATACGGGTCACCTGGCTATCCTGACATCGTTCGTGACAGCACTGGTGGCGACGTTTGCCTACACGAAGGCATCACAAAATACGCTGGAGGCCAGCTCCTGGCAGCGATTTGCCCGGTATTCCTTCTACGCTCACGCCGCAGCCGTAGTTACCGTGGTAGCCAGTCTGTACTGGATTATCTACAATCACTATTACGAATATCACTACGCTTGGGATAACTCATCGCGTTCATTACCAGCATATTATGTAATTTCAAGTTTCTGGCAGGATCAGGAGGGAAGCTTCCTGCTCTGGATATTCTGGCTGGCGGTCATTGGAATTTCGCTGATTACTTATTTTAAAAGTAATAAACTCGAACAGAAGGTAAGATTTGAAGCTCCAACCATGGCTATTTTCGGTCTGGTACAGGCATTCCTTTGTTCGATGATTCTGGGTGTGGTGATTCCGGGCCTGGAAATGAAAATTGGTTCTTCGCCCTTTCTGTTGCTACGCGAAGCTCACCCGGAGTGGCCGGTTTGGGCCTTAAAACCCGAATTTATCCCCGAAGATGGGAATGGGCTAAACCCACTGCTCCAGAATCCCTGGATGGTTATTCACCCACCGACCTTGTTCCTGGGTTATGCCCTAACGCTGGTGCCTTTTGCTTTCTGTATTGCCGGTTTGTGGAGAAAAGAATACAAAAGCTGGATCAAGCCTGCCTTGCCCTGGACGGCTCTGGGAGCGTTGATTTTGGGTGTGGGTATCATGATGGGTGCTATCTGGGCGTATGAAACGCTAAACTTCGGCGGCTACTGGAACTGGGATCCCGTTGAAAACGGCATTTATGTACCCTGGTTAGTACTGGTAGCGGCTTTACACACGCTCATTATTTACCAAAACAATAAGAGTACCCTTAAGATTTCCAGCATTCTGGTGATTGCTCAGTTCATCCTCGTCTTATACGCGACATTTATGACGCGAAGCGGAATTCTGGGTAATGCCTCCGTGCACTCTTTTACAGATTTAGGACTTTCGGGTCAGTTGTTGATTTACCTGTTGACGTTTACGGTATTATCCATTGGGTTATTATCGTGGCGTTGGAAAGACATGCCGAGTTCAGACAAAGAAATCTCGACCTATAGCCGTGAGTTCTGGATTTTCTGCGGAGCAACGGTTATTTGTCTGGCAGCATTCCAGGTGATTACCACGACGTCTATTCCGGTTTACAATGCATTATTAGCCAACTTTGGTATTAAGTCAAACATCGCTTTACCCGCCGATCAGGTGAAGCACTATACGGACTTCCAGCTTTGGTTCTTCGTAGTCATCGTAATTCTGAATGCCATCGGACAATACTTCTGGTGGGGTAAAGTAAAGGTTGAAAAGACGGAACCTAAAGTCGAAGGGAACGTATTGGTTACTCGCGGAATGAGTTTCAACCTGGGTGCCTGGGAAGTATTCTCAACACCTCTGATGATCACGTTTGTCTTAACGGCAATTCTGATTGTAGCGATGCAGGTAGGTGCCTGGAACTGGATCTATCTGGTCTTATTACTAGCGGCTATTTTCTCGCTAGTAGTTAACTTTTCTACGATTCTAACGGTACTGAAAGGTAAATGGCAACTCTCTGGTGGAGCCGTTTCGCACATAGGCATTGCCTTAATGCTGATTGGCGTTCTGTTCTCTTCGGGGTATTCAAAGGTCGTTTCTCAGAATAGATCAGGACTGATTATTTTTAACGATAAAAAGGTTGATACCAAAGAAAACGTTGATAATCAGTTGCTATGGATGAATCAGCCACAACAGTTGGACAAATACCTGGTAACCTATAAAGGTCAGTTCCTGGAAGCACGGGAAGTGCCGGGTTATTTACCTAAATCTTGGGTAGAGTTGATAGAAAACGACTTCCATGCCGTAGCAAAACAGGACATCGTAAAAGATGGTAAAACCTATTACAAGAAAGGCGATACGCTGGCGGTTTTCCCTGAAAACACGTATTACGAAGTAGAATACCGTCAGCAGGATGGAAAGATTTTCAGTTTGTTTCCTCGCGTTCAGGTGAATCCAAGGATGGGAAATGCGGTTTCGCCTTCCATTCGTCATGAGTTAACCCGCGATGTCTACACGCACATTACGGATGCTCCGATGCCCAATCAGGAGAAACAATGGAGTGCCACGGAGACGCAAACCGTATCAGTAGGGGACACCCTGATTCTCAATGATTACGTAGCCATGTTCCGCGGTGTAGAACCCGTTCGTGAAGTGGATGGGGTAACGCTCGGTCCTCAGGACGCAGCCGTACAGGCGGACGTTGAAGTGTTTGATAAGAGCGGACGCAGTGTGGCAGTGAAGCCTATTTACTTCATTAAAGACCGCACCGTAGGATTGAAAGCGGCTACCAGTGATGAACTAGGGTTACGCTTACAGCTAGCTCAGATTGATCCTAAAACGGGTCAGTTTACCTTCAATATTAATACCTCTCAACGGGATTACATTGTCATGAAAGCTCTGGAAAAACCACATATTAACCTACTGTGGATTGGTACAGGATTGCTAGTGGTGGGGATGTTTCTGTCGACGGCTCGCCGTTTTAAGGAGAGCAAATAAGGAATACGCATGAAAGGGTTCACACTCAAAGAAATACTCTTACTATCGGCATCCGTAGGTTTCTGATGATCTGGGTGGGAGAAATCATCTCAGGTCGGGTCAACTGGCGGGATTCCTATTTCTGGCTTATGTTCTCGGTGGTAAGCTTGCTGGGGTTTCAGTACTACAAAAACCAGCGGGTGATGCGGGAGAAAAACCAGACGCCTCCGGCACCAGAGGTTAAGCCTCGTAAGAAAAAGTAATCAAAAGCCCTGTTCTGAGAACAGGGCTTTTTTATGACCCTACCTCCGTAGAGACGCGATTCATCCCGTCTGGGTAAAAGTCGATTTTATTAATAACAATTGATGAGAAAACCACTAGTACGAGATTCCAATCTCGTACCCAAAATAGGACCGATTTCTATCTGTTAACCCTGTGAAAGGCAGTTAAAAACTGCTGAATTATAAGTACGAGGTAGGAATCTCGCACCAGTGGGCTAGCAATCTTACATCAGTGGTAGGTTAAATCAATCTTACGGAAAACGGCAAACCGAAAACTGTAAACTAAAAAATGACTATTTTGCAGCAAACTTCTGCAGGCGACTGCCTGTGCTAACGGATGACTTCCCAGGAATTTCTCATCATTTTACTTTCCATGCTGGCCTCTGCCTTTTTTCGGGCATCGAAATGGCTTATGTGTCAGCAAATAAATTATACTTTGAGCTTCAGGCCAAACAAGGCATTGTCACCGGGCAGATCATCTCTGCTTTCCTGAAGCAGCCTTCCAAATTTATCGGCACCATGCTGATTGGAAACACGTTGGCTCTGGTGATTTACGGGATTTACATGGAGGGCTTCCTCCACCATGAGTTCGAAATCTGGCTTTCTCAGTTACCGGAATCTCTGAGTTTTCTGCATAACGATTTCGTTCAGATTATTCTGCCGTCTTTACTGGCAACAATCCTGATTCTGGCCGTTGCGGAGTTTACGCCCAAATCATTATTCCTGCTTAATCCTGATGTTTTTCTGGAAGTATTAGCCATTCCAATATGGCTGGTTTATTACCTGATGTATCCACTGGTATATGCCATTGTTTCGGCTTCCAAATGGTTTATTATTAATGTATTACGGTTAAAATATTCGGAAGTAAAACCCATTTTTGGCGTCACGGATTTATCGAATTACCTCGAGAATATTAACGTTCCCGAAGGCAAAAAAGAAGAAGTTGCCGACGTGGATACCAAGATTTTCAATAACGCTCTGGAGTTTCGGCAGGTAAAAGTGCGGGATTGTATGATTCCCCGGACGGAGATCGTTGCGATAGACATTGAAGAAGGCATGAAAGGCCTGAAAAAGATGCTTCAGGCCAGCGGACACTCAAAAATTCTGATTTACCGAGAATCCATTGAAGATGTCATTGGCTACTGTCACGGGCTGGCGATGTTCAAAAAACCGAAAGACATTGAAAGTATTCTGAATCCGATTCTGATTGTGCCGGAAGCCATGTCGGCTCAGGATTTGATGATCAAGTTTACGCAGGAGCGAAAAAGTGTTGCTCTCGTTGTCGATGAATTTGGGGGAACCTCGGGATTGGTTAGTCTGGAAGATATTATCGAACAGATCTTTGGCGATATTCAGGATGAATATGATGATTCGGAAGACTGGGTGGAAAAGAAAATCGATGACCGCACGTATCTGCTTTCGGCCCGTCATGAAATCGACTACCTGAACGATAAATACGCCTGGAATTTCCCCGAAGGTGATTATGATACGCTCGGCGGGTTGATCATTACCATCAATGAAGACTTACCCCAGCCCAACGAAGTCGTGGTGATGTATCCTTTTCAATTCCAGATTATGGAGATGAAAGATGCCCGAATCGATACCGTTAAACTTACCATCACCGGACCGATTCCCGAAGAACGAAAGCCTTCGAAAGAAATACGGCATTAAGGCTATCGCAGTCGCTCGGCTTTACCAAAAGACTGTGATAAACGAATATACTCCTATGTGCTTTGCCTCAGACGGCCAGGGGTCTACTGCCAGGTGATCACTCGGCAGAGCCGAGCGACTGCGGAACTCTACAGTAACCACAGAGAAAAGAGAAAAACACCATCACCTATCCACCGATACCGCTGGTTTTTTAGAAAAAAATCAGCGTCATAGCGGATGTGGAGTAAGGCCAGACACATCAGGATTTCTGTAAATGCAAACCGACGTTGATAAGGAAACAGATCGGTAAAATTGATGCTCAGGAATAGAATAAGAATGCTGGCTAGAATTAGGAAGTTGACAATGTTGGGTAAGCCATCCCGGAAGATGCTGGAAAAATTGGGTGAGGACAACTTACCTTCTTTCGTTTCCATCCAGGAGAATAACAGGAGGTTCTGAAAGGCGATCAGGCCAAAAATAACAGACAAGCTTTTATCCTGCCAGGAAATATCGGGTTGATTGGCAAAGGCCACTCCCCATACGCCGCCCGTGTAAACCAGAGCAGTAAGGGGCTCTTTCAGGAAGTACCATTTGCTTTTAGGGCCAAGGCGATTGACCATAAATAAATACAAGGCTACTACTCCGGCTAAAATCAAACCCCAGCGAATGAGCGAAAGGGGTAAAAAAGGAGTGATCGCTGCCGCCAATACTCCAGCGGCAATAGTAGCCTTCCACAAAAGGGCGGCATTTTGTAAGTGAAACTGGTGGCGAGGGGTGTTAGGGACTGGTTTTCTGCGAATATCCAGTAAACGGTCCAGCGTATAAATAAACCAGGTTGTCAGGCCCAGACTTGCTAAGGCCCAATAGTTAACTTCTCCTCTTCCGTCGGGTAATCTACTACCAGCAGCGGCACTTAAGACGGCACCGGCTACTATATCCAGGTTAAGCCAATGAATTCTTTGTAATACAGATCGTACTCCCACAACTAATACTTTTCAAAGCCCAAAAGTAGAAAGCTTTTTAGTCCAGAAAGTCGAAAAAGGGGAGATATGTTTTAATAAAATTCAAGAATAAGAACGGAGCTGTGTCGGAAGGGTTATTACTGACCACAAATTCAGACCACTCCGCTATGGGTAATCGATAAAATTGGATGGGTAAGCGTATGTAAGATAGAGCTGCAAACGACCGGGAGATTTACGTCGAGGATGATAACATCGCATTCATTTTGGTCGGCCTATAAAAGAAGCTAAGCGGAGATTGGAGCGGCCGCCGCTGCGGTTTGGAGTTTGGAGCGACCGTCGCTACGGTTTGGAGTTTGGAGTTTGGAGTTTGGAGTTTGGAGTTTGGAGTTTGGAGTTTGGAGTTTGGGAAGGAAAACCGGTAAAGGTAGGGGAAAGGTTTGGAAACGAGAATCATAACCCCGGAGGGGTTTAACATGGATAGCCCCAGGCTGGATAGCCCCGGGTAAAACCCGGGGTTGCATCGGGGTTACCTACTGGATGGACCTCTATGTTAATTCGGGGGTGGGATGTGTTCAGTTATTCTTAATGTTTATAAGCCAAAAAATCGCCCCTTACCCATACGCGATGAAGTCGCTTCTCCACGCAAGGTGTTGGTATGGGCTGTGCTGGAATTGCTAATTTAAAAGAGCAGAGCAATTCATTAAACTTCCACCTGAAGAGGAGCTTCCTTAACTTTTGATACCTCAATCAAATCACCGACTTTAATGCTTTGAGTAATACTTCCGGGAAGTAAGTTTTGGCCGAAGAGAATTTTATTATTCCAGCTTCGGTATTTACTCAGCGTTTTCAGCGGTTCTTTTCCTTTTTCAGCCGTTGTCTGATCAATTGTAGTTAATACACAGCGGGCACAGGGCTTTACTCCAAAAAAATCCTGCGGACCTACCTTAAATGCTGCCCAGGTATCTTCCTCATACGGATTTCCCCCCGTGAAAACCAGATTAGGCCGGAAGCGATTCATGGGAACGGGCGATTCCAGACGAGCGTTCAAATCATTGAGCGATTCCTGACCAATCAACAGAAAAGGATACCCATCCGAGAAACTGGTAATCTCTCCGTGAGAAGCATAGCGGGAGTCAACTTTCCGTTGGGTGCTTTCGGGCTGGAAAACCAAGCGGCAAGGTTGATCCAAGGCTTCACTAAACCAGCGATCCGCTTCCGCAGAAACAGAAAGGGCTTCCATAGTATCGTCCCAAACCTGAACCGTTAATGGTTCGGAGCTGTCATTCTTGAAAGGGATTAACAAAGGCAGGAGATTTTTCTGACGATGCGATACGAGTAAGGATTCCCCTTCAATTTTTACATCAATCAGGGCAAGATCAGGCAAACTCCGTTGAGTCATGAATTTACCATTTGCGTCTATCAACATCCAGCGGCGATCATATTTCAGCCCCCGGGAAGTCAGTTCCGTTTCCGTCAGGGAAATACCAGCGAGCGATTTAATAGGATAAATCCAGATTTCTGATAAAGTCAGGGGAGTGATTCTTGCTTCCATACACAAAACTATAATTTTATTAGAGGAAGATTTTAACGAAAGCAAAAGGATTGTAATAAATGTAGAAACGTTTAAATAACCTAGTTGAGCATAATAAACTGGATAACAGTCTAATAGGATATATTTTTTCGAAAAAAGACTATATCTTCGAAGGTTCTCTACAAGACTTTTAAGTGTTAATGAACGTTAAAGTCGAAATAAAAGTTAACAAGTATGTATATACATTAAATGTAGTTGAATATATTTGCAACGTATTTCAGTAACACCATGTCAATTGAAACGGAAATAAAACAACGAGCGGCATTTACCAGTCCTTTTCATAAGGTTATGGTAAACCTGATTTATACTAATAACTGGATAACTTCGAGAAACTCAGAAGATTTAAAACCGTTTGGATTAACCATTCAGCAGTTCAACGTATTACGTATTCTCCGTGGGCAACATCCAAATGCCATTACAGTGAACGCCATCATTGACCGGATGCTTGACAAAATGTCAAATGCCAGTCGGTTAGTAGATAAGCTTTTAGCTAAAGGCTTGGTTAGTCGCCTGGTTTGTCCGAATGATCGCCGTGCAGTGGATGTTCGGATTACCGACAAAGGCTTGGCTCTCCTGAGTGAGATTGACAAGGGTATGTCGGGTTGGGAAAGCGAAATTACGGGTCGACTGACGGTCGAAGAAGCCGAATTATTGAGCCATTTGCTGGATAAAATGCGTGGAAACTCCACCAGCACCGATTGCGATGGAAATGAAGTTGTTCCTGAACACGAGTCCGTTAACTAAAATTATTCTCCCAAATCAATTAATCAAAAATGAAAACAGTTAAATTCTTCGTTGCTGCTCTTGCAGCTGGTATGTTGTTCGTAAACGCTGCTAAAAAGCCTACGCCTGTTAAAGTAGATGTAGCAAAATCTTCAGTAATCTGGTTGGGTAAAAAAGTAACTGGAGAACACTCAGGAACGATTGCTCTGAAAGATGGCCAATTGATACTCGACGGAGGTAAACTGGTAGGTGGTAACTTCACAATGGACATGAAGACCCTGAAAGTTACGGACGTAAAAGACGAAAAAATGAACGCCAAACTGAAAGGTCACCTGGAAAATGATGATTTCTTCAGCGTAGCTACTCACCCTACTTCTACATTAAAAATTACAAAAGTTACTCCTAAAGGCGGTAACAACTACGAAGTAACGGGCGACCTGACCATCAAAGGAAAAACAAACCCAGTAACGTTCCCCGCAACGGTTGATCCTAAAACGGGTGTAGGTACCGCGAAAATCAAAATTGACCGTGCGAAATATGACATCCGTTACGGTTCAAAAAGCTTCTTCGATAACCTCGGAGACAAAGCCATCAATGATGATTTCGAACTGGACGTAAATCTGGCTACAACGAAATAATTAATTTGTGCTCATAGTACAAAATCCCCGGCGATTCGTTTCGCCGGGGATTTTTTGTAATGATAGAATGATATTGCTTTCAGGGATTGATGTTGGGGTAGAGACGCGATTTTATCGCGTCTAGCCGGGGAATGAAAATCATTTCAATCGTAGCCAAAACCGCCTCTACCCAGACGCGATGAAGTCGCGTCTCTACCTATAAAACTTCGTGTCCCGTTTTAAAACTTTCGGGAAGTTGAATAAACAACTAACAAATTAACAACCGCAACGGTGGCCGTTAACAACTAAACCTCATACAGTTCAATTGGCAGATCGTCTGGATCAGCAGGAAGGTAAAGCGGCGGTGGGTCCATTCGTCGATTCGGATGGGTTCGGTTTCTACACCCTGGTGCGTTAGCTTGGTAATAGCTGCTTCCAGATCCGTCACGGCAAAGGCTAAATGTCGTAAACCCTGAGCTTCGGGCCGACTGGGTCGGGCTGGCGGATTAGGGAAGGAGAATAATTCAATCTGATACAGACCATTAACGGCCAGATCAAGCTTATAGGAATTACGTTCCGCTCGATAGACTTCCCGCACAATTTCCAGTCCTAATACCTCCGTATAAAAATGCTTGGAACGTTCGTAATTGGAGCAGATAATGGCAACGTGATGAATGGACTGTAACATACAGGTAGGTAGAATAAAGGTTTGGTAGGGAGTTATTTCTTGGATTGTTTCATCCGACGAATGAGCTGACTCGAATACAGGAACTCTTCCAGTTCAGGCACTGTCGTATCCAGAATATTCTCGTTGGTTCCTTCCCAAAGTTTCACGCCCTTGTGCAGAAACTTAATATCCTCTCCAATGCCTAACACCGAGTTCATATCGTGGGTAATCACAATCGTCGTAATCTGATATTCATCCGTAATTTCCTGAATCAATTCATCGATTTTAACGCTGGTTAAAGGGTCCAGTCCGGAATTGGGTTCATCGCAGAATAAGTACTTGGGATTCATTACGATGGCTCGGGCAATACCTACGCGTTTCTTCATCCCACCCGAAATCTCGGAAGGCATCCGTTTGGCGGCGTTGTCTAGGCCCACCCGTTTCAAACAGAATTCAGCCCGTTCAGTTTTTTCTTCTTCTGACTGATCCGTCAACATATCCAGCGGGAACTTCACGTTTTCAAGCACGGTCTTCGAATCAAATAGAGCTCCACCCTGAAAAAGTACGCCCATTTCCCGGCGAATGTCCCGCTTGGTATCCGCATCTCCCGACCAGAAATCGCGGCCATTGTAAAGAACCTGACCACTTTCGGGTTTGATCAATCCCACAATACATTTCAGTAATACGGATTTCCCCGTACCCGAACCACCGATAATCAGGCTGGTATTACCGGGTTCAAACTTGCCTGAAATGCCATCCAGAACGACCCGACCATTAAATTCTTTGCGTATATCTTTTATCTCGATCATGACTATTATTTCTCCCTTCCCCGAACGATTCCATCATAATTGGAATCATCCAACGGAATGCATTCAAAAACTTAAAGCAGTAACTGAGCCAGTAAATAATCGGCCACCAGTACGGCAATACAACTATTAGTAACGGCGGTAGTGCTGGCTCTTCCTACTTCCAGTGCTCCTCCTTCGGTGTAATAGCCTCTGAAAGCCGAAATGGAGGTAATCAGGAAGGCAAAAACGACGGTTTTAATCAGAGCAAATGGTACGTTGAAAGGAATAAAGTCGGCCCGGATACCGTAGATGTAATCTTCCGGCGTGATGGCTCCCGTAAGCGTGCCGGCTACGTAACCTCCCCAAATGGAAAGAAAACCTGCCATGGTAATAAGCATGGGAAAGACCAATACAGCGGCAATGATCTTGGGCAATACCAGGTATGAAGCAGAGTTAAGGCCCATCACTTCGAGTGCATCAATCTGTTCTGAAATTCGCATGGTGCCCAAACCGCTGGCAATGTTAGAGCCTACTTTCCCGGCCAGAACGATACAAGTAATGGTAGGAGCAAGCTCTAGTAAGGTCATATCCCGAACGATCAATGAAATGACGTAATCCGGAATGAAGGGGCTGACGAGGTTATAGGCTGTTTGAACGCAGGTTACGGCTCCAATGAAGGTTGACACAATGGAGACAATAAAAATGGAATCGATGCCGATGGCAACGGCTTCTTCTAGTATTTGCTTTACGTATACGCTCACTTTCTCGCGGCGGGTGAAAAGCAAACTAATAAAGATGAAGTAACGCCCGAGTCGGGTAAGTAAATTCATGGCTGAAACGTAGCTAAAGTAAAGGGTAGAAATCAGGAATGGCGGCGAAGCACGGTTCCCAAATTTCAGGTTACTGATTTAATTAAAAAAACAAACCAACGCCCAATCGGGCACTGAGTGTTCCGGCAGTTTGCGTAAAGGCGGGCCGAGCTGTGTTTAAACTAACCGGGCCAAGCGTCGCCTGAATGGGAATATCATCGAAAACCGGACGCGAACGCAAACCATCCACATCGACGAACAGCTTAACTGTTGGTGTTAGTTCATAATGAAGACTTCCTCCGACTCCATACATTAAAGCCTGTGAACTGACTTGAGGGGTCGAAACCCGTAAATCGTACGTATTATTATCCAGCGGAAAAACGGCTCTGCCTTCGCCCACAATGCCGGGAAATTTCACGAAAAGGAGGCCCCCATTTAATCGCAGGTCAACGCGAAACCGGCATCCCAGCTCAAAAGTATAGTAAGGCGAAAGATAAGCCGAAGCAAATCTGAAATTTTCTGCCGTTGCCCGAAGTTCGCTAACCAGCGGAGCATAACCTGCTGGTAGATACCGATTCCTTAGGTATTCTGTCATTTGGGCTTGTTTAACCGAATGCGTCCAGTAGGTTCCGGTCAGGGCTATTCCGAAATGTGGCGAAAAGTCATGTCCAAGCGTCAATCCGTAGTTAGGGCCGATATTGACCAACTCGGCTAATTCCTGCGTATCAGAATCTTCGAACTTCCCATAAGGAATGCTTGGCCCCACGCCAACCTTCACGTAAAACGGAGTTTGAGCGTGTAGAAAGGTACCGATTAGGAGGAAACCCAAAAGCAGGGCGTATTTTCGCATGGGAATATAAATTTTTTACGAATTAAGCACCAGAACACCTGACTGTATGCGGTAAAGAAAAGGTTCTTTTTCTTTTTTTCGTATACGGAATTAATAATTTGCTGATAATGAGTGATTTGAAATCTGATAATGCCATGCACACTTCGGTAGGAAGTCATTTTGGAAGACCCTGGATTGTGGTAACGGGTGGAACCAAAGGAATTGGAAAAGCAATCATTCGACGATTTGTGAAGGATGGTTTTGATGCCATTACCGTAGCACGCAACGCGGAAGACCTGGAACAGTTCAAAAAAGAAACGGAGCAGGAGTTTCCCGGCAGTACCTTATTAACCTATACCGCAGACCTGGGGGAACGCTCCCAATTGGAAGCCTTCGTAGCCTACGTGAAAAGCCAGAATCGACCGCTGGAATTACTGGTGAATAACACTGGGCTTTTTCTGCCGGGCGAAATTCATCAGGAAGAAGAAGGAACCTTTGAATTCCTGATGAATGTAAACGTCGCCTCTGCTTACCACCTGACGCGGGCTTTGTTACCAAACATGCTGGAACGCCAGCGGGGGTATATTGTGAATGTTTGTTCAACGGCAAGTATTACGGCGTATACCAACGGAGGTTCTTACTGCATTTCCAAGTTTGCATTATTAGGGATGACCAAAGTACTACGGGAAGAGCTCAAAACGAAAGGCATTAAAGTAACTGCCGTATTACCCGGAGCCGTATACACCAACAGCTGGGCCGGGACAGACCTACCCGAAAGTCGCTTTATGCAACCTGAAGACGTAGCCGAATTACTCTGGACAAGTTACCACCTGTCACCTTCGGCAGTAGTAGAAGAAATCCTGATCCGCCCACAATTAGGGGATATTTGATGAGTGGTCAGTTTTCGGTTTGCCGTTTTCAATTGGGTTGGATTCCAATCAAACCTGTAATTTGACAGATCATGAGCTTAACGCTTTTGCGTATTGTAGAATTCCACTAGTGTGAAGCCGGATTGTAAATTTGTAATACGAGAGGTAATACTAGCTATACTTGACGAAACTCGTTGAGGGCCAATAATTCGTATTTACAGGATAGATATGCATTGAAAACAGACAATAGCAAACGGAAAACACAGTAATTCTCTTTCGAAAAGATTTGTTTTTAAAAAATTTTATTTTTTAATGAATGTAATGGGGATAAAAAGAATAAATTAAGAAAGAGAAACCTTATTTTCGCCCCAGTTTTCTGCAATTGTTTACCAAAACCTGTTTCCAATTTTCATGGCTGATAACCAGTACTTAGGCATAGACGTGGGCGGAACGAACGTCAAAATGGGCATCGTAGACGCAAACACGGGTAAAATTTCCAACTTTTACAGCCACGATACACTGAGTTGGCGGCAATCTGGCCACTTTGAAGAAAGGCTGGGGGATGCCATTTCGCTGCAATTACTTGATAATCCTTCTCTGACGAAAGTAGGTATTGGCCTGCCGGGAATGATTAATAATAAGCGTACTATACCCCTCGAGATTACAGCTATCCCTGAATTAAATAACGTTAAGTTGGTTGATTACCTGAGCGGTCGTTTTGCCGGGGTATCTTTCTATCTGGAAAATGACGCTAATGCGGCTGCGTTAGGCGAATTTTACTTTGGCGAAGAGAAAATCGACGAGAACTATATCTTCATTACCCTCGGAACGGGAGTAGGTGGAGCGGCTATTCTGAACCGTCGTGTATTCACGGGCGGGAACGGAAACGCTATGGAACCCGGTCATATTCCTTCCGTAAATGGGAAAGTGCTGGAGCGTAACATCGGTAAAAACGAGTTACTCAACCTGGCCAATGGCATGCGGAAAGACTACGCCGGAGCGACGCAATTACCCGGTGATGGCACGATCTCAACGACAGGTCTGGTAGCTGCGGCTGCAGCTGATGATGAACTGGCTCTGAAAATCTTCGAACGCGTAGGCGAAATTTTAGGAGATGGTCTGGCTTCATTGGTACGGATCCTGGACATTAACCTGATCCTGATCGGTGGTGGTTTATCGGCCTCTTTCGATTTCATTATGCCTGCTGTTTGGAAACAACTCAAATACTGGCTCACTCCTTATAACCTGGAAACCATGGAAATCAAACGGGCTACGCTCGGAAATGATGCCGGACTTCTGGGTGCTGCTTCACTGTGCTTCGACGTGCAGGACGGTGCCGGAGCTGAAGGATAAGCTGTTGAAGTTAAATTTCATCGTTGAAAAGCCCCTTTCTGGAAAGAACAGGGGCTTTTTTCGTAATCAATCATACGAGCCACTAACGTTCAAATCGTCTTTATCCAAAAGAAAACCAGAAAACCCAAGGGCAATTGCTCTATTTTGTGTTTTTTAGAGGATTAATTTGAATATAATGAAGTTTATTCGTTACGCCTGCTTGCTGCTGCTGCCGCTTTCTTCCCTGGCACAAACCAAGATCAATACGGCAAAACCCTGGGCGTACTGGTGGTGGATGGGGAGTGCGGTCACCGAAGAGGGAATCCGTAAAAACCTGAAAGACTACGCTGACGCGGGGTTGGGAGGTTTACACATCATTCCCATCTACGGAGTGAAGGGGTACGAGCAGCAATTCCTGCCCTTTCTGAGTCCATCATGGAATAAGGCTCTGGACATTACCTTGAAGGAAGCCGAAAAATTAGGGTTGGGCATTGACTTAAGCTTGGGGACGGGCTGGCCTTATGGGGGGCCCTGGGTAAGGGAAAGCGATGGGGCCCGGAAGTTTGACTTTCAGGGGGATAGCTTACTAAACTTACCCACGAAACAACAGGTAAAACGGGCGGCTCCCGGTGGCGAAGGACTCGTCGTTAACCCTTTCGACGAAACGGCCATTCGCAATTACCTGACTCATTTTGAGCAGAACCTTCTCAAAAACAACAAAGTACGTTCCTATTATAACGACTCGTACGAAGTATACGGGGCTACCTGGACCAATGATTTCTTACCTGAATTCAAACGTCGTAGAGGGTATGACTTTAATCCGGCGATTTTAAAACGAAAAGAGAATTTAACAGAGGAAGAACGCCAGCAGTGGGCCGATTACCATACGACTTTATCCGAACTGCTAAGGGATCGTTTTACTAGTTTATGGACGAAATGGTCGACGAAAAATGGAAAAATTACCCGCGATCAGGCCCACGGTTCTCCCGGAAATATCATTGATTTATACGCTCTGGCGGACATACCTGAAACGGAATACTTCGGTAGCAAACAGTATAAAATTCCTAACTACCGTTTAGACCCCGACTATGATTCTACCCGCTTTGGCGTTCCCGGAACCTTGACCATGCAGTTTGCTTCATCAGCGGCTCACCTGACGGGAAAAACGCTGGTATCTTCCGAAACCTCAACCTGGTTGGCTGAACATTTTCGGGTATCACTTTCGCAGATTAAACCCATTGTGGATGAGTTATTTACGGGCGGAGTTAATCACATCTTCTATCACGGCATACCCTATTCCCCACCCGAAGAAAAATGGCCCGGCTGGCTATTTTATGCTTCGACTAATTATAACCAGCAAAGCCATTTCTGGAAAGATTTACCGGAACTGAACCGATACATTACCGCAGGTCAGGAGCGATTACAGGCCGCCAAACCTGATGCCAGTGTATTGCTATACTTCCCGATTCAGGATGTTTGGCATGGTGTAGCAGCGGGCGAAGCTCCCTTTTTATTTGATGTTCATGCAAATTCCCGTCGCTGGCTGAATGATACGCCTTTTGGTGCTACAGCTTCCGAACTTCGGATGCACGGGTATCAGTCCGATTTTGTGTCGGATAGTCTGTTACATCGTTTTTCGGTGAAAAATGGAAAACTTGTTTCCGAGGCCGGAACGGTGTATCCCGCTCTGGTTATTCCAGAAACGAAATACATGCCGATTGAAACGCTAGCGAAGCTTCAGGAACTAAGTAAACAGGGAGCGAAAATTGTTTTTGTGAAGGCATTACCTGCTCAGGCCAGCGGTTACCACAACGGGCAAACGCGGAAACAGCAATGGACCGAGCTTTCCAAACTGTTACAACCACTCGTAGCGGCGGATTACCTGCAAAAGCTGAAAGCATGGAAGATTCGTCAGGAAAATATGGCTGAGCTGGGGCTTTCCTACATTCGGAAAAAAATGCAGAAGGGACCTTATACTTCGTTACTAATTTAGGGAATGAATTTCATCGGGGAACGTTGCGGTTAGCCAGTGCGGCTCGTTCCGTAGAGGTAACGGATCCCTTGAGAAATCGTCAGGGGTATGTTCCGGTAAGGGCTCAGGCGGATAGTACATCGGAAATTGAACTGGCTCTGGAACCCGGAGAGTCAGTATTTCTGCAAACTTTTGCTTCCATGCGAAAAGGAAAAGCTTGGCCAGAATATCCGCTGGCGAAAGATACGTTAAGCATTAAGGGCATCTGGAAAATTGATTTTCTGGAAGGTCAGCCGCAAATGCCGCCGCCATTGGCTACGTCCCGACTGGTTTCCTGGACGGAGCTGGACCATTCTGAAAGTGAGAGCTTTAGTGGAACGGGCCGCTATTCTATTCAATTCAAATTACCTGCTAACTGGGAACCGGGAGAAAATAGAGTATTGGATTTAGGTTCCGTCCGGGAAACGGCCACGGTTCGTCTGAATGGTCAGTTACTTGGCAAACTCTGGAGCTTGCCTTACCGAATTCAGATTCCTGCCCAGTTACTGAAAGCCCAGAATACGCTGGAAGTAGACGTAACCAATAGCTCGGCTAACCGAATTCGAAAATTGGATACGGATAAATTTCCCTGGCGGAAGTTCTACGATATCAACTTTATAAGCATTCAGTATAAGCCATTCGACGCTTCCAGATGGGAACTGGAACCTTCGGGCTTATTAGGGCCAGTGGTTATTTATAAATAGTTTTCAGTTTTCAGTTGGAAATAGAAAACCCATAAAGGTAGGGAAGAGGTTTGGAAATGGAAGTGATAACCCCGGAGGGGTTTAATATGAGTAGCCCCGGATGATAATCCGGGGTAACCAGTCTGGACATTTCTGCCACCCTGACTGGTGTCTTCACCAGCCCTTACTAAAAGCATAGAGGTTGGTGAGGACACCAATCAAGGCGTATAAGGTAGGGAAGAGGTTTGGAAATGGGAGGCATAACCCCGGAGGGGTTCAACATGGATAGCCCTGGATGTTAATCCGGGGTTTTTACGTTATCATCAAGTATTCATCCCCCCTGGCTGGTATCCCCACCAGCCATTACTAAATGCCTAGCGGTTGGTGAGGACACCAACCAAGGCGGAGAGGCTATCTAGCCCAGGACCATCCAGCCTGGAGCTCTTCCTATGCAACCCCGATGGGGTTATTTTTGGGATGGATAATCCCCGCATACAGACCATCGATCTGCGACAAATCGACTCCAGATGGCAAGTCTGGAATTGCAATGAAGCAAAGAATAGCGAAACTTAGTAACCTCTGTGCAAAAACGCTGAGTAGCTTTTGGGTGAATGCTACTTCCCAAAGAGATCATCCGCGTCAAATTTCACGGGTAATAAATCGGCAATGGATTCTGTAGCAATAATACCACCGCCGGGCTGGAGCATGAGCAATCGGATGGGTTCTTTCTGCCGATGTTCGTATTCCAGCATTGACTGCCGACAATTACCACAAGGGGAAACGGGCTGAAAAACAGACCCTTCGCCGGGGCGAGCCAATACCGCAATCGACTTGATTTTTATATCTGGATAATTCGCTCCAGCCCAGAAAATAGCCGAACGCTCTGCACAGGAACCCGATGGGAAAGCCGCATTTTCCTGGTTGTTAGCGGTGATAATGTTACCATCTTCCAGTAATAGAGCGGCTCCTACGTGGAAGTTTGAATAAGGAGCGTAAGATTTATAAGTCGCTTCTTTTGCTTGCTGAACCAACTTTTGCTCCGCTTCGGGAAGCTCATTTTCAGAAGAATAGGAAGTCAGATTTACCTGTAATTGCAATTTTTTCATAGACCATTTGTAAGGAGGGAAGAATATAACCTGATCTATCGAAAAAATGTTTCCTAAGAGAAGCTGTCTTTAAATAAAATACTCCTCTGGTGCGAGATTCCATCTCGTTCCTAAAACAAAGGCAGGTTCTCACCTGCCGTTATACCCCTGACCTTGTCATCCAGAGTGAAGGGAAGAACCTAATTGCCATCTCGAATTTACTTGAACCTGAGGGCCCTTTAGTAAACGTAAAAGTCGCCCCATCCGGCCTAAGTTCTCTTTCTGTGGTCGAGATGACAGCTTGAATAAGAAGCTTGTTACCTTGAGCAAAAGATAAAGGTCGACGATGAGACAATTGAACAGCCTTTTGGGTTGATACAAGAAGAACCTGCATGGCATTTATTCCCATGCAGGTTCTTCTTGTATCAAAAATATCAATTTTAAGCATTCGCCAGAATCTCGCCAAACTGAATGGCAAAGTGCGATTCATTATAAACACATTTGCCATCGCGAATCAGTAATACCTGTGGCGATTCGTGTTGTACTTCAAATTTTTCAGCAATAGCCTGCGAAATGGGACGATAGCGTAATAAGTCCAGGTAATAACTTTCAATGCCTTGACTGTCATCCCATTGACGTTCCAGTCGGGACTTGGCTGTGGCACTGATGGAGCAGGTTGTGCTGTGTTTATAAATGAGAACCGGATGATCAAAAGACGCTTGTGCAATCGTTTCTAATTGTTCCAGTTCAGTAATGGCTTGCCAGTTCATAGGAAATTAAGAATATAAAAAGATGTCTTTGAATAAGTCTGTATTCAACCTCGAACGTTCGAATACGCCGACAAAGTTCTATTTTTGGTGCGTAAAAAGTTTATTCCAGACCTTGTATTCTTTCTTTTATACTATTTCTGTCTTTTTTATGCAGTTGGGGTTTCGCCTGGCCGCTTTTTTTCATCCCAAAGCCCGGCTGTGGATTGAAGGACGAAAACAGCTTTGGCGTCAACTGGAGCATTACCAGCCGTCACCTCAAACCGCGTGGTTTCACTGTGCGTCAGTGGGAGAGTTTGAACAGGCCCGGCCCGTACTCGAGACGTTTCGGAAAGAAAACCCGGATTGGAAAATTGTTCTGACGTTTTTTTCACCCTCGGGTTATGAACTTCGGAAAAATTATAACCAGGCAGATTTAGTTTGTTACCTGCCACTGGATACCGCCAAAAATGCCCGACAATTTGTAGACATTATTCAACCCAAAATGGCCTTTTGGGTGAAATATGAGTTCTGGTATCATCACTTACATGAACTCAAAAAACGGAATGTTCCAGTCCTTCTATTTTCCGCCATTTTCCGTCCCGATCAAATTTTCTTCAAGTCGTACGGCGGTTTTTACCGAACGATTCTGAAATGCTTTTCGCATCTTTTCGTACAGAATGAAGAGTCGCTGAAATTACTCAAAAGCATTTCTATTACCAATGTTAGTTTATCGGGAGATACCCGTTTTGATCGCGTGGTGGAGATTGCCCGGGAGGCCAAAAGCTTTCCTGTTGTTGAGCAATTTTGTGGAGAGGCAAAGGTATTAGTCGGTGGGTCGGTCTGGCCGGAAGACTGGGAAACGATAGCTTATTGCATAAATGAATACGTTGGGAAACATACACTAAAGTATATTATAGCTCCGCACGAGATTGATATTCAACAAATAGAGCAATGGAGTAATGAAGTGTCCGTAAAATCCGTTCGGTATTCTCAGGCAACTTCCGAAGCCATTCAGCAGGCCGATTTGTTGTGGATTGATAACATTGGGATGTTGGCGAGCTTATACCGGTATGGGCATTTTGCCTTTGTGGGTGGGGCTTATAAAAATGGGTTACACAACATCGTAGAAGCCGCCGTTTGGGGTATGCCGCTGTTCTTTGGTGACAAGAAATACCGAAAGTTTCAGGAAGCTCACGATTTACTAGCTTTAGGTTCGGCTCATGCGGTAGCGGATGGTACGGAATTTACGAGGATATTTACAAACTTATTACAACAGCCTGATCTATACCAGCACGAAGCCGAAACCAGCCGAGCGTATGTATACAGCAAAATCGGAGCTACGGAGCAGATTATGCATAGTTTAAAAGTTTAACTAGGTTTGAAATTGGTTCGAGGAGGTTTGAATGGAGTTTGAAGTATGAATGGATTGTTTGAAAGTAGTTTAATAGTAGGTTTGAAGAAGTTTGAAGTTAGTTCGAGAAAGTTTAAATAGGGTTTGAAGTAGGAGTTAGGTAATTGTTTGATGAGGTTTGAACGGTTCGATAGTAATCTCAGACGTTTTCCATCAAACCTCCTCAGACCAGATCAAACTTACTTTATAGTCATGAAATAGATGTCAGAAAAAGGAATAGTCATACGATCAACGGGCTCCTGGTACGATGTACGGGATGAAGAAGGCCATGTTTGGCAGGCTCGATTGAAAGGAAAATTTAAGCTCAAAGGTCTGAAAACCTCCAATCCGTTGGCGGTGGGAGATCGGGTTAGGATGGACATTGAAAATGAGAATGAAAATACGGCCATCATTAACGAGATAGAAGATCGGGATAATTACATCGCCCGGGCATCGGTTCATAAAACCAGTCAGGCTCATTTGTTGGCTGCCAATGTCGATCAGGCCGTCTTGATTGTTACCCTTGATTTCCCACGCACGTCGCTTGGTTTTATTGATCGGTTTCTGGTCTCAGCAGAATCGTTCCGAATTCCGGTATTAATCGTCTTTAATAAGCAGGATATTTTCGATGAAGAAGGCCGCGATCAGCATCAGCCCATCATGGACATGTACGCTAATCTGGGGTATGGTACCTTGCGTACCTCGGCCTTGACGGGTGAAGGAATCGAGGAGTTAAAAGCTTTGTTGAAAGACAAAGTATCATTGATTTCCGGCCATTCGGGGGTGGGTAAATCAACGCTGGTAAATACCATCGCTCCCGATCTGGATTTACGCACCAGCGAAGTATCTACTTTCGCCAATAAAGGCGTGCACACCACGACTTTCGCCGAAATGTTTGAACTCGAATCGGGTACGTATCTGATTGATACACCGGGGATTAAAGAACTGGGGTTAATTGATATGGCTCCGTCTGAAATCAGTCATTACTTTCCAGAAATGCGGGAGTTACTCAATGAATGTAAATATCATAACTGCCTTCATGTGAATGAACCCGCCTGTGCGGTGCGGGATGCTGTAGAGGCTGAAACGATTGCTCTGAGCCGTTATCACAGTTATCTGGGAATGTTACAGGGCGATGATAACCGTCGATAAATCAATACGTTGTCCAAAAGAATTCGTAAGTAAACCATTAACTCATCACATCCATGCAGCCTTCCACGCCCAATCCCATGACTCGGTTTTTTGGGGCTTTTTTTACGATTTTAGGAACCATGATTATTCTTTTCGCCTGTGTTGCTTTTCTTAATGATGGGAAGACTACGCTGGGCTGGAAAATCTCCCAATGGGAATCGCTAGTGCCTTTTTTAGTAGGAACCGTGTTTCTCATTACGGGGGTTAACATGATGCGGAATTAAGTATAGATTGAATTGAATCAACGGGCAGAATTGAAAAGTTAGAGTTGACGTTTTCGAAAGAACAGCGTCTTTTAAAAATAATTACTTTGAAAAGGGAACAATCTTTTCAAAAAACGTATTGGAATTATGCAATGAAAATGCGTTACTTTTGCCATTTCTATCCGATAAATTCAATTTAGTAATACCAATATGAAGCTGCAGCCTGTCGACATTGTTACGGACATCTCTGGTGAAGAGTTTCGCGAAAAATATTTAAAAACCCATCGCCCGGTTATTCTGCGGGGTATCACCGAAAAGTGGCCTGCTTTTGAAAAGTGGCGTCTGGATTACTTCAAGACCCTGGCGGGAAATATCGAAGTACCTTTGTACGATAACTCCAAACCTACGCCGAGTTCGAAGCTGAATCAGCCTGACAAGGTGATGAAGTTTGGAGAATATCTGGACTTAATTGCTTCAGGACCAGTAGATTTGCGGATGTTCTTGTTCAATATTTTTGATCACATCCCTGATCTGTGTAATGACTTTACCTTCCCTGAACATCTCATGAAAGGCTTCCTCAAGAAGTATCCAATGATGTTCTTCGGTGGTGCCGGTTCAATCGTGTATTTGCACTACGATATGGACTTGTCGAATGTATTCCTGACGCAGTTTCACGGTAAAAAACGGGTAATCCTGTTTGATCAGAAATATTCGAAACACCTCTACCGGATGCCCTACGGTATCTTGAGTTACGTGGATCCCGAAAACCCTGATTACGAGAAACACCCGGCCATGCGTTATCTGGAAGGATACGATTGCATCATGGAACATGGGGATATGTTATACATTCCTTCCGGCGTGTGGCATTACATGAATTACCTGGAAGGGGGATATGCTCTGGCCGTTCGTGCCTTCGATCCCTCCATTTCAACGCGTGCAGAAGGGATCTTCAACATCACGGCCATGCGGACGTTCGATGATTTAATGAAGAAAAACTTCGGTAAACGCTGGTGGAATTATAAATCCCGTAAAGCAGAAGAATTTGCTAATCAAGTAGTTGTAGAAAATGGCGGCAAAGGTCGCATTCTCGAAACGGTATAAGTTTTAGTGATTGGATGTTAAAAAAACGGCTCTACTTGGATTTTCCAGTTAGGGCCGTTTTTTATGCAGAGCCGCGACTTCATCGCATCTGGCCGGGGAATGGGAATGAGTTAGAAGGTAACAAAACTGCCCTTTAGTCAGTGAAACGTAATAAAACCGCCTCCACCCAGACGCGATCAATCGCGTCTCTACAGGATTAGAAAATGGATTATCCTTTTAAGACACCTATTCCCACGCTGCAATTCAAACATTTGCGTTGGTTACAGTACGATTGCACCCATTCCAGAGCGGCCTGTGAATCGGCAGCATTCTGGCATTTCAAACCGTATTTTTTCCAGGTATCTATCCACGTATTCGTTTCTGAAGGTAGTTTTTCCAGTAATTCAATGGCTCGATCCAGAAAGGTAGGGTCGTCTTTGTAGTGGCTGAACGCGGTTAGTAAGGGAACAACGGCGTTAATAACCATCCGCTGAATAGTGTCTTTCCCGAGCTGAGTAATGCCCTGTTTCGTAGGTTTTTCGAAGGTGTAATGCGACTGCCAGTAGGCCGAAGGGCGGACTTGCCATTGCTTTTCGATGCTAAGAGTTTCATTGCAGCTAAGAATAAAGGAAAATAGAGGTAGGGGCTCAATGGCTAACTGAACGAGCTGAGCCATACGAACGGTAGGAAAACTGGCGGGTCGTAATCTTAAAAATTTCCACACTGATTTAGGAAGCGGTTCAATCTGATATTTCTTCATCAAAAAATGGGCTTCTTTTTGCAATTGAATCACGTAGGTATCGGTGGGATTTTCAGGAATCAATCCAGAGGCTCCAAACACCAAAGCTTCCATTTGAAAGGGCTGATTGCGGTGTTTGCGGAGAATTTTCAGGGGCACCAATCGAGTTAACCATTCCATCGGATCTGCGTTGAGCGAAGCTCCCATCGACCTTCCCAGCATTTGCCAACTCGTTTCTTCCCAATCATTTTGAGTTGATTCCAAAATTTGTTGCACCTTCTGTGATTTAACGGATAACCGCTCAATCAGCGTGCGATCCAGCATCATTCGTCGGGAGAGCTCGTTGGAGGAAGCAAACTGAGCTCCACAAGCCAGGGTTTCCTTTCCATCCATGAGCGAGCGATAACGCTGTAGCCAGGTTTCATCCGTACGATTTTGAAGAGCAAGCGTTGGAATTTCCGATCCATCCTTCCTGAAAATAGCCTGATCATGAATCCAGACGACATGAAGAATGACGTTTTCGTACGCTTCGTCGGTTTGGTGGGTATGTCTGATCCAGTCGGAAGATCGCCTGTGAATTTCCACGGTACCAGCCCATTTGATGCTATTGATAATCAATTGAGCATTCTGAAAATCGGGTCCAGCGTGGGTATGAGCTTGCCCCACTGATAGAATTTGCAGCTTTTCACCCGCACAGGTCTGTAAATCAGTACGATCAAATTTCTGAAATTGCCAGAGGTAATGAATGAAATCTTCGGTCATCTTAGGTGCGTTTGAACCGAAAATTACGTGATACCCTAAGAAGTAATCGTACCGAAAAATAAGTATTAACTACCAATTGATAAACCTGGATCGGTGGTTAATGTATGGTTATGGTGTACTCTCTACTAGTATGTCTCATTAGATTACTTCCCCGCAGTCGCTCGGCTCTAGCCGAGCTATGATGTAGTCTGGTAGGCCTCTGGCCGATGGCTGCAAGCTTGTTTTTGCTTGGGAAAGCTGTTTTGTAACTAATTATGAGTTTGCATTCTACCAGCTAGAGGCCTAGAGCTAGTTAGTCACTCGGCTAGAGCCAAGCGAATGCGGGAATCTCTTTCGATTACTTGTTGCTTCGGCTGAATGGCTGACAAATCGACCCTCTCGTATCCAGTTATCCAGTCCTTATTATTATAAATCTTTCTTAGACCAATTATAAATAGATCAGAATTGATAAATTTGTCCTGATTTGTAAAATCAGACCGAACGCAATGAGCTTTAAAAAATGGATAGGCTGGATACACCTTTATCTGGGGTTAGCCTCCGGTTTAGTGGTTTTTGTAGTGGCTATTACGGGTTGCATACTAGCCTTTGAACAGGAAATTAAGAATGTAACACAACCCTATCGATTCGTTGAGAAGCCTGCTCAGGCCGTTCCCTTAGCTCCTTTTGCTTTACGAACCATCGCCGAGAAAGCTCTACCTGGAAAAGCCGCCGATGGCGTATTGTATGGATTGCCCAATCGCAGTGCTGAAGTCGGTTTTTATAACTTCGATCCTGAATATTATTACGTCGTTTACATCAATCCGTATACGGGTAAAGTTCTGCACGTATGGAATGAAGACGACGATTTCTTCCACTTCATTTTACACGGCCATTATTACCTATGGTTGCCCGAGAAAATCGGCCAGCCCATTGTAGCTTCCGCAACCCTGATCTTTCTGGTATTAACCATTACCGGATTGATATTATGGTGGCCTAAAAACAAAAGTGCAGCCAAACAACGCTTCACCATTAAATGGAATGCTGCCTGGCGACGTAAAAACTACGATCTGCATAATGTGCTGGGTTTCTACGTTATGGCTCTGGGGATGGTCTTTGCCATTACGGGATTAGTCTGGGGTTTTCAGTGGTTTTCGCAGGGACTGTACACCGCCACGGGTGGGAAAGGGTCCGACGCGTATCTCATTCCTCCTTCTGATACCACGGCACTGGCCACTACGCCATTAATGGGTCGCGTCGACCAGATTTGGCGGGATTATAGCCTGAAGCATCCCAATCATCAGGGACTTAATATTTCCTTTCCAGAAGATAAGGTAAGCTCGATTTTCTCTTACGTAAATTACCGGGCTGGAACTTACTATAAAGTGGATTATCACTATTTTGATCAGCATTCAGGCAAAGAAATCGCGGCTACTGGTCCGTACAGCGGTAAGTACGCCGATGCCAATGTCGCTCAGTTACTCCGCCGGATGAATTACGATATTCACGTAGGAGCCATCTGGGGGTTACCCGGTAAGATTCTGGCCTTTTTTGCCAGTTTGATCTGTGCCAGCTTACCCATTACCGGAACGCTTCTCTGGTGGGGCAGACGTAACAAAAAGAAACCTCAGAGTAAAGCCACACGAGTCATGGCAAAGAAAACACCTGTGACGACGTAACGAATAGGAATTAATTGGATAGGGTAGCAGTCAAAAACTGTTACCCTTTTTTCATACTATTTAATAAGCATTGAGCGGGTAAGCCTTAAGAGGAGGAATAGACATCACCAATACAATCTTTATTCAAGAGGTTACTAAAGTCTGAATCTCAATGTTGTTGAATCGGTGAAAGGATTGCCAGACCTTTTTTCAACTGAAAGGTCTGGTTCAATGAATGGGTTTAGACAAGGATGAAGCAGGACAGTTTTAGAGAAAAGGCGTTAGCGGATACGGGCCGCACCTGTTATCTTTCGTCTCTTCTGTAGCTATTCCTTTACTTCGAAATGATTAACCGTCTGTACCTCTCTCTTTTTCTTCTCCTCACCGCATTAAGTTTCAAACCCGATTCCGGGCCTTCTGACGAACAGTTTAAAAATCCTTCTCAATCATACGGCATTCGTTGCTGGTGGTGGTGGCTGAATGGCAACGTAACCAAAGAAGCCATCACCCGTGATCTGGAAGAAATGAAAGCCAAGGGCTTCAGTGGAGCCTGTTTGTTTGATGCCGGTGGGCAAAATCAGCGGGATAATGCCGATGTACCTGAAGGCCCGATGTTCGGAACACCCGCCTGGCGAGAGTTATACCGTCATGCCGTAAAAGAGGCTAGTCGGTTGGGACTAACCCTAAGTTTGAGTATTCAAAGTGGCTGGAATCTGGGTGGCCCCGATATTACCCCCGAAGAAGCTACCAAACACCTAACCTGGTCCGAAACGAAAGTAAAAGGGCCCGGCAAGATTCGTCAGGAGTTACCCATGCCGAAAATCAAGGATGGCTATTACCGCGAAATTTCGGTAATGGCTTACCCCGCTAAAGCGAATCATAACCGCAAACCCATTAAAGATTTTAAGTTTAAAAATGCTTCCGAAGAGGTGGGTTGGTCGAATATTCCGGATACCCGGCCCTTATTAACCGACGAACCTGCGGTGCTCGGTGAAGAGGACGCTACGTTGAAAAATGTCATTACCCTGACGGATAAGGTAAAAAACGGCGTGCTGGAATGGGATGCTCCAGCGGGTGAGTGGACCATAATTCGGTTGGGGTACACGCCTTCAGAAGCCGAGGTTTCTACGTCGAGCGGCCAGTGGAAGGGCCGCGTGCTGGATCACATGAGTGAAAAACATTTCAATCGTTACTGGGATACGCACGTAGAACCCTTACTGAAAGAAATTGGCCCGGCGGCAGGCAAGACGGTTAAGTATCTACAGACCGATAGCTGGGAATTGGGTGGTATTAACTGGACGGAGGATTTCGCTGCAGAATTCAAAAAGTTTCGGGGGTATGAGATCACGCCTTACTTGCCGATTCTGGCGGGAAAAATTATAGAGAATCGGGAGGTAACGACCCGCTTCCTGGCGGATTTTCGTAAAACGGTCAGTGACTGTATCTCCGAACATCATTACGGGTTATTTGCCAAACGGGCGAGGGCCTTTGGAATGGGCATTCAGCCCGAGTCAGCCGGACCACACGCGGGTCCGTTTGATGGGTTGAAAAACTACGGACATAGCTCGCTGATGATGAGTGAATTCTGGGCTCCATCGCCGCACCGACCCACGCCTGAACGTCGCTTTTTTGTGAAACAGGCCGCCAGTGCCGCTCACATTTATAATGTACCGTTCGTTGGAGCGGAGTCGTTCACAACCATCGGTCCGCATTGGAATGATGTGATCTGGGCCTCGATGAAACCCAGTGCTGACCATGAGTTCTGCTCGGGACTGAACCTGATTTTCCTGCATACTTTTACCTGCTCGCCCCGCGAAATGGGATTGCCGGGTCAGGAATATTTTGCTGGAACGCACTTTAATCCGAACGTAACGTGGTGGAATGAATCCGGGGCTTTTGTAAAGTACCTGAGTCGGATTCAGTATATGGCTCAAAATAGCCGTTTTGTGGGCGATGTGTTGTATTACTATGGCGATCACGTGCCTAATATTGGCCGCCTGAAAGAAGACGATCCGGCGAAAGTATTACCCGGTTATGATTACGATCTGACCAATGAAGATCGGTTATTGGCATTATCCGTGAAAGACGGCCAGGTTACCTTTGAGCACGGTCAGCATTACCGCTTACTGGTAATTCCCGATCATGGAGTACTATCATTGAAAGCCCTTCGTAAGATTCACGAGTTAGTGAAAAATGGAGCGACCGTTCTGGGGCCCAAAACGACCCATACCGTGAGTCTGGAAAATTACCCCGCCAGTGAAACCGAAGTGAAAAAACTGGCGGACGAGTTATGGGGGGCGGCATCGACTTCTTCGGGTCAGCATACCTTCGGGAAAGGTCGGACAATCTGGGGAAAAACGGCTCGGGAAGTCTTGCAGGAGGATGGCATTCAGCCCGATTTTTCTGCTGATAAAAAGCTGGATTACATACATTACCAATGGGGTAAGGCGGATTGGTATTTCGTTTCAAGTCAACAGAAAGAAGCTCAGAAATCCGAAGTAGAATTTCGTATGACTGGCAAACAGCCTGAACTCTGGAATGCCGTAACGGGCGAAATTCGTCCGATTATGAATTTTCGTCAGGAGAAAGGGAGAACCATCATTCCGCTGGAATTTACGCCGAATGGCTCCTGGATTGTGTTATTCCGTACGCCCATTCCTGAAACCAAACAGGGTAATGCTGTTTCAAATTTCATTAGTTACCAGCCCGTAAAAACAATTGAAGGAACCTGGAACGTAAGCTTTAATCAGAAGTGGGGTAGTCCGGAAAAAGCAGCATTCAAAACCCTGACGAGCTGGACGAAACGGCCCGAAGAGGGTATTAAGTATTACTCAGGAAAGGCGACGTATCAGATTACGTTTGATAGCCCAACGCCCGCTAACCCTTACCTGGATTTGGGTGATGTGCAGGACGTAGGGGTGGCTCATGTGCGATTGAATGGCAAGGATCTCGGCGTACTTTGGTGCCCTCCGTATCGAATTTCGGTGAAGGGGTATCTCCGAGCCAAGAATAACATGCTGGAAATCGATGTCACAAACTCCTGGCGTAACCGACTGGTGGGGGACCGTGGCAAACCGCAAAGCCAGCGATTCACTCAAACCAATATCCTGATTCGCCCCGAGTGGGAGTTGCTGGAGAGCGGGTTACTCGGTCCGGTGCAAATTCTGAAGGGAGAGTAAAGGAGGGTGTTTTGCAAATCCATTATCCCGGATTGACATCCGGGGCTATTTATATTCAAGCCCGTTAGGCTTAACGAAAGACGATCACGGTTCCGGCAGTTAACCCGAAAATAGTTTAGGGTTAATAAAGAAACCCGTGGTCTTATCAATAATACTTCCGGCCAAGCCCGGAACTCTAAACTAGTAACCTATGCTTCGTCGATTTTTTCTTCGCCAGTTGGGCGGGGTGGGATTAGTCAGCACCTTGAATCCGTTGGAAACCTTAGCCAGTCCTGCCACAGCAGCTCCCACTTCTGATCGGGCGTACTGGCTTAGTATTTTGCAAAAACTGGCGGAACCCGTCTTAACGGCCCTGGCGGAAGATCAGCTGAAAGTTCGAATGCCGGTGGAATCGAAACCAGGTCAGGAAGCAGACCGCAAAAATTACTCCTATCTGGAAGCCGTCGGGCGTTTGTTAGCGGGCATAGGTCCCTGGTTAGAGCTGGATTCAGCCGAAGAAAAAGCCTTACGGCAAAAGTATTTTTCTTTGGCCCAGAAAGGGCTGGCAAATGCCGTCAATCCAAAGGCGAAAGATTACCTGAATTATACCAAGGGCGGTCAGCCGCTGGTGGATGCTGCCTTTCTGGCTCAGGGTTTAATCCGTTGTCCGAAGCTCTATCAAAGCTTGCCTACGGAAGTAAAAACACAGGTACTGACCGCCTTCAGACAAACCCGGCCGATTCAACCTTATTTTAGTAACTGGTTGTTATTCAGTGCTATGATCGAGGCATTTTTTGCTTTTATTGGAGAAGAGTACGACAAAATGCGACTGGATTATGCTCTGCGTCAGCACGAGCAGTGGTACAAAGGCGACGGTATTTTTGGAGACGGGCCGGACTTTCACTGGGATTATTACAACAGCTACGTAATCCAGCCTTTCATAGTGGATATCCTGCGAACCTTACCCGGTAACAGTTACGATTTCCTGAAAAAACGGATGGATAAAATCGCCCCACGTTACGCCGCTGTTCAAGAGCGATTGATTGCCACGGATGGGACTTTTCCCGTCATTGGACGTTCCATTTGTTACCGGGCCGGGGCTTTCCATCACCTGGCTAATACGGCTTTTCTAAAGCAGTTACCTCCTGAAATAATACCCGCTCAGGTTCGCACTGCGTTAACCGCTGTTCTGCATAAAACCCTCGACAACCCTAAAAATTACGACAGCAAAGGCTGGTTGTATATTGGCCTGAATGGTCATCAGCCCGATTTGGGTGAAGGATATATTTCTACCGGAAGTTTATACCTGACGGCAACGGCCTTATTGCCTTTAGGATTACCCGCCACCGATCCTTTCTGGGCTAATCCAGCGACTGACTGGACGAGTCGCCGCATTTGGGAAAAAGGCGAAAACCTGCCCACGGATCACGCCATTCATGCCTGATATAGGTAGAGATGCGACTGCATCGCATCTAGCTGGGAAATGCGAATCATTTGAATCGTAACAAAAGCCGCCTCTCCAAATCAGGACTGGCAAAGGTTTTTCTATGGAGATCTGAAACGAGCAACCCTATGAAACGTGCCTTTGATCTAAATGAAATGCTACCCCGCATTGAAAAAGCCATTGCCCCTTATCCCAAAGCTGCCATGTTTGAACTGGCCGAGCGGGGCTATAATACCCTGTTTGAGCAGCTCATTTCCTGTTTGATTTCCATCCGTACACTCGATGAAACGACGATTCCGCTTTCGTTAAAACTCTTTAATCGAGCCCGAACGCCGGAGCAGTTAGTAGCCATACCCTTTGAAGAACTGGCCGAAATGCTGGTGGGTAGTCAGTACCCCGGACAAAAGGCGGAGACGATGCGGGCCATTGCCCAAATTGCTATTACACAATACGGCGGTAAGTTACCTGCGAATTATGACCAGTTAACTGCCTTGAAAGGCGTCGGTCCCAAATGTGCCAATCTGGCTCTGGGCGTAGCCACGGGAGTCCCCGCTATTAGTGTGGATGTCCACGTACATCGCGTGGTGAATCGCTGGGGATTTGTAAAAACCACCACGCCCGAAAAAACGCTGAACGTACTTGAAAATAAAGTTCCTCAGAGTCAATGGATTGATATTAACCGCTTGCTGATGCCGTTCGGAAAACATATTTGTACGGGAACCTTACCCCGATGTTCCAAATGCCCGGTGCTGGAATTCTGTGAGCAGGTAGGGGTAACAAAACACAGGTAATAATGCTCGTTTCGGGCCGTAGAAACCCTTTCTTTGCATTCTTTAAAGGATGATGGAGTATGATCCCGATCTTTGGGTCTTCCTCCATCATAAGCCCCTTCCAGGGTTTTGTTTTACCATTAAACGAATGTAATGAAAAAACTGCTGGTGCTTGCCTGCCTGCTTTTTAGCGGGTTGACGCATGCTCAAACGAATTCTTATCCGCTTATTCCATACCCAGCGTCGCTCAAGCCCGGAGCCGGTTTTTTTGAAGTGAAGGCTTCAACCAGCCTGATTTTTCCGGCAGATGCTCCCTTAACCTCACAGGTTAGTCAACTGAAGTCGCTGTTAGGCATTAGCGGGAACGCGGCTGGTTCGGCTAATCGGATTATTTTAGGTTTTGATGCTTCATTAGGGAACGACGAAGCTTACTCGCTGGAAGTAAGTGCTTCAACCATTAAATTATTAGGTAAAACCCCAGTAGGTATAACCCGGGGTATTCAGACCCTACGTCAGTTACTGCCTGTTTCGGCTGGAGCGGCGAAACGAATTCCCTCGTTAGTCATTAAGGATCAGCCCGCGTATTCCTGGCGGGGTATGCACCTGGATGTGTCGCGGCACTTCTTTACCGTAGATTTCATCAAAAAATACATTGACCAACTGGCTTTCTATAAATTCAACAAGTTTCACTGGCACCTCACCGATGACCAGGGCTGGCGGATAGAGATCAAAAAATATCCTTTATTAACTCAGGAAGGAGCCTGGCGGACACTCAATAATCAGGATTCTTCGTGCATTGCCAAGTCAAAAGACAATCCAGATTTTATCATTGATCCCCGCTTCCTCAAAATGAAAGACGGGAAGCAGGTATACGGAGGGTATTATACGCAGGAACAAATTAAGGAGGTTGTAGCGTATGCAGCGGAACGCTCCATCGAGGTCATTCCTGAGATCGATATGCCCGGTCACATGATGGCGGCCATCAAGCAATATCCCTACCTGAGTTGTACGACGGATGCCAGTTGGGGAAAAACGTTTTCAACGCCCATCTGCCCCTGTAATGAACAGACGTATGAATTCGCTGAAAATGTGTTTAGTGAAGTATTTGACTTATTCCCAAGTAAATACGTGCACCTCGGAGCGGATGAAGTGGAAAAAACAACCTGGGCGAACTCGGAGGCTTGTAAAGAGTTGATGAAGAAAGAGGGCATCAAAAACGTGGAGGAATTGCAAAGTTACTTCATTCACCGCATGCAGAAATTCTTTACGTCCAAGGGTAAAAAACTCATTGGCTGGGATGAAATACTGGAAGGTGGCATTGATGCTTCGGCGACTTTAATGTACTGGCGTTCCTGGGTGAAAAAAGCTCCTTACGAAGCGGCTAAAAATTGGAATGAAATCATCATGACGCCCGTAAGTACGCTCTACTTTGATAGCCCTCCAGGCATTCAGTCTGTATCGAATGTGTATCATCTGGAGGTTATTCCCGAAGGCATTACGCCCGAGCAGAAGAAACTTTTCCTGGGTGCTCAGGCCAACCTCTGGACGGAATACGTTCCCACCGAAAGCCGGGCCGAATACCTCTACATGCCCCGCATGACAGCCCTCTCGGAAGTAGTCTGGACGAATAAGAAGAACTACGATTCATTTCAGAAACGCCTGTTGCAGCATTACCCGATGATGGAGAAAAGCAACATTCATTACCGCCTGCCTGACCTGACGGGTTTCACGGAAGAGAACGTTTTCGTAGACAAGGCGACGTTGACCATCAAAAAGCCGCTGGAAAGTTATACCATTCGCTATACCACGGATGGTTCGTTCCCGGAGAAAAATTCACCTGAACTGGGTAAAGGGTTGACAATTACGAAACCCCAAACCATTAAGCTGGCGGCTTTTACTTCGACGGGTTTACGCGGAGATATTTATACGTTGAAGTATCAGCAACAAGCTTATGCCAAGCCCGTGCCGGTAACGGGCAAAACGGCTGGTTTAAAAGGAAGTTTATATAAAAAAGCGTTCAGATCAACGAAGCTGATGCAGCGTGAGAAAGCGGACAGCACGTTTACGGTTCCGAATGTGGAGGTGCCCCAAACGGTAACCGCTCCAAGTTTCGGAATTCAGTTCCGGGGTTTGATTAACGTTCCTGAAACGGGCGTGTATAGCTTCTTTTATACCTGCGACGACGGCGGAATTCTCCGCATCGCTGATCGAATGGTAGTTGATAACGACGGTAACCATTTCCCTATCGAAAAAAGTGGGCAGGTAGCCTTAAGTAAAGGGGCTCATCCTTTCGAAGCTGACTTTATCGAAGGTGGGGGTGGTTTTACTCTCAAGCTGAAATACAGCCTCAATGGTTCAGAACCGAAGGACATTCCTGCTAGTTGGTTCATTCAGCAGTAAGAGTAGTAGAATATAAGACTTATTACAATAAAACCGTAACAAACATTACCGGTTTTATTGTAATAAGTCTTTCTGCTCTTTCGGATTTGCAATCCGAAAGTAATCTGTTTAGGATTTATAATCCCAAACAGATTACAGATAGATACAGAACAGTGTAGCATCTCTACATATATATCAACCATCTCTCTGTTTTCTTTACTAGTCACTTTTAGTGTAGAAAACATATTTCTAAATCTACCGTAGAGACGCCGATTTATCGCGTCTCACTCTCTTAGGTAAAACTGCTTCACTTTGGACAGATGAATAGGATTCGTCTGAATAAAAACAGTTTGATAGAGAAATAACACACGATGAATCGGCATCTCTACGTTTGTTCGCTCTTTCGGATTTGCAATCCGAAAGCGATTTGTTGGGGATCTATAATTCCATATACGGATTACAGATCCGTTATAGACTGGTTCTGGATTGCAAATCCAGAACAGCGTAGGAGCTGGATTATAACATTTATTTTAGAAGGTAATCATAACAAAGGTGTTCTATTAGGTAATAAGTATGATTGGGTTAATATTAAATTTTTAATTAATAAAAATACTGAAATAGTTGCAAATTAAAGTTATTGATATGCTTGTTTTACGCTTTAAGTTTAAATAAAAATTGATTAGTAAAGTATTGATTTATAGTTATATAGAAGCGTTTTATGAATTTTAATTAGATAATGTATTGTTTTGATAAAATTCAGAATACCTTCGCTTAAATCCATCTACTTATCTACTTAATAATTGTGCTTATGAAAAATTTAATTACCATTCTTTTCCTTCTTCCTTTCTTTACAGGAATAGCTCAATCCCCTAAACCCATTGCTTTTGAAGATCCCGCTTTTAACCAACAGTTTGCTAAACGGTCTATTCCTAAAGTGACGGGCCAGCTTATTCACGTTAGCAAAGAAGAGCTACAAAAGCTTACCATTCAATATGCAATTAGTAACCTTACGGGTCAGAAAATGAAAACGGCTCGTATCAATGCCGATGGTCGCTTTACTTTAGAATTAGAAAATCCGCTTCCTTATCAGCAGGTTTTTATAGGTATTGGTGATCTTTTTACTACTGGCATCTATGCTAATAGTGATCTTCATGTCACGTTTGATAAGAGTAAGAAAAAACTACCAACGTCCTCATTTCGCTCTTTTGCTGAAGGAATCACTTATACAGGAACGGATGCCTCTCTGAATAGCTATTGTCTTGAAGATTTATTTTTCAAGGTAGAACAAAAAATGCCTCTTGAAAAACGTTTAAGTCAACTCTCTGAATTAAAGTACCCTGATACTAAGAAGATTCTTTCTGTTTACAAACCTGTATTTGATTCACTAAAAACCATCCAGCAGGAATTTATACATGAGCATCCGTCTCCTTATAGCTGGATACTGGAACATGAACACCAATTAGGTTTCTATGCACAGATTTGCTTAAGTTCTAAAGATTATGTGATGGAGGATAGTCTTTTTAATAAGATTAGAGACTATAAGACGTATATATTGTCCGGTAATAGTAGATTCTTTTATCAATATCTGTGTGATTATATTCGTCATTACCCAGGTCCACAGATTATGGTTGGCTGGAAAGAAGTCGCTCATTTCCCTGATCTTACCCAGGTGGAACAGGCGGCCATTGATTCCTTACGAGCTACCCAGAATTATGCTAGGTCTCATCCCAGGACGCTTGAGTGGTATAAAGAAGTAAAACCCAGAATTTTGAAAGTGCTTAGCGAGCGGGAACTGCAGCGAAACATTCGCTTAGCCGACAGTCTTCTTACCCCCGTCAAGGCAGATATAATAAAATTATTATTTAATCAGGATAAGGACATCGAGGAGCAGAAAATAGCTTTACAGCAAATCGTTCCAAGTATGTCTACACCCTGGTGCCGAGCGATAGCTAAGAAAGAATACGCTCAAACGATAGCGAGGGTAGACCAGGTAAACCAGGCGTTGGCTGCTTCAGATCGTTCCTCTGCGACCTCAGATGCATTGGGTAAGGTCTTAGAGAAAACCAGCTTTGGAGCGACCCTCTACAAAGTATCGGGGGTGAGGGCTACGGACTTTCTGGCCAAACTCAAAAGCAGTTTTGCGGGGAAAGCCATCATATTGGATCGTTGGGCCACCTGGTGTGGACCCTGCCTGGAAGAGATGCCTCATAGCAAAAAACTTCAGCAGGAAGCTCAGGACTTACCCGTGGTATTTATCTATGCCTGTACAGCTAGTAGTTCAGATGAAGGAAAATGGAAGCGAAAAATTTTCGAATTAGAATTGCCGGGCATTCACTTCTTTATTGATGAGGCCTTGGATGCCGAGCTTGCCGCATACTTTTCGTTTACCGGGTATCCCGGTTATGCCTTTATTGACCAAAAAGGGACTTACAAACCCGGAGCTATTGAATGGATATCGTTAATAAAAGATAGAAGTGCCTTGGAAGAGATTCTCCGCTAATGTTTGAAGAGTAAAGGTATTTATTATTTCCGTGGCTGGTGTATTCACCAGCCACGTTTTGTTTGGGCAGAAAACACGTTTCTAAATCTACCGTAGAGACGTCGATTTATCGCGTCTCGCTCTCTTAGGCAAAACTGCTTCACTTTGGACAGATGAATAGGATTTGCCTGAATAAAAGTAGTTTGATAGTGAAATAACATACGATGAATCGGCATCTCTACGTTTGTTCGCTCTTTCGGATTTGTAATCTGAAAGTAGTCTGTTGGAGATTTATAATCCCACATACGGATCACAGATTCGTTACAGACTGGTTCTGGATTGCAAATCCAGAACAGCGTAGGTGTTTAGAGAATTGTCATTGTAGAAGGAGTAAGGGGGTACTGAGGCTGTTCGGATTATAATAAAGTAAAAACTAATGCCGTCAGCTCGAACGCGGAGTCATAACCTCCCTTTTAGTCACATGAACGTTTTCCTAAACCTAAGCACGTTTCTAACACCCATGAGATCCTTCGCTTCACTCGGAATAGCAGAGCAGGGGTTACGTCTTACATCGCGATGGGTACCATTATAACCCAAACCCTTTATTTACTCATTTTCTCTTCCTGTCATCTCGAACGCAGAGAGAGACCTTCTTTAGAAATGGGACGGTTTTAGTTTTACGGGTATTGCCCTAACTCTAAGCGGTACCTGACATTGGTAAATTCTGGATGGAAGGTCGAATTTTCCCAACGTTTGAAGAGACGTTAGTAACAAATTCATCACCCACGAAAATCAAACCGAGTCATCGGTTCCCAGTTCTTTCCTTCGTGCTTCAATAACCAGAGATGATTCAAAAGCATGGTTTCTGAAAAGGGACGGTCTTTGAAATAAGGCCAGGTCAGTTGGAATTTTTCTTCACTTAAATCACGGTAAGCAATCGTCAGATGAGGGGTGAAAGACGGGCGAAGCTGGGATTCTGACAAGAGTGAGTTTTCGACTGCATAAGCCATTAGCTCTGTATACTGCTGCTGCATGAGTTCCGTCTTTTCAACAGCTACGTAAATGACATGACTTTTCTTTCCTGAAAAATACCCAAATCCCTCCAGTCTGACAGACTCGGCTTGAAACGATTGAATGAGTCCTGCAAGGCCTTGCTCCACCATTGTCACATCTTGTTCAGGCAGTGTAAAAGGCGGAATATAAGTGATGTGAGGCAACACCCGCATACCGCGAACGCTGCCACAAGTTTCTGCTACGTGACGTTTATAAAACCAGACCTGTTGAGCTAGGTCTTCAGGAGGTAAGGCGGCTAGTAAATAGCGGACTGGTTCTGAATTCATGAGTTACGAATGGGATGATCGTCTGGCAATATAAATGAGCTTGCGATGAATCTGGCGATTTCATCTATTATAGATAGGCAAGTTGTTCCTTAAAGCGTATTTTGCATCGTTAGCTTCTTCATTAACCAAACATTCTTTTCCCCGCTGTATGAAACAATGGAGTACTTTTTTGGTGCCAGCACTGCTTTTCGGTAGTGTATATGCCCAGCAGAGGCCCGTAATGACAACGCAGGATTACGCTCGTGCCGAGCGTTTTCTGACGGCTACGCAACAGTACGTCGATCATGTGCCGGGACGTCCCACCTGGCTTTCGGGAGATCGTTTCTGGTACCGAAACCTGATTGCTCAGGGTAGCGAATTTATACTGGTCAATGCCGCGAAAGGAACGCGAACGCCCGCCTTCGATCAACAGAAACTGGCGGAAAGTCTTTCTGGTGTTACGAATACAAAGTACACGGCATGGATGTTACCCTTTCAGGAGTTTACGTATTCACCGGATGAAAAGTTTATCACGTTTTCTGCCCATGGAAAGTCCTGGAAATGTGATCTGAAATCGTATCAGATTACGGCTGATTCGACCCCGAAAAACCGGGCTGACCGTCGCAATGAAACGCTGTCTCCTGATGGAAAAAAGGCCGCTTTTATCAAAGATTATAACCTCTGGCTTCGGGACCTCAGCACTGGGCAACTAACCCAGCTTACTAAAGATGGCGTAAAGGATTTTGGCTACGCAACGGACAATGCGGGCTGGAAACATTCGGATCGGGCCATTGTAACGTGGTCACCTGACTCCAGAAAAATTGCTACCTTCCAGCAGGACGAGCGGACCGTGGGGGATATGTATCTGGCTACAACGAACGTAGGTCATCCCACGCTCGAAGCCTGGAAATATCCTTTGCCCGGCGATAGTGCCATTGCGATGATTCACCGGGTAATCATTGAGGTAGAAAATCCGAAAGTTATTCGATTGCAGGTGAGTCCAGACCCACATCGTTCGACCCTGGGTGATGACATTAGTCGGGGAGGAGAGCTGAACGATGTGCAATGGAGTGAAGACTGTTCTCAACTGGCGTTTGTGTCCACGTCTCGTGACCATAAGCAGGAAAAAGTACGAATTGCCGACGCGGTAACGGGTGCCGTTCGGGAGGTTTTCGGTGAAACCTCTGCCACGCAATTCGAATCGGGTCAAACGGCCATTAGCTGGAAGTACCTGCCGAAAACGAAAGAACTCATTTGGTATTCCGAACGCGATAACTGGGGCCATCTGTACCTCTACGATGCCACAACCGGGCAGCTTAAAAACCAGATTACCAAAGGAGATTGGGTCGTATTAAGCCTGACCGATGTGGATGAGAAAAACCGGACGATTTACTTTATGGCGGGTGGCAAGGAAACGGGTAATCCGTATTTTGCTCATTTCTACAAGGTAGGTTTTGATGGAAAAAATCTGGTTTCCTTAACTCCTGAGCCGGGTAATCACCAGATCTCACTTTCCCCGTCGGGTAATTACTTCAGCGACCTCTACGCTCAACCCGATGTTCCTTCCGTTCTGACGGTTCGAAACACCAGTGGCAAGTTGGTAGCCCAACTTGAAAAAACCGATGTAACCCGACTGAAAGCAGCGGGCTGGAAAGCTCCGATTCCGTTTTCAGCGAAAGCTCATGATGGCAAAACGGATGTCTACGGCTTGCTCTACACACCGACTCATCTGGACCCGAATAAGAAATATCCGGTGATTGACTACATCTACCCCGGTCCGCAGGGCGGTAGCGTGGGTAACTGGGGATTTGCGGCTTCCCGTCGGGATAACCAGGCCCTGGCTGAGTTAGGCTTTATTGTGGTGGAACTCGAAGGCACCAGTAACCCCAAACGTTCGAAGTCTTTCCACGACATGAGTTATGGAAACATGGCAGAAAATACCTTACCCGATCAGATTTCGGCTATCAAGCAACTCGCGTCAACTTATGCTTATATGGATACCAGCAAAGTCGGGATTTGGGGGCATTCGGGTGGTGGCTTTGCAACAGCCTGTGCCATGTTCATGTATCCTGATTTCTTTAAGGTAGGCATTTCAGAATCGGGGAACCATGATAATCGCAACTACGAAGACGACTGGGGCGAGCGATACATTGGTCTGGAAACCAAAGGTAAGGATGGCAAGTCAAACTACGAAAATCAGGCCAATCAGGTGCAAGCGAAGAACCTCAAGGGCAAGCTTATGCTGGCTCATGGTATGCTAGACGATAACGTACCACCATATAACACCCTGCTGGTGGTTGAAGCTCTGGAAAAAGCGAATAAAGATTATGATCTGGTGATTTTCCCCAATAGTCGTCATGGGTTTGGAGCGTATTCCAACTACATGATGCGTCGCCGCTGGGATTACTTTGTGCGGCATTTGCTGGGAGCCGAGCCTCCGAAAGAATATTTGATTAAAAGCGTGGCTGATCCGAGGAATGAGGTGAAGTAATGATTTATTAAAAAGTGGCTGGTGGAGACACCAGCCACTTTTTGTTTTATTACTAGACTAACCCAATCCATCGGTTGATAAAAATTACTTAGGTTAACTATTGCCCTTCACGTTTGCCTGTAAATCAATCTCAAACAGACAACAGTTAGGTTCGTCATGGTAATGACTGGGAAGGGTTGAGGTTTCTGTTAGTTTAAATATTCCTAGAAAATTAAATCCTGCGGAAGTATAATGCTCAATCAATTTTGTATTGTTTCCTAAGGTATCAAGGCGTACGAATCGTTTACCTGATTGTAACGCATATTCTTTAGCCCATTCAACAATTTTGTCAATATATCTGTTTCCTCGAAGGGTAGGATTATTACATATTCGGTGAATGTATATGGAATTATTCTGGTCTTTATTACCCCAAATTTCCTTATCTTCAAAAGTAATAGCCCAACTGCAAGCCATTACATTTTCAACTACAATTTTCCACTGCCGATCTTCCTTTATGCCATTTTCAATAAATGATTTATCAAATAAAGGCCACACTACCATTTTTCTTTGCATCTGAAGAATTCTTGCTGCTTCATGTAGTGACAAGATTTCATTAGTATCGGTCAGTAAGCATTTTTTTATTTCCATATTTTTATTTTTTTGATCTACGAATATGGAAGTTGGCTGGGAATTAGAAAATCCAGTTCTTGCTAATTGTATATTCTTGTATAAATTTATATGAGTTGTATTTTTTGTAGTTACTGGTAGGCAGTTACTCCGTAGAGACGTCGATTCATAGGCGTTTCTACGGGGTAACTAGCAATGGCTTGAGTTGGGAGGATGGACGCATTTACCTACCAGAAATGGTTAGTAGAGAATCAAAACCTCGCACTTCGATTTGCAATCCGAAAGTGCGAGGCTATAGATTTATAATCCCCACATACGGATCACAGATCCGTAACAGACTGGTTCTGGATTGCAAATCCAGAACAGCGTAGGTATTGAAATGGCAGGTTCAGTTAGCTATGATAACTTTCCTGCTAAATCATATCTTTACTTAAACGAGATTTACGATTTGGTAAGTGATTATCTTCATGGCAGAGAGAAGTCGAATCCAGAAGAAGAAAGTTTTAAGTGTTTGTACAAAATTGGATTTGCTCTTTTGAATTGTAAGGCGTCAAAAAGTTTGATGACCTCATAGGTAAAACAATAGAAACGGCGTATTCTAAATTTCCAAAATTCACACATGAACCAATTTTTGGATTGTTCCATATGCAACACCAGAGGCTGCTTTGATAGCGACAAGACCACCTGAGAAGAAGAAAAACCGCTAACATTGTATTGGCAATATGGTAGGGCGATGAATATATTCTCAGCTTTTTGTTTGCTAATTAGCTTCGGTTTTGGCAGACGAATAACTCCGAACAATAGAATAAACAATGAGCTTTTGTATCTTTAATCAGCAGCGGCACCGGGCAGACGGAACACAGAATACTGCCACATCGCCAATGCTTCAACGTTAGGCGTCATTATATGGAGACAGAACTAAATAAAATATTAGAATCATATCCAACGATTGTTAATTATACAGACATAATTGATTTCGACAATTTTGACGAAAGACTTTCAGCTGTTGACACTTTAGTTGTAAATACGATAGGAGTTTCAGAAGACATTATCGAGTTTATTCCATACAATGAACCGCCACTTAAAGAGGAAATTTATTGCTGGATATGGGCAATAAGACCCGATCTATCAAAAGACTTACTCAATCTTGATATCAACGAAGATTTTCGAATTCTTTTGAAATCCTATATGGACAATGACCTGAGCATGTTTTGGAATCATATGAGTTAACGCAATGATAGAAAACTATATACAATATGCTAGCGGTTATCAAAAAGATAATATTGATGAAACAGATATAGCAAAAGCTATTGCTGACATTCAACTAATGGATGACGAACACGGAGCATTTTGGGTTTCTGTTATAACCGATGACGAAAATGTGATTGAAGTGAATAAAGATTTAACACTTTCATTAATTTTCGGAGGACAGAAAATCAAACATCGGGTAAAAGATTGGAAGGAAGTTTCAGAATTTTATGGATTTTTATTGAATGAAAAATTCGATGAAATTGCTGCGAAAGTAAAATAACGAACGCCTAACATGGGTTTTGCGTCAGGCGGGCTGATGTGCAAAATTGAGACTGAGTTCTTCTAATTAACTTTAATAATAAATTGAAACTTTGTGCTTCGAAACCCGCCCGAACGCAAAGCGACCATCTAAGTAAAAATTTGACAACTGAAACAAACAATCAATTTAACAAATGACCATATGGACAAGGTAATAACTTACGACTTTACAGACCTAAGAAAAGAAATTAATGACAGTATTGTAGAGTATAATAAATATGGTGTTTGGGAGGGTTTATCTATAACAGTACAACTATTTTAGCTATAGTTATGACATCTTTAGCAGCATTGCTGCCAATAGACATATTCTACCTAAAAATAATATCAGGCATTGCAGCAATGTTAGTTGCAATTGACCGAGCATTAAATTGGGGAGCACGGTGGATTTATCACAGACAAATGCGACACGAATACCTAATTATTCTAGCGGAAATTTCCTTCTATGGAAATATGCCAGAAAATTTTAATAAAGAAGAAAAAAAGCTCATTATATGGAAATCTACACGGAATTATATAACACTAGAATAAAAGAGGTTTCAATGCCAGGAGTAAAGGCGGGATAAAAAACGAATCTCGATGCAAGGAAAATCATCAGCCACTAACAAGGGTTTGCCAATAGCGGGGCTGAAGTTCTTCGACTGAGTATTTGTGCAAGGTTCAACATTAGTAATTCTATTGAACTTTTGTGCTAAAAATCCCCGCCTTCGGCAAGCCCCGAACCGTTGTCTGCAAGTTTTAACGACCATCAAAATGAAACAAATTTTTACTGTAATAACATTACTACTTTTTCTCGGACGAATTTCATTTGGACAATCTAAGTTTAAAAAGGAGAAAGTTATTTGGGTAGCTTTTGACTGGGCTGACCCTGATTACAAAGATGTAATGCTCATTACCTCAAGGCTCGACACACTCGACTATTTTTTTCGTTGGCAACTTGACACGGGCAGTCCTTACACTTATCTTGAAGGTGGAACTTTTAAAAAAATCACTAATAAGTTTCCATATTTAGCTGACAAAATAAAACGCGTGGACACAGTTTGCAATGGTAACTGGTATAAGATATTTACACCACCTTTCAAATTTGAAAAACAAATTTTGCCATCTATAATTTTAAAAAATGATAAAATTGGTGGAGGTTTTTCACAAGACTTACTTGATAAATACAAAGGGTTTAGTATTGGGACAATTGGTGTTGACATTTTTAAAGACAAAGTGTTAATTCTTGACTTTAAAAATAAAAAATTGGTTACTGCGATAATTTAACAAAGGGATTTTACAAACAAAAAATAAGCTCTTCCCCATTTCAATTTTATAAAAACAGAATTATTTTGCCAGTGCAAATCGGAAATGAAAAAATAAATTTCATGTATGACTGCGGTGCAAGTATGTTTACTCTGAACGCAACTCCTAAATATTCAAAGTCGTTTGCACCCAAGCAACTGACAGATACACTCTATAATATCAACAACGGAGAATCTGGCACGGTTTATAACGCAGTAGGTGGCAAGACAGACAAGCAAGTAAAAATTTTAGGGAACACATATAAGAACATGACTGTTTATTTGGAGAAAGGAGAATCAGACATATTTGAAGAGGCAAAAGTAGCAGGTGCTATTGGGAATAAACTTTTCCTTGACCACATAGTAATAATTGACTTTAGGACAAAAAGGTTTAGCCTTGTGGACTAAACCTGCAGGCAACATTGGGTTTTATGCAAGTTGGGCATGACTAGCAAACATCAACGAATTGCAAATCCAGGCTGTGGTTCGGGCTGGACGAATAAATCTCAACTTTAGTTCTTAAATTCAACTTTATATTTTCAATCGGCAGCGGTTGTCGGCTGACAGATTGCTAATTCCCAACCTGCATAAAGCCCTGCTCGTTAGCGGTCAGCTTAGGAACAGACAATACAAAAAGAAATGGGACTAAAAATTAGCACAATTGCAGCGATTCCAGAGAATGTAGAAAGAAATTACTATCTCTATATTCTTGACTATTACAATTGGGATGAACCGATTAGTAAGGCATTGCGTGACAGTTTAGTTTTGACAAGATTGCAAAATTCGCTGCAGAAAATGAGTCTGTAGCTATACAAGGAATTCCTGAAAGTCATTTCTATTCCGAACTTATGTCTTGGGAATCTGTGAACGGAATTGATCCGAAAGAACTTCTTCCTGCTTTGATGATTACAACAATTCACCCGAAATACTTTTTAGAGGAAAAAGACAATCAATCAATCGGAGGGAAAATTCCAGAGGACAAATTAGTATTTATTGAAATTGCCAAGGTTTGTAAGACACCTCAAGACGTAATCAAACTGATTGAAAAGGTGTTTAAAGACATTAAAGACAAAAAAGAAATAAAAGACTTTAAGGTGAAAAAGGAGTTGAAAGGTAGTATCGGAAAAATATTGAACGACACAATAATTCTTGAACCGAACATTGCGGGAACTCGGAGTAAACATAAACAACATATTTAAGTTTCTTGGAAAAAAATAAAGACATACTGACAAAAAGCCGAACCGCTAACATCGTATTGTCATTAGTGGGGCTGACAGTTTTAAACTCAACATTTGTAATTCTATGGTCATTTGTGCAAATATTCGGCTGACGTTTTTCAAATGCCCCACCATCGCCAATAAGTAAACCGTCGTGTGCTATTCAAAAGGACAACCAATTAACATAGACAATGGCTAACATTTACATCTCTTATCAACACACTAACGCTGAAATTGTAAAAAGAATTTCAGAAGAACTTATCAATAGAGGTCACAAGATATTGCTTGATGATAGTGTTTTAAAAGTTGGGCAAGACTGGCGAAAAGTACTGTTAGATTCATTGAAAAATGCCGACGGTGTTTTAGTTCTTATAACTGAACAAAGTTTAAAATCTAATTATGTAGTTAGTGAAGTAGGAACTGCAAGGGCATATGTGGCTGAAAGTGCAAATAAAAAATTCATTATACCAATAATATATGGCGAAATACCAATTCCAAATTTCATTGACGATTTATACTGCATAAGATTATCGGACAATAGCTTTCTAGAAACGATTGATAAAATTGATGCTTCAATATCTGGCTTCTTAGGACGAAAAGAAGCCGAAAAAGAAAACAAAATCATAGAAAAGAAAGATGTTGAAACTAAAGCATCTGACTTCATAAAAGACTCAACTTCTGCTTTAATAAAACGAGAGTGGAATAACAAAATCGTCGCTTATATCTGTTACATAATTGGAATTGGGACTCTGATTTACGGTATCAATATTGGAATTACTGGATTTAAAAATTTCCCTGAGATCCAAGCCCTACTAGACAAGCACCCTAATCAAGTATGGGGAATTTACATATTAGTGGTTCTAAAAAGCATAATTGTAATTGGGTTACTTATAGCTGCTTCAAAATATGTATTTACTCTTGGAAAATCATTTATGCACGAGTCACTTAGAAATGCGGACCGTATTCATGCAATTTCTTTTGGTGAGTTCTATTTAAAGGCTTATGGTGACAAGGTTGGGACACATACTGAGATTAAAGAGATATTTCAGGAATGGAATATAGACAAACCATCTGCATTTTCTAATATTGACACAAGCTCGTATGACCCAAAATTTTCAGATAACTTAGTTGAAATAATTAAGACTTTAAGTAGCAAAGTAAAAAGTTCAGACTAAACAGCACATAACAAAAGGTTTTGTCCAATTGGGGCATGACGTTGAAGCAATCATCAGCAGTGCATATCCAAGCTTTGGTTTCGGCGGACGTAAGTCTGTTGGATACCAGTTCTAAAATTCGGCTAATAGTTATAAATTTAGCTTCAGTTCCGGGCAGACAGTAAGTAAATTCCCCAACTGCACAAAGCCTCGAACGTTGCAGGCAACCAATAACAAAATCGGTTTTCAATTCATGGCAGACAAAATTAGTGGCCTATAATTGTTGGACATTTTTTGCTGATCGACAGAAGAATATTACAAATAACCTCATAAAATCTTATTCGCAATATGGAAGACAATCAAAAAGAGTTTTTATTAAAGGAGTATGACAAACTTAATAACGAGGTTTCCAAACTTTTAGAAGAGACACGGACAAGGGAAAAATATTCCCTAACAGTTATTGCAGTGATTGCTGCGTGGATTTTCACAGAAATTATAAAATTCCCAAAGGACGTTAATATTTCAAGAAATAATTTAATTCCTCTTTTAAAGATATTGAGTTGGATACCTGTTGTAATTACATTTTTATACGGTATTAGTGTTCTCCTTATTTACAAAAACATTAAATGGATTGGCGAATATCTTTTTGAAATAGAAAAGAAATTTATCGACGGTTTGGAATATAAGAAGGATAAAGTATTCGGTTGGGAAAACTATTTTAATGACAAAAACAGAAAGAGTTATTTTGTAAACTGGTCGTGGGTGTTTTGGATTTTACAAATTGCAATTTCGGTTGCAATTATCATTAAAACATATTACACTTCCGCTTGACAAACTTTGGCTACTCTGCTCTTTCGAATTTGAAATCCGAAAGCCATCTGTTAAGGATTTGTAATCCGCCACTTCTAACAACTTTTAACACTCTCCTTAACAACTATTAACATTCTGATTTTTAATGGCTTAAAGTAGAGTTATACTTTCGGTGCTTTTAGGAAGCCTTTCTAAAACCGATCAGATTAACTCCTCTTTATGAAAAACTTTTTACGAACAAACACCCTGCTTGGGTGGCTGGTATTTAGCGTTGCCCTTCTTACGTATGCCCTTACCGTAGAACCTACGGCCAGTTTCTGGGATTGCGGCGAATTCATTTCCTGTGCCTTTCGGCTACAGGTGCCGCACCCGCCCGGAGCCCCCATTTTCCTGATGCTTGGACGATTATTTTCCTTACTGGCGGGGAATGACGTCACGCAGGTAGCCTACTGGATTAATATGGTTTCGGTAGTAGCCAGTGCCTTTACCATTCTCTTCATGTTCTGGACGATTACGCTGCTGGGACGGAAGATCGTTGGAAAAACGGCTGAAAATCTGACTACCAGCGAAGCCTTGGGTATTTTTGGAGCAGGCGTGGTAGGAGCATTAGTGTATACCTTCAGTGATACCTTCTGGTTCTCCGCTGTTGAAACGGAAGTGTATGCCTTATCCTCTTTCCTGACCGCTCTGGTCTTTTGGGCCATGCTTCGCTGGGAGTTAATTCAGGACGAAGCCACCGCCAACCGCTGGCTCATTCTGGTGGCTTACCTTACCGGTATCTCCATTGGCATTCACTTGGTTAATCTGGTCATTATCCCGGCTTTAGCTCTGATGTATTATTACCGCAAAAAGCCCAATCAATCCTTTTTTCAAAGCATTTTGGCGATGATTGCCGGAGTACTCGTGCTGGGACTGATTAATGGAGGCTTATTATCCGGCCTCAGTGCGGTGATGTTTGCGATGGATCGCTTCCTGGTGAACTCCGTGGGACTGCCTTTTAATTCCGGCGTTTGGTTAATGGTCATCCTGTTTTTGGGAATCTTGGGCTATGGCATTTACTTCACGCAAAAGCGACAGAAATCCCTGCTCAGTACGGCCCTGTTATCCGTACTTTTTATTATGATTGGCTATGGTTCGTACACGTCGATTGTGATTCGCTCCAATTACCACCCACCGATCAACGAAAACGATCCTTCAAATCTCATTAACTACCTACATTACCTCAATCGGGATCAGTACGGAAGTCGCTCATTGTTGTACGGGCCACAGTTTACGGCTCGGGTAACGGATTTTAAACGCGGAACGCCGCAGTACAAACAGGACGGGAATCGCTATAAAATCTACGATTACGAACCCGCTTACGTTTGGGAAAAAGATCAACTGACGTTTCTGCCTCGCTTAGGTTCAAACCAACCCGGCCATGATGATGCCTACGCGGCTTCGCTGGGCTTACCCAAAGACCCGACTGACCCGTCTCGTTACGTCAAACCCACCTTCGCTCAAAACCTTCAGTACATGTTCAGTCACCAGATGGGCTTTATGTACATGCGATATTTTCTATGGAATTTCGTGGGCCGTGAAAGTGATGTCATCTGGGCTGACTGGTATCCGCGACTGGGAAAAATCGCAGACTTACCCGAAAGCATCCGAACCAATAAAGGGCATGATAACTTTTATTACCTGCCGCTGATTTTGGGTATACTGGGTTTTGGTATCCAGTTTATGAAACGGGAAAAAGACGGGTTAGTTCTTGCCGTGGCCTTCCTGATGACGGGTCTGGCCCTGGTCTTTTTTCTGAACGCTCCACCCATTGAACCACGTGAACGGGATTACATCTACGCGGGTTCGTTTTACTTTTTTGCTCTGTGGGCGGGATTGGGCGTATTGGCTCTGCAAAATCTGTTACAGAAAATAGCCCGAAAACCAATGCTGGCCGCTTCGCTGGCGGGAGGTTTAGCGTTAACTGTGCCTATGTTAATGGGGGCGAAAAGCTGGGACAATCACGACCGTTCCCATCGTTATGCGGCGGCTGATTTTGCTCGTAATTTGCTGAACTCCTGTGCTCCCAATGCCATTTTATTTACGGGGGGAGATACCGATACTTTTCCCCTTTGGTACGTGCAGGAAGTCGAAGGTTTTCGGAAGGATGTTCGGGTGTGTTGTCTGTCGCTGTTAGGTACGGAATGGTACATTCAGCAAATGAAGGAAAAAGCCGATGGTTCGGAGCCTTTGCCCATTTCACTGGAAATGGATAACTACCGCAAAGGCATTAACGACCAGATTATGTTTGCGGAAAATCCGAACGTAAAAGCGGGTATTGATCTGGTGGAATACCTGAAGCTGGTCAAAGAAAATAATCCAGCTATTCAGGTAGAGACGAGTATCGGCTCGCTGAATGTGTTACCCTCGCGAATTTTTTCATTGAAGCTGGATCGGGATACCATTCAAAAGTCAGGCGTGATTGCCAAGGGCATGGAACCTTTCTTCACCGAAGATCGCATGACCTGGGATTTCGGCACGAGCGACCTTATCAAAGATCGACTCATCCAGCTTGATATTATCGCTCAAAATCAGTTTAAACGGCCCGTTTACTTTGCCTCAACGCTGGCTTCGGCTAATTACCTGGGCCTGAAAGAATACATGCAGATTGAAGGATACGCATACCGGCTGATGCCGTTTAAAGTGTCGGGTGCTACCGACGGCTTTGTGAATACGGACCTCATGTACGATAAGATGATGAATAAAATGTCGTGGCGGGAAATGAATAACCCTGACGTTTATTACGATGATACCATTCGCGGGGCTCCGGTGGTTTCGGCCCGACTCGCTTTTTACCGCCTGTCAACCCAACTCATTCAGGAAGGCAAGCTGGACACGGCCAAAGCGGCCCTTAATCGTTGTCTGGAAGTAATGCCTGATCGTTCGCTTCCCTACGATCAGGTTTCCGTGAGCTTCATTGGGCCGCTGATGGCGGTGGGAGAGCAATCTAAAGCCCTGCAAATGGCTCAGACGATTATGCGGCGTTGCGACGAAAACCTAAATTATTACTACGCCACTCGCGGCGACCGGGAAGACATACGGATGAATCTTTTTCAAATGAATCGGGTCGTACAGCAATTGCAGGAAGCCAAACAGGAAAAGCTGGCGAAAACCTACGAAAGTCAGTTTGAAAAACAATATCAGCGATTTGAAAATCGCTTTGTGGAATCAGAATAATACCCTGTAGAGACGTCGATTTCCTCGTTTTCGTGGCTGGTGAAGACACCAGCCACTTTTGTTGTTAACAGCTATTAGAAGAGTAAATTTCTGTAGTTAACGATGTTTCATCTTGAGAGTAAGTGAAACAAATAATCCATTTAAAGTCATGGTCAAAAATGACTATTATAGTATCTCCTGATTGCGAAGCTTTATCGTATTCGAAATAATTGATAATAAATTTAAACCAGTCACTTTCTAAATTTAGTAAACCAATACCAGCATATTCATTTACAGCCTGATCTATTACATTGATTTTAAACCAAATCGGTTTTTTAATAATAACTTTATTAGTTATAAACATAAAACAATTAGATAGGCTATTTCTTAAGTTTTCTATATCAGATAGATCAGTCTTTATTTTCTTCGAATACAGTTTAAGACCTATTTTTTCTAATGCAATACCGCAGTCATCACTGATGTGATTTGTTAATATGTAATTCTCATATTTTTCAAATAATTTTTCCACTCTCATCATTTTTTTATTACGAATACTTTTGCTAAGTAACTATTTAGTGAAAAGGTATCGATATCTCCGTTTCTGTGGCTGGTGTCCTCACCAGCACGGGCGTCGATCGCGTCTCATCCTCTCTGCGGCTAAAATGGCTCGGCCTTGACAAACAAATTAATGGGCGAGACAGAAACAGTTTGACTGAGAAACAAGACGAGATCAATAGGATTATTTCCCCGAAACTGGAATCCACTGAGCCGATAAATTCGGCGTTTTCATGTCTTTGTCAAGCGGATACATGGGGCGTTGAATGTGTTTATAGGGGAGGCGATACAAATCCTGATCGACGCCCCCGGGTGTTAAGGCCATGATCCAGTCTTTTTGCATGTTATATAACTCTGGCTCCAGGTAACCGATTTTCACCACCACTATGTCTGCTTCGCGGGGCTTGAGTCCGAGGCGTTCGAAGTCCTTTTCCTTGTGGTAAGGTTTCCGTTTCTGGGTGACAATCACATGAACGCTGCCCACCTTGACTACCACTTCCACCACGCCATCCCGGTCGCCTTCTACGATGGATTCAATCGTTCCTTTCAAAGGAACGGGTTTAGCAAAACGATGATCCACAATGGCTCCGGCGGTGCTTTCAATGGTTCCACCCACACCAATCGCCTGAGCCTTTTTCACAAATTCTGGATCAGGAATCGAAGCATAGATTAATGCGGGCCCATCGGCTTTCTGAAACTCAGGACGTTTGAGAATTTCGGTAATCGTCCAGGTTACATCACCCGCGGCTCCTGCCGTGGGGTTATCGCCTGTGTCGCTGATAAAAAAGGGTTTCTTCTTACTCACAATGGCTTTGTTCAGGACTTCGTCCAGCTTACCCACGGGAGCAACGAAATCAAATTTTGAGCGAACATCCCAAAAGTGTTTAGCCAGCTTTTCAGCCGATGTAGCCACTTTTTCTTTGTCGTCGCCGACTACCATCACCACCCCGTGATTTCGCGGAGCATCGGCCCAGGCATAACTAATCCAGATGCCTGCGTCCACAATGCCTGCGTTGTTATCGGCAATGGGCGTTACTTCGGCATACAGGCTTTTGCCCGGTTCAATACGCGTGCTGGTTTGCTCGCCGGGCAACAGAATCGGAACCGGAATCCAGGCTTTGTAAGCCGGTTTGCCTTTCCCACTTTTCAGGCGATCCAGTAAATGCTGCACGGCCCGTTCCTTGGTTTGCATGGCATCTTCGTGCGGAGCCATACGGTAACAGGTCATTAAATCCGTATTTTGAGCCAGCCGTTTGGTTACGCAACCGTGCAAGTCCATCGAAGTGGATACTAGGGTTTTGTAACCGACCACCTGCCGGATTCGGGTAATGAGATCGCCCTCGGGATCGTTGAGGCCCTGTACGCTCATGGCTCCGTGAATGTCCAGGTAAAGACCGTCGTAAGGAGCATTTTTCTTCAATAAATCCAGCATTTTCGTGACCAAAGACTCGTAGGCTTCCCTCGTAGCGGCACCACCGGGAATGGATTTCCCAACCAGCGAAGGAAACCACTGAGCCTGTTTTCTCAAAGGGGACTCATCCTTCATGAAAGGGTAGGAGGTAAACACCTGATCGCCGGTTTTGGCATGGAAGGCCTCTTCATGGGTAACGGCGGGAGAAAAAGTGCTGGACTCAATGCCGAGGCCCGCAATAGCGACGCGAGGGAGATTGTTTTGAGCGGAACCGAAGTGCAAAGCTGCGAACCAGCAGGTAAGGCTTAAGAGGAAGTGTTTTTTCATAGCTACAAGATAGAAAAAACAGGCGTTTTTCAGTCATGCAAAACCGAGGGGCTCGCCGACATAAAAAAAGGCTGATACAGATTCTTCAAAAAATCCATATCAGCCTGACTAATTAAACTTTATACTTACTGAAGATTGGCGTCTTCTTTACTAGTAAACGTATCTCCCTGGTTAATGTCGCCCGTTTTTAAGCCTTTCTTGAACCAGTACACCCGCTGGGCGGAAGTGCCGTGTGTGAAAGCGTCGGGAACGACTTGCCCTTGGGTTTCCTGTTGAATTTTATCGTCACCAATGGCATTTGCCGCCCGAATGGCCGATTCAATATCTTTCTCATCCAAAGCCACGCTTTGCCCCTGAGCCCGATTGGCCCAAACCCCTGCGAAGAAATCCGCCTGCAATTCAAGCCTAACCGAAAGTTTATTGTATTCCTTTTCACTGAGGCGTTGCCGCATGGCATCTACCTTGTCAGTGATGCCCATCTGATGCTGCACGTGGTGACCAATCTCATGGGCAATGACATAAGCCATGGCAAATTCACCGGGAGCCTTGAATTGCTGAGCGAGTTCGTCATAAAAGGAAAGGTCGATGTATACCTTCTCATCAGCCGGACAGTAAAACGGGCCCATGGCATTTTGAGCCGTTCCGCAACCCGAGGAAGTAACCCCGCGATACATGACCAATACCGGTTTTTGATACTGAGAATTTTGTTCAGCGAAAATCTGGGTCCAGGCATCCTCAGTACTGGCTAATACCTTTCGTGTAAACTGAGCTGCGGCATCGTCGGCCTGCTGGTTTACAGGAGCTTGCTCCGTGGCGTTTTGAGTCGTTAAAATACTCGAAGGATCTCCACCTAATAGAGTAACAATCAGGGCAATAACAATGGTGCCGATACCGCCACCGACAATCAGACCGCCCCGGCCACTGCCCCGACGATCATCGACGTTATCGCTTTCGCGACCACCTAACCAACGCATAGATTGAAGTTTTAAAGTTGAACGCTGTGAAAATATAAATTTTGATGCCAGAAACAGGAATTTCCTCCCGAAACATTTGTAATAAACACAGGCAAGAGGGCGGTAGGGATAATTCTACTAAACCTAGGAGAAAGGTTGGAAGCATGGCCTAACTGCTAGTTCAGACTTTGCTCGATTGAATAGAAACTTAAATTTCAGGGGAATTAAGTACATAATACTGTCGTATTTAAGTATAAATAATCAAATAAAGTTGCTTAATTATACGCATGTTTATATAATTCTTCGTAGTTGTATGGTTACATAACCCTTTCTTAATTGATTGATAGAATAATTCATACGTCAACCTAACCCGTATCAATCTATGACAACCTCAACTTCCTTCCCAACCTTATCAGATCGTGAAAAAGATATCATTTCTCTGCTTTCACTTGGATTAGACAGCCAGGCTATTGCTGACCGGCTCTTTATTAGTAAAAACACAGTCGATACGCATCGAAGGAATATCAAAGCAAAGCTGGGACTTACGGGTAAGAAAAATGCTTTGGCGTTGTATGCAATAAGGCACAGCAATATAGAGAATAAGTAACCTAATTATGGGCTAAAATACTTGTTGGCGGGTATTGTTATTTATGAATGACACATGAATCTTTGCCTTATCAATCTATCGGCCGACGGAGTGATATTACTAAAACACTCACTTTAAGCTTTTAAAAATGAAAAAGATTTTAACTTCATTATTCCTATGTGGAATGATTACTACTATTTCTTCAGGACATACCAGTGTTAATTCTGGCCGATTAGCCTGTAGATTTACTTACCATGTGTATTGTGGTAGTGAGTACATAGGTGGATCTACAGCCATTGCAGAGACTTGTGCACGTGCACGTGAATTAGCTAAAATAGGAGTAAGCCAAGCTCCTTGTTAATGTATTTAAATCTCCTCTGAAAGGAGGAGATTTATTATTTATTCTATGAAAAAGATCTTAATTATAATTATTTATTTGCTTGTATTTAGCAAAAGTAATGGTCAGAATGTCGTTGCGAAAGTTTTGTATAGACAACAGGAAATTCCCAAGCAAAATGCAGCGGCTAAAAGGGATGTGGATTGTATCCTCTTATTTAATTCTTCCCAGAGCTTATACTACGAGGCCTCTAAAAATAGAGTTCCTAATCTAAAATCAGGTGCAAATGATAATGTCGAGAATGTTGAGTTTGATTCTGGAAATGATGGTTTAGTATTTTTTAATTATCAAGATTATCAATCAAAAAAGTTGTCATCTAATGAAGCTATTTTTTCAAGGAAATACTTTGTACAAGAAAAAATAGTAGTTCCTAAATGGGTAATTACGAAAGAGTATAAAAAAATAGGGTCTTTCAAGTGCCAGAAAGCTAAGGCTTTTTACCGAAACAGAAATTATATGGCCTGGTTTACTACTGAAATTCCGAGTCTGGCTGGCCCCTGGAAACTGCAGGGATTACCCGGTTTGATACTCGAAGCTGAATCAGAAGATGGAGAAGTGAAATTCCTTTTCGAATCTTTGATATTCAATCCTAAAAACGAAAAGATTGCCATCCTCAAAACTTATGGGAAACCAATGACGCTGGCTGATTTCGTAGAAATTAGAAAAAAAGTACTTCGAGATACAAAAAAATCATTTGAAAGTAAGATGACTCAGTTTGGTGGCGGGTATGAATTCAATGTAAATACATTTTCTAAAGAAAACTTTCTTAGCCAATGACGCTACGATTCCTGATTTTGGGCTTGTGTTTGATGGCTTTTTTACAGGAAACTTTCGGTCAACATAAAGAACTTACTTTTAGTATTCAGGGAAAAGTGACAAATTCCTCCAGCCAACCTTTGGCTGGAGGGATACTTATTATTTCCAAGGCAGACTCAAGCATTGTAAGTTATGCCACTACGGATGAGAAAGGGGAGTATACTCTTGAATTAGAGGCCGATACTTCTCATTACCTATTAACGGTGAATAACCTGGGTTATATCAGCCAGAGTAGATGGATTATGGCCCGAAGTCAAACGCAGCATTTTCAATTGGAGCAAGAGCCTACACAGCTCCGTCAGGTTACGGTGAAAGGGGATCTTTTGCCCATTCGGGTGAATGAAGATACTACATCATTTTCTGTTCAGAAATTTGCCGATGGAACCGAGCGGGTGGTAGAAGATATTCTTAAAAAACTGCCCGGTGTACGGGTGGACGATAAGGGCGGAATCTCGTTTAAGGGAAAGCCCATCGACAAAATTTTGCTGGAAGGAGACGAATTTTTTGCGAAAAATTATCGGATCCTTTCTAAAAACCTATCTGCTGATTTACTGGATAAAGTCGAGGCGATTGAAAATGCTTCCAACACGCCTTTACTGAAAGGAATTGAACGGTCGGATAAAACGGTTCTGAATTTAAAGTTGAAGGAAGATCGTCGTAAAACCGCTTTTGGAACGGCTGATCTGGCCGCTGGGCTTACCCGTCGGTATGAAGGTCGGACCACTCTTTTTTCGCTGGTAGATCGGCTGAAACTGGGTGTTATTGGGTCGGCTAACAATACGGGGAAAAACCCGGTGCCGGAGCTAAACTATGACTTGGGTAATGAAAACCCGAACGCTTCCGATGGGCAGAATCAGCATCCGAGTAGACCTTTTTTACAGGCCCAGCCCATTGCCGTTCCGGGCATTTCTGCAGAGCGGTTTAACCAGAATCGGGTTTGGCTGGGAGCGGTTAATCTAAATCTTAACATTACCTCAAAGCTGAAGGTAAAGGCCTTTACTTATCAGTTAAGCGATCGAAATACGCAGCAAATCAGTAACCGTTACGAATATTTACTGGAAGGAAAGTCATTGGTGGTTAGTGATACCCAACGACTCGAAATTCGACCCTCCCTGCGGGTAAGTCAGGTTGCCTTGGAGTATACTCCCAACCAAACAACCTTACTCAAATGGCGGGGGAACTGGCAGGGCCAGCGGGATGGATCTTCCTATCAAATTGCCTCTCATAACCCTGATTTTTCCGAGAAGCTTCAGCAATGGATGTCGACTCGTCAGAAGGGTATTCAGCAAGAGTTGGGTTATATTCATCGCTTTCCCCGGAACCGGGCTTTAACGCTGGATGCTTATTACCAGCATCAAAATCGGCCCCAGCAACTGTTGGTAGAATCGGGGAGGTTTCGCTCACTTTTCCCAACTACTGAAGGAAACGTGACTCAACGGATTAGTAATGAGGTTCAAACCTACGGTGTACAGACCCGGTGGATGGGTGTTTTCCCCAGCAAACAGAAGTATGCACTTTTAGGAAAAGGGGTTTATCTGAGCGAAGGTTTGACTTCAGGATTAAATACGGAGGCTGGTTCAGTGACTGATTCATTGTATAGGAATCAACTGAACTACCAGAAGTGGCAGGGGTCGCTGGAAGCTAATACCGCGATTCCGCTGGGACGGTTGGATTTTTACGCAGGAATTTCTTTGAACTTTGTTCAGTTAAAGGAGCAATCCCTTGGTTTGCGTGCGAAGTTTGTGTTCCTGAATCCGATGATCGGATTTACCTACCGCATTAATCAGGAAAATAAACTCAGGGCTTATTACAGTCGCAACCAGAGCCAGCCGAATGCAATGGATTTGATTAATGGGTATGTCCTGACCAATTACCGGGCCTTTCAGCGGGGGTATGCCGGGCTTAATCGCCCTCAGTCAGATGTATTTACATTCAGTTATTCCAACTCAGACTGGCTCCGGCAGTTTTCCATGCACACCAGTGTCACGTACCTTTCGGAAAAGTCTCCTTCTATAAGTCAGGTTCTTGTCAATGATCAGTTTACGTTCATGGGGCAAGTGCCTTCACCCGCCCGTAATGAATCGTATGAGCTGGCTTCTGACCTGAGCAAATACCTGTCAGCCCTGGAAATTAATAGCACGCTTCAGCTAAATGCGGGTTGGAATTCCTACCAAAGTGCTCTGAACTCAGCCCTGATTTCCAAAGGTGCAATTCGTTCGCTGGGAGGAAAACTAACCCTGCGAACGGCTTTTGATGGTATCGTTAATTTTGAAGTGGGGTATGAAGACCACTGGTCGGATGTTCAGGAATTAGGAATTTCACTGGGATATAATCGTTTGAGAAAACCGATAGCGGGAATCAAAATGACGCCTTCGAAAAGCTGGTATTTCATTACGACTTCCGAATGGACTGATCTGCGGAATAATACCTCTCAAAACCAGTTTTACTTCCTCGATGCTCTGGTTCGTTTTACCCCTTTGAGAAAACGGGTCGTATATGAACTCTCCGGAAAGAATTTATTAGGCAGCCCAACGGCTACGTATAGTCAGCTAAGTAACTTTTTAATCAGCCAGTCTACCTATCAGTTAGTTGCAAGATATATTCTGGCAAGGGTAGAATTTAATTTCTAATCCTAACTAAAAAACCACGGTAATGCTACCGTGGTTTGTAAACGAACAATAATCCTTATGGCTTATTTCGGTAACGTAATCCGAATGTTCCGAAACTCAATCGGTCCGTGGTCGCCTTGCAGGTAAATGGGGCCGGGTTCGCCTTCTTTGCTGTCGATAGCACCGCCAGTAATGCCCGGAATCGTGGTGTCGCAAATAATCGTCTTGCCATTCAAAGCTACGGTTACCCGGCGTCCTACCAACGTAATATCGTAACTCTGCCATTCGTCGGCGTTATTGTCGGGAAGCTCGTTGGGGGTTAGAAAACCGTACACGGCACCCAGCATATCTATTTGCGGTTCCATGCCTTTACTGTCTACAATTTGTACTTCATACCGTCCCCGCAGGTAAACGCCGCTGTTGCTACCTTTTGGATACTTGAATTCAATGTGCAGTTTAAAGTCAGAAAAAGCCTGATCGGTCTGGATGTTGGAGCCTGATTTGGGACTTTTCAAAACGCCATTTTCCACGACCCACTGATTCGTTTCGCCCATGGCGTGCCATCCTTTGAGGTCTTTGCCATTGAATAGCTCAGTGGTTTTTCCCCAGGTAACCGATTTGGTTTGAGCCAGCGAAGGAGCACGGACGCCCGTCCAGGTTAAGGTTTTTCCGTTGGGGCTTACCATGGTTCCGGTAAGTTTGTCGCCTTCCAGCATGCCATTCACCACTAAATCCTGGTCGGCTCTTTCCCACTGTGGAGGAATGGAGAAACTAATCTTGCCATCCGTAAAATTGACTTTCGAAATGGGGCGGGCACTGCCGCTACTCCCCACAAAGCGGCCCACAAGCGTGCTATGACCCGAGTGCGTTACTTCCAGCCAGGAAGGTAGGGTTTTGCCTTCGGCCTGCACCGAAAGGTCCCAGCGGCCTTCGAGCGAGCTGGCGGTAGGAGCAGGCTTTTGATCGTCAGCGAAAGTCATAAAACTTACCAGGCCGAAGGCGGCGGTAAGTAAGGTACATGTGCGTAGGGTAGAGGAAAGCATAGTGATCTGAAATGTATGAGGTATAAACGTCCAAATCTAGTCAATACACCACTGGCAAAAAAGCCTGGCAGAATAATCTTTAAAAGGTATATTGCTCACCCGTTAGTCTGGTATTAACCCCACTTTCAGCTATGAAAAAGTCAGTATTCCTATTTTTTCTATTGATTTCCTGTAATTGTTTTGCTCAGGTAGATACATTAAAAAATAATTACCTGAGAATTCAACCATCGCAGGTGTTACTCCGGGAATTGGCTCTGGAATATGAACAACCAGTCACAAAAAGATTAACTATTGGACTAGGAGTCGGCTATCGATTTCCGAAGAGAGGTCAACCATCAGAGATTGGAGAGTTAATTAGTATGATGGCCGCCGATTATCGTTTTCGAAACGTGGTTAATCCTCCTTATCATGGACTTAGATTGTCTATTGCCCCCCGTTATTACTTAAATCCTCGTAAAACACTTTTTATTTCAGCGGAGCTTTTTGTGAGATACTGGTGGTTCAATAACGTACCATCCGATTATCACAAAACGACTAATAGTTATGGAAGTATAAAAAGCGAGCACATGGACGTAAGGGGAGGAAAACTACTGATCGGATATAATAGTCCATTACTATCCTTGCCTAATGGACATAAATTATACTATACGCCTTTCGGAGGTTTCGGACTTCGATCAAAAGAATACCTATACATAACCCAGTATAACAATATAAGCACAAGCAGATTCGAAAAAGAATCCGGGAAAATCATAACTCCCAGTATTCATATGGGAATATTCCTTGCGTATACTTTGAGTAAGTAATGGAATTTTTTGCGTTAAAATTCTGACTGTTAGATTATTAAGTAATATTTTTTGTTTCACCCGGAGTGAATTCAGAGAAGGAACGTACGAGCCGATCCTACCGCAGTCGCTCGGCTCTAGCCGAGTGACCACCTGGTTGAAGGCCTCTGGCCGTCTGACTCAAAAAAGCCAAGGTAATTAAATGCTGATTTTACCCCCATGTATTTCAATACTATCGGCCAGAGGCCTATTGCTATTACGTCACTCGGCAGAGCCGAGCGATTGCGGGGGGAGTTATTGGTTTGTCGATAAAAGGTTTTTACGTATTAAATAAGTCATTACAACTGAATCTTTTTTATCACTAAAAACAATAAGATTATCTTTCTCTTTAGTGAAAGGATGACGCCTTATTATTCCAAATTTATAAGTCCGTTCTTTCGAAAATATGGATTTTTTATACGATATGTAGATAGTGTCATTAATAAAAGAATACTCACCAATATCTTCAGTTATTCCAAAACAGACACTTTTGGACTTAGTTAAACCGCTATCCTTTAGAGTAATTGTGTCGGTACAGTTTGCAACTCCTTCATAAGTGGCGACTAATACATCAACGCCTTCATATTTACTAAAATCGATAACTCCTTCAGGAAAAATAAAAGTCAGAAAAAGTAAGGGAAACATAATTTCAATGACTTGAATTCTGATTTTGTTATGAAATCGTTCGCTAATTGATTTATAAATCTGAATAAATAAGTTTACAACTAAAACAACATAAGATATGACTAAAGATAAAAATACAGGTAGAAAAAATACGTTCAATCTGCCTGACCAGAAGTAAGAAGTATGGACAATAAAAAAATAAAGAATAGTAAACAGTAGTAGACGTTTGGGCATGGCTCTGCAATGAGATTAAAGGTAGTTAAAGCTTTCATCTACTAGATGGTTAAAATTGCGGGATTCTTATGAAATCTCGCAATTCCTCCCTTTAGGACTTAATGCTAACCTTCTCCGGCGTTGGGTATTCCAGCAATTTAGAAAAGTCTACTTTCCAGAAATCTAAATCCAGCAGACGGCCTTGTGTGTCTTTGGTAAGGGTAATTACGACGGGCGTTTCGTCAGATCCGTATAGTCTACCTGAATCAGATCGCCATCGTACGCATTAGGGTCGCCGCCTAGTGAAATGCTACCCATTTTCCCCCCCTCGTATTCATCTACCAGTTCGTTGAAGGGATAATCTTCGCGTTTCATATTCAATTGTTCCAGCAGGTAATGAATCAGGGTTCGTTCGTTTTCGCGGATGGGTCTTAATTGGCTCATGAGTACGTTGCAATAGAATAGATAAACTCAAACTTACGGGAAGTAGGGGAGGAGTGCGAATTTTTCTTTCTGAAAAAGCTAAGATCGTACAATCAATGGTCAAGTTCAGGGAAGATAGCCCTTGATAAGTGCCCTGTGAAATCCAGGATGATTCCCCGGTTTATCCCCCAGGGTTTTGCGTTTATCGAGATGCGGGCTGATAACCTGACTAAAGGTTTGGCCACCAGCTATGATCAGATTTGATGAAGGATTAGTTATTTTAGAAAATGAAACGATAGCATTTATTACCAACAATTCACTACTTTACCTCACCATTAACCAAGTAAAACCAACAACGGTAAACTAGTTCATGAAGGCCCTTATTACCGCCCTGTTTCTATTTTTTAGCGTTACGCCGAGTTTTGCTCAACTCAGCGAATATCAACCTTTTATCGCTCAGTCTAACGAATACCTGATCCTGCGGAAATGGAAAGAAGGTTCGACGGAAAAATACTGGGCGGTGCATCCGAAAACCTTGCAAACGATGGTTTTGGAAAACGTTACTGTCAAGCCAATGGATAAAAACGAAGCCCGGGGCTGGGTAGGTCGAACGCCTTATGGCCGGGCTTTGTATACAGAACAAACGAGGGCTGGAGCTTTGCAGGATGCAGGGTTAACCCGAACGCAACCCAACGAGAAAGGCTTTAGCCTGACAATGGACTTATGCCCCTCGCACAAACCTCTGACACGAACCGTTTTTGAAGATTTGATAGCGGCTTTCGAACCCGAAGAAAAGCCCGTACCGATCACAATTACCATCACGGGTTTATGGATGCAGAGCCATGCGGATGATTTGCAATGGCTGAAAAATCTGGAAAAACGTGGGGATTTACGAATAACCTGGGTTAATCATTCCTTTCATCACCAGTACGATCCGAAGTTGCCGCTGACTCGTAATTTCCTGCTATCCAAAGGTACCAATATGGCGAGTGAGGTACTACTCAACGAACAGGCCATGATTCAGAACGGATTGCTGCCTTCCATCTTTTTTCGTTTTCCCGGCCTGATTTCTGATCAATCAATTTTTGATGATGTCCTTAATATGGGATTATTACCCCTGGGTAGTGACGCCTGGCTGGCGAAAGGGCAGAAGGTGCAACCGGGCAGCATTGTATTAATTCACCCCAATGGAAATGAACCCGTAGGCATCGCTGATTTCATTAAGTTAATCAAAACCAACGCCAGTTCTATCAGAAAAAAAGACTGGCTGTTGTACGATTTACCAGCCAGTCTTTCCCAAAATTAATCGACACTCAGAGCGTACACCGCGAAAGAGGCCAGCCAGTGCTCGCCGCCATAGTTACCTCCAGCTACCTGAGGTAAGGTTTTGCTGAGGTGTTCCTGAGCACTCGCCAGTAACTTCTTCCGGCGTTTGTCTTTCTCGGGTAAAGCCGAGGCAATGCCTTTCATGCACCAGGCCCGACTTAACGCTAGCCCATCCAGATGGACGATGGAATAATCTGTTCGGTCGCTTACGAAAGGTAACTTCATGACATTATCCAGTCCTTCGGCGGGCATGTATTGATTGAACCAGGTCAGAAATTCTTTCGGTGAAAGGACCCGACGCATCAAGTCGCACACTTCCAGCGAAGGCGAAAGGAAATCCGTTCCGTCGGGCTCCTGGATGGCCGGAGCGTTTTTATTGGCGAGGTAATAATCCTTACTGCGTTGAATAATTAAGGCCTCAAACTCGGTATCTTTCACCGAACGGGCGTAATCCAGAGCAAAAACCAAACCAAACGCCGTGTTGGGGTGAACACCCGTACGGTTGGGATAGGTTTGTTTGGGGAGGAAGTTTTTCCATAAGGTAAGAATCTTGGCCGTTAAGGGCTTCAGATTTTGGTGCCATTGTTTTGCCTGTGGATCATTCCAAGCCTGTAACTCTTCGTCCAGTTTCAGCAACCAGGCCCAACCGTACGTCCGCTCAAAACCTTTGGCAATTTTGTATTTATCAAAATAAGCGGCTTCGGCCTGCAATTTTTCGGCTTGAAAGCTGGTATTCAGTACCTCACGAATGGCCTTTTGCTCGTTTAGGTTTGGGTACATTTTCAATAATCGCACCAGCATCCAGTGACCGTGAACAGACGAATGCCAATCCAGACAGCCATAAAACGAAGGGTGTAACTGCTGAGGTGTCAGGCTCATGTCCGCCTCAAACTCATAGGTATGGTTCGGTTTGTTTGGTAATACCTGCGTAATGCAATGCAGAGGTAACTGAGCCAGGTGAGACGCTCCGGCTTCGGTTAACTTCATGGCAGTGCTATCAAACAAAACCGTCTGGGCCGAAAGCTGGTAACTAAGCAAACCCAAAGCAAGGAGGGTAAATTTTTTCATAGGAGTGTATACACGGTTAAGGATCAATGACACCATTACAACAAACGTAGAGACGCGATTCATCGCGTCTGGGTAAGAGGCTGTGCTTGTTACTTTTAAATTACTGCCATCTTTAACTAGACGCGATTAGTCGCGTCTCTACGGAAAAAGAAAAAAGCTCAACCCGGAAGAGTTGAGCTGGTAAGTATTAAGCCCAGTCAATACCCTTACGTAACCATTGCAGGGTTCTTTCTTCGGCACTACCTGGCTCAGGATGATGATCGTACTCCCAGCGAGCCAGTGGCGGTAAACTCATTAATATGGACTCCGTTCGACCGTTGGTTTCCAGACCAAACTTGGTACCCCGATCGTGAACGAGGTTAAATTCAACGTAACGTCCCCGGCGTAACAACTGCCAGTCGCGTTGAGCTTCGGTATAGGCTTCGTCTTTATGCTTTGCCATGAAGCTCGTATAAATTGGAGCAAATGATTCGCCGATGGCTTTCGTAAACTCGAATAAATGCTCTTTCGACTGCGTTTCGGAGGGCTTCAGGTAATCATAAAAAATACCCCCGATGCCCCGCGTTTCGTCCCGGTGAGGAGAGAAGAAGTAATCATCCGCCCAGGTTTTGAACTTGGGGTAATAGTCTGGCGAAAAGCGATCGCAGGCTGACTTTAACTGTTGATGAAACCAGCGGGCATCTTCTTCAACGACGTAATGAGGCGTTAAATCAATACCGCCGCCAAACCAGCAGGTGCCTGTAGACAATTCAAAATACCGAACATTCATGTGAATAATCGGTACGTTTGGATTTACCGGGTGCTGAACGATGGACACGCCCGTGGCAAAAAATTCGGTCCCTTCCTCTACTCCCAGCGAAGCCCGCATCTTGGGATGAATTTCTCCCGATACGGCTGAAAAACCGACTCCCCCTTTTTCCAGAACAGCACCATCGGCAATGACCCGGGAGCGACCGCCGCCGCCGCCGGGGCGTTCCCAGAGGTCTTCCCGGAACCTGGCGAGGCCATCGGCTTTCTCTAGTTCCTGGCAAATGTGGTCCTGTAATCCTTTAAAATACTCGGAAATTTCCTGTTTATCTATAACGGCCATGCCGGAATTTGTCTTTAAAGATTCAATGAATCGGGTCGTATATCGATAGTGGGAGGTGCGAACAGATCTTCCAGTGAATCGTTTTCAAAATAATTAGTAGTATCACTCTGAATCGGAGCGTAATAAGACTGACAGGATTTGTATTCTTTCGAAATCGACAGATTCATTTCTTCCGCCGTTGGGAAAGGCTTCAGTGTGTAGGCTCCCGAGTTCAGCATTCGTAACATGAAGTCCTTATAAATCGGAAGTGCGGTTTGAGCTCCTTCGCCGCGTCGACCCTTGAAGTGAATACTTCGGTCATCACCTCCCACCCAGACTCCGGTCACCAGATCAGAGGTTACTCCCATGAACCAGCCGTCGGAATAATTGGAAGTAGTTCCGGTTTTTCCACCAAAGGAATCATATAACGTCTGGCGGGAAACGCCTTTAGGACTGAATTGCCAGAGGAGGCGAGAAGAGGTTCCTCCACCTGAAACGCCACCCTGAAGCATGTTTCGCAACAAGAAAGCTGATTCTGGACGAATGACCTGCGTCCGGTTTTTTACAGCCATATCCTTGAAATCGGCAATGATTTCACCATCACGACCTTCAATTCGAAGAATCAATTGAGGTTCAATGCGATAACCACCGTTAATAAAGGCTGAATAGGCTTCTACCATTTCATAAAGCGAAACGTCTTCCGATCCTAGTCCGACGGAAGGAACAGCCTGAATTCGGCTCTTGATGCCTAATTTATGAGCGTATTGAGAAACGGTGTCTGGGGTTACCAGATCCGTTACCTGAGCCGCTACGGAGTTGATGGAACGAGCCATTGCTTCGCGTAAGGTCATCTCACGGTAAGTGAAGTAACCTTCCGCATTTTGCGGAGACCAGCGTTTCTTCTCCCCGTTTTCTTCGTATTCTTTAGTGAAGGGCTGATCCCTCACGGTATAACAAGGGCTCAAGTCACGTGGGCCATCGATAGCGGCACAATACATAATGGGCTTAAACGTAGAACCCGGCTGACGCTTGGCCTGACGAACGTGATCGTACTTGAAATAATTATAGTCCAGTCCACCAACCCAGGCTTTGATGTAACCCGTTTGAGGGTCCATCGCCATCATACCGGCCTGAAGCATCCGCTTGTAATAACCCAGCGAATCCATGGAAGTAAACTCTTCCTGACGGCGGGTAATCTGAGGGTCACCTTCTTTGGCCTTATCATTCCAGGCAAACACACGAACGGGGTGTTTAACCTTGGTCAGGTAATAACGGATCGAATCCGGCTGTCCGGGGAAACGTTTCGCTAAAGCTTTATAGGCTTCGGTACGTTTCATGGCCGAATCCAGGAAGTTCGGAATCTCCTGACCGTTCTCGTAAATCCAGGGATTACGCGAGCCCAAGTGATTCTTAAATTCCCGTTGCGTCTGCCGCATATTTCCCACCAGAGCTTTAATGGCATCCGCCTGCATCCGGGAGTCGATGGTGGTATAAATCTTCAAACCATCGGTGTATAAATCAATACGCTCGTCATTGCTTTCCGCCCATTTGGCAACGGCTTCGGCAATGTATTTTTTGAAGTAACCTTCGTAACCAATGGCTTCTTCTTCCTGAAGAGCTTTCTCGCGATCAGTTCTCACGCCTAAATCCAGACGGGCGATGGAGTCGGCCTGGGGTTCCGTGAGGTAACCGTACTTAGCCATCTGGGCTAATACCACATTCCGGCGTTCTTTGGACCGCTCGGGATTGATGTAGGGATTATAGGTAGTAGTAGCTTTCTGTAAACCAACCAGAACGGCTCCTTCCTGTACGCTTAATTCCTGGGGCTGTTTCCCAAAATAAACCCGTGACGCGGTCCGAATACCGTAGGTGTTGGAACCAAAATCTACGGTATTGAAATACATCAGCAAAATTTCATCTTTTGAATATTGCCGCTCCAGCTTCAGGGCCGTTAGCCACTCTTTGGATTTAATCACAAAAAGCCCTACTACTGGAATAGAGCCTAGTAAGCCTTTACGGGCGATTCCCGTTTTCTTGCGGATTTTGAATAAGTTTTTGGCTACCTGCTGGGTAATGGTTGAGCCACCACCGCGTTGGTTGCCGGTAATGACTCCAAAAGCCACCCGACCCATCGCAGGCCAGTCAATGCCACCGTGTTCGTAAAAACGGGCATCCTCGGTAGCAATCAGAGCTTCAACCGTATGTTTGGGAAGTTCCTCAAAATTGCGGACGGGCGTCCGGTTTTCAGTGAAAAAACGACCCAGCGGTTTTCCGTCAGCCGTATAAATCTCGGAAGCTACAGCTAGGTTTGGGTTCGCCAATTCTTCTGTACTAGGCGTTTCCCCGGTGAGGTACAGAAAGTTCGTTTCCAGTACGAACCAGTAGGCTAGTAATAAAACGAATAGATTCAGGCCAAAGCCAACAATTCGGCCGGGCCAGGGGTGCTTCCGGCGAAAGGCCCGGTAAGGGGCTCGAATGCGATGAAACCAGAAGTCAGAAACATTGGTCTCAACTCGAGTATAAGAGGTACCGAAAATTCGTACTAATGCCATACGAATCAGGCTCCAGAGCTTCGAAAAAGCCCAGACAAAGGGGAAAGTAATGATCTTCCAGAGCGTCCTGAAAAAGCCGCGAATTTTTTCCATGTGTGCGTAAAATTCCTGCCTAGCGGGCGGATGAGGGCGAAGTTAACACTTCCCGTCAAAAAGTAAGCCCTTCCGATATTAACTCGAAAGGGCTTCTTTTATTTTATCCAATCTTTATTGCTGATTTTCTTAGGCTTCAGCGGAATTACAAAATTCATCAAAAACCATTTCCAGGTGTTGAGCAATAATCTCAGCAGGACGACCTTCGATGTGGTGACGCTCTACGAAATGCACCAGCTCACCGTCTTTAAATAACGCAATAGCTGGTGAGCTTGGAGGATAAGGCAGCGTAAACTCACGAACCTTAGCTGTGGCTTCCATATCCACCCCTGCAAATACAGTATACAGACGGTCGGGTTTAGCCTGAGAGTTATTCACTGCATATTTTACTCCGGGGCGAGCCGTGCGGGCTGAACAGCCACAAACAGAATTGATGAAGACCAGCGTCGTTCCTTCTTCCGCTTCAGCCATGGCCTTATTTACATCTTCAGCCGAGTGTAATTCCTGGAAACCACCTTCAGTGATGTCCATACGCATGGGAAGTACGAGTTCAGCAGGGTACATTGACATTGCTTTATTTTTTTAGTTTTAAATAGTATAGTTGTTGGTTGTTTGTTGATGGTTGTTGGAATTTTACGAACAACGAATACCCATCAACGAACAACTAACAAAATTACATGAATCCTAGTTCGAGTTTCGCTACGTCGGACATCATATCCTGCGAGTAAGGAGGATCGAAGGTTAATTCCACGGAAACATCCGAAACCCCTTCAATCTCGCGAACTTTCTGCTCGGCTTCTCCCGGAATTTCACCCGCAGATGGGCAGGCGGGGGAGGTGAGCGTCATCAGTACGTATACGTTATTAACGGGAAAAATCTTGATGTCGTAAATCAGACCCAGTTCGTAAATGTCCACCGGAATTTCGGGATCATAAACGGTCTTCAGAGCCGCAACCACCTTTTCCCGTAATTCTTCTTCATTCATCTTTTTCGTTTGCAGTTTAGAGTTTTCTGTTTTCAGTTACTCATTTTCAGTAAGTTTTAACTGAAAACTGCAAACCGAAAACTGAAAACTAATTTAGTTCTTCAATGCACTGAAAGCCAGTGCGTAGGTTTTCATTTGTTTTAGCATCGAAGCCAGACCGTTGGAACGGGTTTGGGCTAAGTGTTGCTGAAGACCCACACGCTCCATAAAGTACAGATCAGCATTGATGATTTCTTCGGGGGTATGCCTGGAAAGAACTTTCACCAGCATCGAAATCAGACCTTTCACAATAATAGCGTCGGAGTCTGCGGTAAAAACAACTTTGTCGCCGTTAAGTTCAGCGTGTAACCAAACCCGACTCTGACAACCTTTAATGATGTGATCTTCAGTTCTGAACTGCTCTTCAAACGGAGCCAGTTTTTTCCCTAAATCAATGATGTATTCGTATTTCCCTTCCCAATCATCAAATAACTCAAACTCTTCGATGATCTCGTCCTGGGTTTCGTTAATAGTCATATTTTGTTGTTGGTTGTTAGTTAATAGTTGTTTGTAAAATCCAGTAACAAACAACCATCAACCAATAACTGAATTAAACCATGAGCTTCTTTACGCGGTGTAAGCCCGCTACTAATTTGTTGGTTGTTAGTTAACAGTTGTTTGAAAAACCAATAACAAACAACTATCAACCAATAACTAAATTAAGCCATGAGCTTTTTCACCCGGTGTAAACCCGCTACTAATTTGTCAATTTCTTCAATGGTATTGTAAAAAGCGAACGAAGCCCGTGTGGTTCCCAGAATACAGAAACGATCCATGACTGGTTGGGTGCAGTGGTGACCCGTTCGAACGGCAATGCCTTGCTGATCCAGGATGATACCGATGTCCTGATGATGAATACCCTCCAGAACGAAGGACAATACCGAGATTTTTTCTTTCGCCTGACCAATAATCCGAACACCCTCTATTTGACTTACCTGCTCTGTTGCATAGGTCAGTAAATGATTTTCATAAGCCGAAATAGTAGATTTACCGATGGAATTAATGTATTCCAGAGCGGTTTTCAGAGCAACTACGTCGGCAATGTTCGGGGTACCGGCTTCGAACTTATAAGGAAGATCATTGAAAGTCGTTTTCTCGAACGTTACTTCTTTAATCATTTCCCCGCCACCCATGTATGGAGGCATGGCTTCGAGTAAAGCCCGCTTGCCGTATAATGCACCGATGCCCGTAGGGCCGTAGAGTTTGTGAGCCGAGAAAGCATAAAAATCGACATCCAGATCCTGGACGTCAATTTCAAGGTGGCTGCTGGCCTGGGCTCCGTCTACTAATACCACCGCACCGACGGCGTGAGCCTTGGCAATGATTTCCTTAACGGGGTTCACCGTGCCCAATGAATTGGAAGCATGGTTCACCGCAACGATCTTCGTGCGGTCGGAAAGCATGGTATCGAACGTTTCCATATCCAGTTCTCCATTTTCGAGAACGGGAATCGCCCGAACGGTTAACCCTTTTTCACCCGCCAGCATTTGCCAGGGAACGATGTTGGAATGGTGCTCCAGCCCGGAAATAATGATTTCGTCACCTGCTTTCAGAAAGTGACGACCATACGTTTGAGCCACGAGATTAATCCCCATGGTGGTGCCGGAGGTAAAAATAATTTCTTCTGCCGAAGGAGCGTTCAGAAAATCACGAACGGCCCGACGGGACGCTTCAAAATCAGCCGTAGCTTTTTCAGCCAGCGTATGAATACCGCGGTGAATATTGGCATTATAGCCCCGATAATAATTCATCAGAGCCTCAATCACCGCGACGGGCTTTTGGGTCGTAGCGGCGTTATCAAAGTAAACCAGTTTGCGGCCGTTTACTTCCTGATCCAGAATGGGAAAATCAGCCCGGATGCGTTCAATATCAAAACTAACTGCGGAGGTTGTAGTCATCATACTGGGAATTGGTTGCTGATGCGTTTGGGGTTAAAGGTTTCGTGTTTTGAGTTAATTTTCCCAAGACCTCAAAACCACAGCGGCGAACGCTATGAATCCCCTACACTTAATCAAGATTCTTTACTTTACAGTTGGTTTGGAGTTAAGAACGCTTGGTAATGGCTTATAAAATTAACCCCAAACTCTAAACTCCACTAACCTAACTCTACTAATCAAGATTGCTTGAAAAGAGTTTCGAAAGGTGAAGATATTACCTGTAAGAGTCTATCTTTTTACTAGAGTAACCTATTTTCTAAAAAAATGACCGAAACGATTGGTGATTGGGATAAATCCATCGTTTCGGTCACAAGACAAAGGAATCAGGTGATTAGACTTCGCCTACTTTTTTAGCAATAGCGGATTCCAGATATTCCCGGATGGCTGGGATTTTGATTTTCTCCACTACATCTTCTGCAAAAGCCAGCATTAATAAAGCACGACCTTTGTCTTTAGGAATACCTCTGGACTGTAAATAGAATAACGCTTCTTCGTCCATCTGACCCGTCGTCGTTCCGTGTGAACATTTCACGTCGTCGGCGTAGATTTCCAGCTGAGGCTTGGTATTCATGGTGGCATCTGGAGAAGCCAGCACGTTTTTACAGCTCTGGTAGGCGTTGGTTTTCTGGGCATCCTCGCGAACGAAGATCTTACCGTTGAAAACACCCGTCGATTTATCAAACATGATGCCTTTGTACAACTCGTTTGAGTAGGAGTTAGGCATTGCGTGATCTACCAGGGTATGGTTATCAATGTGTTGTTTGCCATTAGGCAGGTACAGGCCCGTCAGGTGAGCTTCTACGTACTCTCCACCCATAACCAGATTCAGGTTATTACGAACCCAGCCCCCGTTGAGGGTTACGGTTGTATCGTAACTCAACGCTTTATCATTGTGGTGAACCTGAGTGGTGCCAATGTGGAAGGCTTTTTCTGATTCGTCCTGAACCTTGTAGTGATCGTAATTGGCTTCTTTGCCTAAAAAGGCTTCCGTAACGGTGTTCGTGAATGAAGCAAATTCTCCCAATGTTCGGAACGATTCAGCTACTTTCAGCGAAGCTCGCTCTTCCACGATAATCAGGTTACGCAGTTGAACTGCTACATTTTCGGTACGGGCATCAGAAATGAACCGCAGAATGATCGGAGCTTCTACAACTTTGCCTTTGGTCACGTGAATAAAAGCACCGTACTGAGCAAAAGCCGTATTCAGAGCCGTAAAAGCATCATTTGAATCGTCGGCATATTTGGCAAAGTGCTCTTCAACTAACGCGGGATATTTTTTATATCCTTCGGCAAAGGTCAGAATCTCCACTTCGTCAGCGGGCGACACGATGGTCGAAAGCTGGGGCTGATACTGACCGTTGATAAAGTAAAGTATATTTCCTGCCAGATTCGGGATTTCGAGGGAAGTCAGATGGTCGTGCGAGATCTCAGCCGAAGGAGTAATATTAAACTCCTGACTAACGAGATTTTTGACGTTCGAATACTTCCACTCTTCATGTCTGATCGTCGGAAAACCTAACTGCTCGAAACGCGACAGGGCGAGCCGGCGTCGCTGATGAAGCGAGCTACGGCTTTCACCGTTGAGTCGGGTTTCGTTGAGCTGAAATTCGGCGATCAACTGGGCTTTAAAATCAATCGGAGTAGTCATTACTATCGTTGAATGTAAAATTGAGAATGTTGAATGGAGAGTTCTCTCCACGGTCCATTCTTCATAATCAATTAAACCAGAGCGTCGACTTCCGCCTTGATCCAGTCGTAACCTTTTTCTTCCAGTTCGAGAGCCAGTTCTTTCGTACCGGATTTCACGATACGGCCTTTGTAAAGAACGTGAACGAAGTCAGGGACGATGTAATCCAGCAGACGCTGGTAGTGAGTTACTACGATGAACGAGCGTTCGCCATCGCGGAGGGTATTAACGCCTTCTGCCACGATACGCAGGGCATCGATATCCAGACCAGAGTCCGTTTCGTCCAGAATGCCTAGCTTGGGTTCAAGCATTGCCATCTGGAATACTTCATTGCGTTTTTTCTCACCGCCGGAAAAGCCTTCGTTCAGGGAACGGCTCAATAAAGACTGATCAATATTAACCAGCTTCATTTTTTCCTTCATGCGTTTCAGGAAGCTTACCGCATCGAGTGGCTCTTGACCCTGATATTTTCGGATCTCGTTCAGAGCCGTTTTCAAAAAGTTGGTAGTCGATACACCGGGAATCTCTACTGGATACTGGAATGCCAGAAAAATACCTTCCGCGGCCCGTTCTTCAGGAGCCAGTTCGAGCAAATCCTTGCCTTCAAAAAGTACGCTACCGCCCGTTACGTCGTAGTCTTCACGACCCGCCAAAACAGAAGCCAGGGTACTCTTACCCGAGCCGTTTGGGCCCATAATCGCGTGAACTTCACCGGGTTTCACTTCCAGATTGATGCCTTTCAGAATCTGCTTTTCCCCAATGGATGCCTGAAGGTTCTCTATTTTAAGCATAGCTGCTTTGTGTCAAGTAAGTGGTTCTAAACTGCAAAGGTACAGGTTCTCAGTTAAAAGAACGCTGTTTGTGAAAGGATAACTTGCTTTTGAAAAGATTGGTTCTCCTAAAATCAGGAAGTTACTGGTGGATAAAGAGAAAAATAGGGGGGGATTAAATGAAGATTTTTAGGGGGTATTCCTACAATAGAAGTATAACACCTCCGAGGCTATCCAGCCCGGGGAAAGGGGAACCCATACCATGATCTATCTGATAACCTTGATTTATTTTGTTCTCATAACCTCCATTTGCAGGACCCGTATGCAATGCGGGCCACTGACAGTCTTCCTCTGGGCTATCCAGCCCGGGGCTATCCATAGTTTAACCCCGCTGGGGTTTTGAATAAAGAAAAACAACACAGGTTTCGCCAAGTAACCGTGTTGCTTCGCGTATGATCCATTCAGAAGGGTGGCAACCGTTACCCAAAATCCCCTCAGCAGGCGAATTTTGGCCTTTTAAGAATGATCATCCCGAAAACTTTTTTCTGGGTTTAAAAGCAATAGGCCCATTTTTGGCAATTTGAGCTGGAAATGAAATTTTTCACTTTGCAGAAAGCGTTTAACTTGCGGCCAACCATGTATAGGGAGTCAAAGACGGTATCAACGAAAACCTAATAAACCGACGAGCAAATCTTGTCCTTAATCACCGCCTGATTCCCGTCCAAAAATGTAGTGTATGCAATCCATTTCAGTTTCGAGTGAAGTAGGAACCTTAAAACGCCTGCTCATTCACAGTCCAGATTCAGGATTAGGGAAGGTAGTCCCTTCCAAGGCTCAGGACTGGCTATTCGAAGACATTGTGCATCTGGATACGATGCGAAAAGACGAGTACGACTATTACGTTAAAATTCTTCTATACTTTCTCGATCCTGAGAAAATCAAGGGCAAACTTGCCGCTATTGATGCTGACCCCAAGCGATCCTTTTATAAGCCCGATCATCCTGAATATTTCAATTCCAGCAGAGTCATTGAATTTCAGAAACTGCTGGCCGATATCCTGGATAATGATCAGGTGAAAACCAAACTCATCGCGGCGATTTGTGCCGTTGAACACGAATGGTACACCACGCAGAATGAGTTGAGTGAGCTGTCTTCCGTGGAACTGGCCAAAACGCTGATTTCGGGAACGACACCCGCAGGCGAAATGCTTTTTGCTCCCGTACCAAATTTTATTTTTACGCGGGACATTGGCATTACCATCAATGACCATTTTCTGCTGAATAAACCGGCCAAACAGGCCCGCACGCGGGAAGCCTTACTAGCTCAATACATCTTTTATACGCACCCGGTTTTCGCCGATCTTCGCGGGAAAATTATTGAGTTACCCGACAATGAACTGTACTTTTTGTTACCCGATAACGAAAAGAATTACAACAAAACCACGCTGGAAGGCGGCGACGTAATGATCGTTGCACCAAATCACCTGGTCATTGGCGTTTCGGAACGGACGACGGTTTTTGCGGCTCAGCAGGCCATTAAAATTCTGTTTGAGAAGCACGTAGTCGATAAGATTACCGTCGTGAAAATTCCCTTCAAGCGGGATTATATGCACCTCGATACGGTTTGTACGCAGGTAAAGAAAAACGTCTGGGTGGTGTTAGGGTCCTTACTCAAGCAAGGCCGCCACGGCGAAGATCAGATTGATCCCACCATGAGTGGGCTGATTCCGCCTAAGTTAGATGATGACGTAAAAATTGTTCAGTTCTTTAAAGGAGAAACGGCTACCCGCGAGTTGGCTAGTCTGGAAGAGTTACTCATTCAAATCAGCGTTGAAGATTTAGGCTGCTCGCCGGAGGAGGTAAGGTTTATCTATTCGGGTAATAACGAATTCCCTTACGGGGCCCGTGAGCAATGGACGGACTCCTGCAACCTGCTGGCCTTGAAAGAAGGCGTAGTGATTGGGTACGATCGTAACGATAAAACCCTTGAAGCGTTCCGTCAGCAGGGATTTCGTACCGTTCGGGCGGCTGATTTATTACAGGAATTTGAGCAGGGCATTACTTCACCCGACACGCTGACGGATACCTTTATTATGTTACCCAGTGCCGAATTATCCCGGGCCCGGGGTGGTTCGCACTGTATGTCAATGCCTTTATTGCGTAGCTAGCACTTATTTAATACCATGAGAACGCAGTCCACAAGTAACCTATTAATGATCCGGCCCGTACGGTTTGGATTTAACGAACAAACCGCGTCTTCCAACGCTTTTCAGGATGTTCACGCGGCGGATGAAACCAAAGAAATTGCCCAGCAGAAAGCTCTCGAAGAGTTTGACGAAATGGTGCGTTTATTACATGCCAAAGGCGTAAACGTGCTGGTCATTGAGGATACGGTTGAACCCTACACGCCCGACTCCATTTTTCCGAATAACTGGGTGAGTTTCCATTTCAACGGAACGGTGATTACCTATCCGATGCAGGCGGAGAACCGTCGGCTAGAGCGACGGGAGGATATTCTGAAACAGATTGAAGAGCATTTTTACATCAATCGCCGGGTAGATTTAACGGCTTTTGAGAGCGAAGGCAAGTTTTTGGAAGGTACCGGATCGATGGTTCTGGATCGGAAATACAAGATTGCTTATGCCTGCCTTTCTCCTCGCACGAACGAAGAAGTTTTGGATGCTTTTGCCTTGCAGATGAACTACGAAGTGGTAAAATTCCACGCTATAGATGAGCTGGGTCGCCCCATTTACCATACCAACGTATTGATGTGCATTGGTGACATGTTCGCGGTCATTTGTCTGGATGCGATTCCCGATCCTGACGAGAAGTTTATCGTACGGAGTTCACTGGAAACATCCGGTCGGCAGATTATTGAAATTACACTGGATCAGATGAAGCATTTTGCGGGTAATATGCTCCAGATTCGCAATACGAAAGGAGAGCAGATTTTGATGATGTCGACGAAGGCCTATGAAAGCCTGACGCCCCGACAGATTGATTCGCTTGACGACTACTGCCAGATTTTACACACGGACCTGAGCATCATCGAAAGCAACGGTGGCGGTTCGGCTCGTTGCATGATTGCGGAGATTCACCTGCCGGTTAAATATTAAGGTAGAGACGCGACTTCATCGCGTCTGGGTAGAGGCGGGTTTGGGTACTTTTAAACTAATATTATTCCCAGACAAGAAGCCATAAATGGACGTCTCTACGTTTGAAAAACACTCACTAGTGCGAGATTCCCATCTTGCACTAGTGATATAAAGGCGGTTTTGGTTACCTTTTTATTATCGCCATTTCCCGGCAAAGACGCCATAAATGGACGTCTCTACAAAAACGGGAATCGAGGTATGATCGATTCCCGTTTTTTATTACTGAACTGTGGTGAAGGTCATTTTTGGCAATTTCAGGGCCTTTTCAATAACCTTAATCTCCAGATCCAGAATGCCCGCTTCTGATTTCAGATCAATCTTTTCGGGATCGTCGGTAGGTTTGTGATAATCCTCGTGACCGCCCGTGTGAAAGAATAAAACTGGAATGCCTTTCGCATAAAAAGCCGCATTATCCGAGCCGCCATTTCCGGCCCGATCCGTGAAATATTTGATGGAAGCCTCCTGGCCTTCAAAGATTCCCGGCCAGGCGTCACTGGTGCCTACACCACCCACGCCTACACCTCGCTCGGGATTGTAGCGACCAATCATGTCCATGCAGATCATGAAATTGAGTTGATCGAGGGGTACCGTAGGGTTATTCAGGAAGTAACGCGAACCCTGCAAGCCAAGCTCTTCAGCACCAAAAGCAATGAACAGAAAGTTATATTCTTCTTTTACCCCATTTTTCGAGAAATAACGAGCCAGTTCCAGCAAACCCGCCACACCAGAAGCATTATCATCCGCTCCGTTATGAATTTTACCTTCGGGGTTAGGTTCCAGCGAGCTGCCTTGCCGACCCATGCCGAGGTGATCGTAATGAGCACCGATGACAATGGTATTGGCCGCCCGATTATTGATAAAACCAATGACGTTCTTGGCTTTACGCAAGCTATCCGTTACCACTACTTTCTTCACTCGAGCCGTAAAAGGTTGCCAATACCCCTCTGACCCCATGGGTAATAAGCCCAGTTTTCGAAACTCTTTGGTAATGTACTGAGCGGCTTTATCATTTTCCTTGCTACCCGTTCCACGGCCTTTCATCTGATCTGAGGCCAAGGTTTTAATATGGGTTGAGATACGATCCGTCGAGGGAAGATAATCTTGTCCGAAGAGTGGACTGGAGGCTAGCAAACCCAGCAGTGCAATCAGTTTTTTCACAGAACAGAAGTGTTAATAATGGATTTCAAAAGTAAGGCTGTCCTGGCGGTGACTCCTTCTTTTTTTCATTTTGAAAAAGAAAACCTTTCAAAACGGAAAGCCATTGGTTACTAAAGAAAAGAGTAATGAATTGACTAATAACGTTTTATAAAATTTACTGCGGGCTGGCTGTTGTTTGGTAAGAGTAGAGGCAAATCAAAGTTAATTACGATGGAAGATTTGCAACTGGATTTATGGCATCTGCTGAAAACGCATCTTCCCGATTTCGAGAATGACTCGTGTCACCTGAGTGCCTATCGACTTACTACTCAACTATTAAAACTCACCCGGCATTATGCCGATACGCACGATTTCATCGCCGTTCGGCATTGTTTTCTGGTGGCCAATGATCTTTTAACCGAAGGTTCCAGCTCTACTCAGAACGCCGTATGTTCAGTTTACGTATACGGTCTGGAGAATCTTCTGTATACCCAATCCAACTCCCGTGAGGTATTACTTCGGCTCATGCCTTACGCTTTACACGAAGAATACCGCCGTCAGATTACGCATTCATTACCTTAAAATTATGGAAGACCAACCGTTTATAATAGAGGAAGCCTCCACCAAACACCTCGTTTGGGCCGAACAAATTTGTGAAGCCATGCGGGAAAGTGCCGTCGCTCGGGGTACGGGCATTGGTGATCGTTCGCCGGAAGATATTCGTCAGAAAATGCAGCAGCATCAGGCCTTAATCGCCGTAGACTCGCAGGGGCGTTGGGCGGGATTTTGTTTCTGGGAAATGTACGAAGAAGGAAAATTTGTTTCCAATTCCGGCCTGATTGTAGCTCCACAATTTCGGGGTAAAAAATTGGCCGAGTTATTGAAAACCAAACTGTTTGGGTATTGTCGCTCGCTTTTTCCTGAAGCCCGAATCTTCGGGATTACGACCGGAACCGCCGTAATGAAAGTAAATACGAAACTGGGTTTTCAGCCTGTTGCGTTCGATGAGCTAACTCATGACCCCGCCTTCTGGAAGGGTTGTCAGATTTGTAAAAATTACGACATCCTGACTCGCACCCAGGGACGTTATTGTTTGTGTACGGGAATGATTTTCGATCCTGAAAAACAACGAGTCGGCTAAGCGTGAGCCAGTTTAACGATATCCCGAACCTCTAATACCCGAGCAGGATAGCCCTTCAAAACGGAATTAATCATGGCCTGACCTAATTCGGCCAGTGTGCTTACGGAGTCTGGGAAAAACTTCCGCATGGCGGGATAAAGCCAGTTGATGAACGTATAGAGGCCAAGCGTATTTTTGAGCCCTGGTGTGGGTTTCATAAAACCCGGACGAAAAGCGTAGGTATTCTTGAAGGGCAACTTCGCCAGATCGTTTTCGGTCTGGCGTTTGACTTTGGCCCACATCAGCGAGCGATCCGTACCCGCCCCCGAAACATACGTAAAGACCAGATGCGGTGATTGCTGCACCAGCGTTTCCGCAAAGTGCATCGTTAAGTCGTAGGTAATTCGTCGATATTCCGGTTCTTTCATGCCTAGCGACGACACGCCAAGGCAAAAAAAGCAGGCATCGTAACCGCTCAACTGTGGAGCGATGGGAGCAAGGTTAAAAAAATCTGGATGAACGATCTCCTGCATTTTCGGATGACTGATGCCCGAAGGTTTTCGGTTAATAATCAAAACCTTCGTGACAGCTGGGTGAAGCAGGCATTCATGCAAAACTCCTTCGCCCACCATTCCGGTAGCTCCTGTAATGATAACTTTCATGTGGAGTAAGTTTACAAATTCCTAAAGAAGAACTTCAGGAATTTAAGTGATTACTTTAGGAAACTAACGACCTTTCGTGTATGCGGGTAAGTCCTGGATGTGCGGAATGTGGCCTACGCCGGGCAACTCCACGAGCTTACTGCCTTTGATTTGCTGCTGCGTACGCTTGCCCAGAGCCGGGTACTGTCCGTATTGACTCACAAGCTCTTTGGGAACGCGATTCTTTCCCACAATCGTTCGGTCTTCCTGACCGATGATTAATAACGTTGGCACACGGATGCGGTTGAATTCATAACAAACGGGTTGCTCATAAATCATCTGGTAGGTCAGAGCATTAACCCAGGCAATTTCTTTAAAGCGGGGATCTTTCAACGCCGAAGCTTGCACCTTTACCCATTCTTCATACTCGGGTTTCCATTGCGGGTAATAACTCTGCTGGTATTTTTTATAGGACTCGTAAGTGGCCGATAATTCATTGGTATATAATTCGTTCAGCGGAGCATAAGGCACCATGATTCGGTAATCTTCCAGACCAATCGGGTTTTCCAGAATGAGCTGATGCACTTTTTCAGGAAACATTAACGTAAAGCGAGTAGCCAGCATGCCACCCATGGAATGAGCAATCAGGGTTACCTTAGTAATATTCAGCGAATCCAGTAATCGTTTATTCGTACTCGCCAACGCATGAAAACTGTAATGCAAATCGGGATAACTGGATTTACCCCAACCGACCTGATCGGGAACAATAACACGGTAACCTTCCTGACTTAGAAAAGAAATCACTTCCCGCCAGTATATACCATTGAAGTTCTTTCCGTGAAAAAGCAGGGCCGTTTTTCCATTCGCTTTTCCTTGGGCCGGAATGTCCATGTAGGCCATGTCTACCGTTTTCTGTTCCTGATTAACGCGAAAAATATGGACGGGGTAGGGGTATTGAATTTCCTGAGCGTAACCCGAAACAACCAGCAAGGACAAAAAAATAGAGAGTAAGAAAGGGCTGATTTTCATAATAGAGGCAGATTCTAAGAGAACAGAGCAAAAAGAAATGTTCCAAGAGATGAAAATAAATCGGTAATTCACGAATTAATTAAACAAAGCATACGCCATTCGATTACCTACAATACTAACCACTCCGCCTGTGGAGACGGGTTGATTTAGTTTGAGGAGGTTAGCGTTAATTTGAAGTTTGATGGGGTTGGAAAGGACTGATCATTAGTTAATCAGACCTCATGTACATCCAGCTCTTAGGTTTTGCGGATGTAATTGTAACCACCGCAATGCTAGCAATTTAACCCGAAAGGAAGCCTTCAAACCAGTTCAAACCCATTAAACCTGCTGTCTTTATGAACCGAATAGTACTGATTGTTTTAACCCTTTGTTGCAGCTTTAGTTCCTGGGCCCAGCAGGCGTCGAAGGCCTTGCAAACCTGGAAGAATGACAAATATTCCATGTTCATTCACTTTGGGGCTTATTCGGCTTTGGGGGGTGTTTGGGAAGGAAAGCCCGTAACCCGGGGATATAGTGAACAAATTAGGGCCCATGCACCTGGCTTATACAGCGATACGTATGAAGGCGTGGTCCGAAACTTCGATCCTAAACTCTGGAATCCTGATTCAGTCGTAGCTCTGGCGAAAGCCGCGGGGATGCGTTCGGTGGTATTAACATCCAAGCACCATGATGGTTTTTGTATGTTTAAATCCGCTTTCACGAAGTTCAACATCGTGGATGCTACTCCGTATAAACGTGATATAGTGAAAGAGCTGGCCGAGGCCTGTGAACGCCAAGGCATGAAGTTTGGGCTTTATTACTCCATCATTGACTGGCATTTTCCGGCAGCTTATCCCATTTCCAGCAGTAACTCTGATCCCATTCCGGCGGCTCATCACGAGTACAACAAAAATCAGGTTCGTGAACTATTAACCCATTACGGACCTATCTCCGAGTTATGGTTTGACATGGGTTCGCAAACCCCGACTCAAAGCCAGGAACTGGCCGACTTAGTGCACGAACTACAGCCGGACTGTATGGTTAGTGGTCGCATTGGTAATGAGGCCGGGGATTTCTGCGTGATGGGAGATAATGAATACCCGAACTACAAAATCGCGACGCCCTGGCAAACGCCCGCTTCGATCTATGATGAAACCTGGGGGTATCGTTCCTGGCAGGAGCACGGCTCGGCGGATGATAAAGCTCGTGAAAAATTAGTGAGTTTACTGAAAGTAGTGAGTCGGGGCGGAAATTATCTGTTGAACATCGGGCCTCGTGGCGATGGAACCGTAGTAGAATTTGAGCGGGACGTATTACTGAAAATGGGGGATTGGCTCCGTCAAAATGGCGAGGCGGTGTATGGCACTAAGGCCGATCCCTTCCCGAATCCATTCAAGTGGGGTGAGGTAACGACGAAAGGACGTAAGCTGTATTTGTCGCTGCTGGGCATGCCCTCTGGCCGAACGATTACTCTGCCCGGAATTACGGGAAATTTGCAGATTATCCATGTACTCGGCAAACCCCGTGAGACAGCTTCTTTCAAACGCGTTGGTAACGATATTCAGATCATCTTACCCGCTGAAATCAAGTCGGTTAAAGATATTCCGGTAGTAGTGGTTGAGTTTAGCGATGACTTTAAGGTAGCTCCGGCTAATATTATTCAGGTGAATGCCATTCAGAAAAATCTGGTTTTATCCCATGCCAATGCTCAGCATGAGTACAGCATTGGCGGGGTAGATTACAACAGTTATTACCGAACTACGGTTAAGGAATCCTGGCGATTTGAAATTCCAAAAACTACTGCCGTTCATCCCCTGGTTGTTTTTTCGGATGAAGAAAAAGGAAAAAGCATTGATCTGGATGTAAATGGGGTACGTCGTTCCATCATTCTTGACGATGGTGAACCTTATCAGATGGCCAAAACCGGAAAGGTAACCTGGGGGCCGACGTATCTAAATCAGGCCAAAGGAACGGGCATTGGCTGGGGAAGTGTATTAACGATTGATCCATCCAAGGGCTGGCCCCTGCGGGAAGGTCCGACCTGGAAGGAAATTAACCGGAGTGAAGTACGTCAGCTTCCTGCCGAACCTTCACAAAGCTGGTTCGTACTACAGGAGTTAACTACCGACCGCCCTCAGAATTTGATGGTTGAAATTTTAAGCGGTGATGGTATCGGGGTTTGGCTGAACGGCGAGCAGCTTTTACTCCATAGCAACCGGGCCAAAACCGACTCTACCCGTGATCTGGTTTTACTTAAATTGAAAACAGGTTCCAATCAGTTACTGGTGAAACTTTATAATCGTTACCATGAGCAGGTACCGCTGTCCATTACCGATCAGGTACCACAGGTCATGTATCGGAAACGACTGGATCGGATTCCTCTGGAACTGAGTAATGACGTAAGCTGGCAATTGCACGACCCGTCTTCCCCGCACCAGGATCTGGAGTTACCAAACCTGTTTCTGGAGTGGAAATTGAAGTAGTTTTCCGTTTACGGTTTTCAGTTTTCAATTGCGTTGGTACCCAAAGAGGCCGGTTTCACCGGCTCTTTGGGTTAGAGAATACACAACCCCGGAAGTTTAATTATGAATAGCCCCGGATGATAATCCGGGGTAGCCTAATCTGGCTTTGGGTTAGAGGAAATAGAACCCTGGAGGGGTTTAATTATGGATAGCCCCGGATGATAATCCGGGGTGGCCTAATCTGGCTTTGTGTTAGAGGAAATAGAACCCTGGAGGGGTTTAATTATGAATAGCCCCGGATGATAATCCGGGGTGGCCTAGTCTGGCTTTGGGTTAGAGGAAATAGAACCCTGGAGGAGTTTAATTATGAATAGCCCCGGATGATAATCTGGGTTCCGTTCAGACCGGGGTTTCTGTAAATAAGACCAATCTAAATAACAATCTGGGGTAATGCGTTTGTTGTTACGAGATTCCCCGGGTTCCACCCGGGGCTATTCAGATTAAACCCCGGAGGGGTTATGATTATTATTAGAGGGTACTGAAAACCGTAAACTAAAAACTGAAAAACCAGACCCAGCCAATGAAGAACAATTGCAGCGGCATTCGGAGCCAAAGATACGCAAGGCCGGGGCCGTCGGTTGTGCCTTTTTGATAGTCGATACGATGAAAGGCCGCATAAATATTGGCTGGTAAAATCAGAATGAAAAACAGCATAAGCCACAAAGCAGTCAAGTGACGAAAGCTGGGAATCATCAAACCAATGGCCGCGGCTACTTCAATAACGCCCGTTACATAAACCAGCGGGACCCGATAGGGAACGAAAGGAGGTAACATCTCCGCCATGCCTTTCGGAAACATAAAATGTCCCAGTGCCGTAAAGAGGAGCATTACGCTCATGCCTACATTACCAGCAAAGCGAAGGTGCCATTCTCCCGAGGCCAGCCAGAGCACAAGTAACGTAAGCAACGTGACGATCAGTAAAACATACAAGGGCTTCATAAGCAACAGTTAGGATTATTCTCATTCATCCCGCCCCTTAAAAATAGTCCTTTCCTGCTTTTCTTCCGCGATTAATTGCCGATTCGTTCGCTCAAAAACCTTGAATAAAACAATCAGGTATGCAATTAAAAGGGGACCAATGACCAATCCCAGAATTCCGAAAAGTGGTACGCCCAATACCACGCCGGTCAGGGTAATAAGGGGGTGAACATCGCCCATCCGTTTAGCCAGAATGATGCGTAAGACGTTATCGACATTCGTTAACACAATCGCTCCTACCAACAAAATTCCAATGCCCCGGCCCGTATCACCCTGAGAGATGGCGATTAACCCGGCAGGTCCCCAGACAATAGGCGTTCCTAAAACGGGAATGAAGCTCAAAAAGAAAGTAACGGTTCCCCAGAAAGCAGCGTCGGGCGTGCCAAAAATCCAGAGGGTAATTCCTGTTAAAATCCCTTGAATCAGAGAAATCAGGCCCTGACCAAGGATGTTGGCATTCACCATGTTCTTCAAGCTTTCGCCTAGTTCCTGGTCGGTATTGGAGTCAAAGGGAAGGTAACGCTTCAGGCCATTGAGAAAACTTTCTTCCTGCGTAAACATGTAGTAAAGCGTAAAGAAGAGTAGGCCAAGAATAATCAATACGTCCAGCGTGCCTCCAATGATGCTGGGAAACTGCTGACTGGCCCAGCCAGCTCCCTGTTGAATCAGGGATTTTATACTGTTTTGATCAGTAATGGAAATCCCCGTCAGATCCTCAATTTTTTCTACCAGTTTCAGAATATCTTCATAATTCTGACTGTAATACCTCACCCGGTCGGCCAGTAACAAACTCAGCACCAGAAAGGGAATGATAATGACGATGATTGAAAAGAGTAATAAGCCTACGGAAACCCACGTACGGTTAAGCTTCTTTTTATTAACCAGATTAGTAAGCCAGGGACGAAAAATAACGTATAGGATGGCGGCTCCGAAGAAAGCCGTAATATACTGACGTAACCCGGCAATGATAAATCCTGAAATAACGATCAGACTAAAAATAAGCAGATAACGCTGCTGTTTGGGGGTATATATGGATGACATAAGGGGTAGAATTGAAGGAATAACGTTCGTGAATGGCCAGACGGGCAAAGCTTACCATTTTTAATGATAAGGGCAGTATGATTTCTTAAAAAACAATACCTGGTTTTAACTTAATACGATTCGGAAAGGGCAGGTTCATTTGAATAATCGTTACTTTGTCTTTACAAACGAGTTGATGGATGATTCGTTACCAGCGATACTAAATAGTTGATTATTTTTAGCGGCCGCCGCTACGGTTGTTAATGGATTGATATTCAGGTTTTACAACTGAACCATCTATCATTAAATAATGACAAGAACTTAAAGACACGCCGCAAGCAATTGTTAAATCACGATACCCTATGAGTTTTGAGAAAATTACCCTGGAAGTCACCAAGTTGGCCAAAGCTGCCGGGGAGTTCATGTTAGCCGAATTGAAGCATTTTGATTCTACCCGAATTGAGCATAAATATGGCGAGAACTTTAATCTGGTTTCCTACGTCGATAAAGAAACTGAAACGCGTCTGGTAGAAGGGTTATCGGGGCTGATTCCGGGTTCAGGATTCATTACCGAAGAAGGCACCGTAGAGCAGGCCAAAGATCAGGATCTGGTGTGGGTAATCGACCCGCTCGATGGCACGACTAACTTCCTGCACGCCTATCCGCAGTTTTGTACGAGTATTGGCTTATTACAGGGCGGTAAACCCGTAGCAGGCGTAATTTACGAGCCTTTCCGCGATGAAATGTACTATACCTGGAAAGGCGGCGGAGCCTGGATGAACAAGCAACAACTGGTGGTTTCGAAAGTAAGCGAAATTCGTCATAGCCTGCTGGCTTGTGGTTTCCCCAGTCGCCAGAATCAGAAAACGGATGCGTACATGGACATGATTCTGAAAATCACCCGCGAATCGCACGGGTTCCGTCGCATCGGTTCGGCGGCTCTGGATTTGGCTTATACCGCTCGGGGCTGGTTTGAAGGTTATTTTGAGTATAACATCAATAGTTGGGATATTGCGGCTGGGGTGTTACTGGTGGAAGAAGCAGGGGGTAAAGTAACCGATATGAAAGGCGGCGACAGTTACCTGGCCAACGGCGAAATCATCAGCTCGAACGGCCTGGTGCATGACGAGCTGGTTCGCATGATTCGGGAAAGTTTAGGAGAGTAATCGGGTTTGAAAAGGTTTGAATTCTGAGGTGTTTGAAGATTATTACCTTTTTCTGAACAAAAAGAATCCTTTTGAACGTTGTCTGGAAAATTAAGAAGACTATGGAAACCGCTATCATTATCCTTTTATTTCTGGGAGCTTTAGCCTACATGGGTAATCAGTTCAGAAAGCAGTTTAGCCTGCGAAAGTCGGGCGGTTGTGCGAAAGGCTGTGGTTCCTGTGGGGTTACTAAGTTTGAAGATATACACGTGGAGGCATTACCGAAGAAGTAAGGCTTCCCGATCATTACTACGAAACCCCGGCCTGCTGGTCGGGGTTTTTCTTTGACTTTATCGCTTCTGCATATGCTGAATCAATGTATGTAAAACGGAAGTTAATTGCTGTTCGACAGCCGCATCATTCCATCGCTTGCGAGCGTTGGAAATTAATACGCTGGTCTCTTCAGAAATCTGCGTTCCTAATACATTCAGAATAAACTGAAGTGATTCATGAGCTTTTTCACCCGAAGTTGAGGCTGTAATCAAAGCGGTTGGTTTTTCGGCCCATTCGCCCGATGAAAAACCGACCGTCCAGTCCAGTAGATTTTTGAGTGATCCGGGAATGCCGAATACGTATTCAGGCGTACAAATCAGAATACCATCGGCCTGTAATAACTGATTTCTGAAACGCTCAACCGACTCCGGTAATACTTGTAAATCAGGATTGAAAGCTGGAATCTGCTTTAATTCCTGATAACTATTCCAGGTAATGGTTGCCGGAATCTGAGTGGAGAGTTTCTCTAAAATCTGATTATTAACTGAAGCAGCACGTAAACTGCCAGAAATGGCAAGGATTTGGTGGGTATTTTTCATTCGAATAAAAGATAGGTAAGGGTAGAACCCCTTCTTTTCTGAAAAAGCTCACCAAAGCCTCACGAAATTCATTCCCACCTATATAACTGAAAGCGGCTTGGGATACCTTAACTTGCAAGCCAGAAAAGCAGCGATTGCATGAAAAAACTATTTCTTCTGGACGCGATGGCCCTGATTTACCGGGCACACTTCGCTTTCGCCAAAACTCCCCGTATTACCACCTCCGGCATGAACACCAGTGCCGTTTTTGGTTTTACAAATACCTTATTAGAAGTTATCCGTAAAGAAAATCCAACGCACCTGGGCGTTGCTTTTGATACTCCCAAACCCACCTTTCGGCACACGCGTTTTGAGGCTTATAAAGCTCAGCGTCAGCAACAGCCGGAAGATATTACCATTGCCATTCCTTACGTGAAGCGTTTGTGTGAAGCCCTTTGCATTCCGGTTCTGATTCTGGATGGGTACGAAGCAGATGACATCATCGGAACGCTGGCAAAAAAAGCTTCAGCCGTTGGCGATTTTGAGGTATTTATGATGACTCCCGACAAAGACTATGGTCAGTTAGTGGAGGAGCACGTAAAGCTTTACAAACCTGCCTTTATGGGTAAGGATGTCGAGATCATGGGTCCCAAAGAGGTTTGTGAACGCTGGGGCATTACCAATGTCGATCAGGTAGTTGACTTATTGGGCCTAATGGGCGATGCGGTTGATAACATTCCGGGCATTCCGGGCATTGGAGAAAAAACGGCGGTAAAGCTGATTGCCGAATATGGTTCCGTTGAAAACCTGATTGCGAACGTTGACCAGTTAAAAGGCAAGATGGCGGAAAATGTACGCACGTTTGCGGAGCAGGGCTTATTATCGAAAGAACTGGCGTTAATTGAGCAAAACGTTCCGATTGAGTTTGATGCGGAAGCTCTGAAAATCTGCGAACCCAATCGGGAAATGCTGTCAGCTTTACTGGACGAACTGGAATTCAGAACGCTTCGCAAACGGATGTTAGGCGATGAAACACCCGCTCCTGAGCCTGCTGCGAAAGCACCCAAAGCCAAAGCCCCCACGGCTCAGATGGATCTGTTTGGAGCCGCCCCCGTAACGGAAGTAGCAAGTGCGGAAGTCGCTACGCAATGGGAAACTTCCACCGTTCGCCGAACCGTTCACGATACGGTTCATGATTATCAGTTAATCGATACGCCCGAATTACGCCAGTCGCTGGCTCATTACCTGAATGTACAGGAGGCCATCTGCTTTGATACGGAGACCACCGATCTGTCAGCCATCGAAGCGAAATTAATCGGTATATCCTTTTCCTATCGCGTAGGGGAGGCGTTCTACGTCCCTGTTCCCACAAATCAGGAAGAGGCTCAGGCCATTGTAGAAGATTTTCGGTCGGTCTTTGAAAACGAAGCAGTCGAGAAAATTGCTCAGAATATCAAGTACGACTTGACCGTTCTGGCCAACTACGGCATTGAGGTAAAAGGAAAGCTCTATGATACGATGTTGGCCCATTACCTGATTGAGCCGGAAAAACGGCATGGTATGGACATTCTGGCCGAAACGTATCTGAATTATACACCCGTTGCCATTGAAGAACTGATTGGCAAAAAAGGCAAGAATCAGGGGAATATGCGGGACGTTGACTTGGAAAAAATCAAGGAATACGCCGCTGAGGATGCAGATATTACCCTGCAACTGAAGGAAGTATTAAACCCCATGCTCAAACAGAATCAGAAACTGGTTTCGCTATTTGAAGAAGTGGAAATGCCGCTGGCCCGGGTGCTGTCTGAGGTAGAATCGGAAGGGGTTCGGCTGGATTTAAACTTCCTGAGCGAGCTTTCCCATCAACTCGATACCGACCTTCGGGACACGCAGCAAAAAACCTGGGAGCTGGCCGGACAAGAGTTTAATATTTCCTCCCCGAAGCAATTAGGAGAAATTCTATTCGAAAAATTACACCTTGACCCCAAAGCGAAAAAGACCAAAACGGGTCAATACATGACGGGGGAAGATGTCCTGCTAAGTCTGGAGTCCAAGCATGAAATTGTACGTAAGATTCTGGATTTCCGTGAGTTGCAGAAATTAAAATCCACTTACGTCGATGCTTTGCCGGCTCTTATTTCTCCCAAAACGGGACGGCTACACACCAGTTTTAATCAGGCCGTGACGGCTACGGGACGGCTTTCTTCCACGAATCCAAACTTGCAGAACATTCCGATTCGGACGGAAAGAGGTCGGGAAATTCGAAAAGCCTTTATTCCCCGCGATGCCGATCACGTTATTCTCTCTGCCGATTATTCGCAGATTGAGTTACGCATCATGGCGGCTTTCTCGGGCGACGCCAGCATGACCGAAGCCTTTAACAAAGGACTGGACGTTCACCGGGCCACAGCCAGTAAGGTATTCCATGTGCCGCTGGAAGAGGTTACCTCAGACATGCGGCGGAAAGCCAAAACGGTAAACTTCGGTATTATTTACGGCGTGTCAGCCTTTGGACTTTCACAGCAGGTAGAGGTATCTCGGACGGAAGCTAAAGAACTGATCGATAACTATTTCCGTGAATTTCCGGCGGTTAAGGAATACATGGATGAAAGCATCAGTAAAGTTCGTGAAACGGGCTTTGCCGAAACCATTTTAGGTCGTCGCCGTTATTTACCAAACATTAACTCCGGTAATCAGACGGATCGGGGGTATGCCGAGCGTAACGCCATTAATGCTCCCATTCAGGGTTCGGCTGCGGACATTATGAAGGTCGCCATGGTGAAAGTGCAGGATTTTATCCGAAAAGAAAAACTGAAATCCCGCATGATTCTCACCGTGCATGACGAATTGGTTTTCGACGCACATGTAAGCGAACTAGAGTACCTCCGGGAAAGGGTTAATGATTTGATGGTTCATGCCTTACCGTTATCTGTGAAAATGGAAACAGGCATGGGCGTTGGACAAAATTGGCTGGAAGCCCACTAACCCATTCAATAAGCGGGCTCAACCAAACGTTAAAGACCTGAAAGGTTGGTCGTCAATCGACTGTCTTATGAGGTTTTTAACTGAATAGAGTAGCCTTAAAGCTATTTCAAAGCTTTTTACGTACATACTAAACTCAAACCCCGGAAAGGAAGTCTTTTCAGTTCGCTAGCGATTGATCTCCAATCCCCCACAAACGAAACAAAAAATTAGATGAAAAATAGCTTAATGTTCCTGGCTTTATCAGCCGCTTTAGTTTTTGGTTGCAAGAAGGATAACGAAACGGATTCGTCAGCAACAGTAAAAGCAAATCTTACCAAAAGCTGGCAAGCTCAAAAAGTGGAGGGGAAAACTCCAGCGGGAATCACGCTTAATGTGTACACTAAAGGAAGTACTACTAATTTAATTGATGCTTTAGGTACATTTTACGTAACATTCAAAAGCGACGGTAAGTTTGAAAGAAGCTCATTAGACCCAAGCTCTACACAACCTGAAACAGGAACGTGGACATTAGGTTCTGACAACAAAACGATTACCATGGTTACTTCGACTGGAGCGACCTTGACTTACGTAGCAGATCCTGTGACAGCTAATAGTGCTACATTCAAATACAATATTAACGTAACAAATCCTACCGGAATTGATGCATTAATTGTGGCAAGAGCACAAGCTTTTGGGCAATCGTTACCAGCAGGTTCTTACCTGAATTTCTACGTTGTTCCTAAGTAATTATCTTAGATTTTATGGGAAAGGCTGCAAACGGAAGTTTGTGGCCTTTTTTAGTTAGAATAACTTCATTTGCATGCCATCCTTACGGAATTGAGTAATGTCATAGGGAGGCATTACCCGTTGGGCCATGTACCTATGCAGCGAAATGCGATGTAATTGTCGAATATGCTCAGCTATTTTTCCTTCCCCCATCATCCGAACATTCCAGCGACTGTCATTCAACTGTCCGCCGTGACAATCCCGAATTTGATTTAATACTTTTTCGGCCCGGTCGGGAAAGGTTTTATGAATCCAGTCTTCAAATAACTCAGCAATGGCTCCGTTTAGTCGCACGATGGTATAACCCGCCGTCAAAGCTCCGGCCTGAGCAGCAGCTTCCAGAATTTTAGGAATCTCCTGATCGTTCAACCCCGGAATAATCGGGGCCGACATAACGCCAACGGGCACACCTGCCGCGGTTAACTGCTCGATTACCTGCAAACGTTTGTGAGCCGTTACCGTTCTGGGTTCCATCGCCTGCCGCAGATTTTCGTTGAGGCTGGTAATGGAAATGTAGACGTGAACCAGCCGATGAGCGGCCAGCTCGCTTAACAAATCAATATCCCTTAGAATGAGGGCATTTTTGGTAATCATTCCCACCGGATTTCGATACTTCAGGAACACCTTCAGCAAACTTCGGGTTAACTCGAATTTCTTTTCGGCGGGTTGGTAACAATCCGTATTTCCTGATAACTCAATGGGGGCGGGTTCCCAGCTTTTCCTGAGAAACTGTTCTTCCAGCAACTGTGCCGCATTTTTCTTCACCATGATTTTTGTCTCAAAATCAAGTCCGGCTGAAAAGCCCCAGTATTCGTGCGAGTTACGGGCATAACAATAAATGCAGCCGTGCTCACAACCCTGATAGGGATTGATGGATTTGCCGATGGGTAAGTCAGGGCTCGAAAACGTACTGATGATTTTCTTTGGCGTTTCGGTAAAAAATTGCGTTTGCGGCGAAGGCTGTATTTCCTCATTCGGTTCTGCTTCCAAACGCTGTTTCAAAAATCGATTGGCCGTATTGAGCTGAGCTCCGCGACCTTTGAGGTAATCATTCATACCCATGGCTGTAAATTTTGATCAAATGTATATAAAAACAGATCAAAAAATCAGTTATGTAGACAAAATGATTGTTTTATGTAGTTATTGAATAAAAAAAATAGCGACTAATCAGTCGCTATCCAGAACTTCGTATCAAGGTAATTAGAGGTTTAATCGCAATTAAGCATCCATTTGATGCCGTATTTATCCGTCAGGGTTCCGAATTTCGAACCCCAGAAGGTATCCTGTAAAGGCATCGTCACACGCCCACCCTGAGACAAGCCTTTGAAAATTCGCTTGATCTCTTCCTGCGAACCACAGGTGATATTCAGAGTAACCATATTGCCTGAATGAACCGATTTGTGCTGTACGTCATCTGCCGCCATCAGTTCGAGTGAATGATTTTTTAACCGCGAATGCATGATTTTCGATCTAACATCATCCGGGATAGGCATCGGCGAGTTTTCGTAAGTCATACAATCAAATTCACCACCGAAGCATTGCTTATAGAAAGTCATCGCTTCCAGGCAATTACCGCCAAACATTAGATAAGCTTTGATTTGTGCCATAGCTCAATAAATAGAAGTAGAGGAACAGGTAACCGATGACAATGATAAGTATAATTTATAATTATTGAAATTATTATTTGTAATTTATTTATAATAACAAAATAAAGGCTGGTGTTCCCACCAGCCTTTATTTTTGATAACCGCTTGGTAGAGCAGAGTGACTGCCAAGATTGGCTTACTGCGGTTTGAGGATTTTGGCCAGGTCGAGGATGTTATCGACGTTGGTTTTGCGGAAGATATTTTTCTTGACGGTGCTGATGGTGGGAGCCTTGCGATTCATGAGCTCGGCAATTTTGGAAATGCTCATGCCCTTCAACAGGTAGTCGGCGACGGTGTTTTCCATGCGGCTGAGGATGACGGTTTTTTTAGTGGGGTCAGCAAGCCGGGTCAAGAGCAGGTCATAGACCAGGTCGGTATTGATGTAGAGCTGGTTGCTTTGGAGCTGCCGGAGGCAGGCCTCCAGGTCGGTGGGGGTAAAAGTCTCGGGCAGGTAGCCCTGGATTCGTCCGTGAAAAAAGGGGAGCAGCGAGCTGATGGGATTACGGTAGCCGTACATGACCACTTTACAGGATTTGTTGTGGAGGCGAAAGGAGTCCAGGGGCAGGGAGATCTGCTGATCGGAGCAGGCATGGGCACTAAACAAGAGCAGGTCCAAAGGAGTATCGCTTCGTTTTTCTTCGAGCTCGGCCCAGTCGCTGGCTTCGAGCACGGAGTGGGCCTCCCTTTCCAGAGCCTGTTTCAGGCCGCTGGTGAACATGGGCCGGTTGTCGAGGATGGCAATGGTGAGGGGAGGCAGGAGAGAGGAATAGCCAGGCATGATGAAAAAAATAAGTAGGGTTGGGGATGAGCAATCAATCGTTGGGTGAGTAGAGCCTAGCAATCAGGCAAGGCCCTTTTAAACGTGAGACAATGTTCCAGCATTTTTTTAGAAGGGAATAGGGATAAAATTGCCTAACTAGTACTACAATCTTGTCTAGGTTTAAAAAATGGGGTTTTAATGAAAGTTTGATAGCAAGCGGGGCGGGGGTTTAAAGAAAAATAGATAAACAGGCTACGGTTTGGCTTCTTAGCGGGCTGGGGGTGAAACGCCATTGCTAGCGAAAAGGGGTTTTGAGTGAACCAAGCCCGCAAAAAGAGCCTCGCCGATACGACGAGGCTCTGGATACTGGAAAGGTGAAAAAACTAGACAAAAATCTAAGGATCTCTTTGCTTTCCCCTAGCGGGCAATGAGTACTTTATGAGTATGAGCCGAGCCGTCGGAGAGCGACAGCTTGAGCAGGTAGACGCCGCTGGGATAGGCCGTGACCTTCAATCCCTCGGGGCTCCACTCCGGGGCCGAGTAGAGGACTCGGCCCTGCCCATTGATGAGCTCGACTTTACTAACTCTACTTGGCTCGACTCCGCCGAGTTGGAGGCGGTCGGTAGCCGGGTTAGGGTAGACCAAAGACCTCGCCATGAGTTTGTCGAATTCAACGCTAACCGTCCGACTGAAAGCGAAGGTCTGATCCAGATCAATCATCTTGAGTCGGTAGTAGTTGATACCCGGGGCCGGTTGAGCGTGGGTAAAGGCGTAGTACTTCATTGAAGTACTGCCTCCGGCGGCTTTGACTTGACCCAGGGTCAGCCAACGTTCGGCATCGGTGCTGGTTTGAATCTCGAAGCGGTCGGTATTCGTTTCCACCGAAGAAGCCCAGGTAAGCTGAGCGACCGTGTTGACCGCTTTAGCCTGGAAGCTGACCAGGGTTACGGGCAGGGACGCATCAGTAAAGGGCACGGTCACGGTTTTGGGATCGGAGGCCACGCCGGCATTATCGATGACGGCATAGTCAAAGGTGGTCTGGGTCGCCCCCGGATCAGCGGGATCGACACTTAGCTTGGAGGGATCGAAGTTAGGGATGCTGGTGGTAGCAGCGATGGCAGAGACATCGTTAACGGAGCTCACGCGTAGGGAACCGTTGCTCAGGGTCTGGTTGGTACTGGCGATCGCGTTGCCGTTGTAGTAGAGCGTACCACCCGTGGCGGAATAGAGAATCACACTCCGCCCCGTCAGGTTCGAGGCATAGCCAGCTGGGGCGTCTTCGCGGTCTTGACCGGTGAAGAGCGAGCTAGCCAGAGCGGCCTGAAGGGTGCCGCCGGGATTGGGCGAGCTATCGGCGGTGGCGTTTTGGACCAGGGGCTTGCTGTTGATCCCGAAGGTGAGGGTAGTGACATTACCCGAGGGGTTGACGGCGATCACACCGGGCAGGGTATTGGTGGCTTCTACGCCGGAGCCGGCGGCGTTGTTCGTGCCGTAGTTTTCGCGGGTGTTGAGGTAGGGCATGGTTCCCCCATTGGGCAGGGAGGCCGCTGGAGCGTTATCTCCGGGGTTGGCCGCCGAAGCATTACTCAGCACGACTTTGTAAGCGGTGTTGAGGGCACCGCTGAGGGTATAGGCACCGGTGCTGGCGTTAACGGAGGCTTTGTCAACGACTAGATCGGCGGCATTGACCAGGTAAACGGTGAGGGAGGAAGAACCCAGGTTGGAGCCCATCTCGCCGGTGTCGATGAGGCCATTGCCATTACCATCCGAGAAAACCGTTCCTGATATGGTGATGGTGTTGCACACACTGTATTCCAGCGGCTGGTCACTGACATCCACGCAGGAACCCGTCACTGAGGAGATATTGCTACCCGGAGCCATCGCCGGAGCCGTACCGCTGTAGTTGACCACGTAGATTTTGAAGTTCCCTCCGGTAGTACCGACGTTCAGGGGGCTGTTTACGTTATTATCCAGGATTTGGCCGCTGCCATCGGTCTTTACGTATCGCGTGGTATAGCCGCTAGTGGTAGTGTTACCTGCCACGCTAAAACTGATTTGCGAATTAGGACTCACGCAAGGGGTACACACGCTAAACTCCAGCGGGGTGCTGCTCACGGCTGTACACGACCCGCCAATGGCATTGATATTCGTGCCCGGCGTTAGCGTGGGAGCCGTGCCGCTGGTGTTGTAGTTGACGGCATATACCTTGAAGGTACCCGACTGATTCGGAGCATTAACCGAGGTACCACTCACCTGTTGAATGATGTTACCGCTGGCATCCGTTAATACGTGGGTGGTGGTATAACCGGAAGCGGTGTTGTTGCCCGCTACATTGAAATTGATAGCCGTGCCGGGACTTACACAGGGACTTGCCACCGTAAATGTAACGGGGCTACTACTGGTAGCGACACAGGTGCCACCAATGGCACCGATGTTGGTGCCCTGCGTAAGGGTAGGAGCGGTGCCGGAGTTGTCGTAATTGACGGTGTACACCCGGTAGGTGCCCGATTGGTTAGGGGCGGTTACGGAGACGGGGCTAGTACCAGACACCTGCTGAATAATGTTGCCGCTGTTATCGGTCAACACGTGGGTGGTGGTAAAGCCAGTAGCAGTATTGTTGCCAGTGGTACTAACTGTGAAGGTTTGGCCGGGGGTATATTGGGCATAACTCCCCAGCACAAACAGACTCAGTAGTAGGGTCATCAACACGCTTCGACTCCCGTAAGCCCATGGTTTAGCGTAGTTCATACCTAATTGCTTTTGGGATTTGGAAATCGATTGAATTACTGGCGTGTAATTGTACCCGCGTTGGCCGCACAATCCGAAAGCGTGACCGGACCAGACGGGCCAGAGGCTGCACCCCCATTGAAGGCGACCGTAAAGTTAGTATACGTACCGGCCGGCAGGTTTGGAATAGTAACCTTACCCGTGCCATCGCTGGAACCTGAATAGGTAGCCGTCGTGTTATCGGGTCTGGTATAGGTGACTGTTACGGGCGTGTTGGCCGGGTAGGATGAACCGGAAGGGGGGCTCAGGCTCACGCTGCCATCCGTACCACCCGGTGTGGTGGGGTTCGTACCTGTTGGTACAGGTGTGGCCGGTGGCGCAACCAGGGTGACCGGGTTGGACGGGTTGGACGCGGGACTACCATTGACTGATACAACAAACCCTGGATATGTACCTACAGGCAAATTGGGAATGGTAATCTTGCCTGTGCCATCGGTATTGCCCGTAAAGGTAGCAGTGGTGTTGTCAGGCTTGGTATACGTAACCGTTACAGGCGTGTTGGCGGGATAGGAACCCGTGGCGGCACTCAGGCTGACACTACCCGTACCAGTCGGTGTGGTGGGATTCGTGCCGGTAGCTACGGGCGTAACCGTTGATACTGCCGTCATTGAAAAATTATCAAACAGGTAGTAACCAATATAACTCACATTTGAGCCATAAGAAGTATAACTCCCCGTTAATGGCCCCTCTTGCAATTGCCCTACGGTCATGTACTCTTCCGTACCATCAGCCGTATAATTGAGCGTTACAGGCACCCAGGCATCACGGCTTGCCGTCCCATACACACTCGTATTGCTCGCTGGTATCAGAGCCCTATGATTGGCATTCCAGGAACTATATAGTCCGCCCTGGCCTACAGTCCCCCCAACATCAACTGTTGAAGTATTTGCATTAGTAGGGAGCACGTCGGAAAAGCAAAGGCCTAAATATCCCTGATCACTGGGTTCTAATTCTGCATTAACGGCTGAACCAGGATAATACATATAAGGATGTCTTACATAAAATGAGATGGCGTAGGTAACACCCTCAGTTAGCTTGGAGGTAAGCTTGTGACTAAAATATTCTTTCGAGTTCTTTGAGCCGTAATGAGCACCATTATTAGGATTACGATCCACCATTCCAACAAGACTTCCTACATAGGCACTCCCTTGCTGAGCAGTAACGCCCATATAGGTAGTATATCCAACGTACCGGTAATCTGGGTCTGAGCTAGTTGGCTGTAGCCAGTCTTTTGCCTTGGTTATGCTTGCGTTTGTACCACTAGGATAATTTCCAGGGGTGGTCAGAGTTTCAAAACTCCCATTGGTTATACTCTGGGCAAATGTTTGCGTTGTAGCCAATACGAGCAACATCGCAGCCAAACCGTATTTCAATTGTTGTATGATTTTTTTCATCGTGTTTTTGTGTTTAAATGCATTCATTATACGGTGATCAGGTGGGTTATGCCA
>NZ_NHPP01000004.1 GCF_002838835.1 Siphonobacter sp. SORGH_AS_0500
GCCCCGGTTTAAACCGGGGCCCGTTGCCTTTAAAGATGTTGAATTTAAATATAAAACCCCGCTAGGGTCGAAAATTAGTGGAATTTCCCCTGCAATGCCTCCATTGCTACGGCGAGATACACAAATGGAGCGTTCCAGTTAATGGCAATTTCATTGGAAGCATAAGAGCAGACCTCATCGGTAAAAGACTCATTCGGAAGTTGGTTGGGATAGGTGGGGCACTTATCCTGCTGCCCCGGATTAGGCCCACCCGAGAGCATTCCCGGAACGGGTTCCGGTACGCCATCCGCTTCAGAAAGCCGATGGTGGGGATGGAGGGGGGATTTGGACCCAGCTCCAGTTAGGAAGCAATAACCCGTCGCGTTTCGGCCTAGTAGATAATCCAGATTCGATAAAGCCCCTTCCAGGTATTCTTTTTTCGGACGCAGGCGGTAGGCGTGTAGTAAGGCAATGCCCTGGTTAGCGGCCACTGAACTACTTCCCCAGCTAAAATCCTTCGCCGTTTGTCCCATCACCGTTGCGTAATCCCCCGATGAATAGTTTGCAATCAGATCGTCAGCGGCTTTGAGTAATAAGTTTCGAATACCGTTAACTTCAGTTTGAGCAGCTTCGGGTAACTGAGTTTGCAGGCGAGTTAACGTATAATACCCTAATGTTCGAACCTGATTCCAGGAAGGCAGGGGAGCGTTTGGCTCTGGAATCCAGGCCAGGCGATATTGTTTGTCTTTCGTTAGGGCGTATAATTCTGCGGAAGCCCAGATCCATTCATCGCTAACCTGACGGTCGCCATAGGTACCCGTACTAACATCCGGGTCAAAATTCCTATTAATCTCTTCCTGCTCGTATAACACTTTCGGATGTTCCTTCGCCCAATTCCAGGCCTGCACAGCCCTGACCCGACACGAATCGGAAAGGCCCGGTAACTCCCTCAAAAGAGGCTTGAAAACCCGGGCGGCCTGAGCCATAACTGCTGCGAAGTCCAATGTAGCTGCCGTACTTTTCTGCACAACATAACGAACGGTTTTGGCTTCGTGAGGCATGATCATGCCGTCGAATTTGGCATTGGTTAGTTTATGATACACGCCACCGTCGTGAGGGTCCTGCATGGTTAACATCCAGCGAAGGTTAACTAAAACTTCATCCAGCAAATCAGGAATAGCATTCGTTTTTTCGGGAATATCAATCACTAACTTTCTTACGTAAGCGGGGTAATCTTCGTAGAGTGAAAGCAGCGTTCCGACGGTAATACCGGAGTTAACGATATACTTGTTATAATCCCCGGCATCATACCAGCCGCCGGGGGAGGAAATGACCGTTCCTGCCGGGCGTTCTTTCGAAGCTGCTGATGGATGAACGATCACTTTTGCATCCGAATGTCCCGCTGGGCGAGCCCATTTTCCCGCAAAAGGCTTACTTAATGCCGTTGATACTCGGTTGTAATAGAACATTTTTATACCAGCCTTAGCGATGGGGAGATGAACATTCGTCTGAATTTTGAAAGGATAGGAAGCTCCAATTTCGGGCACAACGAGCTGATAAGTACCCGGTTTTTTGAAAGCCGAGAAATCTGCGAGATGACTTTCTTTTTTAGAGTAAGGATTAATGCGGGCGGCTTCCGTTTTTCCCCGAAACACCGTATCCTTTCCTGACACAATGACAAAAGAAGAACCTTTCATGATGACGGCTCTCTTTAGGGCATTAGGATAAAATCCGACCTGATTCAGTTGGATGGATTCTGAGGCAGACTGGGCAAAACCTGAGTAACTACAGAAGAATACGAAAAGAAAAAATAGACGCTTCATAATAGATTTAAAGGACGGTTCTGATGGCAAGTTACGGGTTGGGAGTGGGATAAAGCGGTATTTTCGGGAAAGGGTAGTAGCTTTGATTGACGAAAAATGAACAGCAATTCTTTTTTGGCTAGTTTCCACTTATTTACTTCTCATGTTTCTTGCCATTGACGTCGGTAATACTGACATCGTTTTTGGAATTTATACAAACCAGAACTGGCTTCATCAGTTCCGGATTCCGACTCATTACAGTACGCGGCCCGCAGATTATGAAGCCCGATTACGGATGCTTTTTCTGGAGAATGATCTGAAAATCAGTGATATAAATCGAGTCGGTATTAGCAGTGTTGTTCCGGGAGAAACGGCTTTGATTCGTTCGCTGGTAAAAGAACTTTTTGTCTTAGAGCCTTACGTACTGGGGCCTGAAATTTACCCTCATTTGGGAATAGAACTGGCCAGCCCCCGTGAAATTGGGACGGACCTGGTGGCCAATGCCGTGTATGCCTGGTATACGTATCAGCAGAATTGCATTGTGGTTGATTTTGGAACCGCTCTCACGTTTACCGTGGTTTCCAATGCTCGAATTGTGGGCGTTAACATTGTGCCCGGTATTAAAACGGCTCTTCGTTCGTTATTTTCAAATACGGCCCAGTTACCCGAAGTGCCGCTGGAAATGCCAGCGTCAGCGATTGGTAAAAATACCGTTCACGCCATTCAGGCCGGGATTCTCTGGGGGTATGTGGGTTTGGTGAAAGAGCAGTTATTGCAAATTCAGAAAGAAGTAGGGCCTTGTAAAGTATTAGCTACAGGAGGGCTCTCTTCTGTATTAAAACCCTTGCACGAACTTTTTGAAGAAGTAGATATTAATCTCACCCTCAACGGCCTGCGGATCGTGGGTGATTTGATTCAGCGATGAAATTCGATTACAGATAATGGGTTATGGCTTGAATTTATACCTCGTGAATTGCAGTATTCAAGCATAAAGTTTTATTTAAATATGTATTTTAAACATGTGTTTAAAATTCTTTGTTAATTCTACACAAGTATTATTTATTTGCATCAGCATATGACAAGCCACCCAGTTGATACGGAAGAGAAGATCAAGGAAGCTGCTCAGCGAATCTTTCTTGAAAAGGGGTTTGACGGTACGACGATTCGAGATATAGCCGAAGCTGCCCAGATCAATACGGCTTTAACAAACTATTACTTCAGAAGTAAGGAAAAGTTATTCTGGCTGGTCTATGAGTCGTTGCTCAAGGAAGCCCTCAAAAGCGTGCAGGCTATTCTGGACAAGCCTATTGGTGTAAAGGAAAAACTGGTAGAATTGCTTGACCACATGTTTGAAGTACACGGCCAAAATCCAAATCAGGCCATCTTCCTCATGAACGAATGCCGACGGAATCCGCAGGGATTTGCTGATAAAATTGGTATTAACTGTGGAGCTATGGAGCAGGGGTTTATCCTGCAATTTGAAGAGGAAGTAAAGAAAGGATTAATCATCGACATTTCTCCCGATACGATATTCCCTCTGATTTTTGGACTAATTCAACAGATTTTCGCCGGGCGTGAGCTTACCATGCATTTATTCCAGATGAATGAAGCGGAATTTAACAAGCACGCACTGGAGCAAAAGAAAATTATTAAAGAAATGTTGTTAAAGTATTTATTCATCGAATAAAGGCCTCTTATTCAACCGAATGAGCCCTTTGGAAACAATGGGCTTTTCTTTTACCCTTGATTTAAACAAACGTTTAAATTATCTATTTTAATCAAATAATCCAATGTTACGCCTTCCCCTGTTGCTTTGCCTGAGTTTGCTGACAAGCGGGGTTTTTGCCCAGCAATTATCGCTGGAAGAACTTACCGAAAAAGCACTTACGCATAATCTGGATGTTCGCTCAAGTCAGCTTGAACAACAGATCACGGAGTCCCGAATCAAAGAAGTGAAATCATCGGCTTTGCCGCAGGTGAGCTTTGCCGGAGACTATAAATACTACATCAAGATTCCCGCTCAGGTCATCCCCTTATCCGCCTTCGGTGGCCCAGAAGGTGCTTATTCGGCGGCAGCTTTTGGCTTACCCTGGAACCTCGGGAGCACCGTTCAGGCCAATCAGGTGATTTATAATCCCGGAATTATGATTGGACTGAAAGCGGCGAAAGTGGGTCGCGAAGTATCCGAGTTGCAGATTCGTCGCACCAAGGAAGACATTGCCTATAACGTGGCTGTTTCCTATTACAATGCCCAGACGCTGGCCCAGCAGGTGCAGTTTCTGGAAGGGAACATCGAAGCCCTCGACCGCTCCATTCGCATTACCGACTTACAGTTTCAGAATCAGTTAGGAAAGGGAATTGACGTGGATCGGCTGCGGCTAAATAAAGTGTCCATGCAAACGCAAATCGAGTCTTTAAAGGCTGATTACGTAAAATTGGTAAGCCTGCTGAAGTTTCTGGCGGGTATTCCTCAACAGGACGAACTGACCATTAATAATACCATTCAGGAATCAACCGTGGTAGTGCCTACCTCGCAGGAAAGTGGCCTGAACCGGACGGAATTATTACTGCTGGATCGCCAGCAATTTGCGAATACGCTGGAACAGAAGAACATTAAAGCCGGATTCTTACCTACGGTTTCGGCCTATGGGGTAGCCAATCACAGCGTTTTTGCCATTGGCGGTGACCAGTCGTATCTGAAGGGCATTCCGGCGTACTGGCTGGGTCTGCAAATCAACTGGAATATTTTCGATGGGTATACCCGTCGTCACAAGCTTTCCCAGAAACAGCTCGAAGGACAACAATTGTCGCTCAACCTTCAAAAAACGAAAGAATCCATTTCGATGGATATTACCAATGCCCGAACCCAAATGTCGGTGCAGAACCAGAACCTGAAAACGTCCGAAGAACAGGTCAAACTGGCTCAGAAAGTATACGAACAAACGCAGCTTCAGTTCAAGGAAGGAACGATTGACATCAGTAACCTCATTCAAACGGAAAATGCCCTCCGCGAAGCTCAGAATAATTTCCTTACCTCATTAGTAAAACTCCGGACAGCTGAACTCGACTGGAAAAAAGCCACTGGTAATCTCATCACCCAATAGATCCACTTTTATATGAAACGCATTTTCGTAGCTATCGGTCTGGCAGCCACTATTGGTCTGACGGGCTATAAGTTGCTCGACAACAAGGAAAAAGTTGCCGCTAAAGTATATAAACCCGAAGTAAACCTGAAAGTAGGCGTTCGGACGGCTAAGGCTGAAGTTCGTGATCTTTCGCAGGAATCTCAGTTTTTAGGTTCGTTTGCGGCCAATCGCGAAATCGAAATTCGTCCGCAGGCGGGGGGTGAAATCGTTCAGTTACCCATCGTTGAAGGGCAGATGGTAGGAGCTGGAAAACTGGTAGCCAAGATCGACGACGATCAGTTACGTTTCCAGATTGAAGCCTTGCAGATTAGCATTGAGGGTTACCAGAATGACCTGAAACGGTACGAAGCTCTGGTTAAAGGAGATGCCACGCCCGCTGTGAATATCGAGAAAACGCAGCTCAGCATTCGCTCGACGCAGGCTCAGATCAAGCAATTACAGAAACAGCTTTCCCAAACCACCATTACGGCTCCTTTCTCAGGAATCGTTACTACTAAATGGTAGAAAAGGGTTCGGTGGTTTCTCCCGGAACGCCGCTGGCCAAAGTAACCGACATTTCTTCGCTGAAACTGGTCGTTCAGGTGCCTGAAAAAGCTGTGAATCAGTTCAAAATGGGCCAAATGATTTCGGTAAAAACCGAGGTTTATCCCGACATTGATTTCAAGGGGCGGGTATCGTTAATCGGTGCCCAGGGCGATGCCGCTCATAACTACCCTGTCGAAATTACCGTATTAAACACGGCTGCTCACCAGTTACGGGCGGGCATGTACGGCAGCATTGCCAATACGAGTGAATTAAAAGGACAGACTCTGTCCGTGCCTCGTCAGGCCATTGTCGGTTCGACGAAACAGGCTCAGGTTTACGTAGTAGAGGATGGTAAAGCTGTGTTACGCGACGTGAAAATCGGAGCGACCACAAACGATTACTACGAGATTACCAGCGGCATCCAGGCGGGTGAACAAGTCGTGGTGAGTGGACAAATCAACCTTCAGAATGGAACCCCCGTGGTGGCCCAATAAAGCAGAAGAAGCTTTGGTTTGAGCATTAATATCTAGACAGTTTTCAGCGTTAGTTTGGTGAGATCGTCCGTTCCCTTCAACCGATCTGTTTTTAAGGCCCTCTCCTGTGACTCAAACCTGATCAAACGGAATCTAATGTCTCAAACGACCAGAGTAACTTCCTAATAAACAGCATAGCAATGAATTTCATAGAGACCATCATTAAGCGGCCCTCGATGATTATCGTACTTTTTGCGATACTCACGCTGGGAGGGATCGCCTCTTATCGGCTGCTGAGTTACGAGCTGATGCCCGAGTTTTCGGTGCCGGTCGTAACCATCACGACGATTTACCCCGGTGCGGCTCCTTCGGAGGTGGAGTCGGAGGTAAGTAAGAAGATTGAAGATGCCGTATCCGGACTGGACAACATCGATAACATTACCACGAAGTCACTTGAAAATGCCTCGCTGGTTATCGTGGAATTTAAAGCCGGAACGGACATTGACAATGCCCTTGACGAAACGCAGCGGAAGATTAATAACATGGTGAGCGACCTTCCCGACGACGTGGAAACGCCTTCCTTATCCAAAATTTCCCCGAGCGATCAGCCCATTATGCAGTTACTGGCAACCTCGAATCTGCCCAACGAAGTGTTTTATCAGCAGGTTGAAGATCGGTATTTGCCCATTATGCAACAGGTGCCCGGCGTGGCTGAAATTACCATGGTTGGGGGTGACAAACGGGAAGTACGGGTAAACGTGAATGACGACAAACTGAATTATTACGGATTGTCGCTCTTGCAGGTAACACAGGCCATTAATCAGGCGAACATGGAATTTCCGACGGGTAAGGTAAAAAGCTCTTCGGAGCAGATTACGCTGAAACTGGCCGGTAAATTCTCCTCACTTGACGACATCCGTGATCTGGTGATTTCGACTTCACAAACGGGTAGCCCCATTCGGGTGCGTGACGTGGCGACGGTAGAAGATGGACTAGCCGATACCGAAAGCATCAGCCGCTTTAACGGTCAGAACGGAATTGGCTTGTTCATTAAAAAACAATCGGATGCGAATGCCGTAGAAATCAGCCGACTGATCCAGGAACGTTTAGCGACCATTGAAAAAGAAAATGAGAAAGATAAAGTTCATTTTACGATTGCTTACGACAGCAGCATTTTCACACTCGAATCGGTTGAAGCCGTAACGCACGACTTGATTCTGGCCGTTGTGCTGGTGGCGGCGGTAATGCTGTTGTTCCTGCATAGTTTCCGAAATGCCATTATCGTGATGGTATCGGTTCCGGCTTCGCTGGTGTCTGCCTTCCTGTTCATGGGTGTAATGGGTTATTCCCTGAACCTGATGACGCTGCTGGCTCTTTCGCTGGTAATCGGTATCCTCGTCGATGACTCGATTGTTGTGCTGGAAAACATTCAGCGACATTTGGAAATGGGTAAAAACCGCTGGCAGGCTACCCTCGATGGGGTAAAAGAAATTGGCTTCGCCGCTGTGGCTTTGACACTGGTAATTGTGGTGGTATTCGTACCGATTACAATGGTTAACTCCGTCATTGCCGACTTACTACGCCAATTCTCCTTAACGGTAGCCTTCTCCACGCTGATCAGTTTGCTGGTAAGTTTTACCTTAACGCCTTACCTGACTTCACGGATATCAAAACTGGAACACCTGAATCCGAAAAATCCTTTTCACGCCTTTCTGTTATGGTTTGAACGGGGACTAACGGGTCTGTCCAACTGGTACCATAATGCTCTGGTTTGGGTGATTGGACATAAAATTGCTTTTACCGGAATTCTGATTGCCCTTTTCGTGGCTACGGGCTGGGTAATGGGACTGGGCATCATAGGTCAGGAATTTGTGGCTCAGGGCGATCAGGGTAAATTTTTGTTAACCATGAAGCTCGATAAAAGTGCTTCGCTGGAGCAGAATAACCTGACGGCTCGCAGCATTGAAGATTACCTGCGGAAGAAGCCCGAAGTAGAGACGATTTTCGCGAACGTAGCGGGTGCGAGTACGGGCATGGCCAGTACCGGGCAAGGCGAAAGTAACCGGACGGAGTTGACGATTGAGCTGGGACCCGTAGAGGATCGTCCCGATCATTTATCGACCGAAAATTACATGATTGCGGTTCGAAAAGAGTTAACGAAAAAATTCCCTGGGTTGGAGTTTACCTCATCGGTCATCGGAATGGTAGCTACGGGCGAATCGCCCATTATGATGATTCTGAGTGGGGATAATCTGGATGAGCTGATGAAAACGGCTCAGGGTTTGGCGGATCGTCTGAAGAAAATTCCTGGATCGAACGACGTAAAAGTGTCGGTAGAGGCGGGTAACCCCGAAGTTCAGGTGCAGATTGATCGTGAGAAAATGGCGAAGCTGGGGCTGAATATTCAAACCGTAGGCGGACTGTTGCAAAATGCCTTTGCGGGTAATGATGATTCCAAATACCGGGACGGTTCCGAAGATTATGACATTCGGATTATGCTCGATGCCTTTGATCGGAAGAATCCCGAAGCCGTGAAAAACATTACGTTCTTTAGCCCTATCGCGAATCGTCCGGTGCGGCTGGCTGAGTTTGCGGATGTTCGTTTGGGAAATGGTCCTTCGTTACTCGAACGTAAAAACCGTCGGACGTCGGTAACGGTAACGGGTAATACCCTGGGCGTGGGTTCTGGAACGCTGATTAACACCATTAATGAAGATCTGGCGAAAAATCCATTACCTGCCAACGTAACCTTAACCTGGGGCGGCGACGCCAAAAACCAGAGCGAAGGGTTCGGTTCGCTGGGTCTGGCGATGGGTGCCGCGTTGATTCTGGTGTACTTCATCATGGTATTACTGTACGACAGTTTCATTTACCCGCTAGTCGTATTATTCTCCATTCCCGTGGCCATTATCGGAGCCTTAATCGCTCTGGCTTTGTCCTCTTCCAACATGAGTATCTTCGCTATGTTAGGGATGTTAATGCTGATGGGTCTGGTCATGAAAAATGCCATTTTGATTGTCGATTTCGCCAACCAGCTTAAAGCTCAGGGGATGTCTTATAAAGAGGCCATTATTCACGCAGGAGAGGAACGGCTGCGACCCATTTAATGACCACTATCGCTATGGTCATTGGGATGTTACCCATCGCTCTGGCTGCCGGTGCCGGTTCAGAATGGAAAAACTCCCTGGCCTGGGTATTAATTGGTGGATTAACCAGTTCCATGATCCTTACCATTTTCCTGGTTCCCATGATTTATTATCTGGTAGATCGGGTGCAGGAGAAGTGGGGAAGTAAGAAAAAGAAAGCAGTAATAGAAGTAGAGTCCGTTCCCGTATAAGCCCTGAAAACGAAGGGTGTCTTTCGTAAGAAAGGCACCCTTTTATATTTATCGTAGAGACGTCGATTTATCGCGTCTCAGCCGGGGAATGAAAATCACAGGGATGGTAACCTAAAATCGCCTTTACCTAGATGTTATGAATCGAAGTTTCTACAGTGATTTTTCTTTCAAACGTAGAGACGTCGATTTATCGCGTCTCAGCCGAAGAATGAAAATCATGTGAAAGGTAACCCGAAACCGTCTCTGTCGGGGAACGAAAAATATACAAAAGGGAACCGAAAACTGCCTCTACCCAGACGCCATAAATGGACGTCTCTACATAGTAATTCAGTATTCTAAAAATTAAACGTCAACTGTCGTCCTTCCCATTCGTCAGCCCCTTCCAGATTAGAAAGTGTAACCCCCATGAGGCGAATCCCCATGCGTAAAGGAAAAATGCTGTCGAATAAATCTTTGACAATTCGTTCGTAAAACGATTGCTCAGTAATGGGCTGGAGGCTCGTTCGGCTGCGGGTAATCTGCTCAAAATCGCCGAATTTCACTTTCAATGTGACCGTCTTTCCGTACGCATGAGCCCGTTCGGCCCGTCGCCATACTTCCTCCGTAATCGGCCAGAGTTCGTTTAGTAATAACTCCAGATCTTCCAGATCGCTCGAGAAGGTTTCTTCGGCTCCAATGGATTTACGAATGCGATCCGGATTTACCGGGCGATCATCCTGTCCACGGGCAATCTGGTAATACCAGCGTCCCGCTTTCCCGAAATGTTTCACCAGAAATTCCTGCGACTGAAGTTTTAAATCACCTCCGGTAAAAATGCCCATTTTGTGCATCTTCTCGGCAGTTACTTTACCGATGCCGTGGAAGTCTTTTACCTCCAGCGTTTCCACAAACTTTTCAGCCTGACTGGGTTTAATAATGAAGAGCCCGTCAGGTTTGCGGTAATCCGAGGCAATTTTGGCCAGAAACTTATTGAAAGAAACGCCCGCCGAGGCTGTCAGTCCGGTTTCTGCCTTGATCTGAGCCTTGATTTCTTCCGCAACCTGCGTAGCGGTTTCAATACCTTTCAGATTTTCAGTGACATCCAGATATGCTTCGTCCAGGGAAAGCGGCTCAATTAAGGGAGTATATTGGGCGAAAATATCCCGAATTTCCCGGGAAACCGCTTTATAGACCTCAAACCGGGGACGGACGAAAATGAGCTGCGGACATTTCCGAATGGCCGTTACCGAAGCCATCGCCGAACGAACCCCGAATTTCCGGGCTTCGTAGCTGGCGGCTGCCACCACGCCCCGTTCGCGACTCCCACCTACGGCCAGCGGTTTCCCCCGAAGGTCTGGATTATCCCGCTGTTCGACGCTGGCATAGAAGGCGTCCATATCAATATGTATGATTTTCCTAAATGTTGCCAAAATTCAGTGTGTAACTTTGGAGAGTTTTCAGTTGCTCGTTTTCTGTTTTCAGTTTTTGTATTGCTTTTGGGTTGAATCTGTTTTATTAACCAAAGACTAAGTAAATAATTACACTCGAATACTTTAATTACTGATGACTAGCCTTCGGAATCTGGTTTTAACTGAAAACTGCAAACCGTAAACTGAAAACGAAGATGTTTGACTTATCCTCTGAGCTACAATTCCAGACGAGCCGATCCTCGGGGCCGGGTGGTCAGAATGTCAATAAGGTTGAAAGTAAAGTGGAAGTTCGTCTCAATATTCCAGCTTCACAAATTCTTAACGAAGAGCAGAAGCAGAAGATTCAGCAACGCCTGAAAAGTCAGCTAACCACCGAAGGTGATCTGGTAGTTACTTCACAAGAGTCGAGGAGCCAGATGAAGAATAAAGAATTGGCAGTGAAGAAGTTATATGCAGTATTAACCAAGGCTTTTGAAGAACCCCGCGTTCGGAAAGCAACCAAACCTACCAAGGCTTCAACCCTGGAAAGATTACAAACCAAGCGAGTAGCTTCCGAGCGAAAAGCATCCCGTAGTCGCAAAAACTGGGAAGACTAAACGTTACCTTTTATTTTTGTCCCAAACGATTTCCACATGCATTCTTTCAAACTTAGTTTTCTGTTGCTGCTAAGTCCCCTCTTGTTAGTGGCACAAACCAAGAAGAGCGTCCAGCGAACCATGCCCGACCGCCCCAAGCTGGTGGTAGGGATCGTAGTCGATCAGATGCGTTATGATTTCCTGTTCCGCTATTCAGAAAAATACGGAAAAGGCGGTTTCAAGCGATTATTAGGCGAAGGTTTCAACTGTGCCTATACGCATTACAACTACATGCCGACGATCACGGCCCCCGGTCACACCTCCATTTATACGGGTTCGGTTCCGGCCATTCACGGGATTGTGGGCAATGAATGGTTTGACCGGAGCCTGGGCCGCGATATTTATTGTACGGAAGATACGACGGTAGTAACAGCGGGTAATAACCCATCGCCTGCGGGGCGGATGTCTCCCCGGAATGTATTAGCCAGCACCATTACCGATCAGTTGAAGATCGCGACGAATTTTAAATCCAAAGTCATCGGTGTTTCTCAGAAAGACCGGGGGGCAATCATTCCGGCGGGTCACACGGCAGATGGAGCGTATTGGTTCGATTCCCGCGATGGAAGCTTCATTACCAGTACCTTTTACATGAAAGATGTACCGAAATGGGTGAAGGATTTCAACGCTAAAAAACTGGCGAACAAGTACCTGGAAAAGCCCTGGACAACCTTATTACCCATTGAGCAATACACGGAAAGTACTGCCGATGATATGCCTTACGAGCAGCCTATTCCCGGCGAAAAGAAACCCGTGTTTCCCCACGAAGTAGGCGGAACCTTCCAGGGATTCTATGAGAACTTCCGTAAAACGCCCTTCGGTAACAGCATTACGAAAGATTTTGCTCTGGAAGCTCTGAAAAACGAGAAATTAGGCAAAGGCAATGTAACGGATTTCCTGGCGGTTAGTTTCTCTTCAACGGATTACGTCGGTCACAGTTTCGGCCCTAACTCCATCGAAACGGAAGATACTTACTTGCGTCTGGATAAAGACATTGAAGAACTTTTAACCTTCCTCGATAGCTGGGTAGGGAAAGAAAACGTACTCGTTTTCCTTTCCGCTGACCACGGTGTTGCAGACGTTTGGGGCTTCTCGAACGAACACCACATTGCAGCAGGTTCATTGGATAAAGTAACGTTGAAAGCCAGAAACGTGCTGAACCAGGCATACGGTGAGGCAGACTGGATTCAGTATTATGGTAATTATCAGTTATACCTGAATCCTGAAGTAATGAAGGCTAAAAAACTGACGTACTCAGACGTGTACCCGGTGTTACGCGATTCCATTGTACAGATGAAAGGAGTAGCCAACTTTGTGAATCTTCATTCACTGGAGGCTGTTTCCATGAATGATAATCAGGCCTATTTCGTTAAAAATGGCTACCATCCCCGTCGCGGTGGGGACTTTATGTTAGTCTCAGAACCCGGCTGGCAGGATGGCTACACCAAGGCCGGAACGGGTCACGGAACGCTTTATAACTACGATTCACACGTGCCTTGTCTGTTCTACGGTTGGAAAATCCCTCACGGACGCACGGGGGCTTCTACCTACGTAGCTGATATTGCGGCAACAGTTTCGTATTTACTTGATATTTTGGAACCAAGCGGTTGTGTGGGCAAGCCCGTACTGGATATGGTTGGACAAATCAAGTAGTTTTCGGTTGACCGTTTTCAGTTTACGAAAAATGCCCGGCACAAACCGGGCATTTTTCGTAGCATAATGTAGAGACGCGACTTTATCGCGTCTGGGTAAGAGGCAGTTTTGTTATGCCGAAATTATTTCCATTTCCCAGCCAGACGCCATAAAGTCGCGTCTCTACGTTTTTTATTTGATAAAGGAACGAATTACAATTTCAGGGCGATCTGTTTCCCGGTTTTTATCGATTCATAAATCGCATCAATGATTTTTAAATCTTTCATCCCTTCTTCGCCGTCTACCGGAATCACTGGTTTTTTATTCTGAAGGATAATCGCTGCCATTTCATCCATCTGTACCGTTTGATGGGTTACGACGGGCTGATTGATCTCGCCTTTATTGGTTCGCCCTTTCAGGGGACCATAACCCGTGGCAGGACTTAATTCAGCGAAGCCTTTATCTCCCGATAAAAAGAAACGATCGAGAAAATTAATATTATAACTGGAAAGACAGGAAGCAACGGCTCCGCTGGGAAAACCTAACTGAAAAGTAATGGTCTCGTCAACTCCTTCTTTAAATTTCTGCGGATCCGTCTTCGTTTCCTGAGCCGTTACCCAAATGGGGTCTTCGCCCAGCATGTATCGTGAACCATTGATGGCATAAATACCAATGTCCATCATCGAACCGCCACCCGCGAGTTGCTTGTTCAAACGCCATTGGCTCGGATCGCCGATTTTGAAACCCGATAAGCCCTGAAAGAAATTAACCTTACCCAGTTCTCCGTCTTTTCGCATGCGAACGACTTCAAGGGTAAAGGGTTCAAAATGCAGGCGATACCCTACTAATAACTTCACGTTTGCCTTTTTACAGGCATCGATCATATCCTGACATTCCTTCGCGTTGAGGCCCATGGGTTTTTCAGTAATCGCATGTTTCCCCGCTTTCGCTACCCGAATAACCTGATCCCGGTGCAGGGCGTTTGGGGTAATTACATACACCGCGTCGATGTCAGCATTATTCTTGATCTGATCGAAATTGTCGTAGTTATAGCAGTTCTTTTCGGGAATATTGTACTTAGTCTGCCAGTCTTTGATCTTCGAAGGAGTACCGCTGATGACTCCCACGAGCTTCGCCATTTTACTTGATTGCATGGCTTCGGCTACACGGCTGCCATAACCACCCAGACCCATAATGGCAACCCGTAACACAGGTCCATCATAGGGTTGTGATTCACGCAAAACAGAGGGAGCGGCGGCAGCGGCGTAAGATGTAAAGGACAAGGCAGCGGCGGAGGCCGTCAGTTTCTGTAGAAAGTCGCGACGTGATTGCATATTATAGAATTGGGTTTGAGGTAGAACAAGCAAATGACCAGGACCATTGCCCTGATTCAAAAATGATCATTTCTCCCTGATATACTTCTACGCATTCGTCGAAAATCCTATTCCAGCGGGGTTTAGAGCAGCCACCTTCTCGGTTTTGAGTTTTGAGCGACCGTCGCTACGGTTTTGAGTTTTGAGTTTTGAGTTTTCAGTTTTCAGTTTTCAGTTTTCAGTTTTCAGTTTTCAGTTTTCAGTTTTCGAAGAGAAAACTCGTAAAGGTAAGTGAGTTGTTTGAAAAGGGAATTATAACCCCGGAGGGGTTTAACATGAATAGTCCCGGTCTGGATGGACCCGGATGACAATCCGGGGTTTCTTATGAGATTACTTAATGGATGGACCCGGGATAAACGTTGGAGGGACCCATACGCCAATCTCTCGCCTTGACTGGTGTCTTTACCAGCCATTAATAGGAAGCCTAGTGGTTGGTGAGGACACCAACCCTGGTGGATGGGAAGAGGTTTGGAAAAGGGAATCATAACCCCGGAGGGGTTCAATATCAATAGCCCCGGATGACAATCCGGGGTTCCCTATGCCCGGGATAAACGTTGGAGGGCTCATACGCTAATCTCCCGCCGTGCTGGTGTCCTCACCAGCCCTTACTAAAAGCATAATGGTTGGTGAGGACACCAACCACGGCGGAGGGTAAAAGGCGGCTAGTGCTACTTTAGGGATTGTAAATCCCTAACAGATGGGCTTTCGGATTGCAAATCCGAAAGAGCGTAGCGTAGGAGTATAGTGGTAAAATAAAGAATAAGACCTTATTCCAGAGTACGGGAACTGGCGTTGACTTGAAAAAGAAAAGCATCCAGAGGTGACCAGACATAGTCGTCGGAACAACGATACCCTCTTAACCATAAATCTCCCTTTATTTTCCTCAAGTAAAGACCTCTCGGAAAGTTACGATCCGCTAAAAGCGGCTTTGAATAAATGACGAGGGCTCCGGGTGGGTTTTGATTTACTACCTTTTTGCTTACTTCTTCCTGATCGGTAAAATAAAATCTACTATAAAATGCGGCCTCCAGAGGGCATTCTACCAAACCTAATAGACGGGCCTGCTTTCGGATTTCCTCTAATGTTCCACCCTGTTGAAGGCCCAACCCTCCAACAGTAATTTCTGCGACCGATAGAGACTGCTGTTGGGGAGAGGGGCAAAAATGTGGGCTAAACAAAAGCATCTCCGCAAATTCATTGAGGAAAATAGGGTAACCCTTGAGGCGATCAAACAGATGCTCCCTGGATAAGCCGCCGTAGGTTATCTCTTTTATTACCATCTGATTACTATACTATTAAGTATATTTTGGTAAAAGGATTATTGCTGATGTACTGAAACTTAGAAAACTTACTTGAGGTATTTTAACGTCAAAATATTAGCTATTGAAGAGCAAGCCATTGCCGCACTATAGGCTACCAGCATTGACGTATGAGGTAATAATAATCCCACGGCATACAAAAAAGTAGCATAGCCCATACCAGAGTTCACCATCCCTCGTAAAATCCGGGCACACTGGGCAGGCCCCTGCTGAATGTGCGTAAAGACAGCGAGGCAGGTGGTCATAATAGGGAAGGGTGTTAATAAACCACTCCAAACCGGTCCCGTCCAGGAAGCCACTTGCGTAATGACCGCTACAAAAGTTGTTGCCACGATCATCCGTAAAGGGAGGTCAAAGCGGGGTGGGGCTGCAATGTGAGCCGGAACTTCGGGCCGGGGAAATAGCTTGTAGACCAGTAAAATGAACAGTAATAAGGTTATGAAAAGGAGATGAATACTTCCCGAATAAAATTGTCCGATGTATAAACTTCCAAAAATCATGGCGTAGCAGAGCATCAGTAAGGGAAACCAGTGCAAGCGGGGAGCCAGTTTCGCATATAACCAGGCGAAGGCATAGGTAGAGAAACAACCTACCAGCGAACCCATAGCCGATTTCGCCGCGAAATCCTTACTCTGCTCAAGGGCCAGAAAAATAGAAATAGGCCCTGCCACCCAGGGAAACCCACCGAGCCATCCGCCAATAACATTACCCCACCGTCGGGCTGCCAGCGTAACACCGGCAATCAACGAGGGCATTAAAATTAACTTGAGTACAAGTGTGTTCATCCGTAATGAGAAAGCCACGAAGGTAAGGGATTCCTTCGTGGCTTGAGTTGGTATCAATAGTCGGAAAAATTAGACCGCAACCGGAGCTTTAATCGCAGGCCAGGGGTCATAATTTTCGAGTTTAAAATCTTCGTAAGTAAAGGCAAATAAATCTTGAACTTCGGGATTGATTCGCAGCGTGGGTAAGGCTCGCGGTTCGCGACTTAACTGTAACTCTACCTGTTCTAAATGGTTCAGGTACAGGTGCGTATCGCCACCCGTCCAGATAAAATCACCGAGTTCCAGGTTTGTTACCTGAGCAATCATCATCGTCAGTAACGCATAGCTGGCAATGTTAAAGGGTACGCCCAGGAATACGTCCGCACTGCGTTGGTATAACTGGCAGGAAAGCTTGTTGTCGGCTACGTAAAACTGAAACAACGCATGGCAGGGTTGCAGAGCCATACCATCCAGATCGGCTGGATTCCAGGCGGATACAATGATTCGACGGGAGTCCGGCGATTTTTTCAGAAGGTTAACGGCCTGTGTAATCTGATCGATTACCCGTCCGTCGGGGGCTTCCCAACTTCTCCACTGTTTACCGTATACGGGACCAAGGTTGCCTTCCGTATCCGCCCATTCATCCCAAATACTAACACCGTTGTCTTTCAGGTATTTAATATTGGTATCGCCCTGAAGAAACCAGAGTAACTCGTGAATAATGGATTTCGTGTGTACCTTTTTGGTAGTCACTAAAGGGAAACCTTCGGCCAGATTAAAACGCATCTGGTAACCGAAAACCGAAATAGTACCCGTGCCGGTACGGTCGGTTTTGCGAGTGCCGTGGTCAAGAATATGCTGGAGGAGATCCTGGTATTGTTTCATCGATACTTAAAAGCTGAGAGCGGGGACAAAGGTAAGGCTATTCGGCGAGACTATCGGCCTGAATTTCCTGGGGGCTTAGTCCTTCGATGCTCACTGAATGGGTAATCTCCGCTGACTGAGCAAACTGGGCCGTTGCCGAACAGTATTTCTCCATCGAAAGTTTGATGGCTCGCTCTGCTTTTTCTTCACTCACATTACCCTTGATGTCAAAATGCACATTGATTTTGCGAAACGGACTCATTTCTGTGCCTTCAATCTTCACCCGTTCACCTGATACACTCACTTTGACATCTTCGATTTGCAGCCGCTGTTTTTTCAGAATCAGGATCACGTCAATGGCCGAGCAGCCACCCAACCCCATTAGCAAAAGCTCCATGGGGCGGACGCCTGCATTCTTGCCACCAATAGCCTCGGCTGCATCAATAGAAACTTTGGCCTCGGATGAACCAGAAGCCTGAAAATGAAAAGCGTCATCAACGCGAACTAATTCAACTTGCATCGTAGAGAGTGGTTTACTGTAAACAGCATCAATTAATAGCAGAACACCAGCAGGCTTAAAAATCTGGCTAGTATCATGAATTAACAAGAATCCTGCAAAAGTAGTTTGCTTTGAGGGATTAAAAGATATAATACGAGTCTTAAAACTAACGCTTGGTGATGGGCGGTGGAGGTGGGGGGAGAGGGACACCATTCCATATGAAATCAGCGTATTTGAAGCTTTTACTAACGGTTGAGTCGGGGGTTAGTTGTGTTGATGTATATACTTGCTGTAAATAGGAGAAAAGTACTCGCAACTCCGTAGGCTCACGATCAAATCCATAAGCGTGTGATTCTACGTGACTTTTGCCCAGAGAAATATAAATGCCGCACGTTTGGTCATCTGTCCAATTAGCTACATAATTTTTGCGAAGCTGAAATATATCCAGTTTGTGTAATTTTTTTTGATCGTTCGTAACATTTCGGATGGAATCTGGCCTCTATAAAAGCCTGGGGCAATGCTAGTATAACTTTTAGCCTGGAATAAAAATGATCCTAAACTATCCATTTCAAAGTACATAGATGGACATAATCCAAAGCATCCAGTGCTATAAAAGGCTATTTTGTCGAAAAAAAAGGATGATACTCGGCTGGAGGAATTCTACTAAAAATCAGCGTATCAGAGTGATTCAAAATACTGGAAAGCTCTTTTGCGTGACTATTTATACTAATCAAAGAAAGTTCATCTGCTTTATTATTTTCTATTCTGAATAAATATCTAAATGTATTTTTTCGTAACTCATCTATATAAAGATGGTTACCCACTAATTTGTAGTTTACAAACTCATTTGAAAAATCGAAGCAAATTGATTTTTCAAATGATAATAGTATACTTTTATTAAAAGTTGTGTCAGGTTTTTCTTTTATCCAGTCTCCAATTATACGATCCGATAATGGCTGAGAATTATAGCTTTTTGGACTATTGCAACTTGCAAAAATAAAAGTAAGTAAGAAAGAAAATAGAGTTGTTTTCATAAAGGATAGCTTTAGAAAACAATTATAACTAAATTTTTAGTTATAAAAACTATTCTTGGTTTTATTTTAAACCGGACATTCTGTACTCCCCCGATTTTTTGCCCCTTTTGGGTTGATTTTAAAGACTTGCCTTTGGGATAGGTGTACACACGTGGCTGTCGGGGAATGGGCTCGGGTTTGGGTGGTTCTGGAATGGACTGAAAATCGAAGTAACTCTGAAATTCTGTGGGTTTTCCGGCATCGGCTTTAATAGGAAAGGTCGGTTGTCCTTTGTACTCGTATGTTTCGTATTGATAGTCAAAGAGATAAACCGTAATGTAACCGTCTTTGCTATATTTTCGGGCGATGGCATTGGGAGAAATAAAGGATTCGGCCCGTAAATATTTTCCACGCGTCCGCAACGAGTCCGGGAACTCGGAACGGTATAATTTAGCTCGATTATAGAGAAATGAAAAGTTAGTAGAATCCAGTTGTAACGCCGTCGTGATGTAATAATGCGAATACTTTTTCTGTTTGGTTCCGGCGTATAAAACACCGAGGTTATTAATCGCGGTTTTACTCAGATACCCGTTATAATTCTCAATGGCCTTTTCCTTTTCGTTCAGGATTTTATACACATTCCCGGCGTTGTTTCGGTAGTAACCGCCCGCCGTATCAATCGACATGGCCCGTTGAAAATCAGCCAGTGATTTTTTATAGGAGCCTTTGGCCTCATTATCTTTCTTTTCCTGTTCCAGTTGCAAACCCCGATACGACAGGGTAATACCGCGGTTGTTTAATAACATCGGTTCGCGGGAATGCTTCAGTACTAAACTATCGTAACGTACCAAAGCTTCAGGAATTCGGTCGCTTTGCAAATCCGTAATAGCCACGCCGTTATGGGCATTAAGGTTATTGGGTTCAAGTTTGATGGCTTGCTGGTAATCTTTTGAAGCATCGTCAAACTGTTCGATGTTCATCTGAAAATTTCCCCGATTGGTTAATAACCCTGCGTGATTAGGCTCGCGTTTCAGGGCTTCGTTTACGTTGCGATGAGCCAACTGAAAGTCACCCACGCCTCGGTAGGCTTCGCTTAAACCCGCATACACGGCGGTGGCATTAGGCTTGTTTTTTAAGGCATTTTCAAATTCGGGAATGGCCTGTCTATAGCGTTTTAACCGAACTAGCGTAAATCCGCGACATATATAAAAATCAGCGTAGTCAGGATTGTCGGGATTAATGATATGAACGCTGGCCGTGAAATCTTTCCAGGCTTCAGCGTATCGACCTAACCGGTAATAGGCCATAGCCCGACCTAGGCGAGCGGGCATGTACGTAGAATCCAGTGAAACGGCTCGCTGGTATTGAGCCAAAGCCTGCTTATCCTGATGCTGGCCGATGAGAATATTTCCGATTCCGGTGGCAGCTTCTGGGGAGGTGGGACGAATGCGTAAGACGCGATGAAAGGCTTCTCCGGCCAGCGTATAATCGCCCATTCGGTAATGAGTGTAAGCCATGCCAAGGTGAGCCAGATACCCTTCGCGGCCACCGGCATCGAGGTATTCCTGAAAAGCTTTAATGGCTTCGTCGGATTGTTTCAGGGCCAGATGAGCGTGCCCCAAACGTAATAATACCTGTAAATCAGCTCCTTCCTGACGAGCTTGCTGAAAATTCCGCACGGCTTCATCCCATCGATTTTGAGCCGCCATGAGCTGCCCCATCGCAATTCGGGATTGCGGATTGGTATTAACTGATTGTTCCAGGTAACGCTCAATGTGCGGATACGTATTGGTATTCGTAGGAGCGGATTTCCAGAGAGCAATCGCCTGGTTGTAAAAGAGAACGTCTGAATTTTCAGGAGTGGAAGGAGTCGTTCGAAAATAATTCAAAGCCTCCGAGTATTTACCCATCTGACTGGCTGCCAGACCCTTCTGTAAACCCGCATTGGGAAAAGGCAACGGTTGATTAAGTAACTGAAGTGCCTGGGCGGAATGCCCCTGGGCTAATTCCACCAGAGCCAGATTATAGCGAAGCGTATCGCGGTTTTCTACCTTCAGTGCCCCATTGAGCAAAGGCCAGGCCCGGTCATAACGACCACGTTTGGCAAGCTCAGCAGCCAGATTATTCATCTTACGCAACGAATCCGTCCGGGTTTGAGCCGTAACCAGAGTGGATGCACAGAAGAAAAAAATCACCAGCCAACGCAGCATTCTAAAGGAAGAAAATTTTTACAGTTTTCAGTTTGCAATTTTCAGTTTTCAGTGAAAAAAATGATTTAGCTGAGTACATCAATGATAGCTCAAATAGGGGGGCACAATATCCCAACTGAAAACAGAAAACTGTCAACTGAAAACTGATTATAAAACTAACGCATAATCAAGGTACTTGGTCTTGGAGGGGAGGGGTTAATTCTTTAACCGGGGATAACCCCATGTCAGCTCCGGCTTTCAGTAAAAACGGATAGGCGTATTCCCATTTGTTCGGTAGCGTTCCCTCCAGAATGGCTTCACGAATGATGGTTTTCAGCGTACCTACTTCTCTGGAAGGTTGCAGCCCGAATACTTCCATAATCATTTCTCCGGTAACGATGGGCTGAAAATTACGGAGCTGATCGCGTTCTTCAACTTCTTTCATCAGAGCTTCCACCTTATCAAAATTGGCGAGATAACGTTTCACCCGGTTTCCGTCTTTAGAAGTAATATCAGCCCGGCAAAGCTTCATCAGATCGTCCAGATCCTCGCCAGCTTCCACCATAACTCTCCTCAATGCCGAATCTGTGATATCATCTTTGGCCAGAGCAATGGGGCGTAAGTGCAGGCGAACCAGTTTTTTCACTTTCCTCATTTCTTCACCCAAGGGCAACCGGAACTTACGGAAAATGGTAGGAACCATGCGGGCACCCATCTCTTCGTGACCGTGGAAAGTCCAGCCAATTTTGGGATGAAAACGCTTGGTTGCGGGTTTGGCAATGTCGTGCAGGATGGCCGCCCAGCGTAACCACAGGTCGTCACTCATTCGGCAGACGTTATCTAATACCTGAAGTGTGTGGTAAAAATTGTCTTTATGTCCTTTGCCATCAATTTGTTCGGCACCTTTCAGGGCCACAAAATCAGGGAAAATGATTTCGAGTAAACCCGAGATTTCCAGTAACTTAAATCCATACGAAGGCGTTTGTGTTCGGATAATCTTGTTGAGTTCGTCCGTAATACGTTCCTGAGAAATGATTTCAATACGGTCTTTCGTCCGAATTAATCCATCAAACGAATCCGGGTCAATATCAAAACCGAGCTGGGTAGCAAACCGAATGGCCCGCAGCATGCGAAGGGGGTCATCGGAAAAAGTAATATCTGGATTAAGCGGTGTCCGAATGACTTTCCGGCGTAAATCGGCCTGGCCGTCAAAAGGATCAATCAGGGTGCCAAAGTCTGCTTTATTCAGAGAAATGGCTAATGCATTGATGGTGAAATCACGACGATTCTGGTCATCTTCCAGCGTTCCGTCTTCTACAATGGGTTTGCGGGAGTCGGAGCGATAGGATTCTTTACGAGCTCCGACAAATTCTACTTCCCAGCCATCAAACTTTACCTGGGCCGTGCCGAAATTTTTGAAAACGGCCAGAGAAGCCTGTTTATCGCCCGAGTTTCTGGCCACTTGCTCAGCTAGAGCGATGCCACTTCCTACGCAAACAATATCAATATCCTTGGAAGGTCGATTCAGTAACAAATCCCGTACGTAGCCGCCAATGACATAGGTTGGCAGGTTCAGTTGCTCCGCAGAGCGGGCAACGATCTGAAATACAGGATGATTTTTAATTAATTCATTCATGGCGAAAAGCCGGATCGGTGATCATTGGGCTCGCAAAAGATCTATGCGAGAACCTGATACTATATTATTTACGGATAAATTCAAATTCACCACCCACGCCCAGTCGAACGATGCGGGAAGGTTTGCCGGAAGTCCAGCCTGCCGGAGCTGGAATTATTTCCTGAGCCGCCTGGCGGATGTCAGGAGCAATATCTTCACTTTTCTTAGGAATGGGCTGACCTGAAATTGCGGCAATTGTAGAAACGAGAGGTTTGCCGAAACTTTTTACCAGATCAAGGCAAGGACCCGATTTCACAACGCGAATGGCAATGCTTCTGTCGGGAGCCAGCAGATTTTCGGCCACATTTTTTCCCTGAGGAAAGACTACAGTTAACGGATCTTCGGCGTATTCGATCAGATCAAAAGCCAGATCGGGCACTTTCGCGACGTAACGATCCAGCATGGAGGTGTCCCACAGCAAGATAATAAGTCCCTGCTGAGGGGGAATTTGACAGGTTTTGCGAAGTAACTCCACCGTTTCCGGTCGAGTGGCATCTCCGCTCAGTCCCCATACGGTATCGGTAGGATGAAGCACCAAGCTTCCGTTTCGCAAAGCCTGCAAGGGCATTTTGATATTCATAGTACAAAAGTAACCTCTCTTTTTGAGTTTTGAGCGGCCGCCGCTGCGGTTTTGAGTTTTGAGTTTTGAGTTTTGAGTTTTGAGTTTTCAGTTTTCAGTTTTCAGTTTTCAGTTTTCAGTTTTCAGTTTTCAGTTTTCAGTTTTCAGTTTTCAGTTTGGGAAGAGAAAACTCGTAAAGGTAGACAAGACGTTTGGATATCGAGACCCTAACCCCGTAGGGGTTTAACCTGGATAGCCCCGGATGACAATCCGGGGTTTCTTATGAGATTACTTAATGGATGGACCCGGGATAAACGTTGGAGGGGCCCATACGCCAATCTCCCGCCTTGACTAGTGTCTTCACCAGCCATTAATAGGAAGCCTAGTGGTTGGTGAGGACACCAACCATGGTGGATGGGAAGAGGTTTGGAAATGGAGACCTTAACCCCGGAGGGGTTGAATATGGGTAGCCCCGGGTAAAACCCGGGGTAAACGTTGGACGGGCTCATACGCTAGTCTTCCGCCTTGGCTGGTGTCCTCACCAGCCATTACTAAAAGCCTGGTAGTTGGTGAAGGCACCAACCATGACGGAGTTTTGGAGTTTACAATCCCCAACAACACGCGATCATTCTATGGTCGCATCTGGGTAAGAGACGGTTAGCGTTGCTTTAGGGATTATAAATCCCTTACAGACGGCTTTCGGATTACAAATCCGAAAGAGCGTAGTTTGAAAAGAAAACAATACCCCGGAGGGTTTAAATGTAGCGTTCTTGCTTGAAAACGAAAAACAGCTAATGGAAAACTGTACTAATGAACCGGATGCTCCAGTTTATAGAGAAAAAAGGCTTCTTTCGGAGATTGGTTAGCGGTGGGAGGGTACTTTCGAAACCCCCAACTCAGGTAATATGGACCATACCAGGAAATCAGGGAAGGGTATGGGTCACGATCGATTGATTTGTTAAGTTCAGCGGGTAATAACTCGTATTCTTCAATCTTGCCTAGCGTTTTATCTTTCTGAATCTGAAGAGCCCTGACTTTGGATTCATACGTATAACTCAAACAAAGCGTGTTGGAACTGAGCGTACTAAGTTGCACTTGTGGACTCAACAAATCGGAGGTCAAATCCTTTAATTCCATCGAGTTATCCCATACGAGTTCACCCGAACGATTCAGGCCGCAAACCAAAGCGTGGGTGTAACGGAACGATTCATAACTATTTTGAAGGCGGCGATTGGTAACAGCCGTTGGGGTAAAAGAACTGCTGGTTTTGGTTTGGGGAAAGTACGCTTCCGCCACCATCAGATAACCCTCCTCCGTGGAAATCAGATCCTGAATATGAAGCAGGTAATGGAATTTCAGGTCCTTGCCCAGTTTCTTTTGGGCTGCGATTTTATTTCGCATCCGTTCCTGTCGACTGGGTTTCAGGTAATTGAAGAAATTCTGTAAATCCGAAAAGGGAACGTACTGAATCTTGTTCTGTGGCTGATCGGTTACTTTGGTGAGGTATAAGCCCTGCGAATAATCCGAGCAGTTGAGTGAATAGTTGCCTACCAGCAAGGACTCCCCATTTTCCAGATGAACAATTTTAGCCGTAATCAGACTTCGGTCGGACTCGTCATTGAGGGTTGTTTTGCTTAACAAATGCCCGTCATAAGCATACGTGTACATCTGAAGCAGGCATTTCCCGCGACGATTGTACTTACTGAAAACGTGAATTTTATTTCCTTTTTCATCCACGTCCAGGTCATTGATGGTTAAATGAAAGTCAAATAATTCGGGGAGAGCCTGTGAGGTTTTATCAAAAAAACTGAAAGAAACCACTACCGGACGGTCATTATAAGTACCTCCCAAAAAGGCTTTATTACCCAGAATTTTAAATTTCGAAACAATGTCAATGGCCGGTACTTCCCCTTCAATTACTTCCATTTCGCCCGTGTCAAGGCTGGTTTTCCAGATTTGGATTTTATCAGAATCTGGGTCGCCACAGAGCCAGAATAAATGTTCGGGTGTGTGGTAAGAAAGTAAGGCTTTGTACGGTGGCTTCAGTTTAAACTCGCTTTCCCAGCGTAAAGCCAGTGTTGAATCGTAGCGACTAAACTGATAGGTATGGTTGATGCCCCGAGAGGGGTTATCAAGAATTTTAGTAACCAAAACGCCCTGACTTCCCAGGGGCAGCACTTCAAAATCGTCCGTAATTTTATCATCCCGCAGAATTTCCAGCCGTTTAGAAGGCAGCATCTGAGCCCAGACCGAACTGGCGTACAGGCAAAAAATAACCAATAAAAGACGTTTCATAGCGGCGAAAATTAGGGTCATTACAAAGCATTCATACCCCGGTCGTAGGGCAGACCGAGGTATGAGCGAATTTACTGGAAAGGAACGGAGTGAACAAGGGTTATGCTCATTCCTTTGCATGAAATAATGGGGGAAGGGTATTCTGAAAATCAGTACTTAAGAGTAAAATAAAGGATAGTTAGGTAGGTGGAATGTAATGATCTGTTAGTTAATAGGCAGGTTCGTCGTCTTGGGGCAGGGGAATGCCTAACTGATAGGCCCAGTCCTCCCAGGGAACGTATTCCTTAAAAATCATAATCCCGACAATGACGGAGAAAATGGCCGTAATTAGTACCGCTCCCGCAGCCAGATCTTTGATTTCGCCGGCAATCTTTCGGTATTCAGGCGAAACCATATCCACGGTTTTTTCAAAAGCCGTATTGATCGCCTCTGTTACCCAAACCAGTACAATGCAGATCAGCAGGTTTACCCAGTCTTTTTTTGTAATGTTCAGGTAAAAACCCATACACACCACTACCAGTGTAGCCAGCAGGTGAATCCGGGCGTTGTTTTCCGAATAAACCATGACTTTCAAACCCTTGAGGGCATAGCGAACACTTCGAAAAAACTTGGGAATGTCAATGGGCATGACGCTGGGTTTGCAAATGGTTTAAAAATAGCTTGACGCGGTTTGAGGAAGTCAGAAAAGGTTTGATCATGGATACTCTCAGACAACCTTAAACGCGATCAAACGCTTTCTTTTTGCATCAAACTTAGGAGGACGAGGTAAGAAATGCCAATCATTACCGAAAATTCAAGCGTCATCAGGATCGCCTGTTTGTTGACCAGACTCTCCAGGATCTGTTGGATGAGTAAGCCCGGTTTCGTAAACGGGTGCCAGCTATTGAGCCGTTTGACCCGACCAAGGTAAATGCCGAAGCCACTTAAAGGCAATACGGCAAGCATCACGTATTCAGACCATTTCGGGATGATTCGCATCAGATTTTGCCGCATCCAGTGGAAGGATAATAACCCGCAGATCAGGCTAGTCATAGCGTAACTAAAAATCATCAAGGCATCGTGCCAGGCTGGAATGCCGCTGGAATGCTGAATGTGAATAAAATCCGTAATAACATAAGGAGCATTCGGAAAAAATAGCAGCCAAAGTATGCCTACAGAGGCCAGTTTAAGTTTTGAGCCGGGTTCGTTCAGGGTAATGCGTTCAAACCAGAGCGAAAGAAAAAGTGGCATCCAGGCCAGGAACAGATTCCAGTTAATCATGACATACCAGCCGCCATGGGTAATGCCAAACCGAATGGCTAGAAACGTAGCCGAAAGAACAGATAAAGCCGAGAGGCTGCCAATCTGTAAAGTGCGGGTGTGAATGAGTTGCATAAGCGAAAGGTTGAAGGTTGAATTATTTTTTTAAAGGGTGGGAGGTGAGGTGTTGATAGAGTTTCCAGTCACTATAATTCCAAGATTGCCAGGCATCCGGGTATCGTTCATACCGCTTTTGAAAAGATTCAACAGCGAAACTTAATTTATCCTCAAGACCTGGATGCGTTTCGCTGTAGGCCTGTAATTGAGGAAGATTAGAGTGGTGAAGACTGAATAGGTAGCTTAGGTCAAGACTACGGGAGTAGTTTAAATTATAGTGAGTAATAATCTTAGCCCAGGGCATCGCTACCATGAGAATAAAAACAAAGTAAGTAATCCAGCTATTCACACGAAATAGATAGGCATTGGTCTTCTTTTGGTGAATTTTTAAAAGTGTAGTGAATAATCCCAATCCTGTTAAAAGCAGCCAGAGGTAAACGCCTATTCGCTTGTATGTTAGCCCATAATTTTGAACATATAACGAATTGGTATGGGTAGTAACTGCAAGTAATAAAATGTTTAGTCCAATCCACGTATAAGCCTGTTTTACTAAGGTTTGATTATTGGGAAAGAAATTCAGGTTTTTACGGAAATAGAATAAGATTAGAGTAATAGCTAATAAGATACTGATAATTAGGACATTGATTCCGTCATGAACGGATTGGGACAACTCGTATGCCGATTGAGCTTTGGAGCCTGAATAAAGAGATTGAAGTTCGACCACTAAAAAGATAGCCAGCAAACTATTCAACATAACCAGCATAATAACTCCCTGACGATATTCCCATTTTAATTGCAATAAATGGCCTTTGAATCGGGTACGAATTCGTTTTAATGTATTAGGTCTACTTAAATCACTTTCAGTAAAAGCGTTAGGAGAGTAAGGGAAGATTAAGGCTGGTATCCAGGTTAATCCTACGAGAAATAAAAAGAGGTAACCTGCGTCCAGGGTGTAAGTGGTTGAGAGAAAAGAAAAATTAGGATTAGCCCAATAATAGAGTCCATAAAAACACAGGGTAATGGCGAGTGGAGGAAGTAATAATTGAATCTGTTTGGAAAAGCGTCGTTGATTCGTTGGCGTATCGGCCTTGGTTAACAAGTTTGCCCCGGCATTAAACGAGGCTATCCCAATGAAGCTAACGAAACCATTGAACGCAGAAACGTAAGGGGATAACTGAGCAATAGAATTGTAGCCAATCAATAACAGAATTGAAAAAATATAGAGAAAAATGGAAGTATCGCCGCCGTAGAAAGCTATAGTCATTCCACAAAGAACAGATCCCAGACTGGCTAACTGGGTATTTATTTGCTTTAAATAATCACGGTTCCGAACGAGTAAAAGGGTTAGCACCAAGACGTTGAGTGCCAGAAAATTAATCCCAAAATTTTGGTTGTAAAACAGATAGTTCTGTAGAATAATAGCGGCGAGCAGAAGAAAGAATCCGTATTTCATGTTAAAAAGTACTTTGAATTACAAAGTTAAAGGCTAAAAAAAATTAAGACTTGGTCGGCACTGATTTTAAAAGTGATTCCAGGGCGTTGAGGTGTTCCTGAAAGGCCTGGCGGCCCGTTTCGGTAGCCTGATAGGACGTATTGGGTTTACGACCGATAAATCCTTTTCGAATAGCAACGTATTGTACTTTTTCCAGAGCCATCAGGTGGCTGGCGAGGTTACCATCGGTTTGCTGAAGTGTTTCTTTCAGCGTATTAAACTCTACCCAATCGTTCACCATCAGCACGGACATAATGCCCAGCCGTACCCGATTCTCAAATGCTTTATTTAACTGATCAATAAAACTTTTCATAGAAATCAGACCCCAAAAGTCTGCTTATGCCCCGTATTTACGATACATGATAATACCGTACAGGATGTGGAGGACGCCAAAACCCAGGGCCCAAAATAACAGGCTAGTGCCCGTCGAGGCAAACCAACCGCAGCAAATTCCCAGGATTAATTCACATAATCCTAAATTTCTTACGTCGCTATGGGTGTATTTGCTGGCATTAATGAGTGCCATTCCATAAAAAATAAGTGTACAAGCGGCTATTAATTCCGGTGCACGGAACAGTAAAAAATAGCAGAAAAAGGCACCTGTACCCAGAGGAATGGCCATATTAATCAGTAATCGTTTGGAAGTGGCATCCCAGAGTTTCCAACCCCGCTGGCGGGCCCGACGGTTGGTAAAGTAAAGTCCGCCGACAATGGAAAGTAACATGACCCCACCAAAATTGACCACGAAGAACTGATAAAATCCATAAGGCTTGGATACAAAAGCCTGACCAACGATAGAATCGGTACCTTCCAGGAATTTCCAGGCGGCGGCGGCTCCGAGTAGAGCTACAGTTCCAGCAAAAACTCCAGATAATCCGCTTAGGGATAAAAACCGGGAGGAACGCTCCATCATTTGACGGATTTCAGACAAGTCGCGTAAGGGTCCTTCTTCTTGGGTCATAAATCGAAGTACTTTGTATTGCAAAGTAAATAAAACCTGATTCAATAAGTCAATAGAAAAGGGAAAATTTATTTTTGGTGGATGAGCTAGGGTCGATGATAAATCCTTTGACAGATTCCTTTCGGCTGGCAAATCCGAAAAAGCAAAGAGTTAACGAAATCAACAAAATAAAACCTCAGCGGGGTTATGAAGAAAAGATTACTTGTCTCCCCTTTATCCCTAAAGACTGTCATCTCGAACGAAGAGAGAGACCTTTCCTGGCATTAGGACGAGTGACAAGCCTAGTTAAGTTCGTAGCCTTCGTAGGTTCCTTCGCTTCGTTCTGGCTGACAGATTTAATTATCAACATAAATCCGCCCATAGCCTGCTTGAATCCAAGGAAAGACCAACGTAAGGTCTACTTCATCTTACCTCAAAATTTTATTTTGGACTAAAAATCCAAAAGAGCGAGGATAAAGAAGAAGTAAGAAAATTGACAGACAAAACCCCAGAGGGGTTAAACATGAATAGCCCCGGTTTGGATGGACCCGGATCATAATCCGGGAAAAATTCGAAAGGAAGGTCCTATCCTGGTATTCCCCGCATTTCATATAGGGTTAGCCTACGACTAACCTATATTCAACCCTAAGCAAAAGATTACTTACCCGATCGTTGCCCAATCCAGAGACCAATCAAAACCAGAACCGTTCCGGCGGCAGTATACAGGGTAAAAGGTTCGCCGAGTAAAAACGTGGCGTAAGCAAAACCAAAAACGGGACAGAGGAAAAGAAATAGGGAAGCCCGAACGGCATCATCTTTCAGCAACTTCAGCCAAAGCTGAACCGCCGCAACGGAAACGAAAATAATTAACCACACTTCGGTAGCCCAAAAGCGGTTATCGTAATGGCTTTCTTTTTCGTGAAAAAAATAAATCAGAGGAAGACAAATCACCCCTGAAATCAGGGCCTGCCAGCCGTTGATGCTACTTCGGGATAACTTCCAGTCGATTTCAGAAAAGTAAATCGTAGCTACTGAATAGGAGAGCATACTCAGAAAAAGCAGTAATAACCCTTGCGGTGTAGCAAAGCTATTTTGAAGTAAAGGATACGTCGCGATTGCAACGCCAGCCATGCCCAAAACAATAGCAATCCATGCTTTTGAGCGAACGCTTTTACCCGTATAAAATGCAGATATAATGCTGATTAATAAAGGGTTAATTGCAATAGCCAAGCTGCCAATACCAGCGGCCACCTGTTTCATTGCAAATACGAATAAACCCAGATAAATAACGGTATTAAGAACGGCAAATAGGAGCAACTGTAGCCATTCCTTACCCTGAGGCATTCGCTGTTTTTCAAAGGCTAATGCGTAAATCAACAAGAAAAATCCAGCCCCGAAATAACGGATATCAAACAGAACCATGGGTTCTGCCGATTGCAGACCAAACTTGGCCGCTACGGAGGCGGATGACCACAAAGCCGCAAACAATAAACCTGTGGCGACAAAAGAATTTTTCACGATAGGAGGAAAGAAAGTATAAAAAAAGAGGCGGAATCCATCATTCCGCCTCTAACAAGTTATTCGTCGATGAATCGTTTGGTAATGGGCTGATACGAATCAATTCGCCGGTCGCGGAAATAGGGCCACGTCGTTCGAATCCGATCAGCCACTTCCAGGTCAAGTTCCTGTACGTGAACGGTTTCCTGATCGTGTGGAGCGAGGTATAACAAACCTCCGTGGGGTTTGGCAACAAAGCTACCGCCCCAGAATTCCTGATCCGCTTCTCGGCCCACGCGGTTCACTGCGACTACGTAAACACCGTTCGCCACCGCGTGACTCCGCTGAATGGTTTGCCAGGCTTCGTATTGCTCTTTATTAACCTGAGGGTCGGTTTCGTTTACATCCCAGCCAATAGCGGTGGGGTAAAACAGGATATCTGCACCCATCAGAGCCGTAATGCGGGATGCTTCGGGATACCATTGATCCCAGCAGATGAGCACGCCGATTTTAGCAAATTTGGTATCAAAAACTTTATAACCTAAATCGCCGGGGGTGAAGTAAAACTTCTCGTAATAACCCGGATCATCGGGAATATGCATTTTACGGTATTTGCCCAGATAGGTACCGTCCGCATCTAAAACAGCGGTTGTGTTATGGTATAAACCAGCGGCCCGTTTTTCAAACAGAGACGCGACAATAACTACGCCCAGTTCAGCCGCCAGCTTGCTCATACGGTCGGTGGTTGGACCGGGAATGGCTTCTGCCAGCGAGAAATTGTGGTGATCTTCAACGTCACAAAAATACAGCGAAGTAAAAAGCTCCTGCAAACATACGATCTGAGCACCTTTGGAAGCAGCTTCGCGAATGCCAGCTTCGGCCTTCTGAATATTGGCCTCCACATCGGCAGAGTTAGCCATCTGCACCAGGCCTACATTTACTTTTTTATTCATTTTTCTTGAACAGATTCAATCGTTATAGCTGGGTTGGACGATCTGGTTTGCCCTGTACGACCGCTTCAGAAATAACGTATAGTACTGATTTTGGTTCCGGTTTTCCGTGCGGATTTATCCGATTTTGCGTTTCGTGAAATACGTCTGGACTTCTTCTTTTCCTAAAGCATTAAAGGTCATTTCCTGCGTTAGTCCACCTTTGCGGGCTACGGCCACACCATAATGCATGTCCATATAGCCGTCAATGTGGTGAGCATCAGGGTTAATGGATACTAACACGCCTTTTTCCAGAGCATAAGGAATCCACCGCCAATCCACGTCCAGTCGGTAAGGACTCGCATTGAGTTCCAAAATAACACCATTCGCCGCACATGCGTCTATTAACTTTTTGTGATCTACGGGGTAACCGGGGCGAGAAAGTAACAACCGACCCGTTGGGTGTCCAATAATAGTGGTATATGGGTTTTCGATGGCGGTAATGAGCCGCTGCATGGCCCGTTCTTCCGTCATTTTCAGATTGGAGTGAACCGATGCCACCACAAAATCGAAGGTCTTCAGCACTTCCGACGAGTAATCCAGCGAACCATCTCCCAGAATATCGGATTCAATTCCTTTAAAAATGGTGAAATTCAGTCCCTCTTTTTGGAACTGGGCGTTGAGATCATCCACCTGCTGATGTTGTTGATAAACCCGCTCCTCGTTCAACCCATTGGCATACGTTGCTGACTTGGAGTGATCGGCAATGCCTAAGTACTGCAAGCCTAACTCCGCCGCCGCCCGAGCCATTTGCTCTAAGGTATGTTTTCCATCCGACCAGGTTGAGTGGTTGTGAACGGTACCTTTCAGGGCATCCCAGGTGATGAGGTTTTTGCTTTGAAAAGCAGGGTCAAATTCCAGCTCGCCATTGCGTAACTCCGGCGATAGATAGGGCATGCCCAGTTTCGTATAAATCGCTTCTTCGGAATCGTGAGGTTCCAGCAAGGCCGTTTTTAGAAGTGTAGTCGTGCCAACGGGTTGAATCAAATGTTTTTCATCCGAGGAATGCACAAAAACCTGATTAACAAATTGCTGAGGTTTAACGATTCGCACTTCTACCGGAATCGTCCGGTCCAGAAAACGGCCTCGCCAGATGAACGGGGTAGAGGCCTTCTCATCGGGCGTAAGAAACTCCAGCGTATTCAGAAACGACTGCACTTCTGCTGGTTTTTCTGCGGAAACCACCAGTTGAATCAGCTCAACAATTTCCAGCTTGCGGCGGACCTCTCCGGTAATTTCAACTTTATACTTTTTCTCTAAAGCATCAAACAATACTTCAGCTAAAACCAGAGCCGCGTCCATGCGAAGTTTAGAGGAATTGGATTGTAGGAAGAGCAGATTCGTATGAATCGTTTCCTGCGTCTTTTCGCCGAAACCCTTCAGTTTGGCAATATCTCCGTTCTCACAAGCCAATAATAGCTGCTGCGTATCAGTAATGCCCAGCTCTTTCCAGATGGTACGAATTTTCTTCGGTCCAATTCCCTTGATTCTGAACATGTCCAGAATACCTTCGGGCGTGTTAGCTAATAAATCATTGAGATCTTTTAAAGAACCCGTCGTACGGATTTCATCGATTTTCGCAGCCATACTTTTCACTACCCCGGGAATCATCGAAAGCTCTTCGATGGGGGCAGTAAGCAGGTCAACGTTAGTTTTATCGAGATTAAAAGCGGCATTCTGGTAGTTACGAATTTTAAACTCGTTTTCACCGTGAAGCTCCAGTAGCTTAGTAGTCAGTTCGAAAATTTCAACTATTTCTTCGTTCGTCACGAGACAGGCAATTTTTTGAGCAAGATAAAACCCTAAACCTGTTTTTCCTGTTTTGTGGGATGATTTTACGGGTTAATAACTAGGAATGAGCTAGTTAAGTTTAGGGTGCAGGAACAGAATATAAAACGTGCAGACAACAGAAATGACGCTACTGAAAATCAGCAATTCAAAGGGATAACCCCCTAAACAATTCTTGATTTATGTCAGTTTAGTAAAAATGACGTATACATGAGCAAAGAGATTAAGATTGATTTTTAATAATTTACATAATGAATATAAAAAAATAAACATTCCAGTAACCGTATAGTCAATTTTCCAGTGTAGTCTTAGGCTTTATCTGAAAAAATATATTTTTGTGAGTCTTATTTTTTATAGATATTATTCCGTCAAGTCAATATCATTATAACTATTTCAACACACTGTCAATAGTATGAAATTAGCCGTAGTAGGGACCGGATACGTGGGATTAGTCACGGGCACGTGCTTTGCCGAAACAGGAAACCAGGTAGTTTGCGTGGACATCGATGCCCGCAAAGTCGAGAAGATGAAAAGTGGGATCATCCCCATCTACGAACCCGGTCTGGAAGAGTTATTCTTACGTAACACCGCTGAAGGCCGCCTCTCCTTCACGACTTCGTTAGCCGAAGGCATTGAAGGAGCCGAAGTGATCTTTCTGGCTCTACCCACGCCTCCCGGCGAAGACGGCTCGGCCGATCTTAAGTATATCCTGGGCGTAGCCAAAGACCTGGGCCCTTTGCTCAAACAATATACCGTCATCATCGACAAATCGACCGTTCCCGTGGGAACGGCTGAGAAAGTAAGAGCCGCTATCGCTGAAAAAGCTAGCGTGGAGTTCGATGTGATCTCTAACCCTGAATTCCTTCGCGAAGGCGTAGCCGTGGAAGACTTCATGAAGCCCGACCGCGTGGTGATTGGAACGACTTCGGAGAAAGCCAAAGCGTCTATGAACCGGCTGTATGCCCCGCTGGTGCGTCAGGGCAACCCCATTATCTTCATGGACGAGCGTTCAGCGGAGATGACCAAGTACGCCGCCAATGCCTTTTTAGCGGTCAAGATTACCTTCATGAACGAGATTGCCAACCTCTGCGAGAAAGTGGGAGCCAATGTCGATGACATTCGCCGGGGCATTGGTACCGACAGCCGGATTGGCAAACGCTTTTTGTTTGCCGGGATTGGCTACGGAGGCTCGTGCTTCCCCAAAGACGTGCAGGCTCTTTCCAAGACGAGTAGCGAGCACGACTACGACTTCCAGATTCTGGATTCGGTGATGAAAGTCAACGAAGAGCAGAAGACGCGGTTGTTGCCCTCGGTGCTGGAGTACTTTGGCGGAGACGTCAAGGGCAAGACGATTGCCGTATGGGGATTGGCCTTCAAACCGTACACCGACGACATCCGGGAAGCTCCGGCCTTGTATAACATTCGAGAACTGCTGGCGGCGGGGGCTCACGTGAAGGCGTATGATCCCGAGGCGATGGAGAACGTAGCGAATCTAGCGGATCTGGGCTCGAAGGTGACCTTCACCAAAGATGCCTATTCGGCGGTGGTGGATGCCGATGCGTTGATGATTATGACGGAGTGGCCTCAGTTTAGAACGCCGGATTTTGAGAAGCTCGAAGCGAGGTTGAAGAACAAGGTGATCTTCGATGGACGTAACGTCTATGAACTCGAAGACATGAAAGAGAGAGGCTATACTTACTTCTCCATTGGTCGTCAGAAAATTAATTAATACCTACCTAGAAGCGGAAAGAACCCAGTATCTTTCCGCTTCAATTCTTTTCTTTTAGAAACTTATGAAACGTGTGTTAATCACCGGAGCCGCCGGTTTTTTGGGCTCTCACTTAAGTGATCGCTTCATTAAAGAAGGGTACTACGTTATCGGGATGGACAATCTGGTCACGGGTGATCTCAAAAATATTGAACACCTCCGTTCGTTGCCCCAATTCGAATTTATTCACCACGATGTATCCAACTACATTGATGTTTCGGGTGAACTGGATTACATCCTGCACTTTGCCAGTCCAGCTAGTCCAATTGACTACCTCAAGATTCCGATCCAGACCTTGAAAGTAGGATCACTCGGCACGCATAACTGTCTGGGTTTGGCTAAAGCCAAAGGAGCCCGGATTCTGGTGGCATCCACTTCGGAAGTGTACGGCGATCCGCTAGTTCACCCGCAAACGGAAGATTACTGGGGTCACGTAAACCCTATTGGTCCTCGTGGGGTGTATGATGAAGCAAAACGTTTTCAGGAAGCGATCACGATGGCCTACCACCGTTACCACGGCGTAGAGACTCGCATTGTTCGCATCTTTAATACCTACGGTCCCCGAATGCGTCTAAACGACGGTCGTGTATTACCTGCTTTCATTGGTCAGGCTCTGCGTGGCGAAGATTTAACGGTATTCGGTGATGGTTCGCAAACGCGTTCTTTCTGTTACGTAGATGATCTCATCGAAGGCATTTACCGATTGCTCATGAGCGATTATGCCGAACCCGTGAACATTGGTAACCCCGGCGAAATCACGATCAAGCAATTCGGTGAAGAAATCATCAAACTAACCGGAACGAAACAACAGTTGATTCTCAAGCCTTTGCCGCAGGATGATCCCAAGCAGCGTCGTCCGGACATTACCCGTGCTCAGCAGATTTTGGGTTGGGAGCCTCAGATCAGTCGCGAAGAAGGGCTGAAACGCACCTACGAATACTTCAAGACCCTGCCCGAAGAGGAATTGTACAAGGCAGCAAACTATCGTTTCGGTACCCCTTACGAACAAGGCAGCCACACGATTAGCAAATAACTACACCCAGTACTGATACAGGAAAAGGCCAGCAATCGCTGGCCTTTTCCTGTATTGAACGAATGAGTAATCAAGTTAATGATGACCGTTCATTCCACCGCCATTTACACTGGTTTGGCGGTCAATGGAAGAGGGTAATACGTGCCCCTGTTCTATAAATTTAGGCTCAACTTTTTCAGGTTCCGTATGCTCCCGACTAGAAGTGCCTTTCGCCAGTCCATCTTTAAACGAAGCCACCCGGCGACCGATTTCCGCATTTTTCTGATCTTCTTCCAACCTACGAATGTGATCTCGCAATTCCTGGCGGCGGTTGTTTAGTTCAGTAATGGGAGTGAGGTAATGGAGTTTGTTTTCCAGGGTTCCTTTCTGAATTAAATGCTCCGCAAGACCATTTTCAATAGTGGCTAATTCCCCTAATTTCTGGAGACGAAGTTTGCGTAACCGCTTCAGTCGCGGTCCGGCCTGTAACCATCGGAACCAGAATCCCTGAAGGATGGGGAAAGAAACCCCGAGGCAAACGGCCCCTGCCACCGCAAATAACACCCCCGAAAGTACGAACGATGCCAATGCAAACGGACTCGTGACTAAGCCCTGATTCAGTACATCGACCTGCTGCATCTGTTTTTCTACCTGTAAAATGGCAGAAGCAGAGTTAGGGTCGGCCTGCTGAATCTGAAGGTTCTTGATGTTCTGAGTAATAGCTTGTTTCATTTTGTCGGTTCGGTACGCTTCGTAACGGAACCAACCCAGAATGAATAAGGTAAGCACTGAAAAGACAGCCAATGTAATTTTGAAAGCTGCGTACAACTTCTGACTTTTCTCCTGATTTTGTAAATAAGGCCCTTCAATCAGACGGTCGTAAACGGGCTTTAATAAGACCGAGACCATCGCCAGACCAACGGCAAAAAACCAGGCTTCGGTCTGATTACGAATGTTGAGGGCGTAGGCAACAATTTCGTGCGAGATAATTAAATCCCCCGCCACGAATGAAACACCAGCGACGAAATACAGAATCCCCGCAAATAGCGAATACTTGGGAGCGGCTTTCTGGTAACGTTCTTCCAGTGAAGTAATGTCCTGCTCGGTTTCCGCAATACGTTTACTTTGCCTTTCAACTTCTTTGTTAATTCCGTCAATTTTTACCAGATGCTGCTGAAGGGAAGCAAAAGCTTGCTGTTGATCCTGACGCGTTTGCCGGATTTCGCTGTCAACTTCGCGTAGTTCCTGTTGGTAAGAAACAATCTGGTTTTGTAACCGATCCGCATTCACGGTATTGGTTACAAAATCTGCATAAGCATCCGGGTTTACTTGCTCTAAGCCACTGCTATAGCCACGATGAAAATCCTGATTTTGCGAATCATCGGGGTTGTTCAGGGGTGGTTGTGTCATGATTTCTACGTTTTAAATGGGTCAATCGATTCTTCCATCCAATCCGGTTACGGGGTAGGGAAAAGGCAATGATTAGCACAGAAGAATGTAGAATTGTTTCGTAGAAAATGAAGCAGGATTAATGGAACAGCGGTGACACTAGATATATAAACGAAAAAAACGCCTTTCCCGTTGAGTAAGGTTCGAAAAAACTTAGAAATGCAAAAGAGCAGAAGGCAGACTTAAACGCCAAATAACTGTTTCAGAACCATCCACAAAGCCTTTTTCTTGGCTTTATCTTCATGGAAGTCTTTCAGGTGATCGACCATCACGAAATTGATATCCTGTACATTTCGAACCTGATAGGGCATCAGGAAAATCTGCAAACCAATCTTCTTCAGGGGAACGCCAAAGGTTAATACATGGTGCACCATTTTCCCACTTAAAAGATTCTGATGTTCTGAAACGGAAACCTGAGCAAGATCCAGTAAGTCAATGGTATCCAGTGAAAGATTGACCGATTTAAGGATATTCTGGAGCAAGTCTAAATCCTGCAAGGAAGGGTTCTCTGTCAATAGTAAAACCTGATGGCTAAGTTGAATCGGCTTAGGTTCAGCAGGCTTGACAGGTGGGGTAACTGGTTCAGGTGGAGTAACCACAGGGGGCGTTACTACTGCGGGTGCCGAAGTTTCGGCTTCTGCCGGTTTTTCGATGATTTCCTCAACAAAAGGTACCGTAGGTGTCACCTCTCTACCGAACTAACTTCTTCCTGCGTAGTTTCCTGAACTGAAATATCTGAAGAAACCAGAAAAAGCTGCTCCTGCGAAAAGAGTTGCTGTAAAAAAGCCGTATCACCCGAACCGTTCATCATGCCGCAAAAATACGGAGAGATTGGTAAGAAGCTTTCATTAAAACCAGGTTTAAGCCTGAAAATTGAATTTGGAGTGAGGTTAACTCAAAACGCTAAACCGAAAACTCCCGTATCTTTGCCGCCTGATTCTGATACCGGGCTGCAACCAAACTTCCCACAGCAATCGTAACACTGATGACACCCAAAGAACAAGGTTTTTTCTTTCCTGCTGAGTGGCACCCGCACCGGGCTACCTGGCTGACTTTCCCGCATAACGACCACTCCTGGCAGGGAGACAAACTTGCCGGTATGCGTCCGCAGTATATTCAATTTATTAAAGCTATTTCTCAGGGCGAAAAAGTTTGCATTAATGCCAATAGCGAAGCCCTTAAAACGCAAATTATCGGCTGGTTAACCGAGGCAGGCGTTGATCTTAATCAGATTGAATTTCTGATTAACCCTACCAACGATGCCTGGTGCCGCGACCACGGTCCAGCTTTTCTGATTAACCCCGAAACCAAAGAACGCCAGATTGTAAACTGGGGCTATAACGCCTGGGGTGGTAAGTATCCACCGTATTCGGATGATGATGCTCTGCCTGTTAAAATTGCGGCCTATCTGGATTTGCCTTACGTATCACCAGGAGTGATTATGGAGGGGGGATCGGTTGAATTCAACGGAGCGGGAACGGTATTAACTTCCAAATCCTGTTTACTCAATCCTAACCGTAATCCCCATTTAACTCAGGGCCAGATCGAGCAATACCTGTGCGATTATTACGGCATGGAGCAGGTATTATGGGTAGAAGATGGCATTGTCGGTGATGATACGGACGGACACATTGATGATACTACTCGTTTCGTAAATAAAGATACCGTTGTGGCTTGCGTGGAAGCAGATCGGAATGATGAGAATTTTGAAGTGTTAAATACGAACCTTCAAATGCTTAAAGAAATGCGTCTGTTGAATGGTAAACAATTAAATATCATTGAGTTACCGATGCCCAAGCCCGTTTATATCAATGATTTTCGTACGCCCGGCAGTTACGCCAACTTCCTGATTTGTAATGCAGGGGTGATCGTTCCGGTGTTTGATAACCCTAATGATCAAATGGCGATTGATATTCTGGAAAAGGCATTTCCGACGCAGAAAGTGATTCCTTTGTTGGCTAATGAAATCATTTGGGGGCAGGGAAGCTTCCACTGTCTAAGCCAGCAGGAACCTTTGGTTTAGACGATACCGAATAAACGCCAGCGAAAAGCTAGTACACCGATGCCAGCTTTTTCGCTGGCATTTCTTGCCTCTGCCATGTAAAGCACTGCCTTATGGATAGAGAATGCTGAAAGAATGCCAGCCTAACTTATTACCAAAACTTTAAAAACCTATGATTAACTACAATGGACGGCGTTTCCGAACAGCCGTTAATACTGAAAATGGGGAAGTAAATAATGAAACCATTTTTAACTATTACCAGCAAAATGGAGAGGTATGGGCCGATTATGCGGGTGGTTCCGTCATTCGTGGTTCGATTATAGGGAAGGTAACTGAAGAAGGAGCCATTGACATGGTGTATCATCATCTGAGCGAAACAGGTGAATTGCGAGCCGGAAAGTGTCACTCCGTGCCTGAAGTTATGAACAATGGAAAAATCCGTTTGCACGAAACCTGGCAGTGGACTTCCGGCGATGCTTCCTCGGGTCAGTCTATCATTGAAGAGGTTTAATAAAATTCTTATCGTTATTTAAGCATACATAGTTAGTTTTTAAAACGTTAACTATCATTCTAAAAACTAATAGCTACTTACCCTGTGTTGTCCCGACCTATTTATTTCCTGTTTTTCCTGATAAGCCTGACGGCCTGCAAAAACCAGAGCCGACGCTCACCAGTTGCGGTGAAGTTTCAGCCGACTTCCTTGAAGGCAGTTACCATTCAGGAGAAAATTACCCGTCAGGATGAACTCATGTTGGCGTATACCCTGAGCGTACTCGATGAAAATAACCATCTCATCAATACCCAAAATGGTGCCTGGGGTGTACAGCGAACTAAAAAAGGCGATCAGTTTACGGCTTTTCCGAGTTTAAGCATTGAAGTGCCGCCGAAGAGTCGGGTAGTAGCCACTGTCGTATTAATGGAAATTGACGATTACAGCAAAGCTCAGAAACTGGTTACCGATATTCGAAAATATACGGGTTACGCCGGAGCGGCAGCGAGTTTATTACAGGTAACCGAACTGACCAATCCGGTGGGTTATTTTCTGTTATCGCTTCAGGCGGCGGGATTGGTATTAAATAATTCCAACCGAATTGATCCCGACGATTTGTTAGGGTCTTTCAGCCGAACGTATACCTACGAAGAGGTAGCGAAAATGACAGCTACGCAAACTATTCCGCTGAAATTCAGTGCTGATACTCGCTTTGACAGCTATGAATATCAGTTGAATTTTCAGATTTCCCGGCAATCACGCTAGGGTTTTACCGATGGGGCTGGCCCCTCCCTAACTTAGAAAAATAGGTCACTACGCGGAGTTTCGCTATCTTTGAGCAATAATTTGGCCCGAAATTCGGTTATGCTCGGATGAACCCCAATTGCTCAGGTATGTATAAATCACTTCGGTGGATCGCTTTGGTTTTTTGCTTTCAGGATTTTACTGCTTTCGCTCAACAATCCAATGATCCAGTTTTGATTACCATCGGCCCTAAAAAGGTTACGGTGAGTGAATTCATGTATCATTACAAGAAAAACCCGGTCGGAGCTGACAGCCTAACCGAATCCGCCGGAATTCGAGAATATCTTCCCCTTTTTATTAATTATAAACTCAAAGTACTGGCGGGCGAAAGTCGGGGAATTGATACCACCGCTGACTTTAAAGAAGAATTAGCTGGCTATCGCAAAGTGTCGGCTCAGTCCTTTATTACGGATAAAAAAGTAACGGAGGCGTTGGTAAGAGAAGCGTACGAAAGGCTGAAAGAAGAAGTCAATGCGTCGCATATCCTGCTGGAAGTAGCCCCTAATGCTTCACCCGAAGACACCTTACGCATTTACAACCAGGCTCTTTCCATCCGTGATCGGATCAACAAGGGAGAACCTTTCGAAGAATTAGCCAAACAGTTTTCCAAAGATCCTTACGCCGCTAAAAATGGTGGAACCTTAGGCTGGTTTACGGGTTTGCAAATGGTTTATCCCTTTGAAACGGCTGCTTATACTACCAAGAAAGGTGAAATTTCGATGCCCGTCCGCACCAAGTTCGGTTACCACCTGATTCGGGTGAATGACCGTCGGAGTAGTCAGGGAAATATTCAGGTAGCTCATCTGTTTGTTCGTGTACCGGGGCATGCTACGGATGCGGATAAAATGACGGCCAAGACAAAAATTGAGGAAGCTTACGGCGAACTGCAACGCGGCGTTCCGTTTGATGCAGTAGTGAAACAGTTTTCGGAAGATGCCAGCACAAAAAATGCTGGAGGAGTAATGCAGCCCTTTGGAACGGGTAAAATGTTACCTCCATTTGAAGAAGCCGCGTTTGCTTTAAAGAAAGAAGGAGCGTATTCGGCCCCATTTCAGACGCCTTATGGCTGGCATATATTGAAGCTGGTAAAGCGGATTCCGCTACTTGATTACGAAGAAATGGTAGGGTACTTACGAACGAAAGTGCAGTCAGACGAGCGTTCGAATGTGAGCAAGTCAGCGGTACTTCGCCGCATTAAGCAGGAAAATAAATTTGAGGAGAATAAAACGGCATTAGCTGCCGCTCTGGAAAAAGCTACGCCTTTGCTGGCAGACGGAAAATGGCAGGCCACGAATGATCAGAATCTCAACGGGCAGTTACTTTTCCGCATTGGATCTGACATGTATCGGGTAAGTGATTTCTTTGATTATGCTCAGCGAAATCAGAAACCTCAACCCGGAGCGAACCCTCAGGCCCTGCTGAAAACGCTTTATAATGCTTACGTAGAAGAGAAAAATCTGGCCTACGAAGAAGATCATCTGGAAGCTAAAAATCAAGATTTTAAAGATCTGATTCAGGAATACCACGACGGCATGTTGTTGTTTCAGATGCTGGAAGAAAACGTGCAGGGGAAATCCCTGACGGATACAACCGGACAGCGTCAGTTTTTTGAACAAAATCGCAATAAGTATCAGTTAAGTCCTCGCGTCCGGGCTTCGGTGCTAAGTGCTTCCACACGTCCGGTGCTGGATCAGGCGTTAAAGGCTCTGGCTAAAAGCCTTATGTCATTAACCGGAAAATTGAAGACCTGACGTTTCCTAAAGGACAGACCAAACTAACGGAGGCCCAGCGGGAGAAGCTTTTCGACCTGATCGTGATTTTAAGTAAAAACCCAGCGTATCAAATTGCCATTAGTGGACACGCGGATGCTGGGGAGGCTGATTCTTGCTCAGCCGGTCGTTTACGAAGCGTGGTGAACGAGTTGACCAAACGCGGCAATATTTCAGCTACCCGCATTGTTGAAGTTGATGAAAGTAAATTTAAGCCTGTTTCAACCACCAATCGCGACAAAAATCGTCGGGTAAGCTTTAGTTTAACGACTACTTCGAAACAGGATGTGGTTCGTCAGTTCAACGTAGCAAAAGCCAATACTTTAACGCTGGAAGAAGGGTATTTCCAGAAAGGAGATAATAAATTCATTGATGGGATTACCTGGAAAACGGGTAAGCAAACCCTTGAAAAAAGCGGACGTTTTGTAGTCATTGATGTAACGAACGTGGACATGGCCCGAACCAAAACTCTGGGAGAAGCCCGTGGGCAGGTAATTAATGATTACCAGCAATACCTGGAAAAAAACTGGGTAGAGTCTCTGAGAAAACAATTTCCGGTTCAGGTGAATGAAAACGAGCTGAAAAAGCTTAAGTAATTAAAAAGAAACTGCAACGTTAGGAAAGCATGCAACGTAACGTTAGTATTTAGCATCAATCCAATAGACACCCGTTTTCTAACTATATTACCTACTTAATTAAAAATGAAGAAATTATTCGGGCTGTTACTCCTGTTTTTGCCAGTGCTGGGCTTTGCTCAGGCCACGAAGGGTAAGGTCATTGACGGTGTGATCAGCAAAGTGGATAACCACTATATTCTCCGCTCTGATTTAGATCAGATGTATTACCAGTACCAGAACGAAAATCAGAAAAATCCTCCTTCGAAGTGTCAATGTCTGAATAGCTTGATTATCAATAAGGTAATGTTAGCAAAAGCAGAGATTGACTCCGTAACGGTAGAGGATCGTCAGGTGGACGGCGAACTTGAAGGCCGGATGGATCAGATGATTCAGATGTACGGTTCGCAGAAAAACATTGTCGAACAATTTGGCAAAAGCATAGAGCAACTGAAAGCGGAACTTCGCTCGGACGTGAGAAATAATCTGCTGGTGCAGGAAATGCAGCGGAAAATCACGAGTGACGTAAAGATTACGCCTAATGAAGTACGGAAGTTCTTTAATTCCATTCCCAAAGACAGTCTTCCTTATTTCCCTTCGGAAGTGCAGGTAGGCCACATCATTCGATTGGCAGAAGTAACCAAGGAAGAAACCGATGCTTTGAAGCAACGCTTGCTGGAATATAAAAAACGGGCTTTAGCAGGCGAGGACTTTGCCCAGTTAGCCATAACGTATTCCGAAGATTTGGGTAGTGCCCAAAGCGGTGGTTTGTATCAAAACGTGAAACGGGGTACCATGGTATCGGAGTTTGAAGGAGCCGTTTATCGCCTCAAACCCGGTGAATATTCTGATCCCGTTGAAACAGAATACGGCGTTCACTTAATCAAACTGGAAGACATGAAAGGCGAAGTCTATACGGCTCGTCACATTCTGCTGCGTCCTGACTATAATCGTCTGGATGTAACGAAAGCAACGAAATACCTGGATTCGGTTCGTACGCTTTTAGTAGATAATAAAATTACTTTTGAGAAAGCTGCCAAAGAGTTTTCTGAAGATAAAGCTACTGCTGATGTAGGAGGCTGGATTCAGGATCCGGAAACGCGGAGTACGCGTCTGGCTTTGGATGAAACGATGGACCACAGCCTTTACTTTACGCTGGATTCAATGCAGGTAGGTACGTATTCAACAATTTTGCCTTACCGTTCCGGCGATGGTAAAGTAGGTGTTCGGATTATTTATTACAAAGCAAAATATCCGCCCCATTACGCGAACCTGGAGGAAGACTACCAGAAGCTGCAAAAAATTGCCTTGAGCCGGAAACGAAACAATGCTGTTGAAAAGTGGTTTAAAAAGACAAAAGCTGAAGTGTTCATCCAGGTACGTGATGAAGAGCTGAAAACCGAATGTAGCGATGTTGTGGCGGCCTACGGGCAACAGTAACAGCATCTGTTCGGAATAAGCCGGAGGAAAGGGTTTGAATGCATTTGAAGAGGTAAAAGTTTGTAATGATGAAAATCTTGCATTACTTATCTTTTCAAATAGATTCAAACCCTTTTTCGTTTATTAAAATCAAATAACTGGTCCCTAACCCTATTTTATTTATGGCGTATTCTTCCGATGTAGAGGGTGTAAAAGCCCTGAATGAAGCTTACCAGAAATTACATGCTGAAATTACCAAAGTAGTCATAGGGCAGGACGATGTAGTAAAGTTGTTACTAACGGCAATTTTCTGTCAGGGTCATTGCTTATTAGTGGGCGTGCCCGGACTGGCTAAAACCTTACTGATTCAAACCATGGCAAACGCTCTGGATCTGGATTTTAACCGGATTCAGTTTACGCCGGACTTAATGCCTTCGGATATTACGGGATCAGAAACGTTGGATAATGACCGCAACTTCCGATTCATCAAAGGTCCCATTTTCTCAAACATTATTCTGGCGGATGAGATCAACCGGACGCCTCCTAAAACGCAGTCGGCTCTGCTGGAATCCATGCAGGAGTATGCGGTTACCATTGCGGGGCAGAAGTATGGCCTAAGCAAGCCTTTCTTTGTACTGGCTACCCAAAACCCGATTGAACAGGAAGGAACCTATCCCTTACCCGAAGCCCAGCTTGATCGTTTCATGTTTATGATCCAGTTGGATTATCCCAAATTTGAAGCTGAACTAGCGATTGTAAAAGCGACGACCTCGGATATACGTTACGAAGTGAAGCATCAGGTAACGGGGGAAGAAATTCTGTACTTCCAGCAATTGGTTCGTCGCGTCCCCATCGCGGACAATGTGGTAGATTACGCCGTTCGTCTGGTTCACAAAACGCGTCCCCGCACGGAGCTGGCCTCCAAAGAAGCCAATGAGTTTCTGGAGTGGGGAGCAGGGCCCAGAGCCTCGCAGAACCTGATCCTGGCGGCCAAGTGTAATGCCTTATTTAGCGGAAAATTTTCACCGGATATTGAAGATGTAAAAGCCGTTGCCCTGGCCGTATTACGCCACCGGATCGTCCGAAATTTCAAGGCTGAAGCTGAAGGCATTTCGGTTGAAGATATTGTCAAACGAATTGTTTAAACCCTCATAATTATTTGATAGTATATTTTTACGGTTGTAAAACGTTGACTGGTACTCTATCAACTGACAACCGCAGCCGCTAAAAACGATCCAATACATACGTAATAAAGAAGCCCGGTTCATCACTGATGAACCGGGCTTCTTTATACGTATGTTACAAGCTATTAAAATTCCAGTTTCAGGGAATCTTCTTCGCCTTCGGTTACCGTTTCAGGAGTTGCAACCACTTCAGTGGAAGCACCCTCTTCATCCCATAACAAACGAACGTTCTTGGCAATATAATCGCCACGGTCATTTAAGGACAGAACGAATTCTACCTCATCTCCTTCCTGAAGCTCATTGAAATCAGTATCCACCAGGCTGGTGTAATGGAAGAACAGGTTATTGGGTGGATATTTAATAAAGCCGTATCCATTTTTAAGCGAGTAGATCGTGCTGGTCATTAACTCGCCCGTATGCTCAGCCAGACTATCTTCAGCACCTTCCGCTTCCGTATTGGTACGTTCTGGACGTGAAGAGTTGTTCTGGGGAGGCGTTGGAGGCACTACGAACATATTGTTAATCAATGGATCATTGCGACGAACGCGATCTTCAATGATTTTCTCCATATCGGCGTGGAAAGTAACCTCGTCCAGTAAGTCCTGAGACGTACGCGTTACCATTTTCTGACCATCTTCCGTAGTGTATTCGAAGTCCCAGCTTAAAACCATTACTTTGGTTGCCAGCGAGTTTAATTTGCGAACCAGAGGCACGTAATCGCCATCTGAAGCAATCAGGACAATAACATCAAATCGTTTGGATAAGGCTTTCTCGTAAGCTTCCAGAGCCAGCCAGACATCAATTCCTTTTTCGTAACGATTGCCAAAGGAGCTACGAATGGGAAGGTAATGCGTCGTAACGCCTTCAGCCATGAGTAAATCGTCAAAAACCCGGTCGTAGAAAAGCATATTTCCCCGCTGACTGGCTTCCTGTGCATTCAAACGGCCCCGGAAATAATGAGAGTCAACAATCTGGCAGAAACGTATATCAGAGCTTAATTCGTCCGCAACCTGATTTCTTATAAAATTATGTAAGCCTGAAACGCTTATGCGACTTTTACGGGTATGAAAATAGTTGTAATAATTGCTGACGTGTAAAAAGTAGTTTCCGTCATAAAAAACTCCAATTCTTGTAAGAGCTAATGGATCGTTGGCCATTTGATAAATTATGTTTTATAGTTACTTATAATTTATTCAATAGAAATAATTCCTTTAAAAAGGCAAGTTATACTTGGGGTAGGATATCTTAATAAATCTAGATGTGCAGGTATAAGTACTCAATTTTAAACGGAGTGTTAACTCCCAATAACTAATCTAATAAATAGAGCTCATTTCCAGTGAATTCACAAATTTACAAACTCATTGCCTTTCTTGCAAATGCATTAGGTCATGTTCAGTATCAATATCAATAAGTCCTCTTAAAAAAGTTACTTTTTTCACTGCCAACTGCCTTTGTTTTACATATCGTTTAACTCCCGAATCACCTTTTAACTGTACTAAAGACTCAAAGTAAGCAGCACCAATGAGTAAAGGAACGCCCCAGTCGGAACCATAGTCAGAAACTACTACGCAGCCGGAATCGTTTACTTCTAAGTAAGTCAGAATAAATTGCTCTAGTAAGGAGGTATCCACAAAAGGCTGATCCGTTAAGGCAAAAAGAATAGCATCGGCCTGCTGTTGAATGGCATATTGGGTGGCTACACGTACGGAAGAAGCCATTCCTTCCGACCAGTCAGGATTAATCAGGATCTGCAAAGGGAGGGAATGGAGGGCTTCAGCAACGGCTTCAGCATACGCTCCAACGACAACGCAATGCTCAAGGGTAACGTTCGGATCAGAAATGGCTAAGGCTTCTTCCGCGACGTACCGGATCAGAGGTTTTCCCTGCCATTGTACCAATTGTTTGGGTCGTCCAAGCCGGCTTGAATTTCCTGCTGCAAGAATAGCTACCTGGATTTTCATCGTTTATAGCTCAATAGCTACGGTTTCTGTGGGTGGATCGAAGGCATTAATCGGGTAGGTGACTTCAACCAGAAATAACCCATCCGGTGGAACGGCCCGCCCGGCTCGTTTACGATCTTTGGCTAGTATAATTTCATTTACTTCTTCAACGGAAATCCGTCCACGGCCTACATCCATGAGCGTTCCCACCAGAGCTCTTACCATGCCCCGAAGAAAACGATCTGCTCGCACGTGAAAGATTAACTCGTGACCACGTTCTTCCCAGCGGGCTTCAGTAATGTCGCAGCGAAAGGTTTTTACCTGGGTATTAACCAAACTAAAGCTCTGAAAATCGCTGTGATTCAATAAGAACTGAGCGGCCTGATTCATGGCTTCCACATCTAACGGAAAGCTAAAGGGATAAACCATAAAAGGGCGGAAGGGGTTTTTTACTCTCGAAATTCGATACTCGTATTTGCGGGAAGTTGCAGTAAACCGGGCATGAACATCCTGCCGAATCGGGAAGATGCGGTAGATGACAATGCCGGCGGGTGTCATGCGGTTAGACTTAAAGGCAATGAATTCCAGATCTTCCGTAATGGGTTCTGGCCAGTCAAAATGAGCGTATTGTTGTTCGGCGTGAACTCCCGTATCCGTGCGGCCAGAACCGATTAGATTTACCGGATTTTTTAATAAAATGGAGAGCGATTTTTCAAGGGCTTCCTGTACAGAAACAGCATTAGGCTGTTTTTGCCAGCCATTGAACGTAGACCCATTATACGCAAACGAAATCATGTACCTCATCTTGCAAAGGTACACGCAGAATGCCTGAATCGAAATGAGAGAATGTGGGAATGACTACTTTTGCCCCAGGCGGGCTTTGTACTTGGAAAAATTGGCCTTGATTACCTGAATAATGTCGTATTCGGAAGACTGCAATACAAAGTCGTCGTCAATGGGAAATAAACGCATGAATTCCTTCAGATCTTCGCCTTCCAGTTTAGTAATCTGATTTACTACCTGTTCGTTATACTTGAATTCAGCCAATTTGTGTTTGCGGTCCTGTTGCTGGTAAACGGCTAGTTTACGTTTAGTTTTGGCTTCTTTGCTGAATAATTCATAGAGCAGGGAAATGGGGGAGGTGGCCATACCCAACATCTGATCCGTACTCATGTTCTTTTTGGCAAGGGGCTCTTTCAGAGCTTTTTCGATCTCGTATTTAATTTCAGCCTCCGACTTAGCCGTTACCCGCACTTCATTCAGCGTAGTACCATCACCCTGAAAGACATATTGCTTTACCCGAACCGTAAAATCATCGTGCGTAGAATCAACGGTAATCGTAGCATCGTCACAGCCATTACAGGTAATGCGAAGGTTATCACCGGGCCGGGCCATAACCAGGAACGTACCTGATTTATTCGTGCGGGTTACATCCTGCGTCCGCATGTTCCGTACCGAAGCCAGGTTGATAGGCTTATTGGTCGAATCGCTTAGGGCAATACCCGTAATGTAACGATCCTGAGCTAAACCTTTAAAATTTAGACTAAGCCCGAAAAAAATCAGTATAAATGCAGTGAGTTTATAGATCATTGGAAAAACAATTCTTTCGTAAAACTAAGGTTTTCCGAGAAAATTGTACAGCAATTAATGACTTAAGGTATATTAACAAATCAGGTGACGGTTTATAATCCGCCACCTGATTCATTATTGCATTCTATTCTCCTGATTTTTCTTCAGGCACCTTATCAATAATTCTGCTCACTTCCCGCTCCAACTGCCGGGAGATTTGAGTAGGGTTATCAACAGCTTTTTCAACGGAACCCCGCCAGACTAATTTTTGAGTTTTGGCATCTACAATATCCACCACTACCGTTCCTGCGTCGTATTTTTCCTGACGGTAGCGGGGACCGCCGCCCCAGCCATACCAGGCAGGGCCCCAACCTTGCCAGCCCCAACGTCCCCAACCCATGTAAGGGCCGTACATCGGACTGGGATCCGAGACGGTGCGTTCCCGCTGTTCAACGAAAAAGTGATAGCCAATCAGCATATCCGGGTTACTGGTATTTTCTTTATACCCTTTTTCATTAAGCGTATTAACGACTGCGGCTTCCAGATTCTGAGTGGCAATTTCATTGTAATAAGCGGGGTTTTTTCCTGCCTGTACGTCAGAGTCCATCCAGGCAAAGGTTCTGTAACGACTAAAGTCCGCTTTTCTACTTTTATCAACGTTGACCGAAGAACAGGCTGATCCAATCCAGATCAGGCTGACTAGTGCGAAGAGATTTATTAATGGAGTTTTCATGGTTTATAGCATAGTGTAGCTATAACCTTTAAAAAACGGTGCCATATGCGACAAAAGAAAAGCCCTGCTTCCGTACGGAAGCAGGGCTTTTCCTGAGCACGCTCAGAAAAATTAGATTTTCTTAACGTTAACGGCGTTCAAGCCACGTTTGCCTTCGATTGTATCGAAAGACACACGGTCATCCTGACGAATGGTAGCTGAACTCAGACCCGTCGCGTGCACGAAAATATCTTGCCCGGAAGCGTCATCAAGAATAAAGCCAAAACCTTTCGTTTCGTTGAAAAATTTTACAGTGCCTGTTTGCATTGTGAACAAAAAAATAAATAAAACAAAAATCTCCTGTACGTCAGGAGTCAACAAAGGTAATCGGATTCTTTAGAGTTTTTCAATACAAAGTACGTATATCGAAAAAAAAATGTGTAAAATATAGCCTGCGGCAAAAAATTAGTAGTTTTTCAGGTAATATTTTCACTGATTTAAGATTATTAAACAGTTTTTAATAATTGCAAGTACTTTTTAAATGCTTTTTAATGCAGTACTTCGAACCAGATCCATTAGATGATAATCCAAGCGGGACTGTTTATCTACGTAAACAGTCCCGCTTCACTGGAGATTCAATCCCTACCGGGGTCGCCCGCCGGGGGCTGTGCTACCTCCTGCTGGAGCACCGCCCTGCATGCCGTCACCACCGCTCTTCACGTCATCGTTGTTAACCGATTTACCTTTCTTACGCGGAGCCTGAGCAGTCATTTTGCCAATTTTATAGGAGAACGTTAGGCGAACACCCCGCATAAAGAGGTGGATGTCAGACACCTGGGTAAACTGGGAATTGGAAAGGTTGGTATGAATGTTAAAGCTTTTGGTAAGGAAGTTTTCTCCAGCCAGACCAATGCTCCCTTTCTTATTTTTAAAGTCTTTCTTCACACCCGCCGAGTAGAAGGCAAATCCGCCCCGGCGACCCTGTAACTGTACCTGAGAACCCTGAATGAAGGCAAAACCCTGAGCTCCCCAGCCGTTTTTAAACTGAATCTGGGAATTAAATCCACCCCCAATGTTTAGACCGGAATTCTCAACGAATTCAGATTTACCGCCGCTAATAGGAGCCATCCCACGCAGGTTATTGTAAATGATATTTGAGAAAATACCAATGTTCCATTTAGAGGTAATGGCAAGGTTACCGAAGAGATTCGTGCCCACGGCCCGCTCGCTACCAATGTTCTGGTAGGTGGTCAGCACGCCACCGGCCAGCGTATCATTCGCTTGGACTACCTGAGTGATGGTTCCATTGGTAATCCGTCCAAAGAAGGCTGCATTCAGATAGAACTTCTTGAAGTTCTTGCTATAACCTAACTCTGCGTTATCCGTCAGTTCAGGACGAAGCGAAGGATCCCCGATCATGATGTTCTGGGGGTTAGCCGCGTTAATGTTGGGGTTCAATTGCTGAATTCCGGGACGTTGCAGACGACGGTTATATCCCACTTTCCAGGTAGCTCCCTTGATGTTTTTCGAGATGTTTACACTGGGAACCAGGTTTCCGTAATTAGGAATCTCAATGTTACCTCCTTCACGCGTGCTGGCTTCAATAGTGGTGTATTCGTAACGAGTACCGGCTTTGATGGTGTACTTGTTTTTGGTGGTAAGTGTGTAAGAGGTATACGCTCCGACTACGTTCTGGTTGTAATCCAGGGCTCCAGAAGGTTGCTTAGGGCTCTGAGTAAGGGGATTGTTCCCATTACCAAATAAATACTGATAATCACTGTTTACCGTCCGCATGATGCCTTTGCCACCAAATTCAATCATCTGATTTTTCTTGATTGGTGTCTGGTAATCCGTCTGAATGGTAAATTCCTGATTCAGGTTGTGGTTAATATTTTTCTGCCGAAACAAGAGCTCATTTGTGCCAGTACGATCATTAGAGATGAAATCGTTGGTTAAATCATTTCGGCTGTATTGCGTGGAAACGCTCCATTCCTGCTGTGGTTTTTTGTACGTATGAAGGTAATCTACGTTTACGTCAACCGTTCCAGAAAGGTTTTTAGTATCAACATCCCGATAAACCGTTGAATTAATAAGATTATTGATATACGAATCCGTTTTGTAATCCAGAGCATTGAGCATGTTCCGGGCACCGTACCGAACCCCGGCAGTGATCGACTGATTCTGAGCAAGATCATAATCAAAACCCAGGTTATAATTCCCGAAAAGGCCCGAGTTTACACCTGAAAAATCCTGATAGGTACGAGTAGTTGAGCCGTTTGATTCAAAATTCGTCTGATCGGTGAAGCCTTTCAGCTTTACATTGTAGTTGGCCCGACCGAAACCGCCGAGGGTAATACCCATTTTACCTTTGCGATAATTTCCGTTCAGTGACAAGTTCGAACCCCGGTTTCCTACGCCTGAATCTATTGTCAGGTTTAAGCCCTGAAGGCTGTTCTTCTTGGTGATGATGTTGATAATCCCGCCGGAACCTTCGGCATCGTATTTGGCGGAGGGAGAGGTAATCACTTCAACCGTTTTAATCATATCGGCTGGAATTTGTTTCAAAGCATCCGCAACGCTGCTGGCTACGATTGTACTGGGTTTATTATTAATTAAAACCCGCACATTCTGATTCCCACGTAAGGAAAGGTTCCCCTGCAAATCGACGGATAGCATCGGAACTTTACGCAGCACGTCAGAAGCATCGCCTCCTTTAGCCATGATGTCTTTTTCAGCATTGTAAACCAGACGATCCACCTTCTCTTCGATTAAATCCTTCTGTCCGGTTACGGTTACTTCGTCCAGCGTTTTGGTTTTTGAATTAACCTTAATTACGCCCAGATCAATATCCTGACCTTTTTCGACTTTAATGTTATCAATGGTTTTGTTTTCATACCCAATGAAAGTGACCAGGATTTTATATTCGCCCACGGCCACGCGACTAAGGGTAAATTTGCCTTTATCATCTGCAACGGTACCATCAACGGGCTTGTTGGTAGCTTTGTTATACAAGGCGATGTTCGCAAACTCTACGGCTTTCGTGACCGAAGAATCCACCACAAAACCAGTGATTTTCGAATTGCCTTTGGGTGTATTATCGTCGGCTGTTCCGGGAAGGGCTTTCCGCTGAGGAGTAGCTCCGCCCATAGGAAACTGAGCCTGAGCCGTTTGTATAAGCAGACAACAACTAAAAAGGAGTAGTAATTTTTTCATAAATAAGGGTGTTCAGTAGCTCGTGTTGATTAAGTGTACGTGGGTTGGAGACAGCCGGCAGGTGTGCCTTACTGATGCTTCAAAATTAAGGGGCTATTGAAGGTGCTAACTTCGAAAATCGGAACAGAGGTAACAGGAATAGATGTGTGGCAATTTTAGCCGTGATGAGCGGAAACGAACGAATAATAAAAATGCTCTGGCTTATCAGACCAGAGCATCGAGTATTCATGAGAAACGGGTTTCAGCCCCACAATCGACATTTACCAGCGTGGCAATGAAAATACAGTCGCCAGAAGTGAGTCGGTTAGATACAGTATTTTCTAACTAAATCAGCTTCTAATCCCTTTTTTCGTCCGAGTCTTGCCAGTATTTTAACTAGTGGTGTGGTTACTAGACCGGCTATACCAGTTAGTCGCATGTCACTCATCACGGCACATATTCCCATATGGTAAATATTACTGGGAATATTGGCTTTGGTGTATAATCCGTCTTCAGCTAGGCCACACAGAATCCTTAACGTATTCTCCAAACCTGTAGAACCTGGGACGACCTTATTGGTAAAGGTAATTCGCTGGTCATTCTGATTAAAAAAGCGGTGGTTTTCGCCCATTTTAACTAAATAAGATTCGCCGGGCTTTAGCATTACTTTCTTACCACCCTTAAGTTCCAGGCCCAGCTCACCGTCCACTGCCGTAAATAATTCACTATAAGCTTTATGATAGTGCATAGGATTACCCCCACCAGGTTCCAGTGAGATTTCCAACTCAGAGTACGCACCGTCGGTTTCAATCGATGTTTTATTGAAAACGATTGTCTCTTTTAAAGCCGGATTGTAGATGGTTTTTTTCATGTATAGCGTAAAAAGGTGAGGATGAGTAGCAAAGCTACTAGTATCTGACTTTTTTGAGGTACATGGGATAGTAATAATCTTGTGTACTAAGTCAGTTTGCGACAAGTGTAACGGTTAAAGGGAAGAATGATTTCTCCTTCCATGCAAAAACAGAAGGTTAACGGGTTTTTGCCCTGACTGGCCCGAACCACCCCTTTTCCCAGAAAATAAACCTGATATTTAAATGCGTTCGGCCCAATACAGGTGCTGAGTGATGAAAGGCTTAATTAGCTCCAGACTTTCGTGGGGTAGAGCAGAGACGGAACGAAGAATGGATGTTAAGCCAGGCAAAGAAATGAGGTGAGTGAAAGTTAGGTTCTGCGGCAAATAAATTCGCCATTACCAATCGGAACGGTTACGCAATCGAAACGTTCATCGGCCAAAGCCGCATCAATCATGGGTTTAATGCCGTCGTATTGATCAATGGCGTTGTCGGCTACCAGTAAGCCATTGGTGACTAATGTTGTAGCGATGAGCTGGAAACAGGGCTCATACAATTCCTTTTCAGCATCTAAAAAACAGAACGAGACCGAGGATACCTCTAATCCGCTTTGCAGAAAGTCGCCGGGAATAATCTCAATATATTCTTCTAGTCCCGCGAGGTGAAAGGTTTCCTGAGCCAGAGCTATCTTTTCGGGATCAATCTCGAAGGTCTTTACTTTCTGTTGGCGTTCGCGGGCAGCCAAGGCCAGCCAAAGCGTAGAATAGCCCGCACTGGTGCCGATTTCAATGAGTTCTCCTGCCGGAGCGTTTACCGCCAGAATGGATAAAAACTCGCCCGTTGCCCGATTAATCTGCCGCAGGCGTTTAGAACGGGGCGTGCCATCCGTGCGATCCTGCTGGTCGAGTTTCTCCAGATAGGCCATTCGCTCCAGGGCCTGTGAACTTAGCTTTCGAAACATAGTATGCCTTTAAAAAAGAACTTCCCGAAAGTTCTTACACTTTCGGGAAGTTGTCATGTATTATAAAGCTCCGTTTTTAATCTCATCGACTACTGCGGGATCGAGCAGCGTAGATGTATCGCCTAAATTAGAGGTATCTCCTTCGGCAATCTTCCGCAGAATTCGACGCATAATTTTACCCGAGCGAGTTTTAGGTAAGCCCGTTACGAACTGAATTTTATCCGGTTTCGCAATCGGCCCAATCACGCGGGAAACCGTAGCCAGAATGTCCCGACGGGTCAGGTCGGCGTTATCCAGCGGTTCTTCCGTAATGATATAAGCGTAGATACCCTGGCCTTTGATGTCGTGCGGATAACCCACCACGGCACTTTCCACTACGCCAAGGTGCATGTTAATGGCATTTTCTACCTCAGCCGTTCCGATTCGGTGACCGGATACGTTCAGTACGTCATCAACCCGACCCGTAATGCGGTAATAACCGTCTTCATCGCGGAGACAGCCGTCGCCCGTAAAGTATAAATTGGGATATGTGCTGAAATACGTTTGCTTGCAACGTTCGTGGTCGCCGTAGGTGGTTCGGAGAATACCGGGCCAGGGGAATTTAATGCAAAGGTTACCCGAAACGCCGTTCCCTTCAATTTCCTTCCCGTTTTCGTCCACCAGAATCGGTTGTACACCGGGTAAGGGCAAAGTCGCATAAGTTGGCTTTTCGGGGGTAATACCCGCCAGTGGCGAAATCATGATTCCGCCCGTTTCGGTTTGCCACCAGGTATCGGCAATGGGCGTTTTTCCCTTACCAATATGATCGTGGAACCAACGCCAGGCTTCTTCATTAATCGGCTCACCCACGGAACCTAACTTCGTCAGGCTCGAAAGGTCTTTGTCTTCGACGTATTGTAAGCCAAAGCCCATCAGCGAACGAATGGCCGTTGGAGCCGTGTAGAGAATGTTAACCTTATGCTTATCAACAATATCCCAGAAACGTCCGGCATCGGGATAGGTCGGTACCCCTTCGAACATTAAGCTCGTAGCACCGCAGCAAAGCGGACCGTAAACGATGTAACTATGCCCGGTAATCCAGCCGATGTCTGCCGTACAGAAATGAATGTCGCCGGGTTGGTACTGGAAAACGTTGGCAAAAGTGTACGAAGCGTACACCATATACCCACCGCAGGTATGCACCACGCCTTTGGGCTTACCCGTAGATCCCGAAGTGTAAAGGATGAACAGGGTGTCTTCAGCGTTCATTTCTTCGGCGGGGCATTCGTTGGTAACGTATTTTTCTTCCTGCTCCCACCAGCGATCCCGGCCTTTCAGCATGAAGACTGGCGTGCGGGTACGGGTCATGACCAATACGGTTTCTACCGAAGGACAGGTTACCAAAGCGTCATCCACGGTAGCTTTCATGGCAATTTCCTTCGAACCCCGGTAGGCTCCATCCGAAGTAACGACCACCTTACACTGAGCATCATTGATACGGTCAGCAATGGATTGGGCCGAGAAACCACCAAAAACGACCGAATGGATGGCTCCGATACGGGCACAGGCCAGAACGGCTACGGCCAGCTCAGGCACCATGGGTAAGTAAATACAAACGCGGTCACCTTTTTGCACGCCCTGTTTTTTCAGGACGTTCGCAAAACGGCAAACCCGCTGATGCAATTGTTTATAGGATATTTTAACCGATTCTTCCTGAGGATCGTTGGGTTCCCAAAGTATGGCTGTCTGATCGCCGCGTTCTACTAAGTGACGATCCAGAGCATTCTCAGTAATATTTAATTTACCACCCGTAAACCACTTAATATCCGGGTCGGAAAAATTCCATTGAAGCGTTTACCCAGGGTTTCCGCCAGTAAAAATGGGAAGCAATTTCAGCCCAGAAACCTTCAGGATCCTCAACTGATTGCTTATACGTTCGTTGATAGTCTTCAAAGCTTTTCAGTTGAAATGGGATGTGACTCATAGCTAACAGCTCGTTTTAGAGGACTTGAAAAATACGTACTTAGTCCGGCTAAAGTACAAGCAATCGCGGAGGTGATCAAAAAAACGCGATTTTTCTAGCTAATTTAATATAGATAAAAGAGTAATATTCCATTGCTTTTTTGACTGGAACGAAGGGAAGAAATACCATTAACAGGCCGTAAGTTCCTGAACTTTGGCCATTAAGTTACGAGTAGAGAAGGGTTTGGTCAGGTAAAGATCAGCTCCGAAGGATAGGCCCTTTTCAATGTCGCTTTCTTTACTCTTGGCACTCAGAAAAATAATTTTGGTTTCCTGTAAAGATTCGGATTCTTTTACCTGTCGGCATACTTCATAGCCATCTACACTGGGCATCATGATGTCCAGCAGAACCAGGTGTGGCGTTTCCTGGCGAATGATGTCCAGAGCTTCGGCTCCGTCACGGGCAATGTACACCTGGTAACCTTCCTTTTTCATCAGGAATTCCAGCGACATGACTATGCCCGGTTCATCGTCAACAATCAGAATTTTCATAACACACATCAACAAAATCTCAATGGTTGGGTTGAGATTCGGTTCGTTTTATAGAGTCAAGGAGTTACGGATTGAATTCAAATATACGCAAGTTTGTTCACTAACGAGGGGCTTCACCACGCATCTGTACGTTAGGGAAACAGGAAAAGCCCAACAAGGTTCATTCATTCATCCCTGAATGCAACCTTGCGTAAGTACTCAGAATAATCACTCCGAGCGAAGGGGTAACTGCACGATAAATAGGGCTCCGTGACCAGATTCGCTGTGGACTGCAATCGTTCCGCTATGCAATTCTATGATTTTTTTGGTAATGGCTAAGCCCAAACCGCTGCCTTTGGGTTTGCGGATGGTTTGATTTTCAGCCTGATAAAACTTGTCAAATATAAGTTTCTGATAATCCAGAGCAATGCCGGGCCCGTTATCCTGTACCTCAATAGTAATCTTCTTGTCAGTGGTGTAGGCCCTGAGTTGGATTACTCCCCGGTGGGCTTCCGTATATTTGATAGCGTTGGAAAGCAGGTTAATGAGTACCTGCATGATTTTATCCCGATCTGCCTGCGTAGTGGGCAAGTTTTCATCCAGCGTCACCTCCAGTTTGACCGACTTATCCAGAGCCAGTTGCTCAACCGTCTCAATGGCTTCCCGAATCACTTCCCGCATCTGAACGCTTTCCGTGCGAAGGGATTGTTTTCCGGATTCGTATTTTTCCAGATCCAGCACCTGACTAATGAGACGGGTTAATCGATCCGACTCCCGAATAATGGTGTTCAGAAAATGATCCCGCTGGTCGGTTTCGAGTTCAGGATTATCCTGTAAAATTTCACTTAGAGCCTTGATTGACGTAATAGGCGTTCGTAATTCGTGGGTAACGGTGGTGAGAAAATCATCTTTCAAACGATCCGTCCGTACCATCTGTTCGTTAGCTTCACGGAGTTGCGTCGTGGCTCGTTCCAGCTCGGTTTGATGCTGGCGAAGCTGGCGGTTGGTGAGAATTAACTCCTGCGACTCCTTCAGAATTTCTACGACCTCATCCACCGAAATTTTCTCTTCCAGCGTTACCGAGGCAACCATTAACCGAGCCGAAGCCGAACCCACCACTCCGGCCAGCAGGTTTTCAGCGTAGTTCACCAATTGGGGCGAAGCCCGTTGCCAGTTGAGGTCAATTTCGTTCTCACTGGCAAAGCGTTCGAGTAACTGAGCTGTTCGTTCTTTACCAAAAAATTGACTCAACAAGCTTTGTAAATCAGGAATATAAGCCGTTCCCCGCCAGATGGTAGAGCTTTCGATTACTTCGGAATATTTGAAAATGTCCACGAATAAAATCGCCTGATTGTGTTCCATGGAGGTTTGTGGAAAGCGAATCGAAAGCAATACGTAAGCCAGCACATTAACCAATAAACTCCAGAAAATGGCGTGCGATATTCGGTCGAAACCCTCCAGCCCAAACAGAGCTGAAGGCTTCAGCAATTCCACACCCCAGGGGCCGTGCGTGTTCAACGAAATGGGGAAGAAACCCGCTTCCGCCAGCATGGGAATCACGAGGGTATAAAACCAAAGGGTAAAGCCCAGAATCAACCCAACGGTGGCTCCGTATCGGTTTCCCTGTTTCCAGAAAATACCACCTAATACAGCCGGAGCCAACTGAGCTACTGCGGTAAAGGACACCTGACCAATGGACACCAAGGGGTAGCGTCCGGCGAGTTTGGAGTAATAGAGATAAGCGGCGACGAGCAAAAACAGAATACTAATCCGGCGGGAGCGGGTCAGGAAGCTTCCCAGATTGGGCCCGATGCGTCGGCGGAGGGTGGGTTGCGTCAAGACATAAGGCATCAACACGCTGTTACTGAGCATCGTACTCAAAGCAATGGTTTCTACAATAACCATCCCCGTAGCCGCCGAAAAACCACCCAGATAAGTAATTAGAGCCAGCCATTCTTTATCAAAATACAGCGGAATGGCTAAGACATAATTATCTGCATTGACGGCCTGATTCTGAAACAGGATCGCTCCGCCAAAAGCGATGGGTAATACGAAAAGGTTAATAATCAGCATGTAAAGCGGAAACGACCAGATCGCCCGGTTGAGGTGACGCTCGTCCGTATTTTCAACCACGGCTACCTGAAATTGGCGGGGTAACAACAGAATGCTGAGGGTAGAAAGCAACAAATGCCAAAACCAGGAACCATAGCCGCCCTCGGGATCGATGGTAAAGAGCTTTTGAAGTTCGGGTTTGTGAGAAGCCTGCGTGAAAATGTCGCCAAAACCATTAAAAACGCCGAAGGTAACGTAACTGCCTACGAGTAAAAAGGCCAGCATCTTTACCAGCGACTCGGCAGCAATGGCCGTTACCATGCCTTCGTGTTGTTCGGTAGCTTCGATTTTTCGCGTACCGAAAAGGATCACGAACAAGCCTAATCCAACGGCCAGATATAAGGTTAAATTACTGGTAAGTTCTTCTTTTTGAGGGAGTTGTGCTAGTACAGCAAAGCTCGTAGAAATGGCTTTAAGCTGAAGTGAAATGTAAGGGACGATCCCTACCAGACAGCAAAGTGCGACCAGAGCCCCTAAATTGGCAGATTTCCCATACCTGGAAGCCACAAAATCGGCCAGCGTGGCGATGCGTTGTACCTTACAAATGCGGATGATTTTGCGTAAAATAATCCACCACAGGGGAGCCGTCAAGGTAGGGCCTAAATAGGTGGAGAGGAATTCTACGCCGTTGGTGATCACTCGCCCTACGGAGCCATAATAGGCCCAGGCGGAACAGTAAACGCTCAGCGACAGCGAGTAAATCCAGGGATTGGAAACCCAGCGACGGGCGGGTTGAGAACGTTCAGCCCAGTAAGCAATGCCGAAAAGAAGTCCCAGATACATGACCGAGACAATAACTACCCAGCCACTATTCATGATTTCTGCGAGTCCAGTACCAATACATCAAAATTACCAGCCCCAGCCATACGATAAACAGATACCAGTAGAGCAGGGGAATGCCGAGCCAGAGGATGGGTCGGTTAAAAGCGATAATAAAGGGAAATTGAGAATGAGGGCAAAAAGTAAACTAACGATAATCAGGTACTGACCCCGCAATCTTTCGTTCATGAGCTGCGATTTAAACCGCAAAGGTACGCCAGGATCAGTAAGAGATTGCCAACGAAGGGTAAGGGAAAGATTGATAAAGTTAATCCTTGAACCGTTCCCAGCGAATGAGCATGAATTTATCGCCCAGTTCGGTAACCAGTACGCCAGAGCTTCGCAGGTTTTCGCGGTTGGCAAAGTAATCAGCCAGCTCCTTATGATTGAGGATTTTGTAAGTGGGTTTATACTCAGAATTCTTGGGGATTTTGATCTGGTACTTCTTTACCCAGTTCATCACTGAAACGTGACTGACACCGAGTAGCCGCTCGATTTCTCGGTAGCTAACTCCTTCAATATAAAGTTGCAAGGCCTTAATGACGTAATACGTACTAATCCCTTTTCCTAACTTGTCTACGGTGAAGTGATACTGACAAGCTTTACAAAAAAAACGTTGCCGATCTTTAATAACCCCCGATTTGGTAACGTCCGAAGAATCGCAGCGGGGGCAATCTGGATGTTGCGTTGAATCCATTCGCTTACAATTGAGTAGCAAACATATAGCTAATTAGCAGAGAATGGAGAATAAAATGACATTTTTTCAAGAAAGGTATAAATCATGGAATTAAAACTACGTATGAAAATGCTTTATTAAATCTTAGGTAAGAATGACTGGAGACAATACCGGGTAGTATCATAAGACTTATACTAGGCATCTCTGTGAGATTCACGTCAAAGAAATAGCTCTTAGCAACTGATGACTCTTGCGTAGGTTCTGGGTTGGTCAACTCGCAGACTTTCAGGCAGATAGGATATAGGAGTAACACGATGAATAATTATGTTTAGAGTATATGTACTTATTTTATAGATACATGATTATTAAATTCGTTGGCGATACGAGAAAGAATTTAAGAAAATATACCATTTTTGCGAAAATCTGAACAAGCAACTTACATGGCAACCTTCTTTGATTTATTGATTTCATCAGGAGAATCACGTGCTCTTGAGCCCATTCGTGCGGGTCTTCAACACTGATGCCAGTATATTTATATGGACTACCTTATCTTTGATAAGCGATAGGTCTCTTCCATTATACCGTTTTAGGTTTTCTTGTATAATGTACTGAAAGACAATAGATAACATATCTGTAATGCTTCCATTTAAGTAAATGATAACTACTTGAAAAGGGGATAAAAGCACCTATTATAAACTTTATGACGGAAGTAAAGTCACCGAAACTAGGCAAAAATATCAGTAAGGCTTTAGTCAGTGTCGGATGGATATTTTTTGATCGGATTTTCCGCATGGCGGCAGGCATGGTTATTGGCGTCTGGCTGGCTCGTTACCTGGGACCTGAGCAATTTGGGCAGTTAAACTATGCCATGGTGTTTCCTGCTATTCTTTTACCCCTGGCAAGCTTGGGGCTGACCTCAGTGGTGGTGACAGAGTTAATAAACCCTAAAACTGCCTCCAGACAAGAATTACTGGGCACTGCCTTTGTATTGAAACTGCTGGCTGGGTTGGTTGCGTACCTGCTGGTGGGTGTGGCTGCTTATTACTTTTGTAAAGAGCTCACCCTAGTCTACATGATTCTTTTCTCCGCATCTACGCTGGTTTTTCAAAGTTCAGATGTCATTGATCTGTTTTTTCAGGCCGAGGTGCAGGCCCGCCGCTCCGTATTAGCAAAGTTCATTGCTTTTATTCTTTCAACGTTGCTTCGTACGTACCTATTAGTCTCACAGGCTAACCTTATTGTTTTTTCGGCTTTAATATTTCTGGAGGCTCTATTAGGAGCGTTGTTCTTGTTGTTTTTTTATAGCCGATACCGTTCAGAGTCTTTATTGCAGTGGCGTTTTGATCTTTCTCTGGCCAAACATTTGTTGTTAATGTCCTGGCCCTTGATCGTAAATGAATTTTTTATTTTTATTTACATGCGGGCCGATCAGTTTATGATTGAAAGCCTGGCAGACAGTGCTGAGTTAGGCAGGTATAGTGCTGCCTTACGTTTATCTGAAGTCTGGTATTTTATTGCTACCGCATTAGTATCCTCCTTTTATCCTTCCATTCTTCAACTAAAGAACAGCGACGAGGCCGCTTTCCACAGGGGTTACCAGCAATTACTTACCTTACTCGCTTTCATTAGTATCAGTATATCTGTAGGGACTTGCTTTTTTGCGGATACACTGGTTAATCTATTGTTTGGCAATCAGTATGAAGGCGTAGCTCAAATTTTGATTGTGCATATCTGGGCAGGCGTATTTGTCTTTCTAGGCGTAGGCACTTCCAATTGGTTTATACTATACGGACATCAACGCTTTATGCTTTATAAAACGCTGATAGGAGCTCTTGTAAATGTGATCTTAAATCTGGTCTTGATTCCTACCTATGGAGCAGTAGGAGCTTCTGTAGCCACATTAATCGCCTATATGTTATCAGCTTATTTGCTAAATTATTTCTCTGTACCTGTGCGACTTATCTTTCGTATGCAAACGTTGGCGATAGTGGACACGTTCCGTCTAAAGGCAGTACGCGATCTAGTACAGCGTTTTAAAATAAAAAGTTAAATTCTACGGTCAATAAACCCTCGTTTACTCAATCCCTTACCTTTCTAAAAGCTTGCGAACATGTCGAACTTCAATCAAGTGAAAGTACTTTTTAATTATTTGCCTTTTCTGGACGCCTTACAGATGTCTACTTTTTATTTTTTCAGAAAGCTGTTCAGAAACGACGTATTTTTAAGTTACTCTCAGATGGGAGAGGATCGGATTATTGCCAATATGCTCCCGGAGGTAACTACAGGATTTTATGTAGAGGTAGGTAGTAACGAACCTGTACATTTTTCTAATACGTTTGGCTTTTACTGCAAAGGCTGGCGGGGAATTACCATCGATGCGAATAAAAGCCTCGTAGAAAAACACAGAAATCTTCGCTTAAAGGACATTCCATTATACGCTGCGGTTTCTAATACGGAGACTGAAGTGGTCTTTACCGAGTATAACATGCATGAGCTAAATACGATTGATCAGCGAACGGTAACCGTGTTGGAAAAGGATCAGAAGGTGAAGGTAGTGGCTGAACATCGACTAAAAACCCGTACGCTAACAGATCTTTTGCAGGAAAATTTACCAACAGGGCAAACCATAGATTTTCTTTCTATTGACGTAGAAGGCCATGACTGGGAAGTATTGCAATCCCTGGATTTATCAATTTATCGTCCCAGACTTATCGTCATTGAAATGCATAGTTTTGATCTGGAGAAGTGTGCTGAAAACGCCATATACGCGTATTTGACGGCTAATGGATATGTTTTTAGCGGGTACGCCGTCTGGAATGGGTTCTTCCTTGACCAGCAATACCACAAACGTTCGGACCGTCATTGAAATGATTTTTTCGAAAGCTTCAGCTAACACTAGCCTGGCTAGTGTTGGCTGAAGCTTTCTATGATCGCAAGAGCAGTTGGAAGAGGATCGCTAATGTAGTAGATGATACGCGGGCATGATAGAATACTAATGATGCAGAGATCCGTGGATCAAAAGGAATGTACCTCTTGGCGGACTATTATAAAATTACTTCACTAGAACCATTCAGGTCAATATATACGCATTTAGAAAGCCGACGTTTCTCCGTCATTCATACGCCAGGAGCTATAGGGTTTACAACCGATAGGTATGCTTCTTTGCCAAACATAGATCAATACGGGAGGTCGGATTAAAGCGGATTATTTTAGGTACGCTTTCGTTGTAATGAATGAATAGATAAGAAGATAACATCACTGGAGGAACCACGTTGGCTCAAACTGTAAACTTTACTCGTGGTTATACATACCTGAAAACAGGGAAATGATCACAAGACAGGCCCTATCGAATTCTATCGTTAGTTCCACCCTTATTGCCGGCAACGAATGAAGGCTTTCCTGAGTTTACTAATTTCTTTAATGCCCCTTGCCCTGTGGGCACAGTTGACCATTACCACCACCTCCAGTACCGCGTATAGGAAGGATCGTGGAAATGCTATTTACCCGGCTTTTGTAGACCATTTGCCTTATCAAAGTTGGACGGAAGCGGGAAGTAAGGATTATTTTCAGCTTCGGGCGGAGGGAGGTAAGTACTATTCCTGGATTCTCACGCAGGGCCACCTGCCGGATGGGTTAAGCCTGAGTACAGAGGGCCGGATTCAGGGTACTCCTGAAAAAGAAGGTACGTACACGTTTACGGTACAGGTAACTTCGGGGAACCGATCCGCCTCTAAAAAGCTAACAATGGTAGCGGAACCCTACCGAGCTCAGTGGTATGAACGGGCCAAATTTGGCGTGAATGTGTCTTGTGGGTTTTTATCAGAACCGCGAATCGTGGGTGCCTGGACGATGCCCAAAGACACCATTCAGGCTAAAATAAGAAAATTGGAAGCCCGAATGTCTGCCTTTGATGCTCAAACCTGGGTAAATGAAACGGTTAATTTGGGAGGTAAGTTTTTAAACTATGCCGGACATTCGTTTGATGCCTGGCGAATGTGGCCTTCGACTACGCCCACGAATGGGGAAATGAAAACAACCCGAAATTACGTGGGTGAGCTAATAACTGCCTGCCATAACAAGGGAATTAAGTTCATCAGTTACTTTGCTCCTGATAAGGGAGGCAATCCAGACAATACGGATTATGCCGCCTGGGATCCCAAGATTGCTACTGATTTTGACGCTTGGGGTACAATGAATATAGGTTTGTGCCGGGAACTCGTAGACATGGGGGCCGATGGACTCTGGGTAGATGTGGGAGCAACACCTGAACTATTTACCGTAGACCCTCGCTGGTTTGACTGGCAGAAAATTGTTGCCTATGCTCGGACTAAGAACCCGTACTTTATCTTTCTATCGAACCCTGGTATTCGTGCGTTTGGTTCAGTGGTAAACTACCCTTATAATGATGTAGCTGTTTTTGAGGGAGAAGCACGGATGGAAAGCGTGTTGATTGGCGTCGGGCATCTTCCGGCGGCCAGGAAAAAAATGGCGGCGGAAACGAGTATTTTACTGGATAAGGAATGGGCCTGGAGTCCCAGCCGGGGAACGCCTAACGTTCCGGCTAAAGACCCTGAGGTAATAATCGATTTTATCAAACGAAACTGGGCCAATGGGGCTACCATATCCCTGAACTGGCCCGTGCGAGTGGATGGTACTTTCATTGTTCCTGAGTACCGAGCAGCCCTTACCAAAATCGGGGCCTTCGTCAGAGCTAATCAGCCCTGGTTGCCCGCTCCCGAGCTGCAAGAAGCGGGAGGTCAGGTGACCCTAAAAGCCGTGGGGGGTACCCAAATTTTTTATACGACAGACGGGAAAACACCCGGAAAGAATAGCCGGATGTTCACGGGTAAGCTCCCTGTCTCAAAAATGATCAGAGCTGTTGCTATTGGTAAAAACGGAAATAGCAGTCGTGAAGCCCAAAGACCAGCCAGGGTAGTCGAAAGTCTGGAAGGCTATAGCACCGGATTTGCTTCCTCAAAAGACTATACATCCCGCATCGATACGCTGGGGTATTTTCGGGGAATGCGGGTGGTGGTAGGAGCTTCGGACCTAACTCTGGCCGCAGTTGGACATCCTGATGCTGGGCAGATCAGCCACGAAATACTGATTAAGGAATACGCCACGGATAAGCCTGTGCTGGTCTTTAAAGGATCAGCCGTAGTCAAAGAAGCGGGCTTTAATTATCTGCTAATTCCTGAAACGCGGCTGGAAGCTGGGCATTCTTACCTCATTGCATTTAAAGAGGCCGGCCCCTACAGGGCCCATACCCTTACCGTGGTTCCTCAAAACCCGGATGTACGAATCGTAGAAAAATATATTCTCAACGCTCAAGGGGATCGCATCCCCGTTAAGAAAGATGGCTACGGAGCACTGCTGGCTCTGAAATACAGGCGTGATTCAGAAACCAGTAAAAATCTGGCCTTAGGCAAGCCCGTGGCCTTTCTGTCCAATAAAAATGGAGCTCTTCTGAATCCGAGTGCTGAAATTTTATTTCCTGAAAATGGCGTGGATGGCGATATGAACACAGTAGCTATAGGTGGGGGAGAATATGCCTATACCTACCGGATTGACCTGTTAGAATCGACGGAGATCCGGCAGATAAAGCTGTTTTTTTATCCCGAAAACATCGCTACTGAGCTGGAGATTTATACCTCGCTGGATGGAAGTGATAAGACCAGAAGGCTAAGCATGGACAATGCGAAGTTAAAAACGGAATTATCGTTGCCTTTAGGAGTAGTAAAAGCAAGGTATGTATACATTAAAGCTCTTAAACCCGATGGACCAGAACAGCCCGGTGCACAGATGAGTATCGGGGAAGTTCAGGTTTTTAAGTAAGTAGGTGTTGTGTAATTCTATTATGTTTTGAAGGTTTCTGTATTGATATTTTAGGCAAAAGAGGATAGTGGAAAAGGAGGGCTAGTGCTGAAAAATAGGGGTATCAATAAAAGTATGGAAATTAGAGAAATTTGTAGAGGCGAGAATGGTTATGATCGGATCTACGATGCAAGAGAAGAACTCTCAGAACCGAATCGACTCAAAGCGAAGACTTTCAAAGCTGTAGTCAGTCGTTTAGGAGCTGGTTTAGCCTAGGGTTCTACCATCCTTCAGCATCTGACCGAGAACCTAGCCATTTATTGCCTTCGATGGGAATACAGATTGCTCATGATAAGCTTTTCACATCCCAGATTCTTAGCTACGAAGGGGTAAAGACACCGATGACCGTTTTTTCTTGCCGACCCAACCACGTTAGTTTTTTTGTTGATAAGCTGGGTGGATTACCCATTGTCGTTAAGCAGCTTACTGGCTCACAAGGAACAGGGGTGTCAATACTAGAAACGCCACTAAGTACTAACACCACCTTAGAGAGCTTGCACCGGGCGGGCGTTCCAGTTAAGATGCAACGCTTTATTAAGTCTGAAGGGATGGAAGTGGAAGATTTTAGAGCAATTGTAGTAGGCGGCAAGGTAGTTTCTGCTATGCGTAGAACAGCACCCAAAGGTGACTTTAGAGCCAATCTTTCGAGAGGCGGAACGGGTAGCAGCGTAAAGCTATTCGACTATGAAATTCAAATGGCTATTGATGCTGCAAAAGCGTTGATGCTTGAATTTGCCGGCGTGGATATTATGCGTTCTAACTATAAAAAGAAAGAAAGCTATATCACTGAAGTAAATGGAAACCCTGGTACAGGCATCATCAATATCACAAAGCACAATCACTTTAAAGATTTAGTGGAATTTACTGCTTTAAAAGCCGCTGCAAAGAAGAAAGCAAAACCCGAGCAAAACCAAACTCAAACGGTGAAAGCAGAAGTTCAGGTGGTAAATCAACTCGATGAGCGTGCACAACTAGCTATTTTGGAAGAAAAACTAAAAGTGCAAAGTCAAAGTTTTCGTAGTGTAAATCCACAGGATCATGCAATGTTATCTTTTCTTAGAAAAGTATTAAAATAAAATTGTAAATAAAAGGCGAGGATTATAATCTTCGCCTTTTATTTACAACTAAATATCTTAAATAATATAATCTAAATCACTCATCTTTAGGAAGTTCATAGAAAATTTTATGATATTCCTTCTGAAGTTGATAATTATTATTCCTAATTAAGAATTCATCTGTCTTATTTTTAATCACAGGATATTTCAATAGTTGCATATGATAGTAATAGGTTTCATATAATACAATCCATGTAGGATTGAACTTGTTATAATCAAATTTTTCCATATTTAATAACCAATCATAATAATTGTTTATATTTCTGAATTTATAAAATTTGATATCATCAAAATTAATATTGAATTTATAGCAAATATTAATAAGCATATTTAAGCTTAATGATCTTATAGGGTTATCTGTGCTAAAAAAATCTTCAAATCCATGTAAGTTATCAATGTTAATAAAATTTATTAGTTTATCAATATATTTTTCTTCTAATGGAATTACATCTAATAATAAAGAATAAGATAAAATTCCGAAATCAAATTCATTATCTATATATTCTATTAAATTAAATTTTATGATATCTTTGGTAGTGGTGCTTAAATTTAATTTATACAAAAAAATTAAAATTTTTAAACGGTTAACTACGTGCGATGATTGATTGGGTTTAGTAATAAATTCATCCAAGAATGAAGTTTGTAATTCATTACTTATTTTTAGGTATTTATGATTTTTAGTTATCGTATAGGTTAAACTTTCGAAATAATCTTCATCATGGAATATACTATTAATAATTGATTTATTTAATAGATCAGTTATTAGGTCACTAGTAAAATAAGAATGTTTTTTTCTAATTAGTAATTTAAAATATTTTAATGTTTTAAATGACAATCTATTAGTATTAATGATATAATTTAAAATTTCTTTATAAAACATTATAACTGATCTTTCATCGAAATCAGTGATTGCGAAAAGAATAATGCTATTATCAATCATGTCGTCTAAACTTCTTGATAATTTATAGTTAATTTTTATTGAAGAATTGCCGTTGTAAACAAAATTAGAATTTTCAATTAGAGATATAGATTTTGATAGAAATTCGTTATATCCATTGTTATTTATTTTATACTTAAGCCCATTTAATTCATATCTATTGTAAAATTTCAAAATATCATCTCCATTGCCGTAAATCATCATTTTCAATAATGTCCAATCATCAAAATATTTTAATCTATGATAATGTTTATTGTTGATACCATGCGAAGCAAATAAACCTTCTATAAATAATTCATGTATTTTAATATAATATTGAGATAGGGTTCCAATTATTCTATTTGAAGAGACAAATCTTTCTATAAAAGCATACTCGTATATGAGCTTAGATATATTATCATTCATACTCATTCCACCCCTAAGCTGGCTTCTGTAATGATCAATAATTTCAGAAACTACTTTATTGATAGTAAAGTAAGAATTAATTATTATTGATTCTCTATGGATCTTACTAACTATATATTCTCTATATGAAAGACTCATTTTTTCATAAGTTACTTTCATCAACCTATCGTTAAAGTAATCGTAAAAATATTTATTATTAAAATATACATCGTAATTATATGTTTTAACATAAAATACAAGTTTATTTAAATTATATATAACAATATAATAGAGTATAGAATTTGTTTTGTTATTTATAGTTAAAGTTTTTAATAATGCAATATATATATTAAAAGAATCTAAATATTCGCCTATTAAATATGCAGTATATGCTTTTTTATTTAAAGTATCTATAGAGTCAGATGTATTAATAATATAGTCGATTTTTGCAAAATTAAAACTGTAATAATTGCAAATACAGCAATCGCAATTTGATTTAGTATTGAGCTTTATATTTTTTTTGTTTTCACCATTTTTATTAGTAATTGTGTAAATTAAATTGCTATTGAGTTTATATAATATTGTATGAACCTTTTCTGTAATTGAATCTTGGTCACTATTCTTAATATTAAGTATAAGTGTATCTTCAAGAATATCTATTGAATTAAAAAATTCAAATACTGATTCGTTAGAAATTCTTAAAGAAAATGTTTCAATATTATAGTAACTGTTAATGTCATTAATACTAAATGGATAGCTTCGAGCGATAAAACTTATAGGCACTATAGTTATCTCGCTATATAATTGATTAATGAAACTATATAATTGGTTTAATATGCTATCGTCACTGTTAATATGAATAACTTTAGGAATATCAAACAATTCTCTGTCAATACTTTGCAAATATCTTTCGTGCTGCTCTACGTGAGAATTAAGTAGATCTGCAATAAACAAGCGTGCCGTATCAGTATTTAAAAATTTACTTGGATTAATATATATAGATATACTCTTTTTGTTATTTTTTTCAGCAGCTATAATTCTTTCATCAATAGAATCGTCAAGTTGTATAGAATGCCAGTAAACTTTTTTATTAACTAAATCGCATACAATGAAAACTACAGGTATATTAACCTCATTACGATAATATTTAGCATTACGAATTTTAATAGAATATGAAATATGTCCCAAGTTATTAGTTTCAGTAAGTGGACTCAAAGCTTTGGAACTACCCTTATTTTGTATTTTGAATAAATGTGAAGTTGATCCAGTTGTTCTTTGTTCTATTTCGCATTCAAAGTCAATACCTTTATCGTCTTGATCTTCTTGACTCCTTAAATTTAAATAATAATCAGGTATGATGTGTTTAAGTTCATTTATTTTGTCTTCTAATAAGCGATTGGCTTGTTTTTGAATATCTTTTCTTCTGTAGTTATCTACAAGATTATTTTTTTTCATAATATTACTTATTTTAGCTTAAAAGTAAGTTTATTATGGTTTAAATAAATGTTATTTATAAATCGAAAACTGTATCATTTTTTTCTGCTTTGTCTATACTATCTATTTCCCTGATTGCATTACTATAATCTATGACATAAGACTTCCTTGTAGAAGGGCCAATGAAAAGTAAACTTTGTAAGATTTTATTAACACTATTGAAATGCTTTAAATTATTTAATGGAGATTCAATTTTATCATCTAAAGGTATTATGAAATTTTCGTATGGTAAATTTATTTGTATTTCATTCTCAATCGGTTTTAAATATATTTCCTTTATTGCAGGATAATTCCTATTTATAAATAAATTAATTAACTTTCTTTTGAAAGAATCTTTTAAAAAATAGCCATATCCTTTTGATAATACAATGCTTTCTATTGGATCATTCGGTAGCGTATCTTTGATTATTTTTTCTAATGCTAAATACGATTTTTCATCTATTTTTTTTAAATTTTTAATCATTATAAAAGATACATCAACCCCATAATGTAAAGATTTCCTAAGTACAATTTGCTGTTGAGGGTAATTTTTATTATTCAAATAATCTTTGTAAGAGCTTTCGTAGAAATTTACAAAGTCTATTAATAATTGTTTTAAAATAATTTTCCTAAAAGTTTTAAAATCTAGGTCTATATATAGATCTAGCGTGTTGAGTAAGTTATCTGTATGTTTTAGATATATTTTATTTAAAATTTCTTCCTTCTTGCTACTAGAAGCAATGAATTCAGCTAAAAAGTAATCTTGAATCGATTTATGTATCCACTTTATTTTTAAACCTTCTCGCTGAAACAGAGGTACAGCTGAAAGAAGGTCTTCTAGGAAATTAGTATTTGAAAAAGTAATGCCCGGGCATCTGTCTTTAGCTTTTTTAATTAATTCAATTAGCTGATTTTCGTCATAACTTATAGTCCCCGCTTGATAAGATTCGTAAGCTAATTCTCTTAAAACTAATCTGAATTGGTATACGTCAAGATTAGATTTTTTAAGTCTTGACCAACCGTTTTTTGATAAATCATGTCTTTTATAGAGGGCAGTGTATATTTCTTCATAAAATGCAGATTTATTGGGTGGAATATCCTTATTATATATGTATGTATAATATATTAATGAAACTAAGAAAGGATTTCCTAGCAAATCCCTAGTCTCCCTTAATTTAGTCTTTAAATCTTTAATTAACTTATCTCCAACTTTTATAGAACTGATCGAATCATATCTTTTAATTAAGTCATTTGCTTCTTTAGGTTTAAGCGGTAATATATTGAATAGCTGAAAATCTCCAAAGGCGGCTAAAGATCCTTCAGGCCTGGATGTTAGAAGAAAATAATTATTTGATGTTTTATTAATAAACTCTCTTATATCTTTTGTAATAGTTTCTTGATGTTGTAGTTGTATTTCATCAAATCCATCTAATATTATGAAAAATTGACCCAATTCTAGAAATTTGAAAATCAGGTCTTTTTCAAATGATTGATCTATAGGATCGATTTGAAAGAATATTTCATCAATAAGAGAATGTTTTTCGGTTAAATTTCTTAATTCTATAAGAATCGGTATCGCAAACCTGTTTTCTATTGTTTTTAAAGCAATAAATTTAGTCAAAGTAGATTTGCCCATACCTGCAGTATCAGCAATTAGAACTTTTGAAAATGGTTTTATGAAATCTTCTGTATAGTTTTCTATCTTTTGATAGAGAAAGTCTTTAGATGATCTTAATGTTAAAGGATAATATATTTCTTCTAAAAGTATTTGTTGATTTTGTAAAATTAAGATGTTAATGTTTTTACATTTTAGCATTGTTCTAGCTAAATATTCTTCAAATTTGTTTTCGAAATAATTTTCTAAAACCTTATCTTTAATATCATTTTTTTTTACCCACTTTGCTAATCTTTCAATTTTAGGTTTTATGAGAGTAGATATGATTGGGTCAATAAAAGGCTTGGCCAAAGTAATATAATCTTTAACCTCATTTACATTAAAAGAGTCAACAATATCCATATTATCAAGGTTGTAAAGGTGCTTAAAAAGACAGAAGCCTAAGTATCTGAAAATCAGTTACTTAGGCTTCATATGCAGAGGGTGAGGGATTCGAACCCCCGGACCTGTTACAGTCAACAGTTTTCAAGACTGCCGCGATCGACCACTCCGCCAACCCTCTGTTTGTGTCACAAAAGTAGTGGTATTTGAGAGCTTTGTCAAGTGCTGTTTCGAAAAAATTATAATTCTATTAAGTCTTGAACCACTACTTTCATTCTAGGTGCCTCACCCTCAGGCACTATTACAGTTAAATTTTCTGAAGAAATTTCTCCATTTTTTAATATATGTCCCACCTGAATGTTCGTGGTAGTGGTGGTCATCTTGCCTTCAGCATTCTTTACCGTCTGTTTGTAGGGAATGACAAAAGGCCCGGCGTAGACCTGAGCGTCTTTTGAGGTGAGGCGTTTGCCCGTGGCGTTCACGCATAGGAAGGCGGCTAGTAAATTCTGGTTCTGCTCGCCGAAGGCGGTTGGTCGTGGAAACAGGATTTTCGAACAGCCGCTATTATTTCGAACGTACACCCGCAGTTCAAAACGGTTGTAATTTTCGTTCTTGATTTCCATCTTTCGCTCGTTCGTAATATCAAAGCCGTATTCAATGCCATTGAAATTCGTTGCGTGCTCAGTAGTCAGATCAATACTTTGCTGGGCGTAGCTTGACAGGGGAGCCAGCAGAAGAAAAAATAGAACTTTTTTCATGTTGGGGATAAGGTGAGAAAATCGTCGCCCAAATGAAAGCGATATTTAGCAAAAAAGGAAGGCCGATAAGCCTCCCTTTCGTAGATCATTTCTTATAAATACTTAATTAGTCATCGCCAGTAATAAATCGGCCTGAGTGATGATGTGAACGCGATCAACTTCGTCGCGAACGAGTAGGGCCTTGTTGTCTTTATCGATTAGCGAAGCTAAAACGTCGATGGTGTCGTGAAAGCCCACAAAGCGGAAAGGCTTCTCCATAATTTCCTGAATGGGTAATTCCTTAATGTCCGGCGATTGAATCAGTAATGATAGGATCGTCGATTCTGAGATACTGCCCACGAAGTTACCCGTTTCATCAACCACCGGAATCTGACTGATGCCGTCGCGATTGAGCAGGCGGATCGCCTCGCTTACGCGTGCCTGCTGGGGAAGGGTAATGAGTGGCGTGTTGCGGTGACGAATGCGGATGAGATCGCGGGCGGTAGCGAAGGAGCGGCTTTCCAGGAACCCATGGTCTTTCATCCAGTTATCATTGTAAATCTTATTCAGGTAACGCGTGCCGTGGTCGGGGAGTAGAATGACCATCACGTCGTCTTCTTTCAAATGCTCCCGAGCGTACTCCAAAGCTCCGTAAACGGCTGTTCCGCAGCTCCAGCCGACGAATAAACCTTCTTCCCGGGCCAGTCGGCGAGCCATGATGGCGGCGTCTTTGTCGGTTACCTTGAGGATATGGTCGATAAGATTAAAATCTACATTTTTCGGCAAAATGTCTTCACCGATGCCCTCCGTGAGGTAGGGGTAAATTTCATGCGGATCAAATTCGCCCGTCTCTTTATACTTTTTGAAAACTGAGCCGTAAGTATCCAGACCGACGGTTACGACGTCTGCCTTTTTTTCTTTCAGAAATTTAGCTGTTCCGCAGATCGTTCCGCCCGTACCTACGCCCGCCGCAAAGTGCGTGATTTCGCCACCCGTTTGCGACCAGATTTCGGGACCCGTGGTATCGTAATGGGCCGCCGAATTGGAAAGGTTGTCGTACTGATTGGGGTAAAACGAATTCGGAATATCCTGATTTAATTTCTTGGCTACCGAGTAATAACTTCTCGGATCATCGGGTTCTACATTCGTGGGGCAAACCACCACTTCAGCCCCCACGGCCCGTAGAATATCGATTTTTTCCTGGGACTGTTTATCGGCCATCGTGAAAATACACTTATAGCCCTTCGCGACAGCGGCCAGAGCCAGACCCATACCCGTGTTACCCGAAGTTCCCTCAATAATGGTTCCGCCCGGTTTCAGAATGCCCGCTGCTTCGGCGTCTTCAATCATCCGAAGAGCAATGCGGTCTTTCACGGAGTTACCGGGGTTGAAGTATTCTACTTTTACAAGAATAGTCCCTGAAATTCCTTTGGTAACTTTGTTGAGTTTGACAAGCGGCGTATTGCCGATAGTCTCAATAATATGGTTATAGTAGTGCATGGCTGAAAGAAAAATAAATCGATCGATGACCGAAAGTGTCAAATTCTTTAGATAGGAACTGGTAAAATTCCGTACTCAGGAAACCTATTACAGTCTATGACTGTTCGGATTTCGGAAGTAAATTTGTAGGAAGAAATCAACAATAGAAGTTTTAACCTTCTTATTTTATCAATAAATATGGTAACGGTATCTCAGGAAGCAGCTGATAAAATCATAGAATTACGCAAGAAAGACGGTCTTACGGAAGACTTTAGCGTACGGGTAGCCGTGAAAGGCGGCGGATGCTCAGGTCTGATGTACGATCTGAATTTTTCTTCTGAGCCGGAAGCAGGCGATATGGTATTTGAAGATAAAGGAGTGAAAGTAATGGTAGATCGCAAGTCGATTCTTTATCTGGCTGGCACCGAATTACAATACTCAGGCGGGCTGAACGGAAAAGGTTTTGTCTTCTTCAACCCTAATGCCTCTCGCACCTGCGGTTGCGGCGAAAGCTTCGCGGTTTAGTTATTGGTTATTCTAAACGAAACATCCCGAAAGTTTTAACTTTCGGGATGTTTCGTTTAGAGAGGCCCTAGTGATCTAAATAACTAAAAACCAACAACGGCTAACTATAATAACTCATCCTTCGGTATCCAGTAGCGATTTTTGAAATCCTGGATCTGGTCGTTTTTTACTTCGACTCCTTCGGCCTCTAGTAACTCCTGCATCCGATTTCCTCCAAAATGATGCTTCCCGGTGAGTACGCCATTCCGATTTACCACGCGGTGGGCCGGAACGTCGGAGAGGTGATGGCAGGCATTCATCGCCCAACCCACCAGTCTTGCTCCCCCTTTTGAACCAAGGTATTCGGCGATAGCCCCGTAGCTGGTTACTCGTCCGGGAGGAATAAGTTTTACTACTTCATAAATATCCTGAAAAGCGTCTGAAGAAGGCATCGTGTAGTAAGGTAATAAAAGAGTAAATAATCACACCTTTTAGGCGGGTATTCACTTTATCGGGTAATGATTCATTAAGATTCATGCTTCGCGTCCAGGCGATCCTGAATTTCCCGGCAGAGTTCTTCGTACCAAGCTTCGCCATAAGCACTAATCAGCGGATCTTTCAGAAATTTATAGACGGGCACCTTCAGGGCTGCTCCGTGTTCACAGGCTGGTGAACAAATGTGCCAGCGGTCGTAGTTCAGGGCATCATACTGCTCATATTTTGTGACCCGAATAGGGTATAAATGACAGGAAATGGGTTTTTTCCAGTTGATCTTACCGTCCAGATAAGCCTGTTCAATGCCACATTTTAAAATGCCTTTCTGATCATAAACCGCATACGCACATTCCCGACCTTCAATCACGGGCGTAGAATAATCGCCTTCCCAATCTTCAACGTATACGCCCTGCTCTTCAATGGTTTTGATGCCTATCTCCGAAAGGTAAGGTTTCACCTGTTCGTATACTTCTTCCAGCTTAGGTAATTCATCCATTGAAAGCGGAGCTCCGAGGTCGCCCTCTACGCAACAGGCTCCCTTGCATTTAAGAAGATCACAAACGAAATATTGGTCTGCGATGTCGTCTGAAATGACGGTATTATCAATCAGTATCATGCTCGTTAGGGTGGAAAGTCCACTAAAAAGAATAGCGGGAAATGATTCCCGCTATCAAAATTAACACTTGTCGGAGGGCCTGCGTTCACGCAGACGGGTAATTATTTGTTTTTGATCTTTAACCGTTGACCTGTGCGAATCATGTCTGTGCCTGACATGTTATTCCAGGAGCGAATTTGATCCACTTTTATATCATACTGACGGGCAATACTAAACATGGTTTCCCCTTGTTGAACGGTGTGGTAACGCCACTCTCCAGTAGTAGTATTGGCAGGGATGCTGCTGGTGGCGGGACGAGCGGCACCGGCCCGTAATACGTAGCGGTCGCCAACATTTACCTGAGGAAATGCTTGCAAGCCGTTCAGGTCTCTCAATTCTTCGGGCTTCATGTTGTATTTTCTGGCAATAGCGAAGAACGTTTCACCTGATTTAACAACGTGATAAGCTGGTTTACTTTCGGAGGAAGGAGTTGCTTCGCGAACGGGAGCCACGGCTGTTTCTTCCACGCGAATGGGATTGGTTACGGGGGTACCTTTCACCAGCACTTTCTCACCCTTTTTAAGTAAAGGATAACTTTTCAGCCCGTTTAGTTCCAGTAACTCATCGGGCTTCATGTTGTACTTACGAGCAATAGCGTAGAACGTTTCTCCCGATTCAACCGTGTGGTAGCTTTCGGAAGCGGCTTCTGTACGAACGGCAGGTTGACGAGGGGTTACCGGAGCGTCTTCTTCACCAGGCGTAGTGGGGAATTTGTTGGGATTAGTAACAGGACGACTCACTACTTCTGGTTGCGTTCGGGTTGGTTCCGTCCGTACTGGTTGGCTAGTGCTGGGTTGAACCGGACGTGTAGCGGAGGGGTTACCGGATACTACCTGACCATTTTCATCCACCAATACCACCCGACCTGAGTTGGTCTGAGGCTGAGTAGGCGTTGTAGGAACCGTTACGGCTACGTCTGTTGCGGGAGTCGTCACAGGAGGGGTAGAGGTTGTAACTGGAGTCTCGGCTAAGATAGGAGTCTCCTCTTTCGCTTTTTCCGGCTCTGGTAAAGGAACGACTTCAATCGCTGTTTTGCAGGGGCGGCGTTTCTTCATCCACAATACCCGGCCTGGTTGCAGAGGTTCGGTAGCAGAAGCAATGCGGTTTTTCCTTAACAGGAAGCTCAAACGAATGCCATACATTTGAGAGACATCCCAGGCTGTTTCTCCGTGTTGTAACGTATGGAATTCAACGGGTGCACTTTTAGCTTTTTTCTGAATATAATATACTTTACCTCCTACAATTTTGTCATCCTCTTCCATGTCGTTAATGGATAGAAAACGACCCGCCCGGATGTCCGCACGTTTAGCGATAGTTTCGTAGGTATCTCCATCCTGAGCAAGAATTCCATCTCTACCATTAATCTGATAGTAAACAGGACCGCTGGAAGCACGATTGGAGGGGGGGGTAATGCGTTTCAGAACCGGAAATTCAGGCTCTCGGGCTTTCGCTTTCCGGGCTGCCGCTGCCGTAGCTGTGCGATTAGCCGAAGGAGTAGTCGTTTGCGAAACTGCTACGGGTGGAGCCGACTGATTGGAAGCAAGGGCAGCAGGACGGTTGTTGTCCACTACCACCAGCATGGTATAAGGGCGATCCTGGGGAATTTTTGAGCCGCCCACCCAACGGTTATACCGACGTAATTCTACTTCGTCCACCCCGAGCTGATCGGCAATTTGCGTAAAAGTTTTTCCACCGCTGGCCTTGTATTCGTAGAAAGGCGTTTGGCTGGTGCGGTATCCGCGTAACTCGTTTTCATACACTAGTTTGTGAGCCAGGCAACGCAGAATATAACGATCCGTTTTGTCAGTAAGTGTTATTTCATTTGCTCCATTCCATTCCGTTGGTACCAGTGACCGAACGCCGCCTAGGCCTAAGTAATAGGAATAAAGGGTTGAAATCCAGTTATTTAAGGCTGTATTATTTTTCTTTAAATAATTAGCTGCTGCCCGCGTAGAAGCATGAATATTCTTGCGTTCATCTATTTCATCGTCCACACGCAAGCCGTAATCCGTAGCCGTTTCTTTCTTGAACTGCCAGAAACCTACGGCATTGGAAGTGGAAACAGCATCGGGAGCGAGGCCACTTTCCTGCAAAACCAGGTATTTAAAATCATTGGGGACTTTCTCTTCCGAAAGGATATTTTCAACGATCGGAAAGTAAAGAGAAGCCCGATCCAGGCGTGTGTTGAGGGTGGTCCGGTTCGACAAAAGGGCATAAACGTCGGTTTGGACTATTTGCTGGGCTCCGGCGTCGAGTTTTACGTTGACATTTGCAAAGGTAAGCCGCGTGGGGGCCTGAAAAAGCTGGGCAGAAGCGTATGCGTTTAGGATAAGAGTAAACGCAAGAATAAGGATACCTCTAATCATGGTTGATCTGGTTAAGCGTTGTCTTCTATAACGAAGACCTGAACCCTAACGATTCAAAAGATTACTATCGGAAGGTAAAAATGCAGAATTATTTTTTTCGTACGACCATCAAGCCATCACGAATAGGTAATAATATATTTTCAACGCGATCATCCTTCTGAATTTTCGCATTAAAATCCAGAAGATGCTGCGTGTCTTTATCAATTTTTGCGTTGGCCTGAGCTACTTTTCCACTCCAGAGTACATTATCAGCAATGATCCAGCCGCCGGGCCGTACCCGATCAATCGTCAGATCATAGTAGGTGGAATAACTGGGTTTATCTGCATCGATAAAGACAATGTCGAAGACTTCGTCCAGATCGGGTATTAAGTCGCGGGCATTCCCCAGCCGGTAATCAATCTGGTTTTTATAATCAGACTGATCCAGAAATTCCCGGACAAAAGGTTCCAGCTCGGCCTTAATATCCATGGTAATGACTTTCCCGCCTTCCGCCAGACCTTCCGCAAAACACAGGGCCGAGTAACCCGTGTATGTTCCAATTTCAAGCACAACTTTTGGGCGAACCATCCATGAAATCATCGACAGCATCCGTCCCTGAAAATGCCCTGACAGCATTCGGGGGTGAAGAATTTTCACGTGTGTCTGCCGATTGAGCCTCTTGAGAAGATCACTTTCCGGGCTGGTGTGAACTTCTGAATAGGCCTCTATTTCCTGATCAATAAAATACATTCTAAAACAAAACTAGGGAAAACCTTCTCACAAATGACATGATTTACTAGGTAATTTTACCAGAACATTGAACATTTATCAATGTTCTGGTAAAAAAGTAAGGCTACAGAATTGTTGTTCGTCAAACATTTCGTTCGCTAAGTCCTGTAATTCCTGAGCCGTAATGGCTTTAATATGCCCAAAAAGATTTTCCAGCGATTCAATCCGATGGGTATCCAGCAGGCTCTTGGCCATCATTAGCATATAACTCATGTTACCCTCTTCAGACATGGCCAGCTGCCCCATTAATTGTTGCTTGGTAATGTGTAACTGATTGGCTGTTAGAGGCTTTTCGCGTAACGTTTTGAGCTCCTTCTGAATCAGGGAATGGGTCTTGTTGAGCTGACTGGCTTCCGTGCCAAAGTAAATGCCAAAATAACCCGTATCGGTAAACGGTGTATACTGAGCATCTATTCCATAAACCAGACCATATTTTTCACGAACGGAAAGGTTCAGCCGGGAATTCATACCGGGGCCGCCGAGTAGGTTAACCAGAAAGAAAAAGGGGAGACGTTTAGGGTCTTCCAGAGCATACGACTGACGGCCTATCGCCACCTGAGCCTGGGTAATGTTCCGGCGAACGGTTTGGCTTTGAGGCGTGTAAAGGGTAGGAGCCTGACGAATTCGCTGGGTTTTCTTGGCGGGAATATCCTTCAGTAGTCGTTCGGCCAGAGCTACTACTTTTTTGAAAGGTAGTTTACTAACCGACGAAACGATGATCTTTTCAGTATCAATATTCTGAGCAATGAATTCCTGGAAATCCTCGCGTTTGTAACGTTTCAGGCTATCGGCGTCACCCAGAATATTGGCTCCTAGCTGATGCTGAGTAAAAATCAGTCCATCAAAATCGTCCTGAATGGCATCTTCCGGCGAATCATAATACATAGAAATTTCTTCCAGAATGACATTACGTTCGCGTTCGATCTGCTTCTCAGGAAAAGAAGAATGGAACGTGATATCAGTGATCAGATCCAGAGCCTTATCGAAATGCTCCGTTAGAACCGAGGCATGAAAGCAGATTTTTTCCTTGGTCGTGTACGCGTTCAATTCGCCGCCTACGTTTTCCAGGCGATTAATGATCTGAAGGTTACTACGCCGTTCGGTGCCTTTGAAAGCCATGTGTTCCCAGAAATGAGCGAGACCCTGCTGATGAGGCTGTTCGTCCCGAGAACCAATATCGAGCATGATGCCCACGTGAGCAATCTGCGTATGTGTAAGCTGCTTGTGTACAATTCTTATCCCGTTGGGTAAAGTATGTAATTGGTATTCTTCCATTGATAATCAGGGCCACATTTCGCTGTGAAAGGAATCCTTTCATCTTCCTCCTATCTCTTTGATGAGAGAATACAATTGTCGTAAAGAAGAGTAAGCGGGTGTATATTACTCAAAGTTAACCGACATTAAAGCAAAATGTTAATAGTTAATAATGGTATTTGAATAGGATGATATTGCCTGAGTAAGTTTTTATGCGGAAGAAGTATTTGTGCGGCTCCCATTCATTTCAAACTTTTAAGCAGCTGCAAATATAAGAAGGAATGAATAACTGATTGGAAATCAAATAATAAACAAATGTGAAGGGCTGATCAGTACTACTGATCAGCAGAGAAGTATAAAAACCACAAGGAGCATTGTTTTTTCTTGACGAACTTTGCAGGATGAAAATTCTGGTGATTCAAACGGCTTTTATTGGGGATGTAATTCTGGCGACCTCGTTGCTTGAAAAAATCCATTATCATTTCCCCGAAGCTGAGATTGATTTTTTGGTCAGACGAGGAAATGAAAGTCTGCTGAAAAACCATCCCTACTTGCACGAAACGCTGATTTGGGATAAAAAGTCGAGTAAGTACGCCAGTCTTTGGAAGCTTCTCAAGACGATTCGTTCCCGGAAGTATCAGTATGCCATTAATATTCAGCGATTTGGTGCCACGGGCTTGTTAACGGCCTTTTCCGGGGCAGAAACGACGGTTGGTTTTGACAAAAACCCACTTAGTTTTCTGTTTTCAAAAAAAATCCAGCACCGCTTTGATGGTCCGCACGAAGTAGAGAGAAATACGGATCTGATTTCTTGGCTTACAGATGCTCAGGTTTTTCCGCCGCGATTGTACCCTTTCGAATTATCCCTTCAGCCTACCAGTCCTTACGTTTGTCTGGCACCTTCGTCGGTTTGGTTTACGAAACAATATCCAGAAGAAAAATGGGTGGAACTGATTCAACAGTTGCCCTCGCATTTACAGATTTATTTACTAGGTGGCCCCGGTGATCGGGAATTAGTGGAGCGAATTCAGAAAGCGGCCAATCGGGAGAAGGTTGAATCGTTGGCGGGGAAGTTAAGTCTCCTGGAATCAGCGGCTTTGATGAAAGGAGCCGTAATGAATTATGTGAACGATTCGGGTCCGATGCACTTATGCTCAGCGGTTAATGCTCCTACAACGGCCATTTTTTGTTCGACCGTCCCCACATTTGGCTTTGGCCCGCTGTCAGAGGTTTCCAGTATCGTAGAAGTTGACGAAAAACTAACCTGTCGTCCCTGCGGCATTCATGGATACAAAGAATGCCCCGAAGGGCATTTTAAATGCGGGAAAGACATCCGGACAGAACAGTTACTCGGCGTCTTAACCACCATGTCCTAGTCATTGAAAGTGGATGGTTCCCTCGCTTTGAGGATTTAGTCTGCCTTCTTGGTTATTAAAATAAAACTGATGCAATTGATAAGTACCTTCAGGAAAGCTTCCTTTTCTTAAGGGAGTATTGACTACATACCCCTTGCGAGTGACTTTTCCAGTAAGTAAAAGTTGTTTGAGAGAATTTCTAAGTAATTGTGTTGGTAGAAAAATAGTATCCATTTCAGAAGCCATTACTATAGCGTATCCTTCGTCTTTTTTTAAAATACCCGGAGCTTCTCCATTATAGACCTGTACCGAAATAAATGGACTACTAAACGAATTATTACTTTGTACAAGTAAGCATTTGTGGAAACCCTGGTTTGTGATCTTCTTATTTTGAAAAGCAGTCAGAATATCATATTTGGGTAAGGTAACGAGAGGTGCCTTTTCTTGGTTAAAAAACGTATTATAATAATTTTCGTAAAATGCACTAGGTTGATATATTAGCCAATTTTTATTGACCATAAAATTAATATAGCCAGTACTTAACAAATTACGCTGATTTAATAGGTTTATATAACTACTGAATTGACATACTCCCCATAGCAATGAACTGAAGACTAAAAAAACATAAGCAAAAATATGCTTATTGCGATTGTTATAAGTAAGGTAAGCTACGCAAAATAGCATATTAGCCAGAGCAATAATGGAATAAGGATAATATCGACTTTTAAAGATAACGAATATCCCTTCTGAAGATCTTCCAATGGTAATAAAAGCAAACGTTATGAACATAAATAAAGAAACGGAAACGACTGCGATAGCATCACGATCCGTTCTCTGATAAGCCTTAAGAAGTACAAGAATGAAACAAATGATAATAAATAAACCAATATAGATAGCTGGATAAAAAAATGATATAACTGGTTCAGAATCAGAAAGATCTAAAGAGCTGTAATCAAAGTAAGTAGCTCCTGCCAAGCCTGTAATGATATTCAGAATTTTAGTAGGTAGATTGTCAAAAATGCCAGAAATTTTACTGCCAGAAGGGGTTTCTTTCAGCGTGACATGGCTAAGGTATAAACCAATTCCTAAGGCAGAACTAACCACCCACCCCATGAGAGCCTTATAGTTTTTTAAAAGTAATAAAGCCAGAAAGCCAGCGGGCCAGACGGCCATTCCATTCCCCGAAGAAAAGGTACATATCATACCCGCTACAACCGCAGGAAGAAACGAGTATACTGAGAGCTTTTCAACTTTACATAGAAGATAAATAGTTAGAAAGCACATAAAGGTTACTCCCAAATGTTGCAGTCCAGCCATCGTCCAGAAAATGGCTTGGTAGGAGGCGAGAGAAACTAATACGAATGTAATGCTAAGTAACCAGATCCTTGGAAAGGATTTAATCCAACGCTGGTAGAAGAAAAAGATACTCGTCCAGGCTAATCCCGCCGATAAGGCGAATAGTGGCAAAGATATTTTACCCGTAATGCCGTAAAGAATAGATACAAGAATAGTAAAAAATAAAAGCTTATGTTCAACAAAATTATTGCTGATCATAAGCTGAATTTTTTCTGATAAAGAACTGGAGTTATGGAGCTTTAGTAAGAATTCATAAATAGTGGGTAAATCATCTCCAAAGGGAACTGGAGAAATGAAATAATATATGAAGAATAGAAAATTTAATAATAATATGAAGCAGATTAAATAAATTGATTTATTATTAGGGGATATAGCCTTACTCTTGAATCTAAGTGTCATACGAGTAATCAGATATAAAGTTAAGTTAGTGTGGAAGAATACCAAAGTAAGTCACTTAACGTAGTTAAATAACTCGTTCCACAAGGTAATAAAATAAATATTCCGTACAGTAATTTAAGTATTTTTATTTATTAAAATGAAAGGGCAATAGGCAAACAGTGCTTAAAACTGAACTACAAAGGCCGGACTCGAACCGGCGACCTTCCTGTTTCTAGGACGTTCTAACCGAAGGATCACTGCTTTACGGCACCTTTACAAAGGATGCAGGGTAATAAGTAGGGAAATGATCTGCTCTAACCAACTGAGCTACCTGATAAATTTCAGGGCCGGGTTCGAACCGGCGACCCGATGAAACACTCCCTGACGACACCTGCGGAGTACTGAGCAGCCCTATAGTAAGGAGTAATGTTTGATAAGGGGATTTGAGGGCTCGAACCTCCGTTGAAACCAGCGTCTCAACGCTAACCAAGAAGTAACCCGTTTCTACGACATCCTTAAGAGCTGATTGAAGGTAATTAACGATAAAACTGGTTTTTGAGCTGGAAGTTATACTCTCTTAACATCCTTTCCAACGGCTCCGCCTTACCCTCCCGACGCGGTTGATTCGATTCCATACTACTCATATATTCCTGGATAACTCTGACCATACAACCTCTTTCTGCTTCAGCCACTTCCTGTGTTTCAAGTTCCTGCTGCTTACGTTCGAGGCTTTCCTTCGCCATGCTCAATACGGGAAAGTTAGTGTCGAACTGATCGAAAAGCTTTTCGACTGTAAGCTCTGGCAGAATACCTTGGCGGGCGATATCGGCGGATAATAACCCACGCAGGCAGTAAAAAACTACTTTATACGTGAATTTATTACCTGATGCGAGCAACTTCCAATGCGTCTTAGCCAGCGAGAAGTAATGATAATACAAATTGCTGAAATTCAGGTGATTCGTTAGCTCTTTGCTAAAAGATGACCAGTCGGGTAGGGTATTGAAGTAAATCAAATGTGCCCGAATCCATTCATAGGTGTTTGGATTCCCTTGGGCCAATAACCCAAACATTTTGTCCAGATCATAAGAGACAAAATCGAAATCTCCATCCATGACTTCAATGACATCCTGGTGCTTTCTGAAATCATAATATTGCTCCTGCGATTGGAGGTGAAATCCCCGCACGTCGTAGTCACTATTGGGACTGGCTATATTCCAAAGCCGACTCCCACTTTCAATGTAGAACAGCGGAATTCCCTTGTGAACAGTGAAAACCTTAGCAATCTGTTCTTGGATTAGTAAGTTCATGGTATGCAATAGATAAGGAGTAACAAGCGATTTGGGTCGGGGGACCGTAATGAGGACTCGAACCTCCATCCTGACCGAAGTCATAATGCCCACCCCCTAAGTGCTACGAAGTAACCCATCTCTACGACATCCTTAATTTCTGAGTTGATAGTTGCGGGTTAATGGAAAGTAATGAACAGCGATCTCTCAACTATAAATTCGAATATTTTCAATAACTGATTCATAGTCTTCCAGTGCGGCCAGAACCCCGAAAATTTTGTCACTCCAGCCTGCAATCAGGCAGACCTCATGATCAAGCATCTTCAAAGGAACCTGACCGTAGCCATTCAAATCGAACAGATATAAGCGAGCCTCGGCATGAACGTTAGCCTTATATTGTTTCCAGAGTCGAGACATGGGTTCATTACCGGTACCGGTGTTCCAGAGTTGTAAGTCGGTGAAGAACATGATTTTATCCACTTTTTCTTTCCGTTCCAGTAACTCCTTCAAAACCAGGTGCCCGTTCGTGGCATAACCCACTTCACCCTCGCGTTTGTAAAACTCCTGAACGTTTGACAAAATATTACGTGTGGGAACTGGAATGCGTTTCCAGGTATTTCCAAACATGCCCACCTGTACATTTTCACAGCGGGATTGTAACATCATGGCTAGCATTAACCCAATGTCGTACAGTAATATTTTAGACTGCGGTGAGATAGGTCGCTGCATCGAGCCCGACACGTCACAGGCCAGTAGAACGCGGGTATTTTCATCGAAACCACGAAAGTTTTTCGCACTGTGCTGGGCAGCACTTTCCAGACTGTCTAGTACTTCCTCAAGGTAACCTCGTCCATTCCAGAGCCTTTCCATCCAGTTTTATTCTGATTCAAAGAACTCTTCAGGTTTAACAATTCACGATAGGCCGATAAGAATCGGAAGGGAAATTGTTTGGAGCGAGCCACCTGCTCGCCATTGGATAAGGTTTGTGTTACCTTCTTAAGGTGAGCATAAGACACTCCAGCTTGCAGAATATTCCGCAGGTTACGTAATAAAGCCATGTACCCCAGCTTATTACTATCGATGAGCTCTTCCCATTTTTGACGAAACGCGATGGTCTTTTCTTTCTCCGTTTCAAATTTCTGCTGGCCCAGCTGTGATAATTCCGTTTCCCAGGTGTAGGGTATGGCAAGCGTATGAGCTGCAATCTTATTGAATAACTCTTGTTGCTGCTGGTTTTTAGCTTTGGGGTGAACCAGAAACAAGGCATCCCGAAGCTTAATGGTTGTATCCCGATTGTATTTCGCAAACTGATATTCATCGAAACGATTAAATGCCGCAGCCAGCCCTTTCTGCATCTGCTTGGATAAACGATTCAGTTTTTTAAATCCTTCTCGCTTATTTAACGTCTCATAGCAAGCTAGTAATTCCGTGATTTCGTCAGCCCGGGTAATGACTTTTTCGGTTGCCCGAGCTACGGTATTATCGCCGGAATGAATTCGGGCTAGCTCTGTAAGTAATACCAGCGGAACGGAACGCATGTGCATTTCATGGCGGGCGTAAATCGCTAACTGAGCTACGAAACCTGGTTTGTTTAGAGCAATCAGATGGCGAATTCGAATAAGCCGCTCGTCATTCTTTTCGTAGAACGTATCATTCAAGGACCAGGTTACTACAGCCGAATACAATGCCATCGCTGAATCCATGCGGTACGCTTTAGCCCCTTCGTGATTCAGGGTTACCTGGTTGTTTCTAGTAGTTGTATTGAATTTCATAACCTGTATTGTTTTGCTTTGGTGATACAAAGGTTTTGGGTGACTACGCAGTCTTTGTGCGTAGTAGAAATTATTTTCTATTTTTCTGAAAATTTTTTTCGATGCCCCTCAATCGCAACGCTCTTATCCGTTACCGAACCATTGATCAATGTCTGCAAAACCGATATCGTAAATGGACGCTGGACAATCTAATGGACGCTTGTTCAGAAGCTTTGTACGAATTTCAGGGAATTGAAAAAGGCGTGAGTCGCCGGACAGTTCAGGCCGACCTTGAGATGATGCGAAGCTCGAAGCTGGGGTATGAAGCTCCCATTATCGTCGTTGATCGGAAGTATTACACATATGCGGATAAGAATTTCAGCATTACCAACATTCCGCTAAATGCTCAGGATATGCAGGTATTGAGTGAAGTTGCGGGCTTATTACAGCAATTCAAAGGCTTCCATCACTTCGTCGATTTACGGGAAATGGTGAGTAAACTGGAAGACAAGATTTATACCCAGCAGACGAGTAGTTCGCCCGTTGTTGATTTTGAGAAAAATGACCACTTGGTCGGCTTGAATTACATCGAAACCATTCGGAAAGCGATTGTTAACAAGACGACTTTGTGCATGACCTATCAGTCTTTCCGGGCCCGGCAACCCGCTACGTTTTGTTTTAGTGCTTTTTTACTGAAAGAATACCGAAACCGTTGGTTTGTATTGGGGCAATCGCATCAAAAACAGAAACCCATTTTAACCCTGGCATTAGACCGTATTCAAAATCTGGAAGAGGATAAAAAAGAAACTTACCGCGAGAATGACTCACTGGATTTGAAGACTTTTTACTCGGATGTAGTCGGGGTAACCAAAACGCCGGGACAAAAAAGCTGTGAAGTGGTTTTCTGGGTAGATCCGACGAATGCCCCGTATGTAATCACCAAGCCGATTCATGCGTCACAAGAGCTAATTTCCAGAGACAAAACGGGTTCCATTTTTCGAATTAAGGTGGTTCTTAACTTTGAACTGGAGCGGGAATTATTAGGCTTTGGTGGAAAGCTGAAAGTAATAAGACCTCGTTTGTTACGTAGTCGAATGATCAAATGCGTGCAATCGGCTCTGGCTAATTATGAAAACCCACTCGCTGAAAGTAATGAAGACGAATGATTGCCTAATAAACCTGCTTCTCCGTTAAATACCGCCAAAAGCGGCGGGGCATGCTTCGAACTTGTAGTTTAATATTCCGTCGGGAAGCGATGTTGGTGCTTTTGAAGTAATCCTTCCACAGCAACTGATACATTTCTTCATTCGTCTCCTCAGAAATGGGAGCGGGGAGATTACTGGTGTTATGCTTCTGGAAATCAATGTTAATAAGTTCCAGGTTTCGCAGGTCATAATAAAGACCGTACCGCCGCTGGTGGTCATAAATAACCCAGGGCTGATCGGCATAACGGTCTTTGAAGTGTTTGGCAATCAGTGGCAGAACGTTGTACTTTGGCTCTACCGGGGCATAATACATCCCATCGCTGGTTTGCTGAAAACGAATGAAGGCTTCCAGGTGATGCTTTTCCCGCTCTACTTTTCGGGCCATCTGAGTTACGTATAAAACGGAGTCATTCCCATAATTATCTTCTGGATTTTCTACGTCGCTGAAGACGTAAACGGCAAACTGAAAAAGGTGCTGAAAGGCTTCGGGTAACTCAGACAGAAAGGTGCAGTAAAAATTTCGCCAACCCGCGTTCGTCAGTTTTTTCTGTAAACCCGTAGCCACGCGGGTAGCTTTTTCAGCATCAGTACTAACAACATACGCCGGATTAAACGCACTTGGCTGGTAATGCTTTTCGGAGTTAACCAGAATAGCCCCCGGCTTGCGATTATACCAATCGAAGATCAGGGTTAACAACCCTTCCAGCGTATCGTCAAAAACATAAGTTTCCATCTAAAACAGGCTTAACTGCTGCGTAGCGGCTTTCTGAAACTTCCCGTGGCTATTGCCCAAAATGAAGTTTTTGATTTGCGTAGGTTGCCAGTCTTTTGAAAGAAAAGGCGTATCCGCACAACGGATGAAATATTTGGCCCGATTATAAGCAATGCCAAGTTTTTGCAATTGATGCGTGCGTAACTGCCCAAAGCGACGAGCGGCAATGATTTTCTGAGCAGAGCCTACGCCAATACCCGGTACGCGAAGAATCATGTCGTACTCAGCCTTATTGATGTCAATGGGAAATTCGTGCAGATTCCGTAAAGCCCAGCTTAGTTTGGGGTCAATTTCAGTTTCGAGATTGGGGTGAGCCTCATTGAGAATTTCTTCCACCCGGAATCGGTAAAATCGTAGTAACCAATCGGTTTGATACAAACGATTTTCCCGCAGTAAGGGAGGCTGACTCCCAATGGAAGGTAACAAACGGTCGTCTTCCCGAATGGGAACGTAACCTGAATAATAGACTCGTTTCAGCGAATAGTCTTTGTAAAAGCGATCGGCGGTATACATAACCTCCAGGTCCGATTCGGGTGTGGCTCCCACAACCATTTGAGTACTTTGCCCCGCCGGAACGAATTTAGGTGTACTTTTGATCAGTTTGGTATCTGCCTTATAGATCTGAATTTGCTGATTAACAAAATGCAGCGGCTTCTTTACGTCTTCGTGGCTTTTCTCGGGAGCCACCAGTTTCAAACCCGCCTCCGTTGGCATTTCTAGGTTAATACTCATCCGGTCAGCGTAAAGGCCCGCTTCCTGAATCAGTTCCTCACTGGCTCCGGGAATGGTTTTAAGGTGAATATAGCCATTAAAACGCTCCTCAATTCGAAGTTTCTTGACAATACGGAGCAGTCGCTCCATTGTATAATCCGCATTCTTGAAAATGCCGGAACTCAGAAATAATCCTTCGATGTAATTCCGACGATAGAAGTTGATTGTTAAATCAACGACTTCTTCGACCGTAAAAGCGGCCCGCTGCACATCGTTACTTTTTCGTGAAACGCAGAAGGCACAGTCGTAAATACAGTGATTGGTTAAGAGAATCTTCAGCAGGGACACGCAGCGACCATCTTCCGTGAACGAATGACAAATGCCATTAGCTTTGCTGTCGCCCAAACCCTTATTCTCATTCTTGCGATTGCCTCCGCTGGATGCACAGGAGACGTCATACTTAGCTGCATCGGCAAGAATTTGTAGTTTTTCGCTGGCCCTGATTAAATTCATATTTATAATATTTGTGTAAATATATTAACTTAAAATAAGTAAAAACAGTTTAAATGAATATATTTAATAGTTAATGAATAAATATTTTACCTAAAAATCTCTACCAGCGTTTAAAAATGGTCTATGTAATAGGGAAACCATGCATTAGCCTCTCACTTTGTTAGTGAGGGTAGTTGGGTGAAGTATTCATACTCCAAGCCTGTCATCCAGAGCGAAGCGAAGGATCTTATTGCGTTTGCGGATTAGCTTAGTGATGAGGAAACGTTAACAACCCCAACACTGACCCAGTCCACTGAAGCTCTCTCACTTCATTCGAGATGACAGTTTAGAGGACCTGCCGTTATTTCATCAATTGGAGAAGGCTTCTAAATCATGGGTCTTGTACCGTTTTTTTACAGAGCACAAAAAAAGACCCGGATTATAGTCCGGGTCTTTGGTTGATAACTAACAGGTTATTACTCCTTCTTATACTGCTCGATGATTTTGTAAAGAGCCTTCTGCGTCTCCAAACTGGTGAAGTATTCGAACAGCATAATGTGCATGTCGTAATTAAGCGTAAGGGCCGTTTCCAGGTATAAAAAGGCTTCGCGAAATTTGCCGTTATGAATCAGGTAAACAGTTAACTGATAATACAATTCCCCTTCATCCGGGCATTCGTCCAGAGCCTGATTAATAACGTCGATGGCCTGATCAAAATCGCCCTGTTCGTAGTACAAGAGCGACCATTTTACCCAAATTTCAACGTCTTCAGGAGCAATTTCAACACCAGCTTTGTAGGCTTCTTCCGAAGAAAAAGCATTTCCAATGCGTTGTTCCGTTTCGGCTACGGCGAGCCAGTAATCGGCGTTTTTCTTGTTTAGGTTCAGGGCTTTCCGCAGGTAATGTAGAGCCTGAAACCATTTGTTCATTTCATACAGACAAACGCCCACCCCGTACCAGCCTTCATCCCACAACTGATCCAGAGCAATGGCATCTTTATACTGCTTGATGGCCTCTTCATACTTCATTTGCTTTTCCAGACTGGCGGCCAGACAGCAAATGGTTTCGGGCGTTGGATCTTCATTCGCCAGCGTTTTTTCGTAAGCTTCCTGAGCTTCCTGAAAACGATCCAGGTTCATGTAGGTATTACCCAGATTGTAATACGCCGAGGCAAAATTTTTCTTCAGATACGTAGCATATTCGTAGGCTTCGGCAGCGTCATCGTACCGTTCCAGTTTCGAATAAGCGATACCGAGGTTATACCAGGCATTGTACGAAGAAGGATCACGATCCGTAAACTCCAGGTAATAGGGAAGGCTTTCTTCCAGTTTACCGAGTTGATCGAGGCAGTTTGCCAGCTCATATAAAGCATTTTCGTTACTCAAGTCGCCGTGAATGGCTTCGCGGTAATGCTCAATGGCTTCTTCAAATTTTCCCCATTGCTGGTAGGCCAGACCAATGTGGTAATGCACTTCATCTTTTTCTTCGGCGTAATCGAGCACTTCTTTGAGCATTTCAATGGCATGCTCATAGTCGCCGATCAGGCCATAAACCGTACTACGGAGATAAAAAATGTCTAAATCATGAGGATTGAAAAGGGCCGCACGTTCCAGTAGATCGAGAGCTTCGTCGTACCGTTGAAAATTGGCCATAATCTGAGCCTGATTTAGCATCAACTCTAATGAATAGGGATATTGAGATAACCCGTATTCGCAGGCTTTAAGAGCGTCCTCTAACTTGCCTTCTTCCAGATAGTGTTCAACAATTTGCTCGTAAGTATCCAGATCAAAGAATGAATCTTCCCGACTATTCAACATATTCTCAAATCGTCTCACAGAATCCTGTGTTGTTTCCGGGCGGTCGTCGAATTCAGGTTGTTCCATCATAAGGCAACGGGTATAATGACAAACGTGAATAAACAAAGGTGGTTCTAACTACTTGTTAAGCAACCCACTAAGCACAATCACACTAATTCACGTTATTGGTTTTCATGTTAAGGAACATTCTAAGATATATAGAAAATTCCATTTTCCTAAGGTTAGACTTAAAAACTTGGGTGAACAAAAGCAAGCTTTAGAAGCTTTCTGCCCTGAAATCACTCAGAATGAATTGAAGAGTTATTAGGATTTTTTTGGGGGGATAATCGAAAATAGGCTTTACAAGCGGCTTGGTTATTACTTATCCTATGTTTACTTAACCGATTGACTTTCGGATTTGTATGTATGAAAACCGTGGCTTTAAAACGGAGAACACAACCCAGCAGGGATTAGCTTTTCGTTGGTAGTATGGAATTAAGGAGAAAATCTTTGCTTACCGAATAGCGTGGCCGGGCCAGCGAAAAAGGAAAATGAACGGAGTTTAAGAGTCTCTCTAAAAATAAGGTTTTAATAAATGTTGCTTCCCTGGATGGAATCCAGGGCTATTTGAATATTGAACCCCGCTGGGATTGTTGTTATCATAAATTTACAACAAATAACCCCGGAGGGGTTAAACATGGATAGCCCCGGATGGAATCCGGGGACTAAGGCAGGTTCCATCTGCCGTTATCCCTCAAGCCTGTCATTCACAGCCAAGGGAAGAAACGCATTCCGATTCGCATTAATGTCTTCGGTTACAAATTTTAGACAGCTTTTAAGATATGATCTATTAAAGGTAAAGACCGCCAACGAGCGGGTCTTTACCTTTAATAGATCACAAAAACTTGATTATTCCGCACCGCTACCATCATCTAAACGATTGCCTAGACGCTGATACTGGCGATTGAACATCTGTTCGTATTTGTTAGCTTCATTTTCCAGCTTGGCATCATGCAATTGCTGAACTACTAAATTCATTTCATAGAGGTTAACCCGAATGTCCTGACTATCGCCATTAGATTCAATGAAATAATTCAGGTTTTCGTCGCAACGCTTCATGATCGTTTGAGCCATTTGCAGAGCTTTTGCTTTTTCACCTACCGAAATCAGCGGTCCGATGAAGCTTACCGAAATCTGATCGTAAGGAATAGCTTTGTCAGGAATAACTTCCAGACAGTGATTCAGAACGGCTTTAGCTTTGTCCAGTTTGTTTTCCTGAATCAGTTGATTCGCTAGACGATAAAAGGCAATACGAGCCGACACTACGGGAGCTCCCCGGTACGTTTCGTCGTAATAAACCTTCGGGTTATTCATTTCACGCCAAGCCATTTTCGTCATCATTTTCTCGTACATAATGTCCGAGTTAACGAAGCCGTCACGGGCACCGGGTACTTTGAATGGCATCAGACGATACGCATAACCTTCGAGTTGTAAAAACTCTTTCAGACCCAGGAAGCTTTGTGAACCTAACGTCGAAGCAAAGTAAATCGGACGCTCAAAGTTGTTATGAGCGATGATGTCTAACTGAATTAACTCTGGCTTGGTGATGTCACTCTGACCATAACTCCAGGTAAGACGGTCGCTATTCAACAGAGGTTCGAATTCCTTAGAAACGATTCCCATCTGACGAATCTTCGTCGAGTCCAGTTTCAGCGAGAATACCGACGAAGGTAGCACGTTCATCTGGCCCAGGGTAGTCTGTACCTGAATAGCAGGGTTATTCTGTTTCACCAACTGAATATATTCCTGTAAGTCAATGCCATCTTTTACGTTCGGGTTTTCAGAGAAAGGAATCTGATCGTTAATACCCGTACGGAAGTTATCCATCTCCAGAGAAATCGGCAGGGGCTGAGACTCATACGTCTTCCGTTTCATCTGCTCGATATACCAGTCCGTACCTAATAAGGAAAGGTTACATACCCGAACGTCCGTACGGAAATGTTCTACTTCCTGAACGTACCATAAAGGGAACGTATCGTTATCTCCACCTGTAAACAGAATGGCGTTCGGAGCACAGGAGCTTAACAGATTTTTCGCGAAATCGACCGAATGCCAGCGGTTCGAACGATCGTGGTTATCCCAGCTTTTCGCACCCATCATGATAGGTACGCCAATGGTTAATACGAAAGCTAAACCACCCGTAGTGACCATATTCTTGGAAACGCGACTGAGTAACTGTTGCAAAGCAATAACACCTAAACCTGCCCATAGAGCAAAGAAATAGAACGAACCTACGTAGATGTAATCCCGTTCGCGAGGCTCGGTTGGGGGAGAGTTCAGGAATACCACCAGAGCCAGACCCGTCATAATAAAGCTGATGGCAACGATGAGCCAGTCTTTGTCTTTACGTAAGAATTGGAGCACAAATCCTAGCAATCCCAGAATCAAAGGCAACATGTAGAAATTGTCGTGGCCTTTGTTAGTGGCGATACTTTCCGGAAGGTTCGATTTGCCGGGACGCGTCCAGTCGGCCCACTCGTAATCACTTTCACGACCAGCGAAATTCCACATGAAATAACGCATGTACATAAAGCCCATCTGACGGGTGAACATGTAACTAATGTTCTGTCCAAACGTCGGTTTTACGTAACGCGATTGATCAGTAGGATCTTTAGGTAATCCTAAAATAGAAGCGTATAACTGGGCATGGCCGGGTTGTTGAGACCACAAGCGGGGAAGAAGCATTTGCTGATCTTTTTCCCACACGTATTCCGGTTTGTAGTCATAAATTTTATATTGACCGCCTTCCATTTTATACATCGGGTCGCCACGTTTAATGTCCGTTACACGAGCCGTGAAGAGCGGTCCATAAGTTAAGGAGCGGCTTCCGTATTGTTCACGTTTGAGGTAACTCAGGTAGCTGATGGCATCCGAAGGATTGTTCTCGTTGATTGGCGGATTAAAGTTCGCCCGAACCAGTACCTGCGTGTAGGAAATGTAACCAATTAGTACAAACGCCAGTGATAAAACCGCTGTGCTCAGGGTAGGGTTATTTTTCTTCTGAGCGTAAATAACGCCGTAAATTACGGCTCCGAAAAAGACCACTACGAAGAACAGAACCCCCGTGTTATAAGGTAATCCAAAGGAGTTTGCGAAGAGTTTTTCAAAGAAGAAGGCCAGACCGGGAATGCCAGGAATGATACCGGCATTGATAATACCCAGAATCACAACACCTACAACTAAGGCAGCAATCCCGCCGAAAAGCGTAGGCTTTTCTTTCTTCTTGAAGTAATATAGCAGAGCTAGAGAAGGAATCGTAACCAGGTTTAGTAAGTGAATACCGATGGAAAGACCCGTCAGATAAGCAATTAAAATGATCCATCGGTTAGCGGCGGATTCGTCTTCAATGAGTTCCCAGCGGTACATGGCCCAGAAAACCAGAGCAGTAAAGAAGGATGACATGGCGTATACTTCGGCCTCAACGGCTGAAAACCAGAACGTATCACTAAAGGTATAGATCAAAGAACCCACAATCCCGGCTCCTAAGACGCCAATGCCTTCGCCCAAACTCAGTTGATCTGCTTTTTTATCGAAAAGCTTGCGACCCAGCATGGTGAGCGTCCAGAACATGAACAAAATGGTAAAGGCACTAGCCATGACGGACATCATGTTGATCCAGAATGCTACGCGGGTTAAGTCACTACCGGCAAACAGTGCGAACATTCTACCCAGAAGCAGGAAGATGGGTGCTCCGGGGGGGTGGGGTACCTGTAATTTAAAAGAACATGCAATGAATTCACCACAATCCCAGAAACTGGCGGTTTGCTCAACGGTCGAGGCATAGGTGAACAACGCAATGGCAAAGACACTCCAACCCAGAAGGTTATTGAGCCGCTGAAAATTTTTCATGAAGTAGTTTTATGCTAAATAATCTAATTACGGATGATGGTTGTAGGGATAGATTGGCCAAAAATAGCAAAAAGCCCCCGACCAATAGGGCTAGGGGCGTTAAAATCTGTTAAGTAATCTAAACGTTGGCTACCAGGAGATGGTTTTTAAAGAACTTTTGCTATGAAAACTAGACCTTATAGAAAATCCATTTGGATAGTTCTTTTAGCGTAACCTTCTTACCGTACATCAGAATTCCGACGCGATAAATCCGGGCAGCGAGCCAGGTCGTACCGATAAAGCCCAGCACCAGTAAAGCCATGGATAACCCAATTTCCCACCATTCGACCCCAAAGGGAATGCGAGCCATCATATTGACGGGGGAGGTAAACGGAATGATCGAAGCCCAGAAGGCAATTTTACTATCTGGCTCATTGATGATGAAACTCATCAGCATGATACTGATAATGAGCGGCATCGTTACCGGGAAAATTAACTGCTGTCCTTCCTGCGGACTTTCCACTGCCGAACCAACGGCGGCGAATAAGGCACTGTAGAAGAGGTAACCGCCCAGGTAATAAAAGAGGAATAAGGTCAGGATTTTGGCCCAGGGTAAATCGCCAATGGTATCCATAATACCCATGATTTTGGAACCGGGGCCAGCTTCGCTCATTTGCTTCACGGCGGCTTCCACCTGTTTTTGACTGGCCTGACTGCTCAATTCCGTTTTGGCTTTCGATTCAAGTTTGACTTTCAGAAAATGCGTCGTAGCACTGGAAATAGCAATTGTTAAACTGATCCAGAGTACAAACTGGGTTAATCCAACCAACCCTACGCCGATGATTTTTCCCATCATCAACTCTATCGGACGAACCGAAGAGACGATTACTTCAATGATGCGGTTACTTTTTTCTTCAATAACCCCGTTCATTACCTGTGATCCCGAGAAGAAAACGACGAAGTAAAGTAACAGGGCAATGGCGTAACCTAACCCCATTGAAACGCCAGTATTACTCGATTTTTCCTGTCCCTCGGTTAAACTGTAGGTTTCGGCATTGACATTAACCCGGTTGTCTTCAATGATTTGCGTATCGATACCGGCCCGTTTGAGCCGCTGATTGCGAACTTCGGCCTGAACGATGTTCTCAATGTCGTTCTGTAAATTCAGGCCCACGCTTTTTTCAGAAAAAATTTCCAGCCCGTTTGGATGGTCAATAATATCAGCCGGAATATGAACCAGGGCCGTCACCTTATTTTTTTTAAGGTCAGCTTTTGCCTGCGATACAGGAGCTTTTTTAAAGGTATAAGCGTAGTCTTTTCCGCTCTTGAATTTATCCTTGAAAAGCCCGGTTTCATCAATAACTTCAATCGTTTTCAGATCGCCGCCTGCAAAAAACAGCAGGGCCGGGATAGCGTAAATGGCAGTAATTAATAGGGGCGTGATAAGCGTAGTAATCCAGAAAGAACGCTTCCGTACCCGCGTCATGTACTCCCGCTGGAGAATGAGGAGAATTTTATTCATAAGGTAAAGCAGGTTAAGGAATGAGGGCTTGCGTAGCGGTTTCGCCGACTACACGAATGAAAATGTCGTTGAAAGAAGGCACGTTTTCGCTGAAAGACTTCAGCTCCACCTGGTCAATTAGCTGAGCTAATAAGGCATTCACACTACCTTCAGGACCAATCCGAACATTGGTACGGTAGACGTTTGGTTCCAGTTCGGTTTTGGAAATTATTTCGTAAGAGTAGGGTAAAACCAAAGAACCGACGTATTCCAGTGTATAGGTATTGTCCATGAACTGGCGTTTGATGGCTCGTTTTTCTCCCCGCAATACTACTTTTGATCGGTTGATAAGGGCAATCGAATCGCAGAGTTCTTCTACGGATTCCATCCGGTGTGTCGAGAAGATAATGGTAGACCCCTTCTGCTTTAATTCCAGAATTTCGTCTTTCAGCAGGTTGGCATTGATCGGATCGAAACCGGAAAAAGGTTCATCCAGAATAACCAGTTTAGGCTCGTGAACGATGGTTGCAATGAACTGACATTTTTGAGCCATCCCTTTCGACAAATCTTCTACTTTTTTATCCCACCAGTCTTTGATGTCGAATTTAATAAACCAGCGTTTGAGGCGTTCAGTGGCTTCGCGTTGGGAAAGACCTTTCAGCCGGGCCAGGTAAATCAATTGATCGCCAACCTGCATTTTTTGTACAAACCGCGTTCTTCGGGAAGATAACCAATGTCGGCGATATGTTTGGGATGAAGCGGCTCGCCGTTGAGTAACACTTCGCCCTCATCGGGAGCCGTGATCTGGTTAATGATTCGAATGAGCGATGTTTTACCGGCTCCATTCGGACCAAGTAAACCGAAAATCTGGCCTTGAGGGATGTCTAGCGAAACATTATCCAAAGCCGTATGGCTGGTATAACGTTTATAGACATTGCGGGTTTCGAGTAAAGGATGGGACACCTGGCTGATATTTGTTGATGAATCAAAGCTAAACGATCTAAAGCAGAAGGCTTGTTTTATTGCATCAAATTACTCAAAAAAGGGATGAACGGCTAAAAACACAAATCAGCCTCCAGCTTTTACACCGGAAGGCTGATCTTTTATATCAATTTTGAACGTCAGAAGGAGAGAAGGAGTGAATGAAGGAAGTAGTTAAACTTGATCAAACTTTCAAATAGACTTTATCCAACGGCTTCAAACTATGCCTCCTTTACCAGTATCTTTCGCGGATGTTAAAAAGTACCCATAACTCAAAAGTTGAGAAGAGGAGTGTGAAGAGAATTTCTCCGATGCCAAAGTCCAGCACGCCTGACAGAAGATTTAAAACGGTGCTAATCAGAACGGCAAAATAAAGGAAATTCCAGCCCCGGCGACGATTGGCACGCAGCGACGTAAATGCCAGCAACGATAGAATAGAAGTAACCGCCGTGGCTAATAATGAAAAGGTGGCCTCGGTAGTCACACCATAAGAAATAGCGTAAGAATCACTGTATACTTTAATGAGGCGGACAATACCTAAAATGCCATTGATAAGGGCTATCCAAGGCATTACCTGAACAAATCCATCTTTAACATTGAATGGCATAGGGGGGAGCTTACGAAGGAAAAGCGGTTCCAGTTCAGCTTCCAGGGGTAACTTGGATTTCATAACGAGATTTGGTTGATAGGATTGCGTTAGCGGCTGCAAACATGTCTCAATTCTACAAGAAAGGACGTAACTTTCAAATGGATTCGTCTAAAAAGGGCGTTATATTGGGGGTTTTTTTAGTATTTTTTGCGAAAAATAGATGCGAGGGCTTGTGAAATGTGAGTTAGTGATGCACTATCTTTACCCGAAAGGGTCAACAAACCATTGTCTTTTACCTGAATTTTCTCTATGAAACTTTCTATTACCTGGCGTATTTTTATTGGATTGGTTTTGGGTGTTATCGTGGGATTGGCAGTCCACACGGCTTATGATTCGGGCAGCCCAGCCGACCAGGAAACACTGGCTACGTGGAGTAAAAACCTTCAGATTTTAAGTAAGGTTTTTCTTCGAATGATTAAAATGATTATCGGACCATTAGTTTTCTCCATGCTGGTGGTAGGCATTGCGAAATTAGGAGATTTCAAGTTAGTAGGTCGCATTGGCGGTAAAACCTTAGGTTACTTTCTCTTCGCTACGGTTCTTTCGTTACTAACCGGCTTAATTACAGTCAACCTGCTGAAACCTGGTAAGGTGATGCAGTTACCCCTGCCTCCCTCGGGAACCGATATCGGGGTAGAAGCCAAGAAATTTTCGGTTGAATCGTTTTTCTACCACATTTTCCCACAAAGTATCGTGGAATCGATGGCAGCGAATGAAATTCTTCAAATTGTTGTCTTCTCGATCTTCTTTGGTATTGCAACCGCCGCCATTGGTGAAACGGGCAAGGTAGTTATCAAAGCCCTGGATGCGGTTTCGCACGTGATGTTCAAAATCGTTTCATACGTAATGGGCTTTGCTCCCTTCGGCGTCTTTGGAGCAATTGCCGCCGTAGTAGCAACCGAAGGTCTGGGGATTTTTATAGGATATGCGTATCTGATTTTCAGCTTCTTTATCGGCCTGTTCTTCTTTATCTTCATTGTACTCTGGGTGATCTGTCTGGTTAATAAAATACCTTACTTCAAATTATTGGGTTTAATCAAAGATCCAGCTTTGCTATCCTTCAGTACAGCGAGTTCAGAAGCGTCTATGCCTCAGACTATTGAAGCTCTTCGCAAATTCGGTTGTTCTGAAAAGATCATTAGTTTCGTGTTACCTCTAGGTTATTCGTTCAACCTTGATGGTTCCATGATGTACATGACCTTTGCGACGGCATTTATCGCTCAGGCTTACGGGAAAGACCTCTCCACAACGCAACAAATTACCATGCTGGCCACGCTGATGTTGAGCAGCAAAGGGATTGCAGGCGTGCCCCGTGCTTCGCTGGTAATCATTGCCGGAACCATGACCATGTTTGATTTACCCATCGAAGGATTGGCTCTGTTATTAGGAATCGATCAGATTCTGGACATGGGTCGCTCGTCGACGTCCGTAATTGGAAATGCCGTAGCTACTGCAGTAGTATCGAAATGGGAAGGAGAGCTGGACATAGCAAAAATGAATGGTACGGAAGATGTAACGGTATAAGTTACATCAGATTCATCATTAAAAAAGGAGCCCGACAAGGCTCCTTTTTTAATGAAGTCTCATACGGTTGCTCGGCTCTGCCGAGTGACTGCATAGCCGTAGGCCTCTGGCCTTCTTATGAAAAAAGCTAACGTAGGAAAAGAAAGGTATCTTACCTGAATAGTCTACTTGTAATCGTCAGTTAGAGGCCTATGAGTGTCGATCTGCCGTCACAGAAATAAGGAGCCTCGCAAGGCTCCTTATTCTATTCCTGACCTTTGGCGTTGGTTGCTCCTAAAGCTCCTTTTCGCATGTCCAGTTTCTGAATCAGATCGGCTGATAGCGGTTCTGAATAGGTTCCGTAAGCCATCACGAGTACACCTTTATGACCGTCTTTCGACTCGATGGCATAAACCGCAGACATATCGCCCGGATCAGTTACCCCTTCGAAGCGATACGCTTCTACTACTTCAAAATCTTCAGGGTGCAAAACCATCCCTAAAGACTGGTAATTAAGGGCACCGTTTTCAATGCTAAAACTTTCGGTATAACCCCGAGACGCTAAATCATTAATAGCCTCGGTTTCGGTGGTGTATTCATCCATGATTGTATGCGTTTAAAGGTTTACAGATGCTCTTGCGTAGGGCGGTTGATGGTTGGCAAGCCTCTTTACTTGTGTAGAGAGTATAAAAAATTAGGCCACCTGAACGCCTAAGGCTAGGGCTCAGCCTGTATGTTTGTTCTAAAATCGTCTATCACTCATGTGGGAAGAAAAAGATAATCAACTCCAGCGAACATTCGAATTCAACGATTTTTCAGAAGCGTTTGCCTTTATGACTCGGGTAGCTTTAGCGGCAGAAAAACTGAACCATCATCCCGACTGGTCGAATGCGTATAACAAAGTAACCATTGCTTTGACTTCGCACGATGCTGGTCACGTGGTTACGGAAAAAGATCGCAAGCTCGCGGAAATTATTGATACCTTCGTTTAAGTAACTGGAATGTCGTCATGGCTTAACTCTAATGATTTTTATGAGTCATGACGACATCATTGATCATAACTGATGAAATTGTATTTAGTGCCAACACCGATTGGCAATTTGGATGATATTACGCTGCGAGCGTTGAAGGTATTGCAGTCGGTAGATGCCATTCTTGCGGAAGATACTCGTACGACGGGTCAGCTTCTCAAGCATTTAAACATTCAGAAACCGCTCATGGCTCATCATTCGCACAATGAGCACGCGTCTTCGGGGGGCGTTATCAAAATGCTGCAATCAGGCAAGACCCTGGCGTTGGTGTCCGATGCGGGAACGCCCGGCATTTCGGACCCCGGATTTTTGCTGGTGCGTGAATGCCTCAAAAATGGCCTTGACGTGGAATGTCTACCCGGCCCAACGGCCTTCGTTCCGGCTCTGGTGAACTCGGGCTTACCAACCGATCGTTTCTGTTTTGAAGGCTTCTTACCCCAAAAAAAAGGCCGTCAGACGCGATTGAAAGCCTTAGTGGAAGAGGAACGAACCATGGTTTTCTACGAGTCACCGCACCGGATTGTGAAGTTACTTGAGCAACTTGTAGAAGTAGTAGGCCCTGATCGCCAGGCTTCGGTTTCGAGGGAACTAACGAAGATGTTCGAAGAAACCGTTCGTGGAACCTTAACCGAACTGATTCAGCACTACACCGACCACGCCGACCGGGTGAAAGGGGAATTTGTGCTGGTAGTAGCCGGAGCATAAGTTTTCAGTTTGCTGTTTTTAGTTTTCAGTTAGTTCGCTTGTTTAGCGTTTTGGGTTTAGAGTTAAGGGAGGCGTCCCCAAACTCAAAACTCAAAACACCAAACTCAAAACCCTCCACATGTTCCTTCGTCGATTTATACTTTTCTTTTTACTGGCATTTCCGCTTGGGTTGGGGGCTCAGCAGTTGAGTCCGATGGCTAAGGTTAGTTTGATTACCGTTGGCACGGGTGACGAGATTTATACCTTTTTTGGCCATACCGCTATCTGGATCTACGATCCGGGGTTGGGAATCGACAAAGTGTATAACTACGGAACGTTTGATTTCCGGGCTTCTGGCTTTTACTGGAATTTTCTGAGAGGGAACCTTCCGTATCAGCTTTCTACGTCTCCCCTGGATTATCCTGATCCGCAGTATAGCTTGCTGGAATACTGGAAAAGTGAAAACCGCAGTGTAATCGAGCAGGTGCTGAATTTTACGCCCCAGCAAAAGCAGCGTCTCTTCGAATTGATGGAAATGAACGCCCGCCCCGAGAACAAGACGTATCAGTATCGACCTTATTATGATAACTGCTCGACTCGCCCCCGCGATAAGGTTTTTGAGGCTGCTGGAGATAGCATTCGTTTGGATGAAAGAGATACGTTTCTGATCGGTAAGTCGTACCGCGACTGGATGAACGATTATTTGCACCAAAGCTACTGGTCGCGATTGGGACTGAATCTGGCTTTAGGTTACCCGATTGACCGAATTACTACACCTAATCAGTCAGCGTATATTCCTAACAACTTACTTCGGATGTTAGATCGGGCCAGAATAATACGTTTGAATGGCAAGTCGGAAAAGTTGGTATTACAAACCAACACGCTTTTTGAAGCAACGCCCGTAGAAACCAGTTTTCTCTGGAAAAGCCTCTTCTGGATCGTGATGGCTTCCCCGCTGATTATTCTGATGGTGAGGAAAAACAAAATCCGACCCGGTGGTACGTTTGATCGAAGCTTACTGTTCATCACTGGCGTTTTCGGCGTGATTCATACCCTGTTATGGTTCGGCACCAACCACGGGATTACCGAATGGAATTACAGCATGTTTATAACTAGTCCTTTCAACGTCATTGCTTTCGTCATGCTGTCCCGTCGCCCGAAATGGCTGATGTATTATTTTATCGTGGCGATGGTGTTTGTAGTGGCTGGAACGATGTTACAATTCCTATTCTGGAAAGGTTTATACGGGTTATTATTCCTGAATATCACCCTTTTCTTACGGTATCGTCATCTCGCCTTATACTGTAAAAAATAAGGGATTATTAAATTCAAAAGGCCGTCATCTATTGGCAGATGACGGCCTTTTTCGTAGAGACGCCGATTCATCGCGTCTGGGCAGAGGCGGTTTTAGTTATCATTGGAGATGATTTTCATCTTTCGGCTAAGACGCCATAAATGGACGTCCCTACTGTAAAAAAACGCCTCTTAGTTCTCCCGAATATCCATCAGAATCCGCCAGTCTTTGGGAAGGTAGTTGTTCACCCGATTTGGTAATACCTTCACCCAGCCAAGAGAGTGGCCCTGATGGGTTACTAAATGCCAGCCTTTTTTCGAAGTTTTATACTCAAAATCTTCGCGTTTAAGGTAACGTAAAGCATTTTCCCGGTTTAATTCCAGCCGGGGAACGGACTTTTCGGAAACCAGCGTGCTTAAAGCCAATTCATGATCGGGAATTAAGTCTTTACCGGCCAGCTTCCCTAGCCGAATACCCGCTTTTCGAAGGTATAACTGTTGGCTAATAATCTCGAAATCAACGCGGTGATCGGGGTTCAATAAAAAGAAATCATCATTTTTTTCCACCCATTCGTAAGACTGGATATGATCGACCCAGTCAGAGAAAATTGCGGATTCCTGCTTGCGGGTTTTGCCTTTCCCGGCATAATTCATCCGAAACTGAACCTCGTCCTGATCTTCAGTTTTCTGAAAAGCAGCAATAAAAAAACCTTCTCCCTGTATCTGATCGGGCCAGAAACGGTAGCCGTAGTTTTTTTCTTCAGTACAAACTTCTACGATGCCCGCCGGCAAATCCGTGAAATTGAGCGAAGTACAGCCAAAGGATTCCGAAAACCAGTCCAGAATATCTTCGTTTTCCGAACGTGAATAGGAGCAGGTCGAATAAATCAAGACACCCCCTTCCTTCAAACAAGGCCAGGCGTCGGCCAGAATGCGTTGCTGACGTTGCGAACAGAGAGCTACATTCTCTTCTGACCATTCCTCAATGGCGTCGCTGTCCTTACGGAACAGACCTGAGCCCGAACAGGGAGCATCAATAACCAGTACATCAAAAAAGCCCGGTATCCGCTGAAAATCGCGGGGGTCGTTGTTCGTCACGAACGAATTTATTCGTCCCCACTTGGTCATGTTATCCGCCAGCACGCCCGAACGGGGGCGAATGACTTCGTTAGAGACCAGCAGGGAATCTTCATCCAGTAAACTGGAAAGTAAGGTGCTTTTCCCACCCGGAGCGGCACACAAGTCCAGAACCCGTAGGGGACCTTCGGGAGCCACCTGTTTAAAGAAGGCTTCGAGGAACATAGAGCTGGCTTCCTGAACGTAATAGGTGCCCGCATGAAAGAGAGGGTCCAGAGTAAAAACTGGACGTTCGGGCAAGTAGTAGCCGTACTCCGACCAGGGAATAGGCGTGGCTTCTGCCGGAGGATTAATAACCTTAAAAGGATTTAATCTGATGGAAACGGGGGCTGGCTGCTCGTGAGCTACCAGAAACTCGTTTTTATGAAAACTACTTTCATTCTGTAAGGATAAAAGCAGGGAATCAGGAAGTTGCATAAAGAATACTGAAGTATTTTCTTCAAAAATTTAACAAATCTACAATTCAAAGATGTTGTCTTTCGATTAAGAATTATCTATTTTCATCACTTGATGAAAAAACGAGCACTGCTTTTTTGAACCTTTCAAAGAAAAAATGCTTTATTTTGCTTCAACGATTGTCTTAATCCGTGAAATGAACTATTCAATTAAACAAGAAGACGGGTACCAATTCATTGACGAAGGGCAGGGCGAAATCGTCATGATGCTTCATGGCTTGTTCGGTGCTCTTTCAAACTGGGACTCGGTCATTAATACTTTCAGAGATCAGTATCGGGTAATCATTCCTTTGATGCCGGTCTATGAAATGCCTCCTCGTGAAGCAGGGGTCGAAGGCTTAACCGCGTTCGTTGAAAAATTTGTAACCGACCGTAATCTGACTGACCTGACCTTGGTAGGGAACTCTCTGGGTGGTCATATTGCGTTACTTTATACGATTAAAAATCCATCCAACGTTAAACGTCTGGTGTTAACGGGAAGTTCTGGATTATTTGAAAATGCCATGGGTGGTAGTTATCCTAAACGGGGTAGTTACGAATATATCCGTGAGCGGGTCTCGTATACGTTTTACGATCCTAACGTAGCAACGCCAGAACTGATTGAAGAATGCTTTGAGATTACGAACAGCATTCCGAAATGTATGAGCATTGTGCAGATTGCAAAGTCTGCCCAACGGAATAACGTGGGTAAAGATCTGGATCAAATCAAAGTACCCACTTTATTAATCTGGGGCCTGAACGATACGATTACGCCTCCCACCGTGGCACACGAGTTTAATCGGCTTATTCCCAATTCGGAATTGTTTTTTATTGATAAGTGTTGCCATGCTCCGATGATGGAGCATCCCGATGAATTCAATGAAATTCTGGCGAAGTTTTTAAAAAGAACCAAAGAAGTTGCTTTGGTGGAAAATTAAAGTGACTTTGCATTAATCAATAATCTGTCTTATTTTAACAAGGAAACTATCGAAAAAACCGGATAAGCTTTCACATAACCCATACAAAGCCATATGCTCGCTGAAGAATTGATTGACCCATTATTACCGACTTTGCGACCTACCGATACGGTTGGGAAGGCACTGGACTGGATGCAGGAATTTCGAATGACTCAGTTAGTATTGGCTGAAGAAGAACGTTATGCAGGAATTCTTTCGGAAGAACGATTAATGAACGCAGATGAGGAGGATTTCCTGACGGAAGTTCAGCCCGAACACCCCGGTATTTCGGTGCAGCCTTACCAGCATATGTACGACTTGTTACGAACAACGCAGTTGTATCAACTGGATGTTTTGCCAGTAGTTACGGAAGACCATACTTTTGTAGGCAGTATCTCCGTTAACGAATTACTGAAAAGATTCGCGGACGACTTAGGAACGCAGGAGGAAGGAGCCATCGTAGTTCTTCAAATGGACGACCGGGATTACTCCATGAGTGAAGTAAGCCGGTTGGTGGAATCGAACGACGTGAAGATTATTAGCAGTTATTTTAACAGTGGTAACTACGAAAACAATCAGCCCGGACGATTAACTCTGAAGCTGAACCGTCGGAACATCAAGGCCGTGATTGCTACCTTTGAACGTTACAATTATGTCATTGAATCCGTCTTCACGGCGGAAGCTCTGGACAATACCGATCAGGAACGGCTGGATTTACTGCTTCGTTACCTGAATATGTAGATTAACTTTTCCTTAAAAAAAGGTCTCACTTGCCAAAGTGAGACCTTTTTTGTTGAATTGAGAATGGTTTTTTAGAAGATTGGGTAGGATGAACTTTACCTATACAATCATGAAAAACACCCCTCATTCGGATGAATCTCACGTCCAGAAGCATAAGTTTTTTGAGAGCTTTTCTTCTTGGGTAACCAAAGCGACGGGAAGCCCGGCGGCTTTTCTGATGGCTCTGGCAGTAGTGCTGATCTGGGCGATCTCTGGTCCCTTTTTTCATTATTCCGAAACCTGGCAGCTCGTGATTAATACGGGAACAACCATCATTACTTTTCTGATGGTATTTGTAATTCAGAAAGCTCAGAATAAGGATTCCGTTTCGATTCAATTGAAACTGAATGAGTTGATTGCGGCTACCAAAGGAGCCAGTAACCGACTCGTAGGTGTAGAAACGCTGGATCAGGATGAACTGGATATTCTTTGCAAACATTACGAAACACTGGCCGAATTAACCCGCAAGGCCAGCGATTTAAGAAAATCACACTCTATTGAGGAGGCTTACAAAGACACGAAAGATAAGCTCAAAGCAGAAGAGGGAGCCACCCCTGAAGCGATTTAAGGTTTGAGAGGGTTGGTACCTTTATGATTTCTCTGTTTATCGGATTTTTCCCCGGATTGCATCCGGGGTTATTCATATTTAACCCCTACGGGTTTTTCAGTACATAAAAAGTCGTAGTGAATGCATCTAGGTAACCTCTTGTATTTCAATACAAGAAGTTACCTAGATGAAATGCAGGGGAAACCCAACCACGATACAAATAAGAAGATCACCAACGAACCTGTCCGTCTCCTTGAATTACCCATTTCTCAGTAAGCAATTTCTCCAGAGCAAAAGGCCCACGGGCGTGCAATTTTTGCGTGCTGATTCCAATTTCAGCACCTAAACCAAATTCACCACCATCCGTAAACCGAGTGGAAGCATTAGCATACACCGCCGCCGCATCAACCTCTTCCAGAAAACGTTGACAAACGTGTGGGTTCTCAGAAATAATCGCTTCCGAATGCCGGGAAGAGTAGACCCGAATGTGCTCCAGAGCTTCGTCAAGTCCGGTAACTACCTTAATTGTAATTTTATAGTCGAGCCATTCTTTGCCGAAATCTTCGGGCTGAGCATGGCGTAAAAAGGGGTAGCCCGTTTTCTCTAAAACATAATACGCGGCAGGGTCTGCGAAAACTTCTACATTCCATTTTTCGAAATCCGCACAAAGCATGGGTAAGAAAGCGGAAGCCACACCCTGATCCACCAGAATGCAGTCGAGCGAATTACAGACCGAAGGACGGGACACCCGAGCATTAACGACAATGTCGCGGGCTTTTTCAAGATCCGCTTCTTCCTGAACGTAAGTATGGACCACACCCGCTCCGGTTTCGATGGTTGGTATCAGCGAATGCTGACGTACAAACTGAATTAAAGCACTGGAGCCTCGGGGAATAATAATATCAACGTAACGCGTGGCCGTTAGTAACTCTTTCATTAACTCCCGATTGGTGGGGAGAAGCGTAATCACTGCCGCAGGTACATCGAATTCCTGCAAAACCTGATGAATTAAAGTAACCAGGTATTGATTCGTAAACCAGGCATCGCTGCCACCGCGTAAAACCACCGCATTCCCCGAACGCAGACAAATCGCCGTCACGTCAATGGTTACATTAGGGCGGGATTCGTAGATAACGCCTACTACGCCCAGCGGGACGGCTATTTTTTTCAGGTCTAATCCGTTGGGTAACGTCCGTTCCAGTAGAACTTGCCCACTGGGATCGGGTAACTGAGCAATGTCCCGAACGCTCTGAGCCAAACCCTGAATCCGTTGATCATTCAGTAATAAACGATCCCACTTCGGGTCACTCTGCGGCATTCGCTCCAGATCTTTCTGATTTTCAGTCTGAATCTGACTGGAATGTTCTAGCAGAAGGGCTGCCAGACGATTCAGAATTTCCGCTTTTTGCGAACCACTCAGTCGCCGAACCGCCGGAGCTGCCGCGTGGGTAGCTTCGAGTTGGGGAAGAATGCTCAATTGTTCCGTTTCCTGCATGGAAGTGAAGAGTTTTCAGTTTTCAAGTTTGCCGTTTACTGTTTGTTCCGCAGAAAGAGTTTAACCGCTTGTTTCATACCGATTAACCCCATTGAAAACAGCAAATAGAAAACTACAGTAATACGATATCGTCGGCGTGAGCGACAGCAAAGTTCTGGGTTTTCAGATTCTGGGAAACCGTATGGGAAGATTCCCTGGCCTTAGCAACGGCAATGATCTGGCCGCTTTCATCGGTAATTTCGATTACTTCGCCACGGTCAAAGTCGCCCATCACTTCCGCAATACCCACGGCTAATAAGCTGCGTCGGGATAGTAAAGCCTTGACGGCCCCATCGTCTACTTTCAATTGTCCCCTTACCAAGCTGGCGGTTCCCAGCCATTTTTGCCGGGCTTTCAGAGAAACCTTATCGGGTGTAAAGACAGTTCCGGTTTCTTCTTTTAATGCATTCAAAATGCCTTCCGGCGTATGAATCCCAAAGATGACCACCCGAATGCCCATCCGAACGGCACGTTTGGCAAAGCTTAACTTTGAAACCATACCCCCTAAACCCACGGCAGATTTGGACGTATCGGCCATGCCGAGAATATTTTCATCAATTCGCTCGACGCGTGGGACGATGTTGTTTTCTTTATCCAGTAAGCCTCCAACGGATGTACTGAATAACAAGGTATCTGCCCCCAGGCCAGCAGCTAGGAGCGTGGCTAGTTCATCGTTATCCGAGAACTTTAGCTCCAAATCCGATACCACGTCATTCTCGTTAGCGATAGGGATCACGCCGTTTTCCCAGAGCGTTTCGTAGGTCTCTTTTAATTGAAGAAACTGCGGTCGATTCGCGAAGTGACTGCGTTCGCACAGGTTTTGGGCTACCGGGATTCCGAAGGCTCCAAAATACTTGGCGTATAATCCTAACAGAAGCGGATTGCCAATAGCCGCAGCGGCTTTGCGTTGCGTTAACTCGCCTCGGTATTCCTTCAGATAAGCTTTACCTGCACCCACGGCACCCGAAGATACCAGAACGATGCGGTACTGATCGTGTAACTGAGCGGCTTGCCGGGCAATTTCAAGAATCGTTGCTTCATTAATCTCACCATTGGCTTTGGTGATACTGGCTGTGCCGAATTTAATAACAAGAATAGGCTTCATACTGCCCACAAAGGTAAAAAATTGGTCGGCAATCTATGTAGAGTTAGTATAGATTAGATATTTGAATATTATAGGTTTAAAAAATTACTAATTGTGGATGAAAAATTAATAAATGACAAATAATAGGTTTCTAAAAATGAGTTATTTGACATTTAAATTGTAAAAATGTAAAAAGTAGATGTAAACTGATGTTTGGTGGATGGCCAAATAATCCCTATTTTTATGCTCGGAAAGGAAAATATTTTTTTATTAACTCTGCTAATGTTGGAATTTTCTACTCCATCTTTCTAATAAGTCCCATTTTAGGTCGCACGCATACCACAAACCATCAAACTGTTACGAAAAGATGAATCGTCGTAATTGGCTTAAAAACTCAGCGGCTCTTACAGTAGGAGCGACCGCCTTGCCTACTCTTCTGCAAAAAGCTTATGCAGACCCAGCGGCTCGTCAGGAACTTTACATGGATCTGTCCCATGAGTTTCGGGCAGCTATGTTAGCGGATGCTATGCCTCCTGCGGCAGTAAAAGCTCGTTTAAGTGCGAATGAAAATCCCTGGGGACTTTCTGTAAAAACGAAAGAAGCCGTCAATAACTCACTCACTGAAGCCAACCGTTATGCGGGTCGTGCTTCTATGGATTTGTACAAAGTCATTTCGGAGAAAGATGGAATTCCGATGCCACAAAATCCTTCGGGTGGCGGCGGCTGGGGCGGTCCTTCTAAAAGCTACATCAAATTAGGATGTGGTTCCACAGAGTTACTGAATGCCAGTCTGATGCACTTCGGTTCTAAGGGAACGATCATGGTGGGAGATCCCTGCTATATTTCGGGCAACGACGAGAAGTTTCCGATGGACAAGGTGAAGCTGACGCCCGATTATCAATACGATCTGGACGCAATGGCGAAGAAGGTAGATCCAGCGAAACACAGCCTGGTCTATATCTGTAATCCTAATAACCCCACGGGTAACCTGCTTCCTGCCGATAAACTGCGGAAGTTCATTGATGAAGTTTCTCCTAAAGTTCCGGTATTGGTGGATGAAGCCTACATCGACTACGCCAATGATCCTAAAACGGATTGTATGGTAGATAAAGTGAAGGAAGGTAAAAACGTAATCGTTCTTCGCACGATGTCTAAACTTTACGCTTTTGCAGGGATGCGTTTGGGTTATGCGATTGGCAAACCTGAATTATTACAGGATATTTCAAAATACACCATGAATGGCTTTGGCGTATCACTTCCCACGCTTATGGCAGCACAGGCGGCCTTCGCGGATACGGAAAACTCTAAAATGGTATTAGCCAAGACGACGGAATCAAGAAAATATACGGCTGATTTCCTCAAAAAAGCAGGTTATAAAGTCATCCCATCCTACGCCAACTTTATGCTCTTCCCAGTAAACATGAAGGGCACGGAGCTTACGGGTAAACTGATGCAGGAAGGCGTAATGGTACGGAACTGGTTCTTTGACGGACAACACTGGTGCCGGGTGTCCATCGGTACAATGGATGAAATGAAAGCCTTCACAGACGCGTTCACGAAGGTAGTTTCTTAATTAAGTTTGTTGGGTTGCACGTTGCCCGGTATGATACAAACTAGTAATGAGCAATTGATTAGTTTAGTTGGATCATACCGGGCAGGTTCTATTTTAAAACCTGACCAACCGCTTTCTTTCCCCATATGACCAGAAGAGATTTTATTGAAAAGTCAGGTAACAGTTACCTGGCTATGGTTGCTTTGGGCTTTCTTTCAGGTGCTCCTGCCCAGGCATTTAACTTACCTCGTAACGAAAAACCCAACGGCAAAAAGGTTGTTATTCTAGGTGCTGGCCTGGCTGGTATGTCGGCGGCCTATGAGTTGGGCAAATTGGGGTATGAGTGTGTCTTGCTGGAAGCCCGCGAACGGGTAGGTGGTCGGATCTGGACCATACGGAAGGGAACGACGGAGACGGAGATTGCAGGAGAAAAACAGGTTTGCAAATTTGATGAAGGGTACTATCTAAATGCCGGGGCTGCCCGGATTCCACATCATCATCAGTTAACAGTTCAGTATTGTAGAGAACTAAAAATACCCGTAGAGATTTTCGGCAATCTCAATGAAGCGGGGTATCAATATTCTGAAAGTAACCGTGGAGCTTTAGCGAATAAGCGGGTGAGAGCTCGTGAAATTCACGCCGATATGCGGGGTTACCTGACCGAGTTAGTAGCGAAAGCCATTGATCAAAACGCTCTGGATCTGGAGATGTCTAAAGAAGACGTTGATCGTTACGTAGCCTGGTTACGCGAAGAAGGAGATTTAGATATTAACAAAAAGTACAAAGGCTCGGAGCGTCATGGCTATGAAATGGCTCCGGGAGCGGGCTTGCAGAGTGGCAAAATTGCCCAGCCTTATGCTCTGAAAGACATCGTAGAGTCAGGGTTAACGCATCCGGCTTTTGCCAATGTAGGCGAATATACGTTTAATCAGCAACCCGTTCTCCTTCAACCCGTGGGTGGTATGGATATGATTCCCAAGGCTTTTGAGAAAGTATTGGGAGAGAAGATTAAACGTTCCTGCGAGATTCTGGAAATTCGCAAAACCAATCCTGGCGTACGCATTGTGTACCAGGATAAGAAAAGCGGGCAGAAACAAGAAATGAAGGGCGATTATTGCATTTGCACCTTACCCTTGCCGATCCTTCGAAAAATTCCATCTGATCTCTCCGGTGAAGTACAACGGGTAGCCGACTTCGTACCTTACATGGAAACCTGCAAAATCGGAATGCAGTTTAAACGCCGCTTTTGGGAAGAAGATGACAAAATCTTCGGTGGAATTACCAAAACCAATATGGATATTACCCAGATTTTCTACCCGGCCCATGGCATGTTAGGAGAGAAGGGCGTACTGAAAGGCATGTATAACTTCCACGGTCTGGCAAAAAAGGTGGGAGAGTTATCCATTGCGGATCGGCAGAAACTGGCCTTTGAGCAGGGTTCAAAAATTCACCCGCAGTATAAGGATGAATTTGAAAATGCCTTTTCACTAGCCTGGCATAAAATCCCGTATTCACAGGGCGGCTGGGGTATTTATTCTGAGGCCAATCGTCAGCGGTTATATGCCACCATGACGAAAAATGACGATGACATTTACTTTGCTGGCGAACACGCCAGTAACCTGCCCGCCTGGATGGCCGGAGCGTTTGAATCAGCCCGTTACGCGGTTGACTTGTTACACAAACGGGTTTCGGCGGGATAATGAATTAATAATTCGTTCAATCAGACGATTAACGAACTAACGTAATACTGATAACGCTTCAAATGTAGTCTTATGAAGAAAATTTTCCTGACGCTGGGAGTTGCCGCTTTAGTTTCTTTAAATAGCTGGGCTCAAGATGCTGAGAAACGTCCGATTACCTCTGCTGAATTTGACGCGGCCAAGAAAATTGCCGTAAAAAATCTGGAAAAAGACACCTACGTAAAGGCCGGGAATTTCATACTGGATCGCGTAGGAGATCCTTTCGTATTTAAGTTTTCTGACGGTACCGAACGTCGGGTATATCTCTATAAATTATTTGAAACTGAGAAAATGGCCGAATTGGGAATGTATGCCATTTATACAACGCCCAAAGATGGTAAGCTTCGTCAGTTTCCCTTACCCAGTCCTGATGCTGCGGGCGACGTTTGGGGAAAATACATTGATGAGTTGAAATACGGAGAAGATGCCATGAAAGGCATGGCGTCCTGTATTGCTTTTGTGTTGACGAAATCGGGCGTGGGTGGTGCACCGGCGGCGGCTCAGGAAGGGGAGAAAATTGAATATTGTTTTCCCGCGGAGGCTTTGGTAACCTTAGCCAACGGCACAACAAAAGCCATCTCGGAGGTTACTGCTGGTGATCAGGTACAAAGTTATGACTCCGTAACCAAGTCTTCAGAAATAGCTACTGTTGAGGAACTTACGGTTCACGCTGATCAGACTTTTGACTTAACCCGATTAACCCTGGTCGATGCAGCCACTAAAGTAACGGCATCTGCTACGACAAATTGGGAAACAGTTACCCTGGAAGCTACAGCCAATCACCCTCTTTTAACGGAAAATGGAGTAAAAAAGATGAGTGAAGTTCGGGTAGCGATGCCCTGTATTACCGCGATGCCGAAACCAACACATTCAAAAAATACGATGTCTTTACGACACAATCTGCGGTTCGTTCGGTTAACAAAGTATTTAATCTGAAAACCGATAAGACTACCTATGTAGTCAACGGAACGGTGGTTATGACGAAGTAATTCACTTCCAATTTTGTACATTCAAACTAGTTTCATAAATTAAATTTCGGGAAGGTATTAGTAAGGTTTTCCCCTTCTCGAAACTTAAAAGTCAAGTAAGATTACTGCCTAAATTACTCTCTTTTAAGCTATTGCGGCTTTCTCTTAACCAAAACTCGAACAGGCCCCCGCTACTCGTAGTGGGGGCTATTTTTTATTAAGAAACCAGGCGTACTATCATTGAATTTGCTAAAGAATACAGTCTTTGCTTTATTAGGTGTTATAACCTAACTCCTAATTCTGATGTCCAATCAATTTATTTATCCACCGTCTCCCAAGGGTATTTCTCCAACCTTAACAGAACCTTCAAACGCTTACAAGAGGCAAGTAAAAACGGTAACTACTTCTATTATTACCTTCATTGTAGTATATATAGTTTTGTTTCTGGCCTCTATTGCTCTGACAATAGCTTGTGGCTTTGTAGGGATATTACTTTTCTCGAAATTTTCTTATTCGGGAGTCTTTATTTTAGGTCTGGGATTAGTAGGGTTTGGTTTATTAACTATCTTCTTTCTAATCAAATTTATGTTTGCCATAAAAAAAGAAGATACATCTGAGCTTATTGAAATAAGCGAAGAAGACGAACCTGATCTATACAAATTTATTTATCAAATAGCCGAAGATACTAAAGCACCAAAGCCCAAAAAAATATTCCTATCGCATAATGTTAATGCTGCTGTTTTTTACGATTCCAGTTTCTGGAGTATGTTCTTTCCTATTCGTAAAAATTTACTCATCGGTGTAGGTTTGGTTAATGGATTGTCTTTAAGTGAACTGAAGGCCGTACTAGCTCATGAATTTGGACATTTCTCTCAGCGTAGTATGAAACTGGGGAGTTACGTGTATCAGTCAAACAGGGTTATTTATAATATGCTTTATGAAAATGAATCCTGGAGTAAAACGGCAGAAGTTATTTCAGCCAGTCACTGGGCTGGCAGTATTGCAGCTTCTCTTTCGACACTGCTTATCAGGCAGATTATGAGTGTATTGCAGTTTTTTTACGTCTCTATTAATAAGAAACAATTAAGTCTATCGCGTGAAATGGAATTTCATGCCGATGCGGTTGCGGCAAGTGTAGCTGGCAGTGACATTACTATTCACGCCTTACGAAGAGCTGATTTTGCAGAAATTGCATTCAATTCAACGCTGAGTTGGTGTAGTCAGTTGGTGGATGATAATCAAAAAATTGATAATATATATGAGGGGCAGACAACAATTATTAAGTACATGGTTGCCAAACATAACCTTACGTTCAGTAACGATTTACCAGTAATAACAGATCAGTATTTAGCGTCACACCAAACCAGTAGAGTAGTTTACAAAAATCAATGGGCCTCTCACCCAAGTCAGGAAGAGCGTGAGGAGAACCTAAGAAGTATCAATGTCGATGCTGTTAATGTAGAAGATTCTGCCTGGAATGTGTTTACAAATTCTAAACATTGGCAGTTGTATTTTACTGAACAACTATATAATCAGGTTGAATTTAAATCGGAAGTACAAATCGTTAGTTCTCAAGCTTTATTAGATAAAATAGAGGAAAACGAGCAAGAATATGCTTTGCCAGCTATTTTCGAAGATTTCTACAGTCAACGGCTTATCGGAACTTTTGATTTAGAGACCGAACCCGAAAGTTTACGACCCTGGAATAGTCTAATGAACCAGGAGGCGATGCTTCTAAAAGATCGAATTTTGGCTAATGCTAAAGATATAGAGGTTCTGAAATCCATACAGTCGGGTGAAATCGATGTAATATCTTTTGATTTTGATGGAAAGAAATACAAAAAAGAAGGAGCAGAGAGCTGGATCCATCAACTCACTAAAGAGCAGGAGATAGACACGGCTCAATTAAATCAATTGGATGCCGAGATTTACTGGTATGTCTCTAAACACAATTCTGACGAATCTGAAAACTTTAAACAGCACTATTGTAACTTTTTTAAGGTGAAGAAAATCAAAGAAGATTTTCTGGCCGAGGCTACTAAAGATGCCGAATTTATTATGCCTTTTCTGATGAATAGTTTAGAAGATACGTCCATTAACTTTAACTATTATCACGAAGAATATAAAAGGGCAGAACCTGGATTAATGAGTCAATTTGAGGAGTTTAAAAAAAATGGAATTTTCGATGGAATTAGAACGGAGGAATTAAAGCGTTCGATGAATAGCTTTATGGGTGGAGAATATCATCAACTGCCTATTCGGGAAATGTTCTATAAGGTGTATCATCTTCTTGGGGATACTATCAACCATTTATCTTATCGGGAATTGCAAGCTCAGAAAGCTGCTTTAGAACTACAGGCTCAGTTATATCGAAAATCAGGACTTATGGTTCCGAAGAAGACTGAAATGGAGGGAATTATCCTATGAGAAAAGATAGGTCATGCAACGAAAAAATCCGAGTATGCATCTTTACTAAAAATAATTCATTCAACTTATGAAGAAAGCCTTATTATCTATTGCTCTAGTACTGGGAATAACGGGAGCTTTGCAAGCTCAAAACTGGCAGCAAGCTCGCTCGGTAGGCAATTTTACTGCCATTCAGGCTAATAGTGGCATTGACCTATACCTGACCCAGGGAAACAGTAACTCTTTGAAACTCGAAGTGAAAGGCTACGAAGAGAAGGAAGTCATTACAGAGATTAAGGACGGTACACTCATGCTGAAAATTGACCGCAATAGACCTTGGGGAAGCTGGGGTGGGTCTGGTCGTTCAGTGAAGGCTTATATTTCCTTTAAAACCCTGGAGAAACTTAGAGCTAGCGGAGGGTCAGATGTCTATTCTCAAAACCAGTGGAGCGTAAAAGACTTAACGATGGATTTAAGTGGCGGCTCTGATGCAAAAGTTGAGCTGAAAGCCGAACACCTGGTAATAACTGCGGGTGGCGGTTCGGATGCCTATCTGAAAGGAAGTGCGGGGGTTTTTGAAGCCGTAGCCAGTGGCGGTTCGGATATTAAAGCCTCAGGGTTCAAAGCGGGTATTGTGCGGGTGAAAGCCTCTGGTGGTTCCGACGCTCACGTACATGCAGATGAGGAGATCACTGCGGAAGCCAGCGGGGGAAGCGATATCAACTATTCCGGGAATGCGAAAGAAGTTGGTATTCGGAAATCGGGCGGTAGTGATGTGAACCGACGGAATTAATTCAGGAATTCAAATGCATGCGGGCAATGCCATTCTTGTTGTTTTAATTTAATACGTGTTGCCAGCTTTTTATTGTTATTGAGGTGCAGGGTTGAGGATGGTGCTGCTAGCGGCATTTCTGTTGTTTTAATACGTGCTACCAGCTTTTTTGCTGGTAGCTTTTTATTGTTATTGAATTGCAGGATTGAGAATACCGCTACCAGCTTTTTCGCTAGCAGCGGTATTCTTGGCATAGCCCGACCAGCTTTTTCCGCTGGTTTACGCTAGCTCTTGTGCTTGATAATCGCCGGGAAAGGATATGGCAATGGATGGGGGGAAACATCCGCAAACTGGCACCGTTGTTGAAGAGCAATGCGTAAGCGAAACATGTACTCTGCCCTTGGAATCTCGATGGCTCCGTATCGTTTCACGTTATCATTAATAAACTGCGTATCGAGTAGGTAATATTGCCTTTCCCGCAGTCTTTCGATTAAGTAATGAAAAGCTACTTTAGACGCATTAGGGACATTATAGAACATGGATTCCCCGTAGAAAGCCCCACCAATCGCTACGCCGTATAAGCCACCGGCCAGCTCATCGTCTACATACGCTTCGACGGAGTGGGCATAACCCATCTCATATAATTCGGTGTAAGCCGTAATGATCTCTTCGGAAATCCAGGTACTGTCTTCGCCTACGCGAATGCGGGCACAACCCCGCATTACCCCTTCAAAGTCATGGTTGATACGAATTTCAAAGGTCTTTTTATTAAGAATGGGGCGTAAGGATTTGGCGGGTTTGTAGGTGTCAATAGGAATAATGGCTCGGGGTTCAGGCGAGTACCAGTAAAGTGTACCGTCTGAGTCCGCCATGGGAAAAATCCCACTCATATATCCATAAAGCAGATCATCCGCGGTAAGATTAGTCATAAGCTCGGAACAAAAATTTCATGGGCTCCGTTAAACATATAAAGGTCTTCATGATCTGACAAGTATAACTAATGTAAAGAAAAAAATGTACAAAGTTTGCAAGAACGCTTTCGTTTTTCTAAACTTTGCGACGTTTTCAAAATTATCTCCAAAAGAAAATGAATTCACAGGCCATTATCGAGCCTTTCTTTAGTATCCTGCCACCGCGTCGGCCCTTCTTCAGGCCTGAACGACGGAGGCCGGTACGCCTGTGATTTCTGGCCATTCCGGCACACTATTTTCTTCCTTTTAGGGTTGTATGAGTCGTTAAGCAAGGCTACCTGACCATTAGCCAGTGTACTTTCATTCAACACAAGTTCCTGTTTTAAGTAATCAAATGAACGAATATAAAGTCCAGATTGCCTCGAAAGAGCATCTGTACCTTGCCGAAGAAATTTGCTGGCACATGGAAGAAAGTGCCAAGCAACGCGGCACAGGCATTGCCAAACGCTCGCCTGAGTACCTTCGTCGTAAAATGGAAGAGGGGAAAGCTATTGTCGCTATGTCGCGTCGCGGCGAGTGGGTAGGTTTCTGTTACATAGAAACCTGGGATCACGGTAAATTCGTGGCAAACTCAGGTTTGATCGTCCATCCTGATCACCGGAAAAGTGGTCTGGCAAAGATGATTAAGGAAAAGGCTTTTGAGCTATCCCGTCATAAATACCCCAACGCCAGAATTATTGGTATTACCACGAGCCTGGCCGTGATGAAAATTAACTCCGAACTGGGTTATAAGCCTACTACGTTCAGTGAGTTACCCGTAGATGATGCCTTCTGGAAAGGGTGTTCCTCCTGCGTAAACTTCGATGTGCTGAGCCGTACGGGTCGGAAGCATTGTCTTTGCACGGGGATGATGTTCGATCCTTCCTGGGAAAAAGAAAAAGAGAAAAAGCCGAAGTGGAATTTCCTGAAAAACGCTAAAATCTATGAGCGTTGGAATAAAATCAAACAACGGCTTTTGTTAAGGCACCACGAGAAAGAAGAAATCGAAGAACCCGTTCATTAGTTATTCACAAATCGTTAACTGTTGAATAGTTAATGGTTGTACGTTGTCGTATAATTTTGGCGGGTGGGAGAGATTCCTTCCCGCTTTTTTATAAGTATTTATTGATTGAACATAACCAGGACCGGAAATCATAGGCGTAACCTCCAGAAATCGCATTTCCGAATCCGCACTCAACCAAATTCCATGAGTAAACCCAAAGTTGTATTGGCGTACAGTGGTGGTCTTGACACCTCTTTTTGTGTGAAATACCTGTCGGACGATCAGGGCTATGAAGTTCATTCCGTATTAGTAGATACTGGCGGATTTACCCAGGCAGATTTACAGCAGGTAGAACGCAATGCCTATGAATTGGGGGTAGCCAGCCACGCCACGCTCGACGTCGTGAATGACTATTACGAAAACTGCCTGAAGTATCTCGTTTTTGGAAACGTACTGAAAAACAATACGTATCCGCTGTCGGTAAGTGCCGAGCGGGTATTCCAGGCTCTGGCAGTAGCTGAGTATGCCAAGCAAATTGGAGCAAAGGCCGTTGCTCACGGAAGTACGGGTGCGGGTAACGACCAGGTTCGCTTTGATATGGTGTTCCGCATCGTTGTTCCTGAAGTAGAGATCATTACGCCCATTCGCGACTTACGCTTAAGCCGTGAAGCGGAAATTGAATACCTGAAAGCTAAAGGAGTCGTACGCGACTGGACGAAGACGACCTATTCGATCAATAAAGGATTATGGGGAACGTCAGTAGGAGGTAAAGAAACATTAACCTCAGACGGATTTTTACCCGAAGAAGCCTGGCCTACGCAATTACAGCGTCAGGATACAGAAACGGTAACGCTTGATTTCGTAGCCGGTGAGCTGAAAGGGGTAAATGGCGAAAGCTTCGAAAACCCAGTAGATGCGATCCGTAAATTACAGGACGTAGCGGCTCCTTTTGCGGTAGGTCGTGACATTCACGTGGGCGACACCATCATTGGTATTAAAGGACGGGTGGGTTTTGAAGCCGCCGCTCCGCTGATTATTATTAAAGCACACCACTTACTTGAAAAGCACGTATTAACCGAACAGCAGATTTTCTTCAAGGAACAACTGTCGGGTCAGTACGGTAGCCTGTTGCACAAAGGCCAGTTCCTGGAACCAGCCATGCGGGACGTGGAAACGTTCCTCGAAAGTACCCAACAACACGTAACGGGTCAGGTACAGGTGCAGTTACAGCCTTACCGTTTCTTCGTAACGGGTATTACCTCACCGTTTGATCTGATGAGTAATGTCTTTGGTAGTTACGGTGAAATGAACAATGCCTGGTCGGGTGATGACGTTCGCGGCTTCTCGAAAATTGCTTCGAATCAGACCATGATTCACCGTAAAATCACTGAGTTGAACGACTAAAATTGCGTTGTTGGTTAATGGTTATTAGTGGTTGGATTTATTCTTTTACTACTAACAACTATCAACCAACAACCAACAACTATAAAATGAAAGTTGGTATCATTGGAGCGGCGGGCTACACGGGTGGTGAGTTGCTTCGTATTTTAATCCATCATCCTGAAGCAGAGATCGTGTATGCTCATTCGAAGAGTCAGGCAGGGAAACCCGTCGCTTCTACGCATACAGACTTATTCGGAGATACAGATCTTACCTTTTCAGAGGAATTTCATACCGATATAGATGTGGTTTTCCTGTGTTCTGGACACGGCGAATCGAAGAAATTTCTGGCGGCCAATCCGGCGTTTGAGAATCTGAAAGTCATTGACTTAAGTACGGATTTTCGGGATGAATCCAACGGATTTGTGTATGGGTTACCTGAATTACAAAGAGATACCATCCGTCAGGCTCAGAAAATTGCGAATCCCGGATGTTTTGCTACGAGCATTGAGCTGGCTTTGTTACCATTGGCTCAGTCGGGTTTATTGACGAATGATGTTCACATTTCGGCAGTAACGGGCAGCACTGGAGCGGGACAATCCCTGAGTGCCACGAGCCATTTTAGCTGGCGGAATAATAACATCAGTATTTATAAAGCCTTCACCCACCAGCACCTGACCGAAATCGGAATGGTATTGAGGAAAGGTCAGCCGGATTTTTCGCAGGCCATTAACTTCATTCCCTACCGGGGTAACTTTACACGGGGCATCATGGCGAACGTTTATACGCCTTATGCCGGAACGCTGGAAGAGGCTAAGGAGCTTTATAAATCCTATTATGCCCCGCATCCCTTCACACACGTAAGTGATGCCAGCATTGATGTCAAGCAGGTGGTAAATACCAACAAAGGCATCGTTCATCTGGAAGTGGCAGAAGGTAACCTGCTTATTACCAGTATTATCGATAACCTGACCAAAGGAGCTTCCGGTCAGGCGGTTCAGAACATGAACTTATTATTTGGACTGGACGAGAAAACCGGTCTGAAATTAAAATCAGTTGGTTTTTAATGAAGCGTTTGATTGGGTTCAATAAAGTTTGATGACGTTTGACCGTTTGGTTGAGTTTAAGGAAGATACCAAGGAACTCAAACTTTTCAAACCTCTCAAACTAGATCAAACCTCAAACCGAATCAAACCCCAAACACAGCATTTCATGAATCCATTCAACGTCTATCCGCTCTATGATATTGAGCCTGTGAAAGCTCAGGGAAGCTACCTCTGGGATAAAAAAGGGGATCAATACCTGGACTTATACGGTGGTCACGCGGTTATTTCCGTAGGCCATTCACACCCTTACTACGTGGAAGCAATCAATCGTCAGCTTTCACAAATCGGGTTTTACTCTAACTCCGTTCAAATTCCCATTCAAAAAGAATTAGGACAGAAACTCGGTGAACTTTCGGGCTATCCAGATTACTCGCTTTTCCTGGTAAACTCGGGTGCGGAAGCCAACGAGAACGCCCTGAAGTTAGCTTCTTTTTATAATGGACGTAAAAAAGTAATCGCTTTTAAAGGAGCGTTTCACGGACGTACTTCAGGGGCCGTAGCGGTTACGGATAATCCTTCTATTGTTGCTCCCATTAACGATAATTCACACGTTACCTTCATTCCTTTCAACGACGTGGAAGCTTTAAAAGCGGCCATGAGCGAAGAAATCTGTGCGGTAATTGTGGAAGGAATTCAGGGCGTGGGCGGTATTAAAGTTACTTCGGCTGAGTTTCTTCAGGCAGCTCGTCAACTTTGCGATCAGTTTGGCTCGGTATTAATTCTGGATTCGGTTCAGTGTGGATACGGTCGTAGCGGTAAGTTTTTCTCGCATCAGTTCACAGGCGTTGATCCTGATCTGATTACGACGGCTAAAGGTATGGGTAATGGTTTCCCCATTGGTAGCGTTCTGATTTCCCCTAAGTTTCATGCGAAATTCGGCATGCTGGGAACGACGTTTGGTGGCAACCACCTGGCTTGTGCAGCAGCGGTAGCGGTTCTCGATATCATGAAAAATGAAAATCTGATTGAGAATGCAGCTAAGCAGGGCGATTACCTGTTTGAGCAACTCAAAGGAATCGGCGGTATCAAGGAACTTCGTGGCCGTGGACTCATGATTGGCATTGAGTTCGAACAACCCGTAGACAAGATTCGCGATACGCTTTTATTCGACCATAAAATTTTCTGCGGTTACGCAGGTAAACATACCTTACGCTTATTACCAAGTCTGGCCATCGGTCAAACCGAAAGCGATCGCTTCCTCGAAGCTCTCGAGCAGGTCATTGCGGTAACAGCCTAATAGTTTTCAGTTTATTGTTTTCTGTTTACAGTTGTTGGTTCAAACAATAACTGTAAACAGAATGCTCTCAGCTTTAGTCTTTTAAAGAACAGTTATTAGTAGGCGAAATTGAAAACCGCAAACTGAAAACTGTAAACTAATCCTATGAAACAATTTCTTTCCGTACATGATGTTCCTGACCTGCCGGGATTGGTGCAGGAAGCTCTTCGTCTGAAACAGAATCCCTTTGCGGATGAACAGTTAGGACACCACAAAACCATTGGATTACTGTTCTTTAATGCCAGTCTTCGTACCCGCCTCAGCACGCAGAAAGCGGCTGAAAACCTGGGGATGAAGGTGATGGTAATGAATGTGACGTCAGATTCCTGGGGTCTGGAGTTCGAGGATGGAGCCATCATGAACGGAAATAAAGCCGAACACATCAAAGAAGCAGCGGCAGTAGTGGCTCAGTATTGTGACATCATCGGGGTTCGGAGTTTTCCATCTTTAACGGATCGGGCGAAGGATTACGGTGAAGAGGTAATTAAGCAGTTTGTGAAATATGCAGGTGTGCCTATCTTGAGCCTGGAGTCGGCCACGCGTCACCCGTTGCAGTCACTGACCGATTTGATTACCATTGAAGAATACAAGAAAGTAGCTCGTCCCAAAGTGGTATTAACCTGGGCTCCGCACGTAAAAGCTTTGCCTCAGGCCGTTCCTAACTCCTTTGCGGAATGGATGAACGCAGCGGATGTGGATTTTGTGATTACCCATCCTGCAGGCTATGCTCTGGCTCCTGAATTCTCAGGTAATGCTTTGGTAACTCAGAATCAACGCGAGGCCTTTGAAGGGGCGGACTTCATCTACGCGAAAAACTGGTCTTCTTATGAAGATTACGGCAAAATCCTGAACAGTGATCCCGCCTGGAAGATTACACAGGAAAAAATGGGCTTGACCAATGATGCCAAGTTCATGCACTGTCTGCCCGTTCGCCGGAATATTGTCGTAGACGATGCCGTGCTGGATTCACCTGCGTCGATTGTAATTCACGAAGCGGGTAACCGGGTTTGGGCGGCTCAGGCGGTTATCAAGCAAATGTTATTGAATTTGTAAGTTTGGAATCTCTGGAGATTTCCAGATTAAAGAATTAATAACATGCTGACTGTCATTAAAATAGGCGGAAACGTAGTTGATAACCCAACGTTACGACAACAATTCCTCAAAGATTTCGCTGAATTATCCTTACCCAAGATTCTGGTTCACGGTGGGGGTAAAATTGCTACGCAGGTAGCCGTAAAGCTCGACGTAGAAACGGTCATGGTAGAAGGTCGGCGGGTAACGGATGCCGCCATGCTTGACGTAGTTACCATGGTGTACGGTGGACTGGTGAATAAACAGCTCGTCGCTCAGTTACAAGCACTGGATTGTAACGCTCTTGGCCTTACTGGGGCCGATGGAGGGATCATCCGTTCTAAAAAACGGACGGGCTGGAGCGTTGATTACGGTTTTGTTGGAGATATTGAATCCGTGAACGATGAGCAAATCAAGCGTTTTCTGGAAGTAGGACTAGTGCCCGTGTTTGCTCCCTTAACTTTCGACGCCTCGCTGGCTTCCATGCTGAATACCAACGCCGATACACAAGCTCAGGCCATCTCAGTAGCGTTAGCAAAGCATTTTGAAGTAAATTTGGTATATTGTTTCGAAAAAAAGGGCGTACTGACTAATCCTGAAGACGATTCCAGTGTCATTCCAGAATTATTGCCTGAAACCTATGCCGAGCATAAAGCCTCTGGTGCTATTTACGCCGGAATGGTTCCTAAGCTCGATAATGCCTTTAAGGCTCTGGCCGATGGCGTAAAGCAGGTAACCATTTGCCACGCGGCTGACTTGCGTAAGGCCGTGGCCGAAGGTACCGCCGGAACCCGGATCAGACTTCAATAACCAACGTTATCATTACAAGCAACACCGTATGAACGACCTCGACTCCCGAGTAAAGGGCTATCTTTTCGGCACTGCCATTGGAGATGCAATGGGCGTTCCGGTGGAATTCTCGAATCGTAAGTTTTTAAAGGAAAAACCAGTGGCTGGCCTAAGGGCGTTCGGAACGCATTATCAACCTGCCGGAACTTGGTCGGATGACAGTGCTCTGACTTATCAAACCATTGAAACTTTAATTAACGGTCTGAATTACCGGGATTTAGCGAACCGTTTTTTGAGCTGGTATCACCAGGGCGAATGGACAGCTAATGGAGTCGTTTTTGATATTGGTTTTGCCACCCGTAACTCCCTCGACCGTCTGGAAAATGGGGTAGAACCCACCGAGGCAGGTGAGATCAGCGAGCTTTGTAATGGGAATGGTTCGCTCATGCGAATTTCACCCTTAGCGTTTTACTTGCAGTATCGTAAACCCAGTCTTTCCATGACGGAGCGTTTCGAACTGGTTCGAAAAACGTCGGCTATTACGCATGGACATATCCGTTCGGCTCATGCCTGCTTTTTACTGGTGAGTTACATTCAGGAATTACTTTCCGGAAAAGATAAGATGGAGGCTTACTATAGCATTCAGCAAACCATGTGCCCGTTTTTCGAAGAAACCGGCCCGGCGGATGAGTGCGAGTTATTTGCCCGAATCTTGAAAGAGGACCTTACCCAAATCCCCGAATCTGAAATTTACTCTTCCGGTTACGTAGTACACTCGCTGGAGGCGGCTTTGTGGTGCTTTCTCACCTCGAATTCATTTTCAGAATCCGTTTTAAAAGCGGTTAATCTGGGTGATAACACGGATACTACCGGTTCGGTAACGGGCGGTCTAGCGGGTGTTTATTATAGTCTTCAGGCGATACCAGCCGAATGGCTTCAGGACATTGCCCGAAGGGAAGACATTGAAAATTTGGCGGAGCGATTTACCCAATCGCTCTCCGTTTAACACCATAAAAATGGATCAGATCTTTGGGTTTGGTCCATTTTAACTATGTATGTATGGCCATTGCAAACTTAATTGAAAGCCTAACCAGCGACTCTATTGAATTATTAAAGCGATTGATTGCTACGCCTTCATTTAGTAGGGAAGAAGACCAGACGGCGTATTTGATTGAAGAATTTTTTCGGGAAAGGAATATGCCTTTTTCCCGTCTGCATAATAACCTCTGGTCAAAGAACAAATACTACAACCCAGAGCTTCCGACGGTATTGCTCAATTCGCACCATGATACCGTTAAGCCCAATCCGAAGTGGACCCTGGATCCTTTTAACCCCCTCGTTAATGAGGAAGGTAAACTCTTTGGGCTGGGTTCAAATGATGCAGGAGGTTGTCTGGTTTCGTTATTAGCGGCCTTCTGTTACTTCTACCACCGCACCGATCTTCAGTATAACGTCGTTTTTGCCGCCTCTTCAGAAGAAGAAGTGTCCGGTAAAAATGGGATGGAATTACTCTGGAATTCCGGCAAATTGGGTGAAGTAGAATTTGCCATCGTGGGTGAACCCACGCAAATGCACCTGGCGATTGCAGAAAAAGGGTTACTCGTACTGGATTGCATGGCTCAGGGTAAAGCTGGTCACGCTGCCCGGGAAGAAGGCGAAAACGCTCTCTATAAAGCTCTGGATGACATTGCCTGGGTTCGTTCGTTTCAGTTCCCTAAAGTGTCACCAACGCTGGGAAACATGAAAATGTCGGCAACGGTGATTCAAACGGAAAATAAGCAGCATAACGTCGTTCCGGCTAGTTGTCATTTTACACTGGATGTTCGGGTAACCGATCAATATACCCTGGAGGAAACGTGTGAGATTATTCAGTCACACCTAAAATCAGAAGTACAGGCCCGTTCGGTACGTTTGCATCCTTCCAGTATTCCTCTCGAACACCCGATTGTTCAGGCGGGTATTACTTTAGGACGTAATACCTACGGTTCACCTACCACTTCCGATCAGGCTGTCATTGGTTGTCATTCGCTGAAAATGGGACCGGGAGATTCCGCTCGATCGCATCAAGCCGATGAATTTATTTACCTCCATGAGATCGAAGAAGGAATTCAACTGTACATTGAGATGCTTAAGTACGTTGTTTTAGCTAGAGAGGTGGCCTGATAAATTTTCTGAATCGCTGGGAGAACCGAATCTTTTTTCCGAGTTTTGATTTCTATAGAATCATTCTAAACATTATGGAACAAAAAGCGACAACTCCCGGCTGGAAAGGCTGGATTAAACGGTTAGGTTGGGCTGGCTTTTTTTTCTTTCTGATTAAAGGCTTACTCTGGCTCGCCCTCGGTTATTTCGGACTAAAGATTTTTGAATAATAACTTCTGAAAAAAGGCTAACCCTCGCAGGTTAGCCTTTTCATTTATGGTTTGAATAAGTATTAAGTATGAATCTGTTTGAGATCGTTTGATACAAATTCTTTATCTGACCAGTGCTTCTCTTAAATCAGCTTCACGTGTAGTAACTCTTTCGTTTTTACCCAGATTAGCCCTACAATGACTATCGTCAAACTTCCGCCGATGAGAACGGAGGGAACCGTTCCGAATGCTTTCGCCAGTAATCCCGATTCAAAAGCTCCGATTTCATTCGAGGTACTAACAAAAATGCTGTTAACCGAAAGGACCCTTCCACGAATTTCATCGGGCGGAACCAGTTGTAAAATAGCTTGCCGAATCACGACGCTAATGCTATCAAACGCTCCCGTAAGGAATAACATCAATACCGATAACCAGAAGTGAGTAGAGAGAGCGAAAATGATAGTGGTTAATCCAAAACCCGCCACGGCAATGAGCATATTAAGCCATGCTTTCTTTACGGGAGAATAAACGGCTGTACCGATAATGGTAAGCACTGCTCCAACAGAAGGAGCTGCTCTCAAAATGCCCAGCCCTTCCGCTCCAACTTTCAGCACATCTTCGGCAAAGACGGGTAATATTGCCACCACGCCCCCAAAAAGCACCGCAACTAGATCCAGCGAAATGGAGTAAAGCAGAATTTTGCTTTTAAAGACAAAGCCAATTCCTTCCCTAATACTTTGCCAGACGCTCGTTTCTTCGTGGGTAGGTTCGGGAATGGGCTTCTTTTTAATGAAAGAAAAAAGTATAAAAACGACCCCGATACTGCCAATCACCAGCCACATAGTGCCCGACATTCCCATCCAGCTATACAGAAAACCGGCAATGCCTGGCCCAAGAATGGCTCCTGTTTGCCAGAATGAACTGTACCAGGAGGCCGCATTGGCGTAGACTTCGCGAGGGGTAAGGAACGCTTTTAGAGAAGCAGTAGCCGGACTATAAAAGCCACGGGCAAAACCAATCAAAGCCACAACCGAATAGATGATCATTAATAAAAAACGATCATCGTGAATGGCCCGGGTTTCAGGGAGGGTGGCCCAGTGAAGAATGAAAGAACCAGCCAGAATCACAGACAAGCTTAATAAGATAATCGTTTTCTTATCATACTTATCGGCTAGGTGACCGCCTAACAAAGCCAGGGATATGTAAGGAATGGCCTCCGCTAACCCCACTAAACCCAAAGCCAGCGGATCATGCGTAATGCGATAAATCTGGTAACCCAGCACTACTTCCTGAATCAGAATAGCAGTAGTAAAAAAGAAACTCCCGAGGCCATAAAAAGTAAACTCTTTATAGCGTAGGGCCGCGAACGGATCAGTGGGAGGCGTTTTCATAGGCAGGAATGACTCGTAACGAATATGGGTTATAAAAAAGGCCCTTAGGTTTAGATGAAAATAGGCTTAAAATAAAAATGAGGTCACTGGATAGCGACCTCATTTTTTATAATCAATCTCAGATTAAGACTGAGAAACTGAATTCATTACTTCCGTTTGTTTACGGATCGATGCTTCGTGAATCAGGCGGTATAAATCTTCTACGAGATCAGAGTAGAGACCTAGTTTCTTTGCCATTTCTGCACGTGAAGCGTGAACTTGTTTCCAGCGGTCAATCTGGAAGATCGTTACTCCATTATCACGTTTGTATTCACCCATTTTCTCAACAATGGCCATACGCGTCGCTAACACTTCCAGCAATTCGCGGTCGATGTTATCTACTTTCGCACGGAGTTCATCCATGTGGCTGTGGTATACGGAGTCAGAAGAATCAGACTCACGCACCTGCATGCTGCGAAGCAGTTCGCCCAAAGCCGCAGGAGTTAATTGTTGAGAGGCATCAGACCAGGCTTCGTCAGGATTACGGTGTGATTCAATAATCAGACCATCGTAATTCAGATCGAAGAAACGTTGGGTCAACTCACCCAGGTACTGACGTTTTCCTGCCATGTGGCTTGGATCGCCAATGATGGGAAGATTAGGCAACTGGCGTTTCAGTTCCAGAGCTACCTGCCACATGGGAGAGTTGCGGTATTTTGTTTCCTGCATGTTTGAGAAACCGCGGTGAATAGCCGCTAATTTCTTCAGGCCGGAATTTTGAAGACGTTCCAGAGCTCCAATCCAAAGAGCTAAATCAGGGTTAACGGGGTTTTAACCAGTACTGGAATATCAACACCTTTCAAAGCGTCCGCAATATCCTGAACGTTAAAAGGGTTAACCGTTGTACGGGCTCCGATCCACAAGATATCAACGCCGTATTTGAGAGCCAGTTCAATATGATCAGGACTTGCTACTTCAATAGCAAGGGGAAGACCTGTTTCTTTTTTAGCAGCTGCTAACCAGGGTAAAGCTGCTTCGCCCATTCCTTCAAAACTTCCGGGACGGGTACGAGGTTTCCATACACCCGCACGAATCACGTGGGCATACCCCTCTTTTGCAATTTGGGTAACCGTATCCCAAACTTGTTCTTCAGTTTCTGCACTACAGGGTCCCGCAATCATCAAGGGCTTACCGTTGGTGTTGATCCAATCCTGTAAAGGCACAATATCCAGCGTCGCACTCATCTTGTAAATCGTTAATTAGTAAGCGTTTATTTGTTCAAAAAGCCAGGGGGCAGTTTATTATGATGAAGTGTAACGTTAAGGCCAAATCTTTTATGGTTTGACTAATCTTAATAAACTTAAAATCAGTTTGTTAACCTCTCAAAGATAACCTATTTTATTAAAAAAATCAGTACTGACATGTAAAAATGCGGTGTGTTTCCTCTTACCTTTGTAATCGCTTTTCGGAAAAACAAAAAGTACCGAATCGCCGATATATTTTAGATCGAGCACACCCAACCTGAACCTGACCGCTATATTCCACTTTCACACTAACACGGTTCACTTCCCATGCCCAAAATGGACATTTTGAAAGCTCCGAGTCATCAACAGCAAGAAAAAACTATTTCATTTGACGACACTTCGGTTGCTTTTGCTAATCAATCTAACTGGCAACTCAAGAAGACATTTTTCATCTTCGCTGCCATGAATCGAAATTGGCTTGTAAAGATAGGCACCTTTTTCATCAAATTGTTTTAATGCTCAAATTTCCTATCAAGGGAGCCATTAAAAACACAATTTTTGAGCATTTCTGCGGTGGTGAAACCATCGAAGGTTGTAACGAGACTATCAAGCAACTGGATGCGGCTCACATCGGTACAATTCTGGATTATTCCGTAGAAGGAGAGGAGTCAGAAGAAAGCTTTGACCATACAGTAGAAGAAATTCTGCTGACTATTAAGAAAGCTGCTGAGTCACCCGCCGTGCCTTTTTCAGTATTTAAGGTAACCGGAATCGCGACGCTGGAACTACTGGAAAAAGTACAATCCGGGAGAGAATTAACCGCCGAAGATCAGGCGGCTTATGCCCGGGTAAAACAACGCATGAATACCTTGTGTAAGGCGGCTCATGATCTGCACGTACGGATTTTTGTGGATGCAGAGGAAACCTGGATTCAGGATACCATCGACACGTTGACCTATGAGATGATGGATTTATACAATCATCAGGAATGTATCGTTTGGAATACCTATCAAATGTACCGCACAGAAAGTTATTCAAATCTGGTAAAAGCAACGGAAACGGCTCGCAAAAAGGGATATGAGCTGGGAATCAAACTGGTTCGTGGAGCTTACATGGAAAGAGAACGCCAGCGGGCTCATGAAATGGAATATTCAGATCCTATTCATGCCACCAAAGAAGATACCGACCAGGCTTATAATAAAGCTCTTCAGTATTTCCTCGATAACCATGATATTCTTTCGATCTGTCTGGGTACCCATAACGAATACTCCTGTTTGTTAATGGTTCAGAAAATGAAAGAAATGGGCATTGCCGCTGATGATCAGCATTTCTGGTTTGCTCAGTTATTAGGCATGAGTGATAATATTAGCTTTAACCTTTCTCATGCAGGTTATAATGTAGCGAAATACGTTCCCTACGGCCCCATCGAGGCGGTGATGCCTTACCTTTTCCGTCGGGCTGCAGAAAATACTTCAGTAGCTGGCCAAGCCAGCAGAGAGTTTACCTTGCTTAAAAAAGAAGTTCGCCGACGTAAAAGAGCCGTTCGGCAAGATCTTTGTAAAAGTAAGAAAGCTGCTCAGAAAGCATAATCCGAAACCCCGTTCAACTGAATGGGGTTTTTTATTAGGATCATACCCTAGTTTTTTGAGTGGTTGTTACCGATTTTTGTACTTTATTGAATGAGTTACTCGATTAACCTATTTATTTGTAGGTTGATAATTATTGATTGAATGAAGAATCCTCTGAAGTTTTTTTTACTTACCCTTTTGGTTATTGTTGTCGATCAGGTAGTAAAGCTGCTGGTTTTCAAAAATATGTATTTGGGTGAAGATATCCCGGTGATCGGCGATTGGCTAAGCATTCATTATGTACTGAATCCGGGAATGGCTTTTGGCATGCAACTGGATCATCCTTATGGGAAGTTGGTGCTGACGTTATTCCGTCTGGTGGCCATGGGGGTAATCGCCTGGTATCTTACTCGTTTAGCCCGGAAAAACGCTCCTGATGGTTTATTGTGGTGCATTGCCGCCATCTTAGGAGGGGCCATTGGCAACGTAATTGATTCAACTTTCTATGGTGTATTTCTGGGAAACGCTCCCTACGATGCTCCAACGCCCTGGTTTCACGGGCAGGTAATTGATATGGTGTTGTTTAATCCCTGGGAAGGATTTATTCCTGAATGGGTTCCCGTCTGGGGCGGTTCTTATTATACCAGTCCCGTTTTCAACATTGCAGATTCAGCGATTTTTCTTGGGGTGGTTTTTATTCTGATCTTTCAATCATCGTTCTTTAAAGAAGAACCCGCAAAGCCAGCCGAAGAGAAGCCATCAGAAGAAGATGCCAAGCCCATCAGCGATTCATCAGAACAATAAGAGTTTAATCGATTTATAAGCGTAAAAAGACTAGCAGATTCTGCTGGTCTTTTTACGCTTATGACAGCTTGAGGTAGAAGAGCAGGTGGAACCTGTCGTTAAGATAGGAACGAGAGGGAATCTCGCTCCAGTGGTCAGACCTGTCATCTCGAATGAAGAGAGAGCCCTTCCGTAGAGTGGGAGAGTGTAACAGTTAATCAAGGTTCTTCATAACCTAATGCGTTTAGCAAAGGTCATCCCCGCAGTCGCTCGGCTCTGCCGAGTGACTACTTAACGTAGGCCTCTGGCCGTCTGAGGTAAATAACTCTAGCCTGGAAAGAAGGGCTTGCTTAACTGGAAATGCTTTAACTACCAGAGGCCTGAATTCCATTTCGTCACTCAGACAGAACTGAGCGACTATGGTAGAAAACTTATTTACAACAAAGAGAGGCGAAAACTAAGTAAGTTTCATCGCTTCGCTCGGAATGACAGGCATGTGGGAATCTACCATTATTGTAGGAATGAGATAGAATCTTGCCTCAGGAAAACGAAAAAAGCCGGACTGTCAAGTCCGGCTTTTTTCGTTTACTTGCCTAATCGCTTATTTGTTACCAGCTTTTTTCGTTGGCGTTGTTGCTGGTTTAGTACCAGCTGCTGGCGTAGTGGCAGGTTGTTGAGCAGCGGCAGCAGCTTTTTTCACTGCTTCTGGATCAACACCCATTTTCTTAAAGATCAAATCCGTTACTTCCGTAGAAGGATCAGCGTAAAGCACGACAGGGTTTAATTGTGTGCTGATCGAGCTGCTTAAAATGAACGTGTAGTTATTTTCTTTGGCTACAGCTTTAATCGCATTGTCGATGTCCACTAACAGCGGTTGTAATAATTGCTGTTGTTTCTGACCCAACTCAGTCTGAGCATTTTGTTGAAGCGTTTGCAGACGCTCCTGAATGCCTTGTAATTCTTTTTGCTTGTCAGCTTTGATTACGTCAGACATCGTAGCTTCAGCTTTCTGATAAGCAGTGTATTTGTCCTGCAGATCTTTCTGAAGGCTCTGCATTTGGTTTTGATATTGCGTGCTACGAGTTTGTAATTCAGCTTCTACTGCTTTCGATTTAGGGTGTCCAGCTAATAGTACATCGATATCAGTATAGCCAATTTTGGGAGCCGACTGGGCGTTTGCATTCAATCCTGCGAAGGCCAGGGCAACGGCGGTCAGAACGGCGAAAATTTGTTTTTTCATTTGATTTACTGCTTAGTCTTTGTGTTTTGCGTTGGTGTGTTTGTTTGATTGGGGTTCGCTTTAGGATCGATGCCTAGCTCTTCTAAAACATAATCAGAGTAATCGTCCCGGGGATCCGTATAGATCATGGCAATTCCTTCCGAGGATTTATCCAGAATCATACGAAGCTGTTTTTGGCGTGCTACTTTCTCAACGGCCCGATGCAATTCATCCATAACGGGTTTCAAGACATCTTTCCGTCGCTGGTGATACTGGCCGTTGTAGCCAAATATTTTATTGTTTAACTCTTTAACTTCATTTTCCCGCTTCGTAATCTCCTGACGACGCTGTTGTTTCATGGGGTCAGTCAAAAGAGGCTCCTCTGCTTTGAAAGCCCGTTCAAGCTTTTCAATTTCAGCATATTTATCAGAAATTTCCTTCGTCCGTGCTTGGGTCCAGCGATCCATCTCACCGTTCACTTTCTGGAATTCAGGCATCTTGCTGACAATATACTCGGAGTCAATGTATCCAAATCGCTGGGCCATTGCAGGACTTACCTGCCCTATGAACGCCAAAAATAGGAAAAATACGCTGTTTCTCACGAGTTAAAGGATCTTATACGATTTATAGTTCGGGTTGTAGCTATTAAAAAAACTTAATTAAACCTTATCGGATCTGCTGACCGATGGTAAAGTGGAACTGGCCTTTACCGGCTGGCTGTGTACCGTTCGGCCCTACGTTGCGGTCAAATCCGTATCCATAGTCAATACCGATCATACCAAAGGCAGGCATAAAGATACGAGCACCAATACCAGCCGAACGTTTCAGGTCAAAGGGATTGAAATATTTGTAACTATCCCAGTTATTACCCGCTTCCATAAATCCTAAAACGAAGACCGTTGCTGAAGGATTCAGAGAGATGGGATAACGAATCTCCATTACATATTTATTGTACACAACCCCACCATTTCCTTCGTAACGACGCGTAGGATCGGTACGTACGTTACGGTCATCATAACCACGTAAACCAATGATATCCTGAGCGATGGCAAACTGGCCCTGGCCTGACAGACCCGAACCTCCTAATACGAAGCGTTCCATTGGAATGATGCCCAGGCGTTTGTTATAGTTACCCAGGAAACCCATGTGAGCTCGCGTGTGGAATACCAGTTTTCCAGTAATAGGCACGAACCATGACATGTCGAACATCCACTTGTGATACTCCAGAAATTTATATTTATCCTGAGCCTCCGTCGGGTTCCAGTTATTAGGACGGAACAGTGAGTAGGGAGGAGTCAAAGTGGCCGAAATCGATAACGAAGATCCCTTTCTGGTATACTGGGGGTTATCCAGATCATAACGTGTCAGGGTCGTAATCAACGAAATGTTATTAGCGTTACCTGAGCTAAAGTCCCGAATCAGGATCGGATAATTTTTGAACTCATAACGCATGTACGAAAGTGCCATGTTCAAACCGAAACGGTTGTCAGGGCGGCGTAAACGCTTCCCTAAACTGATCGAAGCACCCGTAGTGTTGAAGTAACCTCTTTCGTTACCCAGCGAAGTGGGTACGCCACTCCCGTAACCGTAGCCATAACCGCTCCCGTAACCATAGCCGCTGTACATGCTACCGCTGTAATCGAAGATGCGGTAAATCTGACGGTTAATGTTGAAAGAGAAGGCATTTGGTTTCTTACCTCCCAGCCAAGGTTCCGTAAACGATAACGAGTAGTTCTGGAATTGACGACCATTGGCCTGGAAACGAACAGCCAGTTTCTGACCATCCCCAGCTGGAAGCGGACGCCAGGCTTTGAGGTTAGTAATGTTGCGAGCAGAGAAGTTGTTAAACACTACCCCAAGCGTACCTACAAAGCCGATGTAACCACCCCAACCACCAGAAAGCTCAATCTGATCCGAAGCTTTTTCTTCAACGGTGTACTCGATATCTACAGTGTAATCGTTACGGGGAATGGGGTTAATTCCGATTTTCTCCGCATCAAAGTAACCCAGACGACCTAATTCCTGCTGTGTACTTACAACCGCCGTTTTAGAGAATTTCTGACCGGGTAAGGTAAGAATTTCACGCAATACTACGTGGTCGGAAGTTTGGTGTTACCATTCAGAATAATCTTGTTAATGGTAAACTGTTTTCCTTCGAAAATATTGAAGTTAATGTCAATAGAATCACCTTCGATGGCCGTCTCTTCGGGATTGGCACTGAAATACAGATAACCTGCATCCATATACAGCGAAGAAACGTCATAGCCAGGGCTGCCCTGCAAGCGTTTTTGTAATTCTTCAGGGTTGTAAACGTCTCCCTTTTTAATACCTAATAATTCCGTCAGAACAGAATCAGAGTGGAGGTAATTACCCTGCCAGTTGATATTACGGAAATAATATTTTTTACCTTCTTCCAGCCCCAGATATACGTCAACTGTCTTGCGGTCGTGTGAGTAAACAGAATCCGCTACGATGCGAGCATCGCGGAACCCTTTCTTGTTGTAAAACTCAATGAGCTTGCCTTTATCTTCTTCGAATTTTTTCGGAATGTATTTTGAAGGCGTGAAAACCCGACCAAAACGCATTTGTTTGGTCCCCTTCATTTTGTTCCGAACGGTTGCTTCCGGCAATTGTTCCCGGCCGTCAAAATCAATGGTATGAATTTTGATTTTAGGACCTTTATCGATGGAAACGGTCAGAGCCGCGTTATTACCACGAGTCGTATCTGAAACCTGACGAACTTTCACGTCTGCGTTGAGAAAACCTTTTTCAACGTAGTGTTTCTTGATGGTCGCCTGGGTGTTCTTGATGAGGGCTTCGTTAATAATCTTTCCCTTGATCAGTTTCACTTTATCGTTAAGAGCGTCTTTTTCGCCTTTACGAACGCCGGTGAAAGTAATCTTATAGAGACGAGAACGCTCCCGCATGAAAATATCCAGCCAGATATTTTCGCCTTCCACTTTGGTAGCGGTTACTTCTACGTCTTCCAGGATGCCCTGATCCATCAGTTTACGGATGGCTCCAGAAATGGCAATACCCGGAATCTGGATTTTGTCACCAACCCGAAGTCCGGATATGGAAATCAGAGAGGCGGCATCATAGAACTTGGTACCACTGGTTGTAATGCCTTTGATGGTATACTCTTTGGGGTGAGTATAGTCAATTTCATTCGAAGCCGCAGGAGTCTGGCTGGTAGATGGTTGCCCACCCAAACCGACACGGGCCTGGCTGAATGAAAGAAAAGGCAGGAAAATTAGAAGGAGAGGGAAAACCTTTCTCATGGGTTAAGAATGCATTTCTGAAGATCGAAAGCCTGAAAATTTAGTTCATTAATGAATTAATAATCAAATCATCAGAAATTTCAATAATGGTAGTTAGGCTTTTAATTGTTCGCTTGTTTTACCGAAACGACGTTCCCGATTCTGAAAATCGAGAATAGCTTCGTACAGGTGTTCACGACGGAAATCTGGCCAGTAAGTTTCTGTAAAATGAAGCTCAGCGTAAGCAAGTTGCCACAGTAAAAAATTACTAATGCGATGTTCTCCACCCGTTCGGATCATCAGATCTACATCAGGGATGTGGGAAGTAGGCAATGCATTTGACAAATCTTGCTCCGTTAATTCTCCAGATGCTAATTCTCCCGATTGGGTTGCACGTACGAGATTATTAATTCCCCGCATGATGTCCCATTTCCCACTATAACTGAGAGCTAACACAAGCGACAGACCCGTGTTATGTTCGGTACGCTGCATGGCCTGCCGAAGATCGGCCTGACAGCGGGGGGGCAGACTTTCCGTATCACCAATGGTTAACAGGCGGATATTGTTTTTCAATAATTTGGGGGTTTGGTCAGCAATGGCCTGAACCAACAATTCCATTAAAGCAGCAACTTCCTCTTTCGGGCGGTTCCAGTTTTCCGTAGAAAACGTATAGAGTGTAAGGTAATCAATGCCTAGTTCAGCACAACCCTCTACTACTTCTTCAACTGCTTTAATCGCATGCCGATGTCCGAATATCCGGCTCAGCATACCTTTTTGTTTGGCCCAGCGACCATTTCCGTCCATTATAACGGCAATATGACGGGGGAGATTGCCTTGAATAATAGTTTCCTTCATCCTCTAATACAAAAAACCGGTAGGTTCCAAACCTGCCGGTTCTGAACGATGCTGCAAAAGTAAGGTTTTTGTGGCAGTTTTCGTTGTAATTGGTTTTATTAAGGACAGAACACCCGGAGGATTGTATAACTTAATGAAATAGAACTGTAATAATACATGTCTTTTCGGGTGGGATCTGTCTGTAGTCGCCTTTCCACGGCTGGACCGGATTCATTATGACCATCGAGGTAATCAGACCATGTTTTGCGGGTTCCAAACTCAAAACCCAGCGACCAGGGACCTTTGATCTGCCATTTAATACCTAAACCAAAGGGAATGGCCAGCCCTGATTTCCGATAGGACTCCGTAGGTTCCTGATCTGGTTTAAAGTTATAAAAGGCCAATCCGGCAAAAACATAAGGAGACCAGTTGCGGGGTTTTCGTTTTGTATAATCAAAATCCAGAAAATTATATTCTAAATCAGCACCCGCTTCCAGCATTCGCGTTCCAAAGATATACCCTCTTCCTAGCTGGAAGGGGTCCTTACTGCGGAAGTCACTACCATAAATTCGCCCAGCACCTGCAGAAAAGCGACCAGAAAGAGCTTTGGAGGCATTGTATCGAAAAAATAGATTACCAGCCGGACGGCCTGATTTCAGTTGAAGATTGGGGGTGATGTCCCCTTTGTAATGCATAAAGCCCAGGCCTCCGCCAAATTCAATCTTTTGAGCCTGACTGGTCAGGGCCGAACCAATAAAAAGGAAGCAAAGCAGTAAAAGCTGTTTCCGCATACGCTTAAATAAGTAAGGTTCGTGCAAGATACACGAACCTATTTCCTGAATGGATATCTGTCCTGACTAACTAACGTAAGGGAGGACATTTAATTTTAGGTGCAATGATGTAATTAATATGAATAGCGGTTAATAGATACATGTCGTTATTACCGCCCCCACGGGCATTGGTTGTGGGTAAATCACCTCCATTCTCTGCGGCGATTCTCTGTAAACCAGGTATACGATCTCCGCCTTTTCGGGCAGCCGTTGGCTCAAGGATACGGTTGCTAAGCAATATAGCCGTCGGATTCGCTAAATCATTTGGATTAGAAGGGTATAATCCACCCGCATCATCGAGATAATCTGTAGCTGTGAATCGCATTCCAGCTTCGGCAGAAATATCCCAATTGCGATTAAAGCGAAAGCGGAAGCCAATGCCAACGGGTATTGCTGCAGAAACTAGAGAATAAGGTTTTGCTCCACCTGAAAGGCCCTGACCCTCGGTGCCTAAGGGCTGTAACGCTACCCAGTTATTTCCCGCATCAACAGGAGTTTTGGCTTTAGGGTTATGAGCAAAGACAGCAATACCTGCAAAGAGATAAGGTACAAAAAAAGGCCTGTCAAAAGCATTTCGACCTTCTGGTAAGATATTAAAAATACCCGTGATAGCTAATTCCTTTACGTCATTTCTGAAATGCAAATTCCGTAAAAATTGGCCATCAAATTTAGGACGCCCCTTCGAAAAAGTATAGTCATCGCCTGATAAACGAGCTAAAGTCAGAGAAGCTCTGCCGCTGAACCTTGGCGTAAAATGGCGGACGTAATTAGCCGTTACATTCCAACGCATCATTTTGAAAGTAGCGTTGACAGGGTCTGCAATGGGAGAAAGCTCCCCGTAGTAGCTGGATGTCCCAAGTCCGAAGCCTACACTGGAATAGGGTTCAAATTTGGCTTTGTAAGGTTTATTATAATTTTTTTTGCTGGAAAATAGCTGGGCCTGGGAATAACCTATTCCAAGTAAATATAAAGTGCTGATCAGTAAAATTCTTTTTCGCATCTGAGCGTAAATTTCAGTTCTATTACACGGTAATTACCAAGGTACTGTTACTAACGATAGAGCTTCCAATATGGTATGGGAGGTGACTAGAATACTTTCGAAAAGCAAATCTAGTACTATATAACTAATAAAAAGCAGAAATGTTAATTTCTGATATCCAAACCCCAATTCAGCTTATGGCGTAAGGTTTCCAGGAAGGTATCCCCTTTAACTTTTACCAGGTGAGCACTGAATCGTTCCCGGCGAACACAGAAACGTACGGAATCTTCTACCACTTTCGATCTTGAATCCAGAGAAATTAGACAATTTTTACTTCGGCTTTCTACCGAAACTTCAATTCGACTACTGTCATTCACCACAATAGGCCGCACGTTGAGGTTGTGTGGACTGATAGGGGCGATAATAAAATTGTTGGTTCGGGGTAATACCACTGGACCTCCCACGCTCAAACAGTAACCCGTAGAACCCGTTGGGGTTGAAATCACCAGACCATCGGCCCAATAAGAATTCAGGAATTCACCATCGAGCCAGGTATGTACGACGATCATGGAAGATCGATCGGTTTTAGTAACCACGAAATCGTTCAGACCAAAGTTGGTTCCTTCAAAAACATCCCGATCATTTTCAACGTGCAGTAATACGCGTTCGTCAATCGAGTATTTTCCGTTTTCAAGCCAGTCCAGCGTTTGGGTAATTTCGTCGGGGTTAATGGTAGCCAGAAACCCTAGCCGACCGGTATTAACGCCAACGATTGGTAACGTACGTTCGCCAACGTGAGTGACGGTTTCAAGCAAAGTTCCGTCACCGCCAATGCTAAATACAAAGTCAGCGTCGAATAAATCCTGACGAGAGGTGTACGTGGACGTGAAAGGATGATTAACGCCATTTTCCTGAATGTTCTGGCGGTATTGTTCGTGTATCTGAACCTCCGCACCCCGACGAGCCAGTTCTCCCAGAAGAGCCTGAATGGCAGGTTTCGTTTGTTCAGATAAGGGACGACCATTGAGAGCAATTTTCATGGAGTCATGCTTTGAGCAAAGAGCAGGGTTATTTTACCTTTCAGTAGTAACCCTATACAAGCACTAAAGTTTTGGCCGGTGGTATTGTTCGATCTCGCGGTAAGCATCGTCAAACTCGTAGCCATCGCGTACTTGTTGAATGATTCGAAGTAAGCCATCCTGCCCGACAAGTCCTAACCAGCGGGAAACTTCTTTGCCAGAAGTAACGTACGACTGGGCCGTTCGGGTGGGATCGGCCTGGCCACGCTGCGTGCCAAAAAGCCGTTTAATGTAACAATATCCTGAAGATGAGGGGCTGTTTTGCCGTGATTGGTAAGAATATCCCATTCCTGAACATAGCCAATGTATCGGCGGGAAGGATCTGGGTCCGAATACCGATAGTCAACCATGAGAGCCATGCCCTCGTCAAACCATTGAGGCAGGGAAGATTTAGCTTTCATCCAACCTAAACGGGCAAATAACTCATCGTGACACATTTCATGAGCGATGACATCTACATTTAATCCGTCTGGATTGAGTATAATCCAGGAGCCGGTAGGTGTGCCTAGGCTACAGCCAGCTCCTTCGTACAAAAGACAAAATTTCTGATATTCTTCGCGATTGGAGCAGAAAATAATGGTTGCTTCGCCGCTTTGAGCCCCCCAGAAGGAGCGTATTCTTTTATGAGCCTGATTGATAAACTGCAAAAGTGAATCCTGACGAGGTTTGCTGGTTTGATCGCTGACGTAGACCGAAGGAGCTATTTTGGAAAAGCCACGGAAACGCACCGTCTGGCAGGCCCAAATAGGTGGAAACCATAGATAATAAGCTGCTAGTAAAAATATACTAAACAATAAAATATTGATAATCAATTGCTTACCGCTCCAACGTATCATAATAAAACCTCGCCCTAAAGTAGCTAGCCAGGCTAGCGTTTTTCCCAAAATTATAACGATACCCCCGGATTACCATCATTTGTAGCAGTTTTTTACTAGTGCAAGGGTATAGTCCGGTTGTATAAATTTTAAAGATATAAACACAACTATCTACGTAAAATTTAACACTTAGGTAAAAGATGATCTGATTGGATGGCTGAAAATACTAGAATAAATTTTTCAGTAAATTCTGTAATTCAGCCTGAAGGGTAAGGGTTTTATCCTTGGCGTACCAGGTGTGAAGTTGCGTGCTGAGTTCCTCAAAAGGTGTTTTTGCTTCCTGTAAAGACTTGTACAATTGCTGAGCGGGTTGGGGGCGGGGGCCCCATTCGGCTACTTCCGTTAACGTATTTTTTTCAACAATAACTAACTTGGGAATCGCCCGGCCACCATTGGTTAGGTAGGCATCCATAAAGTCCAGATTGGTGTCACGTAAAAAATAACGGGTCTGAATGGTTCCGTTCGAAGCTTCGGCTATTCGTTCCAGTACGGGCACAATTTGAGCCGCATCGCCACACCAGCCTTCGGTAAGGATTAGCCAGTAATAAGACGAAGGGTTATTCTGAACAGTCGCCAGCAACTCCGGCATCAGAACCGTAGTTTTGTCCAGACGCTGCATTCGTTGTACATTGAGCTGGGTATATTTCGTCAGAATGTCCGATTGTTTCGGGCCCGTCGTTTTCCCCGCCGCTAGCAGATCCGTAATCAGTTGACGATACGATTGATAGGAGTAGGCAGACTCGATGCGTGCAGAAGAAAGGGTAAATGGAGTTTCCATAAATGTTATAAAATTGATTGATAGTTACTAAACGGTGCTTTCATCTATCGACTACTATTCCTATGATTCAATATCAAACCGGGCGAAAGCTCTCCGTAGAAGAATTCATTGATGTTCTAAATCGTTCCACGTTGGGTGAGCGGCGGCCTGTCAACGACCGCGAACGTATGGAGCAGATGTTAACTGCTGCTCAGATTTTAGTTACCGCCTGGGAAGGAGAGGTACTCATTGGAGTTTCCAGAGCCTTAAGTGATTTCAGCTTCTGTACCTATCTCGCTGATCTGGCCGTAGACGAACGTTACCAGCATCAGGGAATTGGTCGAACGTTACTTGAACTCACCCATGAAGTAGCGGGTTTGCAAACAAGCCTGATTCTGCTGGCGGCACCCAAAGCGGTAGATTATTATCCTAAAATTGGAATGAAACGCAGTGAGGTCTGTTTCCTAAAAGATCGAATCCATTAACGAAACGATAATCCTTCATTAAAATAAATTTCTATATGCGAAGTCTCCTCCTTACACTGGTGGCACTGATCGGTCTAGCTTTCACGGATAAACCAGCCTATCTTATTTACAATCAGCAGTTGAAGGCTTCGAGTTATGAGGAGTTACTGAGAAAAGCTTCCGAAGCGGACATCGTTTTGTTTGGCGAGTTACACAATAACTCGATTGATCACTGGTTACAATTGGAATTGACAAAGGATTTATACAAACAGAAAAAGGAGAAAATAGTCCTCGGAGCAGAGATGTTTGAATCTGATAATCAGATTGTTCTGGATGAATATTTACAGAACAGAATTACCTCTCAGCAATTAACCGCCGAGGCTAAAGTCTGGAACAATTATCAAACGGATTATAAGCCGTTAGTTGATTTCGCTCAGGAAAAGAAGATTCCTTTTATCGCAACCAATATTCCCCGGCGTTATGCCAGCATCGTTGCCAAACGAGGTACAGATGAATTGAAACAGTTAAGTCCAGAAGCTCAGCAGCATATTGCCCCTCAACCTATCCCGTTTGACTTGACACTTCCCGGGTATGCCGAATTAATAAAAATGGGTGGGGTACATGGTAGCGGTAGCTCCATTAGTGCTGAAAACATGGCCAAAGCTCAGGCCATTAAGGATGCCACGATGAGTCACTTTATTCTTAAACACTGGAAAAAAGGACAGACCTTTCTACACTTTAATGGCTCGTACCACAGCCAGAACTTTGAAGGAATTTACTGGTATCTCAAGAAAGCGAATCCCGCTTTAAAAATTTTAACCATTGCTACTACCGAAGAAGCAAATATTGAGGAACCTAAAGATGCCAAACCCGAACTGGCCAATTTTATTATCACGGTTCCTGAAACCATGACTAAGACGCATTAAGTCAATCGTATCAAAAGAATTAGGCTTCCCCGATTATCCAGTTTTGTAAAGATGAGCTATACTCAGAAAGAGCTTAGAAGTTTTAATATTCAACTAGAAATGGATTGAGTATCTAGTAATTTGGGCTGGCTTTGTTGCATGAGTCTTGAGTAGTAGTGTAAACCGGATAAAACCTGCCTGTAATTGCACTCGTAACCGAATAGTTATCCAATAAGAGGTACTTATGTTATCTCTGTCAACCTATGGAGAAGGCTGTTTGGGTCTAAAGATGTGTGTTTCAAGAACGATGCAACAAAGCCTAAAAAAAATGATAAACGAGCATTTATAATTCCTTAACTAAAGTTATATTTTAAAATCCGCTAATCCCTTTTCCATCGCATATTTAACTAAAGCGGGTGTATTTTTCAAGTTAAGCTTGCTTAAGATATTCTTTCGATGTGTATCAACGGTATAGGTGCTTAAAAAAAGCTGATCTGCAATTGTAACTGTAGTGTGGCCTTGAGCTAACAAGCGTAAAATTTCTAATTCTCGCTTGGTTAATTGGCTTTCAGGAAATGCTTGCTGGTTTTTGGTGGTAGGTATAAGCAAATGGGTAATCTCTGTTGAAAAATAGTTGCTTCCACCCGAGATATTAGTAATAGCTTGAAGTAGTTCGTCTTTCCCTGTATTTTTGAGTACATAACCAGAAATGCCTTCCTGCATTAAAGACCTGATGAAGACGGGATTGTTGTACATACTAAGAATAAGTATCCGAATGGACGGAAAATGCTTTCTAAGGTAGCGAGTGGTCTGGATTCCGTCTTGACCGGGCATATTGATATCCAAAATAATAATTTGCAAGACCTCGGCATGACGGTTGGCTAGTTCTATGACTTCCAGGCCTGTATGAGCCTCCCCCATAATCAATAGGTCTGGCTCGTGGGCCAGAAGTGCTTTCAATCCGTCCAGAATCATCTGATGATCATCGGCTAGTAATAAGTGTGTCATAGTCAAAAGGAAGTTCAATAGTCAGTGTGGTACCACGTCCCAATCCAGTATCAATCGTCAACTTGCCACCCATTTTGTTTAGACGATCCTCCACATTTTGCAGTCCCATGCCGCGTTTTACTAGCGTTGGAGCAAATCCAACACCATTGTCTTCTACCATTAATACAACCCAAGTTTCATGTAAGGTCAACTGAACGGTCAGCTCGGTAGCTTTGGCGTGCTTCAATGCATTGGAAACGATTTCCTGGACGATCCGATAGAGGCTGGTTTCAGTTTGGATATCTAATCGTAGGTCGGCGGGGTGAATGAACAAATGAATTGTAAGTTGCCTGGAGGCTTCCAAGGTCTCTTTTAGGTCGAGCAAAGCTGCCGTAAGTCCGAACTTGATCAATACACCGGAAGTCAGATTGTGAGCAATTTCCCGGACTTCGGTTACGGCTCCGTCCAGTAACTCTGTTCCCTTGGTGAGAGCCTCATTTGTGCCCGGAATGGCCTGAAAAAAGAGTTTTACCGCCGCCAGTCGACTACCCAGTCGGTCGTGTAAGTCTACGGCAATTCTTTTACGTTCGTCTTCTTGGGCTTGTAAAACGGCATAGGTAGCTTTTATCTCCTGTCTCTGTAGCAACTTTTCAATTTGGCGGAACGCCTGCTGTTTACGAATGAGTTTACGCTGGAACAGGAAAGCAAATAGAATGAGGGCAAATACAACTGACAGTAACGTAAATGTTCCGAAAATAAGGATGAAGGTATTATCGGTTGGAATTGAACTGGCGGAGTCCATAGCTGATGACCAGATTTTTAATCAAGTTGGCCACTGACTGAAAAAGCCATCCATTCCCGAACCACCCAGTCGCCTGACCCGACAAGATATTAAAGCCTAATAGGTATGTGAAGAGCGATCCTGCAAAGTAAATGAGGAATCCAGAATTAATTATAAATCCTTCCACTTCCTCCAGTGGAACATCTTCAACCTTTTCATAAAGATAATATAGATACCGGATTGAAACAATAAGTAATATAAGAGTATTAATGCTCCAGGCGTAGGAATTGAAAGTAAATATATTCTGCAAGAACAGAGAAAAGCCTACATCAAGTAGCAATATACTTACTAATGGAAGGAAGGTTTGCCATCGTGACCATTGCAACTGACCGGCATAGAAAAGGAACAGGCAACTGAATTCAAAAAGAGCCAATACATGGTAAAAGGGGTGCGTATTGCGACTACCAAAGCCAAAAATCATTACGATGGTAAGTAATTTGATAATGAAGGCCCCTCCAAAATAAATTCTTAAAGAAGAATATTTGTAAAAGGAAAGGAATAACGCAAAAGGCAAGCCATCTGAAAGGTCAGATAGTGTAGAAATAATTAATGTCCAGGTCTGTAAATTCAAGGTTCAAGTGAGAAAAGAAATTGCCCAGGGGTCTTTATCTCCTGGGCAATAATAAAATTTATTTGCACATAAACCCATTAGGGCATACATTGGGACATGGTAAAGTGTTTCCAATTAATGTATCTAATGCAGTTAGTGGATGCACGTCATATACTTTATGAATGTCATGACCATCCTTGAATACAGGAACGAGTACAATATCGTATTGTTTGACAGATGAGCCAGGCCTAATGCTTTTCCCAAGATAGATACGGACAGCATCAATTTCATGACTTTTAGGATGAGCTTTAATAGCTGCAATAAAGTCCTCTAAGAGTGACAGATCAAGCTTTTGACCAATCCCGACTTCCTCTAATGGACGTTTCAGTACTTGGGTCTGTTCTTCTTCAAAAGCAAGAATAATTTCTTTGGCTTCTTCGAGGGTTAATTTTCTGCCGTTTGACATTAGGGTTCGTTGTTAAGTATGGAGAATACTGAGTAAAAGTAAGCATATAACTAATAGCATGCATCCCTATAAATGGGTATATTTAGGTCTTCTGAAATAATTGAAAAAGTGTTTTAGAGTAGATAAATTTTTAGGAAGACTAGTATTAAGGAAAGGTTTGCTAGTTGATTTTGGGGTAGCGATAATAACTTCAAATTATCCCCAAGATTATAAATTAGGATTTTCCTTAGGAATAGTTTGATATATGGAATTCTCCTGTTGCATGAGTAAGAAAAATGTCAGAATGGTTGACTCAAAATTTCGTCTATTAACCTATTGATCATTAAGAATTGGTTTACCAGGTTAATATTGAGTTCAGGCCAAGCTTTCCTGTTATACCAATCGTTAAACGGTTAAAGGCAGGACGTAAGTTTTGTGCTGAAAGGTCTTTCTGCTTTTCCATGTTATTATTGATGTCAGGCAGCTCGACGTAAAAACCACCCAAAAAATTTCCGTCATTCTTAAAAAAATACATGCCTAATCCAACATTGGAGGTGTTGACTAATAGAGAAGTGTTCCGGGATTGCCAGTTGGCACGTAAGTAAGGATTCAACAGAAGATGAGAGGTACGTTTTTTATCTAACGGTAAATTATAAACGACATCAATAATGCACTCATTTTGTACAGTGCTTCCATAATCACCAGCATATGCAGTGATCTCTTCTTCTGTGCTTAAAGAGGTATTTTTTACGTTATTAGTGGATCTGAGTGTGTAGGTAATGGACGAAAGGCTTTGGAAATTACTTTTAACTGCTCTAGCATACGTGAAACCCAATCGCCATCTTCTCCACTCGCCGTTTAAACCTAGGCCTGCTTGCCATCCCCAGTAGTTGACATTTTTAAAACTATTCGATAGATCAGTTGTATCGAGGCTAATAAATCGAGTGAAACCGAGAGCGTTTCCACTTGCAAAACCAAAAAATAATAGACGCCAATAATTAGAATTTAGGCTTTGCTTTTGGCGAATAAATATTTCTCTTCTTAGATTTTGAAATAAATGGTCGACTATGTTGCTATAAACTCTCGTTAATGCTGCTTTTAATTGAGATCTGAACTTTTTTATATCGTTTTTTATTTCCGGTTCATCTTCATTAATGCCAATCGTAGTATTGGTGTGAAACCACAGCAAAGGGTAGCCTTTTCTTGTGATTGTGCTATCAAATTTAGCTAATACTTTTTCTACTTCTTTTTTTCTTGTATTTGTGTCTGGTATAAGTTTAGAAAAAGAATGTAAAATTACAATTAATGAGTCATGATATAGGCTAATTAATTGTAATTTTTTGTCTTCTAAAGAGGGGATTAAATTTGACGGAATACAATTTTTATCTATAGTTTGATTAGCATTAGACCAATAATGCCCTAAGTAACCATTGAGCCTACCTTCAGGAGTGAAATTTCCTTTTGATAGCAGAGTTCCAACTCCTTTGGCATTTTTAACTCGAATGTCACCTCCGAAGAAATAGGCCGAATTTTTGCTTGCAACAAGTGGGTTTAAATTGTTCCACCCAAAACCTAATTCAGATTGAGTAATATCAATGTTTAAGGCTGATCCATCAATTAAAACTGAGCTTTTACCTTCGGCACTTTGTGTCAATCCCTGAGAATAAAGGGTGAATGAAGACAGTAGTGAGAGCCAATAAATTAAAAGTATTTTTTCATAGACTTAAGCTAGTTTAATAGATTCGATGTCTAATTGTCCGCGACGATTATCTCCTATTGTGAAATTTTGAGGGGTATTTAATAAATCCTGATCCTGGAACTTAAAAGAAGTTAGGGTAATCTGATGGTTAGGTTCTCCTACCGCGTCAATGATTAAGTAGATGGTATCATCGACTAAGGGTACAAATTTCTCTCCTTTGATAATGTCATTTTCGGCAGTGCTGGCGAGAGTAAGCAACTCATTTCCTTCAACTACGGAGCCATCAATGTCTATACGGACAAGTTTTGTTTTGGGAGATAATTTTATCTCAAATTTAAAATTGGCGTGTGTCGCTGGCTGACTAGCCAGCATAATACTATTTATTTCTGAGCTTTCAATTGTTGAATAGGTTGTTGCGTTCGGTGTGATGATTTCTTTGGCAGACCGCAATAAATCGGCAGATTCGCGTACCTGCTTAGCAGTTTCGTTACGTAAATTTTTGACTTGGTTTAGAATACGTTGAGATAGAGCATCTATAAAGCTAGAAGAGGAAATTGCAGCCAATAGACAAAATCCAACAAAGATTAGTATTGTAATGTCATTTTTGTCGTCAAGCAACGCACTACTGACACTATTTAAAAACAATGGAACTAGAGATGCCGCAACTATGCCAAGAATAAGGCAGGTTTGTAAATATTTATTCTGCTCATTTCTATCTATTACTATTGAATTTCCCGTCTGTTCTTTTTCTGAAGTCTTTTCTGATAGTTGATTAACAGTCCTACGATAATTGGCATAACCACCAATTAACCCAGATAAGCTAATAATAATAAGCATGCTAGCTAAATCAAAAGGATATTTTTTTTCTTTATCAGAAGTTACTCCTCTTTGCTCTGACGTGTGTTTGTTAGGATGTTGAGCGGAGGAAGTGTCTGTTGATTGAGAAAATATAGGGTTTTTAATTCCCAACATAAGCACTAAAAACAGAAATAGTTTGAGCTTGTTCATACATGATAAGTTTTGAAAGTTTAATATAATTTTTACTTTAATAAAATGAATACTTTATTGGTGTGTAGTTGTATTATGATAGCATTTTTACTTTAATAATTTGTTACAGGTTAATTATATGTATAGAAAAGTAGTTAGGGTATATTTATTTTAGATTATAGTTAGGTTCTGTGACAAAAATATTAAATAAATTACCTGTAAACAATACCGATATTTTGGTATTTTGCTTTTAGTATAGCTGATCTTGAAAGTAAATTAACTATTGTTTAGTTAATTGATAATAAGTGTAAGTAAAGTTTATAGACAAACATAACTATTTAATTTATACAACGGATTTTAAGGATTAGTCAGAATAACCATAAATGGGTATTGATATATAATGTATTTTTAGCTCTATTGCATACTGATTCTTATACTAAAACGATTCATTACCAAAGAAAATAATAATCAAAAACTGCTTGGTAATTCATTTTATTTAAATTGATTTCATCTATTTATAAAGTACATAAGGATTCTTTAATGAAGGGTGAAATGCTAACTTCTAAATCTACCAAATTATGCCTTCAAACGATCGTACTTTCAATGCTCGGCCAGACTCTCTTGACTTTAGAGATAAAATTTATGTAGCTAACCTTTACGAGGTGCCACCTCATATATCTTTAGAAGAATACCTGAAATATGAAGTCCCTGTCCTGAATCAGGGCCAAGAGGGAGCCTGTACGGGTTTTGGTCTAGCTACGGTAGCGAATTACTTGTTATGTAGACGCCAAGTTTCTCCAGATAGAAATGCCGTTAGTCCGCGTATGCTTTATGAAATGGCCAAGCGTTACGATGAATGGCCAGGAGAAGACTACAGTGGTTCGAGTGCTCGTGGAGCTATGAAAGGATGGCATAAACATGGGGTTTGTGATGAAAACTGCTGGCCCTGTACAACCAATACCCCTGACGAACGGCTTACGAATGAAAGAACCTCAGATGCCTTGAAGAGACCTCTGGGTGCTTATTATCGGGTTAATCACCGGGACTTGGTAGCTATGCATAGTGCAATGGCCGAAGTTGGTATTCTTTATGCTACTTGCCTAGTGCATGAAGGTTGGCAACAGGTGGGTTCCGACGGTCAAATTCATTATTCTGATCATCGCTTGGGAGGGCATGCTTTTGCTATTGTCGCTTATGACAAAAAAGGCTTCTGGATTCAGAATTCCTGGGGTACTGACTGGGGGCGGCAGGGCTTTGCACAAATCAGCTATGACGACTGGCTGGCTAATGGTACAGATGTCTGGGTAGCACGTTTAGGTGCTCCAGTAATTTTACTGTCGGCTCAGTCTATTGCTTCTTCCCACGCTGCGGGAGCTGGCAAGTCGAGAGCTTATGCCTACTCCGATTTGCGGCCTCATATAATCAGTTTAGGAAACGATGGACAACTCAAGGCTGGAGGTGATTTTGGAACCTCCCAACAGGAGGTAAAGACATTATTTGCCGAAGATTTTAAAAGAATTACCCAGAATTGGAAAAAAAAACGAATCTTATTGTATGCTCATGGAGGTTTAGTGGATGAGACTTCTGCTGTACAAAGACTAGCGGAATACCGAGCGGTGATGTTAGAAAATGAAGTCTATCCCATCTCCTTTATCTGGCACAGCGACTTTTGGTCTACGGCTACAAATATCCTTGAGGAAGCTTTGCGAAGACGCAAGCCAGAAGGCTTTTTAGACGCGAGCCTGGACTTTATGCTTGACCGCTTAGATGATGCCCTAGAAGTTGTAGCACGATCACTCATGGGAAAAGCTCAATGGGATGAAATGAAAGAAAATGCCCTGGCTGCAACAGAAAACGAAAGCGGTGGAGCACGGTTAGCCCTTAAGTACTTATCTGAGTTGGTTAAACAGGAGCCAGCCATTGAAATACATGTGGTGGGTCATAGTGCGGGTAGTATATTCCTGGCCCCACTTGTACGGCTATTGACTGCCCCCGAAGAAAAGATTACCGAAGGCTATCTAAAAGGGAAGTCAGGGTATGGAATCCCCATTACTACATGCACACTTTGGGCTCCTGCCTGCACAATAGACCTGTTTAAAAAGGCGTACATTCCGGCTATAGAAAAGAAGGGTATTAATAAGTTTGCGTTGTTTACCTTAACAGACGATGCGGAGCAAAAGGATCATTGTGCACACATCTATAATAAATCACTATTGTATCTCGTATCGAATGCCTTCGAGAAGGTGCCTAAGTATTACGTTTTTAGTCAGGGAGAAGCCATTTTAGGAATGCAAAAGTGGGTAGTACAGGATGAAGAGGTTCAAAAAATTTTTAATACTAAAGCGGGAGACTGGATTCTCTCCCCTAACTCAAACGAACCTATACTGGAAAATTACTCATCCTCACACACGCATGGAGGGTTTGATGATGATAAACCGACCGTCGTTGCGACTCTAGCTCGCATATTAACCGCATCTGAAAGTGAAGCCGATGCAATAGAAATTAAAGCCAGATTGTATCGACTTTTAGGGGATTCTTCTCCTCGTACGCTTCTCCATTTCAATCCTTCTGCAAACGTCTTCAAACAAGAGAGAAAAAATTTGAAGCTTTAACTTTATATAAAGGTATATCTACTTATCTTTTTATTTGTTAATCATAAATGCTTGTAACTAATTAATATTCTACATTTTACAAAAAATGTAGAATATTAATTGATCAACAAAAAAATACAACCGATAAAAACTATGAATCACTTGGTAGATAATAGGGACGTAATTGTGAAATGATAGGTTTATAAACTATTAATTTAATGGACAAACCAAAGCAAGACTGGAGCGATTTATCCTGTAAGGAATCAGCCCGTCAATATATTGATCATGTATATAAATATTATTGTAAAGATTATGATAAAGGTTCAATTTTATTTGAGAATCTTTATCATATTTTTAGTATCTTAATAATACTTCTGGGGTTTTTAAGTTCTGTTTTGGCGGCTTTAGACGGAGAAAAACTGCTAATGGGAAAAACGCTAGACTTAAAGGTTGCTTTAATTCTATTACCCCTCATAAGTTCAATGCTGGCTGCTATCATAACTCAATTTAATATTAAAGAAAAATATCAATTGAGAGAAATAGGAAGAATTAAGTGCACTCACCTCTACACTGAAGCGAGGATTGCTTTTGCTAAAGCTAAAATAGAGGATGAATTCTATAAAATTCATAAAGATCTGGCTTCGAAGATTTTTGCCTTACAGTCCGAACAGGCTTATGGCTTTTTTAATACAACGCATAAAAATGAGGATATGAATAAAGAAAAATCATAAAAATAATTACACTTATTTTTTGGTGGAATAATTTTGAATTCAAATTATTTAAAATGTACACTAAGTAATATATAGCTTTAAGTGGATAATTGATAATCAATGTTTTACAATCCAAAATATATTGTTGAATAATAACAAGAAATTAATTTAATAAATAAGGTATTAAATTGATTAATAATTTTATAGTTTAAGGCCATTAACTCCATAGCCTTATCTAAAGATGTCCTCCCTTGCCTACCAGGCGTTCATAAATGAACTGCTAGCTTTAGAAACTTTTGAACAGGTATTTGACACGTGTCAGAAGAATGATTCCTTGCTAACTAAAGAGTTGCTGGCTGAATTAACTCAACAAGCTGACAACGACCCATCAAATCAACAGCTCTCCTGGTTAATTACACCAGTAAGTTACTTGTTGGGTAGAAAATACTTATTCGAATTTATTAATCTTTCCTCCGAAGAAGCCCTGGCTTATGCTCGGGAACATCTACATGTTCTGGCTACTTCGGCGAATTACAAGCAGTTTGAACACCTGTCGAATGAATATGCTGCTCAAAAAGAGGTAATTGACCTGCTCAAAACCCGTCAAAGTCTCTTGGTAATGATAGTAGCCGAAGCTTGTTTTTATGCATCGGATTGGCCTCGACGACGTGAGCTACTAGTAGGAAGCATAGACTGGTTACTTGATTCGGCGGCCACTATTCTATTTGATTCTGTAGTAGAGGAAAATTCTGATTATGAGCTGTTTGTGAATTCCTTAAAAGCAATCATTGACCGCTGCCGGAAAGAAGATGTACATACGGTTATCAGGGAATTGGATCTGGCGTGGCTCGTTCAACAGGCCGGAGAAAGCCAGGATGAGGAGAAAATCGGGTATTATCTACAAGCCCTTTCCCTGGTAGGCGAAAACCTGACCCAACAAGGAGCAGAAGTATGGTTTAATCTGGGGAATGCGTACCGGGAACGCGTTCGTGGGGATCGAGGGGAGAATCAGGAGCTTGCCATTGAGTCGTTTAAGAATGCTTTGCTAGTACGAACCCAGGAATCGCTGCCGACGGAGTCTCAGCAAACCCATTTTGTTTTGGGGAGTCTTTATTACCAGGAAAAACGTTGGACCGAAGCTCTCAAAGCCTATGAACAAACTCATGCCGCCCTCGAATCTGTGCGAGGAGAAACCCTGAAGGAAGAAAGCCGAAGGAGATTAGCTCAAGATAATACCCTGTTGTACGCTCGACTGGTGCATTGCTGCCTCTTACTCAATAACCACAAAGCTGCCGCTACGTATGCCTTACAGGGTAAAAGCCGTACGCTCAGCGAACAATTAGCCGGTGATCGGCAACCCGTGGCTGAATTACTAGCTCAGGATGAGAGCTTAGCTCGGGACTATCAATCCCTGAGGGTCCTTCAAGCCCAGCTCCAAGAACGGATCGATTTATTGATGCTACCTCGTTCTGAAGATGATTCGCGAAGCTTCGAAGAATATCGGCAAGAAAAAGAACGCCAAGAAGAACAAGTCGCTACGCTTCGTAAACAGATCAATGTCCGAGTGGATGATCTCGTATTTACCCATCCGACCCTTTCACTCCTTCAGCCGCTGCCCCCCCGAACATTAGCCGACATTCAATACCTGTCGGCTACATTAGGAAATATACCTTTAGTAGAATACGTCAAACATGCAGGAGGGTGGGGAGCCTTTGTCTTTGGGGGGCAAAAAGTAGAGTACGTTGCTTTGGCGGATGACCTGCTCGATCAAATAAGCGAATCTTTAAGCTTATTACTGCAGACAGAAAATGCGAGTAAGCGTACCCTTTTCTGGTGTCAAGAAGATTGGAAAGAACGCTTGGTTCATTTACATGAATGGGTCTTTAAACCCCTTGTACCTTTTCTACCCTCATCGGGTCAAGTAGTTGTCGCTCCCACTAATGTTCTTTATTTAGTTCCCTTTCAGGCCCTTTGTGACGAGCACGGCAAGTATTTAAGTGAAACATATGCTTTTAGTTTTGTCCCCAGCTTAGCTACTCTTAGCGTCCTTCTCGAACAGCGAAAGCGAGTTCAGTCCACTCCATCTACTGCCTATCGACTTCTCAACATCGCTCACTCGGGCGAACCTGGGAATTATCTCACTCACATAGCCTTAGAAGCTCAGGAAGTGGAAAGTCAGTTTGAGGAATCTGTCCCTTTGCAAGAAGAGAAAGCTACGCTTGAGAACGTTATTGAAGCCGCGAACAAGTGTGACTATGAGGTCATCCATTTTAATTGTCACGGTAAATTTTTTCACGACAATCCCGCTCATTCCGGCTTGCAACTGGCCGAACAACGAATGCTAACAGTCAATGACATCCGAATCAATATTCGGCTGAAAGGTCGTCCTCTGGTCACGCTGAGTGCCTGCCAGACGGGCCAGACTTGGCCTGAGCAAGGCGATGAAACTACGGGGACTTCGTGGGCTTTTCTGGCAGCGGGAGCCTCCTCCGTACTAGCCAGCCAATGGAATGTCCCGGATCGATCTACCAGAGCGTTATTCAAACACTTCTACCAAATCCGTCGTCAGTCACAGGTAAGTGACGCCCAAGCCCTGCAACAGGCGATTCAGCAGGTTCGAAAGCAATTTACCGCGTTTAACAATTTACCCGAATTCTGGGCGGGCTTTCAAGTCATGGGCGTTCCCATTCCTGCAGGTAGCCAATCTTTTTAAAAACCATATTATAGAAAACAATGTCTCCACAACAACAAACGTTAGCAGATCTTAACTACGCATTAGATCAACTTAGTGCGGAAGAATTAACGACTTTCAACTATCATTGGAAGCTCATTGATGCCTATAGCAGGAACTCGGCAGCAACCGAAGAGGGATTCGTCTTTTTACTTAATGAGGTTGTTTTGGCAAGTCCAACGTTGGTAAACAATGGATTTGACACGGTTCTATCTAGCTTTACCACCCGCTTTGCTCCTAAAACAGGACAGCCTCAACACGCTTCTTCGACCCAGGGTTTGCCCCCCATTCGTAACGAAGTACTCGAGGTTACAAAAACCATTGAAAAATTAATGAATGGTTTGAAATGACTTCCTATCTTAATCTGGAAAATATTGAGGTTGCAAGCCCGGAGCGGCCTAATGAGGTGTGCTTAACCCTTTATTTTATTGACGAAGAAGGTGTCGACTACCGAACGAGGATACGTGAATTTCTTCAACCCCAGGTGGGTGGGTGGAAGGTAGTTGAAGAATTAAATTTAGAAAACTCAGCCGAACCAAAGGAATGGATTCAACGCGGCTTTCTGGGAAAAAGCTCGCCGAAAGATTTCCAACAAATCTATTTATTAGAAATTCTTCCGGCTTTGTCTTCAAATGCCTATGCCGTCCAAATTATCATCAATCTTACCCAACCCATTCAAATGGGGTGGCCACAAGCTACGAATTGGCTGAGTAATGAACTTTACATGCTCTTTAAAAATCCTCCAGAATCTTTGCTGGGGTATTCGGTGGTATATCGAGCTAATAGCAGTGTTCCATCCGAAACGGAGTATGTAGAATGGTCTTCAGCTTTAACGCAGCCGCTCCGATGGATTGATTCAAAAGCACCCATCGTTACCCTAAAAAAGCCCGTTCAGCAATACTTTTCGGGTCAGGGATGGCTTAGTTTAGTAGCTTACCCAATGCATCCACAAGGGGGACTTGTTTACTTAGGATTTGGAAAAGCAGATCCTGCGATGGGGGACGACCTGGCTCATATTGCTTACGCTACTTATGAAGCGGAACTGCTCTCGTGCGATTTATTTTTCCACAAAGGATTTCGACAGGGGATGCAACTGGTGCAGGCTTTTCCCACCTATGACAGGGAAAAGCTACAGCCTCTTCAAGGAGCTATCCAAAACCTGTTGAGCAGCCAGCCGAAAGATCAGCCCGTTAGCGAAAAAGAGCTGCGGAACATGTCCAATGAAATTGCCATTCAGGCTGAATTTCATTGGCTGACGAGCCGGGTAGAGTTATCCTTACAGCAACAAATAAATGGCATTAAGCGATTATTTACCTTTAATGATATGAGTGTGCTTGCAAAGCACCATGTTATTCTCCTGCAAGCTTACCTGGAGGAGGTACAGGCGTGTCGTCATAAAGGAGAATCTCTTTTAAAAACGGCTCGAACGGCTCTTGCCATTGTGGAAGCAGAAGAGAATAAACAGGGGAATCAAATTCAGGAACGATTTACGAATGTACTTACACTTTTTGGCGTTTTTTTAAGTGCTTATCAGGTATTTGATGACGATTTTACAAAGCATTTTATCCAGCTTTTTTGGCTTAATTATGCCCCTAAATTCTATTGGGATGAATTAATTTATCGTAACACGATCGCACTGTTAGTAACTGCTTCCATTTATATACCCTATAAGTTGATTAATTGGGGTAAAGTAAAACGTTCCTTTTTTAAGTTATTTAAGTAGTTGATAGATTATTTGGCAATAAAACGTACAATGTTAATCGCTTAACGGACAACTGCTGAAAGGCCATCAACTATTTACTACACTGTTTTAGCATAATTCTTAACAAACGCATTAAACTCTTGTTTGTAAAATCTCCCTACCGGAACGGAATAGGAGCCTAATGCAATTTCAGAATTGCTATAACCGGTAACGTAGTCAGGATTAAAGAGAAAGGACCGATGGATTCTTACAAAACCTTGGGTAGCAAGCCGTTCTGCAAAATCCGCAATCGTGTTTTTAGTGAGGTAAACCGCATTAGTCAGAAAAAGCTTCAGGTCATTGCCCTGACTTTCTATAAAAATAATGTCATCTATTCTGATTTTTCGGTTTAACCCTTCTGACCTGATCATTAGGGTGTTTTCAGGATTTTTGTTACCCGTATCTCTCAATATCCGACTAACCGCTTTAAAAAAACGCTCGAAAGTGATCGGCTTCAGAATATAATCGACGGCTTCCAATTCAAATCCCTCTACAGCAAATTCCCTGAAGGCCGTCGTGAAGATAACCTTCGGTTTTACTGGTAGAGACCGCACTAGTTCAATACCACTCAGATGAGGCATCTGAATATCCAGAAACAGAAGATCAACCGGGAGTTGTTGCAGGAGCTTATGGGCCTCAATCGCATTTCTTGCTTTGCCGACGAGCTGAAGGGCTTCTATTTTTTTTAAATGGCTTTCCAACAGCTCAATAGCCAGTGGTTCGTCATCGACGATCATACATTTAATCATACCAAGCAGGAGTGACGATTTCTACACTAAACCAGTCTTCATCTGAGTTGACACGAAGTTCAAAATTATGTTTGTAATACAATTTCAGTTGCTCTTCAATATTAATAAGACCGATTCCTTCTTGGCGGTCAGACGTTTTCTGAAAACTGCTATTTCCAATTTTGAATACAGATCTGACCTCATCGGTTTGCAGTTCAAGCGTGATACGGAGCTTGCCGTCAAGGCTCCTGCTTCCATGTTTAAAGGCATTTTCAACCAGTGAGAGATACAGAAGCGGAGGAATTTGATTTTCAGCTTGAATTTGCAGTATTCGGTTGATTTCTAAAGTGTTTCCATAACGCAATTCTTCCAGTTCCAGGTAGCGGTCGATGGTAGTGATCTCGTCAGTGATTCGAACCATCTTTTGAGGGCCTTTGTAGATGGCATAGTCAAGGATGTCAGCCAGTCCGGCAATGAATTTAGGAGCTTTATCGGGGTGGTTAACCGCGAGGGAATAAATGTTATTAAGCGTATTGAACAGAAAATGAGGATTCAGGTGGGATTTCAACACCTTCAGCTCAAGTTCTGCTTTTTCCTTTTGCAGTCGAATGCGGTCTTGTTTCTCGTTTTTATACCGTAAAATATGCATGAAACAGACAAAAATAAATGATGCAGTAATAATGGGGAGGGCATAGCACACAACCAGATAATCAAGATCGGTTAAAATGGTGGTAATACTGTCCGGTGCCTCATTCGTAAAAAAAGGTTCTGCGGCATAAACGATAAAAATTCGATTGATAACGGCTAAGAGATACAGAGAAAAGGTTAGGCTGATCAAAAACAGCACGTAACGTTTTCGGTCGAAAAGATGAATAATCAGATAATAGTAAATCAAGTTGGCACTGATGATCTGAAATAGCAGGTGACACAAGTTGTAGATGATGATATCCTCTAAACTTAGGTAAGTGGTACTGCTGTGAGCCTGTCCCAGTCCGAACAGAAAAAGGGCCGTCCAGAATACCGCCTGATAGCTGATGACTGAAAGTAAGTTACGGGTTGTTTTCTCTTTCATTGCTGTAAAACTAGATATTCTGCCCGTATAAACGCCCACAACAGGGACAGACTACCTGATTGGAGCACAAACAGCAGGATTTTTCATGTAAACACCCTCTAATGTCGTCGGTCCCATAAAAGAGGTTTTCTGGCATACCCCGTAGGATATAGGTCGCAAGAGGTGAAGTTTTGCAGAAAAAAATGAAAGAGAACAGATTTAACGGACTAGATCATTTAAGGGCCGTCGCTATTATATTGGTGTGGATGTACCATTACCGGGCGTTCCGGCATCCTGACTGGCTGGATACTATCGGCAGCTATGGCTGGACAGGAGTGGATCTTTTTTTTGTGCTAAGCGGGTTTCTTATTTCTGGTCAGTTGTTCAGAGAAATTCGGGAGTATGGTACTGTATTTCTGAAAACCTTTTTTACCAAAAGGTTTTTCAGGATTATCCCGCCTTTTGTCTTTACGCTGCTGCTGTATGTCTGTTTTCCTTGGTTTAGGGAACGAGAGGCCTTACCTCCTTTATGGAGGTTTCTAACGTTTACGCAAAACTATGGACTTGATGTAATCAATAAAGGCACGTTTTCCCATGCCTGGTCTTTGTGTATCGAAGAACAGTTTTACCTGCTGCTCCCTTTCTCCCTTCTTCTGTTATTAAAAACGGGCTGGCTGAGTAAACTTAAGTACATACTCATGGTTTTGCCGCTAATTTCTATTGCTCTGCGGAGCTCTGCCTGGACTCATTTCGTCGTTCCCGCATTAGAGTCTGATCACTTTTGGAAACTGTGGTATATGCACATCTACTATCCTACGCATACCCGGTTGGACTCTCTCGCCATAGGGGTGCTGATCGGTTTTCTTTACGAATATTCAGTAACGTTCAAGCAACTGATCCATTCAAAGGGGGTACTATTTTTCTTTGCAGGAATAGCTACGCTGGCCTTTGCCTTTTGGGTTTGTAAGGACCAATACTCCCAAACGGCTTCTGTTTTTGGCTTTACCTGGGTAGGTCTGGCGTATGGATTACTGGTAAGTTCTGCTGTTTCTAACTCCTGTTTTCTCAGCGGGATGTCATCAAGGGTAACCCGTCAATTGGCTGATTTATCTTTTGCGATCTATTTATCTCATAAAGGAATCATTCATCTCATACAAGTAGCCACTAGCCCGATGAATCTTTCCGAAAACCAATTAATGATTCTTTGCCTGATTGGATGTCTGGCGGCTGGATTAGTTTACCGATACACGTTAGAGCGTCCCTCAAGCTGGCTGAAAAATCGATTACTAAATCAAAATATAGAATCATGAAAAGAGTAATTACCGTATCTATTTTCCTGCTCTCTTTAACTCAGGTAAAAGCACAGAAATTTGCAAAAGAAAAAGCTGAAATCAACGGGATTTTGGATCAATTCCGAACTAGCATTAGTAAAAAAGATTCAGTCTCTTTTCTACGCCTTTTTACACCGCAGGCGTTCGTATGGATAGGGGTTATGAAAAATCAGAATCAGTTTAAAAAAGTAATTGCTAAAAAGCCTGATCTTAAAAACTATTTTTCCGTAGGATATGATACTTTCTATAAGTTTTTGGGAGATAAAGGAAAGCAGGAGGAAATCTTTAAAAATGTAAGAATTACCAATGATGACGTGCTAGGTAGTGTTACGTTTGATTATGAGTATTGGAATGATGGTAAAATGACCAACTGGGGAAAGGAATTCTGGCATCTGATCAAAATGAATAACGAATGGAAAATGGTAAGCGTTATTTTCTCTATAGCTGAATAATCATCTTTAGCTCTTGATGGATTACAGAGCGAATACATGCATTGCTGAAGTATAAGTAAATCTGATAGAGTCAAACCTAAAAACGGCAGTTATTCTGACTATGATTATGAAAATTGTATCATCTCTATTTTTTGTTCTTATAACCTTCGTTGGTTACACACAAAGTCATACTATCACCAAAGATAAATGGCATTGGGATATGCCTTCTAAGCAAGATACGGTAGCCGGGTACACACAAGTACTAAAAGTAGACCATGTTCTCTACATTTCTGGGGCGGTAACAACCGAGCTTACTCCCGAAGGTATACGACAAGTCTATAAAGCCTTGGAAAAATCTTTAAAAAGCTATGGAGCAACTTTTCAAAATGTGGTAAAGGAAAATTTATATACTACGGACATTGAAACGATGAAAGCATACAACTCCGTAAGAAAAACGTTTTATAATGGAGATTTCCCGGCGGCGACCTGGGTTCAGGTATCCAGACTTTACATGAGTGAAGCCAAACTGGAAGTTGAGTTAATAGCACATTTGCCTCATTAAAACAGGACAAGAAATTACATAGATTTGATTATGATTTGACCAATATTTGAAGGTAACCTCTTACAAACGAACATTCATGGAACGCCGTAGAGCAAAAGGCCCCTGGAAATCTTCCAAGGGGCCTTTTAAATAAGATGAAAAGGCTCTTTTAACTTTTGTAAAATCCACGTCGGGGTATGTCCCAGTAATAGAGCAATAGGACATTGGAAGCGATCACTACTTTAAAGGAACCCCGTCTATGTACTGTTCGAGGTGACGTTCTATTGTATTTAATGTTTGAACCCGTTTGATTAATCCTTACCTATGCTGATTGTGGACTTAAGCCCTTATTCCTCAGGAAAATAAAACTCTTTGCTAGTAAAACCAGTTAGTTGGAGGCTTCAATGCATAAACTTTTACTCCTCGATAAGCATAGCTATGGAAGAATTCATAAAATTCATCAAAACAGTGATCTGGATCGATGATCTGGATTTGCAATTGGTGCTTTCCCGATGCAGCGAAAGAAAAGTTCCTAAAGGCAAGCTGCTTTTACGAAGTGGACAAATTGCCAATCAATACTTTTTCATTGCCTCAGGAGGGGTTCGTTTTTTTTACGAAGCCCAAGACCAGGAACATACCACTTGGGTAATGTTTGAAAATGAGTTTTTTACTGAGATTTCGAGCCTTCACCCTCAAAAGCCCTCCCGATTTAATATCGAAACAGTAGATGAAACGAAGCTGATCGTAATAGATAAAAAGGACATGGATCTCTTATATAGCCAGGTGGCGGCCTGGGAAGCGTTTGGTCGAAAAATATGGGAAGCAACGACCGTACGAATGATCGACCAGATTATGAACTTTCAAACGCTGTCTGCCGAGGACCGATACCTGTCTTTTCTCACGCATTCTCAAGTTGTTAAGAAAGTGCCCATCAAGCAGGTGGCCGCCGTGCTGGGTATTACCCCCAATGCCCTGAGCCGGATCAGGAAAAAAATCCGGTAAACTTCATTCTCTACCCTTTGGTAGTTTTGCCCCTTGGCAAGCTGGGTACTTTTGAGTCATCAAAAAAAGAAGCGATGACTCAACTAAACAAAGACCCAAGGATGCCTCAGAATCCGTATTCTGACGAGATGTTAATCAACCATTTTCCGGGCTTCACGAATCAGTATGTAACAGTCAATGGAGTTCGGTTACACTACGTGGAGGGCGGGACCGGGATGCCGCTCATCTGTTTGCCGGGCTGGCCGCAAAGCTGGTTTTCTTACCAGCCAGTTGCCCTAGAACTTGCTAAAAAATACCGCGTGTTTATTGTGGATATCCGAGGAATGGGTAGCTCGGAAAAGCCGCAATCTGGCTATAGCAAGAAAACAATGGCCGCCGATATTTTAGCCTTGGTACAGCATCTGGGCTTGCCGAAAGTGCATCTTATGGGGCACGACATTGGCGGGATGGTCGCCATGAGTTTTGCGTTTAATTACTCCCAATTCACTGAAAAGCTAATTATTCTGGACGGTTCGCATCCCACGGAGGGAATGATGCAGATGAGCCTGATTCCTGCTCCGGGTGCATTTACGGAGAAAATGGATGCCAACAGACCCTACGCGTGGTGGATGGGCTTTAATCAGGTAAAAGGGTTGCCCGAGCAGCTACTAGCCGGACGGTTTCGGTATTTGCTGGACTGGCTTTTTCATTACGTCATGATTGATGACAGCAAAATGACTTCTCTGGAGCGAGAGGTGTATGCTTCTCAATACAACGACGCCGAAAGCATTCGGGCGGCCAATGCTTGGTATCAGACCTTCCTGGAGGATATCGAAGATGCCAAAATCTACTCGCCGCTTGTAATGCCGGTGTTAGGCATTGGAAGCTACATCAGTTACAATTACATGAAGATGGGGTTGCCTTCCGTAGTGAAAGACCTGCACCTGGTGGGGATTCTGGATAGTGGACATTATCTGTTTGAAGAGCAACCCGCCCAAGTACTTGAGGCCGTTCTGAGCTTTCTGGCGTAATCTATGTTTTAACTTTTCGAGAAATAATAACCATGAAAAAAACAATTATCGTATTCGGTGGAACGGGTAATTTAGGCAAACGGATTGTTCGCGAACTATTGAAAAGAGGTGCGGATGTCCGGGCTATCGTTCGAACGTCTACCGATTCCGAAAAAATAAAAGCCCTGGAACAATTGGGTGCCGCTGTTCTGGAAGTCGATCTGGACCGTGTCGATGCTCTGGCAGAGGCAAGTAAGGGTGCCCATTGCGTAGTATCGGCTCTGGCCGGTTTGGGGGATGTAATTGTCGATGTACAGAAGCGAATTTTAGAGGCTGCTCTGCAAGCCGATGTACCCCGTTTTATCCCGTCTGACTTCTGTACGGATTACACGGAGTTAGTGCCGGGTGAAAACAGGAATTTTGATTTGCGGAGAGCTTTTCGAGAACACCTTGATCGCACGCCCATTCAGGCTTCTTCGATTTTCAACGGTGCTTTTGCCGATATCCTTCAGTATAATACGCCAATCTTAAATCTGAAAGAAAAGAGCATTGGGTATTGGGGTGATAAAGCAGACTGGAAGCTGGATTTCACGACGATGGACGACACGGCAGCCTTTACCGCCGAAGTAGCTTTGGATGATGAAGCTCCCCGGGACTTACAGATTGCCAGTTTTCAGGTCAGCCCTGCCATGCTGTGGGAAGACGTGAAACAGGTGACGGGTCAGGATTTTAGGCTTTACCAGCTATCGAGCCTGGAAGATTTTGCCCGATTTATCCAAAAACAGAGAGCCGATTATCCCGCTGGTGAAAACGAGTTATACGCAAAATGGCAACAGGGACAGTACATGTATTCGATGTTTACTACCCACCATACTCAATTGGCCAACGAACGGTATAAAAACCTCACCTGGACGACAAGTTTAGATTTCATCAAATCGTTCGTTCACTAAGCAAAAGCCTCCTGACGTAGAGCCAAGCTGTATTTCAGGAGGCTTACTAGTCTCTACACAAAGGCCCAATACCGTTCGGGTAATGGAAGTTATCTGTCTACAGGGTAGGGTAAAGCACTTTATCGGCTAATCGAAAAAGTTGTTGAATGCCTACAGTCTAAGGTTGCCGCCAAAGAGGATAAATGGATATCGATTGGCCCAGCACAAACCTGAGTTATTGAATAATCCACTTATTTCTCCTAACCCTGGAAATGAATACATGCAAGCTGTGGCTCATGGGAAAAATCAATTTGAACAGGAAAAGCTTATGGCTGGAATGAAGCAAATCAGTGAGAAGCAGAAACACAATCTATGTAAAAAATGATAGCTCAACCTCTTTTTCCGCCTGTTCCAGTAGGGTTGCTTCTGCTGCCTATTTTGTTTTGCTCAGCGACTAGTTTATCAATGTCATCTTGTGTAGGTGATGAAGACGTACTTTCAATTGGCTTTGCTTGTTATTGTGTTCTATAATCTTTTCTGAGTTTTATCGCTTTGTTCTGTAAGCGACTAAGGATGCAATCTTTGGGTCAGTACCGATCGACTCCTTAGAGACCCTTTCTAAAATCTCCCTCCAATAGGCCGCTCTTTTATCTTCCAAATAAGAAATGGCACATGCTCGTCTTTCATTTTTTCGGATATTTTCTGCCGACAGCGATTCCGAAATAGGTACTTCTTTCACAGAATTTTAAAAAACGAACGCTAATTAATGGTCAGGATTATTAGATGGGAGTGACAGGGATCGTATACCTATGGTAGAGCTCTTTACGCCTTTTGGAAGAGCTACCTGGATTTTAACAGAACTTAATCCAATGAATCCTGTACCATTCCATGAATGGATTAGGGGTTCTCTGGAGTGCCCCCAATAAGTTAGACATTAACTTGGGGGCATTTTTAGTTATGTCAAAGCATCGGAGCCACAGTTTTGAATTCAAGCTAAGATGTGTCAAAGAGGTTTTGGAGGGAAGAGAATCGATGACTAGAGTTGCCCATCGACAAGGCATTTCCCCTACATTTAGTCAAGCGATGGTGTTGTTACCATGAACACTAGGGTTCTCAGGGATTACAAGCCAGAGTAGGCAAGTGAGACTTTAGTTCAAGCTTTAAACTTGAAGTGCTTGAGATGATTAAAAAACAAAAGCTATCTTTAAAGCAGGCGTGCCTTCACTTCCATCTCTCGAGTGAATCGTTGATCGTCACTTGGCAAAAACGCTTCAATGAATCAGGTCTGGCAGGGCTACAGCCCCGCAAAAAAGGAAGAGCTCTTATGAAAAAGAGTGAACATGAGCCCAACAAACGAAAGCCTAAATCTGCAAAAGAACCTCTGAGTCGAGAAGAGGAATTGCTCAAAGAAAATGAATACTTACGGGCAGAGAATGCGTTGCTAAAAAAGCTTCACGCCTTAGTTAAAGCCGACCAAAAGCGAAAGTAATTTTAGAACTAAGGCATACCTTTTCACTCGACATCCATTTAAGCTGTCTGGCTATGGCTCGCAGCACATTTTATTATCAAATCCGTAAACTTACCCAGCCCGATAAGTGTGAGGGCGACGAAAGCGGAAATTTATCGCCTCTATCATCGACATAAGGGGCGTTTGGGCTACCGCAGAATTACGTTATACCTAAGACGCAAGGGCAGCCCTATCAATCACAAAACTGTATTTAGATTAATGAAAGAAATGGGAATCAAAAGCCTGATTCGAGTCAAAAAGTACCGATCTTACCGGGGAGAAGCAGGCAAGATTGTTGCAAACGTTCTAGCTCGTGACTTCCAGGCCGATGGACCCAACCAGAAGTGGGTAACTGACCTGACGGAGTTTAAAGTCAGAGGAGAGAAACGCTATATCTCGGCCTTGCTGGACCTCTACAACCACGAAATTATTAGCTATCAACTTTCGTTGAGACCCGTCTTCAAATTAGTGATGACTATGCTTGAAAAAGCAGCACCCTCGTATCAAGAAAGTTAATCCTTCATTCGGATCAGGGTTGGCGGTATCAGATGAAAACGTATCAAGCCTGGCTCCGCGAGCGGGGCATCATTCAGAGCATGTCCCGAAAAGGCAACTGTCTAGACAATGCAGTGATCGAAAGCTTTCGCTTCGGCGATCCGATTTGGAACGTTGAAGTCTGAACTCTTCTATCTTCAATCCTATGAGTCAATAGAAGTTCTCAAAAAAGATATTGTTGCTTAATATACGCTATTATAATAAATACCGCATCAAGCACCATTTAAAGGCAATGAGCCCGATTGAATACCGAGCTCATTACTATCAATCTAAACGCGAATCCGTCTAACTTTTGGCGGCTCGTCCATCTATATCTTGGTCCTTATGTTGAAAGCCTTTGATGTCATACAAGGATTTTAAATCCTCGATTATCGACTTAAAGAATAGAGGCAAAATAGACAGCCAGGTGGGTATACATCGCCTTTCGAAATTCGTCGGGAGTGCCGGTTTTCAAAATGGCAACCAGATCGTGATGCGTAATGGGGTTGGCGATTTCAATCTTTTTGTCATTATCGTAATAGCCTGTAAATACATGATCGAATGTAGGCATAAGCAGTGTTTGAAACCGTTTGAACATGTCGTTGCCCGTCATTTCATATAGCTTACCGTGAAAGGCAATTTCTTCATCCTTAGATACTGTTGTAACATCTTTTTGTTGGGATAGTATCTCGTCTAGTTCGTTCAAATCTTGTTCAGTTTTTCGGGCAAACAGAAACTCAGGAATCCCCATCTCCAAAATAAGCCGCATCTCGAAAATGTCCTTGAGGTTATCTTGGCTTAGGAGTGCTGGATTTAATACTTTCTCAATACCCCCCAACAAATCGGGTTGAGCCATGATCATACCGCGTCGTGGTCTGGCTTCAACCATACCTAACATGCGTAATCGACTGAGGGCCTCTCGGACAACATTACGACTGACATTAAGCTTTTGAGCAATTTCCACTTCATTAGGCAGAGCATCGCCAGGTTTAAAGCCATTTTCAGTGAAATAAACTCTGAGACTGTTCTCTACACGATCAGTCATCGACAAGGTTTCCAGTGGATTTAATGCACCTAATTTGGCTATAGACATATGATTTACCTACTAGATGGTTGGTTATGCAAGATAATAGTTCGTATAGAAACGTAATACTTTAGTTAATTTTTTATACAAAATGATTGGTAATTAATTATCATTATTATATTTGTCCTACAAATGAAATTAAGAATAATATTTTGATTTTCTGATGAAGTGTAGAATAAAAATGCATGTACAAAACTTTTATCTTCATGAAAAGGAAGCTTACGTCGAAATTACTGTTAGTTCTTTTGGGAAGTGCGGGAATCTGTTTATGTATTCCATCGATTGGTCAACAGCTAGTAAAAGGAACAGTGCGTTCCGCCGAAGATCAAGCATTCATGCCGTTTGTAACCGTGGTAGTGAAAGGCATACCAAACGGCGTAACCACTGATGCCGAGGGAAAATTCTCAATAGCGGTTGCTTCAGGTCAAACACTGGTTTTCAGTTTTGTGGGGTATAGACCACGAGAAGTGACTATTTCTGCACAGACGAATCTGGATATAACCTTGGAGCCCGAATCTACTAATCTAGGCGAAGTGCTGGTGGTTGGGTATGGTACGCAGATCAGAGATAAGATTACGACGGCCATTTCGAAACTTGATAATAAGGTACTTGAAAATATCCCTTATCAAAACGCAGCATCGTCGTTGCAGGGAACTATTGCTGGGATGCGAGTTCAGAGTATTTCAGGACAACCTGGAGCGGCTCCCCGTGTAATTATCCGGGGAGGGACTTCCATTACAAATCCGAATGGAGCAGCACCTCTTTATATTATTGATGGGGTAATCAGGCCTAACCTGAACGATATCAGTTCGGAGGAAATCGAATCTATGCAAGTATTGAAAGATGCTGCATCGACCGCTATTTATGGAGCCAGGGCATCTAATGGAGTAGTAATTGTAACCACCAAAACCGGTAAAAGTGGTAAGCTTAGGGTTAATTATCAGTACAACTGGTCGCTGTCACAGTTAGCAAAAGGATATGAGCTGGCATCGGACAGAGATCTGCTTACGTATCAGCGGCTAGGTGTTCTGGCGACCTCGCAGGTTTCGGGTAACGCTACATATCTGAACCTGCTGACGGGTAAGTCGGGCTATGGGACCGGTAATGATTTGACGAATTCAACGGCTTTTACTACGCAGTATTTGACGGATGCGAACCGGCATAAACTGAACGAAGGGTGGGAAAGTATGCCTGATCCGGTAGACCCGTCCAAAACGATCATTTTTAAAGAGACGGATTTTCAGAAAGTTTTATTCCAAAATGCTATTTCACAAAACCACCACCTGTCCTTTTCAGGAGGTAGTGAGAAGGCTACATTCAGTGCTGGACTAGGGTATATGAACGCACAAGGAATAGCTATTACTACCAAATATCAACGTCTGAATTTCGACCTCAACGGAGAATTACTGGTCAATAATCGATTGAAGTTTTTTAGCAGGATGATGTATTCACGGTCAGGCAATAATCAGGTATTTTCAAACAATAGCATTTTTGAAAGATCTATTGACGTTCCAATGACGACCAAATATGTTTTTGAGGATGGATCACTAGCTCCAGGATTGGCGATGTCACTTGGCAATCCCGAGTACTATCTAAACAAACTGAAAGGAAAAAATTCGATCACCAATCTATCGATGGCTATTGGCGGACACTGGCAAATGCTGCCTGGCCTTTCGTTTGATCCGCAACTGTCGCTCTACGAAACCAGTGGTGATGGCCGTTCATTTCAGCAGGCCTATTACAATGGACCTACATCGTATATAACTACCCGTTCGGCCACGGGCTTATACGGCAAACGAACCCAGTACCAAGCCGACGGAGTGCTCAGCTATTCCAAATTGTTTCAGGGCGTTCATAATGTGGAGACAAAACTGGGGATTTCCTACTACCAGCGGGATACGACGGGGCTTAGTGCAACTGGCCAGGGTGCTTCGTCCGATTTAATTCCAACTTTGAACGCATCGGCAACTCCTCTGTCGGTATCGGGTTACGAAAGTCGGCAGGTGCTGGTGGGGTATTTTTCCCGGATTAACTACGACTATATGGACAAATACCTGGTGTCGTTAAATGCACGGTACGATGGGGCATCCAATCTGGGGGCGTCGCATCAGTGGGGGTTCTTTCCAGGAGTATCGGTTGGCTGGAATCTGCACAGGGAAAATTTCTGGAAAAGCATTTCGGAAGATAAGCTGCGGCTGAAATTACGGGCCAGTTATGGGGTCAATGGAAATATTGCGGGCCTGGCCGACTTTCAGGCACAGGGGCAGTACAGCGTCGGATCGTTGTATAATGGAAATGCGGCCATTACCAATACCATTCTACCGAATGCGAATCTGCAATGGGAACGCTCGAAAACTGTCGATCTGGGTGCCGATATTGGCCTGTTTAACAACCGGATCAGTATGCTTGTCGATGTATACCGTCGGGTAACCGATAATCTGCTGACCGATCTGAGCCTACCCTTGTCGACTGGTTTTTCCAGTGTGCGTACCAATCTGGGGAGCCTCGAAAACAAAGGGATCGAATTGGAACTAAGGGCCAGCGTGTTGCCGCCCAGCTCAACGCTGCAATGGGTGGTTTCAGTGAATGCAGCCAAAACCCTACAGAAAATCCTCAAACTTCCCGAAAATGGTAATACAAACAATCGGATTGGTGGCATTGAAATCTGGGACGATGCAACCAAATCGTACGTTTACAAAGGTGGTTTGCAGGAAGGCGGTCGGGTTGGCGATATGTTCTCGTACAAACAACTTGGGATTTATTCCACTGACGAGGAAGCTGCCAAAGCTCCAATCGATTACCTGATTACCCGAAGCAACCGCACCAAATACGGGGGGGATGTGATCTGGCTGGATGCCGATGGCAACGGCTCTATCGATGCCCGCGACCGGGTGTATGTAGGAAATCCATACCCTACTTGGACGGGTGGCATTTCAAATACCTTAAGCTACAAAGGTCTTAGTTTCTACGTTCGGGCCGATTACACAACGGGGCATACGATTTTCAACTACCCGCGTGCTCAGATGATAGGACAGTTTCAGGGCGATATCAACATCTCGAAAGAAGCTCTCCAGTCGTGGAAGAAACCGGGCGATCGGACGGAGGTTCCAAAATATTACTGGGCCGATCAGAACGCACAAAACAACCTGTTTCGCAATGCTCTGTCAGCTAATGGCAGTAACTCTCGATACTACGAATCTGGTGATTTTCTCTGTTTCCGGGAAGTATCCTTGTCGTATATTCTGCCTAAAAAAATGGCTGGTTTTCTTACACTTCAGGGCGTTCGCATGAACCTTACCGTACAGAATCTGGGATATATTACGGGCTACAAAGGCCTGAATCCGGAAGAAGGCGGTACTGACCGGGGACGCTACCCACTCCCCCGGACTTTTATGTTTGGTTTGAATGTCACGCTTTAAACGAACAGCACTCTCATGAAAAAGCAATTACGTTTCCTCTACATAACGCTGCTGGGAGTAATTATAACCTCCTGTACCGAAAATCTTGAGCTGCAACCGACCAGTGTCATCAGTAATGCTTCGTTTTGGAAAACACAGGATGATGCGACTGGGGGTATCTATGGCATGTACGTCAATCTTCGGGCCCAGGCGAGCAAGAACCTATTTTTGTGGGGCGAAGCCCGGAGTGAAACCGTTGGTGCAGGGGTGCAGGGGCTGGATGGCCGGGATCTTTTCTACCTCAACCAACTGGATGCGACCAATTCCGGGCCCGACTGGCAGGGCATGTACACGGTTATACACCATGCCAACCTCATTATTAAGTACGTACCGGGTATTTCATTTACGTCGGAAGCTACCAAAAACAATATTCTGGCACAGGCCTATGCCATGCGTGCCTACGTTTACTTCTGTATGGTCAGAACCTGGGGTGAATTACCGCTGGTAACCGAACCTACCGAAAATTTCGACCCCACTTCGATTCAGCGGGAGCGGTCGTCGGTGGCGAATGTGTTTACCCTCATTAAAAGCGATCTGGACAAGTCCCTGGCTTTATTCTCCAACAATACCTTTCCGACCGGGCGAAACGTATGGAGCAAACCCGCATTGAATGCACTGAAAGGGGATGTGTATCTGTGGACGGCCAAAAAAGTGGCTGGCGGAAAGGCCGATTATAATACTGCTCTGGAGGCTCTCAACCAGGTGAAATCGTCGGATGTGGCCTTGATGAGCAATTATAACGATATTTTCGACTATACCACCAAGGGCAATAAGGAAATCATCTTTGCAATCAACTTCAAACGGAATGAAGTGACAGACAACGACTATGCGAATATGTACTTCTCACCAGCCTACGTCCCGAAAGACATCAACACCGAAGTGGCTGCGGCTCTGGGCGTAGCCGCTGGTCAGAATTTCTGGGCACCGGCAGCGGCTTTCCGGTCGCAGTTTACCGACGACGACCAGCGTAAGAGCGGAACGTTTCGGGAGATTTACACAGCCTCTAGTGGCGTTTCGAAATTCTATGGGGCGTTTGCCGTCAAATTCAACGGTATTGTTGATTTGGGAGTCCGCTATTTTCTGGACGACTATATCGTGTATCGCTATGCCGATATTCTGTTGATGATCGCCGAAGTCAAAAATGCACTCGGTCAGGACCCTTCGTCGGAAATCATGCAGGTACGGACCCGGGCTTATGGTAGCAAAGTCGGTGCCTATGCATTTACCAACGGCTCGCAGGCACAGAATGACGATGTGATTCTTCAGGAACGTTTGCTGGAGTTAGGTCTGGAAGGAAAACGCTGGTGGGATCTGGTTCGCTTTAACAAAGTGTTCGACAAAGTAGCCTCGTTGAAAGACCGTACTGGAAAAGATTATTTACTGCTTTTCCCGATTTCGGCCAATACGCTTAGCCTTGAAAATAAGATCAAGCAAAACCCCGGATACTGACAGATTAGGTTAATCCTGTAAGAAAACCATTTGCCCTAGTCGCTGTCTATCAATACATTAGCCTATTTTGACAAGTTTAAATACACATACATGTTTAGTAAATCAGTATTAGGAGGTGTATGGCCTGCCTTGCTCACACCTGTGCATCCGGACGGAGCACCTAACTTTGCGGAGCTGGAAAAAATTGTCCAGTTATTTATCGACCAGCAGTTAGGCGGTATTTACGTACTGGGATCAACGGGGCAGGGCGTGTTGTTTACCGAAAAGCAGCGGCTCGACGTTACCCTGAAAGTAATGGAACTGGTCGGAAACCGGATGCCCGTGATGACGCAGGTAGGAGCTATCAACACCCGCGAATCGATCCGATTAGCACAGGCGGCCGAAAAATCAGGCGTATATGGCATCTCATCGGTAGCACCAATTTATTACCAGGGAGGAACAGTGCAAGCCTTAGCCCACTACCGGGCCATCAGTTCGTCAGTTAATATCCCCTTCTTTCCATACCATGTTGGTAACCAGAGTATTTTTGGGGGCGATGTACAACCGTATCTGGAACAGCTGCTGGCCCTTCCCAATATTCAGGGAATGAAACTGACTACCCAGAATCTGTACGAAATTAGCCTGATGCACATTCTGGCAGGTGACGACCTGATTCTGTTTAGTGGGGCCGATGAGCTGTTTTGTCAGGCCGCCTTGTGCGGGACTGTTGGGGCCATCGGCAGTTTTTACAATCTGTGGGGCGAAGAGTGTGCCTATGTGTATCAGGCTTTCAAGGCCGGAAATGTTGAACTGGGCAAGCGGTTTATGCTGACTTTTCAGGAAATTATCCATGCCGTTCTGCCCAATGCCTGGACGTTTTTTCAGCAGGCTATGTTTATGAAACACGGCATCGACGTTGGTTTGCCCAACCCGCCCTTAGGTATAGGAAATCAACCCTGGAAAGCAGAAGACGTACAGCAGATTCTGGATAAAATGGCGGTCGTGAGTGGTATTGCCAGTGAATAATTTTCGACGAGACGATTCTTAATCAAGATGACTAAAATAGCACAATTCTATGTCTGTTTTTGGCTGACCATTACTGGCTGCCTGGGGCAGGAACCGGTAGTATTCAATGAACAAACCGGTAAAATTACAGCCACTGGTGCCTGGATTCCCCAAAACGTCGACGAGATGAAAGGGCTTTTGATGGGGCCGTTTATACGCAATTCTGACGGACACATGGTGGCCATCGAAGGGCAAAATTGCATGATCAGTAAGGACGAAGGTAAAACCTGGCAACCGTATCCCCTGTTTGCAAAGCCCGAAAAATTCAACATTTCGGGGGAGCGGGCCATGCTCAAAACGCGAAGTGGCGTGCTCATCTTTGCTTTTTTGAACTTGGCCGAACGGAGCGGGTGGAAATGGGATCGTACCCTTTCCGATACGCCCGGTGCTATTCTGCCAACCTATGCCATGCGTAGTCTGGATGGGGGGCGTACCTGGCAGGAGCCGAAACGGTTGCATACCGAGCATACGGGTGCCATTCGGAGCATGATCGAAACTCGCGACGGAAATGTGATTTTTACCTCCATGATGATGCGACACAATCCGGGCCACCATACGGTACTGACTTACACCACCCGCGACGATGGTCAGACCTGGGAACGGTCCAACATTATTGATATGGGCGGTATCGGCGACCATAGCGGGGTTACCGAATCGACCATCGAACAATTGAAGGATGGACGTATCTGGCAATTGATGCGAACCAACTGGGGGACATTCTGGGAGGCTTTTTCGGACAACGAAGGCATTACTTGGACCACCATTCGCCCTACCTCGATTGATGCCAGTTCGGCACCGGGGCAACTCAAACGGCTGGCCAGTGGCAAACTGGTACTGCTCTGGAACCGTCGTTTTCCCGAAGGCAAGACAACCTACCCGTTCCGGGGGGGCGACCGGCAGTTTTCGGAAGTAGCCGCCAGCAACTACCGCGAAGAACTGTCGATTGCGTTTTCGGACGATGACGGCAAAAGCTGGAGTAAGCCCAAAGTGATTGCCAAGTCGTACACGATTCAGAACCGCGACACGGGCAAAGCCTGGATTGCCTACCCTTATATTTTTGAAGTCAGTCCGGGCCGATTATGGGTCACTACCATGCAGGGCGATCTTCGCATTGCGTTCAACGAAGTTGATTTTTATTGATTTACAGAGTGTTATGAAATATGTCGGAAGATTGTCTGACTGGGTAATAGGGAACTTGCTCATCTCGCTCGGATTCCTGTTGACGTTGCCTGTCATGGCTCAGAGAGTCATGGCAGACTGGCAGACGATATGTCTGAACGTATACTTTGGCTGGAACCCGGCGGCGACAATCCCCGAAATAGCGAGGACAATTTTGTAACGCTCAAAAATGGGCAGATTCTGTTTGTCTATTCGCATTACACTGGGAAATCGATCGATGATAATGCTGTCTATCTGGTCTGACGATATTCACGCGATGGAGGTAAAACCTGGACTACCAGTGAATCTGTGCCTAATCCAACGTTGATTGTGACCCAGGAGCCCGGCCTGATTGAACTGAAGGGTGGCCGGATCATGATGTTTATTCGGGCCAATCAGGGTTTTCAAGCCATGAACTTTTCGGTTGATCAGGGCAAAACCTGGAGTCTTGCACAGAACACGACTATTCATTCGCTAGTATCGCCTGCATCCAGTTGACGGGTGATCTGCTGCTGGTCTAGAACAACATTAAAACTACCGAAAAGCCTGGCAGAAAGGCATGCGAACCCCATTAACCATCGCTCTTTCATCCGATGAGGGAAGATCTTGGAAATACATCTGGGATATAGTATAGAAACCGACCCTGGCGGCTGGTACTGTTACACCACAATTCATTTTACCACTAAAGACGTACTGTTGAGTACCGGAAGCCAGTTGGCCAAAACCCACCTCTCCGTGCTTGAGATTCGCAAAATGAGCCAAAAATCGCTCTATAAATGAGCGTAAGAGTGGTCGAACGTAATCAATGACCCCGTTTTCACTCAATGCAATAAATAGATGGAATTGTTTACCGCAGAGAAAATCAATGCTTTGGAGCCTGGGCCGCATGTGTTATTCGTTGCTGGGGTGCATGGCGATGAATACGAACCCATGCTGGCGGTTGAAAAGCTTCAGCATAGCTTGCCCAATCAGTTGCAGAAGGGAACGATTACGTTGGTTCGTGTGGCTAACCAAAGTGCCTTTCGTCGGAGTGCTCGCTGTGGCGATGATCAGATGGATTTGGCTCGTACCTGCCCAGGCAACCCCGATGGGAGCCTTACGGAACGAGTGGCATCGGGCCTGAGCAAGCTGATTGAGACGGCTGATTACTTGGTCGATCTGCATACCGGCGGGGTTATGTTCGACATTTCGCCTCTGGCCGGGTATATGCTTCATCCCGACGAAACCATTCTGGAAATGCAGCGTAAAATGGCCTGGGCGTGTGGCCTACCTATTGTGTGGGGCACCGAGCCGACTCCACAGGGACGGACTTTATCCGTAGCTCGCGATGCGGGTATTCCGGCCATTTATCTCGAATACGGTGGAGGAACGGGTATTCGAATCCAGGCAGTTGCCGCCTATCAACAAGCTTGTGTCAACGTACTGTCTCTACTCGAAATGGTTGCAGCTACGTACACACCACAACCTGAGTCGGAAGTATTCTGGGTGGAAGATTACCGGGATAATAGCGGGTACTTGCAAGCCATGATGCCCTCGCCCATCGACGGAATTTTTGTCAGAGAGGTTGGTCTCGGCCGTTTCGTAAAGCAAGGAGACCGCTGGGGGAAAGTAGTCGATGTGATTAATGGGACTGAGGCCGAGGTATTTTGTGATAAAGGCGGGATGGTGTTTTTGCGAAGGGAATTGGTGAATGTAAAGCAGGGAGATGCTTTGGGCGGAATTTTACCCATTTCAGAACCCGGTAAAATTGTAATTTATGCATAAGTCGAACGTGGTAATCATTACGGGGGCGGCCGGAGGAATCGGCAGGGCTACGGCTCATGCTTTTGCCGCTGAAGGATATCGTCTGACCCTGAGTGATCTCGACGAAAACGCTCTTATCGGGTTGGCTGCTGAGTTGAGTAGTCAATATGCAACTAGGTGCTTTCCATTGGCTGGGGATCTGGCCGATAGTACCTATCTACAGGCTATTGTCTCGGAAACCGTAGCAAAATGGGGGAGTATCAATGTACTGGTCAATAACGCGGCCTGGAGGACCCTGGAAAGCCTGCGAACCATGAAACTGGATGATTGGGAACGAACCTTGAAGGTATGCCTGACGGCCCCAGCTTTCCTGACCAAATGGGCGGCTGAAGTGATGGAAGCTAACGGCAATCCGGGGGTTATTATCAACATTACCAGCATGATGGCCAGCCGTCCTTCAGGAATGGGATCGGGCTATATAGCTGCCAAAGGAGGATTGGAAAGCCTAATCAGGGAAACAGCTGCTACCTATGGCCGCAGTGGAATCCGAGTGGTGGGCGTAGCACCCGGTTATGTCGAAACACCCTTGAGCCGGGATTACCAGGGCGAAGATGGTGAAAACATCAGCCAGCAACTAATTGATGAACTGGTTGATTTTGTCCCTCTAGGCCGTGGAGGCGACCCGGCAGAAATCGCAGAAGCCATTCGCTGGCTGGCCTCCGGATCGGCCTCGTACATCACCGGCACCACCTTGCTGGTCGATGGTGGGTTCAGCCCCAACTTCAATAAATACTCGATTAAAAAACGTCAATTGCCCAACGAATTTTGAAAACAATCTGGACATATGCGGAACACTTACCATCGGTACCAAAAGCCAGTCGTCTGTATCTGGGCGAAGGCGGAACACCCCTGGTGAAATCCCGTTATATCGGCAACGCAATCGGTCTTGAACACCTCTATTTCAAGCTGGAAAACCTGAATCCCACTGGGTCGTATAAGGATCGGTTTGCGTCAGTACTGGTCAGTCAGATGCAAGTGGCTGGTCAGAAGGTTTGTATTGCTACTTCTAGCGGAAATACGGGGGCCGCGTTATCGGCATTCTGTGCCGCGGCCGGTATTCGGTGTGTTCTGGTGGTGGTAGATGGAGCACCTATACCGAAAATCCGCCAGATGCAACTCTATGGGGCCGAAATCCTGATGGTAAAAGACTTTGGGAAAAGTGCTAGGGTCACCGGAGAGGTATTTACCAGACTGGCCGAAATCTGTCAGGATCATCGGCTTCCCTTACCCATCAGTGCCTTTTACTATTGTCCCTCCGCCATGCAGGGGGTACAAACGATGGTGTACGAAATCATGGAGCAGTTGCCCCAGGCTCCCGACCACATTTTTCGCCCGCGGCGGTGGCGGCCTTACGCTGGCTATTGGCCGGGGAGTATTGTCGGCAAAGGCGGCTACCAAAGTGCATTGTGTACAGCCCGAAGGCAACGATACCATTGCTTCAGCCTTACGGTGGGGGCAGGATAAAGCCATTCCGGTCGATTATTCTACTACCCGGATCAGTGGATTGCAGGTGGCCAATGTGATTGATGGCACCGAAGTGGTACAAATCTGCCGGCAGTTGGGCGGTACGGGCTATGTGGTTACGGACGGACAGGTGTTCAACTGGCACCAGGAACTGGCCCGCCGGGAAGGGATTTTCGGCGAACCGGCCGGAGCCGTGGCATTGACTGGGGTTGTTCAGGCTCTTAAACGGGGTGAAATCGATCCGTCGGATGTGGTGGTTTGCCCGGTAACTGGTAGCGGGTTTAAAGATATGAATACTGTAGAGCGAAATTTTGTGTTGCCGGACATCTCGGCGATAGACATAACGGTAGGTATCGACCGAATTGAGCAATACGTATCCTAATTGATTTTCTAGACATGAACAAACAACGGTTTTTTCCTGCGTCAATCTATCCATGGGTAGTAGTAGGTCTGCTGTGTATAGTGGGATGCCTGAACTACCTGGACAGAATGATGATTACGACTATGCGGCTATCCATCGTGGAGTCAATCCCGATGAGCGAGTCCCAGTTTGGCTTACTGACTTCTCTGTTTCTGTGGGTTTACGGATTGTTAAGCCCCTTCTCCGGGTTTCTGGCCGACCGCTTCAGTCGCAGTAAAGTAATCATAGTCAGCTTGTTCATCTGGTCGCTGGTTACGCTGATGACCTCTTATGTGACTACGTTCGAAGGCTTGTTGCTGACGAGGGCACTGATGGGTATCAGCGAAGCCTGTTATATTCCGGCCGCCCTGGCCCTGATTGCGGATTACCACCAGGGGGACAGCCGCTCGTTGGCAACGGGAATACACATGGGCGGGATCATGATCGGCCAAAGCCTCGGATTTATTGGTGGCTGGCTAGCCGAAGACCAAACCTGGAACTACGTATTTTTCATATTCGGTATTGTGGGAGTCATTTATGCCGTTGTTCTGCTGTTTACGTTGCGGGATTGTGCTGCTGATCCTGTTTTGGAAAATCGCCCTCAGGAAAAAAGCGTAGGCATTTGGGAAGCCGTTCGGGTACTGTTCAGTAACCGGTCCTATTGGCTGGCCATTGGGTTCTGGGGAATTGCCGGTGTAGTTACCTGGATGATTGCTGGCTGGCTGCCCACCTATTTTCAGGAACATTTCAGCCTAACCCAAAGCATGGCCGGGGTTTATGCTACGGGTTACTTTTACCCGGTTTCGCTGGTGGGCGTGATTCTGGGCGGTTTCCTGGCCGACCGCTGGAGCCGTCGTAATCCGAAAGGGAGAATTTTTGTGCCGATCATCGGGCTGGTTATCGCTGCTCCGGCTGTGTTTTTTGCCGGGAGTACCGATGTGCTGGCATTAGCCATTCTCGGCTTTACTACCTACGCGTTTACCCGTACGTTTCTGGATGCCAACATGATGCCGATATTATGCCTGGTTGTCGACCAACGGTACCGGGCAACGGGCTATGGCATCATTAATCTGGTATCGACCAGTATCGGAGGTATCGGGTTATATGCTGCCGGAGCAATCCGGGATGCCCACTTAGATCTGAGCCTGTTTTTCCGGATGGGATCGGTTGCCCTGCTTGCATCGGCTGCTTTGTTATACCGGGTTAGAACATCAGCTGAATCGTAAATAAAAATCAATTAAGTGTTTTCATATTATGAATCTGAATGAGTTAAAAGAACGGCTGTATGTGGCCGTGGTAAGTGACGTACTGGACCAGATGGGCTATACCCACCAGGCAACGCGTATCCCGTTTAATGCCTACACCGGAATACCCAAATTGATGGGGCGGTGTAAAACTACCCTTTGGGCCGATATGTATGATGTGGATCCAAACCCGTATGATCTCGAACTGAAAGCTGTGGATAGCTGCCAACCCGGCGATGTGTTAATTGCCGCTGCGGGTGGATCGGATCGGTCCGGTATCTGGGGCGAGTTACTGTCAACGGCGGCCCAGAACAGCGGCTGTGTGGGTGTAATTATTCACGGTGGTGTGAGAGACATTGACAAGATGAGGGCAATGCAGTTCCCGGTTTTTGCCACCTCCAGGAACCCCTACGACAGTCAGAACCGGCAACGGGTAATCGACATGGACGTAACAGTCGAGATTGACGGAGTCCGGTTTTCACCGGGCGATATGGTGATGGCCGATGAAGATGGTATCGTGGTAATTCCGAAGGCTATTGAGCAGGAAGTTATCCAGGCGGCTCTGAACAAGGTTTCGGCTGAGAACGTAACCCGCGATGCGATTAAAAATGGAATGAAGGCTACCGAAGCCTATTTAAAATTTGGTATATTATGAGGACGAAAAAAACAGTGGTTACTGGTAGTGAGGTACCCCAAAGTCATTTGCCCTTTTCGCCCGGCATTATTTCGGGTAACTACCTGTTTGTTTCCGGCCAGGCATCGGTCGACGATAAAGGTGTGATTGTGATCGATACGTTTGCGGGCGAATGCCGCCGTTCATTTGATAACCTGAAACGGATTGTTGAAGCGGCAGGAGCCACGCTGGAGGAGGCCGTTCAGGTACGAAACTATGTCGGTAAAGCCGAAGACATTACTGAGTTCAATGCCATCTATCGTGAATATTTTAAAGAGCCCTTCCCGGCCCGTACCACGCTGGTCGGATGCTTGGGCAATGTGCTGAAGTTTGAAGTAGATGCCGTAATTGCCTTATGAAAAAGCGGGTAGCCCTGATGGGTATTTATCATGAAACGAATACGTTTATTGATACGCCCACTACACTAGATGATTTTCAGAGCAATTTCTGGCTGGTGGGCGACCGGATACTGGCCGAATACGCCGGGGCATATCACGAGATCAGTGGCATAATTGAAGTGATCACTGCGGCCGACGATATGGAGCTTGTTCCCGTGTTTTACGCGATGGCCACTCCCGGCGGGATGATTGACAAACGGACCTATGAAACTATTCTGGCCGAATTATGGCGTAATATGGACCTGTGCGGCCCGATGGATGGCTGTGTCGTGGTGCCACACGGTGCCGGCGTGGCCGAAGGGTACCCGGACATGGATGGTCACTGGCTGACGGAGCTTCGACGAAAGCTGGGGCCAAAGGTTCCGATAACGGGTACATTGGACCCTCACGCTAATGTCAGTCCGGCTATAGCCAACGCTACTGACGCATTGGTCGCTTATGCCAGTAATCCCCACATTGACCAGCGTATTGCCGGACTGAAAGCCGCCCGGTTGCTGGTTAGAATATTACGGGGTGAAATCAAACCGCTGCAAAAACTGGTGCAACTACCGCTGGCTATTAGCATCGAACAGCAGTATACGTCGCAGGAACCTTGCAAATGCCTGATCGCTACCATGAATCAATGGGCCGGGGAGAAGGGGTTTGTTTCGGCCAGTTTGCTGCTTGGGTTTCCCTATGCCGATGTGGCGGAAATGGGTTCGGGCTTTTTGTTGGTAGCCGATGCACAGGATGTAGAGAGGACGACCAGAGATCTGGAAGATGTGGCACATCAGTTAACAACCTATGTGCTAGATCGGCGGGCATCATTCAATGGCGAAAAAATAAGCATTGGACAGGTGTATGAAACATTACTGGGTCTGGCAAAGCCTGTACTGCTGTTGGACATGGGCGATAATGTAGGCGGTGGCGGACCGGGTAATAGTTCGGTACTGATCGAATACCTGGAAAATAAATCCTTCTCAAAAGTATTTATCTGCCTGGCCGATCCAGATGCGGTGAAAACAGCATTTATGTTTTCTATCGGCGACCTTTTCCTGGTCACGATCAGAACCGTTCAGGGAGCGTGGACAACCAAGGTGATTTTGCGGCAATTGAGCGATGGTATTTTTAAGGAAGATCAGCCCAAACACGGCGGGTTTGTGAATTACAATATGGGCAATACGGTCGTTGTCGAAACCCTGACCGGTAATACTATCATGCTCACCAGTCGCCGCACTCCGCCTTACAGCTTAGGCCAGATGACTGCCTTTGGGCTTGATCCCGCCGCCTTCGATATCATTATTGCTAAAGGCGTTAATGCTCCGATAGCTGCTTACGCATCGGTTTGCCCCTCCATCGTGCAGATCGATACGCCCGGCGTGACCCAAGCCGACATGACGCTTTTCACGTACCGTCACCGCCGAAAACCCATGTATCCTTTCGAAGACGTTAAATAAACAGATAATGCAGGTAACCGTTCAACAATTAGTGAACCTCCCTTTTTACACCGAGGGCCCAGTATTAGGTCCTGACGGTCGTTGTTTTTTTACAACCTTATCGGGGGGGATGATCGGTACGGTCGGGGAGAATGGAACAGTTGAGCCGTGGGGTAAAACAGTATGCCCGAACGGACAAGTGATATCGGCTGAGGGCTTACATTTGGTTTGTGATAGTCAACAGGCAGGCATTGCTCGGTTTGATACGTCAGGTAATTTTATCGATTATCTCGTAAAAGAAACGATAGCCAAGACAACAATTTGTACACCCAATGACCTGATTCTGGATAGCCATCAAAACCTCTATTTTACGGACTCTATTCATGTAGATGGGAAGGTATTTTTTAAAGGGGCGGATGGCACTGAAAAATTGGTACTACGGGACATCCATTACGCCAACGGATTAGGGCTATCACCCGATGAACGCACGCTTTACGTAGCCGAAAGCTATCGGAATCGGATTCTTGCCATCGAATTGACCGAACCGGGCGTAGCCCGGAGTAAAGCGGAGGTTTTTATTCAGTTACCGCAACATCCGTCCGGTGAACTGACCCGTAATCTTCCCGACGGGATCGCTATAGCCCCCGATAGTAGTGTATGGGTAGCCCACTATGGGATGCAAGCCGTTCAGGTGGTGGATATAGACGGACATTTACGTTTCAGTATCGATACACAACTGCCACTGACCAGCAACCTCTGTTTTGTAGAATGGAGCAGGTACAAGCAGGTTTTATTGGTGACTGGAGGCTACGGCGAGCCGGGACCGGGAGCCGTAATGCGTATTAGCGTGACACATGGGAAAAATTAGATATGAAATCTCCAGCCCGGCAACGGCTGGAGAGGGCGAACGATCCGTTAACAGCCAGCCGTTCAATACCTATATATACATGAAACGGCGATGCGATTAGCTTTTAGCCCACAACTCCACCGTTGGCGGGATAGGTCTTGAGATGAATAAAAGACTTAACTAATAGCCAATGCTGACAGCTTAATTTTTATTCGCATGAAAATAGTACATCTGACATTCTGGATTCTGGTTATGCTAGTGACAAAAAATGGGATGTTCCAAATGGCAATCCAATGGGAGCCCTTGCCAAAACTGCCTGACCCCAAAGGGCGGGCGGGCATGTTTGCCGGAGTAAGCGACGAGGCCATTGTTGCTGTTGGTGGGGCCAATTTTCCGGATACTCTGCCCTGGGAAGGAGGCAAGAAAAAATGGTACGACGATATTTTTGTGCTGGAAAAAGGCAAAAAGGGGTGGAAGACAGCCAAACATACATTTCCTGGAGCGTGTGGCTATGGCGTCTCCATTACCTATAAAAACCAGTTGATTGTCATTGGCGGTAGCAATGCCAAGGAGCATTTGACTCAGGTAGTGGGCGTTGAATGGAAGGGCGGCGATGTGATGCTGACCAAATACCCGGCATTGCCGTACCCGCTGGCCCAGATGGGTGGCTTCCTGACCGACAATATGATTGTGCTGATCGGTGGCAATCGATCCCCTACGGCACCTCCTATGCATACCTGTCTTGTACTGGACTTGAAAAATCTAAAAGCGGGTTGGCAACAGAACGACACCTTTCCAGGAGTTGCCAGAGTTTTCCCGGTTTGTGGCGTTTACCATGGGGATGGCTACCTGTTCAGTGGCGAAACCCAGGGAATCAATACAAAAGGTAATAAGTACCGGGATATTCTGTTGGATGTCTACCGCATTCGAGTGAAGCGGCTTGAAGGAATGCCATTCCTGACTTGGGAAAAGCTGGCCCCGATGCCTAGAGGCATGTCAGCGGGTGGTGGTACGGTTCCGCTGTTGAATGGCAATCAGTTCTTTTTCTGGGGTGGGGTTGATGCTGTAACAGCCGGCTGGAAAACACCCGCCAAACACCCCGGCATCATTCGCAGTATGCTGATATATAAACCCGAAACCGATGAATGGGAGTATCTGGGCGAAGAGCGTACCTATGAATCCCGAGTAACCTTACCGGTTGTTTACTGGCAGGGATTGTGGGTGTATATTAGTGGAGAAACATTCCCAGGTGTACGTACGCCGTCAATCATTGGCATTAAAGGTATTTGATATACAAATGTACCTTAGTTATAGATTTTTAGAAGAGAAACAAGAACGTTGGCGACTATCTCCAAGGTTAGAGTAAGAACCCTGTACAGGAGTAGAGACAGGATGTCAATGTCTCTTGAAATAGGGTTCAATCGACTGGATCGCATTACGATTGATGAGCATTTGTCGGTTGATGTGGTAAAACTGATGTGAATTGCAAACCGACTCGATGTATTCCAGATTTTTCAGGAGCGGGTGCCGCTCTCCGCTGAACGTATACAACTGAACGAGTTCACACTCAATGGTGATGGCCACAATGTCTTTAGTGTAAATGACGATGGATTTTTCGCGGTGCTGGGTCCGAAAACTTTTCTCTCGGGAAGCTACCCATAAAGCGGGATTGACAACCTTATGGCTATATCGATATACTGAAAAATCGCGAAGCTGTGCCCATCGGCGAGCTGAATGTCCAGAAAGATCAGGTCGATTTTGCTGTGGTGCTTCGTCAGAAAAGCAACGGTCTCCGTAATTCGAGCGTGGCCGTTTTGTCGGGCTTAGCAGTACCGTAGCTTGTCTAAAACTTTCGGATGAATAGCTTTGGCTTGCTTGATTTTAAGTTCCTTAAAAAGTTTCAACATGGCTTTATATCGAGTTAGTTGGGGTCGGTCTGCATGCAAGTCTAATGTTTCTAATTCTTGGTATTTCCCTATACTGATAAGAAAATCAACAAATAAACACCCAGAGCTTCGGTATGATTATCAAATCCCTCAGACCTAACAGGGTCACTTCCTGCATTCTTTGCTGCTTCGTTAACCACCTGAAACATTTGAAGAATATCTAATATCTCATGCTCCCTTATATAGCTTAGTCCTTTTGCTATTCCTTAAAATACTTCACGATATAAAACCTCATAGCTGTTTTTGACAATCTATGCTTTCTCTTATAGTATCCCTCTCTAAATAGCTACGCAACAAAGCCATATTCAACTCTAATACACAACAGAAATAGTTGTAATGACGAATAAATATTTATTCATTTTTAATACTTGATAATAGAGTTTAATTAAATTATTTATTGCTACCTTTTTAATTTAAAATATTTTGAAATTATAACAGTGAAACAACCATAGTATGATTCATTAATAGCTGCTTTTATCTGAAAAATTATTTCAATATTCTTTATAATTAAGATTCCCTACACTAATCAATAGCTTATAGTTAAAATACTTCCTTCTGTTTTAGCAAAAAGAGAATTCGTATACAGGAAACGAGAATTCGTATTACTGCTGAGGGTTTGGCAGCCAATACCTTTGTATCATCATTCAAGACAAAAAGGATCATGAAAAAAGTAATCTTAATAACCGGTGCCAGTTCAGGAATGGGTAAAGAATCCGCTAAAAAACTGATTGGGGAAGGGCACCGCGTTTATACAGTAGCTCGCCGGATTGACCAGATGCAAGACCTGAAAGAACTAGGGGGCATTCCGATGCAGATGGATGTGACTAACGAAAACGACATCCAGCGAGTAGTCGATGCCATTGTCAAGCAGGAAGGTAAAATTGATGTACTGTGGAACAATGCCGGTTTTGGTTTATATGGTTCGGTGGAAGATGTTCCCCTGGACGAAGCCCGGAGAGAGTTTGAGGTAAACGTGTTTGGCATGGCCGCCATGACCCAGAAAGTAGTACCCTACATGCGGGAAGCGAAATCGGGTACCATCATCAATACCTCGTCGATGGGTGGAAAAATGTATTTCCCCATGGGGGCCTGGTATCATGCATCTAAGCACGCCGTGGAAGGATTAAGCGATTGTCTACGGCTGGAATTGAAGCCCTTCAATGTCAACGTAGTAGTATTGGAACCCGGCTTTATCGCGACAGAATTTGGCTCGGTACTGCTGAATAATTTCGCTAAAATCCGCCCGGACAGTGCCTATCGGGAAATGATGGATAAAATTATCGAAGGAACCAAAAAATCATCTGAAGGCAATGGCTCTTCTAAACCTTCGGTGATTGCTGACGCGATCAGCAAGATCGTTACTAGCAACAGCCCTAAAACCCGGTATCGGGTCGCAAATTTGCCAAGCCAATGGTTTGGATGCGGACGTATCTGGGCGATGAGTTATTTGACAAAATCGTCATGAGTCAGATGTAACCTGTAATAATCGAAATAAACCGTAAGCCATGAAAATAATAACGCTTGTTGCCTCGCTACTCTTGCTGGTGACCACATTCCAGGCCAAAGCTGATGATCCTAAAGCCGAGCCTAAAAAAGTAGTATTAGTTACCGGTTCCGCATCAGGTATTGGGAAAGCCACTTGCCAATTGCTTACCTCAAAAGGATACATCGTTTACGGCGGAGATATTCAGACAGAACGTAACAAGTATCTGGATTCATTAGGCGGACACTCCCTTATTTTGGATGTCACAAACGAAGAGCAAATAAAAGCCGCCGTCGATAAAATTATTCAGGAGCAAGGTCGGATTGATGTTTTGTATAATAACGCCGGATTTGGCATTATGGGCACGGCAGAAGAAACAACGTCTGAAGATGCTCATAAACTGATGGAGGTTAACGTATTTGGTTATACCCGGATGATTCAGGCCGTATTGCCCCACATGAGACAACAAAAGTCAGGGCGGATCATCAATACGACCTCAATGGGCGGGAAAATTTATTTCCCATTAGCCTCCTGGTATCATGCCTCTAAACATGCCTTGGAAGGATGGCTGGACGTTTTGCGACTGGAAGTAAAAGACTTCGGTATCGACGTGGTTATTATTGAACCAGGATTCATCAATACCAATTTTTATAACGTCAGTGGGGCCTATGGGCAAAAATACGCTCAGCATACAGCCTATGGCCATCTGTTCGAACCCATCATGAAAACACCACTCCCCAAATCCTCAGAGCCTATTGTGATTGCAAATGTGGTCGAAAAAGCAATTACCCAAAAACACCCTAGAAGGCGGTACGTAAGGGGTAAAAATGCCAAAATGCTGATTTGGATGCGAAGAACTTTGGGCGACAAAATGTATGACAGAATTGTCATGAGCCAGGTTAAGTAAAGAACATCGTACTATTTTTTAACTCAAAACAGGCTGAGATTGCGTACGAGACTCAGCCTGTTTTACTCCAGATTATATTAGATCATCAGGCCTTCCGACAGTAAAATCACCGGAAACCGTCAACCTGCTGCCACCAGACTGGACAATCAAAAACCAGCTACGAATAACAGCGGTAAAGATAGGCTATCTGGTAACGTTCTTTTCGTTTGACGAGGTTTCAACCTGTTGTTGCTGAATAATGTCTATGCTTAGTAGTCTTCTAATCAACGTCTCGCAATTGATTTGATCCTATCATTCAAAGGTGCCTAGCGTCATTGGTTAAAACGTTGCGATCACCTTATCCTTCATAAATCCTGAATTTGTATACAACAATCGAGGATTCGTTTAAGTACTTCGTTTCAGAGGGTTCAGACCTTTGTCTGATAATACCAACGCAGTAACATGAAAGCAGTCATTATTGGGGCAACTGGTTCTACAGGTAACGAACTGTTACAATTGCTGATGGCAAGTAAGGACGTTTCGGAAATTGTAGCCTTGGTTCGTAAGCCACTTACTGTAAGCCATTCCAAACTTACCACCGTCGTTGTTGACTTTTCCAGACTCGGTCAATGGGCATCCTATATTTCCGGTGATGTGGCCTTTTCATGCCTTGGTACTACGTTACGAGCTGCGGGTAGTCAAAAGGCTCAGTATGTGGTCGATTATGAGTACCAGTACGAATTTGCTAAACTAGCCAAAGCAAATGGCATACCTACGTTTATCCTAATTTCATCGTCTACTGCCAATCCAAATTCATTCCTGTTCTATTCACAAATGAAAGGCAAGCTGGAAAAATCGGTGGAAGCTTTGGATTTTACAAACGTTGGTGTTTTTCGCCCTGGTCCATTAATAAGACCCGAAACCGACCGAACCGGTGAAAAAATAGGGGTATCCGTTATTTCTTTTCTCAATAAAGTGGGGCTGTTTCGTAAGATGGCTCCCTTGCCCGTAAACGATCTTGCTCGATTGATGCTCCAGTATGCGAGAAATCCTCCTTCTGGGCATAGGATTCAGCAGTCTGGCCAAATACTGAAAGAAGCCGGACACTAGATCAGAAAGGGATTAAACAATAGACTACGATGGAATTGATACAACACACAACCACCTGGATTAAAGGCGAGCTATTCGAGGCTAAACTCATTGTTGCCTTCGGCCTTTTTAGTGCAGTCATGGGATTGCTGTTCTGGAAAGCAGGTCATACGCCGAATGCTCAAGCTCTTTTATGGCCCTTGCTGGTCTCTGGTATCATTTACTTAGGTGTTGGAGGAGGAATGATGGTCTCCAATCCGAAGCGGATGGTAGAATTGCCCCAAAGCTACCGGCAGGACAAAAAAGCCTTTGCCGTCTCTGAGAAGAAACGGGTCGATGCTTTTCAATATGGATACAAGGTGTCGAAAATTGTGGCTACCCTCTTTTTTATCGTTACGTTATTGATTTTCTGGACCACCAAAAATTCAACCTGGATGGGAATCGGTATTGGCCTATCGTATTTCGCCATAGCGGGACTAGTAGTTGATTACTTCTCTCAGGAACGAGCTGATACGTATTACAAAGCCATTCTGGCCGCACTACACTAAGAACGATACAACGCTATCTCTCAAACGTTTAAAACGATGGTTCAAATCGATCAATCGAAACCAGCACTGGTAACGGGTGCGACCGGCTTTGTCGCCAGTTGGGTTATTTATGAATTATTAAAAAAGGGGGTTCCCGTTCACGCAGCTGTTCGAAATCCAGACGACAAGACGAAAACGGCTCATCTGGACAAGCTGGCGGCTGAAACCAAAGGCACCATTCGCTATTTCAAAGCGGATTTGCTCCAGGAAGGCTCGTATCTGGAAGCCATGAAGGGCTTGAACTGGTGTTCCACACGGCTTCCCCCTTCACTACTAACGTTGAAGATCCCCAAAAGGAATTGATTGACCCCGCCTTTTTAGGGACCCAAAATGTACTCAATACGGTCAATCAAACGCCTTCCGTTAAAGGAGTGGTGCTGACTAGCAGCTGTGCCGCCATCTACACAGATGCCATCGATTGTAAAAAAGGTCCCAACGGTACCCTCAACGAAGCTATCTGGAATACGACGGCCTCTCTAACCTATCAGCCCTATTCGTATTCGAAACCTTGGCCGAAAAGAAAGCGTGGGAAATGGCCGATCAACAGTCGCAATGGGATCTGGTCACCATCAATCCAAGTCTCGGCCTAGCTGGGGCACCCGATTCCTCGATGCTGGTCACGAACAGACCCTATACGATTTATCGTCTTCACCCATAATAGGACAAATCAGACTGCTTATGAGCAACATCCATCATATAGAAACGATTACCGAGATGTATAAAATGCTTCCCAAAGCGGAAGTACAGCATCCACTAGTGGCCGTTGTCGATTTCTCTTCTTATCAGGAGCAGATCAACTCCGGCATGAAAATGACTCTGGGTTTTTACTCGATCATGTTCAAAAACTTCTGCATCAATAAGATGAAATACGGTCAGCAGATGTATGATTTTCAAGAGGGCAGTCTCATTTGCATGGCTCCCCGGCAGTTGATCACCCTGGACGAGCCTTCCGAACCAATCATCAATGCCACCGGCTGGGGGTTGTTCTTTCACCCTGATTTGATCCGGGGAACTACCTTAGGGAAAGCCATTAAAGAGTATTCGTTTTTTTCGTATGAGACCAGCGAAGCCCTCCATCTTTCTGAAAAGGAAAAGAACGTATTAACGGGTATTATCCAAAAGATCGATACGGAATTACAGGAAAATATTGATAAGCACAGCCAGACCCTGATTGTTTCGAATATCGAGTTATTATTAAACTATTGTACCCGGTATTACGAGCGGCAGTTCATTACTCGAAAGCACGTTAATAAAGACCTGTTAACCAAAGTAGAAGCCGTCTTGCTGAATTATATGCAGTCGCCGGAGCTAAGTGAAAAGGGTTTGCCAACCGTTAAATATTTAGCCGATCAGGTAAATCTGTCGCCGAATTATTTGAGTGATTTACTGAAAAAGGAAACGGGTATGAATGCACAAGATCGTATTCACTATTACCTAATCGAAGAAGCCAAAGACTTGCTGTTAAACTCTGATTTATCCATCAGTGAATTAGCGTATAAGTTGGGATTTGCCTATCCGCAATATTTTTCGAGATTATTCAAAGCGAAAACGGGCATACTTCCGCTCGATTACCGCCATAAGAATTTTTAGTTCAACGCACGCATACGATACAGGAATACGCAGATTACATCGATCAGGTACTAAAAACGCAAGATTAATAATTTCTGCAGAGACATGTCAAAGGTTTAGCATTGATAGATAGTTACTTACCGCTGGTTTTGAAGGTAGGCACAGCCTATGACCGCTAAACTACAGAAAGGCAAACGAGTGACTATGGCTTGTGTGTACTTGAGCAGTCTCACTACAATGGACAGATGATTTCTTAAGTAAGTTTTATACTTACACTTGATGCAGGACTACTTAATGAGCATGAAATAAATGTCTCTCACTAATTACGCCATACGCCTCATCAAGGCTCCTTGTGCAACACCCGTTGCACAAGGAGCCTTGATCACATGATGACTTTACAATGAACCTGCTAAAAGAGCACGGAGCCGTAAGCCTTCATCCTTTTATTTTTTAACCCATTGGCTGCCAGTGATTACTAGATTTGAGAAAGTCCCGTTTGATTCATGGCCCACCCAAAAGCCTACTTTGCCGTTAAAGGATTTTTCCAGTGGCGAAATTTTGAGCATGGGTGACTCATCCCCGTTCATGAAAACTTGGATGAGTTGGTCGGTTACCTCTACCTTCACATGAAACCAGGCATCAGGATCGACAAAGGACTTTACCGGGGCCTCGTATTTTCCGGGAAAAGTTTTCCTTAAATAGGGCCAGTCATTATTCGGTAAGGCCATATACTGCACCGCGTGTGATTTTCTCACACTATCTTTCGCATTGAAATTAAAGGGCCTGAAATAAACTGCTTCATAGCTGTGGTCATCCCTACCATGAAAAGCAATGCCTACAAAACTTTTCTGTAGAACATCCCTTCCTTTCACGTCGAATTCAATACTGCCACTCTTAAAATTCAGGTTATTGATCCAGACTACTCCTGGGTTGTTCAAAGCATTGACCTGCACTAGGCTACCTTTATGCTTATCAAAAGCAAGTTGTATTTCTCGGTTTACCGGATACAGATTCTCTTTTTCCAAAGGTACCCGAGTGGCCTTTTGGCCCAAAGCACTGAAAGCATAACACATCAGTATCAGACCCGTTACTCCTTTACTAAATCGGTTCATCGTAAGCATTTGTTGTTAAACTTGGTGTGATTATCATTGTCGTTCAAAGGAAAGTGAAAAGGTTCAAAGCTTACATTCAAAGCGTGTTCAAATCTATTCAAGTTTGAACAGGGTACTACAATGACTGATATTCAGATTTTTATATTAAAATACCGGACACTTGTCGAAAGCAAGATCGGTTGGCGGAAAAGCACTGACTGGCAATCGCAGGACTTCGAAACCTTAAGTGAAGAGATCTTTAAAAAAACGGGTGTACTGCTGAGTCCAAGCACGCTAAAGCGGATCTGGGGGAAAGTCAAATACAACAGCACACCGAACCTGGCCACCTTGGATGCCCTGGCCCAGTTTGTAGATTTTCCTAATTGGAGGTCCTTTTGTTCTGCCCAGGAAGAAAAAACTGATCCAAAGCCTAAGGAACGTAAAAAGAGAGGCTATAGAATTACGCTCCTGGTTGTCGCTGCTGTTGTTGCATTAGCACTGATTGGTTTTGTCCTGCAAAAGCAATCCGGCAGAACCTTGAGCTATCGCCATATCCGCTTTTCAAGCCAGCCCGTAACTCAAGGTGTACCCAACACCGTCTTATTTGAATATGATGCCAGTGACTCTAATGCAGACAGCGTTTTCATTCAGCAAAGCTGGGATGAAAGACGCAGGTTTAAGGTTGATAAGCACAAACATGAGTACGCCAGCACCTATTACTTACCGGGATATTACCGTGCTAAGCTGGTATTGAATGATTCAGTCGTCAAAGAACACGACCTTTTTATCGAATCAGACTGGATCGGCGTGCTCGACAAAGACCCGATGCCAATCTACCTGCCCCGGGAATTGTACTTCAAAGCGGGTGGGCTGGGCCTCGAAGAAGCGGACTTGATCATGGATTCCAAGGATTACAATCAGGAGGTCCCCACTTTTGTGCTCACGCGAGTGGATAAGGACATGGGCATCGCATCGGAAAATTTTGAACTGACCATGGCGTTGCAAAATACGTTTACTCAGGTGAGTGCTCCGTGCCGACAGGCCAGTGTAATGCTGCTCGGAACAGGAGGCGTTATCGAGATACCCTTATCCGCTCCAGGGTGCGTAGGAGACCTGCTACTCAGACTGGGCGAAGAGGAGATTGCCGGGAATACTCATAACCTTTCAAGTTTTGGCGTTGATTTCACTAAGGCTGTCCAGTTAAAGTGCATGGCCTCCGCCGGAGTGCTAACGATCAGCCTAAACGAGAAATTGGCCTTCAAAGGGAAGTTTTCCAAAGGCATTGGCCGCATCGTTGGGGTGCGGATTGCATTCAAAGGCTCGGGGATAGTCAGGGATTTCAAGCTCAAAAGCCCAACCCTACAGGTTAGGTAATGTATGGAACGTGGGAGGATGCCAGACTGACAAGGTAACGATAAAAGACAGCTAGGGTATAGATACAAGGGCATAGGGGAGGGCCAATGGAGCACTTGTAATGTACTCTCCCCACAGGTAAAACGTAGGATCAGCATAAAGCTCACAAGCGATGCGGTTTAACTACCTTGATTTTTTTGAAGGCTTGTTATCCTTGTAGCATTCTTGAAATATACCTTCCGTTCATTTTCTAACGGTGTACGTTCAACGTTTTGAATTCTAGTAGGCGGAGGATGTCTGAACTTCTTTCAAAGGATTTAAAAGAACAAATGCTTATCAATAGTCAGGATCATTTAGATGGTAATGACGTGGATCGTATACCTATGATCCAGCTCCTTACGCGTTTTGGAAGAGCTACCTGGATTTTAACAGAACTTAACCCCAGGGACTCCGCATTTGGGTTATATGATTTGGGGTTGGGTTCCCCTGAATTAGGCTATGTATCTATCTCGGAAATAGAAAGCGTCACCAATTTGGGAATGCTAGCTATTGAAATCGATACACATTTTAAGTCTGAATACCCTTTGTCTGTTTACACGGAAGCGGCTCGTCTGGCGGTCGGATTACCGAAGATCCTAATATGCTGAAACGGGCAGCCGTTGATGGTCTGATGCGTTTATCAGGCAAGCAATTGCCTAAGCCAGATCGGTGAGTTCAACGCTTCAGCATTATTCGTCATTGCTTGAATTTCGAAGGGAAGCTCTATTGGATTGGAAGCATCAAGGAAGGGTAGGGGGTAATAGGGCAAAAGTGTGAGAGAAAAAATGGACTTACTCCTATTAAAAAATAGGGGTGTATAGAGATGATTGTATAGTACTTGCTTCCTACTCAAAATTTAAGTGTCATCCTGCAAACTAGTTAAGTTTTACAATTGTTAAATGCTCAGTCTACTGACTATATTCTAGTTATTTCTGAGCGTAGTATGACCGCCATATGCATTACTTAAAAAAAGAATTCCTTGAATTACTGACGAATGATGAACGTTTTTTTAACTTTTTTCAGGAAGCGGGCATCTGGACTTGGGATTTAGTAAATCCAGACAATCAGTGGATGAGTCCTAGTTTCTGGGACAAGCTAGGCTATACGCCACAAGAAATTACAGCCCTTTCCTCAACCATAGTATCCTTATTGCATCCTGATGATGTTCAGGCCGTAACCCGTGATTTGGAGGCCCATCTGGCAGACCCTTCCCATGCTTTTGAACCTGTAATTCGCTACTTTCACAAAGATGGGTCGATTGTTTGGGTACGCTGCCGGGGTATTGCGGTTCGAAATGCTGAGGGTCAGCCCGTGCGTATGCTGGTTTCTCACCAGGATATTACCAAGGAAAAGGAAGCCGAACTAAGTGCTCGCCGGGAGGCTTTACTCTATCGCTACATAACCAATAGTCAGGTGCTCTACGTAGCACGAACAAATTTAGCAGGAGCTTATACCTTTGTTAGTGAAGATTACGCAAAGTCCCTGGGCAAAACGTCACAAGAATTAATTGGGACATTAGCTGCTGAAGCTGTTTTAGAAGAAGATGTACCTATAGGACTTCAAGCCTTCGAATCCTGTGCTACTCAACCCGAAGTACCTTTTACCGTGATTCTTCGCAAAAAGTCTGATCTAGGGCAGCTCAAAGTGCATGAGTGGACCTTTATTGGCCTGAGTGATACGGGCAATCAGGTTAACGAGATTCTTTGTTTGGGTCGCGACATCACCGAGAGCTTTAAAAACCAGGCAGATTTATCCGTTTTACTCGCTGCGACTAGTGATATTCTTTCCATTGTGAATGCCGAAGGAATCATCAACTATCTATCGCCTTCTTGGAGTCGGATTTACGGCCTGGAGGTAGAGGAAAGTCTGGGACAAAACATCACTACCTTTCTTCATCCTGATGAGTGGGCAGTGGCTTTTGAAGCCTTAGCACAAGCCAACCAGATCGGGTACGGGAAATTAGAACACCGCATGCGTCACCGGGACGGACATTATCTGTGGATGGAAACCCGGGCTAATCGTTACGAGTTGACGGGCGAAATGGTGTTTACCAGCCGTGATATTACGGAACGTAAAAAGGCCGAAGCAGAACTGCTTCGAACCCGGCAACTGCTCGAGCAAACGGCTGAAATTGCCCGGGTGGGCGGCTGGGAATACATCGTGGCTACCGGACAAGTCAATCGTTCGGCCGTAGCCCGGGCCATCTACGAGGAAGATACTTCTACATTCCTGAGTGCGGATGCCGCTTTGGATGCGTTCACTGACAAAGCGGTGCGAGCGAATGCAATAACCCTTCTTAGAGAGTCCATTAAAAAAGGAACGCCCTGGCATTTTGAAGGAGAAATACGCACGGCTCAAGGGAATCTAAAGTGGATTCGGAGTCAAGGGCAGGCCGAGTTTGAAAATGGCGTTTGTCAGCGACTGGTAGGCTCTACTCAGGATATCACTCGGGATAAGAAGGCTCAGATGGAGCTGTTTCGGACCCATGAATTTTTAGAAAATACGGGCCGAATGGCCAAAGTGGGCGGGTGGGAATTATTATGCCCTAGCCAGAAGCTTTATTGGTCTTCCGTTACCAAAGAAATTCATGAATTGCCTTTGGACTATGTACCTAATGTTGACGCAGGCATTAACTTCTACGCCAGTGCTCAGGATCAGGCCCGCATTAGTCAAGTAGTTGAAGCGGCTCTAGAGCACGGAACTCCCTGGGATCTAGAAGCTCAAATTCGAACGGCTAAGGGAACACTCAAGTGGGTACGCAGTCAAGGAGAAGCCGAATTTGTCCAAGGGAAATGTGTCAGAATGTATGGTACGTTTCAAGATATTGACGATCGTAAGAAGGCGGAGCAAGAAACCGACAAAGCCCGTCAGCAGGCCGAAGCCGCCAGTAAGGCTAAGTCGGAGTTTCTGGCTAACATGAGCCACGAAATCCGTACTCCTTTGAACGGGGTCATTGGCTTTACTGAACTTTTAATGAATACGCGTCTGGATGAGACTCAGACTCAATATCAGCAAGTGGTGTTGCAATCGGCTCAGTCGCTTTTAGATATTATCAATGATATTTTAGATTTTTCTAAAATTGAAGCGGATAAACTTCAGCTAGCTTCCGAAAAGACGAACCTTTGGCAGCTCTCGGAGCAGGCAATTTCCATGATTACGACTCAGGCTCATAAAAAAGGACTGGAAGTACTGCTAAATCTGGACGTAGATGTGCCCACTTGGGTATGGGTGGATGGCATTCGTCTGCGACAGATCCTGGTCAATTTGTTAGGCAATGCGGTTAAGTTTACGCTCAAAGGCGAAATTGAACTTAAGACCGAAGTCATTCGTAGTCAGCAAGATCAAGTTACGTTGCAGTTTTCGGTTCGTGATACGGGCATTGGCATTGCTCTTGAAAATCAGCATAAAATCTTTGAAGCTTTTATGCAAGAGGATCTCTCGACGACTAAAAAATTTGGCGGAACAGGGTTAGGTTTGAGCATCTCCAGTCGTTTATTACGTCTGATGGGAAGTGAGTTCAGGCTAGATAGCGATATAGACAAAGGCAGCATTTTTTCCTTTGAGCTCACGCTGCCCGTTGAAGCTGAACCTAAAGCATCCTGGCCGCAGCTACGCTCCCTTAAGCAAGTACTTATTGTCGATGATAATGAGAGTAATCGGCTGATCCTAGAGCGGATGTTGGCCTTGGAGCATATTCCTACTCAATCTGCTTCCAATGGCATGCAAGCCTTGGAGTTGGTAGCAAAAGAAACTTTTGATATCATCATCATGGACTACCACATGCCGTATTTAAACGGCATTGAGACTTTAAGTAGTTTGCGTAGAATCCATGCCCACGATAGTCAGCATCAGCCTGTAATATTGCTCTATACTTCCTCGGAAGATGAAGCCGTAGAAAAAGCCTGTCAGCAATTAGACATAACCCATCGACTAATTAAGCCCGTTAAAATCCAGCAGCTTTATCAGGCTTTATCTAGTCTCATGGATCTCAGAACTAGTGAGGCGGAGCCCACTACCGCCGAGTCTGGAAACCATGCTTCTAGTGCCGTGGTCCAGGAAGCGAAAACCCGTTCGGTGCTGGTAGTAGAAGACAATGCCGTTAATCGTTTGCTGGCCCATAAGCTCATTGCTTCCCTACGGCCTGATTTAACCATTTATGAGGCTCACGACGGCAAGCAGGGACTTGAAGCCTACCTTCGTTATCAGCCAGATCTTATTTTAATGGATATTCAAATGCCTGAAATGAATGGGTACGAAGCTACTCAGGCCATCCGGGCGAAAGAGAAGAAGGGTCGGATTCCTATTTTAGCGTTAACGGCGGGCACCCTAGCCGGAGAAAGAGACAGGTGTCTGGCCGCCGGAATGGATGACTATCTGACCAAACCGATTGCCCGGGTAGTTTTAGAAAAAGCCTTTACTCAGTGGCTTCCACTTCCCTCTAACCATTCCTGAGTCATTACCAGGCAAACATTACATCCATTCTATAAAAGGAAGCGAAGCCTATACAAGAGCTTTTCTTGGTATCTAGATAGTCATCTTACTTCCTTTTATAAGCAATTCTTTAGAAAATGTATACGCTAGTGGCTCTGCCGTATAGGCTCAATAACTATCTGGCTCCTTTACTATAGATCTAAAACAGCATCCAGGGCTTCTAAGATCTTCACTTCGTTGACCGTAAGCCCGAGGACTCTGAAAACTTCATATTGATTTTCTCTTTGCCAAACGGATAATGTTTATAATCCACAAGCCCTGCTGCAATGGCTTTGTTATGAAGTATACGAATGATAATCAGGTGATTAACAATAGTGCAGTCACTTACCTTACGTTTACTTTTTACATAGGTTCGGTATCGTTCGAGTAATGGAACAGTTATTTCCTGAAACGAGATATCCGCATTATTTAGAAAATCATTGATGTAAGGGATGTCTGTATTGACACGGTTATATTTACCTTGCTTACGCAAGTGATCAATAAAGAGGTCGGCTGGATTAAAATGAAGAACCTGTTTTGGGGCCGAATGTGAGTGCGGGCCACTTGATGCGAAATGAGTTTTTGCTGGGAAGCGAGTTGCAATATTTTATCATGGGCTTCGACTTTCCACTCCGCTTTGAAATGAGGTTATTCAAACGAGCCAAATTAGGATGGGATTTTTAACCTTTTCAGCTTTGGCTTCCGATTCTTTCAAGTTTTGACCTAAAGTAAAGCAATCAGTCAACAGGATTTGGTATAACAAATTCCGATTTTTATGAATTTATGCGGAATAATAATTTTTGTAATGAACTGATTGACAGTTTATAATGATTCATATCAAACCATAAGAAACCAGATCATGCAGGATATCGAGCCTTTTTACGGATGGGAGAAATATTATGTAGCTGCGGATGATCCACAATCGCCTTTCCATAACCGGGAGTACAATTATCAGCAATATGAGAACACGGTTTATGACTATTACATCCACCCTAATTGGGATGAAATCGGTTCTGAGACGCTCTATTGTAAGATTCTTTTCGCTGACTATGAATTAAACTTCACGGTGATTGAGTTACTGGGCGAGTGGAATGATACCTTGCATAATGATATTATGTTCTTCAAACGTAACGTCATTGACCCCTTACTTTCAGAAGGAATTAATAAATTCATCTTAATTGGTGAAAACGTCTTTAATTTCCACGGAAGTAATGACGACGATTATTACGCCGAATGGTTTGAAGAAGTAGAGGACGGCTGGATTGTCGCTCTTAATTTTCGCGATTTCGTTCAGGAAGAATTTACCAAGTATCACTTGGATTATTACATCAACTACGGCGGTACGCTGGAAGAAATTCCTAACTGGCGTACTTTAAAGCCGAAGATTTTTTACGAAGGCGTCAATCGACTGATTCAGCGAAGAATAGGGTAAAAGAAAAGCCGTATAACCTCAATCGTTATACGGCTTTTTTATAATCAAATCAAACGCTCTTTTGTGGCTTTCTCGATAGCCTCGGCTTTGGAATGTACTTCGAGTTTCCAGTAAATATTCTTGATATGCGTGCGGATGGTTTCTTTATCTACAAAAAGTTCATCCGCTATAGTCGAATAGCTTTTGCCCTTGGCCAGTAATTCCAGCACTTCCGTTTCCCGGGAAGTAAGCGGCGAATTTCGATTTTTCTGGAAGGATTGCACCACCATTCGGGCTACGTTCGTACTCATAGGAGCACCGCCATTCTGAATCTCCTGAATGGCATCCAGTAATCGGCTTGGAGGCATGTTTTTAGTCAGGTAACCACCTGCACCCGCACATAAAGCCTTGAATACCAGATCATCGTTTTCGTAGACGGTAATGACAATAATATTCGTCTGGGGTCGGATTTTCTTGATTTTGGTAATGCCTTCAATGCCGGTCATACCGGGTAATTCAATGTCCATTAATACGACATCGGGATTATCCTGTTGCAAGTGCAGAAGAGCATCTTCACAGCTGGAATAGGTCTGGACAGTTCGAAATCCAGAGGTACTATTGATTAACAGAGCAAATCCTTCACGAATGACGGAGTCGTCTTCAACAATACATACATTAATCGTTTGAGGAGCAGATAAAGTACTATTCATGGCTTTTAAAAAGATACTAAAGATAAAGCATAGTTTTCCGGTAATACATGTTTAATGGTATAATCGGAGAAATGACTTATTAAGCGGAAAGAGTTTTACTTTTTAGCGGGTGCCGGAAGAGACAGGGTAATGCTTGTTCCCGCCTCCGATGCACTGATCACCTGTAGGGTGCCATTAAATTTTCGGGCACGACTTTCCATGTTCAGCAAGCCATTTCCAGTCATTCGCTTACTGGACTCGAAGCCTTTCCCATTGTCAATCCACTGAATAGTAGCCCGGTTATTTTCCTGCTTAAAAATCAGTCTGGTTTCGGTGGCCTGGGCGTGTTTTAGCGTATTGCTAATGGCTTCCTTGAAAAGAAAGATTACGTGTCGGCTAACTCCCATGGGTAAAGAAAAATCTTTCAGACTTTCGGTTAACCCTTCAATATCAAAGCGAATGCCCGTCTTGTCAAGAACGTCATCCCCGAAGTCTTTCAGACGAATGGCAATTTCATAAAGGTTATCGTGATCAGGATTAATCGCCCAGATGAAATCTTTAGTTCCCTGATACATCCGGTTCGCATTATCGCTGATCTTGGTAAGAAGGGGTAATACGTTATCTGAATGCTCGGGAAGTTTGGTTTTAATGATTTCGGTCAACATCGAAATGCGGGTAATCGTATTGCCAAATTCATCGTGCAGATCCTGAGCCGCCAGTTTTCGCACGCGTTCATTTTCAGCCAGCTTTACCTTTTCCAGTTCCAGTAACCGAGCCACCTGATTTCTTAAACGATAGGTATAAAACAGCCAGGTAGCCACTGCTGCTACAAGGGCACAGGAAATATAAAACCACCAGCGTTGCCAGAAGGGGGGAATAACGGTAATCGGAATTTCCAGCAATTTTTGTTCGTTCCAGACCCCATCGGCATTGGAGGCCTTTACCTTTAATACATAGTCTCCGGGATTCAGGTTGGAAAAGCTGAGGTAACGTCGCTGACCGCTGTAATTCCAGTCATCCTGAAAGCCTTCGAGTTTATAGGCATACTGATTTTTCTGTGGATCTTTATAATCAAGGGCCGTATAAACGAAGGAAATAAAGTTTTCGTTGTAATTGATATTCAGCTTTTTATCGGCAGCCAGAAGACTGTCGAAAGCAAATGACTTTTCGAATTTTCGGAAAGTCGTCAGCACAATGGGTGGCAGAAACTGACTTTCTCTTAACTGCCAGGGATGAAAACTGATTAAGATACCAATTCCTCCGAAGAAAAACTCTCCGTCATCGCTCTGATGAAACGCTCCTACGTTGAATTCATTGGAGAGTAAGCCATCCGAACTAGCGTAATTCCGAAAGGCTTTCGTGCGTGGATCGAAGCGGGAGATTCCTTTATTGGTGCTCATCCACAAACGGCCCTGGGGATCTTCCAGTAACCCATAAACCACGTTGTTAGGCAAGCCCTGTTCTTCGGTAAAGTGCTCAAAACGAGCCCGGTCTCCCTCAAAGTAAAGCCGACTCAGGCCTTTGCTGCTGGCGATCCAGAATTGCCCGTTGCGGCAGGCGTGCAAGTCATAAATCTCATTGCTAAGCAAGGAATGAGCATCGTCGGTTTTGTTATAAAAAGAGCTGATCGTGCCGCGGGGGTCCATTTTAAAAAGACCGCCCAGCGTTCCCACCCAAATGGAGCCATCTGATTGCTCATGAATTGCTTCAACGGTTGAAACGGGTCCGTCGTAATGAAAATGAAAGCGATGGAGTACGCCGTTCTGGTTGCGTTTAAAGACTCCTTTATCCGTTCCAATCCAGAGGTTCCGTTGCCGATCCTCAAACAAGCACTTGACCTGAACATTTTCATGCCCTAAAGAAACGGATTCAAAACGATCCGCCGAGCGGTTGTAACGCCATAAACCTTCTTCCCCGCCCATCCAGAGGTTACCCTGATGGTCTTCCCGAAACGCATGAATCGCCCCGCCCAATCCGGCATCGGGGTAAGACTTGGCTTCCAGCGTATTTCGGTTGATGCGATAAAGTCCATGATAACTGCCCATCCACAGTTGCTGGTATTTATCCGTATAAACAGATAAGAATAACTGTAGGGAAGAGGCGGGAGAAATGAAGGATTCCCAATGCTGAAAGTTATTTTTTGATTGACTGAAGGCCTGTACGCCCGCATCCCGAGTCCCCATCCATACCACATCTTCTTTCGGATCGGGACCTTCAAAGAGGCAGGTAACCCGGTTGCTCTTGAGTCCCTTTCGAGTTCTGTCATCAACGATCCATTGGGAGAGGAGGGGTAATTCAAGCGGGTTACGCAGATCAAACCGATACACGCCTTCGTTCGCTACCGTTACCCAAAGCTGGTTCTGATGGCTGGCCAGTAAAGCCAGGACGGGTTTCTGAGAAACCCATGCTAAGGTGGTGCGATGGGGCAACTGACGATCCACACGGTTGAGTCCTTGATCCGTTCCCACCCAGAGTTGTTTCCGGTGATCTTGTGTAATGGCGTACACATGGGTACCCCACGATTTCCAGAGAGTTACGGATCTTCTATGATTAATTTCCGGAGAAATTCGATAAAGTCCGCGATTCGTAGCTACCCATAAAAAACCATCGCTGTCCACCTTCAGGGCCTGAATCGAGCGATCTTTTAATACGTAATTGGAGGTGTGGAGCAGATGATTGAAATCAAAATCCTGCCCCACGTTAGGAGATACCCGGAAAAGCCCATTGGTTGTGCCGACCCAGATAAAACCCTGTGCATCTACGGCTAATGCCTTGGCGGTAATTTTATAGGAGAGATCCGTTTCGCCAATACGGGTGAAAAGTCCAGTGGCCAGGTCCAGACGGTTCAAACCCTGACGAGTGCCAATCCAGATCTGCTGACGGCTTTCTGCCAAAGAAAGAATGTAATCATTGGAAAGACTATGAGCCTGAAAAGGCTGATGATGGTAATGCACAAACTGGTGCCCATCGAAGCGATTCAAGCCGTTTTGAGTACCCAGCCAGACATACCCACGCTGATCTTTCAGCAGGCAGGTTACCTCGCTCTGGGACAGCCCCTCATTGACCGAATACTGATCCAGCAAAACCGGCTTAGGCTGGGCTAACCCGGTTCCACAGATCCATAATAAGAACAGGCTTACTAGTAACTTTCGCATGTATTTCGGCACGATTTACCCGCTTTACCCAGGTAAATCCCCTCGTTTTTTTCTATATATCCCCCTAAATGTGGGATACGATAGCTTGAAGAATTGACATAATTTTGACCCGTAGAATTTTTACAAAGTTTTGGTTAAGGGAAAAAACAGTTCTGTCTTGCGGAGCTGTTTTTTAGTTTTTAAGCGAATTCAAAAGTAAGACTTAAAAATCAGGAATAGTAGCCAAAATCTTCTCATTTGAAGTCATCCCCCCCAATCTGATCTATTGAGGCACAGGGAGCCGCTTTTCTTCCGTACTTTTAGCAATTGAAAAACCATTGCGAAACTGACTAAAACAGTCGGTCTTACCTGAAAACGCTTCTTCTCTCTATGAAGTTTAGATTTTTATTAGTCCTCACGGTTCTGCCGTACCTGAGCTGGAGCCAAAACGAAAAAATTACCGTAACGGACCTGACCCGTCTGAAGGCTGCTTCTGGCGTAGCTCTTTCGCCCGATGGCTCCAAGGCCATTTATGCGGTGCAGACCACTCAGGCCGATGATGAGAAAAAGTGGGAGTATAACTACCGCACTCATTTATGGATTACGGATTTTAAAAATCCTGCCCGTCAGCTAACGCAGGGGGAAGAAAGTGTAGGTCGCGGCATCTGGAAGGATGAAAAGACGTTGCTATTCATGCGTCCGGTGAAAGGGAAGTTGCAGTTATTTCAATTATCGCTCGATGGGGGAGAACCCAAGCAGTTAACCAACTGGAAGTATGGCATTGGAGCCGCTTATCTCTCGCCCGATCATTCTAAAATAGCTTTCTCGGTTAGTTTAGGTTTGAATGAATTACTAAAAGACAGTTTATTCAACCCGACTAAAACGGTGCCTCAGTGGGCCTTCGAAAAACCCGGCTTTCGGGATAATAATTTCCTGAAACCCGATTCGAAAGTAAAGCCTAACCCCGACGGTTCCATTGCTGAAATCCGGGCTTTTCTGGATCAGGATGTAGTGGATAAAAAAGCCAAGGTTATCAACCGACTGAACTTCCAGGGTGAGGCTACCACGCAACCGGAGTTAACATTTAGTCACATTTGTTTGGTTGAATTGAAGGAAGGAGCCCAGCCGAAGGTATTAACAACGGGCTTTAAATCCGTTCAGCCCGCGGGTTGGAGTACGGATGGGAAAGTACTGTTTGCGACAACGGGTCAGCAAGCTGCGATTCACCCGGATCGGGAACAAACCAGCAAGATCATTCAGATTTCACCAGAAACGGGCGAACAAAAGGATTTCTTCGTACCCCAAAATCAGCGGGCCATGGCTTCGTCGATTTCTAAGGATGGCAAGAAAATGATCGTGTTGACTTCGCCCGCTGAAGGCGTTAACCTTGCTCAGGTTAACATTATTAATACTACGGGTGAGGCCAAACCTACGCCTATTTCCTTCGACCGGGCGGCTTCGGGTTTTGTTTGGTCTAATGATTCGAAATACGTTTACTTCACGGCGGCTTCCAACGGTGGCGAACCTTTATACCGCATTAATGCAGCTACGAATCAAGTTGAAACCTTATCCGATTTTGATTCAGGCATTCTGGATTTTGACCTGAAAGGAGATAAACTCATTTTCGTTAAAACGCAGGTAACGGCACCTAACGAAGTCTACTGGACTTCAGTAGCCGGAACCGCTAAAAAAGGAAAGGCTACGGAATGGTCAACAGCCGAGTTGAAGAAAGCCGTACAATCCGCTCAGAAATTAACGAACCTGAATGACTGGGTTTCAAAGAAGGCCATCAGTATTCCTGAAAAACGTACCTTCCAGAACGAAAAAGGCCAGACTATAGAATACTGGATTATGAAACCAGCCCAGCTTCAGGCGGGTAAAAAATATCCTTTATTACTGAACATGCACGGCGGCCCGACGGCCATGTGGGGCCCTGGTGAAGCCAGTATGTGGCATGAGTTTCAGTTCTTTTGTTCCCAAGGATATGGAGTCGTTTACGCCAATCCTCGCGGTTCGGGCGGTTACGGCATTGATTTTCAACGGGGAAATATTAAAGACTGGGGCACAGGTCCCGCTTCTGACGTGTTAAGAGCCGCTACCGAAGCCGCGAAAGAATCCTGGGCGGATACCTCTCGTCAGGTCATTACGGGCGGTAGTTATGCCGGTTACCTAACGGCCTGGATCGTCGGTCACGATCATCGGTTTAAGGCTGCTTTTTCGCAGCGGGGCGTTTATGATTTAACGACCTTCCTGGGCGAAGGCAATGCCTGGCGGTTGGTTCCCAACTATTTCCAGTACCCCTGGTTGGATAAAAAGGATCGAGTTTTGGAGGCTAACTCACCTTATACCTTCGTCGATCAGATTCGCACGCCATTGTTAATTAAACACGGCGAAAACGATTTACGCACGGGTGTTATTCAATCCGAGATGATGTATAAATCCATGAAGATCATGGGTAAGGACGTTGAATACGTACGCATGCCCGGAGCCACGCACGAACTGAGCCGTTCGGGTAACGTTCGTCAACGCATCGACCGAATGCTGCGGATTTATGAATTCTTCGAACGTTACATCGGAGCCAAATAAGCAGGATGTTCTTGTAAGTAGTTGATAATAGACGGTTCGGTTGTAAAACGTTGACTATCCATCGATCGACGGACCACCCTTACTACCATCTCCCGTGAGTTATCTTCCGGGAGATTGTTTGTTTGATAGGAATCCTGTCCTTTTTTGAGTTACTTATGGACATCACTAGCTAGTACTGCCATGAAATCTACCTCAATTCTCATTCTATGTTGGATCATGCTGACCTTACCGCCGGCAATGGCTCAGCATCCTTTCTCCGCTGATTCTGTGGCCTTACTCAAAGCTACCTGGAATTTTCTGGATGTGGCTCCCGGAGTTACCTGGAAACAGGCTCATCTGAAAGAGAAAGAGTTATTCCATTCCAACCAGAACATCAATATTCTGGATACGAAGCTGAAAAATCGACGAGTTAGTTTCGGTTTCGTATCCGCAGATACGCCCGGTGATTCCGTGCGGAAGTTGATTCCGACGAGTGATTTACTGACGAAAGCCGGAGCAGTGGCCGCCGTCAATGGGACGTTCTTTTTCGTAAAACAGAAGGGTTCAGAAGATCAGATCAAGCTGGACGGGGTAGTGCTGGATAGCACTTTTTATACGCCCGGGAAACCATTAATGGAACATAAACAGGCGGCTATTACCATTCGGAAACGAAAGGTTACCATCGAGAGAGCACCTACGTCAGAGCCGGGTAGGCAGTATGGCTGGGACAAAAAATTGAGTGCCCCTAACGTCATGGTAACGGGACCTTTATTAGTGTGGGATGGCGAAACAGTGCCCTTGCAGAAGAATGCATTCAATGATAACCGCCATCCCCGAACAGCAGCCTGTATTACCAGGGAAAAACATTTGATTTTATTAACTGCCGACGGTCGCAATGCCCAGGCAGAAGGGCTGTCTTTGCATGAACTCGCCTTTTTGTTGAAACAACTGCGTTGTGAGCGGGCCGTAAACCTCGACGGGGGCGGTTCCTCAACGATGGTGATTTCCGGTCAGCCGTATAAAGGAGTGGTGAATATGCCGTCGGATAATAAAATGTTCGATCACCTCGGTGAACGTCCAGTGAGTAATGCGATTTATATTCGGAAGAAATAAACAGTCATGTTAACGAAGCGGCCCGGTACTATTGGTACCGGGCCGCTTCGTTACAGAACGATCATCCATTACTTCAAAAACTGATCCTGCAAGGCCTTCCGACTACGGGCCGTTAGCCCCATTTCTTTCTCCAGAAACTGATCCATGCTTCCGTATTTTTGGTCGATGGCCTGAAAGGTACTTTCCAGATAGGCCGGATTCGCATCCAGCAAAGAGCGGGCAGCCTCGGGGTTCAGCCCCTGCTGTGCCATGCCCTGAAGCATCCGTTCCCGGTCTGCTTTCCAGAACTGATTCGTTGCCTGATAATCCTTTAAAATCGTCTGTCGATCTACGTTCAGAGCGGAAAGAATCAAAGCTGCTCCAATACCCGTACGGTCTTTACCCGCTGTGCAGTGAAAGAGCAAGGATTCGTCCCCTTTCAGCGATAACAGGTGATCGAACAGCGGTTTGTACTTGGCTTTCAGGTGTTCAGTACTCCGGTACGTTTGCAACAGTAAAGTATCTTTCCGGGTGCTTTTCTGCATCGCCTCGTAAAACTTTGCCATCTGTATGTGTTCGCTACCCGCGGGCAAATGAACGTATTGCACACCCGTCGGGATACGGTCGGGAGCCTTCTGCACTTCTTCGGGGCTCCGCAAATCGCAGTCGACGGCCAGGTGCACGGCTTCCAGTGTTTTCAGATCCTTATCACTAAGCTTGCTAATATCTGCCGAGCGATAAATCCGGCCCCATTGTACCCGACGCCCATCCCGCGTAGGATAGCCGCCCAGGTCCCGAAAATTCGAGCTACCCTCCAGAGTTACGGCCCGGCGTGCGTTATACACAAGCGTATCTTGCTGAGCAGAAACGGTTCCCGAAACCAAGAGTGAAGCAAGGAGAATGAATGTCTTTTTCATACGTAAGAAAAAAGGAGTCAAAAAAGCAGATTAGGCGATTAGAAAATGTCCCAGCGAATACCTGCCTGCCCGCGTTGCGAATACCACTCGGTGCTGGTGGTTCGTCCGGGTTTGCCCATGTACATGCGAACAGGTTCGTTGGTGAGGTTATTGACTTCTACAAATACCCGGAGTTTTGGGTTGATCGTGTAGGCGGCTGAGCCGTCGAGTGTGAAGTTATCATCCGTCCAGGTATAGAAATCGGGTCCTAGCTGCTGGTTGATCGTTTCGACGGAACGGCCCCGGAAGTTCCCGGCCAGCCGAATGGTCAGGCCCTTGCGTTCGTAGAACAGAATGGAATTGAAGAGGAACTTCGACTGATTGGGTAACGAGGTTGTTTCGTACTGCGTTTCATTATTCACCCGCCGGGGCACTCGTAATGACGATTGAATAGCTGTACCGTTCAGCTCAAGGCCCAGGCCACTTAGCAAGCCCGGCAGGAAGTTGAAGCGACGGAGAATACCCAATTCAATTCCTTTTAAAGAAGCATTTTCCAGATTTTGCGGCTGGGTAACCAAGGCCTGTACGCCGTTGTAGGTTTCTACCGTCTGGTTACTGAAACTATAATCCTTGATTTTTTTGTAGAACAAACCACCCGTCAGTAAGCCGATATTATCGAAGTAATATTCGCCCATCAGATCGAAATTACTGGCGAAGGTGGGTTTCAGGTTGATATTACCCCGTGTAATGGTAATCGGATTAGTAGTAGTATTAATGTTTTCACCCGGATTCAGGTCCGAGAAGTTGGGACGAATGAAAGTACGCGTGAAGGCCGCCCGAATGACCGATTTCTGCGTCGGCGTGTACTTGAGGTGAAGCATCGGCAAAAAGGCATCGTAATTGTTCTTTACCGTAGTGGGAGTTACCGTTTCTACACTTTTCGACTGCCCGTTCGTTGTAACTGTTTCCCGTTTGTACGAAGAGCCGTTCAGAGCGACTGCCGTATGTTCGTTACGCACGCCGCCAAACAGTTTTAGTTTGGGAATAACGTTCCATTCACCCATCAGATACAGAGCCAGTACATTTTCGGTGCCATTGAAACGGCCGGTGGCATTAGAAACGGGGGTAACATCCCGGAATTGATTGGTCTGCTGAAACTGAGGGGAGAAAAGATCGAATAACTGATTTTTCGTCAGGCTATTGATGGCTAACGCATCGTAACCGTTGCCCAGATTCTGGAAGAAATTCTGACGAACTGGAAATTCCGTACGCTCCAGCTGACTCAGTGAGACCAGGGGAGCGGCTCCGGGGATACCCAGTGCCGCATTGGGTAAGTATACCTGAGCTGCATTTTGCGATTCTTTGTACTTATGACGGAATTTACCACCCACCTTCAGCGAAAAACGTGACGAAAGGTCGTATTTAGCATTAACCTGAGCTACCTGATCTGCTTCTTTCGTTCCCAACTGATACAGCACTAACTGGCGTAAGGTCAGTTGATTGGGATTCATTAACTCGGTTGGATCGTTGAGACGGGGAAGAATATGCATAGGATCGTCGCCGACGCCGTTGGGAGAATCAAAAGACAGATACCGTTTTCCATCCGAAGCCAGACCGCCGAAGCCTTTGGTTAGTTTCTGTTTGAAAGTGGCAATGGGTAATCCGCGTTTATCTTTAGGCAACGTAGGAGGCGTATCCATGTAGTATTCGCTGACGTAATGGGAAGCCGACCAATCCAGTTTCAAACGCGAAACCAGTTGATGTTCGCCGCCGATTTCGCCCCCGTCAATTCGCGTTTGATAGTACGAGTAGCGATAGTTCAACTGATACTCATTAGTATTGAAAAGCAGATAGGATTCGTACACAGGTCGAATATCATTGAACTTGTCATGCAAGGCCCGGCCAAAGAGGCGGTGCTTTTCGTTGAAACGGTATTCCAGGCCAGCATTAAGGCCATACGTCTGGCGTTTGCCCATGTATCGTTTCAGCAATAAACTATTGAGCGAATACCGTTGCTGCGGAACCGATAGAGCCGTATTGTAAGAAACCACGTACTCATCCGTTCCCCATTGCCGATCCCAGATGGCCGCCGTCAGCATTACGCCCAGCTTGCCTTTCAGGAAGCGGTCACCGTAGGTAATGGAGGCGTTATACGTCCCGTCTTTCGAGAAATGGTTATATCCACCCGCCGCACTTACACTCAGCTTACGAAACTCAGGAGCCACCCGTGTAACAAAATTGATCGAACCGCCAATGGCGTCACCTTCCATGTCTGGCGTAAGAGCTTTGGCAACTTGTACGTACTGGATAATCTCGGAAGGAACGGCATCGAGTACCGCGTTTCGGCTACCACCCACGCTGGCACTCGGCATCCGGGTGCCATTGAGTAGAGTAGATGTCCAGCTAAAGGGCACGCCCCGTACGGTAGCCTGATCGGCCTCGCCGTGGTAGCGAGCAACCGCCACCCCAGGCATCCGCTGAACGGCTTCGGCGGCGTTACGGTCGGGTAATTTTCCGATGGCATCGGCGGCCATCACGTCCATCATGGCAAGGGAATTTCGTTTGATGCTGATCGCCTTGATTTGCGAAGCCGCCATCGTCCCCCGAACGACGACATCCGACAAGGCTTTTCCTTCGGGAGTCAGTTTAATGATGGGAACCACCACTTCGCCAGTCGTGGCCTGTATGGTTACTTCTACCGTTTTGTATCCGATATATCCGGCAGTCAGCGTAACGGAACCCGCAGGTATATTCGTTAGCCAGAAGGCCCCGCTTTGATCCGTTACGGTTCCCTGCGAAGTACCTTTTATACGAATGGCAGCTCCAGGTAAGGGACCGTTTTCGTCCTCAATACGTCCCGTCAATGAGCCTGAATGTTGCCCAAACGTGACAGATACGCTGAAGCATAGGAGCAGACTCAAGAGTAGTTGTTTCAATTTCATAGGGGTGTATGTGTGTTTCGACGGCGAAGCTAGGAACGTGCGAAAAGAAAAAAGTCCAAGCCGAACGGGGCGAACCTGCCCGTTCGGCTTGGACTTTTGGTTCCTGTGAGTTATTGAAAATCAGGAACTTGTGAATTTTAAGGAATTGTTAAATTTAGGATGCCTCTTGTACCGGATTACTCAGAAATTGCTGATACTGCGTGGGACTGTACCCAGTCACTTTTTTGAAGTAGGTATTTAGGGTAGTCTTCGATTGAAAGCCGACCTGATGAGCAAGCTCCGCAATTTTTTCTCCGGGATGCTTTTTTAACAAAACGATCATTTCCTGTACGCGGTAATCATTCACGTATGCGTAAAAATTTTTCTCGGCTTTCTGATTCAATACCTGTGATAATTGCTGGCGGGAAATTTTCAGAGCCTGGGATAAATCATCCAGAGAAAGTTCAGAATTACGAAAGGGTTTTTCCCGTCGCATGAACTGTTCCAGAGCTTCGAAATAGGCTTGTAGTTGCATCTCCGAAAGACCTGACTTTTCGTAGGTCTCACGAACAGACGCTACTGATTTGAAGCCTATCTGTGTAGCGGCGTGCTGTCTCAGAAAGAACCGCAGGCAGATCCAGCAAATGAAGCCAAAAGCGAGGTAAGGGAAAAAATGAGCATCCCACTGCGTACCCAGCCAGCTATTGAGAAACGACGTAATATACCCCATGAACACCGAGATCATGAAGAACGCACTGCATTGCAACAACAGACTGCGTTCGTGTGAGGGTAGGTGTGTATCCGGTATAAGTTTCCAGAGCAGATAGGCGGTATAGCTGGCTACGGAAAGCATCAACAGGTAAACAAATACCTCAAACACTTGATGAAACAGAGCTGGATTTTGGCTGGGAAGTTGTCCGATGAGACAGGACACGTACAGGAGAAAGGCCAGCAGGAAAGGAATCAGGTGCAGACCCTTGTGCATTCGGGACATCTTTTGACCCTTAAACTGCCTATACTGAAAGTACAGCAGCGGCCCGTAGGAAAAGGTCGTAAAGCTATTAAGTCGACCAAACAGATACGGATCTTTCAATACCGAAAGCAAAAACAGTTTAATGCCCAGGTGGATACTGATGAGAACAATTAAGGTTTTCAGGTATAAATAATGACGATTGAAGATGGTTTGCTTGGGTAGTACGTACAAACCAATCAGAGCCTGGGCAAAAGCGAACGTGGTAATGAGGGAAAGCATATCGCATGAATTTCCAGTAAATATATTGCGATACCCTTCTCAGCTTGAGGCCGTTCTCATTAAGAAATTATTATCATAACCAAGGCTGGATTAGTCAAAAAAAGGTCTGGCACGAACCGTACCAGACCTTAAAATCAGTGCTATAGTTGTAATATTACAGATTTTGCTTTTTCATTTCCTTCACTGCATAATCCACCGCACGAGCCGTCAGAGCCATGTAGGTTAAGGAAGGATTTTGAGTCGACGTAGACGTCATGGCGGCTCCGTCCGTTACGAAGACGTTTTTACAGGCATGCAACTGGTTCCACTTGTTCAGCATCGAAGTTTTAGGGTCTTTCCCCATGCGTGCTCCGCCCATTTCGTGAATATCCAGGCCGGGGGCCTGCTTCGAATCCCTGGTTTTGATGTTTTTAAAACCAGCAGCTTCGTACATTTCCGTAAACTGCTCATAGAAATCCTTCATCATCTTCTCGTCATTATCATCATAGAACATGTTGATTTTGAGTTGAGGAATTCCGAACGGATCTTTCAGGGTGCCATCCAGACTAACCGTGCTGTTTTCTTTTGGTATCGTTTCGCCCATCATGTGGGAACCTACGTGCCAGCCGCCCCAGGAAGGATTCAGCAGGCTTTTCTTCAGGTCCGCACCGATGCCTTCGTTATTGGTATAGGTACTGCGGCCCGCATTGAAACCAGCCGCGTATCCACGAAGGAAGTTGGTTTCCTGTTTGTGTAAGTTCCGGAAACGGGGAATGTAAGGGCTGTTCGGACGGCGACCGGCAGTCGTCGAATCCAGATCGCCATCGTATTGGGCCGAGATCGTAGCCCGGTAATTATGGAAGGCAACGTATTTACCCAACACACCGCTGTCGTTGCCCAAACCAGTAGGGAAACGATTGGAGGTAGAATTCAGCAGAATCAGGTTGGTATTCATCGCTGCGGCGTTCACGAAAATGATACGAGCATAATACTCTGTCATTTTCTTTGTGTTCGCATCCACCACCCGAACGCCCGTTGCTTTCCCTTTTTTCTCATCGTAAATGATGGAATGAACTACGGAATCAGGACGAAGCGTCATTTTCCCGGTTTTCATTGCCCAGGGGATAGTCGAAGCATTACTGCTGAAATAGCCTCCAAAGGGACAACCCCGCTCGCAAATCGTGCGGTGCTGGCACTGGGCACGACCCTGCTGGAAGTGAATGTCCTTGGGTTCGGTCAGGTGGGCACAACGACCCTGAATCACCTGACGATCTTTATATTTGCTGGCAATGGCTTTCTGAAAGTGAGTTTCCGCACAGTTCATTTCGTGTGGTTTCTGAAACTCACCATCCGGTAACTGGGCCAGGCCGTCTTTATTCCCGGAAATTCCGGCAAATTTTTCTACGTAACTATACCAGGGAGCCAGATCGGCATATCGAATAGGCCAGTCTACGGCAAAACCATCGCGGGCGGGCCCTTCAAAATCCAGGTCACTCCAGCGTTGCGTCTGCCGGGCCCATAGTAAGGATTTTCCACCAACCTGATAGCCCCGAATCCAGTCAAAAGGTTTTTCCTGCACGTAAGGATGTTCGGCATCTTTCACGAAAAAATGCGTGGTTCCTTCGTAAAAAGCATAACACTTGCTCACCACCGGGTTGGCCTGTTTCACTTCCAGCGGAAGCTGATTGCGGTGTTCAAATTCCCAGGGGTTCATCACGCCCGTGGGATAATCGGTAACGTGCTTGACGTCGCGTCCACGTTCCAGCACTAAGGTTTTAAGCCCGTGTTTCGTTAACTCTTTCGCAGCCCAGCCACCGCTGATCCCCGAACCAATAACGATGGCATCGAACTGGTTACCCGCTGCTGTTTCCTGAATATACATACTGTCGTTATTTGCTAGTTGAAATGGGGACACATCCGTGGTAAAAGCCCGGAACAAGCTGGTAATGAGCTACATTGGTAAGGTAATATTCCGAAGTAGTAAAACCTTTGATCGTCAGCGTTTTCACGAGATTATAAAACGTTTTCGTCTCTTCGTCGGCACCCTGCGTGAGTAACTCATTGAGGAAAGCAGTCCGTTCGGCCTGGTTCATAGCCACGAAGTCTTTGCCCTTACTTTTCTTGGAAATATCACCAACCGTATACAGGCCGTTTTCCAGAGCATCCTGAGCCTGCGTATCCATACAATCTTTTACGATTTTCTGAATGTAGGTGTGAACGCCCAGGCTTTTTGCTCCCGGAATATCGGTCTCGGGAATGATCGTTTCTGCAATCTCAGCCAGCAAGGCATCATCGGCAGCGGAGAGGTAGGAGCGGCTTGCCGTCTGTGCAGCAACAGACTCCGTCGTCCAGTTCTGAGCCCAGGAGGGGAGGCTCAGCAGACCGCCGAAGGCGACGGCCATGTTTTTAAGGGCAATTCTTCGTTCCACAAGTAAAGGAGTTAATAAATGTATATCGTGTTTAGAGGAAGCATTGAACTTTCGAATATAATCAAAGGAACTCGGGTGAGAGCTAACGTCATAAGCAGAATTCGCCTATACAAATACTCGTGAACCGGAATAATTACTTCTGAATTCCCGTGGCGTGCACCCATTCTTCTTTAGAAAGGTTCGATTGAAATAGGAGAGGTTATTGAACCCGCATTTGTAAGAGACTTCCGCAATGGTTTGAGAAGTATCAATCAACATGCGGGATGCGTGTCCCAGCCTGATTTCATTTAAACTATCTATAAACGTTTTACCAGTACTTCTTTTGATAAATCGGCTGAAGGAAACTTCCGGCATGTTGGCTACTTTGGCTACATCGGCCAGGGTAATCTTCTTTTCGTAGTTTCCCTGCATGTATTCAAAGGCCTTTTCAATCCGGCGACTATTATAATGAATCGTATCGTTTGTGAACGATGCATTCGATAACGTACGCATATTCCGCGAGATGGACAGGTCGTGCAGAATAGACATTAAATCCAGCACGGAGTCAAATCCGCTTTTTTGCGTCAGGGCTTCCAGCCGGGGCCGAACCGCTTCAATGGTCTCGCGGGAAAAGAGCACGCCCTTCGAGGCCCGTTCGAGTAAGGCCCGAATGAAACTCAACTGGTTTCGGCGTAATAATCTCTCATCAAACAAATCCCGGTGAAACTGAATCGTTATTTCCCGAATTGCGGTATTAGGGCACTGATGATTGAACCACCCATGTGGCAAATTACTGCCTACCAGCACCAGCTCCAGGTTTTCAATCACGTCGGAATGATCCCCGATGATTCGCTTAATACCCTCACCATGAGCGATAAAATTCAATTCAAACTCATCATGGTAATGAAGTGGAAAGTCAAAATCTGACTTTACCCGGGCAAACAGTGTAAAACAGTCGTGCTGAGTAAGGGGCGTAATCTCCCGGTAAATGTTACTCATAAAGCAAAAGTAAAATAAGTTTTAGGTAATAACAACAATCGATGATAACATAGTATTATAACAAAGATAGATTTAATAGTGGATTTCATTAGAATAATCAAAGAAAAATACGCACTCTAATCGTCAATTTAGTAATTAATCAATATTATATGATAATATATGGCTGATAAAAATATCAATCTGTTTTAAAAAATGATAAAATAGTATTATTCGGTTGATAAGATTGAAACATAATTTTGTTGCGAAAAAATTGACCTTATGAAACTATTGAAGCTTTATCTAATCTTCACCATATGCCTGCTTCTGGGGTGTATGGGCAACCTGTATGCTCAAACCAGGAGCATCTCCGGGACCGTCGCCGATGAAAAGGGCGAATTATTACCCGGCGTGAGTATTTCCGTGAAAGGCACGACGGTTGGGACCAATACCAATGCGGAGGGTCGTTTTACGTTAAATGTTCCCACCAATGGTACTACACTGCTCGTATCCTTCGTCGGAATGCAATCCAAAGAAATCCCATTAACCTCTGAATCTACCTATGCGATTGTACTGAACTCGGATACCAAAGCTTTAGATGAAGTAGTGGTAATCGGTTATGGTTCGGCTCGCAAGAGTGACCTGACCGGATCAGTGGCTTCGGTAAAGTCGGAACAGTTAACTCAGATCGCTACGCCTAACGTAACCCAGGCTTTGCAGGGCCGCGTAGCAGGGGTGGACGTAACGGCCAATTCGGGTGAGCCGGGTGGAGCCAGCCGGATTCGTATTCGGGGCGTGGGTACGATCAACAACTCCGATCCTCTGTACGTAGTAGATGGTTTCCAGACGGCTGATATCAGCTTCCTGGCTCCAACGGATATTTCGTCGATGGAAATTCTGAAGGACGCGTCGGCAACGGCTATTTACGGTTCTCGTGGAGCAAACGGGGTAGTATTGATCACTACGAAACGGGGTCGTTCAGGCCCGGCTAAATTTACGCTGGATGGTTATGCCGGGGTTCAGAATGCCTGGAGAAAACAAAGTCTGCTGAACGCCAGTCAGTACGCAACGCTGCGTCTGGAAGCGTATCGCAATGATGGAACCGTGTTGGACCCAACGGGCCAGGAATATCAGATACTGACCAACGCCGTTCAATCCAACATGGTTGGTACCGATTGGCAGAAGGAAGTCATGCAATCGGGTTCGATCCAGAACTACACGCTGAACGTCATGGGTGGTTCGGATAAATCACGTTACAGCCTGACGGGAACGTATTTTGGTCAGGATGGTATCGTAAAAAACTCTTCATTGCGTAAGTATTTCCTGCGTTTCAACAACGATTACACGTTTACGAACTGGTTGACAGGTGGCGTTTCGGCAGCCTTCTCCCGCACGAACAAAACGTTCACCAATAATGACTTGTTTGCCGGAGTATTAACCACCGCTTTGCGGGCAGAACCTATTACTCCTGCCTGGAATAGCACGACGAATAACTGGGGCCGTACGATTGTTTCGCAGGAAAATAACCCTGCCCGTGCCGCCAGTGAAATGTCGGGTAACAAAGGTTACGAAAGTCTGCTGAACGCAAATGCCTACGCAGAAGCTTCATTCCTGAAGCACTTCAAACTTCGTTCGCAATTCGGGGTGAATTACAGGAACATTCACAACAAACAATATTTACCCGAATTCTTCCTGGATATTAAGGAGTTACGGGCCAATAGCCAGTTGACGGAATTACGTGGCGAGCAAACCCAGTGGGTTTCATCCACTTACCTGACTTATGATAACGATTTCGGTAAGCACCACGTAGGAGCGATGATCGGTACGGAGTCGCAACGGTTAACGTATGCTGATTTCGGAATCACGGCGTATGACGTGCCTTCGAATGCAGACTTACGTTACCTGTCTTCCAGCCGTAACGCCAATAGCTATAACGTAACCAGCACGCAGTCAGACGAATCCATTCTGTCTTTCTTCGGTCGGGCAAACTATAGTTACAATGATCGTTACATGTTAACGGCAACCTTGCGTTACGACGGTTCATCCCGCTTCCTGCCGAGCAATCGCTGGGGTTTGTTCCCTTCTTTCGCGGCGGGCTGGAACATCACGGATGAACCCTTTATGGCTAACCTCAATGCCATCAGCAACCTGAAATTACGGGCAGGCTGGGGCCAGGTGGGTAACCAGAACTCGGCTAATAACTATGGTTATGTAACGACGATTTCAGGGGGTAACCGTTACGTATTCGGAAACCAGATTGTGGAAGGCTTCGCTCCGACGATGGCGAGTAACCCCAATTTGAAATGGGAAACGACGACGAGCTCAAACATCGGTATCGACGCGGATTTCTTCAATCATAGCTTAAGTCTGACCGCTGATTACTTCGTGAAGACCACTACTGACATGATTGTGCGGGTTCCCGTTCCCGTATTCGTAGGGGTTGGACCTCCGTACGTGAACGCGGGTAGTATGCGTAACAACGGTATCGAGTTGGCTTTGAACTACCGCAATGAGGTAGGCGATTTCCGGTACGACTTGGGCGTGAACTTCACGAAAATCAAAAATGAAGTAACCAGCTTGGGCGGTGGAACGGGCATTGAATCGGCCAACGTGATTGGTAACTGGGGTAACATTACCCGTACATCAGTAGGTCGGGAGATTGCCTATTTCTACGGAATGAAAACGGATGGTATCCTCAGAACGCAGGAAGAAGCCAATGCCTATAATGCTCAGTACAAACCTGAAAATGCAGCACAGGCGGGCGATGTTCGTTTCGTGGATACGAACGGAGATGGGGTGATCAGCAGTGACGACCGGGTATACCTGGGAAGTGCCACGCCTAACTTCAGCTACGGGATCAATGCTAATTTCGGCTATAAAAACTTCGATCTGAAAATCTTCTTTCAGGGAGTTCAGGGCGTAGAAGTAGTGAATGCTCTGGATTACTTCACTCGAAACTCACAAGGTATCTGGAATTCCGTTCCTGATCGCCTCAACCGCTGGACGCCAGAAAATACGAATACAAACGAGCCCCGCATGACAGCAAAAGATGCGAATGCAAACTACCGTTTCAGCGATCGGTTCGTACAAAGCGGTGATTACCTCCGTCTGCGGAACGTAACGCTGGGGTATACCATTCCTAAAACGGTAACGGAACGCTGGAAAATGTCAACCGTTCGTGCGTATGTGTCAGTAGACAACCTCCTGACTGTAACGGGTTACAAAGGGCTGGATCCTGAAATTGGTGAGTACGGTTACAACCGCAGTTACAATCCGCTGGCCGTTGGTGTTGACGTAGGAACCTACCCCCAACCCCAAACCTGGCGTGCCGGATTGACGCTTAATTTCTAGTAGTTGTCAGTTTTTGGTTTACAGTTTTCAATGAAAAAGAACTGTAAACTGAAAACGGTAAACAGTAAACTGATCAAAATGAAATTCAAATATATCATAGTTGCATTGTTGCTGGCTACGAGTGGCACGATGCAGAGCTGTAGCGATTTCCTTCAGAAAGATCCCCTCGGACAGGATACCGACGTTACCTATTATCAGGATGCCAACAATGCTATTCTGGCCGTTAACGCCGCTTATGACGTGTTGGGTTATGACGAAGGAAACGACGGTTTAGGGAACTACGTCAACCATAACTACGAGTGGATGTTTGGCGATGTACTTTCGGAAGATGCGGAGAAAGGCAGTACGCCGGGCGATATGCCTCCGCTTCAGGAGTTGAAAGAATGGCGGGCCAATGGAAGTAATACCATCGCCCAGGCCGTTTGGCAGAACATGTTTCAGGGCGTGTACCGGGCTAACCTGGTTATTCAGAACTTGGCAAATTCACCGATTGAAGAAGCCCTGAAAAACCGTCTGTTGGGTGAAGCTTACTTCATCCGGGGGTATTGCTATTTCTACATGTTGCGTTTATACGGCGGGCTTCCTCTGTTTGACAAGCCCGTGGAAACGTCTCAGTATAGCACCAGCAAGAGAGCAACTTTAGGGGAAACGTATGGGTTCATTGAAGCGGATTTCAAACGGGCGTTGGATTTATTACCCGAGAAAAATGGATATGATGCCGCTGACGCTGGCCGTGCTACCAAAGGTGCGGCTCGTGGGTACCTGGCCCGTGCCATTATGTATCAGTTAGGAACGGATAATACCAATAACCACACCTGGCAGCAGGTATACGATTACGCGGATGCCATCGTAAAATCGGGTCAGTATAGTTTAACGACGAACTACGCGGCTATTCAGGAAGAGGAAAGCGAAAACAACGCGGAGTCGATCTTCGAAATTCAGTTTGCGGAGTCGAACGTAGGTTGGGGAATTCAACGCGTAGGAACGGAAAATAACATCATCCAGAACAACCGGAATACCTGGGGTTGGGGTTTTAATAATCCGACGCAAAGCCTGGTGGATGCCTTCGAAGCAAACGACCCTCGCAAGAATATAACGGTTTATAAAACGGGTGATATTGTCACGGGCCTTTTGCAGGTGATTAATTATCCTTCCGAAAACTCAACGGGTTACCTGAACCGGAAAGCCGCCATTGTGAAGCCAACGACGCCTTCTCAGTCGCCGCAAAATATCCGTAAAATGCGTTATGCGGATGTGTTATTGATGAAAGCAGAAGCGGCGGCTCATCTGGGTATGGAAAGTGAAGCCCGCACCATTCTGAACCAGATTCGGACCCGGGCCCGTCAATCGACGTTAGGAAAAGGTTCGGTGTTGAATACCATGACTTACGAACCCGCGAATACACCTGCTTCGGCTTTACCCGCCATCGGTGCTTCGGTATCGGGAACTGCTCTGCTGAACGCGATTTACCATGAGCGTCGGGTCGAGCTGGGAATGGAATCTCTGCACTTCTGGGATCAGGTTCGTACCGGAACGTACATGAGTTCATTACCTACTTCCGTACGTGCCTCAGCCATGTCTCACAGCATTCAGGGATCAGTTAATCCGATTCCCGTATTGCCCATCCCACTGAACGAAGTACAATCCTGGGGACTGCAACAAAATCCTGGATACAATTAATAGTGGAGTTAGAGAAGTTTTGGGTTTAGGGTTTTGAGTTAAAGGTTCAGAGTTGATTACACAACTTGTTAACTCAAAACCCCAAACTCAAAACTCAAAACCCCAAACTCAATCGGGCTTCTATTCTAGATCATAGGATAGAAGCCCGTTTTTGTCTCTTTACTTCTTAGTTTTAGCAATTAATCAATGTTTTATGCTACGAACTGCTCTTATTTTGCTGGGGTTAACGACTGGAAGTCTGTTTGCTCAAAGCTTACCCATTGATCGTCAGGCCACCAAAGAAACCCGGAACCTGTACCGCAATCTTCAGAAGGCCTCGAAAAAAGGAACGATGTTCGGTCATCAGGATGATTTGGGGTATGGGGTAAACTGGCGGGCCGAGGCCGGTCGCTCGGATGTGAAAGACGTAACGGGTGAGTATCCTGCTGTTTTCGGTTGGGATTTGGGCCGAATTGAACTGGATAGCACGAAGGAAATTGACGGCATCCCGTTCGAAAGTCAGCGGAAAATGATTCAGCAGGTATATGCTCAGGGTGGGGTGAATACGTTTAGCTGGCATCTGAACAATCCGGTTGATCCCACTAAAACCAGTTGGGACGCCATGGATTTTAGCATTCGCAACATTTTCAGCGATAAGGAAATTCAAAATCGATATGATTCCTGGCTGGACCGGGTAGCCACCTATTTCCTCAGCCTGAAAGGCCCGAAAGGAGAGTTAATACCAGTCATTTTCCGGCCTTTTCACGAGCATACCGGAAGCTGGTTCTGGTGGGGGAAAGACCACGCAACGGTGGACGAGTACGTGAAATTATGGCGTTATACCGTTGAATATCTGCGGGATAAAAAAGGTGTTCATAACCTGTTATATGCGTATAGCACGGATCGTTTTACCTCGCGTGAAGAGTACCTGGAACGCTATCCCGGCGATGATGTGATTGATCTGGTAGGGTTTGACATTTACCACCGACCACAAACCGCCAAGCCGGATCGTTTTCTGGAGGATACCCGCAAAATGGTGGAGATCCTTAGAACGATTGGTAAAGAAAAAAGAAAGTATACGCCATTACCGAAACCGGACTGGAGAAACTCCCCATGCCTGACTGGTGGTCGGAGGTATTAACCCCGATCATCAAAGACGCGGGATTGTCTTACGTACTGGTGTGGCGAAATGGTAACCCCGGTCACTTTTATGCTCCGTATCCCGGGCAGGCAAGTGCCGAAGATTTTAAGAAGTTTGCCCGGCGTTCCGATGTCTTCCTGCAAAAGAAAGCCGCTGCCCAGAAGCTGTATAAGTAGTTACTGGTTAATAGTTGTTGGTTATTAGTTGTTAGTAAAACAAGCAACTAATAACCAACAACGAACAACTAAAACTGGGTGGCAGGACGTTGGGCGGACGCAACGACGCACTCATGAAGTTATCAGTACTGGATATTTGCATTATTGTTTGTTACCTGCTAGCCGTTATTGTGCTGGGGCTGGTGCTCAAAAAAAGGGCCGCCAAAGACAAAGAAGCGTATATGTTGGGTGGTAAAACCTTGCCCTGGTATATGCTCGGCCTCTCGAATGCTTCGGATATGTTTGACATTTCCGGGACGATGTGGATGGTTTCGCTGGCCTTTGTTTATGGACTAAAAAGCCTCTGGATTCCCTGGCTCTGGCCGGTCTTTAATCAGGTTTTCATGATGATGTACCTATCTGTCTGGTTGCGACGCTCGAACGTTACCACCGGGGCCGAATGGATCGGAACGCGATTCGGAAGAGGAAAGGGGGTCAAGGCTTCGCATACCATCGTGGTTGTTTTTGCCTTGTTGAGTTGTCTGGGTTTTTTGGCGTATGGCTTTGTGGGGCTGGGCAAATTTGTGGAGATATTCATTCCTTTTCAGAGTATCGCTCCTTATCTACCTTTCTCGGTTTCTCCGGAATACGTAGCTCCTTTTTACGGAATCATTTTCACAGCCTTCGCGGTGTTTTATGCCATTCTGGGGGGGATGACTAGCATCGTCATCGGCGATGTTATGAAATACGTTATCATGACCATCTCGGCATTGGTAATCGCGGTCATTGCCATGGATAACCTTTCGGGAAAAACACTGGCGGTGCCGCAGGGATGGTATACCCCCTTTTTCAGTTGGCGGCTCGATGATTTGGACTGGACGGGAATGATGGAGGAAGTGAACGACAAAATTCAGTCAGACGGCTTTTCTTTGTTTGGGGTGTTTTTCATGATGATGCTGTTCAAGGGAGTGCTGGCCAGTCTGGCTGGGCCTGCCCCGAATTACGACATGCAGAAAATTCTTTCGACTAAGTCGCCCCAGGAAGCAGCCAGGATGAGTGGCTTCGTTTCAATCGTCCTGTTACCCGTTCGCTATGCCATGATTATGGGTTTGACAGTCCTGGCCTTGCTCAATTTCGATCACTTAAATCTGCATGGAACGCACGGAATTGATTTCGAGAAAATTCTTCCAGCGGCCATCTTACACTTTGTTCCGGCAGGCCTGATGGGTTTATTACTGGCGGGCTTACTGGCCGCCTTTATGGGCACTTTTGCCGGAACACTGAATGCCGCTCAGGCCTATATCGTCAATGACATCTACCTGAAATACGTTAATCCGGGAGCCTCCAACCATCGCATTTCCAGAATGAATTACCTTTCGGGTCTGACGGTGGCATTGATTGGCATTCTTTTGGGGTTATTTGCCAAAGACGTAAATAGTATTTTACAGTGGATTGTCTCGGCATTGTACGGCGGCTACATCGCGGCTAATGTGCTGAAATGGCACTGGTGGCGATTTAACGCGAGTGGTTTTTTCTGGGGAATGGTAGCCGGAATTATTCCAGCCCTGATTTTCCCGGTCGTTTTCCCGCACACGCTAAGTCTGTATTATTTCCCTTTGTTGTTCGTGATTTCACTCGCAGGCTGTGTGTGTGGATCGTTGGTAACCCCTGCAACGAACATAGATACGCTGAAAACCTTTTACCGCACCGTTCGACCCTGGGGTTTCTGGAAACCCATTCAGGCATTAGTACAGCAGGAAGATCCTGATTTTCAGCCTAATTCCGATTTTAGAAAAGATACTTTAAATGTCGTGGTTGGAATAATCGCTCAGTGTACTTTAACGCTCGCACCCATGTATTGGGTACTGAAAATGAATCTGGAACTGTCGGTTACGCTGCTGGCACTGGGGGTATGCATATTCATCCTAAAAAGAACCTGGTGGGATCATCTCTACGATGAACCACCACTGGTGAAGGGAAACCGTTTAACCAAAACCCTGGATGACTTTCCAAGATAAATACCAGATTCAGGAAGAAGCGGTAACCAAGGTAACTAGCTTTATTAGGCATCCAGATTAACATCCGAGTCAGCTTCTCCAGCATTATTAATTCCATTAATAAATCTAAGAAGTCCAGCGGACTTCAATATGAATAGCCCCGGATGAAATCCGGGGAATGATGCCAGCTTACGAATGGCGTTCAGATCCCCGGATGTTAATCCGGGGCTATCCGTATTCAACCCCTCCGGGGTTATGGAGTCAAACGATTATTCATAAAAATACCCCCCAAGTAGTGTCTAACTTCTGGGGGGCACTCCACCTCGTTTGGGGGCTTTTTTATAGAAAACGCTGATCCTCATTAAACCGGCACGGCTGGATTGGTTACCTTTCGTTGTACCATCTTGTTCACCAGATACATCATTGCAATACCAACAATCATACCCAGGATAACGACGTAACTCAAAATATCGTAATGTTCAATGTATCCTGTCGGCGTTTCGGAAACGATCATTCCGGCGATGACTGCGGCGAGCCACCGGCCATTTGTTGAACCGAAGAGTTAATACTCATAAACGCCCCCCGATCCTGCAAGGTAGGAATGGCCGTCATCAGGGCCGAAGAAGAGATAATGCGGGAAGTAATTCCCACGAACATGATAACATTAATAATAATGACTGTAGTCAGCGGAGTAGGGCCGAGGTTCCCATAAATTCCCGTCATAATCATCGCCAATACCGACCCTGCAAAGAACAGACGATATTTGCCAATACGGTCGCTGTATTTCCCAATTAAAGGTCCTGCAATCATAGAGCTGATACCCGTAATGACATATACCGTAGGTAAATCAGCAAACGGAATTTGCAGGTTATGCACACTATACGCACTGCCAAAGGGCATCAGCATGTAACCTCCCATGGCCAGTAACGTCGTGGTAGCAAAAGCGAGTAGGTAATTCGGTTTAGATAAGGTTTTCTGCAGGTGTACAAAGGCATTCTGTTTTTCCGTACTCTTCAAATGGGCATCAATCGGCTTTAGATACACCACAATTAAAATACCAATGATGATGCAAAAACCGACAATCATAGTAAAGGGCGAATGCCAACCGAAGTGGTTAGCCAGGTATAAGCCGATGGGAATTCCCAAAACCTGACTCGTAGCAAAGGCCATTTGCACAAAACCCATGACCCGACCGCGAACTTCCAGAGCAAATAAGTCGGTAATGATCGCCGCACAAATAGAGCCGATTACCCCGCCAAATAGTCCCGTGAAAATCCGGGCGAAAAGCAGAAAATGAAAATCAGTGGCGATGCTGCACAAGAACGTACCGATGGTAAAGCCAGTGTAAAAAAACAGAAGTAACTTCTTGCGGTCAAACTTATCAGCGAACCCCGCAGCTAATAAGCCCGATGCTCCGGCACTAAACGCATAGGCCGACACCACCCAGCCAAATTGAGCGGGAGAAATGTGCATGGTAGGCATAAGGATGGCTCCGAGGGGAGACAACACCATGAAATCCAGAATGATGGTAAATTGAAGAATCGCCAGAATGGCAATAACGAAGGTTTCGTATTTGGAAAACTTTTGGGAAGAATCCATGGGTATGATTAAGGAAAAATAGGTTAGCTCGTTGCAACGAGTAATAAATCAGCACCACTGATCAAGACACTCCTTGGAGTAGCTAGTCAAGTCCTGCTTCGTCAAATAATGCTTTTACTTGGATTGTAAACTATTGATCCACCAGACGTTACCGAAAGGGTCAATCACTCCACCACTGCGGCCATAAGACTGATCACTCACTTCCATCAAAATGGTACTACCTTGTTCTACGGCCTTGCGAACGGCTTCGTCGGCATTATCTACGTAGACAAATAAACTGCAGGATTGCGGTCGCCATTCTTCCGTGCTGTCGCAAAGCATAAGGGTACTTCGACCAATTTGATATTCAGCGTGCATAACCGTAGTGTCGTCCCGTTTCGCCAGATAGACTTCCTTGGCCTGAAACACATATTTAATGAAGTCAATGAACTGAAAAGCACCTTCCAGAATAAAGTACGGCATGACCGACTGGTGATGATGGGGAAATAGTTTCATTCGTGAGGACGTATTAAGCACGGAATTACTTCAAATGTAAAGAAAAAGAATGAGTGATAGCGGGTTTAATGAGGCATAGTTACCGCAAGGGTGCGGAGGCTTTTCTATAAAAAATCTATCTTTTGTTAGGACTGATTACGAGGATAGAATAGATCTAAGTATTATAAATAGCCTCTGTTAATCAGTGTTTTAAGAGAGTGTAAGTTGAATAATGGGCTTACTAAAGCACTAGAATAACTAGGTTGAAGGAATATGTTTTTCTACTTAAGAGGCATCACACAAGTATAAACTTACTTAAGTCATGGAACAGAAACTGCAAGGAAAAAAAGTAGCAATTTTACTTACCGATGGATTCGAACAAGTAGAATTAACCGAACCACAACAAGCATTAATAGATGCCGGTGCTGAAACAAAAATTATTTCTCCTAAAGAGGGTCAGGTAAAAGGTTGGGATCACACAGATTGGGGCGATTCATTCGCAGTAGACGTGCCCTTATCAGAGGCAAATCCCGAAGACTATGATGCCTTATTGTTGCCCGGTGGGGTAATGAATCCTGATAATCTACGGATGGACAAAGATGCTGTAGCTTTCGTAGAACACTTCTTTGAAGCTTCAAAACCCGTAGCAGCCATTTGCCACGCACCCATCATGCTGATTGAAGCAGATGTAGTGGAAGGTCGGAAATTGACTTCTTTTCCATCCTTACAGACGGATTTAAGAAATGCCGGAGCCGAATGGGTTGATGAAGAAGTAGTGACAGACAACGGTTTGGTAACCAGCCGCAAGCCCGATGATATTCCTGCATTTAATAAGAAAATGATTGAGGAAATTGCGGAAGGTCAACACGCAACGACTTATTAATAGTAGCATTTTCAATACGATAGTTCCTAACTGGTTTTGTAGAAAAAATTCTATAAAATATAATTGGAATACTATTTTATTTCATGTAATTTAGATAAGTCCGTCAGATGACGAGATAAAATGATAACCTGATAAATCTATGGAAAATAACCAGCAACAGGCAAATCAGCAGCAAGGCTCTGATACGCAAAATCAAGATCAACGCAACCAGAATCAAGGAAATCAACAAGCTCAGCAAGCGGGTCAACAACGCCAGCAACAGGGAGCAGAACCCAATCGGGGAGGTGGTAACCAAAACAGTCCTGGTAACGGGGGAGAAGGGTTAGGCACGGGTCGTTATGAAAACGAAGATCAGAATAACGAAACGCCACAGCAGGATCAATACGTAAAAGAAGAAAGAACCAGTCGATTATAAAATTGACAGAAATACATAAAAGAAGCCCAATCGTTAACCTAACGATTGGGCTTCTTTTATGTTCGGCATTCTAGCTCGCAACGAACTGGCTTGCTGCTAGCGAAAAAGCTGGCAGCATTAAGAAAACTAGTAAAAAGCTATCAGCAGTGTATTTCAGTAATGCTACTTTGACTAAAAGGATGCTAACAACCTGTTGCCAGCAATTGAAAAACTAATCGTAATGCCCTCCCTAACTCTGCTTAGGCCGAAAAGCTTTGATAACGGCTTCGTTCGTTTCCAGATAAGGCCCGCCGATTAAATCAATGCAGTAAGGAATAGCTGGAAATACAGCGTCCAGACATTGGCGAATGGCCGAAGGCTTGCCGGGTAGATTTACAATCAGACATTGCCCACGAATACCCGCGGTTTGCCGGGAAAGAATGGCCGTAGGCACGTATTCCAGACTTACCTTTCGCATCAATTCCCCAAAACCCGGCATCATTTTCTGACAAATCGCCTCGGTTGCTTCGGGAGTGACATCGCGGGGAGCGGGGCCCGTTCCACCCGAGGTTACTACCAGGCAGCAACCTTCCTGATCCGCCAGTTCAATTAATGTCTGAGAAATGAGATCCTGCTCATCGGGAATAACCCGGTAGACGGGTTCCCACTGATTCACTAAATATTCGTTCAGGGTCGATACAATGGCTTTGCCCGGAATATCTTCATAAATACCCGCACTGGCCCGATCCGACACATTGATAATTCCAATCTTTACCCGGTTCATGAGGTTACTATTGAATGCGTGATTGATCAAAAGAGTGAATACATGGTACACTCATAACTGACAAAAAAGGCTGATGTTTCCACCAGCCTTCTTCCGCGTACTATTGAATACCTAAGAAACGGTTCCGCCGTTCCAGATGGGTTCGCCGGGGCGGATGAATTGCAGCTTGCCGTCGCGGTCTTCTGCCATCAAAATCATCCCTTGCGATTCGATGCCCATCATTTTTCGAGGGGCCAGATTTGCCAGTAAGGAAACCTGCTGACCAATAATAGCTTCGGGTGAAAAATGCTCAGCGATGCCACTAACTACCGTCCGGGTATCAATTCCTGTATTCAGCGTTAATTTCAATAATTTCTTAGATTTCGGAACGGCTTCAGCCGCCGTGATGGTGGCAATACGAATATCCAGTTTGCTGAAATCGTCGTAGGTAATGGCCTCTTTCTGAGGAGCTGGTGTTTTAGACGCCAGCTCGTTCATCTTTTTCGTATCCAGTAATTTCTGTACCTGAGCCTCGATGACTGCGTCTTCAATTTTCTCAAATAATAAACCCTTATTCTGGATGGAATGACCTTCAGGTAGTAAAGACGCCGATCCGGCTTTACTCCAGTTAGTATCCGTCAGGTTCAGCATCTCACGCAGTTTGGTTGCCGTGAAAGGCAGGAAGGGTTCCGCCAGGATAGAAAGCGAAGCGGTAATTTGCAAACTCAGGTTCAGGATCGTAGCTGCACGCTCGGGGTTTTCCTTAATGACCTTCCAGGGTTCTGTAGAGGCCAGATACTGATTCCCCAGGCGAGCTACTTCTATAAATAGGCTCAGTCCTTCCCGGAAACGGAAGTTATCGAGTGAGTCAGCAATTTTGGCGGGATACAGAGCCAGCTCTTCCAGCATTTTCTGATCGGCTTCGGTTAACTCGCCGAGAGCCGGAACTGCCGGGCCAAAGTTTTTCTCCGTTAATACAACAGCCCGGTTTACGAAGTTACCCAGAATTCCGACCAACTCGGAGTTGTTACGTGTTTGGTAATCTTTCCAGGTAAATTCCGAATCCTTAGTTTCGGGAGCGTTGGCAATCAGGGTATACCGAAGCACGTCCTGCTTGCCGGGCATGTCTTCCAGATATTCGTGTAACCACACCGCCCAGTTCCGGGACGTGGAAATCTTGTCTCCTTCCAAATTCATGAATTCATTGGCCGGAACGTTATCCGCACCCGCGATGAAACGACCATCGGCCATCAGCATGGCGGGGAAAATCAGACAGTGAAAAACAATGTTATCCTTACCAATGAAGTGAATGAGACGGGTATCGTCGGCTTTCCACCATTTCTCCCAATCATCGCCTTTCAGTTCTTTCGTAAAGGTGATATAGCCAATCGGAGCGTCGAACCATACGTACATGACTTTACCTTCGGCGTTGGGCAAAGGTACTTTGATACCCCAATCCAGGTCGCGGGTCATGGCCCGTGGTTTCAGACCTTCGTTGAGCCAGGAACGAACCTGACCAGCCACGTTGGTTTTCCATTCGGGGTGACTCGCTACGTATTTTTCCAGCTCTGGCTGCATCGCATCAAGCGGCAGGTTCCAGTTTTTGGTTTCTTTCAGAATCGGCGTTCCGCCGGATAGCATCGAGCGGGGGTTAATCAGCTCGCGAGGACTCAGGGTGCTGCCGCAACGCTCGCACTGATCGCCATATGCATTTTCGTTTCCACATACCGGACAGGTGCCTACGATGTAACGATCAGCCAGAAACTGACCCGCTTTTTCGTCGTAATACTGTTCGGTTACTTCTTCTACAAATTTTCCCTGGTTATATAACTGAAGGAAAATCTCCTGGGACATTTCGTGATGAATGGGCTTGGACGTCCGGGAATAAATGTCAAAATCGATTCCAAAATCCACAAACGACTGGTTGATTTGTGTGTAATACTTGTCAACCACTTCCTGCGGAGTGATGCCTTCTTTTTGAGCCCGGATGGTAATAGGGACACCGTGTTCATCGGTACCCGAAATAAAAGCGACGTCTTCTCCTTTCGCCCGGAGGTAACGTACATATACGTCTGCCGGAACGTAACATCCTGCCAGGTGACCAATGTGAATCGGACCGTTGGCATAAATGAGGGCTGCGGTGACGGTAGTGCGGTTGAATTTCTTCTCAGACATGAAAATCGGTAATTAAGGTCAGCAAAAGTAAGCATTTTTGGAGGATAGAGGGAAGAGTTTGCGGGATCGTTCGATCCGTTAAAAAATCCTTACTTTTGGCCTGTCAACGACGAAACGTAATTTTGTATCGTTTGGTCAGGTTCAGAAGATCTGTTTGCAGAAGAGGCTGAATTAGATCGGAGAGAGGCGATCTTTCCGCAGAAAACAGGAAGCAAAGCGTAAAGAGATGGTATTTCTCACCGGGGCTAATGGCCTGATTGGTAGTGCGGTAGCAAGGAAATTTATTCTGGAAGGAGTACCGGTTCGGGCTCTTCGTCGAGCCAGTAGCGACCTTCGTTTAGTAAAAGATCTGGAAGATCGAATCGAGTGGATCGAAGGAGATGTGCTGGATGTAGCTATTCTGGAATCGGCCATTCGTGGCTGTACGTATGTCGTACATACGGCAGCGGTAGTCTCCTTTTCACCGAAAGAACGGGAAAAATTATACAAAATTAATGTAGAAGGGACGGCAAATGTCGTCAATATCTGCCTGAGCGAAGGCGTTCAGAAATTAGCCTACATTAGTTCCGTAGCGGCTTTAGGAAGACCTTCCCAGCAAAGTAAAAACCCAGAGGTACCGACGGTTGTGGATGAAAATCAGAAATGGGAAGAATCGCCGTTAAATTCACATTATGCCATCTCCAAGTATCAGCCGAGCTGGAAGTCTGGCGGGGGGTATCGGAAGGGCTCAACAGCGTGATCGTAAATCCATCGGTAGTGATTGGGGAAGGCGACTGGGACAAAAGCAGCACGGCCTTGTTCAAGTATGTCCATGATGAAAAACCTTTTTATACCGACGGGACTTTCAACTACGTAGATGTTCAGGACGTGGCCGAAGCCATTTATCAGTTGCTCTACAGTACCATTAAAAACGAACGGTTCATTCTGAATGCCGGACGCACCACGTATCGTCAGTTTTTTGAGTTGATCGCTAAAGAAATGGGCAAGAAAGCTCCTTCCTATCGCGTTACTCCTTTAATTGCTGAAGTGGCCTGGCGATGGGAGGCATTTAAGAGTATTTTTACTAAAAAGCCGCCTTTGGTAACGAAGGAGACGGCCCAAAGCTCACAAACACACTTTACGTATCCGGGAACCAAGCTAGTATCAGCCTTACCTTTTAAATACCGCACACTAGAAGAAAGCACCCAGCGAATTGTTGCCTATTTAACAAATGCCTATTATAATAGTTGAAGTGTTTAGTGAAAGCTTTTTACTCTACTTAAAAAGATATTGTTTTGTCATTCAATCCAGCTTGTTTTAAGATTACTCACATGAAAAAGGTACTCCCCATTCTTTCGCTCGTGGTAGCCAGTTTTACTGCGGCTCAGGCTCAAAGTGAAGATGCTGCCATTAAAGAAACGTTACAAAATTACATTGACGGCGGAGCCACGGGTGATACTGCTAGTCTGAATCGGGCTTTTTACCCCACGGCTAACCTGAGAAGTTTGGCAAATGGGCGGGTAACGAGTACGCCCGTAAAGGAATTTATCGGCAGAACGCCCAAGGGAGGAGCCAACTGGACTGGCCGTATCGTTTCTTACAGTTATTTAGGAACGGCAGGTTCGGCAGTGCTTGAAATGCAACTGGATGCTTTCAAATTTGTTGACTTTTTGTCGTTGATGAAAATCGGAAACGACTGGAAAATCGTAAGTAGAGTATTTACGCGGGCCGACAAAAATCAGCCCATTACCTCAGTTGGAGGAGGAAAAGCCGCTGTAACGCAGAAAAAATCTGCTGCGAAGCCTAAGCCAAAGTCAGATGATGGTTGGTGAGATTGATAACCTCCAAAGAACTACTAATGAATATTTTTTCGTATCTAAAAGATTCACTTTCTGTTGAGGTCGTAGAAGCCATTGCTTCGTATGTAAACGAAAATTCGGATCGGGTAAAGCAGGCGGCAGATCTGGCCGCTTTGTCCGTCGTTGCTGGATTTCTGAAACGATCATCAAGCGAAAGTGGAGCTAAAGCTTTATTTAAAGCGATTGAACGTGAGAACATTTCTCCGGAAAAATCAGCTCAGCTACCTCAATTGCTGAAAGACCGGGATCAGATCTCACAGATTGCTCAGAAGGGAAGTAATCTCTTTAGTCATTTGTTACCTGATAAACGGAGTGTGGTAATCACGATGATTACTGGTCAGGTTAAAATTCGGAATTCTTCGGCGACCAATGTGCTGGGAATCTTATCCTATTTGGGGGTCGATATCCTGGGTAAACAGATTAGGGATCAAAACCTGGATGCCGTTGGCCTGGCGTTATTGCTTCGTAATCAGAAGGACAATTTAATTAAAGAAGTTGATCCTGAGTTATTTAATAGGGTAGCGGTTACGCTTTCCATTGAAGAGTTCGAACGGCTGGGTTACGTAACGCCCGCGGAAGAAGAAACCGTGGAAGTTCAGGAGCGTCCGCGTTCCAGAGGAAACGAAAATCCGTACGCGGATCTGACGGAAAGCTCCACTTTCCCCTGGAAAAGCGTCGTAGCTGGTTTGGGAATTCTGGCGGTTCTGGGCGGAGGTTATTATGCCTGGCAGAACTACGGAGATTCCATTAAAGCCAGCACCAGCCAGGATTCTACCTCGCTGGAAGAAGTAGCCGTTCCGGCTGATTCAACGGCTTTATATCCAGATACTTCGGCAGCAGCCAAGCCAGGGGTTACTCCCAATACAGCGACGTCGGCAACTTCGGCGGCGGGTGGTCTGGCGGATAAACTCACCAAACATCTGGCTGATCCGTTGGGTAAACCAGGAGCCTATTTCACGTTTGATGAGGTGAGCTTTGATCCGATTACAAATCAGCCTACGGCTCAGTCGACGCCGGCCCTGAACGCATTGGCAGAGGTTATGAAAAAGAATCCTAACCTGCAATTGAAGTTCACTGGAGTGACCAAGCAGTTGGGTAATAAGAAAAACGTTTTTAAGCAAGCCAATAGCATTAAATCCTTTTTAACCAACGCAGGTGTAGACATCATGCGACTGGATGCCGCAAGTTTCCTTTCTTCGGATTCAACCAAGCCCAACCGCAGCTACATTGCCGTGAAGGTGATACGTCAGTAATCCCTTATTGATAGAAGAACCTCCCGCCATCGTATCGTTGCGGGAGGTTCTTCTATGATTTTAAGCTCAAACAAAAGGTGTGCAGGCCGTTTACCTCGGTGTATTGAATTTGTAAGCCGTAGTTATCGCAGATTTCCTTCACGATGGCCAGGCCAAGTCCCAATGATTCGGAAGAACTGCCTTCTTTTTTGAATCGGGAAAAAAGCTCGTTGGGGGCGTGAAGAAGGACGTGCCCGGTATTGCTGAGACACAAACGATCTGATGATGAATGCAAGCGGATTTCACCGCCGGCTACGTTGTGCCGTAATGCATTACTAACCAAATTGGTAATCAGACTTTCCGCCAGAACTGGGGGCAACACAACCATAAATGGAGATTCAATAGTAACGCTCAACTGAATCTTTTTATACTGCACCATTTCCTCCATATCCGCGAGTTTCTCGGTCAACTCTTCGCTCAGATCGATGGTCTGTTGATTCACAAATTGCCGATTTTCAATCTTCGCCAGTAATAATAAACCCTGATTCAGGCGTGACATTCGGAGCGAGGCTTCGTAAATCGTTTGAATCCAGTGCGTTTGGTTTTCCGTGAGTTGCTCGGCTTGAATCAATTGCTCGACTTTGGCATTAATCAGGGCTAGCGGCGTTTGTAACTCGTGGGAGGCATTCTCCGTAAACTCCTTGAGATTCAGATAATCATGCAAAATCTTATCCGACATCTTCTGAAGGACTTCGTTAAGTTCATTGAACTCGATAATCTCCGGCTGAGCGAGCTGAAGTTTCTGTTTTTGCGTTAAATCGAAATGTTTAATTCGGGAAAGGGTATCGTAAAAAGGCTGCCAAATGCGGCCTGAAAGCTGGTTTTGAAACCAATAGGTACCCAGCAATAATAACCCCAGCATCAGAGCCATGGTAAAAGTAATGGCCTCAATGAGCCGATACGACTGAATCATGGATTTGCGAATCGTTACCCGATGCTCAACGCGTTGAATGGGCACGTAAAAGGTAAGCTGCCGAAAAGGGATCATTTTCTGCGAATACCGATCCTGAATGAGCGTGTCCTTGAACGTTTCTTTGAAGTCAGTGGGTTCGTGGGCGGGTTCTACCTCAATTTTATTCTCGACGAAATACGAATCCTGCTTCCAGTTGTAATGATGGATGTAGACTAGAAAATCGCGTTTTTCAACCAGCAATCGGCTTTCCACTTCATCGTAAATCAGCCATTTGATAATGCCATACATGCTAAATGCCGCTATGACGTACAGACTTAGCGAAAAGAATAGATAAATGCGGTTGGTTTTTTCCAGTAATCTCATACTTCGCCGAATTTATAACCAATGCCGTAAATCGACCGAATGTAGTCGCGGCTGCCCTTTTCAATCAGTTTGCGACGCAGGTTTTTGATGTGCGAGTACACCATATCCAGCGAATCGGCGGAGTCCATGTGGTCACCCCAGAGGTGTTCGGCAATGGAAACTTTGGTTAATGCAACGTCAATATTAGAGAGAAAATAGAGTAATAAATCGTATTCTTTGCGGGATAATAGTGTTTCCTGTTCTTTCACGAATACTTTCCGGGAAAGCGATTGCACCACGATTTCGTGGTACTGAATTTCATTGTGCCCTCCAAAATTTCGGCGACGAATCAGGGATTTGACCCGGGCGTGAGTTCTGATAAATGAAAAGGCTTGGTTAGGTAATCGTCCGAGCCCACTTCCAGTCCTTTGATCCGGTCTTCCAGAGCATTACGGGCTGAGATAATAATAATTCCCGTCGAAGCCGAGCGTTTTTTCAGGGTTTCAATCAATTGGAGTCCATCGCCGCCGGGTAGGGTTAAGTCAACAATGATACAATCGTATTCATAGAGATACAGTTTTTCGTCAGCCTCCTGATACGTAGCCGCCATCTCGCAACGGTACCCTTCTTTGCTCAGGTAAGCCGTTATACTCTCGGCTAAACCCTGCTCATCTTCAACCACTAACATTTTCATAATTCACCCATTTACTGATTTCGTCAGCGAAGATAAAGTACCAATTTGGGAAAGAAATGGGAGATTCTGCATTGAAATTCCAAAGCAGATACGCGGCTTCATCGCTTCTGGCCGGGAGATGAGTATAAATAAATGGGAAACAAAATTGCCTTTACCATCCGCCCTGGTTGGTGTCCTCACTAACCCCTACCTTTTAGTAATGGCTGGTGAAGACACCAGCAGGGTAGTAGAAAACCGCTTCTTATCCAGAAACATCCACCGTGGTTGGTGTCCTCACCAACCACTATACTTTTAGTAATGGCTGGTGAGACACCAGCCACGGCGGGAGGACTAGTTACAAAAGCCACCTCTTACCCAGACCCGATAAAGTCGCGTCTCCACACCCTGGTTGGTGTCCTCACCAACCACTATGCTTTTAGTAATGGCTGGTGAAGACACCAACCAGGGCGGGAGAATAAAAGGTAATAAAAACCAACTCATACCCTGACACAATGAATTCACATCCCTACAAAGGGGGATGCGTTAGTAAGGCCAGTAGTTCGTCCGTAGAATTTACGTAATAATCCGGCGGATTCTGATTGATTAATTCCATCGGATCATACCCCCAACTCACCCAGGCAATGGAAATCTGAGCGGCCCGGCAGGCGGTAATATCCCTTAATTCATCACCCACATAAAGAATCTCTTTTGGAGTTACCCGTAAATCTTTCATCAAGCGATTCATTACTTTATGTTTTCCGAACAAATTTCGAGACGTATAAATGTGTTGAATTGCGGTTATTTGATTGGATTGAAGGAAATTCTGAATGTTTGATTTAGCGTTGGAAGAAATAATGGCCAGCGTAAAACCCTGATTTTGGAGCTGATTTAACAGGGCTTTGATTCCTTCAAAACATTCCAGCCGATGCATGGCTCGTCCGTATTTTCTCAAAAAAAGAAAAGATATCCAGGGAATATGATACAGTGGAATTCGCATGATTTTAAAGCGTTCGCGAATGGAAAGCTTTCGTAGCTCATGGATGTTTTCGGAATCTAAGGAGAGGTAACCATATCTTCTGGCGATCTCGTTGTAGACCTCTACGAAAATGTATTTGGAATCAACTAAAGTGCCGTCGAAATCGAAAATGATGGTTTTATACATGAATGCATGGGTGGATAACAAAGAAAACTCAAGGTAATAAAATGCTTCGGCTGTTCATAAATCGCTCGATTATTATCCAGAAAATTAAGCCGAAGGTTTGAATAACTCAGTTCCAGAAATGAAAATACTAACCCAACAGACCACTGGCTTTCATCGCAATTATTCCCACCGGGTAAGAAAGCTACGCTTGATAAGTTCAGAACTGGTCAAGGGAATAAAAGAAACACTTTATTAAAAGTTGCCTAAAAGTTATAATCGAAGATATTATGGCGAATCAGGGCTTCTGAAATTTTAAGCGATGGGGTATGAGCTAACTTCCTCGCAGTGTCCCCGGAGGAAATCCGGGGAAGAAACGTGTGATAGATTGGAGCATAAACTTTTTCGCCAATGGTCATCTCAAAGAGGTAGAAGCCTATTTAACTCTTATTTTTAGACAGCCTCTTACATTTATATGGAAAAAATTTAAAAAGGTAGATTGGGGAAAAAATAGTAAATACCTTTGTGTCCAAACTTCTACGGTATATGAAACCGTCTATACTCTTTCGACTGTTTAACGTATTTATGGTATTGGTCGTCCTGACGACATCTACGGGTTTTGGACTCGTGGAGCACACTTGCCATATCCGTCACAAGAAGAAAGTTTCACTGGTTTCGTTTGATGAAAAGAAGTCTTGCCCCGCTTGCCTTCACAAGCAACATCCTAAATCCAGCCATCAGAGTCTTAAAAAACAGAGTTGCTGTCAGGAAGAAACCCGGTATGAACACGTTTCGTACACGTCTTCGATTACCAAGCTGGCGGCAAAGTTTGTTAAGATGGTCGTGGAATTCACGGCTCATGTGGCCTATTACCTCTTCCAGGTACTGCTCAATGCCTTTCGCTCACTTCTTTCGAGTGCCTATGACGCACAGGCGGCCATTCCGCTTTCCGGGCGAAGTTTACTGGTTTTTGTGCAATCTTTCCTGATTTGATTGGCTATGAATGATTCATTCTGAGGAAGTTACTGTCCTTTGATGGGCCTTGATGCTTGTGCATTAAGTCTTCATTCTGTATTCATTTAGCCATAATTTTATGCGTATTCAGCGATTCGTATTCACTGGAGCATTGCTTCTGTGGACCTGTTATACTTCCCTTGCTCAGACGTTAAACGGCCGTGTGGTCGAGAAGCAGAGTAATGGGAGCCTTGAACCTTTGGTAGGAGTAACCGTCTATTGGTTAGGAACTTCTATTAATACCCAGACCGACGGTCGGGGAAAATTTTCGATTATTAAACATTCGGATCAGCAAAAGCTGGTGTTTTCGCTGGTGGGGTATCGCTCGGATACCCTTCAGGTTAACTCACTGGATTCACTGACGGTTACTTTGGTAAATGCCAATCAGCTTCAGGAAGTAACCGTCACCAGTGCGGCCTCTTCCATTGACCGCATTAACCCGATTCATACGGAAATTATTACCTCAAAATCGCTGGCGAAAGCCGCCTGTTGTAATCTTTCCGAAAGCTTTGAGACCAATGCTTCGGTTTCGGTGAGTTACGGCGATGCCGTTACGGGAGCCAAGCAGATTCAGTTACTGGGTCTGGCCGGAACGTATGTACAGATCAATACCGAAAACATACCTAACATTCGGGGTTTGAATACGACGTTCGGACTGAATTATACACCGGGTACCTGGATCAGTTCGATTGATGTTTCCAAAGGCGTAGGCAGTGTAGTGAATGGCTACGAAGCCATGACCGGAGCGATTAATATCGAACTGGCTAAACCCGACGGTGACGACAAACTTTTTCTGAACGGTTACGTGAATAGTTTTGGCCGGGCGGAGTTGAATCTGAATCTGGCTAAAAAACTGACCGATAAATGGTCGGTGGGGCTGTTAAGTCACGGGAGTACGCTGCAAACCCGGCTGGACAAAAACAAGGATGGATTTATAGATGTGCCGCTGTATTCGCAGGGCAATATCATTAACCGCTGGAAATACCAAAGTGACCGCTGGATGACGCAGTTTGGCGTAAAGGCTCTATACGAAGATCGTTTAGGCGGACAAATGGACGCGGGGCGGGACCGACCCAACGTGTACGAGTTTGGTAACGTAACCCGCCGACTGGAATTCTTCAGTAAAACGGCCCAGCTTTTTCCTGAAAAGCCTTACAAGGGGTTAGCCTTAATCTTTAATGGCGTCTATCACGATGCTTCGGCTCGCTTTGGTTTCAAGCGTTATTCAGGAGTTGAGCAAACGCTTTATGGAAACCTGATTTACCAGAATATCATCGGTGATACCCGGCATACGTATAAGTTCGGAGCCAGTTTCATGCTGGATGATTTCAACGAGAAATTCCTGGATTCTGCTTTTGTAAGAAAAGAACTAGTTCCTGGAGCTTACGGAGAGTATACCTATACAATTCCCGAGAAAATGACGCTGGTCGCTGGTGGACGGGTAGATTTTCATAACCTCTATGGAACCCGCTTTACGCCTCGTTTACACGTATTAGTTCACTTGCCCGCCGAAATTGATGCCCGGGTGAGTGCCGGAAAAGGCTGGCGGGTGCCTAACCCAGTAGCTGAAAATTACGGAATGCTGGTTAACTCCCGGAATTGGACCATGCTCGATTCCCGCATTAATCCCGAACAAAGCTGGAACTATGGCCTGAGTCTGACGAAAGCCTTACCCTGGGGCGGTAAAAACAGCAGCTTCACGCTCGACTTTTATCGTACGGATTTCCAGAATCAACTGGTGGTAGATATGGAATCGGCGGATCGGATTGTGGTGTATAACCTGCGTGGCAAAAGCTATGCGAACAGTTTTCAGGCGGAATGGAACGTGCAACCCTTACCCCGTACGGAGATTAAGCTGGCCTATCGCTGGTTTGACGTGCAACAGACGGTTCGAACGCCGGGCGGCGACCAGACTTTGTTACCCAAAATGTTTGTAAACCGCGATCGGGTTCTCTTCAATATCGGCTGGGCTAGTGACCGATTTGAGAAATGGAAGTTTGACTTTACCTGGCAATGGAATGGTCGCCGACGCGTGCCTAATAGCGAAGCTGGGCATATTCATGACGTTACTTCACCACCCGTGTATGCTCCAGCCTTTTCGAATCTGAATGCTCAGGTAACCAAAAATTTCAGAACCTGGGCCTTATACGTAGGAGGTGAAAACCTGGCCAACTTTACCCAGAAAAATCCAATCATCGGAGCAAATGATCCCTTCGGGAAAAACTTCGATGCCTCGATGGTATGGGGGCCGGTGATTGGCCGAATGATTTATGCTGGATTTAGATACAAGATTCAGTAAACGAAAACGCAAAGGATGACGACGGTATATATCAAAAATATGGTTTGCGACCGCTGTAAAATGGTGGTGCGGCAAACGTTCGAATCGCTGGGAATGAAGCCCGAGCGGGTCGATTTAGGTGAAGTTGACCTTGCCAATGGCGTGTCTGATTGGGAGGTTCTTCAAACGCACTTAGAAAGCTTGGGCTTTGAGTTGCTGGAAGATCGGCGTCAGCAGTTAGTAACCCAGATGAAGCGATTGATGCTCGAATACATCAGTCAACCGGGACGGGCTAGGCTAAACATATCCAGTTACTTATCAGAAGAGCTGAACCGGGATTACAGTGCCTTAAGTAAGCTTTTCTCAGAGCTGGAAGGTCTGACTATCGAGCATTATCTGATACGGCTAAAGATTGAAAAGACCAAAGAGTTACTGACCTATAATGAACGTAACCTCAGTGAAATCGCGGATTTACTAGGGTACAGTAGCGTTGCTCATTTATCCAATCAATTCAAAAAAGTAACCGGGGTAACCCCCAGTCAGTTTCGGCAGGGCCATCAGTCTACCCGCCAGTCGCTGGATCAGATTTGAAATTGTAGACACGCGATTGATTGCGTCTAGTAATAAGACAAGGTTAAAGAGAAACGAACCGAGTAACAAACAGTAAAAGCCATGAAAAACCTACTGATAACTGCCTTGCTATCTGGCTTATCCGTAACCTCGTATGCTCAGCATGAGCATCACCAAATGCAGGCGGATACGACCAAACCCAACCATGAAATGTCGCATGAAGGTATGAATCACGAACACCACGAAGGTCACCCTTCGATGACACATTCGTATTCGCTGAGTTTACCAATGAATCGAAATGGATCGGGAACGGGCTGGCAGCCGGATGCTACGCCGTTGTATGCCTGGATGAAACATCAGTCGAAATGGATGTACATGGTTCACGGAAGTGTTTTTCTGAGGTATACGGGTCAGAATATAAACAATCCGGGCAAACGAGGGCAGGCGAGCCGATTATCAGCTCCGAACTGGGTAATGGGGATGGCCCAGCGGCCCGTAGGTAAGAATGGGTTATTCACGGCTTCGTTGATGGTATCGCTGGATCGTTTAACCGAAGGAGGTGGAGGTTACCCCTTGTTGTATCAAACCGGAGAAAGCTGGAAAGGAAGTCCTCTGATTGACCGTCAACACCCACACGATTTAATTTCGGGACTGACCGTCGGTTATACCCAGCGATTAAGTGCAAAAGTTGATATTTCGGGTTATGTGGGTTACCCGGGTGAACCAGCTTTGGGACCCGTGGCTTTCATGCACCGTTTTTCCTCCATGAATAACCCCGATGCCACCCTGAGTCACCACTGGCAGGATGCTACGCATATTACCTTTGGCGTAGCGACGCTGGGGGTTCGGATTGGTCAGGTAAAGCTGGAAGGGTCCAGTTTTACGGGTCGGGAACCGAATGAAAATCGATACAATTTCGATAGGCCTCGTTTTGATTCGTATAGTTACCGTGTTTCCTGGAACCCATCTATGCATTGGTCTTTGCAGGCTTCCCGGGCTTACATTCATTCACCCGAAGGATTGCATCCTGAAGAAAACGTCAATCGAACCACGGCTTCGGTTCAGCACGTGATTCCAGCCGGAAAGAATAGCTGGGTTGCTTCGACGGCTTCCTGGGGGTATAACCAGTCGGGAGATCATCATAACGAACATTCAGCTTTGGTGGAATCAAACTGGCAGCATGAGACCTGGGCGGTCTATGGGCGTTATGAATTTGTTCAGAAATCAGCCGAGGAGTTAGTTTTGCCTACCAGTCTGATTTACAACGTCAATGCTCTGAGTTTAGGATATAATCATCAAGTAGCCCAGATGGGAAAATTATGGCTAGTAGCGGGTGTGCAAGGCACTGTTTTTTTGCAGGATAAGGCATTGAATTCGTTATACGGATCAACGCCCTTAGCCGGGCAGGTTTATCTGCGACTGATGCCGACCCGGTTAAAAATGTAAGATTCATTTTCCAACCAAATCCTTGATTGCTATGAATAGGGAAGCCTGTATCGAGGCCTGTCTGGCCTGCGTAAAAACCTGTGAAGCCTGCGTTACCAATTGCGTAACCAAATCCGGGCACGAAATGGATCGTACGAAGTGTATTCAGTTATGCCGGGATTGTGCGGAAGTTTGTACCACCTGTGCTCGCTTGTGTGCCCGTGACTCAGACTTTGCTTTGGATATGTGTCGAATGTGTGCGGAAGTATGCAAAGCCTGTGCGGAAGAATGTGAAAAACACGCCACTCACGGCGATGAAGTATGTGCCCGTTGTGCCGAAGCTTGCCAATACTGTGCCGAAGTATGTGAAAATATGGCAGTTGCTGCTTAATTGATGGGTTTAAATAGGGTTTGATTGTTTGAGGTTTGAAAATATTGAGTGACTAAACATTTTCAAACCTCAAACTTTTCAAACCTCATCTAACTATCAACCTCAAACGTCTCAAACTTTTTCAACCCATTTTAAACTTTTAAAACTCCCTTTATTGTTTCATTACTAACCAATCAAAAAATCATGGTAAAATCTCTGGTATTAAGTTTCTGTTTGCTCCTTAGCGGAATGGTTTGGGCGAAGGACGAGCCTAAAACGGTGAAAATTAAAACTTCAGCCATTTGCGGCATGTGCAAAGCTCGAATCGAGAAAAATCTGGGATTTTCGAAAGGCGTGAAAGATGCCAACCTGGATTTGAAGGACAAAGTAGTAACCGTAACCTACGATGGTAAGAAGACCGACGAAGCTCAGATCATCGAAACCATTACAAAGACGGGTTACGACGCAAACGCAGTTCCTGCGGATCAGAAAGGTTACGATAAATTACCCGCCTGCTGCAAGAAGGACAGCAAAATGAAACATGAGTAATTAGTGTTCGGCGGCCGTCGCTACGGTTTGCCGTTTACTGGGTTCAGTTATATAGCCAAAAAGGTTCGTTTCACTCTAGAAACGAACCTTTTATTATGTAGAGACGCGACTTTATCGCGTCTGGGTAGAGGCGGTTTATGTTGCTGATTGGGATTTGTAATCCAGAACCATTCTGTTAAGGATCTGTGATCATTGCGATTGTAAATTCCCGGCAGATGGCTTTCGGATTGCAAATCCGAAAGAGCGGTCACTGTAAAGTATTATTCGACCAAATGGCCGGAAAACTGGGCCGAGTTATCCAGAATTTTTCCGCCTCTTCTAAATCCTAGACCGCAGCCTTCTCCGGCAAAAAACACGCCAGCCTGATAGCGATTCCCCTGAGCATCGGCGGGAAATTCGGTATATTCCTGATAAATAACCGGCTGCTCGCCGTATTCACCTTCCGCCTGTTCGGAGACGGCTCCGTTTGTATCCAGAATTTCAACATTTGCTCCTTCGCGGCCAAACAATACTTTCCGAACGGATGGTTTTCCAGTGGGAGCCTGCTCAGTGGTGGGTAATAACAAAGGGTGATTCGGGTAAAGCTCCCATAACACTTTCAGGATTGCTTTCGACTGAAACAGTAAAGTATAAGCTGGGTTAATAATCACCGTTTTCCGATTTTTTACCATCTGAGTTAATAGATCGGCCAAATCGGGCTCGTCCCAGGCGATGTATTCCCAGGGAACGAGCTTGAACCAGAAGTCAAATTTCTCGAACGTACCATTCTGAGGATTTTGGCGGAATAATCCTTCGCTGGGGGAGAATTCCACTTCGTCTACATACGCATATTCAATGTCAAAGCCGGCTTCGCGGGCGGCTTCTCCGATGACCTGCACGTTCGCATCATCCTCGGGCGTATCCCGCATGGAAGAGATCAATAGGGTAGGCGTAAGGTCGGAGTTGAGGTTCCGAAGAATTTCGAAATTCTCAACCAGCGATTCGTACAAGGTATTAAACTGAGCCGCTTCATCCAAACCATTGGCCTTTAAATGGGCCCACTGCACAATGCCCGTTTCAGGAATGCAGGTAGCAGTGTCGGCGTTAAATTCAATGAGTTTAATGGGTAAACCACTAATTCCACCCGCCAGGTCAAATCGTCCGTACAGATGCAAATGGCGGTCATCATTCCAGGACAATTTCACCAGATCAATCAGGTTTTCGGGAATGCCGAGTTCTGCAAAGCGATGCTGATCAATGACGGCCTGTCCGGCTTCGACGAACATTTCATAAAGATCATTCGCCGCGTCATAATAAGCCTGAGCTTCGGTCTGATTAACGCTGACTAATTCGTGGGTAAGGTAAGGCAGGGTATCGGAACCAAGCATCCAGTCCCAGCCAATCTGACGAAGCTGCGTTTCTGGTGAGGTTGGTAACGTTTTTATTTTGATCATGAATTTTTAGTTTTCAGTTTACCATTTTCAGTTGTCAATTTTATGAGGCTCAGAATTTTAACTGAAAATAGTAAACTGACAACTGAAAACTAAATCATCCTCCATAGCTTCGGCTGCGGCTTCCGCCGAAGAAACCACTGCGACCACTGGATGGACGGGAGGTTTTGACGATTCTGGTACTGCGGGAGCTTTGTACTTCCTGACGAACATCGTTGGAACGGCGAAAGGCACTGCTATTACTGTAAAAACGCGAGCGTTGCTGTTCTTCATCGGGACGGCCGTAGTATTGCTGATAGCGGCGGTTGTTGAGTGAGTTGGCTAGAAAATAACCCATTCCCCCAAAGCAGGGCACTCCCCAAGCCGCTATGTCCGGCGTGATACTGAGGGTTATTCACTACTTCCCGGTCAATTAAAGCCTTGGCCGACTGGGCATTTAAAGTATCCCGGTGCCCGTCGTAATACCGGACAATTGCCTGACTGCTGTCTGCCGCTACGGACACTTCGTCCGTAATTTTAAATTCTCCCGGACTTGTTTCAGTAATGTACGTACGTACGCCTTTACTAAACGTGGTTTCTCGTTTTTCCTCGTATTGTTGTTCATTAGAGCCGCCGCAACCCTGAAGGGCAACTGAGCCCGTCAGAAGAGCCAGAGCGATGGTGCTGCCAATGGTAATGTCTTTGGTTTTCCTAACAAAACTTCCTTTTCGCGTGGGTGTCATGGATATAGATTTAGAATGATGGATGTAAAATTTTTCGATAGTTGTTCTTGAAAATGTATTACAAAAATGGAATTAATCCGCTCATAATTGGAAGAATGATTTAGTCCAGCGGTAAAAAATGACCCGCCTTACGGGCACTTTTCGTGATGAACTCCTGAAAAGTTAACGCATAAAACCGTTCTTTGTGTTCACATGAAAACCATGCTTGATTCACTTATTGAACGAATTGCAGTCCTACAATCAACGGGAGACGCTACTTATGTGGCAGGTCTTTTTCCTTCGCAGCGTCTCAAAAAAGAACTGAATTACCTTCGGGAAGATTCCAATATTTTCTTTACCGCCATTACCGTTTTTACACTTCAGGAAATCCGCTCTTCTTTGTCAGGGCGGAGCCAGCAAATCGTTGATGACATTACTGATAAGGCGGCTTCTACGTATCCCCTTTATCAGAATAAGCACGGTTTAGCGACGTATAACTTTTACCAGACCCAGCCTTCCCATCACTTCCCTAACGGTCGAATCATGCATCGGACGCAGCATTTTAAACTGCCTGATGATGTGGATGATACCGTCATGATTTACCTGATTACGCCGCGTTCGCAGGAAGAGCATCTGTGGCTAAAAGCGAAGTTAAGGCTCATGCCAATACGATCAAAGGCTTATCCAAAACCGGGCCTTTGGCATTTCGAAAGCAAAAAATTTACTCCACCTGGTTCGGGGAAAAAATGCCAATTGATTTTGACGCCAGCACCCTGTCCAATGTGATGCTCTGGGTTTTTCGGAATCAGTTACCGCTGGACGAATTCGATCAAAATGTGCTGGAATTCATTGCGTACAGCATCCGTTCGGGTGACTATCGGGAGCGACCCCTGGAGGTTTCAGCGTATTATGCGACGACGCCCTTGATCATGTATCATGTCGGTCGATTACTGGCCGAAGTCCCAGTGCTGAGTGATTGTAAGCCCCTTTTAATCCGGGATATGAAAGCCTGGAAATCCGAGACGTTCATGGATCAGCTCATGCTGGCGACGACGCTTTTACGGCTGGGCGAAGATCCGGGTGAGGTAATTCCAGCCCACTGGACATTTGAGACCCTACTGGAACAATCCCGGCATCATTACTTTTCTATCGCCCCTATTCTGAATTATTACCCGCAAACCCGCTGGTTAACCCACTGGAAATTAAGCCATATTAACTGGGAATGCCCCGCTCATTCGCTGGCTCTAGTGGCGGAGTATTTGGTTTTAAAACAGGGAATGGAGTAAGTTTTGAGTAGTTGATAGTTATTAGTTTAAAACACCGCTGCCAGCTTTTTCGCTGGCAGCGGTAGTATCCCCGACTCCTGAAAGTCTTAAGTCAAGACACTTAGTTTTCGGAAGTCGAATAGAAGAAATACTTACGCCAAAAATTGCTTCACATAATTTCTGGAAGTCAGAATGGCGGCCTGTACATCGCGAAGATTGCCTTCATAGGCTTTATCTTCCACTTCAATGACCACGGGGCCACGGTAACGAACGTCGGTAAGAGCAGCGAAGAAAGCCCGCCAGTTGACATCTCCCAGTCCGGGAAGTTTGGGTGAATGGTAGAGGGATGGATTTGCCATAATCCCTACTTCATTCAGCTTATCCCGATACACTTTTACGTCTTTCAGGTGAATATGATGCAGGCGACCCTTGAAGTCATAAATCGGACGAATCTCATCCATCATCTGCCAGATTAAATGGCTGGGATCGTAGTTCAGACCTAACGTCGGAGAGGGGATAATTTCAAACATTCGCTTCCAGATCGCGGGCGTAGTCGCCAGGTTTTTACCCCCGGGCCATTCGTCGTCCGTATACCACATCGGACAGTTTTCAATGCCGATTTTGATGTTATGCTCTTCCGCTTCTTTCACAATTGCGGGCCAGTGTTCGGCGTAGAGTTTTAAGTTTTCAGTAACCGTCAGCTTCGGATTCCGCCCAATAAACGTATTAACCACGGGCACTTTCAACTGAGCTGCCGCCCGGATGATTTTCTTGATGTGTTCGCGGTAATACTCCGCCTTCGCCGGATCAGGATCGAGGGGATTGGGATAATAACCCAAGCCTGAAATAGATACGCCGTACTCTTTCGTCCGGTTGTGAATATAGGCCACGGCCTGAGTATCCAGTTCATCCACGTCGATGTGCGTAACTCCGGCGTATCGGCGGGCTTCCGAGTTATCCTTGGGCCAGCACATCAGTCTACGCACTTAAAATCGTGCTGAGAAGCAAACTTTAATACGTTTTCAAGATTATAGTCTGGCAAAATAGCCGAGACAAAGCCGAGGTCAAGCATGGTAATTTAATTTTTAATGAGGAAATCAATTTTGAATGTTTGAGTGAGAGAGCAATGTTGAAGGAGTGAATGAGAGAAGGAGTGAATAGTTGTAGGAATTTGATTTATCATTCAGTCATTATGGTAAAACGCAACTGATCTTTTGAGATTTAAATGATTCCTTCATTCTATCCTTCACTCATTCAAAATTGACTCCGTCGAGCTGGTACCGATGCGTTGGACTCCCATTGCTTTGAGTTTTAGGACCTGCTCCAGCGTACGGATGCCACCCGAAGCTTTAACTGCAACGGTAGGGCCGATGTGATCCAGCATGAGGCGTAAATCGTGTTCGGTAGCCCCTTGTGATTCAAACGCTCCCGTTGAGTTTTTAACGTATCCAAACCCTGTGGATGTTTTCACAAAGGCTACTCCAACTTCCGTACATATTTCGCAGAGTTTAATTTTATAGGAATCGCGGGGTAAGAAATCGTTCTCGAAAATAACTTTAAGAATGGCTCCGTGAATGACACAAACGTCCTGAATGGCCTGAATTTCAGACTTTACGTACGCCCAGTCTTCACTTAATACTTTGCCTATATTCACGACCATGTCAATCTCCGTAGCTCCTTCTTCGCAGGCTTGAATGGTTTCGGCAACTTTTACCTGAGTGCTAGGGCTGCCATGGGGAAAGCCAATGACTGTACAGACCAATACGCTGCTGCCGGATAACCATTCGGCGGCTTTTTTAACCGCATACGGCTTGATACACACCGAAGCTACATCATATTGAATCGCTAATCGACAGCCTGCTTCCAGTTCCGCATCCGTAAGCGTAGGGTGCAGTAAAGCATGGTCGATCATTTTAGAAACGGACATGATTTTAATTTTGGATGAGAGAAGGAGGGAGTCAATGTTGAAGGAGTGAATGAGCGAAGGAATGAATGAGTAAATAATTTAAATCTCAAAAGTTAAGTTGCGTTTTACCACAATGCCTAGACGATAAATCAAATTCCTATTCACTCCTTCCATCCTTCAACATTGATTCTCTCCTTCATGATTGCCTATCAGCACTGATTTTTTCGATGATCTTTTCGGCGTGAATGCGGGAGTTTTCGATGAACCAGACGTGCGTATCCATACCGCCGCAAACAACACCCGCCAGATAAACGCCGGGTTTATTACTTTCCTGATTTTCGGGATCGTAGGAGGGATAACGTTTTTCGTCATCCGACAAAGTAATTCCAGAACCCGTGAGGAAATCGAAATTGGGTTGATAACCCGTTGCTGCTACCACAAAATCATTGGGGATGGTAACGAGGCCATCGGGTGTTTGAATATCAACTTCCGTTTCTCTAATTTCCATCAGGTTCGAATGGAAGTAGGCTTTGATTGAACCTTCCGCAATCCGGTTTTCGATGTCCGGTTTTACCCAATACTTCACCCGGCGACCAATTTCACCATCTCGAATGACCATGGTTACCTCAGCTCCTTTGCGGTACGTTTCCAGAGCGGCGTCTACCGAAGAATTGTTTGCACCGACCACCAGTACTTTCATTCCCGCATAAAAATGAGGCTCAGAATAGTAATGCGTTACCTTGGGCAAGTCTTCCCCCGGAATATGCATCAGGTTAGGTGTGTCATAAAAACCAATCGCAATGACTACGTTCGAAGTGAGATACGTTCCTTTGGAAGTTCGAACGATGTACTGACGATTTTCAAGGCCGTCTATGCTTTGCGTATGATCCTCAATCGCATCTACTTTCTCAAATAGCCTGATATGCAGCTGGTTGGACATCGCCACACGGCGATAATATTCCAGAGCTTCCGCCCGGGTTGGTTTGGCGTTGTTGGAAACAAAGGGAACGCCACCGATTTCAAGGCGGTCACTGGTAGAGAAGAAGGTCATATTGGCTGGGTAATTGTAAATCGAATTAACCAGACAGCCTTTTTCCAGAATGACGTATCGCAGACCTTTTTGTTTGGCGTGCAGGCCGCAGGCCAAACCAATGGGGCCGCCGCCGATGATGACTACGTCGTATAATTGATTATCTGCCATTTTCAAGAGAAGAACTAATGTAATAAGTCAACAGAGCATTTTGTTGGAAAGGTTCAAACGAAAATTAATTCAAACGTTCAATTTCCCGACGGATGTTTGCTCTGGCCTGAGTTTCGTACTGATCCTGAAAAAGATGCGTCTTGTAAATATTAGCCATAGCCAGAAATACATTCAGAATTTTCTTACGGCCATCGGCGTAAATAGCCTCAGGGATAGCTTGAAATTCGGTTCTTATTTTCTGGGCATAGGCATCATAGGCTTCGGGAGATTCTCCCAGAATCGCCAGATCAAAGTCCAGCAAAAAATCCAGATCGCTGTCTTCGGTATGATTGGCGTGCGTCTTCGTCGAAAGAATGTACTCGTAAATGGTACGAATGGATTCCGTACTTAAATCCGTTTTTGATAGCCATTCCTGAGCTCGTTCGGCACTCTGAAGTTCATTATTCGTGTAAAGAGGTTCGTAGATAACATCATGGAAGGCGATGCTCAGCAAAACAATATCCGGCTGGTGCAAATGTTCGCGGTGAGTTGAGAACAGGTCAAACATATGCTGGATATGCGTCCAGTTATGATACGGGCGAACGTCCGTATTGCTATAATATTGATCCAGAAAAGCCATTACCTTCTCGGCGTAGGACAGATCGGATACCGATTGCAAAAGTGCCTTCAATTCCTCCATAACTCAAACCTATAAAAAGTATGCGTTTACAAAATGATATAGGTTATAAAAAGCAAACGACTCGCGGGTAGGCGAGTCGTCTGAAGGATAGGGTCAACGCATAGGCTACTTAGCTTTAAGGCCCAGAATAACGTCCATTTCTTTTGTCTTAACAGTGGTAAGATCAACATTCTTTTTTTCTAGAACTGCGAAACCTAAGACATAAGCAAGAAAATTTTCATTATTAAGTTCTAGATATTTTTCTGGACTTTTAGAAATATCCAATTTTTCTCCTAAGAATAGCTTTAAAGTTTGTCCATCAAGGCTAACAATTTTGAAACTAATATCTTCTTTATCGACAGTAACCTTTAAAATATTATCTGTAAGAGTCCATTTTCCTGTTTCTTTATCGCCGTTTTCGTCAGTGCCTACATACTCGCCATTTTCCTTTAATAGCATACCCGTAGAAGAGGCATCAGCATCACCATCTACCGAGTAAGTGTTACCGTCTACTTTTACATCAACGCTGTTTCCTACCCAATTTTTGTTAACCAGATCGGATTTTTTGATGGGATTAGAGGCATCTTTGTTATCTTTTGAACAACTAACTAAAGTGAAGATTGAAATAAATAAAAGGATGGTGGAAGATCGTAAAAAATTCATGGTTAGGATGAGTTTATAATGGTTGAGGTGGCAATATGCAATTTGTTTTAATGAGTGTGCAAGTCAATTTTAAAAATTCATGAAATTATAATATAAACCGATGTATGGTTATCTTTAGGTAAGAGCCTAGATGGTTGTTCAGGAATAAAGTAAAATATTGAGCTACCCTTACTTATCATTCATGATTATTATAGCGATTAAGCTATTTATATAAGTTAATAATTGTGTAGCTAACTATATAAATTGGTAGTCAATATATATTAGGTTAATTGTTTTATAAAAAATATCATAAGCGAACTAAAAACTAGTTAAAAAATATTATCGCCAAATAGGATATCGTAAAAAGAAAATTTAATAGGCTCAAGTACTGTATCTAATCCTGTACCAAAAGGGATAACCCCTGTAATTGATTTTTGTAAAAAGCGATAATCAACGAAACTGTAATTTGGATAATAATAAGTAATATCTTTAATTATTTTAGATGTCCATGTGTGCTCCAGCTCCGAAATATTTTCTCGATGAAACGGCCCAAATGATTTCTTTCCATAATTATTTACTAAAGGTGCCTCATTGACAGTATATCTATAATCAGCTTCAGAAGTAAAGCTTTCAGTTATGAATACAGTAAAATAGGAAGACATTAGAGAAACAGAAATATTTATATAAGAATCTTGATATATTCTGTTATTTGATGATGAATAAAACTTTAAAGCCATTTTTAAACTTGGCTCTTGATAATAAGATAGATCTAAAAGCTCGAATTGGGGGAAGTCATTGTGAATAGCGTGCTTAAATAGGTTCCAATCCTTGGGGCCACTGTGACCATCTATAAGTGTATTGATTTTTTCCTCTACAATCTGCTCAAGTTTAGAATAGCCTATATACCTATCTCTATAAAAGGGTAGACCGATTGGGTAATATTTACTTATAGCCTCTAATAAAAGAAATGCTAAGTTAGCTTGATTGGATGATTCCATGGTTACTAAATAATTGTTAACTTGGACATTCAATATATTGTAAAGGCTCAAGTTAATAATTATTTAGTAACCATACTGAGCATTATTGATTTTTATACTTTCATTGCCCAATATCATTTGCATGAATTAAATAGGGTGATAAAAATGAATACAAAAATTGAAAAAAGATTTATCTTAGAATTGATTTCATAACTTGTAAAGCTTATAAGCCAAGGTTTAAATATTTATCTAATGAGTGTAAAGTGGATATCTACATATTGTATATAATACTAAGAAAGAAAAGAAAGTATTTTACTGACTCTTTCTGTATGTTTATAGCTACTGTAGTATTAAAGATATTTGTCTTATTATCAATTAATTATATGTAGTTTGTTTTGTACAATGGGTAAAACAATTCTAATGGCAACAAAAAAGTGGTATTAATTAAGTGCATAAAAAAAGCCGCTTCCCTGCGACAGGGAAGCGGCTTTTTTTTATGCACTTAATTAATCTTATTGAGCAATTAAACCAGCCCGGCGTAACATGGCATCGGGTTGAGGTTCGCGGCCCCGAAAACGTTTGTAGAGTTCCATGGGCTTCTCAGTACCTCCTTTCGATAAGATGTTATCGCGGAAAGATTTAGCGACTTGTTTGTTGAAAATACCTTTCTGTTTGAAGAGATCAAAAGCATCCGCATCCAGTACTTCACTCCACATGTACGAGTAATAACCGGCTGAATACCCCCCCGCAAAAATGTGAGCAAACGCTGGACTAAGGGCCGTACCTTCCACAATTGGGTATACTTCCGTCTGAGCAGCTACTTCTGCTTCTACCTGTGCCACCGTTTTTCCGCTGGGAACTTGTCCGTGCCAGGCCATGTCGGTCAGGCCGAGGTTAATCTGACGAGCGGTACCTACGCCAGCCATGAAGTTGGAAGAAGCTTTCAGTTTCTCAATATATTCCTGCGGAATAACTTCTCCCGTTTGGTAGTGCTTGGCAAAGAGTTTCAGTACTTCTGGTTCAAGGCAGAAATTCTCCATGAACTGACTGGGTAACTCAACGAAATCCCAAGAGACACTGGTTCCGCTCAGGGCGTCATACTTCACGTGTGAGCTCATGGCGTGTAGGGCATGACCGAATTCGTGGAAAAGTGTTTCCACTTCCCGGAAAGTCAGTAAGGAAGGCGTCGTTTCGGTAGGACGGGTGAAATTACACACGTTCAATACGTGCGGACGAACGTCTTTCCCATTGGCAAAATGCTGCGAACGCGTGCCCGAATTCCAGGCTCCAGCCCGTTTGCCGGGGCGGGGGAAGTAATCACCGTACCAAATGGCTAATAACTGGCCTTTGTCGTCCAGAATTTCATAGGTTTTTACTTCTTCATTCCAGGTTGGAATATCTTTACGTTCCTTGAAAGTCAGGCCGTACAACTTATTCGTCAGCGTGAACAGACCCTCCAGAACGTTTTCAAGTTTGAAGTAAGGCTTCAGTAATTCGTCATTAATCGAGTACTTCTCTTTCTTCAGTTTTTCCGCGTAGTAACCCGCATCCCAACGTTGAAGAACGGGTTCAGCATATCCCTGTTTTCTGGCAAATTCAGTTAATTCCTTGATTTCCCGTTCGGCTGCGGGTTTGGCGTAGTTCAGCAGGTTTTTCTCAAACTCCATCACCTTCGCCGGATTTTCTGCCATGCGTTCTTCCAGCACGTAATCCGCCCAGGTTTTATAGCCTAGAAGCTTGGCTTTTTCGTAACGCAGCTTTACAATTTTCTGGATGATTTCCTGATTGTCGTTTTTGTCGCCTTTAAAACCGCGTTTATTATACGCTAACCAAAGTTCTTTCCGCAAAGCTGCGTCGTCGGCGTATTGCATGAACGGGCCGTAGCTGGGAGCCTGAAGCGTAAATACCCAACCTTCTTTATTCATCTTCTTCGCCGTTGCTTTGGCGGCTTCTTTTACGAAGTCAGGCAACCCAGAAAGACGTTTTTCGTCGGTTACCACAAGGCTGTATTCATTCGTTTCCGCGAGGTTATGCTCGTTAAACTCGATGGATAACTGCGATAACTCCTTATTAATTTCGCGAAGCTTGTTTTTGTCGGTTTCCGAAAGGTTCGCACCACTGCGGGCAAAACCCTTGTAGGTTTTCTCCAGCAACATCTGATCTTCCTTGTTGAGTTTCAGCTTGTCGCGTTCATCCCAGACGGCTTTTACCCGGGCAAAGAGCTTATCATTCAGCGAAATATCATTGCTGTAATCCGTTAACAGCGGCGAAGCTTCACGAACCGTTTTCTGGATTTCGGGTGTTGTTTCCGCACTGTTCAAGTGGAATAAAATGGGGGTTACGCGGCTTAGCAATTCTCCGGCATTTTCCAGAGCCACGATGGTGTTCTGAAAAGTGGGCTTTGCCGCGTTAGAAATGATGATATCAATGTCTTTCCGACCTTGCTTCATGCCTTCCTGAATGGCTGGGATGAAGTGTTCTACTTTGATTTTATCGTAAGCGGGCGTTTCAAAAGGAGTTTTAAACGCCTGTAAAAGAGGATTTTCTTCCATAGGTACAGACTTAACAGTAGCGTTAGGGCCCTGAGCGTGAATCAGCGAGGGACTAGCCGCCAGACTTAACAGCAGAGGGAGTTGTTTAAGTTTCATAGTCTATTGATGTTAGGTAAAACAAATAACGAATTTGCTAAGGAAACCGTGTTTTACCAAACCGCTCATGGAAAAAGCGGTAGACGGATTGACAAGTTATAGAGCTATGTTTGTATTCATTAATGAAAGAATAATCCAAAACACTCGTATCAGTTCATCTGATCTGATCGGTTAGTAACCTTATTTTTATGAGCATGAATCTCTTTTTGCTTCGCGTCAGTGAAGCACGTTTAAAAGATTATCAGCTTAATGGCAAAGTCAGTGAACGTAATCCATTAGTAGAAGATCTGGATCATGCCAGTACCATCTTTACAAAAGGAGAATTTACGAGCATAAAAAAATCCTGGGAAGGAATTGTGTTTTTGATGACTGGAAAGCCCTTTGAAGAAGCTTTAACCGAGCCATTTACTACGGTCATTACGGGTAGAAAATCCCTGGAAGTAGCATTGCCGACTGCAACAGTTGCCCCACGTTACCTGACGAGCACAGAGGTTATTCGGGCCCATCAGATGTTACGTTTAATCACGAATGAAATTCTGATGGATCGGTATAATGCAGGAGTAATGAATGATCTGGGTATTTATCCTGGAAACTGGGAAGCACCAGAAGCGAAAAGTTACCTTCTTCGGGGATTCGATCACCTGAAAGATTTTTACGTCGAAGCTGCCACTCAAAAGCAGGCAGTTATTATGTTTTTAGCCTAACAAAAAAGGTACGGCCCAAATGCACCGTACCTTTTTATTTATCAAAAACACAAAACTTAAAAACCAAGTCCTAAGGCAAAGCCGCGGGCAGATTTTAGCGGAGCAGAAACCTGCGTAGCTTTACCCGTCGTAAGGTCAACTTTGTAAAGCAGCGTGCTGCCTCCTGACTGAAGAATGGCATAAGCCATACCCGTAGTGCCCCCAATGTCAAACCCATTATTACCTAAAGCGTCCACTCCAGAAGGACCTACAGGAACCAGCGTTCCATCATTAGGAGGAACCTGACGATAGAGTATATCCGTGTTGGTATCGAAGTTGTACAACGTTGTTGCGGTAGCTCCAGCATAGTTATTAGTATAAGCAGAAGCCGTTACCGAAGGCGTACCAGGATTGATCGTACCATCAACTGTTGCTACCAGCGTAGAAGGTTCAACCCGTAAATTCTGACCCGTGTTACTAATGATTCGAATGCGGTCGGCTACCGGGTTGAAATCAAAACCGAAATCTGTTCCCTGTAAGGCAACACTTAAAGCACCAGAACCTACGGGAGCTGCGGCTCCAGAAGACGTATTGATTACGTAAATCCGGCTGTTACTACCCAAAGCATATAACTGGCCCGTCGCTGGGCGGAAGTCAATGCCCAGCACACGTTCGCCCGTTTGAAGACCTGTGATGGCTTTAGTTGTCACGGCACTGGCGTTGGCAGGATCAAAAATCAGCAATTCATAGGTAACTGCATCGATAGAATACGCTACGGGTTGGGGTACTAAAGCAATACCGAGTAATTCACGATCCAGATCGCCCAGCTTTTTCAGGCTGCCATTGCCCACATCCACCTGGGCAATTTCCCATTTCCCCTCCACTTTTACGGAAGCCAAGGTGAACGAGTTGTCGGGAGAAATATCGAAACCACCCACGGCTTCAACGTTTAAGCCCAGCGAACCCACGGGAACAAGCGTACCATTGTTCGGAGGGTCCTGCTTATACAAACGGTCGGTTACGGGATCAATGTCATACAACGTGGTCGTGGTAACTCCGGCACGGCTGTTGGTATAAGCAGCAGCTGTAATCGTGGCTCCAGAAACACCGTTAATAGTACCGTCGATGGCTGCTACATCACCCGTCTCAGGGTGTAAACGTAAGTTCTGGCCGGTATTAGTAACCAGGCGAATTCGGTCTACTGTGGGATTGAAATCAAAAGCAACTTCAGTACCGTTAATGGCTGTAGATAAAGCCTTTACTAGCGTGGCTCTTCCCGCTGAACCGTCCGAAGCGAGGTTAATGGTATAAAGCTTGCTGGCATTGGTCACTGCATATAATTGACCCGTTGCCGGACGGAAGTCAATAGCTAATACTTTTTCACCGTCGGGCACTGCCACCTTGAAGGAGCGAAGCGGAGCATTGGGTGACAACGTGCTGATTTGCTGTAACTGGTTGTCGGTAGTTAAACCATAGAAAATCTGGTTGGGAAGTGGTGACGGAGGAGTCCGGTGGTCCATGCATGATTGCAGAGAAACCAAAGCGGCAAGTGTCACTACGGCACCCAACTGGCGGATGCCTCTGTACAGATGTACCATGAAACAGATAAGTTTATAGTGAAAATGAAAAAGGATTAGTAATGACAGCGTAATAAATTCGAACGAATTATTACCATCTGTTAACAGGGTAATAACTAATAATTTTGAATCTGGTTTTAATAAATATCAATTAACCTGATTTATGTAGGGAATTGAAAAGCTAAAGTATTTAAAATCAGAGTAATATCTAAATTGCTAGACAAAAAATATACTTGCCTTAAAGAATTTACCAGGGACATTTATTACCGCAATAGGTAGTCCGATTTCTGGATAATTGGGGGTTAAAAATAAACACGAATGCAGGGGCTGAACGCACTAAACGTACCGATACTCAGGTCATTAGTAACCTCATGCGGGTGGCTAAGTTTTCCAGGGCAATCAAGCCGCCGCTTGTTGCTACCTCAAAAGTCATTAGAGCTTCAACCCGTCCTACAAGAGTAATTACAGTTATCCTCAGCCAACAGCTTTAACTACTACGGAACTTGCCTTTTGTTGTAGGCTTACTTAGTAGGTTTGAACGGTAAAAATATGGATGAATATACCCATCTGATGTGTTTTTACGGTATTACACGATTTATGACTGTATATTGAAAAGCTGTATGTATATTTTCACTTTAGTGATATTTTTTTGCCTTTTAAATATACAATTACTTGCTGTATGATAAAGAAAACAATTCAACTAGTTACCATAATCTGGATGATGGGAATGCTGCATGCACAGGCTCAATTGAACAAAAATTACAGTAAACAACGGAAATGGTGGAAAGAAGCGGTTGTCTATCAATTGTACCCCAGGAGTTTTAAGGATTCGGATGGTGATGGGGTCGGTGATTTGAAGGGAATTACCGAAAAACTGAATTACCTGAAAAGTCTGGGCGTTGACGTTGTATGGCTCAATCCCATCTACAGCTCCCCCAATGACGACAATGGCTATGACATCAGCGACTACCGCAACATCATGAAAGAGTTCGGTACCATGAAGGATTTTGATCAGATGTTAGAGGGAATGCATGAGCGTGGCATGCGGCTCGTTATGGACCTGGTCGTCAACCATAGCAGTGATGAGCACGAGTGGTTTCGCCAGGCCCGAAGTTCAAGAGACAGCAAATATCGTAACTATTACCACTGGTGGCCGGAGGAAAAAGGTACGCCCCCTTACCGTTACAGCTTGTTTGACGTAAACCACGATGCCTGGAAATACGATACGCTGACCCGTTCCTATTACTTGCATTATTTCTCCCGCAAACAGCCCGATCTCAATTGGAGTAACCCGGATTTAAGAAAAGAGGTGTACGACATCATGAAATTCTGGGCCGATAAGGGGGTGGACGGTTTTCGTATGGATGCCTTCCAGTTCTGTGTGAAGGACACTTCGTTTCCCGTATTTGAAGGACTGAATGCTTCCAACTTCGTCCAGTTCTACGCTATGGTGCCTCCCATACACGATTATCTCCAAGAAATGCATAAGGAGGTGTACGCCAAATACAACTTGATGAGCGTGGCCGAGGGGGCGGGACGAAACATGCAGGACGCCCACGATCTGGTGGATACCCAACGAAAGGAATTGAATATGGCCTACGCATTCGATGCGGTAGACGTGTCTTCCAGTCCCGATTATAGTATGCTGAAGCTGAAGAAAACCTTCACCAAATGGGACAAAGAATTTCAAAATGACGGCTGGCTATCCATATTCATGGGCAACCACGACCAATCCAGAGTTATTGACCGCATCGGCAATCCTTCTGAGCAATATCGGGAGGCATCCGCCAAGCTGATTTCTACATTTCTGCTCACTATGCGGGGCACGCCTTACATTTACAATGGCGACGAAATTGGTATGACGAATGCCGGATTTAAGGACATTTCGGAATTTAAAGACATCCAGACCATTAATGAATACAAATACCAACAAAGTCAAGGCGGTGACCTAGCGGCGTTCATGCAAAAAAACATTAAATACAGCCGGGACAATTCACGCACGCCTTTTCAGTGGAACGATGGAGACAATGCTGGATTTTCGACCAGCCAGCCCTGGATCAGGGTGGGTAACAGCTATAAGGAAATCAATTTGCAAAACCAGGAAAACAATCCGGAAAGTTGTGTCAATTATTTCAGGCAAATGGTAAAGTTCCGGAAAGACAACAAAGTCTTGGTGTATGGCGACTATACAGTTGTGGATGAAAACAATCCTAATATCTACGCCTATACCCGCATCGAAGGAAATCATAAACTCCTGGTTGTGTTAAACTTCAGCGACGTTACCTCCCAAGTGACCATCCCGAAAGCGATGCGGGTTTCAACCGTAGAAATCAATAACCTACCCACCAAACCGACCATTACAAACAATACCATTGCACTTCTCCCTTGGCAAGCCGTGATTTACAAATTAAACTAGGCAAGCGGGTATTTTTTTTAGCAAAGTCTTTGTATGGAATGGCAACCAAACCAGGCATAAAAGGCTTGGTTTGGTTAAAAGCCTGAGCTATGCTCTTACGTTTATTACATTCATTTGTAGCTAAGGTAGGAGCCAATGAGTAGTATACTATTTCTGAATGGTAGTTATTGATGTGGTTTTGGATAGGATTGCTGTTTTAAGTAGCCTATTGAATTAGATAAAAGAATACCTGAAATAAGCCTGAACGAAAGGTGAATTAAAAAAACTAAGGCTTATTCGTGAGCGAATGATCAACAAAAATCATGAAGGAAGACGTTGTTATTCATAAAAAGAAACCCCTGTTTCCTATTAGTCAGGAGTTGCATAAGTACTTGCATACGTATCAGCGGGAGGCGAAGTTACCTTTGGGTTATGCGGATTTGATGAACTTTCAGGAGTCTATTCCACTGGTTGACAAACACGGAAAAGATACGCTGTGGGAGACTCCCATTTATCCTTCGTATGACATTGATCGCATCCATAAGGGACTGAAGAAAATTTATGCGATGCTCAATACCTCGGGTAATCTTCACATTGTCGAACACAAGTACATCGACCGGATTGATTACTGTACGTTCGGTAATACGCATCCGTTTCGGGTTCGGATTGTGAATCGACTCAATGATGTTTATGATTATTTCTACGTCAAAAAGGCGGATGCCTCCCGGATTTACGGACTGGAACTGGAACATACGTTATCGCCCAATGACGTTAATTACCTGGTTGATCATACGACTCTCGTAGAAGAGCACATTGCGGGAATTCCCGGCGATGTATTCCCACAGAAATACATGCTCAAAATTGAGTATAACCCGATTCGAATTGCGAAGGAGTTTGTGAAGTTTAACGAACGCTGCCTGATTATGCTGTTGGGCGATATGCGTTCGTATAATTTCGTTTGGCAAATCACGCCCGATTTTGATGATTTTCAGTTTCGTATTCGTTGCATCGACTTTGACCAGCAGTTTTACGAAGGGAACCGGCGGGTGTATATGCCACAGTTTTTCAAGGAAAACTATCCTTACGTAAAGCTCGCGATGGAGCACCTTACCGACAAAACCGTCTGGCAGTACCAACAGGAAGAACGCTCCATGTTAATCCACCGCATACGAAGCGAAAGGCATCGGCTGGCTCATCTACGTGATGTGGCCAATCGTCATCCCTTATCGACAGAGGCTAATATTATGGAGCTAAAAAAGGGACTGGCGGATCATTACAAAAACAAGCTGTATCTGAAATGTAACAGCATGGTTGATATTGTAGAGCTCAATATTAAGAACGTGATTCGGCAGGTATTGTAGGTTTTTTAACGAAGAGAAAAGCGATGTAAAGCATCACGAAGGGCATGGCCGGAATCATGTATCGCAGCAGAGGAATAATGATAAGGGTAGTGCCCCAGTAATACAAAATCAGAAGCAGGGGAATGAAGAAAAACCAGGAAAAATAACGACGGGAGAAGCTTCGAATTATTCCTGCGGTGGCCGGAATCAGGTACAGAAACTGAAGAACCATCACTGATTTTTCATTCGGGTTATCCCAGAGGCCGTACCAGCTTCTCAAAAGTTTATACCCCAGTAACTGCAATAAAACCAGCGGTTGAGCTTCCGTTACTTTCTGGAAAAGAGAAGGTAAGGTAGGAGGGGCAGAGGCAACTTTGTCCATGAAATCATACAAGTCTTTCGGAACCGAAATAGGCGAGCCGTGATACGCTTTATGGCCGAAAATTAAGCCTTCGTAAATGGCAAGAACGGATTTTCCCTGCACCATGATCCATTCGTGATTGTAATGATAGACATACAATTCCCAAGGTAATACGGTTAGACAAAATCCTGAAAGCCAAAGGGCTATGGCTGTTCCGAGAGAATGACGTCTGTTGACCTGCTGGTAGTTGTACCAAAGTACATAAATCACTAAAATGACAGCTAGATAGAGGGTAATCGGACGAAGCAGGCAGGAAATCCCTAACCAAAATCCGCCGATAGCCATTTGCGTTACCTGACCTTTTCTTAGATAAGTCAGGTAGTGGCTCAGGGCTGCGAGAAAGGTCAGCAGAAAAGGAATTTCGCTGTTAGGTTGCGTATACAGAAGGAGCTGAATGGGATAAGTCGCCCAGAGCAACGTTGCGATTTCAGCGGATACTTCTGGAAGAAAGTGACGGGCAATTTTTCGAAAATAAAGTAAGGAGAAAGCACCTATCAGCAAATCGATGCCAATAACCGTCAGGGTACGGTCCAGCGAAAAAACATCCGCCAGAGCGTGAATTACCATGAGAAAGATTGGATAACCCGGAGGAAAAAAAGTAAAAGCCTGCCCCTGATCCAGGTACCCTTGCCCACTGGCTAATACGTCAGCCATGCGGGCGTAAGTAATGTAATCGGGTGGGATGGGGCGTTTGCCCCACCACATGACAACGGTAAGTAACTCAATACCAATAACAAAGAGAAACCAGAAACGGCGTTTTTGTTTTTCCGTTTGCTGACTCCATTGTTTGAGTAAAGACCCCAACGTTTTCTAGTTAAGATATTCGTTTAGATACTTCGCCATTTCCTGCTGTACCAGACGAGCTTCGACGGCGGCCCGTTCAGCGAAGTCCGTACCTGAGGAGGCGTAAATAATGGCACGCGAGGAATTAACGAGTAGTCCGCACTGACGATTCATGCCGTACTTGGAAACCTCTTCCAGGCTGCCACCCTGAGCACCAACGCCGGGAACCAGCAGAAAATGCTCGGGTACTAATTCACGAATTCGCTGTAATTGATGAGCTTGCGTTGCCCCTACGACATACATCAACTGATCGCGGTTACCCCAGTTCTGGGAAGTCATCAAAACTTGTTCAAACAATGCTCTGGAATGAATTGCTTCTGCATTTTTAACTTCCAGACGCTGGAAATCGCTGCTTCCGGCATTTGAAGTTAAGGCCAGCAGAATGACCCATTTGCCCGGAAAATTCAGAAAGGGCTTTACGGAATCCTCTCCCATGTAAGGAGCTACCGTTACGGAATCGAAATCCAGCCCCGATGCTTCTTTATCGAAGAACGCACGGGCATACAGTCCAGACGTATTTCCAATGTCTCCGCGTTTGGCATCGGCAATGGTAAAACATTCTTTGGGAATAATTTCCAGCGTTTTCTGCAAGCTCTCCCAGCCCCGAGGTCCCATGGCTTCGTAGAAAGCCAGATTGGGCTTATACGCAACAGCGTAGTGATGCGTCGCTTCAATAATGGCCCGATTGAATGCAAAAATCGGATCCGACTCCGAGCGTAGGTGAGCCGGGATTTTTTGAATATCGGTATCTAAGCCTACGCACAAGTAAGAAGATTTAGATTTGATCTGGGCAAAAAGTTCGGAACGAGTCACGGGTAGTAGGGATAGTTAAATCGAAAGTTCAGTTAGGAAACCAGAGATATCGAGCTGGAACGGATGAATAATGAAAGCTAAAAAATAAACTTTCATCAACAAAAACCGATGGAGCATGAGGAAATCCCTATTTTTGTCCAGCAAAATTGTCTCGCTATTCTTTAACACGCAACCCTTTTATACTTTGCATGGAATTTCGTCCTGGCCAGCTAACCGGATTGGTTGAGTTATTTCCCCGAATTTTTGAAGATGAACGCGGCTTTTTTGGGAGTCGTTCAATGAACCAGTTTTTCAACAGGTGGGCCTTCCTTCAGCCAGCCAATTTGTACAAGATAACCATTCTTGGTCTAAAAAAGGCGTTTTGCGTGGTCTACACTGTCAGCATGAACCTTATGCTCAGGGGAAATTAGTGCGTTGTACGCAGGGAAAAGTGCTGGATGTTGTAGTTGACATTCGTCCGAATTCTCCAACGTTTGGACAGCACGAAAAATTTTTACTGGATTCGGCTCTTGGTAACATGCTTTGGGTTCCCGGCGGCTTTGCTCATGGGTTTATCGCTTTGGAAGAGGCGACGTTCATGTACAAGTGCACCAACCTCTATAACAAAGCAGCCGAATCAGGTTTGTTATGGAACGATCCCGAATTAGGCATTGACTGGGAATTTGAGAAATACGGCATCGAAGCCCCGATTGTTTCAGCCAAAGATCAGATTTTGCCTACCTGGAAAGAATTTCAGGAATCTTTAGCAGCGAAATAAGCTTCAAACCATACGTGAAAAGCCCGGCTTGTGTACTTGACAAGTCGGGCTTTTGTGTATAAAACATGGAATCGACAGCGATAGCAATAGCGGCGGTACTAAAAAAATATCGTTTGCCCGCATTATGGAATTACGCCCTGGCGACCCTTGAAATAAGTACGAAAGAGGGTGGCACGATGGGCTTGCAATGGCGTAACTTCCCAAACCAGATGAAAGCGGCGGTTATTACCGAATCGCTGACTCATGACCAATTAAAAGTAGTTTTATTACCCATTATCCCGAAAGAACAAGACCCGATCCCGCACGCAGGAACGTATAGCTTTTCTGAAGAACAGGTTTTAAATTATCTGGAGGAAACGGGCGATGATAACCCTATTCATACGGGGAATCTGGCGATTGTACCGGGATTATTATTGCTTTCTTTTCTGGAAAAGAAAATACTGCAAAAGCCTTTACAATCCGTTTCAGTTCGTTTTTATGAGGCTCTTTTGGTGAACGAAAATTTTGACGTAGAGCAACGAACTACGAGCGAATGGCGGGTAACGAAAGGATCGAAACAGATACTACTTACGTTGAAATTTAGCTGATATGGATTCTTTTTTATGCGTAGCCATCACTCCCGATTCAGTAACAGATCAAAACATAATTGAAGAATTGTGGTCGGAGGGGCTGGATTACCTGTATTGGCGAAAAACGGATGTACTAACGCAGCCACCGCCGATTCATCACTCGAATAAAATTCTACTGGCTTCTTCACAGCCAACGAGTTACCTCTGGCATTTGAAAGAAAAAGATCAACAGGTATTACCTGTAAATCAGCGGGCTTTTTCTACCAGCATTCATCAATTATCTGACTGGCCGTTGTGGACTAATAAAGTGGATCTGGTTTTTTACAGTCCCGTTTTCGAGAGTATCAGCAAACCCGGGTATGGACCGGTTCTTTCCTTAACAGCAATTGAATATCAACTAAAAAAGCTTCGTTCCGAAGGTGAAAACCTGCCTAAGATTGTTGCTTTAGGAGGCGTTCATCAAGGTAATATCGCCGCCGTACAACGGTCAGGATTTGATGGAGCCGCCTTGATGGGAAGTTTATGGAACAATGAAAATCCAGCGAATGCTTTGCGAGAATTACGTCAACAATTAAAGCTGTAATTGTCGAATGGCATGCAGTCCTCCACTGAGATGATGCACTTGGGTAAAGCCCTTTTCTTGTAATAACTGAACCGCTTTTTTGCTGCGTATTCCAGATTGGCAATGCACAATAATCGTTTGGTGAGCGGGAAGTTCGTGGTAACGAACCGCAAGTTCGGCTAGTGGAATTAACGCTCCTCCCAGATTATCCCGTTCGTATTCTTCTGCTTCGCGAACATCCAGTAAAAAAGGTTTATCATCCTGATTCATCCATTGCCAGAATTCTGAAACGGTTAATTCTGAAATAACTGCTTCGCAAGTTTGGGAAGCGTCTTGTAATGCAGTAATCCGAAGATTTTCAGGATTTAACTCGAATGAAAACGTTGAAAAACTGAACTGTAGGGTATTAAAACAGAGCAACGTGCCGCTTAAGGGTTCGCCTATATTCGTGATCAACTTAATGACTTCATTCGCCATTAGGCAGCCCGTGATACCCGGTAATACCCCCAGCACACCCACCACGCTACAGGCTTCAAGTTCGCTGGGTTCGGGGTATAGGCAGCGATACGTAGGGCCGCCCCGGTAATTAAACACACTGACTTGTCCTTCAAATTTAAAAATGGAGCCAAAGACCAGTGGGTTATTCAAAAGGACACAGGCATCATTAACCAGGTAACGCGTCGCAAAATTGTCCGAACCATCGACGATAATGTCATAGTTTCCGAGGAGGGTTAATGCATTCGCTGCGTTTAGAAATACGGGATGAGCAATCACCTCAATATGTGGATTCTGCTGACGTAATACATGAGCCGCCGTCTCAGCTTTTGACTGACCGATGTGTTCGGGTGAGAAAAGAATCTGACGTTGCAGGTTGCTCAGGGAAACCGTATCTCCATCAATAATCCCAATCGTGCCCACGCCCGCGGCTGTTAAGTACTGCAAAACAGGACAGCCTAAACCGCCCGCCCCTATAACCACGATGCGGGCTTGTTTGAGTAGTTTTTGTCCTTGTAACCCAATCTCGGGCAGGCGGATGTGGCGATTGTATCGTTCTAATTCTTCCTGATTCATACGAATGAAGGGTCCCAGTCTTTCCAGACGGGTACGTACCCCTGATTTAAAATGACGGATGAGATCTGAGCGGGGGTACGTTCATCGGAGATTTCAAACTGCTCCAGCGATTCAGGTTCGACAACGTATCCACCGGGGTTCGTTTTCGATCCGGCACTCATGTGTGTAATGCCCAGCTTGACCAGGTGATCCCGAAAACGTGGTGTTTCGCGGGTTGACAACGATAACTCGACGTCTTCATTGAATAAGCGATAGGCACAGATTAACTGCACCAGTTCCTTGTCGCTCATGCAGGATTTAAACGTCTGAAAATGATCCGTCAACTGGATGGGACGGAGGCGGGGAAAAGAAATACTATACTTACTCTGCCAGTACGTTTTTTCGAGGTATTGTAAATGCAAAGCGGTAAAAAAACTATCCGTCCGCCAGTCTTCAAGGCCTAGTAATGCTCCCAGGCCAATCTTGTGAATTCCCGCCTGGCCCAACCGGTCGGGAGTTGCAAGCCGATAATGAAAGTTAGACTTTTTGCCTTTAGGATGGTGCGTTTTATACGTTTCCTCGTGATACGTTTCCTGGTAAACCAGAACCGTGTGCAGCCCTTCGACTATTAACTCCTGATATTCTTCAAGATCAAGTGGCTGAACTTCCATCGAAATATTAGCAAAATGGGGCCGCAATAATCGGATGGCATTTTTAAGGTAGGGAACTCCAACCGTCTGATTAGCTTCGCCCGTTACCAGAAGCACATGCTCATAGCCCAGCTCTTTGATGGCTGCGGCTTCCCGTAGAATCTCCTCGTCCGTCAGCGTTTTGCGGCGGATTTTATTATCCAGACTAAAGGCACAATAGGTGCAGATGTTCTGACACTCGTTGGACAAATACAAGGGAGCATAAAGCTGAATGGTTTTGCCAAAACGCTTCTGGGTTAGCTGATGACTGAGCTGAGCCATCGGTTCCAGGTAGGCCAGAGCCGCCGGAGAAATCAGGGCTTTAAAATCCTCAACCGAACGTTTCTTAGCGGCTAAGGCTTGCTCCACGCGTCTCGGTTTCGTATCCTGAATTTCCTGAGTAACCGTATCCCAGTGATAATGATCAAACCAGGTTTTAAACATCATGTTTCAATCGTTTAGAGCGTGGTTCTACAATTCATCCAGAAAAGCCGTTAGAGGACTGCTGGCATGAGCATAGACAGAAGTCGAGGCCAGTCGGGCTTCATAAGCCGTGCGTCCGGCTTCTACGGCCATTCTGAAAGCCTGAGCCATTCGCACGGGCTGTTCGGAGACGGCAATGGCCGTATTCACCAGTACAGCATCGGCACCCAATTCCATGGCGGCGGCAGCGTGAGAGGGAGCTCCCAAACCCGCATCCACTACCACCGGAACGTTGCTTTGTTCGATAATGATTTCCAGAAAATCGAGTGTGCGTAAGCCTTTATTGGTTCCGATGGGAGCCCCCAAAGGCATAACTGCGGCGACGCCTGCTTCTTCCAGCCGCTTGCATAAAACCGGGTCGGCGTGGATGTAAGGCAAGACGACAAAACCCAGCTTTACCAGTTCTTCGGCAGCCTTTAACGTTTCAATGGGGTCGGGTAATAAATATTTAGGATCGGGATGGATTTCCAGCTTTAACCAATTCGTTTCCAGAGCTTCACGAGCCATTTGAGCCCCGAAAACGGCTTCCCGTGCTGTGCGAACGCCGGAAGTGTTGGGCAACAAATGAGCATCGGGCAGGTGGGTTAACATTTCATCTTCAGCGTTACCCGCATCTACCCGTTTCAGAGCCACGGTAACCAGTTCTGTACCCGAGGCCGCCAGTGCTTCCTGCATGAGTTGAACCGAACCGAATTTTCCCGTTCCGGTAAAAAGCCGGGATTGAAACGTACGATCAGCGATAATCAGGGGTTGATTCATGAGATAGGCAACTTTGGATGAATAATCGGGTTTGTTCAGCAGGATTGACAGCCTGAGTAATCGCCGAAGAAACAGCAATTCCATAAAGGCCCGTGTCCAGCAAGGCAGGAACGTCTGCCAGGGTAATCCCTCCGATGGCAATGACGGGGATGGTAATGGAACGCTGCTGCAACGCTTTCATAAGAGACTCATACCCAGCTAATCCAAGAATGGGACTCAGTTTTTCTTTGGTCTTTGTAAACCGGAAAGGTCCCAGACCAATGTAGTTGGCTCCCGCCTCGGCATGCATCAGAATATCTTCCAGCGTATTAGCTGTTCCGCCGATAATGATTTCCGTACCTAGTAATTGACGGGCTTGGGTAAGGGACATATCCTCTTTGCCCAAATGCAATCCGTCAGAGCCAATTTCACCCGCCAGATGAGTATTATCGTTAATAATCAACCGGGATTGATGGGAATGGCAAACGGCCTGGGTTTCCAGAGCAATTGCTTTCCAATCTTCGTAACGTTTATTTTTCAGCCGAAGCTGAATCCAGTTCCCCCCCGCCGAACAGGCTTGCTCGGCCTGTTCGGGAGTGGTGACGATGTAATGTAATCGGCTTATAGTCATACGATTGTCTCGTGAAAACCTAATAAATAAGGCGTGCTGGCGAGGTAGCGATCCATGTATAATCGTGCCCTGGCACTAGCTTCTTTTTGCGAAAACCCTTTGGCTAAACCAGTTGCCAGAACCGCTGACAGGACACAACCGCTGCCATGTTTCTCGCCGTTTGGAATAAAAGGAGCGGGATACGCGATTACCGTTTGATGGATGTCAAATAGGTAATCGGTCACCTGCCCATTTTCGGAAGAACTATGCCCGCCTTTCAGGTAAACGTTACAGTAATTGCTCAATGTTTGAGCCGCTTTCTGAGGGTCCTGTTCTCCAGTAATCTGCTGTATTTCGGGAATGTTGGGTGTAATTACCGTCAGCTTTTGCAGAATGGGTACCAGTTCATTCAGTGTTAACCGATGAAAATCAAACCCCGCCGAAGCCTTCAAAATGGGATCCCAGAGGAGGATAATCTTTGGGTTTTGAAGGACTAACCAATCCAGTAGTCCCGACAGAACCGACATCGATTCGATTAATCCAATCTTCACCACCTGAATCGGATAGCGTTCAAAAAGCGGCTCACATTGAGCAATGATTTCTTCCAGACTAACCCAATGGACCTTCCGAAACGAAGCATCGTGCTGAATCGTGAGAGCCGTAGCAACCGCGAGACCATAGGTTTGCTGAGCTTCAAAAACCTTGACATCCGCCAGAATTCCGGCCCCGGCACTGGGATCGAGCCCGGCTATGCTTAATACGTAAGGTCGTTCGGTCTGGATCATAAGTAAATTTCGCCGCCCTGCTGAACGAACTCTTCAGATTTGATCTTCATGGCTTTATCGAAAACCTCTTCCCCTTCAATCTCGTGCTGTTCGGCGAAGGCCCGTACTTCCTGCGTAATCTTCATTGAGCAGAAATGGGGTCCGCACATGGAGCAGAAGTGGGCGAGTTTAGCTCCTTCGGCGGGAAGCGTTTCGTCGTGGAATTCGCGAGCAGTATCGGGGTCCAGTGAAAGATTGAACTGATCTTCCCAGCGGAACTCAAAGCGAGCTTTACTCAAGGCATTGTCCCGGTATTGAGCCCCCGGATGTCCCTTGGCTAAGTCGGCGGCGTGAGCGGCAATTTTATAGGTAATCACCCCATCTTTCACGTCCTTTTTATTGGGTAAGCCCAGGTGTTCTTTGGGGGTTACGTAACACAGCATGGCCGTACCAAACCAGCCAATCATGGCAGCACCAATACCCGAGGTAATGTGGTCATAACCCGGAGCAATATCCGTTGTCAGCGGGCCGAGGGTATAGAAAGGAGCTTCGTGACAATGTTCCAATTGCTTGTCCATGTTCTCTTTGATGAGGTGCATGGGCACGTGACCGGGACCTTCAATCATCACCTGAACGTCGTGTTTCCAGGCAATTTTGGTTAATTCCCCGAGGGTTTCCAGTTCAGCAAACTGAGCCGCATCATTAGCATCTGCAATCGAACCGGGCCGTAAGCCGTCGCCGAGCGAAAAACAAACGTCATACGCCTTCATAATCTCGCAGATTTCTTCAAAATGAGTGTAGAGAAAATTCTCTTTGTGGTGAGCCAGACACCATTTCGCCAGAATACTACCCCCACGGGATACGATACCCGTTACTCGCTTGGCAGTCAGGGGAATATAGCGAAGTAATACACCCGCATGAATGGTAAAGTAATCCACGCCTTGCTCGGCTTGCTCGATGAGTGTATCCCGGAAAATCTCCCAGGTAAGGTCTTCGGCCTTTCCATTTACTTTTTCCAGAGCCTGATAAATGGGAACCGTTCCCACGGGTACGGGGCAGTTGCGAATAATCCATTCGCGGGTTTCGTGAATATTTTTTCCCGTCGATAAGTCCATGAGCGTATCACCACCCCACCGACAACTCCAGACTGCTTTTTCTACTTCTTCTTCAATGCTGGAGCTAACTACGGAGTTACCAATGTTGGTATTAATCTTCACCAGAAAATTGCGGCCAATAATCATCGGTTCGCTTTCCGGGTGGTTAATGTTGGACGGGATAACCGCCCGTCCGGCAGCAACTTCCTGACGGACAAATTCGGGAGTAATGAACTTTTGTGGCGTATTCGCTCCGAAACTGTTGCCCGGATGCTGGTGCTTCAGAGAGGCTTCCTGCTGTTCAATTCGCTGGTTTTCCCGAATGGCGATGTATTCCATTTCGGGAGTAATGATTCCCTGTTTGGCATAATGTAACTGGCTGACATTTAGCCCTTTTTTAGCCTTTAAAGGTAATCGGATATGCTCAAAACGCAGAGCATCCAGGCTACGGTTCGCTAATCGTTCGTTGCAGTATGCTGAAGAAAAAGAATCCAGTTGTTCAACGTCGGCCCGATCCTTAATCCATGCTTCCCGAAGTCGGGGTAGACCTTTTTGTAAATCAATAGTAGCATTGGGATCGGTGTATGGGCCGCTGGTATCATAGACCGTAACGGGAGCATTGGGTTGTCGGCTTTCTTTGCCGTTGAAATTCGTAACCGTATCCGAAAGGGTGATTTCCCGCATGGCTACCTGAATGTTATGCAGCGTACCGGGAACATAGACTTTCCGTGAACCTGTCAGTGGAGCACGGGTAATGGTTTGGGGCGATGGCAGTTTTTCGTTTTTCATGTTAACCTCCCTGAGTGGCTTGAAGAATGGTGATTTTCTCGTTCTCGGATACGATAAAATGTTCCCAGGCAAGACGGGGAACAATGGCATTGTTAACGGCAACGGCAATGCCTTTTTTTTCGGCGAGGGCCAGTTGCGTCAACAGCGAACGCAGAGACGTAGCCTCTGGCGTAAGAACGGCTTGGTTGTTGACAAATACGGTCATAATGCGTTTCATGTCGCATGAAAGCACAAGCCCAGGGGAGACAGAAAATTTGCGAGGAGAGCAACGAAAACACCCGTGCATACGGACATGTTTCCAGAAAGAATGTAAGATCCTCACTTTTCCCTACGCAGGTCCTAACCTGGTCAGGTTCAAAGGGTATGTCTCAGCCCAATTCAACGGGCACCCCTAAAGTTTGGCTTTTCAGCGAGGCAAAGGTAGAAAGACTTATTAGCTTTCAAAGAATGAACGTAATTTTTTAACTAAAAAGGCCAGGTGTGTCTAGGGCTTAGCAATGCTACGGCCAGCGTGGTTCGATTAGTTTTTACTGGTAGTAATTAGGTTATGGGAAGCCGAGAAGATTTGAGATGGAAGGGGAGAAATGCTGCCAGCGGAAAAGCTGGCAGCGGCAACCGAGATGAAAGTGGGTTAAAAGCGGGCCGGATTACGTTGCTTAAAATGTCGCTGCCAGCTTTTTCGCTGGCAGCCAATAAGTCAATAGGAAGCCGAGAAGCTTTGGAATGGAAGGGGAGAAATGCTGCCAGCAGAAGAGCTGGCAGCGGCAACCGAGATGAAAGTGGGTTAAAAGCGGGCCGGACTACGTTGCTTAAAATGTCGCTGCCAGCTTTTTCGCTGGCAGCAATAAGTCATAGGAAGCCAAGAAAATCTGGAATGAAAGTATAAAAATACTGCCGGTAAAAATATAACGCAGAAAGCCCCCACCAGTATAAACCAGTGGGGGCTTTCATATATGAAGAGCTAAAGCTTATTCGCCTACGATAACGAAAGCTACTTTGTGCTTCACTTCTTTGTGAAGATCAAGCGTAGCAGAGTAATCGCCGAGTGACTTAACTTCAGAGTCAAGCGTGATTTTCTTACGATCTACTTCAAAACCTTTTGCTTTCAGAGCGTCAGAGATTTGAGTGTTCGTTACACGACCGAAGATACGTCCGCTTTCACCTACTTTAGCAGGAATTTCCAGCGTCAGATCACCGATAGAAGCTGCTAATTCTTCAGCATCTTTTTTCAGTTTCTCGGCTTTGTGAGCAGCTTGCTTAATGTTTTCAGCAAGGATTTTTTGTTGGCTTCGCTGGCCATTACTGCGAATCCTTGGGGAATGAGGTAGTTACGACCGTAGCCAGCTTTCACTGCTACTAAATCGTTCTTATAACCCAATCCCGCGATATCGGTTTTGAGAATAACTTCCATTTCTTTAAATTAAATGAGTTTTATGAGTTTCCAGTTTTCGGTTGTCCGTGGTCAGTTTTTCTGAAAACTGTAGACAGACAACGGCCAACTACTTCAGAGAATCGCCAACGTATGGTAATAACCCAATGTGACGGGCACGCTTCACAGCCTGAGCTACTTTGCGTTGGTTCTTCAGCGTAGTACCAGTAATACGACGGGGAAGAATCTTGCCTTGCTCATTCAATAACTTGAGAAGGAAGTTAGGATCCTTGTAATCAATGTATTTAATGCCGGCTTTCTTGAAGCGGTCATATTTTTTGCGGTTCTGGTTTTTATCCAGAGGTTCGTTTTGTAATGACATGGTCGTGAAATGATTTTAGTTGATGGTTATTAGTTGATAGTTGTTAGATCAAACAACCAGCAACGAATAACTACTAACGATTAACTATTCAGCGGAAGCTTCTTGTTTCTTACCTACCAGACCTTTACGCTTGCGTTCGTTGTAAGCAATCGCGTGTTTGTCCAGAGAGATAGTAAGGAAACGCATCACTCGCTCATCACGACGGTATTCTGTTTCGAGAGTAGCGATTACGTCTGGGTTCGCTTTGAATTCTACCAGGAAATAAAAGCCAGTTCCTTTTCCTTGAATAGGGTAAGCCAGTTTTTTCAGGCCCCAAGACTCTTCGTGGATCAGTTCTGAACCGTTATCCGTAAGAATTTTTTTGAATTTGTCGACAGCATCCTTCGTCTGGACGTCAGACAAAACGGGAGTAAGGATGAATACTGTCTCGTACTGTTTTTGTGACATGTGTTAGTACGGAAAATGTGAAAAAATTAATATTAATCGAAAATCGAGCCGCAAAAGTACATACTTTATCTATAATAATAAAACGCTGCCCTTAAATATTTTATAATTAATTGTAGGAGAGAAGATTAACGCAGATACACGGTATAACTTAAGTCAAAAAAAGCTTCAACCGGAAAGGTTGAAGCTTTGACATTTCTGAATTGAACAAGAACTTAAAACAAACCGCTACGCACTTCAAACGTGCCTTCGCCAATTTTCACGCCTTCCGAGAACAGCTCAATCTGGTGTTTACCCTTTTTGAATGGAATGCCACGTTTATAAATGACATCCACCTGCTGCCCATTGCCCTGGTAGGTAATGTCTTTCTTGGTGGTAAAAATCATCTCCTTGTTCTGATACATAAAAGTGCCGGAGCCCGTCGCCATATCAGAAATAATAGCTCCCGAAGGATCCAGCACTCGTACGTAAATTTCCTTTTCGTTTTTCTCGGTCAGGGCATTATCGCCCAAACCAAAAGCAATTCGAATCTGATCAATCTTATCCGCTTTGATTTTTTCCCGCTGCTTGCCGTTCGAGTTAATGGCATACACCATCACGTTCTGAGCTTTCAGAGCGGCAGCAATGTTAATTTTATCAGTCAGTTCCTTATTATTAGTCTTCAAGGTGCTGAGCGAATCACCGTAAGACTGTTTGGTCTTTTCGATTTCCGTTTTCAGTCCTTCGTTATTGGTAGTCAGTTCCTGATTTTGAGTAGTGAGGAGCCCGTTTTCTTCCCGAAGTTTAACAATGTCTTTGTCCTTCTGGGCCAGAATTACGTTGTATTCCTTGATCTTCGCTTCGTACTTTTTGATATCGGCTTCAGTGGCGTTTATGATGTTTTGTTTATCGATTTCGAGTTTGGTTTTCAGTTGCATTAACTCGTCGATATTACCACCCAGCATACGGATTTCAGCAATTTTAGCATCCAGTTGCGTCGATATGGAGTCGAGCTTGGTATTGGTCTTGATGATCTCGCGTTGTTGAGCTACTGTCCGGGACGAAAGCGTCTCCCGTTCATTCCTTTCGTTAAAGTACAGGAAGCCCAGAATGGCCACAAGTCCACCCATAACAACAAGGGCAGCAATGAAGTAATTTTTTTTGTCAGAGTCTTTCTGTGGTGTTGAGCGGGTATAATCGTAAGGTTCCATGCGTTTGTAATAAAATGGAGGTACGGGTAGACAAAACTACGGCTAAGACGGAACAAGTCAACAACTTATCCAGGAAAACCGAATTAGAAATTTAACGTTGTCCCCTAAAAGTGGTAGGCCGTTGACGAGTTTACCACTACTTTTGTGGAAACAATTATAGAATGAGCGTAGCTGAAAATCTGAATACAATTAAAAAAAACATGGCTGGTTATCCAGCTCGTTTGATTGCCGTTACCAAAACTCACCCCGTAGAAACGCTTCGTGAAGCTTACGAAGCTGGAGCCCGAATTTTTGGAGAAAACAAAGTGCAGGAGATGGTAGATAAGTGGAAGCAACTTCCCGAAGACATCCAGTGGCACATGATTGGCCACCTGCAAACAAATAAAGTCAAGCCGATTGCTCCCTTTGTATCCTTGATTCATTCCGTAGATAGTTTCAAATTATTGCTGGAGATTAACAAGCAGGCTGGAAAAGCTAAACGGGTGATTGACTGCTTATTGCAAATTCATATTGCCACCGAAGAAACAAAATTTGGATTCAGTTTTCAGGAGGCAGAGGCGGCCCTACATTCAGAAGCTCTGAATGGTTTACAGAATGTGCGGATTGTAGGGTTAATGGGAATGGCTTCGAATACCGAAGATAACATTCAGGTACGAATGGAATTCCGGGGATTGAAGCAGTTTTTTGATCGTATGAAGGCAACGGTTCCGCAGACGGATCGTTGTCAGTTGCAGGAACTTTCCATGGGAATGAGCGGTGATTACGAAGCTGCCCTGCAGGAAGGAAGCACGCTGATTCGCGTAGGTAGTGCCATTTTTGGAGCCCGCGAATACGCCGAATAATCAACCGGAAGGTTTTCAGAAAAAGGCTGGAGACCTTCCTTTTTTCTTTCCCATGAACTTCAGAACCGAATTCACTATTCCTGCTTCTGATTGGAAAATCAACCTGGATTCGAGCGTCGTTTCGATGGGTTCCTGTTTCGCTGAAGTCGTCGGAACGCGTTTGCGACAGTATAAAATGGCAGGTTTGTATCAGCCGTTTGGTACGCTGTTTAGCCCAGTGGCCTTATTTAAAATCCTGTCCAATGCCTTGAAAGACCAGCCTGCGGATCCTCGGTTATTTTTGGAAAGGGAGGGACAGTGGTTGCATTACGATTTCCATTCCTCGATTTCTGCTTCTAATCAGGAAGAGCTTAATCGGCTAATTACTAATCAGTTAGTATCTTTAAAAGAAAATCTGTCTAAAGCTCAGGTATTAATTCTGACTTTAGGTTCTTCGTGGGTGTATCAGCTGAATGATACGCCTGCTTACGTAGCCAACTGCCACAAACAGCCTGCCCGGATTTTTACGAAAGACTTGTTAAGCGTTAAAACGATTTGTAAGGAATTTGGTAACGTATATACCTTACTGAAGCAAATAAATCCGGGTTTACGTATTCTCTTAACCGTAAGTCCCGTACGTCATGCTAAAGACGGCATGATGGAGAATTCAGTGAGTAAGTCCATCCTGCGGGCGGCCTGTCATTACCTGATTACCGATTACCAGGACACTGCCTATTTCCCAGCCTATGAGTTACTACTGGACGATTTGCGGGATTACCGATTTTATGAAACCGATCTGGTTCATCCCAGCGAAATGGCTGAAGAGTATATCTTCGAAAAATTTCAGCAAACGTATTTTAGTAAAGAGCTAAGTCAGTTTGCAAAAGAATGGCAACGGCTTACTAAAGCCCTGAACCACCGGCCTTTCCAACCAAACACGGGTACTTATCAAAGCTTTCTGGAAAAACTAAAAACCGATTTTCTTCAATTACCTGTAAATACGCAAATGGAAGTAAGCGAGATTGAGCGTCGCCTGAGCAATATCCGGCTATAAAATGCTTCTAAATAGGGGAAATACAGGAAGATAAACAAGGTGCTACGAAACTTACTGGTTACCTTTGTGGTTACGAATGGGCGGGTTTTAAAGGATTAAACCTCCATTGATGAATCTTACTTTATGGGCGAATTACGAATTAAGAAAGAAGATATTATTAAAGCTTTAGGGACCGTTGAAGAACCGGACTTAAAGAAGGATTTGGTTACCTTGAACATGATCAAGGATGTGGAGTTGGGCGTGGGTGAAGTACGTTTTACGGTGGTATTAACAACCCCGGCTTGTCCCCTGAAGGAGGTTATTCGTCAGCGTTGTGAAGATGCCATTCATGAGTTGGTTGACCCCGAATTACGGGTGGTAATTCATATGACGGCTGACGTAACAACGACAGCTTTCGGAAATAAAACAGTACTGTCAACGGTGAAGAACGTCATCGCCATTGCTTCCGGCAAAGGTGGGGTAGGAAAGTCGACCGTAACGGCAAACCTGGCGATTGCTCTGAAAAATTCAGGAGCTAAAGTCGGAATTCTGGACGCTGACATTTATGGTCCTTCGATTCCGGTGATGTTTGGTGCGGAAGATCTGCAACCAACCGTAACGGTACTAGAGGGTAAAAACATGATTAATCCCATTCTTCAGTATGGGATTAAAATGATTTCGATGGGATTTTTGGTTCCTGCCGACAGTCCGATGGTGTGGCGTGGTCCGATGGCCAGCCAGGCTCTGAAGCAGTTGATGGGGGACGTAAACTGGGGTGAACTGGATTATTTGTTAATCGACTTACCTCCCGGAACGGGCGATATTCACCTGACGCTGGTGCAGTCGGCTCCAATCACGGGTGCGGTCATTGTTACGACCCCTCAGAAAGTGGCTTTAGCTGATGCTAAAAAAGGACTGCAAATGTTCCTTCAGCCACAAATTAACGTTCCGGTTCTGGGAATCGTCGAAAATATGGCCTATTTTACGCCTGCTGAATTACCTGACAATCGGTATTATCTGTTCGGTAAAGGCGGTGGTAAATGGCTGGCTGAACATTATGAAATGCCCTTCTTAGGAGAAATTCCGTTGGTTCAGGGTATTCGTGAGGCTGGCGACGAAGGAAAACCTGCGGCTACTCAAATCGATAGTTTGACGGCGGTGGCTTTCCAGAAAACGGCTGAAAAATTAGCTCAGCAGGTAGCCATTCGAAACGCAACGCTTGAGAAGACCAAGCCCGTTGAAATGACAGTATAAGAAGCAAAAAACAGGAGTATTCATAAATTATTGGAACACTCTGCCTCTGAATATATAATTCAGACAGATCAAAAGCATTATCAGACTATAATGGAAACGAATCTCGAACATCCACTATCAGGGAAAGTAGAACAGGCCTTAAACAGTATTCGTCCGTATTTGGAAGCCGATGGTGGTAATGTCCGTATCATCGAAATTACGGATGATAACACCGTTAAGCTGGAGTTATTGGGAGCCTGTGGGTCCTGCTCTATGTCAGCTATGACCTTCCGCGGAGGCATTGAAGATGCCATCCGCCGTCAGGTGCCCGAAATATCAAGCATTGTTGCCGTGAACTTATAACGGTCTTAGTATAATATTTCCGCTGGAGTAACCGTTACGGTAGCCTCCAGACTTGATTCTGCCTGTCCGGTATACTTCCCGTGTACCGGACTTATCATTTCCGGGGATGCTGAAACGGCCAGCACTAGATGTGATTCTGCTGCCAGACAGTTTTGCGTAGGATCAAAACCTCGCCAGCCCGCTCCGGGTAAATATACTTCTGCCCAGGCGTGAAGGTATTGCGGAGCATCCGAAGAGCCGATGTAGTAACCGCTTACAAACCGGGAAGCCAGCCCCAGACTCCGGCAACAGGCCATGTATAAACTAGCATAGTCGCGACAGGAACCTTTGCGGTTCTGAAGGGTATAGTCCGGCTCCTGAGGAAAGCCTGTTTCGCGAATTTCGTAGTTAAATTCTTCGTTGATAAATTCATTGAGTCGAATCAGGAATTGCAGGGTATCCCAGCGAGATTCCGTGGCAATGAGTTTAGTGAACTGCTCGACGGAGGGCGTAATGCCTTCTTTTTCCAGATACGGCGTTAATAATTTCCGTTCCTCTTGGGAGTACTTGATAGGTAACTTCTGAAATTCAAAGGGGTAAAGAATAAAATCGAAAGGATTGGATAAGCTCGTTTCTACTTCCGACTCAGCTATGAATTGAAGTTGATTGGTAGGTACGCTGAAGAATAACAAATGTTGAGTATTCCCTTCGGTATCAGAAATTTGAACCGTCTTGTCAGGCTCCGGTAAGATCTGAATTTTCGTGCTCTTTAATGACTGAAAGGCCGTTGATCGAGGCTGTAAATAAATCCGGTGGGGACTCAGGGTTACCGCCGAAGAATAGGTATAGTTCAGTTGATGACGTACACGATAAAGCATTGACGCTAAGAGGTTTTAAGGAAAACATAAGGAGAAAAACCAATCAGTCCCTTCGAGAGCAGTGAAAGAAAGGTAAAGGGCTTACATGCAAGATATGGTATATGGGTTATTTATCCAATGGATCTACCGCATTTTAGCAATCTCTTGAATGGATATTGCAGTAAAAATGAAAAAAGGATAATGAGTCCATTATCCTTTTTCTAGCCACAAAAGCTTCAGTAGTTAAGTCCGGTCGCTTACCAGGTTTTTCTGAGATTCGAATATGGGAGCCATCCAGTCACTGGGTAGTCGTTGGACAGACGATAGGAGTAATGCTCCCCACTGGTGAGCAATTTGTTCGACGTCTTCTTTTTCAAAACGATGCTCATGCATGTGAAAACTGTCTTTTTCGTAAACGGCCACATCAATTGGAAAATCTACATCGTTCGCACTAACCCGCGTAGAATCAAAGGACAAAAAGCCAATTTTTAAAGCGTCCTGAAGGGAAGTCTCAAAGCGTAGGCTCCGGCGTAGGATAGGGGTACCGTAGCCCGTATTGCCAATGATAAAAAAGGAGTGTTGGGTCCCACCTCAATCCAGTTTCCTTCGGGATAAAGCATGTATAACTTATGCTCGTCGTCGTCCTGCAATTGTCCGCCCACGATGGCGTACAAATTGAAAGAAAGTCCCGCTTCGGCCAACGCTGATTTATCCTCCCGGGCTACTCGCCTGACCTGCTCACCAAAGGCATTAACGGCCTTGTATAGTTTGTTGAAGTTCGCGTCTCTTTCGGCAATAACTTCCTGAAAATAGGTAATGGCCTTATCCCGCACGGAACGCAGGCCGGAAGTCATGATGAATAAGGAATGGTGCTCTACTTCGTGAATAGAAATCTTTTTATTGGTCGTTACTTCAGAACCAGACGTGAGGCGAGTATCCGCCAGAGCGACTAGCCCAGTTTTGGTTTTTATGCCCAGACAATACGTCATAAGTGGTAATGGGTGCTTCTAGCGTTAGGTTTTGATTTTGGTAATCAATGTCATGACTGATCTTTTACAGGAGAACAGAAACCCTAACAAAAGTAAATGTTTGTCGGAGCATAGATAAGGGATTGTCTTGCCTTTGCCAAACTAAATGACAGGTTTTAAATCAAAATAAGTTTCGAAAATCGCTTTTCCTACCTGATTGTTTTTTGACTGGAAGTTATCCAGAAATTCATGCAGGCCCGAGCTGAAAACGTCCTCGATCGTCATGAATTCAACCTCACTGCGAAGTTTACTTAACAAATGTTCGGCTGGGTTAGTGTAGCTGTTGCCGATATATCCCCCGGAGATTTCGTATAGTGAAAGTTCAGCCCGTTTCAGCGAGTGCATTACTGACCGGGGGAAGTTTTTTTCCAGAATCAGAAACTCTACAATGTGAGCGGGGGACATATTCTTGAATCGCTGGCGATACATGTTATAAGCCGAAACCGACTTTAATACCGAAGACCAGAGTAATAAATCGAGTGGCGAGCCTACCGCCGCTATTTCGGGCAGAAGCGTAAAGTATTTCACATCCAGGAAACGCGTGGTTTTATCGGCCCTTTCAAGCATTCGGCCAAGGCGGGCAAAATGCCATCCTTCATTACGCGTGATGGTTGATTCAATGATCCCGTAAAACGTCTGGCAGCCCAGTTTGATATGCTCATAAAAATCCTGAAAATGAGTCATTTCCCAATTTTTAGATTGCGTGGCCGCTTCTTTAACTTTCCAGTATAAGGCATTAATCTGTTCCCACATTTCCCGTGAAATGGCCTCCCGAATGGTACGGGCATTCTCGCGGGCGTTTTGCAAACAGCTTAGAATGGAATTAGGGTTTTTGGGATCGAACGTCATGAAGAAAATAATATTCTCCCGACTGGTGGTTTCGTAATGCTTATAAAAAAGTTTATTGTCGGCGGTGGCAATGATCAGCGGCTCCCATTGTTCTTCTACATCTGGCGGTAAATCCAGCATCAGATTAAAATTAACATCTACAAATCGGGCATAATTATCCGCTCTTTCTACGTATCGATTTAACCAGTAAATAGAATTTGCAACGCGACTTAGCATAGCTTGAATGGGAATAATATTCGGTTAATTAATAATAATAAGGCTCAATATGGTTTAAATGATAGTCATTTCAAAATTATATTCTGAAATATTCCGTTTTATTTAAAACTATATTTTTTAGGTAATCCCTGAAGGGGATTAGATCAATCAGCAATATAGAGAAAGGTAACAAAAAACCCTCACTCGAAACGAATGAGGGTCTATGCTTATACCAGAACGGGAGATTATGCTCCGGCAAGTGCTTCCGCACCGGCCACAATCTCAAGGATTTCAGTAGTAATGGCAGCCTGGCGAGAACGGTTATACTCAATACGAAGGTTCTTTAAAAGTTCACCTGCGTTATCAGTAGCCTTGTCCATGGCCGTCATACGGGCACCGTGTTCAGAAGCATTGGATTCTAAAACGGCCCGGTATAATTGAATTTTGAGTGATTTCGGAATGAGTTCTTTAATGATTTCTTCTTCCGAAGGCTCAAAAATATAATCTCCTTTTACTGCATTATCGTCTGCTTCTTTTTCAACGATGGGTAAGAATTGCTCCACGCGAATGACCTGCGTAGCAACGTTCTTGAATTCGTTGAAAACGATTTCTACGATATCATACTGGCCTTTGACGAAAGCCGCCATGATGTCTTCTGCCGCCTGACGAACAACGGTAAAGCTCAATCGGGTAAAGGTATCTTCGTAGGCGTGGTTCACTTTGTAACCACGACGAGTAAAGAACTCGCCACCTTTTTTACCGATCGATAAAATATGTACGTTGCCTGCTTGCTGCTGAGCCGCGTATTTTTGATTAATAACCGTCTGGGCAGCCTTACTTACGTTCGCATTGAACGCACCGCAAAGACCGCGATCAGAGGTAATGACCACGATGAGAACTCGCTCGATGGGTCTTTCCTGTTTGTAGGGATTTTCCTGAGCACCTTCAGCCCCCGCCGAAACGGTTTGCAGCATTTCGCCCAGTTTATGAGCATAAGGCCGCATCTGAATGATGCTGTCCTGGGCTCTACGCAGTTTAGCCGCCGCCACCATTTTCATGGCTTTGGTGATCTGCTGGGTAGAGTTTACGGAGGCAATCCGGTTACGAACTTCTTTTAAGTTAGCCATGGTGTTCGATGAAGAGACGTTCGATAGTGAGAGTAGATTAGCCCACTGTCTAATCAGACAATGGGCTACCGAACATCAGATCAGGCAACAGTCAGTTCGTACTTGAGTGATACTTCTTTCGCCACTTTTTCAAGGGTTGAAGTGATCGCATCATCGTACTTACCTGCTTTCAGTTGTTTTAATACGTCCGCGTTCTGATCACGGAGTAAGTTGATAAAATCAGCTTCAAATTGGCGAACCTGATTTACCGGAACTTTATCGATTAAGCCCTTGGTAGAAACGTGGATCATGGCCACTTGTTCTTCTACACGTTGAGGAGCTCCTTGTTTCTGAATCAGAATTTCGAGGTTACGACGACCGCGTTCGATGGTCAGTTTCGTAGCCGCATCCAGGTCAGAACCGAATTTCGCGAAAGCTTCGAGCTCACGGAATTGGGCCTGATCCAGTTTCAGCGTACCCGCTACTTTCTTCATCGATTTGATTTGAGCGTTACCACCTACGCGGCTTACCGAGATACCTACGTTGATTGCAGGGCGGATACCGGCGTTGAAGAGGTTAGACTCAAGGAAGATCTGTCCGTCAGTAATCGAAATTACGTTCGTTGGGATATACGCAGAAACGTCACCTGCCTGCGTTTCGATGATGGGGAGGGCCGTTAACGAACCGCCACCTTTTACGATGGGACGAATGCTTTCTGGTAAGTCGTTCATCTGAGCAGCGATCTCATCGTTAGCGATGATTTTCGCGGCACGCTCTAATAAACGGCTGTGCAGGTAGAATACGTCTCCGGGGTATGCTTCACGTCCGGGGGGACGACGAAGGAGCAGAGAAACCGTACGGTAAGCAACGGCCTGTTTCGATAAGTCGTCATAAACGACCAGAGCAGGACGACCTGAGTCACGGAAGAATTCACCGATAGCAGCACCCGTAAAAGGAGCATAGAACTGCATAGGAGCAGAGTCAGACGCACCAGCGGCTACGATCACGGTGTAATCCATCGCACCAGCTTTACGAAGAGCTTGTTCTACCTGTTTGATGGTAGAGGCTTTCTGACCGCAGGCCACGTAGATACAATATACAGGCTGACCTGCTTCGTAGAATTCTTTCTGGTTAATGATGGTATCGATCGCTACGGTAGTTTTACCCGTTTGACGGTCACCGATGATCAATTCCCGTTGGCCACGGCCTACAGGAATCATGGCGTCGATTGCTTTGATACCTGATTGCAGCGGTTCGGTTACAGGCTGGCGATAGATAACGCCGGGAGCTTTACGCTCGATAGGCATATCGTATAATTGACCAGCGATGGGGCCATTGCCGTCGATAGGCTCGCCCAGGGTATTAACCACACGACCAAGCATACCTTCACCCACGCGGATGGAGGCGATTTGACGAGTCCGTTTTACGGTGTCACCTTCTTTAATGTCAGAAGAATCACCTAATAACACGGCCCCGACATTGTCTTCTTCGAGGTTAAGAGCCAGAGCTTTAACGCCATTTTCAAAGGCGAGCAGCTCACCGGCTTGTACATTTGAAAGTCCGTAAATACGGGCCACACCGTCACCGATCTGGAGGACCGTACCCACTTCTTCGAGTTCGGCGGCAGACTTTGCTCCGGAAAGTTGCTCCCGTAATATCGCCGATACCTCGTCGGGTCTAACTGATGCCATACAGCAGTATTGGAAAGTTATATGAAACTCAGAGTTATTAATCTGTTTTCAGAGTGTGGAAAGAGTATGAACTCTGAAATCGCCCGCAAAATTAGCGACGAAATTTGATTTTCCGTAGGTAATCGAAACTTTTTCCTGTCTTTATTTTATACTTTTCTTAGAAAATGCGTTTATAGGCAAACTTATAATTTGAATTTACAGATAAAGTGTTTAGTACAGTTCATCTCTTTGACGTATAGATAGATTCGTAAGAGTACAGTAGAACTTCATAAGTAATCTGAAACCCTTATACAAGCCGCATACTAAAAGTTATAAGGCTATTAATAGGATTTAAATATGAATTAATTGATGTTTATGAATAATTATTACTAATTAACGTTTTCTTAATTAAACTTAGTATATAGTACTCTAGAGTGATTGATAAATTTGCTTAAGTTGGAACACTAATCAATCACTCATGAACAAACTTTTACAATTCTTTGTAACAGCCTTTTTCCTTAGCTGTTATTTTCAAAGCTTTGCCCAGGATTCCATTTTGTCGTATGATTTTACGACAAAATCGCCCGCAGCAGGTAGCTGGACTGCCAGTGGTTTATCAAGTATCGGGAAAAATGGCTGTACCGGTGACGGGTATTCTGCTCAAAGCTGGGACCCAGGCGATTATATTGAAATAGCCGCCAGTACTTCGGGCTTTACCGGTCCGTTCACGATCAGCTTCAATTCAAGAACATCTAATACCGGAACGAGTGACGTATTAGCCGTTCAAATCTCTTCAGGCAATACGGGGAGCAACTTTGTAGAATTAGGTACTTATAGTTTAACGACTACCTGCGGTAAAATATCTTTTAGCACGCCAGGAAATGCTACGGACTATGATAACAATGCTAATGTAAAAATTCGGATTATTAAAAAAAGTGGTAATTCTAATGGTGGTAACCACAGAATTGATGATTTCCTATTTACAGGGTATAGTGTTGCCCCTACCTTATTGACTTCAGTATCTTCCGTTTCTTCGCTGACGTACGAAGAAGGTAGTAGCGTATCAAATGCTAAAACATTCAATTTGTCGGGGCGTAATCTTAATCCGGCCAGCGGTTCTATTGCATTGACTGCTCCTGAAAATTTTGAGATTTCACTAGATAATACCACTTTCAGTAACACCCTCTCGGTATCTTACAGTAGTAATGCTTTAGCCAGTACACCTTTGTACGTTCGCCTGAAGACAGGACTGCCTGCGGGAGCCTATCCTTCTTCTGGAACAAGTGATCTTACTATTTCCGGTGGAACGGCTAACGTAGTAGTAAAAGTAAGTGGTTATGTCTCTCAAGTGCCTACGGGTACTGAGCCTTGTGCCGCCGCATCTGTCCCTATTTCTTCGGCTCGGGCTGGTTCAGTTGGGGCTACCTTCACGGTGACGGGTAGAATTACAGGAATTTTTTCCGGTACTAACATTTATATTCAGGATGCTACGGGCGGAATTTTAATTTACGATAACGCAGGCAAACAACCTGAAGAGCTTCGGGTTGGAGATGAAGTTCAAGTGACCGGAAACCTTACCGAATACAATACTGAAAAAGAACTGGCTTCTTTAACTTGTTTTCAAAAGACGACGGCAGCTAATAATCCAGTAACTCCGCTGGTCATTGCACCTGCTGATTTATGTAACCATCAGGGAGAATTGATTACTCTGAATGAAGATGTAACCGTTTCGAGTCCCGCAGGAACAACCTTTCTTGGATCCAATACGAACTATACGTTAAGTAACGGGCTTATTATGCGAGTTTTAAGTTCGACGAATCTCTCGGGAGCGACTCGCCCTTCTTCCGCTTTCAAACCAACGGGTGTCGTAACAATCTTTAATAATGGCTGTCAAATCTTACCCCGTTCGGTAGAAGACGTGCCTGGCTCAACGCCTCTACAGGGGGGAAGCTGCGGAACGGCTACGGCTTCGACGAGTGAAACTAAACTGGAAGTAACCAACTGGAACGTGGAATGGCTAGGAAATACGCAGTATGGCCCCACCAACGAAACGCTTCAGTTGAACAACGTGAAAACCGTACTGAGTAACATTGGCTCGGACGTATTCATGTTGCAGGAGGTTTGTAGTTATAATGCGGCTAACCCTTCCGATCCTTCCACTTCATTCGGAGCGTTAATTCAAGGCCTGAATGCTACGTATCCTACTCGTCAGTATGCGGGTGAGTGTTCTTCACGTTATTCGTATTCAGAAGTTGCCAGCCCTGATCCAATGGGGCAGCGGGTTTGTATCATTTATCGTACGGATCAGATCACGAAAGTGGCTTCTCGTCCCTTACTGACGAACGCTTCCGTAACGAACTATCCTACGGGTAATAATTCACAATTCTGGGCTTCTGGTCGTTTACCCTTCCTGTTCCAGGCAGACGTAAAGCTAAATTCTGCGACCGAAGCGACCCGAATGAACTTCATCGTGTTACACGCCAAGTCGGGTTCAGACGTGGCTTCGTATGACCGTCGTGTCTATGACTATAAAGTGCTGTATGATTCCTTGCAGGCACAATTTGCTTCTGAAAAAATCATCATGGCTGGTGACTTCAACGACGACGTAGATCAGTCCATCGCGGGAAGCAACCAAATCAGTAGTATAAAGGCTTTCCTGTATGCGAATCCCGCTACGACCAACATCGCCGATACGCGTCCAAATGCCAACTGGAGCTGTCTGTCGCGGATTTTCAGTACTGCTGGCTGTGCCAGTACGGTTAGCTATTCTGATTATATCGATCACGCTTTCGTTTCAAATGAAATCGTTTCTACAAATTCAGGGGGGCGTACGCTGGCAAGTGTTGTTTCGGTAGATGGCATTTACTCGCTGCGTCCTAGCGTGAGTAACTATGCTAATACGACTACAGATCACTATCCTACGTTTACACAAGTATCAATCACCGCTGATAATCCAACTCCGGTGACCTGGCTGGACTTCAAAGGAAAGTTAAACGAAGCGGAGCAGGTGGAATTAACCTGGGCTACGGCGAGCGAAAAGAACAACAGCCATTTCGAAATTCAGCGGAGTAAGGACGGACAGAACTTTGAAACATTAGCCAATGTAGCAGGTAAAGGAAACAGCACTTCGGTAATTCGCTATCAGTACCTAGACGAAACCCCCGGAAGTGGCCTGAATTATTACCGCCTGAAGCAAATGGATGTGAATGGTAATGCTGAAGTTTCACGAGCAATCTCCGTTGAAGTAGACGCCCTGCGGGTAGGTCCAAACCCGACTGCTAATGTCATCAGAGTAGATAGCAAGGGTCTGGTTGAAGTTCAGTTGTATAGCTTGTCAGGGGTATTACTGAAAAAGTCTTTGACCAATGAAATACAAATGACGGAGCTGGCTTCGGGTTCATACCTATTGAAGATTAGTACAGCCCATTCAACGACTTACAGAAAAGTAGTTAAACAATAAGTAACTCGTAATTTTCAGTAGTTTCTGGGAAGATTGAGAAACGTAAGTTTAGTCTTTGATTAGTAATTGTTTGACTAATAATTTGTTGATTTTTAATGAAGAGGAAGCTTGCTTAAGGGCTTCCTCTTTACTTTCTTTTGAGATTAAAAAATACATTTATGCTAGAATAGCTTTTGATAATTTACTATTGTTGTACCGATGAAACGATTTTTTGCCACTTATTTTACTACAAAAAGCTGAGTTTGCCCTCTTGCTCTAGTATTATTTGGGTAGCCGTTGTTTCCGCCAAAAAAACACTACTTAAACTAATGAAGAACATTTATTCGTTTTTCAGGGGTTGCCTCTTTGCCTGGGCAATCGGATCTTCATTCTTGGCTAAAGCCCAGATTTCTGTTACTTACCCCGTTTCTCGTATGGTTATTCAGAGAAACAATGCAAACCAAGCTGCCCTTTACATGTCTGGAAAAATCGCACAATCAGTGGATCGTGTGCAGGCTCGTTTACTAAAAAGAACAGGTGAGGGAGGAACTGCTGTTGATTGGCAAACCATTCAGACTAATCCCGAGAACGGTGTCTTTTATGGGTTTATTCAGGCTACCGGCGGTCGATATGATCTTGAAATTCGGGGCATGAAAGGTCAAAATCAGGTAGGGTCTGTCGCTCGAGTAGAAAAGGTAGGTATCGGTGAAGTGTTCTTGATTGTGGGCCATTCAAATGCACAGGGAGGCGATGGCTATAGTCCCAGTATTCCCTATGAAGAGTCCAATACAGTTTATCAGGATCAGGTAAACAGCATTGATTTTCGCGAGTCTTCACCGACGTATATTCCTTACTGGTATGAAACAGCTAGTCCGGATGATTTACCGGCTCTGGTTCCTTCGCAGCTTTGTCTCGAATGTGGCATGGCTCCGGGAGCTCCCCGCTGGTTCTGGGGCCGAATGGGAGAGGCACTCGTGCAAAAGTTAAATGTTCCCGTGTTGTTCTACAACGCGGCTTTTGGAGGAACTAACATTGAAATGACGTATAAGGCTGCTTACGACATTCCTTTTGATCATGGTTTTGTGCGGTATAGCCTGCGGCACCCTTACGTAAATATTAGGAACGTCTTAAAGAAATACGCTCCACAGTCTGGAATTAGGGGCATCCTTTCTGGGCATGGTTCAAATGACCGCCTGAATGTTGGTAAAGATTTTGAAGATCAATACATCAAGGTTATTGAGAAAACGCGTCAGGAATTGGGTTACCAGTCTCTGGCCTGGCTTGTAGCCCAGGATTGCTGGAGTGCGGGAAGATGTTATGGAAAATATGAACAATCGGATGCTAACAATACTGAACACATTACGAAAGCCCAGCTAAACTTAGTGGCTAAAGTAAGTGATGTTTTTGCGGGAGCAGATTTAAATACTATTGAAAGTGACGGTCGAATGGATATCATTCACTTCAATCAGACGGGGCAGAAAAAAGCCGCCGCCGCATGGGTGAAGGCTATCACTGAACCTCAGAATAACATTTCATTTTTATCAAAGTCGCAGCCTATGATTGCCAAAACGCCTGCTCCGGTGACGGCTAATCCAACAGCAGTCACTTCGGTAAAAACGGGTGCATGGTCTGATCCCTCCACCTGGAATTGCAATTGTGTGCCTAATTACTCGACGGAAGTAACGATTCAGGCGGCTCACGAAGTGACCATTAAAGGCGTGTTCTTTGCGAAAAAGCTGGTAAACAGGGGTAAACTCACGTATCAAACCAACTGAAAAGTTAAGCGAGGAAGCAAAAGCCGGAAATTCAGCAATGGATTTCCGGCTTTTTTGTTAAAATTTGGCAATACAGGCACGTTATTAAGATTTATTAGGAAGAAGGGAAGCCAAATTTCCTTTTTACGCTATAATTTTCATCAATTGCTAACGTTTTAGATAGGTATTAAAAGTAATTTCTATCTTCGTTCGTTTAATTTATTTCACTACCAACTATCCCTTTCTGAGAAGGCCTGTACTTCAAAATCAGTAAGTTTGCTTCATGAAAAAAAGTAGTATTGCTATTATTCTGGTGTCCTGTTCGTTAACGGCCCTTGCACAAACGAAGAAACCCGCTCCTAAACCCGTAGCTAAAAAACCAGTAGCTGCAAAGACGGCTGTGTCCCCCGCGTCTGCTTTGAAAACGTCGATGGATTCCGTGAGTTATGCCATTGGTATGGACATTGCCCGTAGCCTGAAAAACCCTTCGCTGACTAATCTGAACCTGGATCTGGTGGCTAAAGCCGTTCGGGATTCCAAGGATGAAAAATACGCTCTGACCCAGGAGCAATACCAAAGCACCCTTGCCAATTTCAGTGCCAAAATGCGTTCTTCGCAGGAAGCAGAGCAGGCTAAAGCTCAGGCTGAAAACGCAAAGAAATTTGAGCCTAATCGTTTGGCTGGAGAAAAATTCCTGGCAGAGAACAAAACGAAAGATAGTGTTGTTACTACGTCTAGTGGACTGGAATACAAGATTTTGAAACAGGGTAATGGAGCAAAACCAACCCTGGCTGATAAAGTAAAAACGCATTACCACGGTACTTTAATTGACGGAACCGTATTTGATAGCTCCGTGGAACGTGGCGAACCGATTAGCTTCCCACTGAACGGGGTGATTCAGGGCTGGCAGGAAGGCTTACAGTTAATGCCAGTGGGTTCTAAATTCCGTTTTTACATCCCTTATCAGTTGGCGTACGGCGAACGTGCCGCTGGTCAGATTCCCCCGTATTCAGCTCTGATTTTTGATGTTGAATTATTAGAAATTGAAAAGTAAAGAGTCGTTGGTTTGAACCCCCGATCCCTATAGCAAAGATTAAATAGAAGCAACGGGGTAAATGTCGGGTATTGTTTTTTTAGATACTCTTTGCCGATTAATACCCACATTTTCCGACGATTAATGCCTCAAGATAACATGTCTATGAAAAGCTATTTGCTCGCCTTTGTGCCGCTGGTGTTATTGGGGTTTCAACGAGAACATCCCTCTGAATCCCAGCACTTCAGCTCGGATCAACCCACTGTTTTAGTACCTACGGCTTCTCAGAAAGAAGTTGAAAAAGTAGTCACCACCATTCTTTCTTCATACCACTACCGCCGAATGCCACTGGATGATTCGCTCTCCTCTAAAGTTTGGACGAATTACCTGAAGGAAGTGGATAATGGTAAAGCCTACTTGCTGGCTTCTGACGTACAGGCCTTTGAAAAGTACCGCTACCAGATTGATGATTACCTTCAGGCTGGTAACCTTACCCCGGCGTATGATCTGTTCAATCTGTTCATGAAACGTTTTCACGAACGTATGGCCTACGTTAGTAAGCTGACAGATAAGCCTTTTGATTTCAGCAAAGACGAGTCTTACGAAACCAATCGTGACAAAGCTCAGTGGGCTAATAGCACAGCCGAGCTGGATGATTTGTGGCGTAAAATTGTGAAGAGTCAGGCTCTGGATTATAAACTTCAGGGTAAGAAAGACACCGCTATTTACCGACTGATTAAGGATCGTTATGTGAACCTTGACAAGCAAACCAGTAAGGTAAAGAGCGATTACGTTTTTCAGTCCTTCATGAATTCCTTTGCTGAAGTAATTGATCCGCACACGAGTTACATGGCTCCGCCGGATGCCTCTCGTTTCAAGGATGAAATGGCTCAGTCATTTGAAGGAATCGGGGCTACTTTAACGCCTGAAAATGATTACACGAAAATCCGTGAATTAGTACCCGGCGGTCCGGCTATGAAAAGTGGTCAGGTTCGTGAGAACGACCGCATCGTAGGGGTAGCTCAGGGCACAAATGGCCAGATGGTTGACGTAGTTGGCTGGGCATTGGATGATGTAGTGAAACTGATTCGTGGCCCTAAAGGCACAACGGTTCGGCTGAATATTCTGAAGCCAGATGCTCTTCCCGGAAGTCAGCCTCATGAAATCAAAATTGTTCGCGATAAAGTGAAGCTGGAGGACGGTGTAGCGAAAGCAGAAATCGTTCCGATGACTTACGGTAATAAGGAATATCGCATGGGAGTCATTACCCTGCCCGGTTTCTATCAAAACTTTGATGAAATGCGGAAAGGCGATAAGGATTATACTTCCACCAGCCGTGATGTTCAGCGTTTCCTGGAACAGTTTAAGCAGGCTAAAGTAGACGGAGTTGTGCTGGATTTACGCTACAATGGCGGTGGTTCACTGGATGAAGCGATCAAACTGACGGGCTTGTTCATTAAAGATGGTCCGGTTGTTCAGGTGAAAGATGCCATGGGTCGTATCGATGCCGATGATGATCCAGATCCACAACAGGTATATGCAGGTCCGCTGGCGGTTATCGTAAACCGTTTTAGTGCTCTGCTTCCGAGATTTTTGCTGGAGCTATTCAGGATTACAAACGTGGTCTGGTGATTGGAGGAACGACTTACGGTAAAGGCACTGTTCAGCAGTTACTTGATCTGAACCAATTCCTGCCCAAGGAAACGGAAAAAGTAGGGTTACTGAAAATGACGCGTGCCAAGTTCTACCGGATTACGGGTAGCAGTACGCAGCATAAAGGAGTTACGCCAGATATTGAGTTACCTTCTCGTTTCAGTGCCGAAGAATTCGGTGAAAGCTCTCAACCAACGGCTTTGCCCTGGGATCAGATCAAACCAAGTGTGTTTACGGAATACACCAATGTAGATCCAAAGACCCTTGAAAAACTGCGGACGAAGTACAACGAACGTTACAAGGCGGATCCCGATTTATTACGCCTGACGGCTGAAGTTTCGGACTTCCAGAAAAATAAAGACAAGACCTTGCTTTCGTTGAACGAAGCGAATCGTCGGAAGGAAATGGAAGAGGCGAAAAAGCGGAAAGACGAGCTGGCTAAACTCGGAGAAGGTAAACCTAATCCTTACGAAGTAGTGCTGCTGGGCGATAAGTTAACCCAACTCGGCACTGCCGGTGGAGGAATGCCTGGCCAGGACGTTGCTTCGGCTGATATTCGTCAGAAGATGAAAGAAAATTTCATTTCTAAATTCAAGGAAGACGCCGAGCTAAAAGAGTCCATTCGGATTTTAGCAGACTGGATTTCTCTGAAATAATACCGATAGTCGATTAAAAGGGAGCTGGACATGAATGTTCAGCTCCCTTTTTTGTGGATTTCAAAATTTACCTGACTTTTGCAGCGATCATAAATAACCTCTAATTCCATGCGTATTGTCCTAGTTCTATTGCTTTGTCTGAATCTTACCTCAGCGTTCAGCCAGTCTTCTCCAGCCAAAGATTCCCGTTTGTACGAAATGCGGGTATATTATTCACCCGAGGGAAAGCAACCTGATTTAATGAACCGTTTCCGAAATCACACCATGCGTATTTTTGCCAAACATGGGATGACTAACGTAGGTTACTTTGTTCCCCAACACAAACCCGATAGCTGTCTGATTTATTTCCTGTCGTACCCCAATCGGGCGGCTCGCGATTCGAGCTGGAAAGCGTTTAGTAATGACCCGGAGTGGAAGAAAGTAGCCAGCGAATCTGAAAAAATGGTAGGATCGTTTCTAAGGTTATCAGCCAGTTCTTTCACACCACCGACTTTTCTCCAGCCTTAGATATGAGTCCCAAGGGGAACCGGGTATTTCAGCTTCGTACCTATAAAACGACTCCTTACAACTTGCCTTTATTACTAGCTCGGTTTCGGAACCATACTACGAAGCTATTCGAAAAACACGGCATGAATAATTTCATTTATTGGACGCAGGACGACGCAGATAACATTCTCATGTATCTATTGACCCAGCCTAGTAAAGAAGCAGGAGAGAAGTCCTTTAAAGCTTTCCGCGAAGACCCGGAATGGATCTCGGTTCGGACGGCTTCGGAGAAATTAGCCAACGGCTCATTAACCGAATGGGTAACCAATCTTTATTTAGTACCAACGGATTTTTCTCCTCTGAAATAAATTCAGCAAAAAAGGCTTCCGATCGGAAGCCTTTTTTGTTACTAAGTTTTTGCAGTCATTGTAATGATAAGTAGTTGATTGCTTTTGGTTGATAGTCAATATTTTACAACAAAAAAGTGTATTATTAAATTGTTATAAGAACTTGGATGGTTCGGTTGTAAAACGTAGACTATCAATCTATCAACTGATAACCAAAAACGAACAACTATTTACTTAACCTGTTTACGGCGTTCTTTGATGTCCCGCCAGTTGGTTAAAATAATGTCATTCTGTTCGATGTATTTTCTTAATTCGGGATCAAGCATCGCTAATAGATCGCCCTTGCGGGTAGGGCCTGAGTCCGAAATGATTGAAAACTGAGGCGTAGGGTCTGTGCAATGCACAATGATCATCGTTAGTCCGGGCTTACATTCTTGTAATAACGCAAGAAACTTCTGAGTTTTATAAGCTCGTAAATTCTGATCAGTAAGGGGTTGTCCAGCGGGAGACTTCCAGCTATAGGTTTCGGTAAAAAGATCATCCAGCACGGGTAAACGGGCCGCCCAAAGTTTTTCTCCAATCATTTTAGTCGCTTTCACATCAATCGGGCTTTCCTTTTGAATCAAGGTATTATGACCACCCGGAAACATCACGGGAATCTTCTCTTCGATCCCTACTTTAACGTAGCGTTCTATAAACTTAGGCTGGAAAAGCGTGCCCATGTGTGAATCAATATGTGAAGGTTCTAGCCCAAACTGACGAAATTGGGCAATCTGAGCTCTAATCTCACTTTCCACTTCGTCGGGCGAGGCATGGGAGACAACCTCCGCAACGCCTCGCCAGTAGTAACCCTGTGGATCATAAAGACCAGGAGTTTTTTCCCTACCAGTTAAGGGCTGCCAGCGATAATCTTTCCATTCGGAGGTTAAAGTGAGATGAACACCTAAATCCCAGGTTGGGTTTTGTTGAGCGAGGTTCATGAAATGAGGTACCCAGGGACAGGGCATCATCACACTCGTCGAGGTCGCCACGCCACTACTCAGGGCTTTGCGGGTGCCTTCGTTAGAGTCATAACTCATTCCGGCGTCGTCAACGTGAAAAATGATGACTTTCTTCCCCTTTGGAAATCCCAGCTTTTCGGCGTACGTCTGAGCGGAAACCACTTGGGTTAACGCAAGGCAAAAAATCGTGAGGATTAATTTCATGCTAGTAAAGTAGTAAAAGAGGGAATGCAAAAAAGCCAGTACCTTAAAGATACTGGCTTTTAAAATAAGGGAGATTATCTAACGGTTACAAACGAACAATTTCGGCTCCAATGGCATTGAGGCGGGTGTCAATGTTTTGGTACCCACGGTCAATCTGCTCGATGTTATCAATGATGGAAACGCCGTTGGCCGACATGGCAGCAATGAGCAAGGAAACGCCCGCACGAATGTCAGGAGAAGTCATGCGAATGCCGCGTAACTGCAACTGGCGATTCAGCCCGACTACCGTGGCCCGGTGCGGATCGCAAAGGATGATTTGGGCACCCATTTCGATGAGTTTATCAACGAAGAACAGGCGGCTTTCGAACATCTTCTGATGAATCAGTACCGTTCCTTTAGCCTGAATGGCCGTTACTAGCACGATACTCAGCAAGTCAGGCGTAAAGCCGGGCCAGGGAGCATCTGCTACAGTTAGCATTGAGCCGTCAATGAAAGTTTCCAACTCGTAATGATCCTGTGCGGGAACGAAAATGTCATCACCCCGGAATTCCAGTTTAATACCTAATTTCTGGAAAACGCTTGGGATAACACCCAGATCAGGAATGGAGCAGTTTTTGATGGTGATCTCAGACTGCGTCATGGCGGCTAAGCCAATGAATGAACCGATTTCGATCATGTCAGGTAACATGGTATGATCGGTCCCTTTCAGTTCGCTGACGCCATCAATTGTAAGTAAGTTAGAGCCGATACCGCTGATGCTGGCACCCATCCGAACCAGCATTTTGCAAAGTTGCTGGAGGTAAGGTTCGCAGGCGGCGTTGTAAATGGTGGTTGTCCCTTCCGCTAAAACCGCGGCCATTAATACGTTAGCCGTTCCGGTTACGGACGCTTCATCAAGAAGCATATAGGTGCCTTTCAGATTGGAAGCATCTACTTTATAAAAACCACCATCTTGAGGATCAAAGTCAAAACGGGCCCCGAGGCGTTCAAAACCCAGGAAGTGAGTGTCCAGACGACGGCGACCAATTTTGTCACCACCGGGGCGGGGAATCCGGCCTTTTTTGAAGCGGGCTAACAGGGGGCCCAGCGTCATTACTGACCCACGTAAAGAGGCTGCTTTATGCTTGTAGGCTTCCGTTTCGAGGTAACCCATGTTAATGTCATCCGCCTGAAAACGAACGGAAGATTCACTCAGCCAGGTTACTTTTACACCCATTTCCCCCAATAAATCAATCAGGGCAATGACATCACGGATGCCGGGGATGTTATGAATCGTAACGGGTTCTTTCGTTAAAAGTACCGCACAGATAATTTGAAGTGCTTCGTTTTTAGCACCTTGAGGGACAATTTCGCCCTTCAGTTTTCTTCCTCCTGTTACTTTGAATGAAGCCATCTTTACAGTGAATAATGTATAGAAAAACGAGATCAGGCGGAAAGCCACGTACGGCTCTTGCTGATTCCTTAAAACCTATAAATTATTTTTTTCGGTTGTTACGATTGAAATGATTATTCGGATTATTCCGATTGTTATTATTGTTGTTGTTCCGACGCTGGAAATTATTCGGTTGACCCCCACGTTCGCTGCGATCATTACGATCATTGTTCCGATAGTTATTGTTCGGACGGCTATGCGTGTGCGAATGGTGATGACCACTGCTGCCACCTGCATTGCTGGAATAACGGTCCCGGGGAGCAATGTCTAAATACCCTTCATTACGGATACGGTCAATTTCCGTATTCAGGCCGCCTTTCGAAATAATTTTCAGGTGCTCTAAAACGGTCGAATCATCGGCGTTATCCTTATTCCAGGCGGTGTAAAAGCTCTTCATCATCTTGGCAATGTAACTGGCGAAAGCCCATCGCTCGTACTCGTTAGTTAATGAAATCGCTTTTTCCACCATAACTTCCAGATTTCGACCGTAGTGACGAAACTGTAGATGATGGGTATTGTAAGGAACAGGATTAGGTTTTTTCCCAATGGCCTCTGGCGATGGAGGAGGGAATGGGCTGTCCACATCGAGGCGGAACCGCGACATAATGTATAAATCATCCCAAAGCTTATTAGTATAATCCTGACCCTCCTTCATGGATGGGTGGATTTGTCGCATCAGCTCAATCAGTACGTAGGCCTGCTTCGTGCGTTTCTCGCGGTCTGAAATCGTAACGAGATAATCCACGAGTTTTTGGATATTACTTCCGTATTCTTTCAATCGAATGTATTTGTTTTCAGTGGACGAGATTGTGGATTGTTGGTCACATAAGGATAAGCCCTGACAAAGCGTCCGGCGTAACCGGGAGAAGATATAAACCCATCATACTCGTGAAGTTTTGCAAATGTATAAAGAAGCCCCTAAGTTCCAAACGGTAATAGCTTCCAGAAATAGAAAATTATTGATAAAATCCGTAAAATAATGGATTAAAATCGACTAGACTGGTCTCATCGCTAGAAGACTAAAATGTAATACCAGCCATTTGCTTATTACTCACTTAGAAACCTCCAGCTGTATAAAGTTTAACGACTTTTGTACGGCTTTCTGTATGTCTTAAACGTTTCATCGTTTGTGATTTAAGCAATCTGGAAATCCCTAGCGTTTAGTGACAAGGTTAGTAATCCTCATGCTTATCCGTGATCCTCAATAAGGTTTCCTACCTGCCGTTATTTTCCAAAGCCCTTCTAGCTGTCGCTCAGCTCTGTCCGAGATTAGCAAGCCTGTTTTTGTTGAGGAAAGATGTTGGCTGACCAGTTACTGGTTCGCATCCTACTGGCCAAAGGCGAGTGACTGCAAGAAAATGCTAGTAAGGAATCTCCCTCCATAGGTAACCTAACTCCTCGAGCTGTCATCTCGAACGGAGGAAGAGACCTTATGTAGGAATGGGGCAGTGTTAAGGTTAGTATAAATTACCTCGCAATTGCTTTACTACAGCCGAGCAACTGCGGGATTAACTTCCAGTCAGAAAGTGTTGCTAAATCCTAAATAGGGTCCTTCGCTTCGCTCTGGATGACAGGAGAAGAGACAACCCCAACTACTTCAGCCCAACCGATGCCAGCTTTTCCGCTGGCATCATTCGTCTAACGCTTCATATCCACCCCCGCACGCAGTCGCTCGGCTAGAAAGTGTTACTCAATCCTAAGTAAGGTCCTTCGTTTCGCTCTGGATGACAGCAGGGAGCTTTTTCGCTGTTATCCCTCGTTAGGGAATTTCTTCGCAGTCGCTCGGTTCTGGCCGAGTGACGCTATGGTTTGGCAGGCCTCTGGTCGGTGTTAGCAAGCCTGTTTTGGTTGGGGAAACATTGTTGGCGGATCTCCTACTGGTTCGCAGTCTACCGGCCAGAGACCTAGAGCTAGGTAGTCACTCGGCTAGAGCCGAGCGACTGCGGGAGTTAATCTAAATCCTTCAACTGTTATCTCGAAATCAGGGAGAGACCTTGCTTAGGATTGCGGGTAGCTTGACGGGAACCAAGTTAATGGGTTCGAAAAGATAATAACGTCCTTCGCTTCACTCTAGATGATAATATGGAGTATAAGCTCTTCCTGCAACGGACCTCTTGAACCAAGAGAAGCAAACTCACCTTGCAATCACAAAAAAACTGCTAGTTAACCACCTGACAACCAAATAATCAGATGATCCTCTTTTAAAGCCACTTATCCAGTTTCACCGAGGCAGTTCTAAATAGGTTAGTATTATTGTAATATCATTTTAATATCAACTACTATGAGAGACAAAATCGTTCATCCTCCTTCAGGTTATTTAATGCTGGCGTTGACTTTGCTGGCTTTTCCGGTCGGGATTGGGTTATTCTTTTACTCGCCGATTGTGGCGGTTGTAGTCCTTTTGGCCGCCCTCATTGCTTCGTTTGGCTTTTTCATTGTAAACCCCAACGAAGCTAAAATTCTGGTGTTATTTGGAAATTACGCGGGTACAGTTAAAGATTCCGGTTTTAAATGGTCGAATCCGTTTTACATGAAATCAACGATTTCACTGCGGGCTCGAAATCTGGAAGGGGATAAAATCAAGGTCAACGATTCACTCGGTAACCCAATCGTGATTGGTGCGGTGGTCGTTTGGCAGGTGAATGATACCGCCCAGGCTAAATTTGAGGTAGATAATTACGTTCAGTACGTGAAACTTCAGAGTGATGCCGCCCTGCGTCACATGGCGGGTACCTACGCTTATGATCATTTTGACGATGATCAGCAGGAAATAACGCTCCGTTCGGGGGGAGATTTGATTAATGAAAAGCTTGAAAGTGAATTAAGTGAACGTCTGGCTCGGGCTGGGGTAACCATTCTTGAAGCCCGGATTACGCACTTAGCTTACGCGGAAGAAATTGCACACGCCATGTTGCAGCGTCAGCAGGCAACGGCCATGGTTGCCGCCCGAACTAAAATTGTAGAAGGAGCGGTAGGTATGGTAGACCTGGCTTTAAAACGATTGACCGAGAACGCCATAGTTGAGCTGGATGAGGAGAAAAAAGCCGCTATGGTGAGTAACCTCTTAGTGGTACTTTGTTCGGACAAAGCGGCTAACCCCGTAGTCAATACGGGCACTTTATATCATTAACAGATCGATGGACAGGAATAGATTGAAGGGAGTATAGAAACTCTTGTTAAAGGTCCAATTACAAGTTATGGCGAAAGAGAAAGAAGCAAAAAAAGCCTTTGTTTTACGAATGGCTCCTGAACAACTGGAAGCTTTGCAAAAATGGGCAGATGATGAATTCCGTAGTTTGAATGGACAAATTGAATTTCTATTACATGAAGCATTAAAAAGTAAAAATCGCCTCCCCAAAGAGCGTTCCTAAGGAGTATCAGTCATAAAAAAGGACAGATACGCTTCGTGTCTGTCCTTTTTTATGACTTCTAGAATTAAACTACTAACTCTTGGTAATATTTTTGCTGTTAACGTAGTAATTAATATCTACAGTAACGGTAGAGTTGGGCTTGATTTTATTTAATTTTTGCCACTGATCCGTTGGCTTTAAAACTATTTCTTGATCGTCAATTTTGACTTTAACGGGCATGTCAAATTTAGATACACAGTTTTCCCAGCGATAAACGAGTTCATTATTTTTAAACTCATAGGTAAATACTGGGATACGAATGTCATGTAAATATTGTTCGAAAACTTTAGCAAGCTTTAAGTTTAAAGATTGACTTATGAAATTTTCAACCTGCGTTCCGGTGACTGTTTTATGGTAGAAAGTTTTATTGATACCTAATAACATCTGGTGCCAGCGTTCGTCATTACTAACAATCTGACGGATCATGTGAAGCAGGTTTCCACCTTTGTAATACATATCTCCTGATCCTGAATAGTTAAGATTATGTATACCAACCACAGGCCGATCATTCTTAATCAGTTTTCGACACCCAATTACATATGCTGCTCCCGCTTCTTTTCCGAAGTAATACTCTGTAAATAAAGACTCAGAGTAGTTCGTAAAACTTTCGTGAATCCACATATCGGCCACGTCATAATTGGTAATGCTATTAGCAAACCATTCATGGCCGGATTCATGAACAATGATAAAATCCCACTTTAAACCCCAGCCAGTAGTCGATAAATCCCGGCCTAAATACCCATTTCTGAAGCCATTGCCGTAAGTAACAGAACTCTGGTGTTCCATGCCCAGGTAGGGCACTTCTACGAGTTTATATCCGTCTTCGTAAAAAGGATAGGGACCAAACCAGTATTCAAAAGCTTTCAGCATCATCGGAACCTGTTGAAACTGTTTTTTCGCAAGCTCCAGGTGTTCCGGTAATACGTAATAATTCAACGCCAGTGGCCCTTTTAATCCTTGGTACGTTTCCGACCAATGCGTATAATTGGCAATATTTAAATTAACGCCGTAGTTGTTAATGGGATTAACTACTTTCCATTGAAAAGTCCGGGTTCCGTCGGTGTTTTCGGTAGTTTTTATTAACCGGCCATTGGATACATCCATCAACGGCTGCGGAACCGTCACGGTTATATTCATGCTGTCCGGCTCGTCGTAAGGATGGTCTTTATTCGGCCACCAGGAACTAGCTCCCAGACCCTGACAGGCCGTTGCAATGTAGGGCTGTCCGGCTTTATCCTTAGAAAAAACAAAACCCCCATCCCAGGGAGCCCGCCGGGCTACGTGGGGTTTACCTTCGTAATAAACCGTTAATGATTCCTGGTGATTGGGAACCTGCGATTTCTGAAGCTGAACAAAGTACGCATCGCCATCCTGAGTATAGGTAAGTGACCGACCATCCTGTTCGATTCGATTGATTTGCATGGGTCTTTGTAAATCAATCTGTAAGACCTGAGCAGATTTTAGGACTTTGTAGTAAACCTGATTGCTGCCCTTAAGCGTACTGTCTTTAGGATTAAAACGAACATTGAGATCATAAAAAGCCAGGTCCCACCAGGCCCTTTCGGGGGTTATGGTGCCGCGTAAAGTATCAAGCCTGGAGAATTCATACGTTTGAGCGAAGGTTGGAAAAACAATACCAATGGTAATAAAAATACTTAAATAGAATTTCATGGGTTATACATTCATTTGAGCAATGAGCTGCTGGGAAATTGTAGTGAATTTTTGGTAAGGGAAAGTAAAACTAACTAAATATATCTAAAAATGAGTATGTGAAATACCCATTTTTAGATAACGACGAGCCGTCCTGCGACAACTAACCCTTGTTGGCTGATTTCTATACATTTAATCAGCTAACTTTCGAACTTTAATATCTTTAAAATACACAACACTTTTGGGATCATGGCCTTGTAAAGCAAAGGTTCCAGAACTAATCAGGCGTTGCTTCATGTCAGTCGGACGCTCTGCATTAGCGGGTTCGGTGTAGTCTACCACAGTTTTATCATTAATCTTGATAACCACGTGTTTGTCCTGCACGGTAATCTGTTCAGTATACCATTCATTATCTTTAACATAAACCTCTTTTACATCCTGAATATTGTAAAGGCTGCCGGTGCGTTTCCAGTCGGTATGAGAATTGTTTACCTGAACTTCATAACCCTTCGCTGGCCAGCCGTCTTCCTGATAGGCAGTATGAAAGTAAATCCCTGAATTAGAGCCTGGTGTAGTTTTAACTTTAGCCTGAAATTCAAAGTTTTTGAAAGGCTGTTCGGAGCCTTCGTAGAACAAGTGAGCCACGGGACCGGCTACCTTAATGCAGCCATCTTCAACACTGAAGGTGTCGGCGTTTTTACCGACCTTCCAGCCCTTCAAGGTCTTGCCATCAAAAAGAGAAATCCACTGGTCTTTGGGAGGAATAAAACTCAAGGAGCAAGTGGTAAGAGCAATGAGTAATGCTACGTGTTTTTTCATCTTTCAATAAAAATGTAGAGGTTAATAAAAATTAGAAGAAGTAATGACAAAGTAAATTTTAAACATAAATGATAAGAATGCTAATAGTTATTAGCAATAAAGAGTGATTTTGAATGTAAGATCGCTCCTAAATACCCTCATTCAAATTAACTTACGTTAAAAAGGTAGGTTAGGGAGTTGTTTGCTATGAAAAAAATAATCATGATTATTGAGCATCATTTTAGGATAATGAAGCATTGTTTTTTGATACTTAAAACAAGTTTAGAAATGCTATATTAAAAATAAAATAGGCTGGCATACATTATTTATAAGTTTACGGATAAAAAAATAGATATACTGTATGGATTCTTTTGCAGCAACTGCCAGTGGAGTCGTTGGAGCTACTACGCTGACACTCTTGCATGAAACGGCTCGTAAAACCGTTGATGATGCTCCCCGAATTGATTTGTTAGGCAAACGGGCTATTTCTAAATTACTACCCGATTACCTGTCACCTTCAGAAGAGACGCTGCACAAAGCTTCTCTGGTAGGCGATATCATGTCGAATGCCGCTTATTATGGATTGGTAAGCATGGATAAGCCCAAAAACGGCCTTAGAAATGGGGCTATTTTAGGACTGGCTGCCGGTATTGGAGCTGTACTGTTGCCGGGACCGCTAGGCTTGGGAGAGGCTCCGAGCAATCGTACTACAGCTACTAAGCTGATGACTATTGGCTGGTACCTAGCGGGTGGGTTAGCAGCAGGATTGACTTTCAAATTGCTAAAACGTTAGGTAATTATAGATACCATTTTTCATAGACTTCCTGCTTAACTATAGTTGTATAGTTTTCAAATTGTTCGCAAGTTAATAACTGAGGCGAAGACATGATCCGTAAGGGAAAGGTCTCGCCTCTTTTCTGATAGGGAGGCTGGTAATAGGAGTAGTCATTGAGGCATAAACCCAGCCGTTCGTAAAACCTGATTCTGGATTCATTAATAGCATCCGTAGGAGGTTGCACTTCAAGTAATAGGGGTTGATCCGTCAGCAGTTGCTGCATGATGGTCGTTCCCGTTCCTTTGCCCCGGGCGTTGGCATGGACGGCCAGGTATTCCAGAAAATGGAACGTTTTGAAGTCCCAGCAGACGGCCATTCCTAAAATTCATGGTTTTCTTCCCAAACCAGTAATTGCATTTGTTCGTCTGCCAACGTTCTTTTTAAAGTTTCCAGGTCGCGTCTTTCGCCTGTGTGGAAAGCGGATTGTAACAAATTCCAAACCTCGGGGAAGTAGGGGTGATGTTCGTTCTGAATACGTATGAACATAAAACGCCAATGTGATGAAGTGAAGAGCAATCATTGTCATGAAGACTGAATTGGATTGCCAAACCAATAAATTAGAATATTTATAGATTGTGGAATGTTTCTTGTACTTTTTTTATTTAACTCAAAGGATTTGATGAACTTTGTTTACCTAGTGTCTGCAAGCATAGGGTTGCATGTTTAGTGGCCACTCGTAGACGATCAGAACTTTACCTAGCAGTCAGATGAATAATGGAATGTCATTTTTTCTAGCCCGCTTAGCGGTCGGCACTAGTTTGTTAGGGCATGGACTGGTTCGAATGCCGAAATTAAGTGGCTTTAGTGCCTGGATGGTAGACAAATTCAAAGATTCTTTGTTGCCTGAATCCCTGGTCACGCCATTTAGTTATGCTTTGCCGATTGCCGAGTTAATGGTAGGCGTTCTGATTGTGCTGGGTTTGTTTACTCGATTGGCCTTGACTGCGGGAAGCTGGATTATGATTAGTCTCATTTTTGGTTCGTCAATGGTAGAAGACTGGGGAGCCATTCCGTCACAGCTCATTCATGTAGCTTTTCTGACTATATTACTTGTATTTGAACATTCCCATAATTCGTATTCACTGGATAAAATGACCCGGAAATAGCTGACCAAGCATGTGACCAGGCATTTATGATCCAGCACTTTTGAGCAAACAGCGTTTTTCCCTTTGAAAATTATATGAAAAAGAGTCTTATTTCCTTAACTGTGGGCGGCTTCGGCATTGGTATGACGGAGTTTGTCATGATGGGTATTTTGCCGGATATTGCCAGAGATCTGCAAATCACCATTCCCGAAGCAGGGCACCTGATTTCGGCTTATGCTCTGGGGGTAGTTTTAGGAGCACCTCTGCTGGTTGGTATCGCTGGGAATTACCCTCCGAAGAAAATTCTGCTGGGCCTAATGGCCTTGTTTACCTTCTGTAATGCTCTGTCTTCTTTTGCTCCGAACTACCAACTCATGATGTTAACCCGATTGCTGTCGGGCTTACCTCACGGGGCATTCTTTGGTGTGGGTGCGGTAGTGGCCAGCCGTTTGGCAACGCCGGGTAAAGAAGCTCAGGCAATTTCGGTCATGTTTGCGGGTTTAACCATTGCCAATATCATTGGTGTTCCACTGGGAACGTATATCGGGCATAACATGAGCTGGCGAATTACTTTCCTGATCATTTCAGGGGTTGGCTTGCTAACGATGTTCAGTATCCAGCAGTTATTACCCAATTTACCTACGGTGGGGGATTCTAATATTATCAAAGATCTGAAGATTTTTACCCGCGTAGAACCTTGCTGATTCTTGGAATTACCGCCATTGGAACGGGTGGACTGTTTGCCTGGTTTAGTTACATTGCTCCTTTACTAACCGAAGTAGGAGGATTTAGAAGCGACCAGATTACCTGGATTTTGGTGCTGGCAGGTGTGGGTATGGCCGTTGGAAATGCCATCGCGGGCTTCACGGCTGATCGACTCTCTCCCATCAAAGCCACGGCTTTATTCCTCTTATTAATGGCGGTTTCGTTGACGGTTGTATCATTCATCGCTCCTTTCAAAATACCGCTTCTGGTAATGACTTTCGTAACCGGAGCCATTTCCTTCACGCTTGGAGCACCTATTCAGATCCTGATGATTCGGGCTGCCAATGGTTCAGAAATGCTGGCGTCTTCTGTAAGTCAGGCTGGTTTTAATATGGGCAACGCCCTCGGAGCTTACCTGGGCGGTTTACCGATTGCCGCAGGTTTGGGTTATACTTCGCCCCAGTGGGTGGGAGCCATGCTGGCGTTAACGGGTTTCCTGATGTCTGTGGTAGTCTACTATCGTCAGAAAAATGCGGTTAGAGAACGGGTATTAGCTTAATTATTGCTACTCAAAGGGGCCGTGCAAATCATTTGCACGGCCCCTTTTTCATTAATCGAAGTTTTCGACTACCTGGCGTTTCAGGTAGGTGCTGTAATCGGTCAACTGTGATTCGTAATCCTGATGCATGAAGGGCGAGCTGAGCAGAAAGTCGGCAGTGGCCCGATTACAGGCCATCGGAATATTCCAAACTACTGCCAGTCGTAATAAAGCTTTCACGTCCGGGTCGTGCGGCTGAGATTCCATCGGATCCCAAAAGAAAATGATGGCATCAATCTTCGATTCGGCAATCATGGCTCCAATTTGCTGATCGCCGCCAAGTGGCCCTGAGAGTAGTTTAGTAACTGGGAGTTTCAACGCTTCTTCCAGCAATCGGCCCGTTGTGCCGGTAGCAAATAACTGGTGCTTACTCAAGAATTCCTGATTCGCCAAAGCCCATTCCAGAATCTCGGCTTTTTTATGATCGTGAGCCACGAGGGCGATGCGTTTATGAGCGTTTAAGTGTCTGCTTGCCATAAGGGTGATTTATGAATTGGTTTCAGAAGGCCATGTAAAAGGTTGAAAATCAAATTTGCTTTTTAATTCCTGCAATTGCGAGTACTGATACGCTACGGCATTAGCACCCACTGAATCAGCCCGAAGATGGTCTCTTTCCTGACAAATTTCAAGAGGTGTATCAAACAATCGGTATTGAATATGGAAAGAAGGGAAATTTCGCAGCATTAAGGTAATGTATTCTTCAAAATACGTCTTTTTCAGATGCGTGTTATCCATCATTACGTTCCAGCCTAACCGTAAGGCATCAATCAATAGTTTGGTATGCATCCGATCAACCAGATTTTCAATTCGGCTCTGATCTTCCTTAGGCCAGTGCCAGTAGGTGCCAAGTGAAACGGGCAGCAGACTCCGCCTTAATTCATCCCGACTGATTCGCAACCAGTTCGGCTGATTCAGACAAAATTCTTTCGCCCAGGTTGATTTTCCGCTTCCACTAACGCCAATCAAAACGACCATTTGTTTCATAATTGGCAAGGTCTAAAAATTCCGTGAAAGTAAATCCATCAGCTTCGCGAGTGTTTAAAATTTATAATCGCTGGGCCTTGATGTGAGTTATGGCCTGGGCAATCTTTACCGATTGAGAATCGAGAGACCATGCATACCTTCAGAGTCCCTGGGTGAAATTCGGGGAAGCAACATGCTTCGCTCGGAATGAAAGGGGAGGATTACCAGTAAGGATCAGTCATTAGGTAACGCACCACGCTATTCATAGAAAAGTCCGCAAATCAGGACATTTGCGGACTTTTCAGGAGTTAGTTAACCACGGTTATTTGGCAAAAGCATCGGCTAGTTTGTTTAATTCCGCATCCGTAGCTCCGCCGGAAGTAATCACGACCCGATACCGGAAAACAACAGACTGTCCCTTCTTCAATTGATAGTTGAGCTCTTTTTTACCTTCTGTAAAAACCTTCTCACCTAATGGATTCAGGGCAAACAATCCGTAATCGCGGGCGTGCCAGAAAGTAGGATAGTTCACATTTTTAGGATGATCAATCATCGCAATGGAAACCGTTTCCTTCCCAATTTTTCCCGTCAGATTCATCCATCGACCCCGCGTACTCCACACTTTAGCACCTTCGATGCCCTCACTGGAACGATAGTTACCCGTTACGCCCGTATTGTCCAGCTTAGGAACTGCCGTTTCTACGCCATTGGCATCCGTATATTTTTCTGCTTTCGTAGAAGGTAACTCCAACTGACGGGCTACGCGAATGGCAAACATGCCATCTTTAACATCCTTAAAATGAACATCTTCGGTTGCTTTAAGAACGGTCATCCGATCAATGATGCGTTGCTTGTCTGTAGCGGTAAAGAAATAGGTGGTACGCTCTTCCAGTACTTTCCGACCTTTACCGTTGTCTTCCAGCCAATCGGCAGTAACGGTTAACTCGGCTCGTTTTCCGTCCTTTTTAGCCTTGATTCCCGTGTGCCGAATGGTACCGTATTTGGCTTTGGGATTAGGTGGTGTGTTGGAATTATTCCAGTAGTCATATCCATTTACATCTTCATAATTAAACCAGATGCCTACGTGGTGAGGATGGTCTACTCGTTCGCCAGGACGTGGATCAATAGGCCAGCCGCGAGTAATAAGATTACCCTGAGGTGAATAAACGGGATAAAGCACGGCTTTTTTCAGTACCTGCTCTCCCGGATAGAAGTAACTGGTGAAGGGCTTTCCGTCCACAAGAACATTTACCTTTTTAGCTTTTTCGTCAGATTTCAGCTCAATCATTTTTTGCCCCATTACCTGAACGCTGAGGAAAAAGGCTGAGCTACATAATAGAAGTTTAGAGAGAGAAGTCATAGAGTAGTAATGTTAAATCCATGCGAAACTACCAATGATATGACCCTTAACCATGGTGCTAACCCCACAAAGCATTCATTATTTATTACTGAGAGAAAATTAAGGACAAGCGAAATGGAAGATTACAGGAGAATAGAAATCTCTAATTTAAATGTAGATACAGTTAATTTGAAAACTAATCTAATTTAATAAAAACTTATATAATAAGTGTAAATATAATAGCTTTACAGGCTATTAAAATCCGGTAAAATAAAAAAGAATGATAGTGTATCTAAATTTGCATGAATAATGTTTTCATAAGTTGTTCATCCTGAATAGAATAAAATTTTAAAATTGTACATATTATCTTTTGGTAATATATGTACAAGTGTAAATTATAATTTAAGTATTTGATAGTCAATAGTTTCTGTATAAGGAAGAGTGGGATGAATAAATTTATTTACTGGATTATTTTAAGAAATAATTATCAAAATAAATTTTAAAAAATAGCTTTTTAGCGTGTTTACTCACTAAAATAAGTCATTGACTACCCTTCAAGTTTAGTTTACCTACATTTATAAAATTCAGGTACCTAAATACGCTATATTTGTAGTACTTATAAGAAACCGAATTACCCGCCATAAGGAATTGCATCTTTTCTTAAACTTATTCAGAGCTCTGTTAAGAGATGCATTGCAAGAACTTAAATCCGGTTTGGATTAACCTATGAATACTCAAGAGGAAGAGAGGCTTTTTACAAGAGGGCAAACGACTAAGGAGTCTTCTCTTTCTCGAGAGTAGTTTTGTATCGCTACTACTGTTCTGTCCGTGCAACTGTTCAAAAGCACCAGAAACACCATATTAGGGAACGCTAGTCTCCTGACGAATACAACCTACCACGCCTAAATCATTACTACGAACATGGCTACTACGAAGTGTTGCCCTTTTTGCAAAGCTTCAGAGATAGAACGCCGCCGCCGTCCTGCAGCGATTCGTACCTTTCTCTTTTTTATTCCTTTGAAGTGGTTTATCTGTCTAAGATGTAGAAGATTTTTTGCTAAACTTTAAAAAACAACATTTAATACGGAGAATACATAAATAAACGGAGCATTATTGCTCCGTTTATTATTTTTATAGGGTCATATAAATGGTATTGGTTAATTCTAATTAAAATTAATATCAAGTGATAATAATTTAATGGTTAGTAATTAGGTAATACAAGATAAGTTAATCAATCGGTGTTGAAATCAGGTAAACGTTAATCCAATGCAGGAAAATCGTGTGCGAGTATTAATCATTGAAGATGAAGCCGTTTTGGCAATGGATTTATGTGATACCCTCGAAACCGAAGGTTATTATGTAGTTGGAATTGCAAACAATGGAAAAAGAGCTTTAGAAATCTACCAGCAAAACCAGGTTGACCTGGTGCTTTGTGACATTAATATTAAAGGGGAATGGGATGGGATCGAAACCATAAATCAGTTGCAGAACATTAAAAATGTTCCAGTTATTTATATTACTGCATTGGCCGACAAGGAAACCAAAGACCGGGCTAAACTTACCTATCCAGCTGCCTATTTATTCAAGCCTATTAATAATGCTAATCTGAATATTTCTATTGAATTGGCTATTCAGAACTTTTTAGCCCGGGATGCTTCTGGTTATACGAAAGATCAGAATAAGATTACGGATAAAGATGTTCAATCTAAAGAAGTCATATTGAAAATTGAGCAATCTATCTTCATCAAACATAATTATCAGTTCGTGCGAATTGATATGCAGGATATCATTTACCTGGAAGCTGATAATACGTATACAACGATTGTAACCAGCGATAAAAAATATTCGATTCGTTTAACCCTGAATTTGACATTACTGCGACTTGGGGTCGAAAAATTAATGCGGGTACATCGCTCATATGCGGTTAATGTTCGTAAGATAAAGAGTTTCAATGAAAAAGAAATTGTCGCTGATCAGTACACCATTCCCATGGGACGGCAGTATAAAGATGAGTTCATGCGTATTTTCCAGATTAATTAATGGGTTTTGTATTCTCCAATATTGAATCGAATGAGAAGTATTTTATTAACCCTTATCCTAAATCTGGGATTGTTTTTACCTACACAGGCTCAAACCTCTAAAATTCAGCCTTTTAATGCCTACCTAGAAAGTATTGAAAATTTACCGGAAAAGGCAAAGTTTGATTCGATCTCCAGATATGAAGCAAACATGTCGAACCATGCCCGATACATTGATTCAAAACAGGCTATTGATGAGTTATTGAAAATCGCTACGCATCTAAAGGATACCATCCTCCTGGGGAGAACCTATTTCTCGTATGGGCTTCTGGCAAGGGATAAAAGCAACCTGCCAGAAGCTCTATTGCATTACGAAAAAGCATTACATTTTTTCACTGTTACGAAAGAGGTAAAGCGTCAAGCCAAAATACTGGACTTCATTGGGTTCTCGTATATTTCGCTAAATGATTTTGCCTCGGCAGAGCCTTATTTTAAAAAGGGGATGGTACTAGCTAATTCCATACAGGATAAAGACCTGATTATCCAGTTTAATATGGAATTGGCTACGATGGAGGATATGCGTAAAAATTATGCAAAAGCTCTTACATACAATAGCAAAGCCATGAAATACGCTGGTAACCAGAAAGAAGAATATTTAATGATCTGGTTTAACCGGGGCATTATTTATAAAAATGCCGGTATGTATAAAGAGTCTGAAGCTATGTATAAAGAATGCTTGGCCATAGCCAATCGAAAAAATGACAATTACATAAAAGGATATATTTACATGAATTATCCTAATACGTTGATTGCCTTGAATCGATTAGACGAAGCTGAGAAGTATGCTAAAATGGCTCTTCAATGGTGCGAAATTCAGCCTGAAAGATACCGATATGAACAGGAAATATACGGTACATTAACGAAAATATCGGAACGAAAAGAGGATTTTAAAAGTGCATTTCAGTATCAGAAAAAATGGATTGCGTCCAACGATACGGTCAATAGAACGGACAAAAATAAGCAACTAGCAGAGGCAGAAACCCGCTTCAAAACGCAGGAAAAAGAACAGGAAATTATTCGTTTGGACGAAGAAAATACCTCTAAAAGCAGACAATTCTGGTGGCTATTTTGCGGGGCAGGTGCCTTACTAATTATGTTCACTGTAGCCTTATGGCAATACAGACGTATTCGACAGGTGAATAAGGAGTTGGAGTCGACAAATGCTCTAATATGGAGTCGCAATAAACAGATAAGTGAACAGTCTGATCAGTTGAAAAATCTGATGAAAGAACTGCATCACCGGGTTAAAAATAACCTGGCCATTATTTCCAGTTTATTACGATTGCAATCCACCCGACTGGAAGACGAGGGAGCCGTAAAAGCTGTAAAAGAAGGCCAGCAACGGGTAGAAGCCATGTCTCTGATTCACCAGAAACTCTACGAAAGTGAGAATATAACGAAGGTGAATATGAAAGAATATATTAGTGATCTGGCCCAAGGATTGTTATACGCTTACGGCTATAAAATTGAAGATTTCGATTTACGAGTGGATATTGCTGAAATAGAGCTTGACGTAGAAGTAGCCGTTCCTTTAGGATTAATACTCAACGAGATTATTACTAATTCATTTAAACATGCGTTCGCACATATTGATAACCCACAATTGAGTATCATCCTAAATGAAAATAAACCATTTCATTTGGAAATTAAAGATAATGGTCCCGGAATAGATATGAATAAATGGCAACAGCCAACGGGCTCTTTTGGGAAACGATTGATTGTTATACTAAGTGAACAAATTGGGGCAATTCTGAAGGTTAATAATGAAAATGGAACACGATTTGATTTAGTGATGACTGTATAAAGGATATGAATAAAAAAAGGCTGCATAGGCAGCCTTTTTTTATTCGTCTTCCAGCTTACTGCCGGCGGTTTCCTTGATGAAAATCATCCCTACAATGAAAGAAATGGACGTTAATAAAATAGGGTAATAAAGACCGGCAAATTTTGAGCCTGTTAAACTCCCCAACCACGTAGCTACGAATGGTGAGCAACCACCAAATATTCCATTAGCAACATTGTAAGGGATGGAAAGTGACGTATATCGAATTTTTGTAGGAAATAATTCCACTAAAAAAGCAGCAATGGGCCCATAGGCCATCGTTGCAAATAAGACCTGAATAAAGACTAATAACCCAACGATAAAAAGAGTAGTGCTAGGAAGTATGATTTCAGTTTTTATTTCTGTTTTCCCGTTAGGAAGCTTAACATACGTTTGCGTTAATTTTTTGCCATCCGTGTAAGTAGAAACCTGAGCTTCGGGAGTGATTTTAGTTTCCAGGATAGTGCCGCTATTGACTGCGTGATCTAATCCTTTGTAGAGTGGATATAAAAACAAACTAGCTCCCAATAAACCCGCCATCATTACCTTTTTACGGCCAATTCGATCGGATAAGGTTCCGAAAATAACGAAGAATGGCGTGGCACAGGTAACGGCAACAGCCATTACTGTTTGGGCCGAACTATATTCAACATTCAGAATTTTAGTGATGAAAATCTGGGCGTAAAACTGGCTGGTGTGCCAGATGGCTCCCTGACCAATAATGGCTCCAAACATTGCAATTAACATAAGCCGAACATTGGCTTTACTCTTAAAAGCATCCCGTAAAGGAGTTTTGGTAATGTTACCTTCTTTCTTAAGCTTGGCGAACGCGGGGGATTCATCCATATTTCTGCGAATGAAATAGGAGAGGACAACCAGAAAACCAGACAAAGCAAAGGGTAATCGCCAGCCCCATTCGTTGAATACTGATTTTCCTAACGTAAACTGACAGCCGAGAATAACGATAATGGAGATGAAAAAGCCAATGGAAGCCGTCGTTTGGATATAACTGGTAAACTTACCTCTCTGATTATCAGGAGAATGTTCGGCTACATATGTAGCCGCACCGCCATATTCGCCCCCAAGAGCCAACCCCTGCAAAACCCGCAGTACTAACAGAATAATTGGGGCCAAAATGCCAATAGAAGCGTACTGTGGGATAAATGCAATGGCGAACGTACTGCCGCCCATCAGCATCAGTGTAACCAGAAAAGTATATTTTCGCCCGATCATATCACCTAACCTGCCAAAGACAATGGCCCCGAAAGGACGAGCCACAAATCCGGCTCCGTGGGTGGCCAGGGTACTTAAGAACGCGGCGGCAGGGTTTTCTGGCGGGAAAAACTTGGTAGAAATAATGGCTGCCAGGCTGCCAAAAATGTAGAAATCATACCATTCAATTACGGTTCCGGCGGAAGAAGCGAATATTACTTCCCAAAGACGTTTTTTTGAAGTAATCAGGGAGACGTTTTACTTTGCATGTGTAGAGGTTTGACTGCTTGCCCGATGGAGCATTTGGTCGAAAAATAAGGTTATTTTGTTAATTTATTCTAGTATTGGAAGAAACTTTTCCGTACGCTTACCCGTCAAATATGTCCCTGATTTCAATCCTGACCCAGCCCGAAGTCCGTTCGTTTATTGCTCAACATCAGGATGAAGACTGGCAACGGTTGCTGCTCTCCGCACACCGTTTTCCGGGGTTACCCATTAAAGAGATTGCTCTGCAAATTCAGTGTAGACAGAAAGCAAAAGGAAAACTGCCTTCCTGGCTGGCGGCTTCTGACGTACTTTTTCCCGGAATCATTCCGCTGGAACAGTGCTCTTCCGAGCGGACCGCACGCTGGAAATCTTCCCTGATGCGTGGCGATACTTATGCCGACCTGACGGGCGGAATGGGCGTAGATTTCTGGGCGGCTTCCGCTAATTTTCGAAAGGCGACGTATTGCGAGCAACAAGCTGATTTATTTGAATTGACGAAATGGAATCTTCCTCAGGTTGGGCTTACCGCAGAAGTAAACTGGGTACCGGGCAATGGCGTGGAATGGTTAAAGGAAAGTACTGAAAAACTGGACTGGCTTTACTTGGACCCCGCTCGCCGGAATCAAAGCAATCAGAAAATGGTTTACTTGTCAGACTGTGAACCTAATGTATTGGAAATCAGAGATTTATTACTTGAAAAGGCCAATAATGTATTGATAAAACTTTCGCCCATGCTGGATATTGACCTGGCGGTGAAACAGTTACAATGCGTGCAGAAAGTATATGTGATTGCAGTGGAAGATGAGGTGAAGGAATTACTTTTTCAGGTTAGTAATCAACGGACCGAAACGGAAATAGTCGCAGTAAATCTTTTAAAGAACAATCAGGAACAGAAGTTTACTTTTACCAGAGCGGAAGAGCAGTCGGCAAGCCCCCCATTTTCGCAACCCTTAACCTATTTATATGAGCCTAATGCAGCCCTTTTAAAAGCCGGAGCTTTCAAAAGTATTGCCGGAGATTCCTTATACAAACTGGCGGTAAGTAGTCATTTATATACATCGGATAGTTACAAGCCTGAATTTCCCGGACGGATTTTTAAAATCAATGCGGTAACTAAGGCTGATAAAAAGGAAATTCATCGATTAATACCTTCAGGAAAAGCTCATATTACGGTGCGTAACTTTCCAATGGGAGTGGCAGATTTAAGGAAAAAACTGAGTTTAAACGATGGAGGAGAGGTGTATGTATTTGCTACTTCGGATGAAAATCAGAAGAAATTAATCCTGGTTACCGAAAAAGTAAATCCAGAAAAGTTATAGTGAGTTTTTGTACTTATAAATTTAATTTTTCGTTATTAATTAGCCCTTAAATTACTTATTCCGTTAGAGGTATCAACACATCAAATTTACCTTCAAATTAATCCTTTTATGAAAACGAAATTTTTGACTCTTGTCTTTTTGTTAATGAGTAGTGCAGGAGTATTCGCTCAGGCAGATATTAAACCCGTTCAACAGGACGTAGCTAAAGTGAAACGAGTGGGTTATTTAATGACTACCAGCGTTGATAGCCGAATTGTAGAACAGGCCTGGAAAAAAAAGCTGGCTCAATACGGACGGGTATTATCGGAACGGGGTGGCGTTTACAAAGTGGAATATGCAAAGGTGCCTTTTTCCGATAAAAACGTACTGATCGTGAGTCAGATCGATTCCAGATCGAAAGGCACAACGCTTTTTCTTTCGGTAGATATGGGGAGTTACGAGTATGCTTCCAGCACTAACAATTACGGTCGTGAAGTAGAGGCCATTCTTCAGGATTTTCACAAAGAAGTGGATTACGAATCACAGGTAAGTGATGCAGATAAGACGCTGAAAGAAGCGACGGATAAACAGAAAGATGTCGTTCGTAAGTCAGAACGAAATCTGCGGAATTTAAAGGATAATCGAGCCGAAAAAATCAAGTTGTTCAAACGTCTGGAAGAGAACGAGAAGGAATTAGCTCAATTACAGGCAGACAGTGTCAGGCTGAGAAGTGAAGTAGAACAGGCTTCGAATTTGCTGGAAGATCAGAAGAAAAATAATGAATCGGTAAAAAGCCGCAAACCCTAATGACTACCTAAGATTTATTCAAGCAAGTTCGTCCGCGACAGTATCGCGGATGCCTGAGAAAAGCGTCTGTGACACTCCATATTACAATCGCTTTTTCACTAAGCTTGCCTGTAAACGTCCAATCCTCTGTCATCTCGAACGCAGGGAGAGACCTTCTGTAGAATGCGGAGGTATCGGGGTTAATTAAGACTTCCTAGATCAGTCAGTTCGCCTATAAACGGCAAGTATTTTCAATAACAGAGAGGGCCCGGTTATTAGAACCGGGCCCTCTCTGTTATTGAAAAATTCAAATGTTATTTAATTACGGCATCAATCCGATGAACGACTCCATTGGTAGTAGAAACATTAGATCCTGTAGTAAGGATCTTAGCTTTAGTAGCCGTTGAATCTGCTCCGGCATACAGCGTAATAATACCCGAAGCGTCCCGGCTTACGTTAATTGGGTGATTTCTCCACAAAGTGTTTACCGTATTACTCTTAAAGTTACTGGTAAAAACGCGGTTACTTATGACATGACCAGCAATGATATTTCTTGGGTAATCGCTGCTCAACGTATCTTTAAAATTGCGGAATGCCTCGTTGGTGGGAGCCAGTAATGTATAAGTCCCTTTGGCAATGGAGTCTGTCAGGGTTCTTAACGCGGGCCTTTTCAGTAAGCTATAGAGCGTAGAAAATTCGGGCGTATATCGGATATACTGAACGATATTATGCTGAGAGGTAGAGATAAGATGATCTACTTTATGCAAAATACCATTGGAAGCCTCAAGATCACCACTGACGATTTTAGAACCTCCGTTGACGTAAAGAACGGCATCTACGCTCGAAAAATAAACGGGTCGGTTAATAGCCGTAACATGGGAAGAAGAATCCAGGTTTTCAATTTTATATTCTGACACCACAATATGAGGTAAAAGAATAGCTCTGAGTGAGTCCGAAGAAAGGGCGTTAATATCAATGCTACTGCTGGAAAAAGCCGCATTAGTAGGGGCAAGTACGGTGTATTTTCCGTGTTCCAGTGTAGTAACCAACTGGGCTTTAGTAAGGGCCGAAACGAAGGTTGATAATTCAGGATCAGCTTTGGCAATCACCATGATGTTGTCGCCGGCTTCTTCATCAATTAACTCGTCCGTGCTTTTTTTGCAACTTACGAGAGCTAATCCTGCTAGTAGGGTAATAGATAATAATCGAAGGGTTGGTACAATACTCAGATTCATTTTCATAGGTTGTACTGTCTGTTTAATCAGTCCTAAAGGTAACGCTTAGAATGGGTTGTAGGTTATGATTTTCCGAATAAGTAGTCGTTAGCAGGAGCTGTGCAAGCCGTTTAATTACCTTCCCGATAAAACACGCGGCTTACTCGTTCGCCCACGCTGGTCAGGATTTCATAGGGAATGGTCCCGATCCAGGAAGCCAAATCGCGGATGGTAGGGAAGTCGCCGAAGATAATCACTTCATCGCCTTCCGAACACTGAATATCCGTCACATCCACCATACACATATCCATACAAATGTTGCCGACTATGGGGCACAGTTGTCCCTGAATCAGTACTTTACCCGTTCCCCGGCTAAATTTACGGTCATACCCATCCGCATACCCAATGGCAATCGTCGCAATTCGGGAATCACGCGATAAAACGCCTTTACGACCATACCCGACCGTTTCGGTTTGGGGGACATTTTTGATCTGAGAAATGATGGTTTTCAGGGTTCCGACGGTTTTCAGATTAAGCTGATCGTCTTCTTTCACGGCGGTTCCGTAGAGCCCTTTCCCTAACCGAACCATATCAAAGCGAGCTTCAGGAAAACGGGCCAGACCGGGTGAATTAGCCAGGTGCCGGATGGGTTGATAGGCAATGAAAGAGGAAATCCGATCCGCCATGTACGTATACCGTGCGATTTGCGTTCGGGTGAAATCGTCAAACTGGGCTTCGTCGGCAGCCGCTAAGTGGCTGAAAATACTGGCTACTTTGATCTCTGGATGTTGCTGTAATTCAGAACCTAACCAATCCAGATGAGCTTCTTCAAATCCCAGTCGATGCATGCCCGTTTCGACTTTCAGGTGAATAGAAACAGGTTCCGTGCGGTTTTTTCGGGTACTTAAATATTCTATAAACTCATTCCAGATGCGGGGACTGAAAATCTCTGGTTCGAGGTTGTAGTCTAGAACCTGCTGAAAGTTATCGGGCGAAGTATTTAGCACCAGGATGGGTAACTGAATACCAGCCTGCCGTAGGCGAACCCCCTCGTCGGGATAGGCAACAGCCAGGTAATTGACCCGGTGAAATTGCAGCAAATTAGCTACTTCTTCAATGCCACTTCCGTAGGCAAAAGCCTTCACCATCACCATTAGCTTGGTTTGGCGACCAATCTTTTCCCGGAAATAATTCAAATTATGGGATAAGGAATCCAGGTTTACCTCCAGAACGGTACCGTGCGTTTTCAGGGAAAGTTTACGGATGATATCCTCAAAATGATAGGTTCTGGCTCCTTTGACCAGCACCACACTTTCGGTAAAATCAGTGGTGCGGAATCTGCTCAGAAAGTCTTCTGTGCTTTCAAAAAACTTGGCGGGTAAAGCAAAAACCATCTGGTTGCGTTGCAAAGCGGGTCCGATGGCAATGAGCTGATTAACGCCTTTATCTTTCAGTAATCGGGCAATCTGTTCGTACAATTCCGCTTCGGGCATGCCAGATTGCAATACATCCGACAGAATGACAACCTTATGCGGACGTTCGTGCTGGTTTGACAGGAAGTCCAGAGCCATTTTTAGTCCCGCCCAATCATTGTTGTAGCTGTCGTCAATCAGGTAACAGTCGTTAATACCCTCCTTGAGTTCCAGACGCATGGAAACCGGGCGAAGGGCGTAAATTCGACGCTGAATTTCTTCATCTGAAACGCCGAATAACCGTAGAATGGCAATGCAGTGATTCAGGTTCTCCCACCACGCCGAACTAATGTTACTTTGGGTAGTAAAGGAATGCCAGGAATCCTTGGTTGACCAGCCAATGATTTGACAATCAGCGGGAAGAAAGTCGGCTAATTCGGCAGTGATTTCCTCGAAATCCCGGCAATAGACAAACGTTTTTACGTGACGGAACAACTCCAGCTTTTCCCGGATCTTCTGTTTACGATCCGTAAAAGCTTCATCGTGAGCCGTACCAATGTTGGTAAAAATCCCGATCGTGGGTTGAATAACGGCCTCCAGTCGGGCCATTTCGCCGGGCTGGGAAATGCCTGCTTCAAAGATGCCCAGTGTATCATGTGAATCAAGCGGCCAAACCGAGAGGGGAACTCCTAACTGGGAATTATAACTCTTGGGACTACGACAAATGGTAAACTCGGGGCTCAGAAGCTGAGCCAGCCATTCCTTAACAATGGTTTTCCCGTTAGAACCCGTAATGCCAATAACCGGAATATCGAATTGTTTTCGGTGCTCGGCTACTAATTCCTGTAAGGCATGGATCGAATTAGCTACCCGATGAAAGATAGCTTGAGGAAATGAATCAGTCTGAAAATCAGGCGATTCAACTACAAACTCCCGAACGCCTTTGGTGTATAATTCGGCGATGAACTTATGCCCATCGTGATGCGGCCCGCGTATCGCAAAAAAACAGATTCAGAAGGACTGGTTAACTGACGGCTGTCAGTAAGTATATAACGAGCGGAAGTATTCATGGCAATCAAAAGACGTACGAAGAAAGGGCAAAGGTAATAGAGTTTTCAGTTTTCGGTTGACAGTTTTCAGGTTTGCTACCAAGTCTCAACCACAGAGTAACTCCGAGTTTTCCTTTTTTGAAACGCTGTGGTTAATCTAAACAGAAAACAGAGAACTACTCAAATCCACTTTTTGACCCGGAACCAGGCTAGCATGGCTATGACCATAACAGCCATTAGTCCTAAGGCGAAAGGGTAGCCGTATTTCCAGTGTAACTCAGGCATGAACTCGAAATTCATTCCGTAGATACCCGCAATAAACGTTAAAGGCATGAAAATCACGGAAATGATGGTAAGCACTTTCATGATGTTGTTCAACCGGTTACTGATGGTAGAGTTATACAATTCCATGAGGCCCGTCATCTGATCTCGGTAGATTTCAATGGTTTCATTCACCTGATTAATGTGGTCGTATAAATCGCGGAGGTATAACTCGGTATTGCTGGAAATAAGTGACTTATCCGTTGAAGGGACTTCCCGGGTCAGGGCCAGTACAATTTCCCGCAATGGAGCCACCACTTTCCGCATCACACCTAATTCGCGTTTAACCGTGTACACTTCCTGAATGTGCTTTTGCTGAGCTTTTTGAAAAAGGGCTTCTTCGAGGTTCGCCAGATTCTCTTCTACGCAGTCCAGCACCCGAAAATACTGATCGACTATCACATCGGCCAGGGCATACAGCAGGTAGTCGGGCCCGTTTTGACGGGTTTTCCCAGCTCCGGCTTTGATTCGTTGGCGAATGGTTTCGAAAATATCGCGGGTTCGTTCTTCCTGAAAGGAAATGACCCAATTCGGACCAAGTACGAAGGAAACATGTTCGGGTTCTACTTCACGAGTGACGGGATTGTATTCAATCCATTTCATCACCAGAAATAGGGTATTATCTCCATAAAAGTCGAATTTGGGTTTTGCAGGGTATTCAGAATATCCTCCAACATCAGCGGATGCAGGTCATAAATCCGTCCGACTTGTTCAATGAGATCGGGCTTGTGAATACCATCAATGCTGAGCCAGGTAATAAAATCGGGATTAGGCGAGGGACCGACATCAGCCATGCTTTTAACCGATACGATTTGCTGTTCAGCCTTATTGAATACCGTTCGGATGATTTGGACATGATCGTCCAGGGGAGGACCAATGTATTCGAGTGTACCGGGGGAAGTACCTAAATTTTTACGTTCAAATTTATGTTTGCGAGAGGACATAAGTGCCAATTGAAATGCTCTGGAGCGATAGAAATCGAAAGTCGGTTAACGCTTGAAGACTTAGAAAAACATGTACCATTTTTATAAAGCAGCAGGCGTTTTTGTAAGTAGAAAAACTTTGTTTACTAACGAACGTTAGGGGTTGATTTCATGTTTTATCTGGAAAGGCATAACATTTTTCTAAATCCATCTATGAAAGCATCATTGCTAAGTTTACTACTGGTTATCTCCACAGTGATGATGGGAAGCTGCCAGTCACAATCAAAGGATAAGCCTAAAAATATGGAAGTGAAAACGAAAAACCCTTATTATTCCCGGACGGATACTACGAAACTTCATGTATCGAATGCGGAGTGGAAGAAAGTTCTGGAACCTGAAGTGTATGTAGTGGCTCGTGAGGCTGCCACGGAATGGGCTTTCCGTGGAAAGTACTGGAACTTCACGGGTGTAGGTACTTATTACTGTCGGGCTTGTGGCAACGCTTTATTCAAGTCAGACGCCAAATTTGCCAGTAGCTGTGGCTGGCCCAGTTTCTTTGAAACAATACGACCTCATAGCGTTTTATACAAAGAAGATCATTCGCACGGCATGCACCGCATTGAAGTGTTATGTGGACGTTGCGATGGGCACCTGGGACACTTGTTTGATGATGGTCCGGCTCCCACTCACAAACGTTATTGCATGAACTCGGTAGTGCTTGATTTTGAACCTGACGATGCTTCGCAGCAAGCGGCTAAATAATGGTTGCCAGATTTGGTAAGTTATGAATAACAGAAGGCCTGAAAGTAAATCTTTCAGGCCTTTATGATTTAGTAACGAAGCGGAATTACTTCATGTTGTGATACACGTTCTGAACGTCATCGTCTTCTTCAAGTCGCTCAATGAGTTTTTCAACTTCCAAGGCTTCTTCTTCCGAAAGTTCTTTCGAGTCGTTCGGGATTCTTTCGAATTCTGCTCCCTGAATTTCGTAACCGTTTTCTTCCAGGTATTTCTGTAAGCCGCCGAAAGCAGTGAATTCTCCGTAGATAATAACCTGATCGGTCTCCTGATCAAGGAATAACTCTTCGGCACCAAAATCGATTAACTCTAACTCCAGTTCTTCAATATCCAAACCGGGTTTATTGGCAATTTTAAATACCGATTTACGGTCGAAGATAAAATCAAGCATACCGGAAGTACCCATGCTACCACCCAGCTTGTTGAAATAACTGCGTACGTTTGCCACGGTACGGTTGGTGTTATCAGTGGTGCATTCCACCAGAACTGCCACGCCGTGAGGGCCGTATCCTTCGTATACTACTTCTTTGTAATCTTCCTGATCCTTAGCTGTAGCCCGCTTGATGGCACGATCTACGTTCTCTTTAGGCATGTTCGCCGCTTTCGCATTCTGAATCATCGCCCGCAAACGCGAGTTAGCGGTTGGATCTGAGCCACCACTTTTTACTGCCAGCGTAATATCCTTTCCAATTCGGGTAAAGGTTTTGGCCATTTGGCCCCATCGTTTGAACTTACGGGCTTTTCGAAATTCAAAAGCTCTTCCCATACTAAGTAGTGAATCGTTAGTGATTTTGTCAGATTTGATGAATCCGGGTTTTAGAGGAGTTACCCAAATCTGATTTTCTGCAAAAATACATGATGAGAGCTGACTTATGAAATGGGATTTTTATTCACTGGAATAGTCTTTTCTTTTTCATAACCAGAATCAACATAAATCTGTGTATCATGAATCCGGATAAAGAAAAAGAACAGGATCCTTATCATGTCCCTCAGCATGATCTGGAGTGGCAGGAAGATAATCAGCATAAGCATCATTACGAACACCTGGAAAAACGCGACCCCGAGAAGGGTTACAGCACTGATCCGGGCCAGGGAGATCCGGGTGTAAGTTACCCGTTACGCGACGAAGACACCGACCGCATTACGCAGGACCCGGTAGCCGATGCAGAAAACCTGAAAGAAAGTTACGAAATGGCTCACAACGAGGGAGAATCCCAGGAACAGGAAAAAACGGTTCAGGAGCCAATCGATCAATCCGAAACCGTTCAGTCTGATAAGAGCGAAACTGACGAAGAGACGAAAGGACTGTAAGTCATCAAGAGGGCTGGTAAATTACCAGTCCTTTTTTGTGTTCTAAATAAATAGAGACGCGATTAATCACGTCTGGGAGTCTACGGTTCGTCCGAGACGCTAAGCGTTGGAAACGCGGATTAATAGAGAAAAGTACATTACATTATTGCTACCAGCTTTTTTGCTGGCAGCCCTTTAGTGAAATTGAATACCCGCAGTCGCTCGGTTCTAGCCTAGTGACGCTATAATTTGGTAAGCCTCTGGCCGATGATAACCAGGGTATTTTGTGTAGGAAAGCGTTTGCACCCTGTTGGCTAGAGCCGAGCGACTGCACAAGAAACGAGCCTCGAATGGATCATGAAAAAAGGGGCTGACACCTGTGCCAGCCCCTTCGCTAATATGTTAGAAAATCTCCTGCCGAAAGAATAGATCAACAAAAGTTATTCCCAGTCTAAATCAATGTGACGTTGGTAACCCTCATCATTGCCTTCGTGAAAGGGAAGAAACACCCGCCAACGACCATTGCGGTATCGAGCAGAGATATGTTCCACGTCAACGTCACTGGGAATAATCAAGTCTCCTAGGGTAAAGGGTAAAAAGCTTTCTACCTCTTCATCTTTTTCTATTTTCAAAACAGGATGCAACGTATATAACCAAAGGTGTCCGTCTTCAACGTCAACCTGTAAGTCATCGGGATCAACTCCCGGCATCTTTACGAATACTTCATAACCACTCTCTCCACGGTTAACCCAGACTAATGATTCAGCCCGGCCTCCGTTGAGTGTATTCGCAAAGTCAATATTAGCGAGAATTTCTTTCGGTATTGAGATTTGAGATTTCATGGCTTTAATGAATTTTAGTGGGTAAAGTTAAAATACCCTACCAGAACCCTGGAGAAGCCATAATGACATTGGAATGGGGAATATAATCTACGTATTTTTTGAAAGAATGTAATTATGACAGGCTGAGGTTGAGCTAGATAACAAAAACGTCCGCTTTTTAGGGCGGACGTTCTGTTTTGTAGATTTCAGGAGACTAGTTACCTCGTTGCTGCCGTATGTAAGAATCACGATTTGTGTTCAAAAGCGGAGCATCGTTGTAAAGCGATTTCCAGGAATTATCTTTCAAGGCCCCATTCTTGATGTCCTTAATCATACTTGCCCAGGCAAAGGGATTAAAGAAAGGAATGGTGTTAGCAAAACCTTTATTGGCATTATAACTGGTAATCTGTCGCTGAGATTCCTGGAAAGAAGCACTAGGACCGTCTCCCTGCATTACCGCCATGCGACGAAGGTAATCAGGGTCAGTATTACGAGCTAAGGCTTCACGTTCGCGAGCATCGGGAAGATTCATCGCGAGAAACTCCTTTTTAAACTCTTCATAGTTCCGAAACGGATAAATCTTTACTTCCCGCAGGGTAATAGCATCTTCCCGCAGCACGATTTTGGCTGAGTAAGAAGCTTCATGATAGTTCTTAGGAATGATCAGGTATTGGCGGCGGTAACCGGTATAACTGAAAATGATACTATCACCGGGAAAAACGGGTAAGCTAAAATAACCGTTGTTAGTGGTGGCGGTACTCCCGCCAGACTTAGGAATCCAGATGGTAGCTCCGGGCAAAATTTCGGATTGCTTTCCACCCACAACAACTCCAGAGAACTGAATGGTTTTCACTTGACCCTGAGCAAAGCCTGACTCGTTGGATAAAAACACGAGCAAGAACGCTGAGAGTACTATAAATAATCGGTTAGTCATTCGATATAGGTGATTACCTTTGGCAAACATATCTATAAACAAATGTATTGATTTTCGACGAGTATTCATGGCTGTTATGAGATTTTAGGAAATGAATTCCCATAAAGATCAGGCAATCTACGAAGCTTGCTGTACGAAAGCTGTGCCAGGCCCTAACGCTCTGTTTAAACCAATACAGAGGCATGATGCAAAAAAACGCCCGAAGGATGCATGGCTTCGGGCGTTTTTTGACTTTTTACTAAACCGACTTTAGCCCGTTCTGTAAACAGTCCAACCTCAATGGTCTACTATTCTTTATAGAAGTTGTAAATCAGTGAAACCTGAACCGTTTGGTTGGTAAAGGTAATGCCGGGTTCACTGGTGATGAGGTTATTAAATCCGCGACTATACCGAAGCCCCAGGCTTACTTTGTCAGCAGCATCCATGAAATCGTAGCGTAAACCTGCCGTGAATCCATAATCTGTACGATTGTCAGGACCGCGAGGCGTGCTATTGGGTCCGTTCAGAGCATAGGCGTATTCTGGGCCTGCTTCGATGGTTAATCCTTCCGTGATGATATACCCCAAAACGGCGGCTGCCGAGGCATAATAAAAAGTATTACGCGTGATGGACGTACCTGTCTTAAAAGAACCACCTCGCTGGGTAAGTACTACTTCGGGCTGAATCACGAATTTGTTGAAGCGTTGACGATAGAATCCACCCAGGTGCAAGCCCGAATTAAAACGAGAAACTACGTCACTTTGAGGCGTACGAATGGTATTACCAGAACTCAAACCGGCTTTCAGACCAAAATGGGGTTTTAAATGTAACACCTGAGCTGAGCCATTAGTTGATACTAAGCTAATGAAAATCAGGGACAATAGGAGGGGGAGTTGTCGAAGCATCTGCCGATGGAATTCTAAATTTTAATCACAAAACAAAAGCAAAACGCTCAGATGGTCAAATTCTATATAAGAAAGCTGCTGAACCGTTCGGGTTTTCTGTCCACCATCCCCGCGTTTTGAATTAAAAGGTAGATGCAAATGGGACCTTTTTCGTTGCATGGCCCGATGAAAGAACGAACGCCACCGCTAATTAAAATACCCTACGGTTTTTTATGTAGAGACGCGACTTTATCGCGTCTGGGTACAGGCGGCCTTTGTTACTATCCCAATGATTCACACCTCCCGGCTAGACGCGATGAAGTCGCGTCTCTACTGGAAATGCTTGATTGCTATGCGTTTGGGGATTGGTAATAATCCGCTCTAGTTGGAGTCCTCACCAACCACTAGGCTATGAATGGCTGGTGAATACACCAGCCAGGGCAGAAAAGTTCATTAGAAGCACAAAACTTCAAGTTTACATGTCAGTACGCCTGACGCAAAACCCGTATTGTGTGCTGTTATTCTATTTCCCATTTATAATTGCTTCAATGCTTTCAAGTTGTCCGTCAATGATAACAAATTTGTCTGGGTCGGGATAATTTATACTTCCTATTAAGTCCCGTTTATGTTGTCCTGTTATTTTTCTGTTAGGTAGTATCTTCTTACCGTAATTGTATATTTCTAATAAAACAACTTCGCCTTTTTGACCATTACAAATTGCTATTTCAAAATTGTCAGAAGGAAAGTTTTTTGTTGGGTAAAAATCCTGTCCACCAAAAGAAAGTATTTTGTTGTCACTAATTTGAAACAAGTAATTTACTCCTTCGTCTTCAATTTCTGATAATTCAATATAGTTAGTTCCAATTACTTTTATTGACTTTACCTTGTTTGTCGCAAACACGAAATTAATATTCTTTCGCAATTTCTTCTGTTTTAAGTAAGTCTCTAAAAAAGTCCATACACCAATCAATATGTAAATTAATACTGTCCCAATTAATAAATATAATTCAGTTGTTGTATCAAGTCTGAAGTAAACGAAAGTTCCAACAATAATTGCTAGCAGTGTCCAGCCAACAAGAAATTTAATTTGAAATAACTTTTGTTTGTCAAGTCGTTTTAAGTCTTGTCTTAGAATTTTGATTTCCTTGTCAGATAATGGTCTTTCTGTTTGCACTGTGTCGTCAATTATAATAGAACATAACGTTTTAAAGCTTTATGTTCGTGGCGGCAATAGCGAACATTCAGCCGAGTTTTGTACTAAAGTTAAATAGAATTACCACAGTTTAGCATTTAACGTCAAGCCGCACTATTGCAAATACCCTGTTGGCGGTTCGGCTTTTGTCTGGAATACCATTTTTTAACTTGATTTTTGGATAATGGACCTCCATGTCCTACATAAATATTACTCAAATCCAAGTTTAATAGTTTTTCGATAGATTTATTTACTTCGTCCATATTAGTTGCATAATAGTGATAATTAGGTTTTTCAGACCCAAATTTACCCCCTAAATACCCACCCATTAAAACATCACCAATAATAGCACTTCCATCTTTAAACAATAAACTTATACTTCCGTTTGTATGTCCTGGCGTATGTATTATTTCAGCATCAAGCCCATAATCACGTGGGTCATTGTCAATCAATATTTCGTTATTACAAATCGGAAAGGGTTTGCTGACAAATGGTTTTAAAATTTTTGACATCAATCTTACGTTGATTGTTTTGTCACTCTTGCCTTCCAAACACATATGATTGTCGGCTATGTGGATTGCCGATTTTATGTGAGGATATTTTAGTTTTATTTCGGCTGTACTTCCACAATGGTCTCCATGTCCGTGTATATGAATAATAAGAGAAATATCTGATAATGTTAAATCGAACCTTTTTAGATTTTCATTTATTAAATTTAATTCCCCTTCATTTCCAGTATCAACAAGAATATTTTGGTCGCCTCGCAGGAGGTAAGTGTTTGCTCGTGATAGTTTTATTTGGTCAATATTCATTTTTTTGAAGCTTTTTATTTTGAAGCTGACCGCTAACGAACAGGTATTGCTGCAGGTGGGATATTTTATAACTGTCAGCCCCGTACTGCAGCTTGGCTTTACTTAATGATGAAATTAAGACCTTTTGCTCGGCTTTATTCGTCGAGCCCGAACTACTGTTGATAGTAGCACATAGCTGACGTTTCAATGTCCAGCCCCACTTGCAGAAATACTTTTGTTGTAGGCAGTTATCAGCCTCTGTCATCTAAATAAATTCAAATGAGGTCTTCAATGAATTGAACTTAGTTGTCAAATTATAGCGTGAGCCTACTTGAATTAAGTACGATTTTTTGTTCTTTAAAAACATAATTGCTTTTGTCGGTAATCCCATCTGGTCAAATGTGTACTCTAATGCTGTCACACCTTTATAAATAACATACTTGTATGTCATACCATTAGCCGCCAACTGATTTGCATACTCTTCAAAGTATTTCTTTTCAAAATAGGCGTAGTTGCTCGGAGAAATTTTATTACAGCTCTCCGCTTCGTCATAAATATTTATGTTGTTGATAACTCCATATTCAGGATTATCTTCATTTGCCGCACAAACGTATGCCCCAACAACTGTTTTGCCTTGTGCCTTTACCATTTGAATGAAAGTAGAATTAACTTTTAGAGTACAAGGGCATTTGACCTTAAAGCCAGCCGTTTTAAAAGATTGATAATAGTCTTGCCCAAACGTGACTAACGAAGTTGTCAGAGCGACGAAAAAAGTAACTTTTTCATTTTATTTTTTTAATGCCTTGCAGCCATTGTTGCTATTCGGATTATAATGCCAACAACCAATCCTGCTAAAGCTGCATAACATGCTGTATTGGCTTTTTCTGGACTTTTTCCCTTATGAACAAAATAAAGGATTGCTCCTACAATAGGGAAGCAGAAAGAAACGATAGTAAGCGGGATGCCTAATTCGTCTTTTGGTTTGTTTTCTTCGGGCAAGATTTGATTTTGCTGTTCCATGTATTTCATTTTAAGATTAGATTTCCTATAAATGTTCCGATATTAATGATTAGTGACATTGCCCCAACTCCACCTAAAATACCTGTAGTGAGCCTGATGAAATTTGTGCTTTCACGACGCATATAAGCTTGTGTTAATCCATCTAATAGTGTAGGCATTATTAGCAGAATGCTGAACAAGCTGCTTATATAGTACAAGTCGAAATTGAATACTGGAAAAGATAAATAACCCAAATAAATGCCAGTGCATCTGGCACATACAGGAAACTGTTTACCTCTCCAAAAGAAAGACCTTTCCGCTTTCCTGTGACAGCTAACGAATTGAATATTCATCGGCAGTATTGGTTGTATGCGTTTACAACATTAGTATTACCATTGTCAATTGCTTTCTTCAAATCATCACAACCGTTTTGACCCAAAGCAAATTTTGCAATACCTCTGTTACCTAATGCCATATTTGTAAATTCAGTATTGTAATTATCGTATTTGATTGTTTGAGTGAAATCTGATATGGCTAATTGATATTCTTCAAGCAACAATCTGGCATAACCACGATTATTATAAGCTTTATAATAGTTAGGGCGAAGTTTTATTGCTTCGGTATAATCAGCTATCGCACCTCTAAGATTATTTAAGTATCGCTTATTCAAAGCCCGGTTAAAGTAGGCTTCGGACTTCATGTAGTTATCTTCTTGCGGATAGTTTTCGATTGCCTTAGTGTAAAGCCTTATCGCCTCCTCTCTTTTTCCTAATTCTGATTGTTGTTTTCCCTGATTATAATAACTCACTGCTAAATCATGTTTGTCAAGATAAGTTCGCATTGATGTTTTCATTCCCTTGTCTTTAATGGAATAAATCACATCCAAGAACTCTTTTTGGTCGTACTTGAATTCATCTTTGTATGAATAGCTGCAAACCTGAATACAAGCACTTTTGCCGATACAAAATGCATTAAGACCTACTAAATTTCCTTTGATACTTATTCCCATGTCATACGTGAAAATCAAAATCTTATTCTTTTCATCATAATAGTTTTTACCAATTTTAAGTTCAACGTCGAATTTGCCGTTTGTCATTGTCTGCATCACCTTATCGAACTGGGGCTTATTGGTAAAATAGTCTTTGATTTTTTTTATCTGTTCTTCATCAGTAGTTGTAGCGTAAATATTTTTAAAAAGCATGTATGGATAATCCATATCCGCATTACCAACTTTCTGATAACAAGCATCATATTGAATATCTTTTCTGTATTCTAAAAATTCTTTTACATCTTTTAATTTTTGCTGTAGAACTTCCTTAGGTAACCGTTTCCAAGTTTTGTCAAAAGTGAAAATAAAACCTACAGGGCTTTCATAAATGGTTTGAGCATGTAGATTTGTGGTGCTCCAAAGGATTAGGAGAAGTAAGAAGTATCTCATTTTTCTGTGGTTACAAAGATTGTTTTTATGTATATCCAATTGCTATCAAAAATTCTCCAGTCCCCTCTGTGATTAATGACCAAGTACAGGATAAGATTATCCTGCATGTCGTAAATGTTGAATGTTCTCTTGTCATTTACTTTCAAATAACAGGAATAGTTCCCATGTTCGTCTTCAACATAAGTTCGGTCTTTATAGATAAGTTGCGGTGGAGTTGTCGTCGTTGATGGAGTTGTCTTGGGTGGTGTGTAAGTATAGGTATTGTAATAAAACGTATTGTATTTATTGTCAGGCTCAATCCAGCCTGGTTTCCCTGTATAAGGATTTACATTTCCTATTGTCGAGAAATTATCTCTGTTTGTTGAGTTAGGAGCTGTCCGAAAATATGGTTGAACATAAGTTCCATTGCTACGATAATAGCCACTTACTCTTACATGTCTGGGGTTTGTCTGTGCAAAACTGAAAATGGTCAGTAAAGCAAATAGAAAGACGAAAATGACTTTCAAAAAATGATGTCTTAATCTCACAGTCAGTTAATTTGGTCTAATGCTTGAAGGTAAAGGTTCTTTTCTCTTGCACAATTAGGGTGTGTCCACCAATTGCCTACAACTAACAGGGCTTTATGCAGGTTGGGAATTTGAATTACGTCTGCCCATAACCGCTGTAGATTGAAAATATTTCGTTGTATTTATGTACAAAAGTTGAATGTTATTCGTCTGCCTGAACTGGAGCTGGGATTTGCAATTTGCCGATGTTACAATGCCGTGCCCAACTTGCATGAAACTCCATGTTGTAGGCATGCCCCTCACCAGTCAGTAAGTTTCAATTTCTCTTTACTGTCTTTAATTGTGTCATCAAGGTAATTGTCTATTTGCGATTGCCCTGATTCAATGAGCTGCTTTATCTCCAAACATTTTTTAGCGGCTGTTTGAGCTCAATCTCTGTCGTCTCGGCTAAACTCTTTGTAACAAGCATTAAAATGTTTAACCGCTTTCTTAATTTGCCTTGCATGAAGATATATATGCCCCATGTCAAAATCTTCCCAACCAACCGTTCCTCATGCAACACGGTCGCCAAATTTATTAATACCAAGAAAATTCTTTTCGTAACAAGCTATTATCTCTTTACTGTTTTGAGTCGAGTCGAAAAAGGGAATAGCGAATGCTTTGATTTTGTCAAATAAGCCCACGAAATTTGAATTGCCTTCAATTTCAGTTGTATAGTTCCATCATTTATCACTTTTTGATTTTGTCGCCATTAAACCAAGTCTATTACCTGGCAGCAACGTTAGATACTCGTCATTATGTGAGAATAACGGTCTAATAGCAACGTTAACAGTAAAGTTTTGTCCACCATAAGCTGATTTTTGAAAGTCAAGAAACTGAAATACGTTGCCTGAAGTTAGCCTTGCTACTACTGATGATTTGTATTTCTTAAAACCAAATTCTTTTAAAGGCTCCTCAATGTATTGTCGTCTGGCTTTTGTGAAGTACTTTTTTGCGTCAAAGTCCTGCAATGTGTCACGTGTTTGATATGTCATAATGGGGTTGCCTACAACTCTCAAATAAACGAAAGTTTTATCGTATTTTTGTATTGTTTGGTGTTAAAGCAATATTTTGTTGTCCTATTCTTGTCGTACTTTTTGTATTGTTCAAGTTTGTACACCTAAGGATAAGATTTTTTTAACATTAATCCAACTTATTTTTAGTTCATCAAAAGGCTCTTTATTTTCTCAAGCGTTCTGTTGCTTACGTGGGTATATCGTAGAGTGGTTTTTATGTCGTTATGCCCTAGCAACTCTTGAATAAGTTTAACCTGTTGTGTGGATTAAAAGCTACCGCATGTTTTAAAAGATTTAAAGGCTTATTTTTATTAAAATTGATCCAATTAAGTATAGTAATACCACTAATTTTAGAACAAAGCCCATCGAAGGATTTAGCGTACGAGTGTCTCATGCTCTGGTTGGTGTCCCCACCAACCACTAGGCTACTAATTAATGGCTGGTGAGGACACCAGCCAGGGCGGGAGTAACGAAAACCGCCTGTACCCAGACGCAATGAAGTTGCGTCTCTACTGGCAATGCTTGATTGCTATGCGTTTGGGGAATTGGTAATAATCCGCCCTGGTTGGAGTCCTTACCAACCATTAGGCTATGAATGGCTGGTGTCTTCACCAGCCAGGGCAGAAGACCCGTCCAGTCTGCGGCCATTCTTGTTGAACCCCTCTGGTTTTATATGATCTGCTTCAAAGCTAAAAACCGCTTTCTAACGTTGGCAAAGTAGTTGAGGAAGAACGTAGCCACCGGTTCTAACCCTGCAAGGGTTAGAAAACTCAAAACTCAAAACTCAAAACTCAAAACTCAAAACTCAAAACTCAAAACTCAAAACTCAAAACTCAAAACTCAAAACTCAAAACTCAAAACTCAAAACCGCAGCGGCGGCCGCTCAAAACTGGTACAATTCTTTCGCCCATTTAAGACTTAATCTTCAGCTATGAATATTCTATGGTTTCAACGAGATCTTCGACTAGCAGATCATGCCCCATTGCAGGCTGCCATTGAAGCGGGGCAACCATTGTTGCTGTTGTACTGCTACGAGCCCACTTTGTTGGATGAAGGTCACTTTAACCCCCGGCATGGACGATTCATTATGGAATCGTTACAAAACCTGAACAGCATACTGAAAAACTCGGGTATTGTGCTGCACGTCTTCCGAAACGATTTTCTGGCCGTTCTAAAGAAGATTCATCGTCGCTACGGCGTAGGTTGTGTGTTTTCTTATCGGGAAAGGGGGCTTAACGTTCTTGAGCATCGAAATGCAGCAATTGAGGCTTTTTGTGATGAAAACGAAATTCAGTGGCACGCTTCTGAACCTTTAGAGGAGTTGCCACCAGCGGCTGACTGGAAAAAATTCTGGCAGAAAGAAATGAAAAAGCCAGTGATTACCCCTGATCTATCCAAACTAAAGCCTGCTTCGGTTAGTATTGGGTTTATTGAGGAACTAGCCGTTATTGATACACCCGACCATTATCACATTCCAGATTTTCATTTTCAGCGAGGAGGGCCAGAACAGGCAGAAGACTGGTTGAACAGCTTTCTGAAAATCAGGGCTGTGCAGTACCTTGAAGCCGATAACAACCCTTATTTAAGTCGCTATAATGCGAGCCGTTTGTCTCCGTACATTTCCTGGGGAAATATTTCGGTTCGGCAAGTGTTTCAGGCGAGCCAACAGGCCATGAAGGAAGGGTTTTACCCCAAGGCTTTAAAAGAATTCCTTACGCACTTATACAAGCGAGATCACATCCTGTTCACTACTCATCAAGGGTATGCCTGCGATAGTGAAGATTTGGGGACTGCTGCCGATGAAAATCAGCAAAGGTTATTCGATCGCTGGAAAACGGGGACGTTGGGTTTCCCGCTGGTAGATGCCGCCATGCGATGTCTGCTGGAAACGGGTTACCTCATCCCTCGTTTACGATCCTTATTACTCTCGGTTTTAAAACAAAGGTTACCTGCGTTTGAAGCCAAGGGTTTATGCTGGCTGGCTCAGCATTCACTCGACTTTGAACCTCGACTCTTTTATTATTACGCTTCGCAGCCGCTCGGTTCCAGAACGTTTTTGAACCCCGTTAAAGAATCACATACCATCCTTCCAGCATTCACTTTATGCGAATTTGGTTACCTGAGCTGGTGGCATTACCTCCCCGATTTTTACATGAACCCTGGTTACTCAAACGAGCCGATCAAAACAGATACTCGGTTTGGTTGGGAAGTTCCTACCCAGTGCCGCCTAAAGAATGGATTCCTCGAAGAATGCGTAAGAAAAAGTTACAAAGCAGATTGTTAAGCAGTTAATAACGTTTCTTGGTAATGAATTGGAAAACAGATTCTTATCATTAGTTTATAAAAGAGACTTTATCTAATCAGTTAATTAGAGCGTACAGAAAGGAATAGTTGGAACGGCTTTTTCTTTCAATTGAAAAAAACAACTATTACAATGGGAGAGGGAACAGCAGTTTTTCTAGAACAGGCCGCTCAACGTTTTGATTTCAGTGCTAGTGCCGTAGATCAAATCTGGCACGGTTTGTTACGTTCAAAAGGTCGGCAAGTACAATTCAATTCGCCCGAGCTGGGTGGTCAGGGACAATGGCAAAATGGAATGCTCATGATCACTGACTGGAATAATCATAGTCTTAAAACCCGTTTGCTGGGATTGATTAACGAGCTCGCTCCGAGAGCCGTTTCACAGGAGATGGCTTATGAGACATTACACGCAGGTGAGACGATTTCCCGACAGGAGCAGTCTTCTACTGGGCTAGGTACTCAGGAGGCAACCACCGCCGAGCCTGAAAAGACACCAATGGGGGGCTGGCAGGGCACGCAAAATGGCGTTTCCTATGTGTTTTATCCCGAGCAATCTTTGTTGGTTCTTAACTCCGGCAAACGTTACAGTACGGCCCCTTACTTTGTACTGGGACTGGGTCAGAACCTGCAACAAGGAAAGAACACCTTGGTATTATTAACGGATCAGGGGGAGATACCCGTTGACGAGTTAACACAGATCGATTAATCACTAAACTTTATAAATGATATGTACCAGGCTAATGAATTAACACAAGAAGACGAATTAGTAAGAGCCTCCTTATCTCCAGAAGAAGATGAAGTAGACGAGGAGTTAGATGAAGATCTGGATGATGAAGAATACGAGGAAGAAGATCTAACCGTTTATGACGACGAAGAAGACCCAGAGCTAACAGACGATGAAGCCGTTATTGAGGAAGACTTCCCCGATGATTCCAACATTGTGATTGGCGATGATGAAATCGACGAAATTGAGCAGATGGATACCCGCGATCAGGGTGTCTCAAAGCCTCATCCCTCGCAGGAATATTACGGAGACAACACGCTGACCAATACCAATTAGAAACTACGTTTGCAGACAAACGTCAGGTAGCCTCATCAATGTAGTTGATGAGGCTTTCTTTTACCCATCAAAAAAGTAGAAATAAAATCTATTTTAAACATTTATTCACACCTTTAGGTTAGTTAGGCACTTATTTTAGCTCAGGTGTTTGCTCTATTCTAGAAACTTATCAGATGAAAAAGGTGCTGGATTTCGTCCTGTTGATGGCAGAAGACGATTCCGATGATCGGGATTTATTCCGGGAGGCTCTCGAACAGTATTATCAGGTCAACGATATTCGTTTTGTGTCAGACGGACAGGAGTGTTGCGATTACCTGAAACGAAAGGGTCGTTACGAAAATCCTGAAGACAGTCCTCGCCCGGGCTTCATTCTACTAGACTTGAATATGCCCCGCAAAAATGGCAAAGAGGTATTGAAAGAGCTGAAGAATGATCCTGATTTAAAGAAAATTCCGGTGGTGGTATTAACCACATCGCATGCTCCCAAAGACATTCAGGACACGTACGACATGGGCACTAATTCTTATCTGGTTAAGCCGAGCTCATACACTGAGACACTGAGTATGGTTGAACATTTGGGGAAATTCTGGTTTAATACCGTTAAACTTCCTCCCTGCGGATAAAGCAAAAGGACGATGCCTAGAAGTGAAGAGAGGCATCGTCCTTTTTTTATTAGGCATTTACCACATCACCCCCGTTTGGATGTAGCGTTTGCCCCGTCATATAACTGGCATCTTCGGAAGCCAGAAAAACGTAACACGGACCCACTTCACAGGGTTGCCCGGCTCGGCCCAGAGCGGTATCTTTTCCAAATTTTTCAACTTTATCAGCCGTAAACGTGGCCGGAATCAAAGGCGTCCAGATCGGACCGGGAGCAACGGCATTAACTCGAATGCTCTTCTCTGCCAGTTGCTGCGAGAGCGAACGAGTAAAGGAAGTAATGGCTCCTTTGGTAGAAGAGTAATCCACTAAGCCTCCGCTGCCCCGAAAAGCCGTTACCGAAGTGGTATTAATAATGCTGCTACCGGTCTTCAAGTAGGGCAAAGCGGCCCAGCTAAAGTGGAAGAAAGAGAAAATGTTCGTCCGAAAAGTACTTTCCATTTCTTCGGGGCTCAACTCCTGGAAAGATGTATGAGGGTGTTGTTCGGCGGCGTTATTGATCAGAATATCCAGTTGCCCTAACGTCTGAACGGTCGTCTGGACGGCTGCTTTGCAAAACTCCGGTTGCTGGACATTCCCCTGAATCAATAAACAACGGCCACCTTCCGCTTCCACGAGTTCGCGAGTATCGTAAGCGTCTTCGTTCTCTTCCAGGTAAACAATAGCTACGTCAGCTCCCTCGCGGGCATAATGAACCGCCACGGAGCGACCAATGCCACTATCACCACCCGTAATCAGGGCTACTTTTCCTTTTAATTTTTCTGACCCTCGATAGGAAGCCCGGATGAAAATCGGCTTAGGGTTCATTTCCGTTTCCAGACCCGGTTGATGACTTTGCGTTTGAGCGGGTGTTTGCGTTTCCATATGCGTTTTATTTTTGGTTGGAACCGCCAAGAGCTAAAAAACAGTACCCAATCGCTCTATGAAAATCTGGAATTGTACCCTAATCATACGGGGAAATGTTACCACAATTTGAAAAAAACGCTGAATAGTGGCCTTATTAATGAATTGGTATCGATTTTTTAGTTCATCAAGCAACCTGTCTGCCTAAGAAAATATTGTCTTTTATTAAGATAAAAGCCTATACGTGCTAGCAACCCAACATGAGTCATAAATCGTCTTTACTATGAATAGTAACAAGCTCTTTTCTGATTTGATTGATACTCTACCTGTTCGTCGAATTGCTTTTCTGGGAGATTACTTCCCTCGTCAGTGTGGAATCGCCACCTTTACGCATGATCTGAGAACGTATTTTCAAAAACGTTACGAAGATCTGGACACGTTTGTAGTGGCCGTTGAGGATCATCCCGGAACCTATGATTATCCCGCTGAAGTAAAGTATACCTTCGACCAGAACAGTAGGTCAGCTTATTTGGAAACAGCTAAATATTTAAATGAGTCGGGTGTAGAAGCCCTTTGCTTACAGCATGAGTACGGTATTTACGGTGGGGAATCGGGTGAGTACATCATTGATTTGCTCAATCGGGTAAAAATGCCCGTCATTACCACCTTGCATACCGTTCTTCAGGACCCTTCGCCCTCACAGGACCGCGTGTTGCGTCAAATTGCCGAACGCTCTTCGTTTCTGGTGGTAATGTCCGAAAAAGGACGTCAGTTTCTGGAAACGATTTATGAAATCAGCCCTGAAAAAATTGCGGTTATACCTCATGGCATCCCCGACGTTCCCTTCTCTAATCCCGATGATTTTAAAAACAAATTCGGGCTGGAAAATAAAAAGGTAGTATTAACCTTCGGGTTAATCTCTCCTAATAAAGGTATCGAAACGGCTATTGCCGCTTTACCTGCCGTAGTAGCTAAACACCCGGAGTTAACGTACGTAGTGCTGGGAGCTACGCACCCCAACTTGATTCGGGAGCGTGGTGAAGAATATAGAAACAGCCTTATTAAACTGGCTGAAAATTTAGGAGTAGCCGAACACGTTCAGTTTCATAACCGCTTCGCCGAGCTTGAAGATTTACTTCAGTATCTGGAAATGGCGGATGTATACTTAACCCCTTACCTGAATGCTGCCCAGATTACCTCGGGAACGTTGGCATATTCGGTAGGCTGTGGTAAAGCCGTGGTGTCCACGCCTTACTGGCATGCCGAAGAATTATTGGCTAATAACCGCGGCATACTGGTACCCTTTGGTTCGTCTGAAGCCATCGCTGAAGCTCTGATTCATATGTTTGATGATCCACAATATCGTCAGGAAATGCGGGAGCGGGCTTATGAATTCAGCCGTCCGATGGTATGGCGGGAAGTGGTAGGCAATTACCGACAATTATTTGGATACAGTGTTTCGTCTCGGATCAACCTGAATTATACGGTAATGCCGAGTCTTAAACTGGATCATTTATACCGATTAACCGATTCTACCGGAATCATTCAGCACGCCCGTTATACCTTGCCTCACCGCGAAGAAGGGTATTGTACGGACGACAACGCCCGGGCCTTATTGCTGGCTTCGTATCTGGATGCCGACGGAGAAATCGTTGATGCCCGTATTCCCTGGATGATCGATGTATTTTCATCGTTTTTAAATCATGCTTTTGATCCCGAAAAGGGACGTTTCCGTAACTTTATGTCTTACGGAAGGGAGTGGCTGGAAAGCTACGGTTCGGATGACAGTCATGGCCGGGCTATCTGGGCTTTAGGTGGGATGATTGCCCGAATTCGACGTCCTGATCTTCGGAACTGGGCTCGTGATTTGTTCGACCGTTCTATCGATAAAGTTCTGGAAATGACCTCACCCCGAAGCTGGGCTTTCACCATGCTGGGTCTGAGCGAATACCTGCATCGTTATCCCGGTGAACGTCATAAACGAGAATTAAGAAAACAGTTAGGCGATCGTTTATGTGGTCTTCTGCGTCAGGCCGCTCGTCCACACTGGTATTGGTTCGAACCTATCCTGAGTTACGATAACGCTCGTTTATCACAGGCTCTGTTATGTTCGGATGTTCCTGAACATCAGTTGGTTGGTCTGCATACGCTGGAATGGTTACGCGATGTGCAAACTGCTCCGGCAGGCCACTTCAGACCCATTGGCTCCGAAGGTTTCTATCCTATGGGTAGTGAACCTGCTCTGTTTGATCAGCAGCCTCTGGAGGCAGCAGCGTCCATCGGAGCGTACTTGGCAGCTCACGCTTATACGGGACTGGATGTTTGGCACGATGCGGCTAATACTGCTTTTGAATGGTATTTAGGCAAGAATGATACCGGTTTACCGTTATATGACGAGACGTCTGGTGGTTGCTATGATGGATTACAGCCGCATTCGGTGAACTGTAATCAGGGAGCTGAGTCATGCCTGGCCTTTTTAATGGCCAGAGCTGAAATCCGGGCTGCCCAGTCGCAGCAACAATCTGCTATTATGCAGAAAAAGGCCCGGAAGCAGGCTGAATCCAAGTCTCTGAATAACTAAAGTAAACGTAGGTTTAGTATACTATTTATTGTTGTTCTCAATTTTGATTATCATTATCTAATGGTAATTAGGGTTGAGAACAATTCACTTCTATCGCACTGAAAGATGACCAAATCTCTGTTGAATGTAGAACGTTACCCACTAATTATTAACCCAGACCCCCGCCGGGTTTTGTTTCGGCCTTTTCATTTGGGCAACGAGCGAATGGTGTTAATTGTGAACCGTTTGCTAGCTCTGACAGCAGAGGAAGTCGAAGCAGAGCTCTCTCAGGTATTTCAGGAGTTTCGCCACCGCCACCAGGCCGTTGAAACGTATCTGGACCGTCGGGCCAAAGAAATTCTTTCCTATTTTGATCTGGAGGAAGAATTGAGCCCCTTACACCAGTTATTGATTGGGGCTTACTTTACTAACGAGTACGCCCTGGAAGCTGCGGCTCTCTTTAATCCTTCCATCGTCTGGCATCCCGACCAATCCAATCTACCCGAAGGTTGCCGTCGATTCATTATTAGTCTGCGGGCTACGGGTGAGGGGCACATTTCGTCCATCGTTTTCCGCTCCGGATTTGTCGATCAGAATGCGGGCATTTGGCTTGATGGGTATTCCCGGTATGTAACGCCGCCTGACTCTTACGAAGAAGCGTATCTTTCAAGAGACGTTTTTCAGCGAAAACTCCATGAGTTGGGCCTGGATGATGGATTTGCGAATAGCATTGTCAGTAAGTTGCCCGAAGAAGTTTGTTACTCAGACGTTTATCCGGTCGTGAAGGAAGCCCCGGCCTACCAGACGCATCGGGTGGCAGGCGATGGAATTCTGGCTTTAATGAAGGCGAATTACATCATTAACTACAGCGATGATCGGGCGTTGAGCGAACGCATCCTGTTCCCTTATTCTCCCAATGAAATGAATGGCATGGAAGATGCCCGTTTCGTAGAATTCACGGAGGAAGATGGAAAAACCACCTATTACGCCACTTACACGGCTTATAACGGACGTGTTATTTTTCCGCAGTTACTCGAAACCAGGGATTTCATTGATTTCCGGGTAAAAACCATGGCTGGGGATGTCGTCAAGAACAAGGGCATGGCTTTGTTTCCACGAAAAGTAAATGGGAAATACGTCATGCTGGGTCGGCAGGATGGTGAGAACATCTTCCTGATGGAATCGGATAACCTGTTTTTCTGGGAAACCAGCAAGCTGTTATTAGCTCCCAAGTATCCCTGGGAGTTTGTGCAGTTAGGAAACTGTGGTTCTCCCATCGAAACGCCGGAGGGCTGGCTGGTATTAAGCCACGGGGTGGGAGCAATGCGGAAGTATTGCATTGGTGTGTTCCTGCTGGACCTTAATAATCCAGAGGTAGTATTAGCCCGCTTGCCTTACCCCATTCTAACCCCGCAGGGGGAAGAGCGGGAGGGGTATGTACCTAACGTGGTTTATACCTGTGGAGCAGTTATTCACGCTGATAAGCTGTTAATTCCCTATGCCATGTCTGATTATTCGACGGGCTTTGCAACAGTTCCCATGGATGAGCTGATGCAGGCCTTATTACAGGAGCGAGACAATGCGGTGGGGAAAAATGCGGAAACGGTTGAGACTGAATCCAGATAATGGGGATTTTATTGCCTTAATTCATTGATTGATAGTAATTTAATCGTACGGCATGGTTTTGATACTAAATAGGTAATCCGTAATCCGTCAGACTAACATACTATATATCATGGGAACTACTGCACCTAACGAACTCCGCGTATTGGTACAATCTTTAAGCCAGCTCGTTCGGGCGGCCCGGGAATGTCAATCCAAGTATGCACACCTGAGTCATGAAGCTAAAATGCCTCGACTCAGACAACGTTTATCACGGATGAACGTTGAAAACGAATGCCTAGCAGATGAACTCCATCGGTATACACGTCAATATGGAATACAGGAAGAAGAGGAAACGGAAGTAGTAGTCGCTTCTCCTGCCATGGATTGGGATGAAGAACTGGATGGTTGTGAGAGCGGTACTGTTTCTATTCTGAACGCTTTTGAATCAGTAATGGAGCACCGTTGTCTGACCGCTTTCCCTGAGTTATACAAAACCCTGACCAAGCGTCGGGAATACATGTCTGAAAATTTAAGCTGGTTACGAAACATTCGTACTACAGCTCTTGCATAAACAGCCCTATTTATAGCTGAGTACATAAAAAATCCCGTCTGTGTGTAATCGCAGACGGGATTTTTTATGCCCTAAATTAATGATGATCGGTGGAAACATTTTTTGAACGGTATTGGTTGATATGTAAACGAATGTTAGTTTTGCAGCATGAATCCCATGAAAGAAAATTATGAATTAAAAGATGAGGCTTCCGTTGAACGAATTAAGAAGCTTTTTATCGTAAACATCTTGGGTCTTTCTCATTTAATTGTACGGGATACCAATCGTTGGCTGAACAAGCTGGGATATGCTCTTCAAATTGAGCAGATTCGAATTTTGATGACGATCAATTATTTGAAAAATCCACCTTCTCAACAGGATATTGCAAATATTCTTCAAAAGAATAAAGCTGGTATTCAGCGGTCTATCCAGACCTTACAGCGAGATGGTTACTTGAGAAGTACGACTGATGGTCAGGATAAGCGAAAGAATGTAGTAGTTCTGACACCAGCAGGTAAGCTCTTTGTGGAGAAGGCTACTGAGGCTCTGGAAGGCATGAATACTGAAATTGAAAAGTATTTTGAAGAGGATGAAATCGCCGTCTTGCGAAGAATCCGAAGCAAAATAGAAGCCATTGCCCAAAATGCAGAAAAGTAATCTTCCTATTTGATTTATTATTGATATATCAACAGTTTCCCATGAAAACGAACACTTTTTTGATTGCAATGTTGATGGCGGTGTTACCCTCACTCAGCGAAGCTCAAAATACGCAGCAGGGGTGGACCTTAAAACAATGCTTGGAATATGGTCTGAAAAACTTTGGAGGCGTAAGACTCGCCCAGTATAAAGTTGAAACGGCCAACCAACAGGCCCGTGAAGCAATCTCTCAATATTTACCACAGGTAACGGGTACGGGTACGTTTACGGATAACATCAAGTTGCAGCGAAGTGTCATCCCCGCTGGAACCTTCGGTAACCCCGAACCGCTGACCGTTGCTTTTGGTCAGAAGTACCAAAATACAGTATCGGCTCAGGCTACGCAGACGATTTACGACAAAACGCTTATTCTGGGAATCAAGGCAAATGAGCCCAACCAGAAATTAGCCGAACTGAATACTCGCCAGACGCAGGAAGATGTGATTTATAACATCACCAAAAACTATTATCAGGTTTTTGTATCCCAGCAACAGATTGCTCTGTTGAAAGATAACATGACTCGTACCGAACAAGTACTAGGGGTTCTGAAATTGCAACGGGACAACGGCGTGATTCAGCCCGTGGATTATACTAATACGGAAGTGAGTTATAACAACACTCGCTCACAGTTGGTATTAGCCGAGAATTCGCTGGAATTAGCCATCAATCAATTGAAGTATCAAATGGGATTGTCTCAGGATCAGCCCTTAATGTTAACGGACTCGAGTATTCTGAAACAACTACCTAAAGCACAAAAGCAGGAATTTGATCCCCGAAACCTGGTTAGTTTCCAACAGGGCGAACGGAATCTGGACCTGCAACGCATTCAGATGGCCCGTACAAAAGCTGGGTATCTTCCCACATTAACGGCTAATGCGAGTTACGGTACGCTTTCTTTCTCGAATCAGTTCGGGGGAGCTTTTCAGAACTTCCTGGGTTTCGGTACAGTTGGCCTGCGTTTGAATCTGCCCATTTTTGATGGCTTTAGAAGAGACGCTCAGTATCAGCAGAATCGGTTGACGGTGATGACACAGGAAGAACAGCAGCGTTTGAATACGGAGGCATACAAGTTGCAGTATAACAACGCTGAGTCTCAACTGATACGGGCCAGAACCAATACGGAAAATGACGACCGGACAGTGAAACTGGCTCAGCAGGTGTATGAGATCACGACGCTTCAATACAAGCAGGGGGTTAAAAACCTGACGGACTTACTGAATGCGGATAAGTCTTACCGTGAGGCTCAATCGAATTATATCAACTCACTCATTAACTATTACCAGGCTCAGCTCGATCTGGAGCAGTCGCAGGGTACACTTCTGAATTTCTATAATCAACTTTAGACGTCTTTCCCTATAACCATGAAACGTACAACCATAATCGTCATCATCGCAATCGTTGCCATTATTGGGTTAATTGGCTTCCAGCTTGCGTCGAACAAGAAAAAACTTGACGAGAAAAATCAAATTCCGACCAACACAAACGTCCAGATTCCAGTAACCGTTGCAACGGTGCAGGAAGGCGAAGTGTCCCAGCAACTTATCAAAACGGGTAATCTGATTCCGTTCCGAGAAGCCGAAATCATGGCTACGGCGGCAGGTAAGGTAATGAAGGTTAATTTCGAGTTAGGCTCGTCGGTTCGCCAGGGGGCTACGATGGTACAGGTAGATAACCAACTGAAAGAGTTATCCCTGGAAGCAACTCAACTGAACATCGAAAAGCTGAAAAAGGATGTAAGCCGTTACAACACGCTTTACGCGGGCAACGCTACAACCGAATTACAGGTAAACGACACCAAGTATAACTACGATAACGCTGTTAATCAGGCTCAGCAAATCAAAAAACAGATTTCGGATGCTACGATCAAAGCTCCGATTAGCGGTCGTGTCGTAAAGAAAAATATCGAACCCGGCGAATACGTAAACGTGGGAACTTCTCTGGGTACCGTTCTGGATATCAGCCGTTTGAAAGTACAGGTATTAGTGAACGAAAGTGATGTGTATTCACTGAAAGAAGGACACAGCGTTAAGTTAACCACCAGCGTATTTCCTGATCGCGTGTTCAACGGCTCCATCAGTTATATCGCTCCTCAGGGGGATGAGCAGCACAATTATCCCGTAGAAATCACAATTCAAAACGGTAATACACTCAAGGCGGGAACGTTCGTGAACGTTGATTTCTCACAAAAATCAAATCAGAGAGCCCTGCAAATTCCACGTTCAGCTCTGGTAGAGAGTGTGAAAAATCCTTACGTGTATGTAGTAGAAGGCCAGGTAGTGAAGCAGCGGAAGATTCAGGTAGGTCGTGAATTAGGCGATAACATTGAAGTATTATCGGGCCTCAACGCCGGAGAAAAAGTAGTAACCACAGGTCAGATCAACCTAAGCGAAGGCTCTGCCGTGCAAATTACGAAGTAGTTGATAGTTGTTTGTTACTAGTTGTTTGATTGACAGTTTGTTGGAGGTGTTATTACCCCTTTCTAACAACTTACAACCATCAACGAAAAACTAAATAAAAATATGTCGATAACCGAAGTAGCCATAAAAAGACCCTTGCTGGTGACTACCATTTTTACGGTACTCATTCTGTTTGGAGTCATTAGTTATCAGCAGCTTTCGTATAACCTGCTGCCCAAATTTGAGGCGAACGTAATCAGTGTTTCTACGGTTTATCGGGGGGCTGCCGCCGATGAGGTGGAAACCAACGTTACCAAAAAAATAGAAGATGCCCTTTCATCTCTGGAAGGTCTGGATCGTTTGAAATCTACTTCTCAGGAAGGTGTTTCTTCCGTTATCATTCAGTTGAAAAACGGCGTTGATGTGAATCAGGCCCAGCAGGATGCTCAGCGGAAAATCGATCAGATTCTTTCGCAGTTACCCGACGACGTAGACGATCCGATTCTCAATAAATTCTCAACGGATGAGTTACCCGTTCTGCGGATGGGCGTAACGGCCAAACTGGCCCCAACGCAACTCTACGATTTGATCGATGAAAAACTGAAACCACAGTTATCGAATGTAGCTGGGGTAGGTCAGGTAAACTTAGTCGGTGGAACCGAGCGGGAAATTCAGGTGAACATTGATCCTGCTAAATTACGGGCCTATGGTATTTCCATCGGTCAGGTTTCTCAGGCCGTATATAATGCCAATGCCAGTTACCCGGCGGGTCAAATTGAAACGCAACAGTCCCAGTATTCCATTCACTTTGATGCAACGGTGCAATCCGTTGCCAAAATGCGGGAGCTGATCGTAGCTCGTAAACCCGGCGGTGGTGACGTATTACTGAAAGATTTGGGAGAAGTAGTGGATGGTACGGCTAAGGTTACCGCCATCAACCACATCAACGGTATTCCTTCGGTGGGACTTCAGGTATTGAAGCAAAGTGATGCCAATGCCGTTGACGTAAGTAAGCTGGTAAAAGAACGGATCGCTACGCTTGAAAAACAGTACTCGTCCATTGGACTGAAATTCAATATCGCGGCGGATCAGTCTATTTATACCCTGGCTTCAGCCACTGCCGTAGTAGACGATTTATTTCTGGCGGTGGTGATTGTGTCGGTTGTAATGCTCTTATTCCTGCACAGTTTCCGGTCTTCTTTATTCGTTCTTGTCGCGGTACCTTCGTCGATTCTGCCGACGTTTATGCTGATGTATTTATCAGGCTTCTCGTTGAACCTGATGACGCTGATGGCCCTTTCGCTGGTGGTAGGGATCCTCGTCGATGATTCCATTGTAATTCTGGAGAATATTACCCGCCACATGGAAATGGGTAAGGATCGTCGTCAGGCCGCTATCGACGGACGGAGTGAAATTGGGTTTACCGCTCTGGCTATTACCCTGGTTGACGTTGTAGTATTCGTGCCACTAGCCATGACGGGCGGTTTGATTGGAAATATCCTCCGGGAATTTGCCCTCGTGGTAGTATTCTCTACCTTGATGAGTTTGATGGTTTCCTTTACCATCACGCCTTTGCTGGTATCTCGTTTCGGTAAGCTGGAGCATTTGAATCCAAAATCACTTTGGGGAAAAATCAACATAGGGTTCGAACGGTTCATTGATCGCCTCATTGCTTATTACGGTAGCGTACTGAAGACGGCTCTGAGCCATAAACGCTGGGTGTTCCTGGTGGTGATTCTACTTTTTGTAGGCTCCATTGCTCTGGTTCCCGCCGGATTCATTGGAGGTGCTTTCATGCCTGCCTCTGATCAGGCGAGATTGCCATTCAATTGGAGTTAGCTCCAACGGCTTCGGTATACCAAACCAACGAAGCCGTTCAGAAAGCAGAACAAATTCTGCTCAAGCACCCCGGCGTAACAAACGTGTTTTCAAACGTAGGGTATACCAGTACGGCTATCGCTTCGACTTCCAACAGTAACATCGCGGATATTAACGTGAAATTGGTGGATAAGAAAGAACGAACCTATTCAACCGATGAGTTCGGGATGGAGGTTAAGAAAGAAATCAGTAAAATTCCTGGAGTGAAAGTAACGGCAAGCCCGGTAGGTATTGTAGGGGCATCCGAAGCACCCATTCAGATTGCCGTAAAAGGTACCGACATGAACTCCATCCGCAAAGCAGCGGCGGAAGTGCTGAAGATAACAAAATCGACCCCCGGTACACAGGACGTAAAATACTCGGTAAAAGATCCGAAGCCCGAGGTTTCCATCAAACTGGATCGTGAGAAAATGGCTCAGTTGGGCATTAGTGCCGCTGACGTTGGGGTGGCCCTGCAAACGGCTTTCCGTGGCGACGACCGGGCTAAATTCAAGCAGAATGGTAATGAATATGACATTTTGGTGAATCTGGATCAATTTAACCGATCCAGTGCCAATGACGTAGGACACCTCTTATTTGTGAACAACCAGGGACGTTCTTTTGAGTTATCGCAGTTTGCTCAGGTAGACGAACGCGTGGGAGAAAGCGTGCTGGAGCGTAATGATCGATTATCTTCGATTACTGTTAACGCTCAGGTAGTGGGCCGTCCGGTAGGAACAGTAGGGGACGACATCAAGGAAAAGATGAAGTCTGTGAATTTAGGCGAAGGTGTTTCTGTGCAGTACTTAGGTCAGTTACAGCAACAGTCGGATGCCTTTGGTAGCCTGGGTCTGGCCTTAATCATGGCTATCCTGCTGGTTTACTTTATCATGGTGGCCCTGTATGAAAGTGTGGTGTATCCATTCGTAGTACTTTTCTCCATCCCCGTAGCCCTGATTGGAGCTTTATTAGCTCTGGCTCTGACGATGGAAAGCTTAACGGTATTCTCCATTGTAGGTATGATCATGCTGATGGGTCTGGTAGCGAAAAACGCCATTCTGATTGTAGACTTTGCCAATCACCTCAAGGCTGAAGGCAAAGAAGTAGTAGCCGCTCTGGTAGAAGCAGGTAAAGAACGTCTTCGTCCCATCCTGATGACTACGCTGGCGATGATTTTCGGGATGTTACCTATCGCTCTGGCTAGTGGGGCAGGGGCCGAAACCAAAAATGGAATGGCCTGGGTCATCATTGGTGGCTTGACGAGTTCGTTAGTCTTAACCTTGTTTGTGGTACCTTCGGTGTACCTGGTTGTGGATCGTATTCTGGCTCGTTTCCAGAAAAAAGAACCTCAACCCCAAAAGCCTGAAGAGTTGACGGCTTCCCGATTAATGAATGAGTAACACTTCATTTGCAAACGACGCTCCTTTTCAAAAGGGAGCCGTTTTTTTTGCCCTCTTTGGGGTAACTCTTCGCCTCTGTCGTGGCTGGATCACCCCTTTTCTGCAGTGGAATATGCTTTTCGGAATAATCGATACAAACCAACCTATGTACAATCATGGCAAGTATTGCAGATTTATTTAAAACGGATAAGGCTGAGGGCCTTTCCGAATTATTCATCGCTCAATTAAAAGACATTTACTGGGCAGAAAACAAACTGACCGAAGCCCTACCCGAAATGGAAGCGGCGGCTACCTCGGATGAATTGAAAAATGGCATACGCAAACACCTGGCAGAAACGGAAGGACAGATTGCCCGTCTGGAGCAAATCTTTACTTCTATCGGCGTAGAAGCCGAAGGCGTCAAGTGTGAAGCCATGGCTGGATTGGTAGAAGAAGGTCAGGATATTGTTGCTGAAACGCAATCGGGTACGCTGACGCGAGACGCGGGTATTATTGCTGCCTGTCAGAAAGTAGAGCACTACGAAATTGCTTCGTATGGTACCTTAACCGCATGGGCAAAAATTCTGGGTTACGAAGAAGCGGCCCGGCTGTTGCATGCCACTTTACAGGAAGAAGAAGCAACGGATTTAAAGCTTACCAATCTGGCCGAAACGTTTATTAACGCTTCGGCATTGATAGAAAACTAGTTTTCTGTTGGTAAGAACAAGAAACTTTTGAAAGAAAAAAATCCATACTACCAGTATGGATTTTTTTGATGGGTTGGTGCTATAAACCACTCGGTTTTACCCGAACGCTACGACGTCCGCCAACGTCTCCAACCATGGGATTACTCCCACGCTATTTACGACTCCAGGTGAAGTTTGGTTGCGTAAAATAGCTAAGCAATGTTAATTATAAATTGATATTATTAACAAATGTTTAGGTTTTTTTGAGGGAACGGTCAGCCTATGGACGCTTAAAATACAATTCTTCAAGTCTATAAATAAAGCCTTAACTTAAGGCAGAGCCACTTTAACGGCCTGGGTTTTGCTGGGGTTTTCCAGTCGGATGAGGTACAGACCTGAACCCAGCGAAGACGTCTGGAATTCGATGGCATTGAGCCCTTTCACCAGCTCAAGCTGTTGGGTACTCAGCGTGCGACCCGATAAGTCCAGCAGACTCACCCGGGCGGCTTTGGCCAGCTCCTCATCGCCATAATTCACCACCGCTTTGACGGTGCGATCACTCTGGGTAGCCGCCCAC
>NZ_NHPP01000005.1 GCF_002838835.1 Siphonobacter sp. SORGH_AS_0500
TAATTCAGCAAACTGGTTTTTCCGGCTCCTAAAAAGCCACTTAAAACGGTAACAGGAAGTTTTCTCATCGGATCAGCAATTTTTCGCTCGACTTATTAATGCAACGTTGTTGCAAATATAAGATTAAATGCAACAATGTTGCAAATATGACGAAAAGTAACACCCTTATAGCCGTACTTTTAAGTAAAGAGTACCTATGGTTAAAGATTGATTGGTGAATTATTGGGGTTAACTATCGGGTTGTAAGCCTATTAGTCAGGCTCCAAGGGTGCGTGTAAGGGGATGTAGAAACAGGAAATCCCCTTGAGGCAGCCGTGGTACACAATCAAGGTATCCTTACTAATCAAGAGGGCCAACTTGGACTTTAATGATCTATTAAAGGTTCAACTCTACTAACCATTTAATCACTAAGTTATAAAACTTCTGAAAAAATGGGCTTTAAGATCATACTCTTGTCCACTTTCATCTTCATGTCTATAAGCATAACTTGATAGTTATTTATACTAAATTCAGTAGTCTTCATTCTATCATAAAACTTTAATTATGTTAAGTAAAACAACAGTGCTCCTGCTATCGTAAATAGTAGGAATAGCTAAGCCCAATCGTTGAACAGCCTTCTGAGAAGCAGAATTTCTCCCGTGTGATAAGAGGTATGATCAATGATTAATAGGGCCTCTTTGAACAGATGCTGGCCGTCACCGTAAGGAAAGGCGGTAAACAGATGATTGCGATTGGTTCTCAAGAGATCGATAAATCGACTCCGGTCATCCTTGATTTGCTGAAGCGAGGTTTGCCACTGCTGTTCGCTGATTTCTGATGTAGGATTAGGCCAGTACCCCTCCGGCCATTGGGGCGACTGATGAGCCGAAGAGGTACTGAATTCTACAATATCCCACTGGGCAATGCGAATATGTTCTACCAATTGCCAGATACTATAAGGCAATTCACCGTAGATTTTTGTACGATAGACCGGATTTAAATTCGCAACTGCATCTTCAAAAGTAACATGAGCATTACTTCCTTCCAGATTATCTATGAGATTGTTAAGGATATATTCAGGGTTATAATTCATAGAAATGGTAGATAAAGGTTAGAAATAATATATATCATAAATAGATATACCAATAAGATGAACGTTATTGCCATAAATTTGTAAATAATTATTATAACGTAACAATAACGTTACAAAAACTATTTATATTTACACCAGATTTTCACCTCAACTGATCGTACTATGCCACGTTTATCAAGAGAAGGTTTTAAACATAACGCTAAAGTATTCGAGAAGACCTGTCAATGGTGTGGAACGCCGTTCTTTGCTTCTCGGTCAACTGCCAAATTCTGTTCGTCTACCTGCCGGGCTTATTCGCATCAGGCGGATACATTGGATACGGCTGCACCCTGGCAGGAAACTGATCGTACGGTTGATGCCCTTCTCCACCAGATTGCTTTTCTTAAATCACAGGTTGAATCGCTTTCACGGGATAATCATGAATTACGGAAAGCTCTGGAGGAATTCAAAAAAGCAGAATAGGTTAACCCTCCTACCCTACTCATCAATGAGACAAAACTAGGCGTGAGCTACTAACTTGAAGTAGCTCAGCCCTTAGGTATGATTTGAAGATTGGCTATTCTGTCATAACGCGATCCAGTTCGATGGCGGCGGTAATCAGAGCCAGATGCGTGAGTGCCTGCGGATAATTGCCTAGCTGCTCGCCTCGTTTACTGATCTGCTCCGAGAACAGACCCAAGCTGTTGGAATAACCGAGAATCTTCTCGAAGAAGTTACTCGCCCGTTCTACCTGCCCTCCTTTAGCCAGACATTCGACAAACCAGAACGAACACATCGTAAAGGTTCCTTCTTCTCCGTCCAGACCGTCAATGTTCGATTCTGCATTGTTATAGCGGTAAATCAGAACGTCCAGTTTTAACTCTCGCTCAATGGCCTGAAGCGTTTTCTGCCAACGCGGCTCATTCGAAGTAATAAACTGAACCGCTGGCATTAATAAAACGGAAGCATCTAGTTCGTGGCCGCCTTTATACTGCACGAATGACTGCTTTTCTTCCGACCAGAATTCATTATACACGTAATCGTAGATTTCATTACGGGTGTGATACCACTTTTCACGCGGGTAGGGAAACGAACGTTCTTCGCCAATTTTAATAGCCCGGTCTAAGGCTACCCAACACATCATAAAAGAGTGCAGAAACTCCCGCTCCTTGCCACGAATTTCCCACATGCCATGATCGGGCGTTTGCCAATGGTCACATACGTATTCGACTTCAACCGACAGTTTTTGCCAGAATTCGTAGGTTAAGTGTCCACCATATTTATTGAAAAGATAAATCGTGTCGATTAACTCTCCATAAATATCCATTTGCTTCTGATCTACAGCTCCATTTCCAATCAATACAGGTTTTGAATCCTTGTATCCTTTGAAATGCTTGAGCTCCACTTCATCATCGGGCCGTGTTCCATCCACCTTATACATCAGTTGCAACGGTTCGTCAAGGCAATGGGTTTCCACCCAATGCATAAACGTGCGGGCTTCGTCGATGAACCCCAGCCGAAGAAAAGCAAACATGGTAAAGGCAGAATCCCGAATCCAGCAGTAGCGGTAATCCCAATTTCGCTCACCGCCCAGCGTTTCGGGCAGGGCAAACGTAGGGGCAGCCACAACCGAGCCGTACTGATGCGAAGAAAGAAGCTTCAATGTAATGGCTGACCGAATGACCATTTCCCGCCAGCGACCTTTGTATGTACATTTCTGCGTCCATTCTTTCCAGAAATGGTGGGTATCATCGTAATGGCTCTTACAGAAGTCGGTTACCCCATCCGTAATTTCATCGTTTCCATCGCAAAGGATAAAACACTGCGTTTCACCTTCTTTGAGTGTAAAAAGGGTAATTACATCATTTTCTTCAAGCTTCATCTCAATGTCACTGTAGAGGTGAAGAATCTGATCATTTTCTGCCGTAAACTTCACTCCTTTTTCAACGAACTCAGTACGATGCTCGCTCTGGGAATAGTTAAAGCGGGGCCGACAGGTAAGTTTGAATTCTACATTGCCCCGCACGGCGGTTACTTTCCGAATCAGAGTCATCCGGGAACCTTCCTCGTGGACGGGCATGAAATCGGCTACTTCCGCAATGCCATAATCCGAAAAAAATCGGGTTACTAAAATCGCCGTATCCGTTAAGTAAATCTGTTTATAAGATAGGTCATTCAGGGTTGGGATGATCGAGAAATTTCCCCCTTTTTCGGCATCCAGCATGGCCGTAAAAACCGAGGGTGAATCAAAGCGGGGCAAACACAAAAAGTCGATAGATCCGTAGTGGGAGACCAGAGCGGCGGTATTCATATTACCAATCACGCCATATTGATCAATAGTAGCTTGCGTCATAGGGATGAATAAATGGGTCGTTAACCGGGTGGGTTAATTATTGAGTGTTTATTCCTTTAAAAGGATCATGCGAGCTCCCCCCGTTTTTGGGTATTCTCATTGAATTCTAATTTCCTTTTCTCAGGAAAATTCCCTGAAATGCAGTCCTTCCTTTACCTTCGTAACTTCTCTCTAAATCTGATTTATGATGTGTCGATTTATTACCTCCGTACTGGCCATACTACTTACGGCCAGTGCCTTAATGGCTCAATCGCCGAAGAGCTGGCCTGCCGATTACCCCTGGTGGAAAATCAATAATCTTCGCACCATTCAGTTCAATTTACCCGCCACCGAGGCGGCCACTTTGAACGCCGATTCTGTCGTTGCTGACCTGAAACGCTGCTTCGCCAATACGTTGATTATTAACATCGGCGGCATCATGGCTTTCTATCCCACGCAACTGGATTTTCATTACCGTAACCCGTACCTGCGTTCAGAAACGGTAATGAAAGACATCATTGACCAATGTCACCTTGCCGGTATTAAGGTTATGGTTCGGTTTGATTTTAGTCGTATTCACGAAAGCATTTTCAAGGCTCACCCAGACTGGTGTTACCTTTCTCCCAAAGGCGAGCGGGTGTACAATACGGACATGGTAGTAGTTTCGATCAATGCTCCTTACGTCCAGCAAAAGGCGTTTGATATTATTGCGGAAGTACTGGATACGTTTCCCATCGACGGGATTTTCCTGAATATGCCGGGTTACCAGGTGAATAATCCTTACGAAGGGGTATATCATGGCATTGATCAGAATGAGCACGACCAGAAACGTTTTGCGGAGTACAGTAAAGGGCTAGCACTGCCCACGAAAGAGGACAAGACCGATCCGGTTTTTCAGAAGTATTTAGCCTTTAAGCAATACACCGTTGAAGACTGGACCAAACGCCTGCATGAGCTGATCAAATCCAAAATGAAAACGTAGCTCTTTGCACGTATATGGACGAGTATGTAGACATCATCCGTCATGAATCACAGACGAATAGCCTGCCTTATTGGCCTTACTCCGCTTCTGATAATGTGAATAACGCTATTCATACCTTTCCCCATCACACCATCAGTAATGCCAGTATCCAGCAGATTTCGTTTCAATCGCGGTATAATGCGGTGGAGCCCAACGAGGTAAGGATTCGATTGTATGAAAACATCGCCAATGGGTCAGGACTGGATTTAAGTATGATGGGCGATATGCAGGATTATGAAGACGAGCGAAACTATAAAGTAATACGGGAAGTCTACGGGTTTCATAAAGCCCATGAAAAGTACTTTGGAAGGTATAAAACCACCGCCAAAATTGCTCTGATTGCACCGGGCTCCTGGCCCAGCGGCTTACCCATGCAGGAGTATCGGGGCATTCAGCTCATGCTGAAAGAAGCCCATTTGTCTTATGACATCATCGAGGATGCTCAGCTTCAGAAGCGAGCGGAAGATTTGAAGAAATATGCCTTGATCCTTTTGCCAGATATTACCTTTTTGCCCGCCGCCTCCGTGGAAGTGCTAAAAGAACTCAGTCGCAACGGCACTCATTTAGTGGCTACGAACCGGAGTTTATCCGATCACCCGGAAGCACTACGGGAATTATTTGGAGCGAAAACGACTCAGATGGAAGCCGAAGGAAGCGGTTACTACCTCACTCCCGTTCATCAGCCCATATTTAGGCGGCTGGCGGGTCAGAAAATGATCATGTGGAAGTTCAATCTGGGAAAATACGATTGGACGGAACAGACGCAAAAACAATTACCCATACTCGCTAAAGGTCGCCCCGGTCCACCCGAAATCATTGGCGGCCACGATTCCACGGGTTATTACGCTTTAGGGTTACATTCTTACGGAAAAACCGTCAATGCTCTGTTACCTGTTAACCTGGGAAGACTCTATTACCTGCACGGTTATCAGGAGCATAAAAACATTTTACTCGATCTTATTGATCATTTAGATCCTCATTTGAGTAAGGCCATCCAAACCAATGCTCCAGATCGGGTTGAAGTGATACTTCAGGAATTTACGGAAAACACCCCTGCGGCTCTCAACAAAAAAACGACGGACGGGCTGATTTTACACCTGGTTAACCTGACGGGTTTCAGCGGAAATACCTACTTCGAACCTTTACCCGTGCGAAATCTGACGTTCCGCCTAAAGTCATCTTTCAAACCTTCCAGAATCCAGCAACTTGGAAAAAGTAAGGCCATTCCTTTTACGTATACAAATGATACCGTTCAATTTGTGTTACCTGAACTAGAGGCATTTACGGGTATTATCCTCACGAAATAAAAAAATCCCTCGATTGTTCGGGGGACTTTTTACACAAAGGTTGAAGGCTGAATAGTACAAGCAGTACTTACCTTATTATACCCCAATAGCGACGGAGGTTATCATAAAAATAGGTAATAGAAAATTGTTTTCTTTAATTAACTAGTAATCAGTAAGTTAACATATTAAATAATAGTACATCAACCTGCCTCAATAAAATAGGCATCCTTTTTTTTAGCATCCGCTCTGCTCCCACACGGGCGGCCCGCACTATCTATGAAAAAGGATGAGATTCATCTAAGCGACTGGGAACGAATTCTCTGGGGAATGGCCCCACCAGAATTCTTCATTGAAGTACTGTTCCGTACTTTATTCATTTACCTCTTCTTATTGATCATCATGCGTTTTCTCGGGAAACGCATGAATGGGCAACTTTCCATCACGGAAATGGCCGTAATGCTAACTACAGGGGCCATCATCTCTCCCTCCATGCAGGCTCCAGATCGGGGAATTGCCCTGGGAATATTTGCTATGATCTGTGCTCTGGTGTATCAACGGCTGACGACTCTCTGGGGGTTTAATAACAAGAAGATCGAAAAAATCATGCAGGGCACGGTGAGCGTTCTGGTGATTGACGGGGTTATTCAGGTGGATAGCCTGGCGGGCAACCGCGTTTCCCGGCAACAGCTTTTTACGGAACTCCGCCGAAAAAGTGTGTACAATCTGGGACAAGCGAAACGGGTGTACCTCGAAGCTTCGGGTTTATTCAGCATTTATGAGCGAAAAGAAGCCCTACCCGGTCTGTCTACCTTACCTCCCAATGTAGCCGACGAAGAAATACACAACATTCAGAACGTACTGGATGATACCGTTGCCTGTAGTTTTTGTGGACAGAGTGTGCCTAAATCAGAGAAATCCAACCCTTGCCCCACCTGCCAATCCAGCGATTGGGCAGATGCCGTTTTATAGACTTTCGCCATGAAACCCGAAGATATACACATTACCGACTGGATGCGGATTCTGATGGGCGAGCTGCCCGTGGATTATTTTTTCGAAATCCTGCTCCGCATGGCTTTCACGTACCTGCTGCTCATGGTATCCATGCGTTTCATGGGTCGGCGAATGGCTTCTCAGATGAACCGTAACGAAATGGCAGCCCTGACCTCCCTGGCTGCGGCTATCGGTATGCCGGTGTTATCCCCGGACCGGGGCTTGTTACCGGCGGTGGCCATCGCCATTATCATCGTATTGGGGCAACGGCTAATTGCCCGAATTGCTTCGCGTAATGAACGCTTTGAAGCCATTACGCAGGATGAAATCGATATTCTGGTACAGAATGGCATCCTGAATCTGGAGCAGATGAGAAGAAGTCGCATTACCCGCGAACGCCTCTTTGCCCAACTTCGCTCGGAAGGGCTTTTACATCTGGGTCAGGTTCGACGACTCTATCTGGAAGCAAACGGCAAGTTTACGCTGATTAAGGAAGAGCCTCCCATTCCTGGGCTTTCCGTAATCCCTAACTGGGACAAAAAGTTAGTAGATGAGCAGAAAAAATCAGAGGACATTATGGTGTGTAAAAACTGCGGGAACCACATGCCCGAGAAATCTACTACGGAAGATAAATGTCCCCAGTGTGGAGATCAGAACTGGTTACCACCCATCGAGACGGAAGAATAGTTTTTTTACGATAAGGCTCAAAACAACCTTTGAATGAAATGACTCCGTACGGAATGGCCTCCCAATCTCAAGTGAAAAGTCAGCAACTATGGTGGCAATCGGGTATAATTTACCAAATCTATCCCCGCTCTTTTCAGGATAGCAATGCCGACGGAATTGGTGATTTACAAGGTGTCATTAATCGGCTGGATTATTTAAAATGGCTGGGTATCCAGGCCGTATGGCTTTCCCCTATTTATCCTTCACCGATGGCCGACTATGGCTACGACATATCTGATTACCAAGAAATTCACCCCATTTTTGGATCAATGGACGATTTTGACCAATTACTGGAAGAAGTGCATCGGCGGGGTATGAAACTGATTCTTGACCTTGTCCCTAATCATACTTCTGATCAGCACCCCTGGTTTCTGGAATCGAAATCTTCCCGGGATAACCCCAAACGCGACTGGTACATCTGGAAAGATGCATTACCCGATGGTTCGGAACCGAATAACTGGCTTGCTATGTTCGGGGGCACCGCCTGGGAATGGGACGAAACCACTCAGCAGTATTACTACCACGCGTTTTTAAAAGAACAGCCTGATCTGAACTGGCGAAACCCCGAGGTGCGGGAAGCCATGATGAATGTCATGCATTACTGGCTGAAAAAAGGCATTGACGGCTTTCGGGTAGATGTGATGTGGCACATGGTGAAGGACGCTCATTTCCGTAATAATCCGATTAACCCTGACTATCAGCCGCATCAGGCTACGGTCGATCAGTTATTAGCGGTGTACTCTACCGACCAGCCCGAAGTACACGACATCGTTCGCCAGATGCGGGAAGTACTGGACGCTTACGAGGAGCGAATGATGATCGGTGAAATCTATCTGCCCGTTCATAAACTGGTGACTTATTACGGGGAAAACGGCTCGGGAGCCCATTTACCCTTTAACTTCCAGCTCCTTAACCTTCCCTGGAATGCTACTCAACTGGCGGCAGCATCAGTCAGTACGAAGGAGCCTTACCCGAATACGGCTGGCCAAACTGGGTGCTGGGTAACCACGATCAACCCCGCATTACCAGCCGCGTTGGCTTGCAACAGGCTCGGGTAGCGGCGTTGTTACTGCTGACGTTACGGGGTACACCGACCATTTATTACGGAGACGAAATTGGCATGCAGGATGTTCCGATTCCGTTTTCAGAAGTACAGGACCCACAAGGGCTGAACATGCCCGATAAAAACCTCAGCCGGGATCCTGCCCGAACGCCGATGCAGTGGAATGCCTCCACCTACGCTGGATTTAGTTCCGAAAAACCCTGGCTTCGGCTTTCCAGTACCTATCGACGTCTAAACGTGGAATCAGAGAAAGACAACCCTTTCTCCATGTTAACCCTCTATAAAAGACTGATTGACCTGCGACAGAAAGAACTTTCTTTTACCGCTGGTGATTACATTCCGGTTTATTCAGATCAACAGATTCTGGCCTATAAGCGAACGCATGAAAATGCTCCGGCTTTTCTGATCGTACTAAACCTGACGCACCGCCCCGCTTATTTCAAACCCGAACACGATGCGTTTAAGGGAACCATCGTCCTCTCCACCCTTCCCGAAGAAGAAGGACAGGAGGTAGACAGCTACTTTGCTCTCAGCGGCGATCAGGGAATTATTATTCGTTTACATTAACGCCTTACTTTTTATTCCTTTACCTTACCATAATCAATTCTTCAACTGTTTCCTATGAAAAAAGTAGGCTCTCATTATCAAGGCAATAGCTCGTGTACCTTTACGGTCTGGGCTCCCGAGAAAGAGCAGATGATGCTGGAGTTAGTGCATCCGAAAGAAGAAATTCTACCCATGACTAAATCCCGATCAGGTTATTTTGAGCTCACTCTTTCGGAAATTGAACCCGGTACTCGTTACTTTTTCCGGCCTGAAAATAAGCATCATTACCCCGATCCTGCTTCTCAATTTCAGCCCGAAGGCGTTCATGGTCCTTCCGAAGTCATTAACCATCGGACCTACCAATGGCAGGATCAAACCTGGAAAGGGGTGCCGTTTCCGGAGGTGATTCTGTATGAATTACACGTTGGTACCTTTACGCCGGAAGGCACCTTCGAAGCCATTATCCCACGACTGAAAGAATTAAAAGCCTTTGGCGTTAATGCCATCGAGATTATGCCCATCGCCCAATTCCCTGGCGGTCGTAATTGGGGGTATGACGGCGTGTTTCTGTATGCCGTTCAAAATACGTACGGCGGGCCGGAGGGTTTCAAAAAACTGGTGGATGCCTGCCACGCGGAAGGCATTGCCGTCTACCTCGATGTGGTGTATAATCACGTGGGTCCCGAAGGAAATTACCTGGAAGAATTTGGCCCTTACCACACCGACAAATACTGTACGCCCTGGGGAGGAGCCATGAATCTGGACGGTGCCTGGAGTGATGCCGTCAAAGAATTTTTTATTTTGAATGCCCTATACTGGATTGAAGAATTCCACGTAGATGGCCTGCGATTTGACGCCATTCACACTATTTTTGATCAAAGTGCGGTTAACTTCTGGCAATTGCTTCACGAGAAAGTTCATGAACTGGAGCTACGCCTGGGTCGATTGGTTGTACTCATTGCCGAAAGTGATTTGAATGACCCGAAAGTATTAAAATCGGTAGATACGGGTGGCTGGGGCTTCACGGCTCAGTGGTTTGACGATTTTCATCATTCCCTCTATTCCATCATTGATGAAAAAGAAGGACTGAAACGTTACCCTGATTTTGGCCGGATGGACCAGCTAGCCAAAGCCTATACCGATGGTTTTGTGCACAGTGGAGAATTCAATAAGGTCCGCAAACGAAGATTTGGAGCCTCCTCCGTTAGTTTACCCGGGCACCAGTTTATCGCGTTTATTGATAACCACGATCAGGCGGGAAACCGACTCCTCGGCGAACGATTGTCGATGTTACTAAGTGCAGATCGACTCAAAGTAGCCGCTGCCGCCATGATGCTAAGCCCCAGCGTTCCGATGTTGTTCATGGGCGAGGAATATGCCGCTCAAACGCCTTTTCTATACTTCATCAGTCATTCCAAACCGGAATTAATTGAAATGGTACAGAAGGGTCGTAAAGAAGACTTCAAATCATTCAATGAAGGGAAAGAGGAAGCACCGCCCGATCCTCAGGATGAAAAAACCTTTCAGGATTCGGTATTGGACTGGGATCAACGAAAAGAAGGGAAACATCAGCAAATGCTTGAGTGGTATCAGGCTCTTATTCAGCTTCGTAAAACCCAACCCATTCTTCAAAACTTCAGCCGGAGTTCTACTCAGGTACAAACCATTGATGAATCTGGCTTTGTGTTAATTCGTCAAAATTCGTCAGGTACGCATTACCTGAGTGCCTTTTTTAATCTGTCCGATCAGCAAGTAGAGGCAAAGGTTCCGCACCGATGCGAGCAATGGGATTTGCTTGTTCACTCCTACGAAACTCGTTTTAGTGAATCCACGCATGAAAAGACTTTCCCAGAAAACGTATATGCTAATACGTCAATACAATTATTACCCTGGAGCGTGGCAGTATACATGGGTGAATCCCTGGAAACAAACTAGAAACTTTTTGGTAAGTTCGCTGAGGTCATACCCATTTTTCCTCAATTTTCTACAATTATGATTGACGCGGTTATTGCCACTAGTTTTTTAACTAATAAAGTGTACTTAGGAAATGCCTGTTACAACATAATCAACCAAACAAGGCCAATCTTATAGTCAACTTAAACTATACGAAACCCAACGAATGAAGTCCACTACTACTTACCCTGGCTCTCCTTTTCCGCTAGGGGCAACATATGATGGTGAAGGTGTAAACTTTGCCATTTTTGCAGAAAATGCCACAGCAATTGATTTATGTCTGTTTGATGAAATTTCTGGTCAGTCTGAAACTACTACCATTCCTTTACTGGAACGAGCCTATCACATCTGGCACGTTTACATTCCAGGACTACAACCCGGCCAATTGTACGGCTATCGGGTAGACGGTCCCTATGAACCTGAAAACGGTCACCGATTCAATCGTAACAAATTATTAATCGATCCCTATACGAAGGCTTTAGCGGGTACCGTCGAATGGAACGAGTCACTTTTCTCGTACCAAATGGGCGAAGAAGACCTGACTTTCAGTGAGAGTGACAGTGCTCCTTACGTGCCTAAATCAGTGGTTATTGACACGAATTTCGACTGGGAAGGCGATACGTTCCCCAAGATTCCTTACAACCACACGATTGTTTACGAAACGCACGTAAAAGGCTTTACGCAGTTACATCCCGAAATTCCCGAAGAAATCCGGGGTACTTACGCAGCCCTGGGACATCCTGTTACCATCAAATACCTGAAAGAACTGGGTGTCACCGCGGTAGAGTTAATGCCCATTCACTCGTTCATTAACGACAGCCATCTGATCGAAAAAGGGCTGAAGAATTACTGGGGTTACAACTCCATCGGGTTCTTCTCTCCTGACGCAGAATACTCCAGTTCAGGGGTACGCGGCGAGCAGGTTACCGAGTTCAAAACGATGGTGAAAGAACTTCACAAGGCTGGCATTGAAGTAATTCTTGACGTCGTATATAACCATACGGCAGAAGGTAACGAAAAAGGTCCAACGCTCTCGTTCAAAGGTATCGACAATGCTGCTTATTACCGTTTGCACGAAGGTCGTTACTACAATGATTACACGGGCACGGGTAATACGCTCAACGTGATGCAACCTAACGTCCTGCGTTTAATCATGGACAGCCTTCGTTACTGGGTTCAGGAGATGCACGTAGATGGGTTCCGCTTTGATTTAGCCTCAACGCTGGCTCGTGGTTTACACGACGTTGATAAACTGAATTCTTTCTTTGACGTCATCTATCAAGATCCTATCATCTCGCAGTCAAAACTCATCGCAGAACCCTGGGATGTAGGTGAAGGCGGTTATCAGGTGGGTAAGTTCCCTCCCGGCTGGGCCGAATGGAATGGTATGTACCGGGATTGCGTGCGTGATTACTGGAGAGGTGCAGACAGTAAGCTCGGCGAATTTGCCAGCCGCTTCCTGGGTAGCCCTGATTTATACCGTGAAGATTACCGCAGCCCAACCGCTAGTGTTAATTTCATTACCGCTCACGACGGCTTTACCCTCAACGATCTGGTTTGTTACAATGACAAACATAACGAAGCCAATGGTGAGGATAATAATGATGGAGAAAGCCATAACCGCTCCTGGAACTGTGGCGTCGAAGGCCCAACGGATGACGAAGAAATCAATAAGTTACGTCAACAGCAAAAACGTAATTTCCTGACCACGCTTTTCCTATCGCAAGGGGTAGCGATGTTGGTGGCTGGGGATGAGTTTGGCCGTACGCAGGGAGGTAACAACAACGCCTACTGCCAGGACAACGAAATTTCCTGGCTCCACTGGGATAACCAGGATGTGGACCTGCTGGAATACACCAAGAAAATCATCAAGTTTAGCCAGGATCACCCCGTATTCTGCCGTAGAGGCTGGTTTAAAGGTCAGCCCGTTCAGGGAACAGATCGCGAGGATATTGCTTGGTTCCTGCCCGACGGCAACGAAATGAGTGATGAAGACTGGCAAAACGGTTACGCTAAATCACTGGGCGTTTATTTGAGTGGTCACGCTATTAAGTCGGTCAGTGAAAAAGGTGAACGGATTCTTGACGACAGTTTTTACGTGCTTTTCAACGCTCACTATGAACCCATTGAATACCAGATTCCTTCGAAAAAATGGGGCGGTAACTGGGTGAAAGTGGTGGATAGCTACAACAACTACGTCGATGAGAATGGAGAAAAATACGATAACGGAGAAAAGATAACCGTAGAAGGCCGATCAGTCGTTGTACTGAAAAGCCCGCTTTCGACTCATTAACCATGAAAGAAATAGACCTGAGTGCTCGCAGCCTCGGGGTGAATTTCAATCAGGCAGGAGAGGCCCACATTGTGGTGTGGGCCCCCCTGCTTGAATCAGTAGAAATTTATCTGGACCAAACACGGACGATGTATCCGTTACAGAAAGATAAATTTGGCTATTGGGAATTAACCACCCCTGAATTAAAACCTGGCGATTTATATCAGTTTGTTCTCAACGACGGTCGCCACGTTCCCGATCCGGCTTCCATCAGCCAGCCTTATGGCGTCCACGGATCTTCCAGAGCTCTCAACATTGGCTCGTATGACTGGACTGACCAGTCCTGGAAAAACCCAAACCTCGAAGATTACATTTTCTACGAACTTCACGTCGGTACATTTTCGGAAGCAGGCACCTTTGCTGGTGTTGAATCCAAACTGGATTACCTGGTTGACTTAGGCATAACGGCCATTGAATTGATGCCGGTTGCTCAATTTCCTGGTAAACGGAACTGGGGTTATGATGGAGTATATCCCTTTGCCGTTCAGGATTCTTACGGTGGAGCTGAAGGCTTAAAGCATTTGGTTAATGCCTGTCACGAAAAAGGCATTGCCGTCGTTTTGGACGTAGTCTACAACCACATGGGGCCAGATGGAAACTACTTCTCTTTATACGGCCCTTACTTCACCAAGCAATACCTGACGCCTTGGGGCGAAGCTATCAATTTCGATGATGAATGGAGCGATGGCGTTCGCGACTACTTCATCGAAAACGCATTGATGTGGTTCCGTGATTTTCATATCGATGGGTTAAGGCTTGATGCGGTTCATGCCATTCGGGATTTTAGTCCGGTGCATATTCTGAAAGAAATCAAGCAATACGTGAATGAGCTTTCCCAGCAAACGGGCCGAAATCATTACCTGATCGTAGAGATGGAGTTAAACGATACGCGGTTCATTAACTCGTTTGAAAAGGGAGGTTACGGCATGGACGCCCAGTGGAGTGATGAATTTCATCATGCCCTTCGGGTATCAGCCGGAGGCGAGCGTACGGGCTATTACGCCGACATGGACGGAACGGCAGCCTTTGCCAAAGCCTACCAGAATGCTTACGTACACACAGGAGAATACACCTTCCGAAGAAACAAAACGTTTGGTACCCCAACGGACCCGTTCCCGAGTCATCAGTTCGTGGTTTTTTCTCAAAACCACGATCACATCGGAAACCGCATGAATGGAGATCGGTCGAGTCAGTTGACGAATTTCGAGATGCTGAAGTTAATGGCTGGCTCCGTAATCACAAGTCCATTTTTACCCTTGCTATTCATGGGCGAAGAATGGGCAGAATCCCGGCCCTTCCTCTACTTTACCGATCATACCGACCCGGAACTTTCAACGGCGGTTCGCGAAGGAAGAAAGCGGGAGTTCGCAGCCTTTCATGGCGAAGGAGAAGCCCCCGACCCTACCATTCAGGATACGTTCGATCAGTCTAAACTTGAGTGGGGCTTACAACAGGATCACATTCATCACACGCTTTACAACTATTACAAGCAGCTCATTCAGATTCGTAAGGATCATGCCCTGATTCGCAAAGCGGATCGACGGAATATGGAGGTCACGGTCGACGAAGCCAAAGATGTCATCGTCGTGCGTCGCTGGGAAGGTCCGCAACAGCTTTTAATTTGCATGAATTTTTCTTCTGATCCTTACGTCATTACTGTTTCTGATCAGGCTCCCATTTGGAAAAAATGTCTTGATTCTGCGGACCCTCAATGGGGTGGCGAGAAAGCTTCTCCCGATGAACTTCAGGCCCGTAGCGAATTAACTCTTCAACCCGAATCGATTTTAATTTATTCCCATGAATAACCCCATCGCCACGTACCGCTTTCAGTTTCATAAGGACTTTTCGCTGAAAGAATTCGAAGCGATTATTCCTTACCTGAAAAAACTGGGCGTTAGCACGATTTATGCTTCGCCCATTTTTGAATCCACACCCGGCAGCACGCACGGGTACGACGGGCTCAATCCGCATCGCATTAACCCGGAAATCGGTAATGAAGCAGATTTTGAACGCATTTCTCAGGAAATTCACGAAGAAGGTTTCCAGTGGTTACAGGATATTGTGCCGAACCACATGGCCTATAGCCCGGCTAACCTCTGGATTTGGGACGTATTTCAAAAAGGCAAACGTTCGGTCTATGCCGATTTTTTCGACATTGACTGGGACAACCCGGTAAGTCCGGGGCAGATCATGGCCCCCTTTCTGGGCGATACGCTGGAAAAGGTAATCCAGGAAAATCAGTTGCAATTGGCCTATCGCCGAGGTCAACTGGTTTGGAATTTATACGACGAATCAGAATTCCCGGTTAATCCTGCCAGTTACGCCAGTATTCTGGAGAAGATTCCGGCGGCAAAAACGTTACTTGATTCGCTCCAAAAACTCGAAGACATCACGGACAATGGTTTGTATGGCGTTCAGTTGAGTGAATTATTACTTCAGCCTTTGCAGGAAGATGGAGAGCTCGTGGCCGCCATTGAAGCCCAGTTGAAAAAGATTAACCAGTCAAAGGAACAGTTGCTAGAACTGGCTAAAAACCAGTTCTTTCGACTTTGTCATTATGCCGAAACGGATAAGCAAATCAACTTCCGCCGCTTTTTTACGGTAAATGGTTTGATCTGTTTGAATATTCAGAAGCCTGAAGTTTTTGAGCATTTTCATAAATACATTCAAACACTGGTAGATACGGGTGTTTTTCAGGGCTTACGCATTGACCACATCGATGGCTTGTATGATCCCAGCAGTTACCTCGAACAACTTCGGGATTTAGCCGGACCGAAAACGTACATTACCGTTGAGAAAATTCTGGAACCCGGCGAAAAACTGAATGAAAGCTGGCCAATTCAGGGAAATACGGGGTATGATTTTCTTTCATACGTCAATAATCTGTTTACGAATAAGGCCGCTGAGAAACCTTTTACGAAGTATTACCAACGGCTCACGGGTGATCAAACGCCTACGCAGGAACAGATTCACCAGAAAAAAGCCATGATCCTCCTCGACCACATGGGCGGGGAACTGGATAACCTGGTGCGTTTGTATGAGAGCCTGAACTTACCGACGCTAGAAAAGGAGGCATTGAAAGACACCATTGCTCTTTACCTCATTCATTGCCCGGTATATCGCTATTACGGAAACGCCTGGCCGCTGGGGGAAGAAGAACAGCAAGCCAACAAAGAAATTTTCAAGGCTATTCGTAAAAAGTATCCCGAGAAAAAAGCCTCGATTAATGCCTTCGAAAAAACGTTGACCCTGGAAGAAGCGTTGCCTTTTTACCAACGCTGCATGCAGTTCTCCGGGCCTCTCATGGCGAAAGGTGTGGAAGACACGTTGTTGTATACCTATACCCGTTTCATCGGGCATAATGAAGTGGGTGATTCGGTTGAGGAATTTGGGATTACCTCCGAACACTACCACGAGTTAATGCAGGATCGGCAGGAACATTGGCCCCTGTCCTTAAATGGTACCTCAACCCACGATACGAAACGCGGGGAAGATGTACGGGCTAGACTTAACGCCCTGACGGATTTGCCAGAACTATGGATTGAAACCGTTAGTAACTGGTTTTCCATGCACCCGCAAACGAAACTGGAACCGAACGATCAATACCTGATTTACCAGACAGTCGTAGGGGCTCATCCCATGCCCAGTCAGGACGAAGATGATTTCGAAAACCGTTTGCACGAATACTTACCCAAGGCTCTGCGGGAAGGAAAAGTGAATTCTGGCTGGACGCAACCGAATGAAAATTACGAGCAGGCAGCCAAGGATTTTGCGTCTTCCTTACTCGACAAATCCAGCGATTTTTATAAGACCTTCGAAGGATTTCATCGCAGCGTTTGCGATTGGGGCATTGTCAATTCACTTTCGCAGACCTTACTTAAATTCACTTCGCCCGGTGTTCCTGACGTATATCAGGGAACGGAACTTTGGGATTTAAGTCTGGTAGATCCTGATAACCGCCGTCCGGTTGACTATTCATTACGGGAACAATACCTGAATGACATCGAGTCGCTCGATTGGCGGGCTTTATGGCAGCACCGCTATTCGGGCCAAATCAAGCTTTGGTTAACGCATGCGTTATTTCAGGAACGCAAAGAAAACGTCGATACTTTCACCGAGGGACTTTATCTGCCCTTAACAGTTGAAGGTACCTACAAGGATCACGTGCTGGCTTTTGCCCGTCGGTACAAGCAAAACTGGTACGTCGTGGCGGTTCCGCTGCACGCAGCTCAGATTGGCTCCATTCATGAAGTACTGGAAATTGACTGGAAAGACACTCGCGTGATTATTCCCGAAGACGCTCCTCAAAACTGGCAAAACCTGCTGGGTTCGGCGTCCCTTACTTCTGAGTGGCTCGTTCAGGATTTATTTAGTGAGTTACCGCTGGCCTTACTCAAAGGTCAGCCCGACATTCGGGATCGTTCGGCGGGGTTATTATTGGCAGTCACTTCATTGCCCTCTGCTTTCGGGGTAGGCGATTTAGGACCTGAGGCCTATAAATTCGCTGATTTTCTGAGCAAGAGTAAACAGACATACTGGCAGTTATTACCGCTTAACCCAACCGGAGCAGACCAGGGTTTTTCGCCATACAGTTCCATTTCCAGCCGGGCCGGGAACCCCATGCTGATTAGCCCTGAGCTATTACAGGCCGAGGGCTTATTGGGTGATTTATCGGAATACCGAATTATGGAAACGCCCGAGGCGGATTTTGAGCAGGCTCTGGCATTGAAGCATCAATTGCTGGAACAGGCCTATGCCCAGTACCAAAAACGGCCTTTACTGAAACGAGAGTTTGAAAATTTTTGCCAAAACGAAGCCGAATGGCTGGATGATTTTGTGCTGTATGTAGTCATCAAGCAGCAACAGGATCATAAGCCCTGGCACGAATGGTCCGAGTCCTTTAAACTTCGCGACGCGGTTACCCTACAACAATTCCGGGAAGAGCAGGCGGAGGCTCTGGTTTATCAGCAATGGATTCAGTTTATTTTCTTCCGGCAGTGGCATCAGCTTCGGCGATACAGTAACATTCGGAATGTGAAGCTCTTTGGGGACTTACCCTTTTATCCGAGTTATGATTCGGTAGACGTCTGGGCCAATCCTGAGATTTTCCATCTCGACGAAGAGCGGAATATGACCTGTGTAGCGGGCGTACCACCGGACTATTTCAACGAAGATGGTCAACGCTGGGGCATGCCCATTTATCGCTGGGATGTTCTGAAAGCCCGAAAATACGACTGGTGGCTCAACCGTATTAGCAAGAATATGGAACTGTACGACTTACTGAGGCTCGACCACTTCCGGGCTTTTGCCAGTTACTGGGAAGTTCCCGCTCAGGAAAAATCGGCTAAAAATGGCGAATGGAAACCCGGGCCCGGTACTGCGTTCTTTGACGTGCTCCGGGAAAAACTCGGCAGTCTTCCTCTGGTAGCGGAAGACCTCGGCGATATTGGAACGGACGTGTATGAACTCCGCGATGCCTGTGTGCTACCGGGGATGCGAGTGCTTCATTTTGCATTCAGCGACGACATGCCGTACTCGGTGAACATCGTGCATAATCATTCTCCTTAAGCATTGCCTATACGGGAACCCATGATAATAATACGACTAAAGGATGGTACCGGAACGATTTAAGCCCCGATGACCATCGCCGACTGGAAGAATACCTGGGTGGGCCTTTAAAAGAAGAAACCATTCACTTTGTTCTCATTCGCATGGTGTATTCGTCGGTAGCTCAAACCGCCATACTTCCCGTTCAGGATGTGTTGGGACTGGACGAATCCGCCCGTATGAACACGCCAGCCGGGAACGAAGCTTGCTGGAAATGGCGATTGATTCCCAGCCAATTAACGGAAGCTCATCAGCGACAATTGAAAAAATGGGCTGAGACTTACCATCGCGGGTAACTTTTGAAAACCAAGAAGGGGTTCATTCAAAATCGAATGAACCCCTTCTTGGTTTTATGAGAATCCTTATCTCCGCAGTCGCTCGGGTTCTGCCTAGTGACCGCATAGGCCTCTGGCCGTCTCAGGCAAAGAAGTCTACCAAAAGCGAAAGGTTTGCCTGACCTAAAGTGCTCTGGCTACCATCGGCCAGAGTTCTGATCGATGAGTTGGGACTGGGCATTGAGGGCCGCGACGCGAATACCCGGTATGCCAGATTCAAAGGCATCCTGGGTGCCGCTGGCGTTGCCATCCTGATAGACTTTGCCCTGAATTTGGGCAAAGCAGGAGCTGACCAGCAGGCTGAAGACCCACAGAAGTTGTAAATGTTTTTGCATATTATGAGTTATAATCATCACAATGATGAATACTGTTATAAATCAATTTATATAGTTCTCATTTTTTCAATAGTACATTTTGTATGGATCTATGTGTGTTAATTTTATAGTTATTATTTTTTATTTTTTTGTTATATTCGTCATATACTATGTTAACTGGATCTATTAATATTTTATTTTCAATTATAATTACTGGCTCTTTAGTATTAGAATAAACAATATAATCCCAGTGTGCCTCCTTCTTAGATTGCTTAATAATAGCCTCTCCAGTTATTGCTATGATAGATAATCTATATTTTTTAAATTCATGCAAATTTATTGTATTTAGTATTTCATCGATATTTTTCAAATATTCTCCTTCTTCGAAATTGAATTCCCTTTTGCTCAACTGATTAAAATAAGTCATATAATCGCTTATTTTTTCAATAAAGTTGTTATCATTAATTGGATAAGTCGATGTACTTAGAAAGACATCATCGATTCTTGGTTTAGAAGTTATACTGATATATTTTTTTAAATCATATAAATTATTAAAAAGAAAATTTTTAACGCCTGTTATTTCATATATGATTTTTCCATTATGTAACTCATAATAATAATCCCCCAATGAATCTATAGAATTCTTATCAGGCATTGGCTCATCCTTTAATAATTCTTTTTTTCCTTATTACTAATTTCTAAAAAAACGATATTTTCTATTTTTTTATTTTTCATATTAGTTTGTGAGTAAGCTTTAGTGCAAAAGATAAATAGGAATAATATGACTCCGCAGTCGCTCGGCTCTGCCGAGTGACCGCATAACTGTAGGCCTCTGGCCGTCTCAGGCAAAGGAATCTACTAAAAAGCAAAAGGTTTGCCTAACCTAAAAAAGCTTTGACTTCCATCGGCCAGAGGCCTGGATTACATTTTGTCACTCGGCAGGGTCGAACGATTCCTGATGAAGCTTATTTATACCTGAAAACATTTGTTAAATAACTTAACACTACTGATCTTTATATCATCACTCCCCCACAAAGATGACAGATCAGGAAAGAAAAGACCTTCAAGAATTAAGAGAAACCCTAAAAAAACATCTCGCCCAAATGGAAGAAATCCTACAATTTGACTTAAACACCACACGAGAAGAATATGATTTAACGATAAAGAAAGCAAAATCTTACAAAAGACAAATTGACCAAATAAACGAAATACTTCGATAATCGTACAGACCCAGCCCCTATTAAGATTATATACATATCTGTTAGTTAATTTACTGATATTCAAGACTTTACAACAAAAACATATTATTAAATAATCAAAAGAACTTACCATGACAGCTTTAGAACTTCAAGAAAAATACAGAAAATTAGCAACGAATGTGAGCGATTTAGACGAACGGATTCGGCTTAACGATCAATTTAGGATCGAACTAGAGCAATTACCGGATTATGTTCCTCCGGTTACAAATTTTGAAAAACTAGAGAAAGACAAGCTGGAGTTTGAACAGTTTACGGCCGACGCTGAACGCATCATTAATTCAATTAAGGGAGCTGTCGTTTACAACGGCGTAGAATACAAACTTGGCGAATGGGTAACTATTACCGATTACTGCCGTCTTTACAATAAATCGCACGGTACCGTAATGAACTGGATTGCCCGAGGCATTGTCCCGGAGCATGACCTAGTGATTATTCCAGAACTCAATAACCTGAAGCTTCTGAGAAATACCCCATATCGACAGGCTTCGTAAGCTAACCTGGGTTTTCTTAAATGCCTTAATTTACATTTCTGCGGGAAGGTAAATCAAGGCGTTTTCCATTGCAAAAGCTCCCGCAGTCGTTCGGCAGAATTGAGCGACTGCGGGAGGTAGAAAACTTACCCACAAGGAACAAAGCCAACCACTAAGCAAGGTCCTTCGCTTCGCTCTGGATGACAGGAAAGGATGATTGAATTCTAGAAGTATACCGCAGTCGCTCGGCTCTGCCGAGTGCTGCGGGGGAAATAGAAAACTTGCCCATAAGAAGCAAAGCCGACCACTAAGTAAGGTCCTTCGCTTCGCTCTGGATGACGGGCTGCATTGTAAGTAATAGCTTAGGCAACCTGAGCTTTTTCACTGGACTTCTGGGTTTCAGGAACGCCTAGCCAGACAAGGATAAGAGCGGCGAGGGCAATGGCGGCAAGGACCAGAAAAACCGTTTGAAAATTACTCCGTTGAAGTAAAAAGCCCGCAAACGCATTACTTAACGAAGCTCCTAGCCCCACCGCCGTAGCAATGGCTCCCTGAACGGTGTTAAATAAACCCGACCCCTGCGTTAAATCCGATACGATGAGAATGGATAATACGCCAAAAATTCCGGCTCCAACCCCATCCAAAATCTGAATGCATACCAGTAATACTTCATCGCTGGTAAGAGTATAGAGTACGCCTCGAATCGGCAAAACCAGAAAAGCGATCAGTAACAGCCGTTTACGGCCCGTCGACGCCTTCTTTCCTACCCAGGCACTGACGGGAATCATGACAACTTGTGCAACGATGATACAGGCCGACATATACAGTGACGCTCCTCCAGCATCGGCTTTCAGGGAGAGACGCTGCCCCAGTAAGGGTAACATAGCGGCATTAGCAAAATGAAACAACACACAGGCCAAAGCAAAAAACAACAGAGAAGGCTTGGCCAATAATGATTTCCATGGGCTTGCCTCGCTCTCGTTGGCTTCCCCACTGCCGCGGGCTAGCTCGTCATTGATCTCTTCGCTCTTGATTTGCCAGATACTTAAGCTGCTTAAAACGGACATCAGGGCCAACAACACGAAAATTCCCTTACTACTTAGAAAGTAACCAATCGTACCCGCCAGTAATGCCGCTACAACATTACCCGCATGATTAAACGTTTCGTTACGACCAATACGGGCATCCAGAGCCTGATGGCCCACCAGTCCAAGCGTGATCGCGGCTACGGCGGGTGTAAACCAGGCAGCAGAAATGCCCATTAACACCTGACCACCCATAATGACGGGGTAACTGGGCAACAGGATGGTAAGCAGAGCGGCCACGGCCATTAAACCGGAAGCCAGTATCGTAAACAACTTTTTTCGTGTCGTACGATCCACCAGTATCCCAGCGGGCGTTTGCATTACTACGGTTGTAATACCCATTACGGACATGGCAATGCCAATGTCCTGAGGCTTCCATTTTAAGCTGACCATCAGATAAATAGCCAGATAAGGGCCCATACCATCGCGAACGTCGGCGAGTAGAAAATTGGCTTTGTCCAGTGCCGACAAACTTTGCCGGGAAGGCTGCGGAGTAACGGTAGAAGAGCTTACCATTTCTTGAAAATGAAAAACACCGCAATTACTAAAAAGACAAACCCAACGGCATGGTTCCAGGCCAGTCGATCCGTTTTAAACAGATATACCGTCATCAGTGTAAACACCGTCAGGGAGACTACTTCCTGAATGATTTTCAATTGGAAGAGAGAAAAGGGCCCTCCCGTCTCGTCCGAGCCAATGCGGTTGGCTGGCACCTGGAATACGTATTCAAAGAAGGCTAAGCCCCAGCTCAGGGCAATGATGCCGAATAAAGATAGTTTCGCCAGTTGGGGCCATTGCTTTACCTGCAAATGTCCGTACCAGGCCAGCGTCATAAAGGCATTTGAAATGGTTAATAGAGCAATACAAGCTAATCCTTTCATGGTTCAAGTTTTGAGTTTGTATACTGAACTCTTTTTTTCAGCCATCCGCCAGCGGAAATGCGTATTTTAATTCATTTTTAAGCTCGCCATTTCTACGTTAACACTAACTAACCAACTAACTATCAAACCATTAACATTCTTACCAAACGTTTATTACTAAGACAAAAGGCCTTCCCCAATGGGAAAGGCCTTTTCATACTCAAAACAAGCAGTACTTTAAAACTGAAGGGCATACCGTAACGAAACACTCCGACCGGGCATGTTATAACCGCGTTTTTCGTAGTAGTTTTCGTCCGTTAGGTTATTGAGTAACAAAGTCAGCGTGTGCTTTTTCTCAAGCGTATACGCAGCCACCAGATCAACCACCATGAACGGCGTATACTCAATTTCCGGATTCAAGGCATCTGTATAATCAATGTCGCGGCGAGTACCGACATAGCGGCCCGTTAATCGCAGACGCAGATTTTTACGGTTATCAAATTCCAGTCCGTAATTGACATTGGTTTTCGCCACATTGGCAATCATCCGTTCCGTCCGGGATTCATCCGTTCCGACAATTACCTCCTGAGCTTTAAACATCGTTGTCAGGTTACCAAAAAGACGAAGGGCGTGTTTCTGATTATAACCAAAGTCATAACCCGCCTCCGCTTCCAGACCGTTTATATCCGAATCGGCGGCATTAATAAACGTAGTTCTCGAAACAATCACATCCCCATTGCCAAGCGGCTCATTTACCGTCCGTACGACGCGGGCAATGCGGTTTTTCACCTGGGTAGAGAAATACGTTGCATTAGCGTAGAAACCCTGATGCTGGTAATCCACCCCCACATCCCAGCTCCAGCTACTTTCATTCGCTAAGTCAGGGTTTCCGCTGGTTACGGCAATTTTCCCGGCGGTGGTTCGGGCTTCGGAATACCCCGCTACGTTATAAGCATCGGGGGTTACAAAGGCACGCCCTACAGTCGCTTTGATTCTTAAATGCTGAGGCAACTGATAGGTAACCCCCAGGTTAGGACTCAGGAAGGGATTGGTTTTCTTCCCCGCCCGGTACGACGTTAATAAAGGGGTTTGCTTGACATCAAAAGTAATCTGATCCCAACGCAGGCCGGGTTGTATCGTTAGTTTATCAACGTTCAGCGTTGCCTGGGCGTAAAAAGCCGAAGAAATCAGAGCATAATCGGGCTGCGTGGGAGCACGCTCGGTTGTGGCATCACTCCAGCGGCGACCCTGCGTCGAGGCATTGGTATAATCATACCCAAGCACCAGCGAATGCTGTCCTAACTTCCACACATCTTTCACCTGTAAACCCGACCAGGCATTTGCCGTGCGATTCGAGCGGTAAGGGATGACGGGTTTACCGGAAGCATTCAGGGTATAGTTATTATTCGCCTCATCGGCAGTAAACACCTTCAGACTAGGCTGGTGAGCACCGATTTGTCCGGTTAAGGAAGCTTCCAGCGAAGCCCGCTCGACATCCTTACTGCTGGCTTCCGTAATTCCGTAAGCAATGTCACCGGGGGATTGAACATTGCGAGCCTGGAATCTTTCGCCGCGAACGTCTACCCGCCAGTTTTCCGCAATCTGGTATCCTAATCGCAACGCTCCTGAGTAATACTGTAATTGGGTGTAAGGCCGCGTCTGACCATCGTCACGACGATCATCTACTTCTTCACTCGTACCCTTGGCGTAATACTTCACGGCGTTTTTAAAACCGAACGCATTTCGTAGCCAGTTGTCTTTCCCGATTTTGTAATCTTTTCCCCGTTCAAAATAAGCGAAGGATAAATCGTAATCGAGTTTGCTGGTCAGGTTACCCCCCGAAGAAAAACCAGCCTGAAGCGTTTGAAAACTACCATATTCGGCAAAAGCGTTTCCGGTAGGCATTCCTTTCGAACGACGGGTAATCACGTTAATCACCCCGCCCATGGCCTGTGAACCGTACAAAGCCGAAGCAGGGCCTTTCAGAACTTCAATGTGGTCGATGGCTGATAACTGAATCGTGGAAAGATTCGTCGCTCCCGCCGGACGACCATCAATGAGTAATAATGTCCGCTGATTCAAGCCCGAAAACTGCGGACGGAACCCACGGATTCCCACCCCCGAGGAAAGGTTCGGATACTGAATCACCTGTACGCCCGCCGTTTTTTTAACTAGGTCAGTCAGATCGTTTGCAGGTGTTAAGTTCAGATCCGCCCGATTAATCAGTTTTAACGTTTGGGGAATGCGATCCAGTCGGGTTTCGGAACGGGTAGCCGTTACCACCACCGGATTAAGATTGCGGCTGGAATCAGCCGGAGTTTGAGCTAAAGCCTGGTGAGCCAGCAGAGCCAGTCCCAGCGAATAAGGCGTAAAACGCATGTAAAAATATATAAAATGAAAAAGGGGAAAAAGTGCTAAGGATTACTGAAAAGATTCGTAAAGGGTTACGAATCCAATGAGGATGGAGAAAATACCTACGGCATAGTTGATGATTACCAGGGCTTTCTCGGCCCGCTGTACGACCTGCTTCAGCGAAAAAGCCAGAATGCAACCGTACAAAGTCATCGCTACGATAATGCCAAGGCTTTGCAGAATAATAATCCAAACGGCGGTGCTGGCATCTTTGGCCGCCAGGGTCAAGGCTACGGTACAAGCTCCTCCCGTTCCGGCCAATCCGTGGATCATGCCTACTCCGAAGGAACGGCTGATTTTGGCCTCTTCTGGCGTTTGAATGGGTGCCGGAACAAAATTTCGCCGGATGGCTACTACTCCCAGCCAGATCATTAAGGGGCCCACCAGAAACTCCACGTAGGAAGCCACCTCTTCCGAGATCTGGGATTTCAGCAGCAGAATCAGGCAGGCAAAGAGAATCAGCGTAAAGGAATGCCCTAAAGCCCAGTGCGAAGACCGCCAGATGACTCGCCAAAGCTGGCCTTTTTTTCTTTCACTGGCCAGCACGGAAACGGCGGCCATATGATCGGGTTCAAAGGAATGTTGTATCCCCAACACCAGCGAATCGAGTAATAAAGGATTGATCATTTGTTTCCCTTTTAAGTGTATACACGGGAAACAGGACAGAGGTGGAAACACCTCCTAAGCATGTGAAGCCTCCTGCCTTTCTTCCCGAAAGCATGAATGGTATGTTCAACAGGCAGGTCTTCTGGCTCTTTCCACTCCAAACGCCTTCCCCCAGCACACTGGAGTGGCATTGATGTTTAGAGTTTACTTAGTTGTCCGTTTTTAGTTTGCCGTTTTCAGTTAGCAGTAAACTAATTGAAAACCGTAAACGGCAAACTGTAAACTAAGTAGAAATTACAGCAGCGGGTACTGCTCCGGGATTGCACCGGATTCCCTTTTAAGCTTCTTCTGACGGGCAGAAAAGGCACCAATTGAGCCGCGAAAGTACGATTATTTTTAACGTTCAGACCTTACCTGGAAAATTTATTATTGAATGTAAATCCATAAACGGCTGAATTATACCCTACTTTTGTTCCTTCATTCAAGTTCTTTACTTCATTTTTCCACGGAAAAAGGTTCTGCTTAACTGCAGATTAATAGGGAATCGTGTGCAAATCACGAACTGTCGTGCAACTGTAAGTTCCGCTCCGTTTTCTGTTTTCAATTTTCTGTTTTCAGTGGTCATTAACTGAAAACGGCAAACTAAAAACGGACAACTGAGTAAACTCCTTGACAATAAAGCCACTGTGTCGTTAGGATATGGGAAGGCGTTTGGGAGGGGACGAGTCAGGAGACCTGCCTTTATTCTTAGCTGATCATGCTTTCACGGGTTAGAGCGTCGTCAAAGGGGAGTTTATGGATGGTAGGCACAGCCGTGCATGCACCGTCGCGTCTATACGTAAACTCTACTGACTTCTTCTGTTTCCCTGGTTCCTGATTGACTGGAAGGTAAGCCGAGAGCTTTTAACCTTTTTTGTTAAAAGTTATGCTCCCCACTTCTACTTCACGATTGAGTAGTAAAATCATTTTATCTACCCTGGCATTTATCCTTAGCGTCTGGCTAAAGAGTTACGCTCAACAAAAAAACGGTTCACTCGAAGGCCGCGTTGAAACTGAGAATCAAGAACCCTTACCCGGCATTTCCATTCGCCTGGAGGCCACTACTTTTGGCGTTACCACGGATGCCGAGGGTAGTTTTCAGCTACTAAACATTCCTACCGGTACTTATACGTTAACCGTCAGCGGGGTGGGTTATGAAGCACATCAAACTCAGGTAACGGTGAAAGCTGGCGAACGTCTGCCACTACGTTATCAGCTCAATCAAAAAACGCACGAGCTCTCGTTAGTAACCATTACCAGTCAGCGAAACCGTTCGTTTTCAGCCCTTAACAAAATCGACGTTCCCATTCGTGATTTGCCTTTGTCAGTCAGTTCGGTTACGGTCAAAACCATCGAACAACGCGGCATTGACGATCTGGGTGATGCCATGAAAAATACCACGGGTGTACGTTCCAATAATACCTACGGTGGTTTTCAACACTTTACCATTCGGGGTTTCAGCAACTTTGTGTTATTGGTGGATGGTGTTCGCGATGAGCGGCATAACATCTCCACCAGTGCACCCAACACCAACCTCGCCAATGTGGAACGGATCGAAGTTTTAAAAGGCCCTGCTTCGGTGCTTTTTGGGCACTCGGCTTTAGGAGGTATCATTAACATCGTTCGTAAACAACCCACGGCTGATTTCAGAGCCAATTTTTCGACCAGCTACGGGAGCTTTAATACCCGCCACATGCGGGCCGGAGCGGGTGGTTCCATCAACACCCAACTTCGTTACCGCATGGATTTTGGCGTGTCTGATACCGACGGATTTCGGCAGGCGGGTGTGGCTACCAATAATGCGTACGTAGCTTTGGAATACACGCCCACCAGCAAAGATTACTTTTATCTTGCCGTGGGAGCCAACAAGGATGTTTACCGAACCGATTCAGGCATTCCAGTACTGACAGGCGGGGCTCTGGTGCCGGGCATGGATGTCACGACTCGCTATAATGATCCTGCTGATTTTCTAAAACACACACGGACGGATTTCCAGCTTCGTTACGTGCGGGAGTTAACGCCCCACCTGAAACTCTCGAATCAACTTTCGTATTCGGATGATAACATTGACTATTTCTCAACGGAAGAATTAAGCCTCAATTCCCGACTCGATTCCATTACCCGTTCGTTCCCCTATTACTTCAATCACCTGACCAAACCCCTCCAAAACCAGTTGGAGTTAACCTATGACTGGAATACAGGCAAAATTTCGCAGAAAGTATTGTTGGGCTATTCGCTGAACTATCTGGACCGAAAAACGTACAACGGTACAATTGATGGGCCCGGCAAGTTTGCTAAAATTCCAGTTGTCAACCCTATCGAAAACCAAGGCTACCTCAACTATTACGATACTTACTACCGGGCTACGATAGAAACGGTTCACGGCATTTACCTACAGGATTTCATCCGTTTCTCCGAGAAAATCAAAGCCTTAGTCGGATTACGTTACGACTTTTTTAAAGGAGATTATTATACCGATCAGGTGGATCGGGAACGTCACGTCACCTCTTACGGGGCCACCTCAACCATTGCCCGTAATGCCCTGACGTATCGACTAGGGCTGGTGTATCAACCCATTGAACCATTGTCGGTATACGCTTCTTATTCAACTTACTTCAAGCCTTCCCGTCGCGTGGCCCCCAACGGCGAGACCTTCGATCCCGAAACGGGTTATCAGGCGGAAGTGGGTTCCCGACTGGAATTATCTTCCAGGTTTTCGACCAATGCCTCCATTTACTACATGCGGAAAGATAATCAGGTGGAAAGTTTGTCCGGTGGTATCTTCAAACGCATAGGTTCAGCAGAATCAAAAGGGGTTGAAATAGAAGCTCAGGGTAATCCAGTCGCCGGACTTGATCTTACGGCAGGTTATACCTTCACGCAGGCTCAATATTTACCTTTTGCCAGTGCCGAGGTAAATCCCGTTGCCGGAAACGCGGCTATTCTCGCTCCCAAACACCTGGTGAATGCCTGGATTAATTACACCGTTCAGCGAACGAATTTGAAAGGCTTAAATGCCGGAGCAGGCTTTAACTTCCAGAGCAAGGCCTTCGCGAACGCTGCCAATACGTACCAATTACCCGCTTACAAAACGGTTGATGCGGCCCTGGGTTACCAGATGAGCCGGGTAGGTATTCGGGCCAATGTGAATAACCTGTTCAACGAACGTTACTTTACAAACGTAATTCTAACCCGGCAGTTTTATCCCGGAGCTACCCGACATTACCTACTCACGATTAGTTATCAACTCTAAACTCTTAAGCCGCTGGTCTGAAAATCAGCGTTTTTTGCCATATTCTGTGAAAAGATTTACTAAAGCGGTACGGCTGATTCATCGGTATCTCGGGTTTGCCCTGAGCCTGATTTTTCTCATCTGGTTTCTGTCGGGAATCATGATGATGTACGTGTCGTATCCCACCTTAAAATCCCATCAGAAGCTTCAGCAAACGGCCAAGATAGATTGGAGTACCTGTCTGCTTACTCCGGCAGAAGTTCTTGATAAAACAGGGCTCAGTGATTCTATCAAATCTATCCGTCTGGGCATGGTATTGAATCGTCCGGTCTACCGGATCATTACTTTACAAAACCGTCACCTCAGTCTTTACGCTGATTCCGCTACCGTTCTGCCCTACGGGAATGAAGCCTTAGCCCGTAAATTAGCTCAAAACTGGACAAAAGCGGAAGTCAGGCAAGTCGAAAAACTAACCCAGATTGACCAGTGGATGGCTGCCCACCGCTACCAGGGCTATCTGCCTGAAGTGTATCGACTGAAAATGAACGACGGTGCGTATGTCTACGTTTCCCCTTTTTCAAATGAAGTCGTGCAAAGTGTTACGGCTCGTCAACGCTTCCTGGCCTGGCTGGGCCCCATTCCGCACTGGATCTATCCGACTTTTTTGATTCGGCAGCGGCCCGTCTGGAGTCAGGTAGTCATCTGGATTTCGGTAATGGGCTGCGTAATGTGCCTGGCTGGCATTGGGATGGGGTTCCTTCGTTTTACACGAAAAAATCCTGATTCACTGGCTTTTAGTCCTTACAAAAAACGCTGGTTTCGCTGGCATCATTATACCGGATTTATCTTTGGCTTGTTCGCTTTCACCTGGGTTCTGAGCGGATTATTTTCCATGAGCCCCTGGAACTGGGCCCCTTCCAGCCGACTTTCTCCCAAAGAAACCGGGCAGTGGATGGACGGCCCGCTTAACCCTACACTCTTCACGGTTACTCCCGCCCATGCTTTTCAGAAGTTGTCGAAGGATTTAACGATCAAAGAAATTCAGTTGATTCAATTCAACGGTAAGCCCTATTACCTGGCTTTTCAGGACGACCATCATACCCGACTTCTGTTAGCGAATCAGACGGGAGCGAAGCCCTTTGAACGTTTTGATTCAGGGACAATCGAGCAAAGCATTCGTACCTTGCATCCCCAAAGCCCGGTATTGGAAACAAAAATTCTTACTGCTTACGATGATTACTATTACTCGAAAAACGGAGAAAAACGATTACCGATTTTACGAGTAAAACTGGACACCCCGGAACAAATCTGGTATTACGTAGATTTAAAAACGAGTCAGGTAGTCTATAAACATCAAAACCTGACCCGGCTCGAACGCTGGCTATACCACGGTTTGCACAGCCTGGATTTTAGCTTTCTATTCTACCGCCGACCGCTTTGGGATATTACACTCATCGCCTTATTACTCGGGGGCATGGCCGCCAGCAGTACGGGTTTGGTCTTAACCTGCAAATGGCTGAAACGAAAGATTTCAAAAGCCAGAAAGGCATTAACCAGTAGTTCTAAAAACACTGTTGATAAGTCAGTTATCAATTCTAACTAAAGTAGCACTTGAGTATAATGAACGTGACACACTTCATGATTGCGGCTCCCTCCAGCGGCTCCGGAAAGACTACTCTGACGCTGGGGTTACTCCGCGTGCTGAGGCAACGGGGTTACCGCGTTCAACCTTTCAAATGTGGCCCGGATTACATTGACTCGCGTCATCACGCTACGGCAGCCGGAAAAACCAGCCTGAATCTGGATACCTTTCTTTCTTCAGAAGCTCACGTACAGGAGTTATATACCCGATACGCCAGCCCGTCGGACATCGCCGTAAGTGAAGCCGTCATGGGCCTTTTTGATGGATCGGATCGGATGCAAAACAGTAGTGCTCACCTGGCTACCTTACTTAGCATTCCCATCATTCTCGTCGTAAATGCCAAAGCAATAGCCTATTCGGCGGCTCCACTTTTGTACGGATATAAACACTTTAAACCCGAAATTCAGATCGCAGGGGTCATTTTCAATAACGTCAATACCCCAACGCATTACCAGTTTTTGAAGGAAGCCAGTGAAGACGTGGGCATTGAAGTGCTCGGCTATTTACCGTCAAACCCCGATTTTGAGATTCCCTCGCGGCATTTGGGTTTACATATTTCTTCGGAAACCGATTACGAAGCCATTATTCAACGCATCGCCGATGCCCTTCCGCAAACGGTTCAGGTAGATCGGTTACTGGAACTATGCAACCGTGAAATTTGCACTCCCCAACGGAACAGCGGACGGCCATTCAAACGTTTTCGAATGGCCGTAGCTCAGGATGAGGCTTTTTCGTTTTATTACCCCGCCAATCTCGAAGCGTTGAAACCTTGGGCTGATCTTACCTTTTTTAGCCCGCTTGAGGATGCCGTTTTACCCGAAACGGATTTTCTGTATTTGCCCGGCGGTTATCCTGAACTACATGCCCAAAAGTTAAGTGAAAACCGTTCGATGCTGGAAAGCATTCGTGCCTACGGTGAAAACGGAGGAACCACTTATGCCGAATGCGGAGGGTTGATGTATCTGGGAAAAAGGATGACCAACGATGCCAATCAAACGTTTGACATGGTCGGTCTTTTCCCTTACCAGACGACCATGCAAAACCGAAAGTTAACGCTGGGGTATCGCCGGATGCACTGGAAAGGCCGGGAATTTCGGGGGCATGAATTTCATTATTCCAAGATTCAGGAAGATGAATCGTTACCTTCGGTCGCGACGATCACCTCGGCGAAAGGAGCCCCCGTAACTACCAAACTTTTTCAGTATCAGAATACATTAGCTACTTACGCTCATATCTACTGGGCGGAGCAGCCAGAATTTATCATGGACTGGCTTGAGCAATCGGGCCGCCTCACTACTAGCCATGTCTGAAATCAAGCGGCAGCGGGTCATGCGACCCGATGGCAAAGCCATTAATATCGTCCAGCGACGCGGACATTTATCCTATTGTTACAACGCCTGCTGTTGCGGTCGCACCGACCGGGGGTATGCCCCGGTGCTGGTGGATGTGTATAAGGAAGAATGGCTTCGCCGGAAAATGCGTAACAAAGTGCACCTAACCAAAGGCGGCTGCCTCGGCCCCTGCACGCTGGCCAACGTAGCGACCTTGCTATTCGATGGACATTCTGTGTGGTTTCATTCGATTAACAGCGAATGGCACATCCGGGCAATTTTTGATTACATCGATTCGATGATTGCGGCGGATCGGTTCTTAACACCCCCGGCTGAAATCAGCGAATTTGTATTTCAATATTATACCTGGAAGGGTTCGGAGACCTCAACGCTGCTGGGTATTACGCCATCCCCCACGGACGGAATCGTCTTTCTCACGCACGCGGATACCGACTTATTAACCCTGAGTCGGGCGATGCAGGATTTACCCGATGATTTTCCGAAGACCCTGGGTATGAGTTTGCTCGCCATCAAAAGCGAAGCCCACATGGCTCAGTTACTGGAACGGGAAATTGGAGCGGCTCAAATTATTATCGTTCGGATTCACGGTCGCCCCAGTAGTATTCCGGGTTTTGGTGAACTGGTTAAACGGGCCAAAGAGCACCATCAACACCTGATCGTTATTAGTGGAACGGGCGATTTAAACCCAGAATTTGCGGCGATTTCGAGCGTTTCTCCCGCCATTCAACAGGACGTATTAGCGTATATTCAGGCGGGAGGTTATGCTAACTTAACGTCCCTGTTGTACTACGTTGCCGATCATTTATTAATGACAGGTTTTGGATCGGAAGCTCCATTGACCCTGCCCGAACACGGCATTTACCATCCAGAATTACCCGAAAATACGGAATGGAGTGACTGGCAGCGGTATTATCAGCCTCAGCTTCCTACCATCGGTATTACCTTCTATCGTTCCCACTGGATCAGTGGAAACACATCTTTTGTGGATGCCCTGATTCGTTCGCTGGAAGAAAAGTCAGTGAATGTATTACCCATTTATACCTCTTCCTTAAAAACGGTAAACCCTGAAACCCGACAACCTTATGCCTTTGATTTTTTAATCAGGGCGTTCGGATTGATACCCTGATTAACACGGTTTCCTACGCCATGACAGACATGCGGGCAACGGGTAATAAACCGCAGGAAAGTTTACTGGCTCTGGATGTACCCATTCTTCAGGCCATTACCAGCGGCATGGGTCGCATTCCCTGGGAGTTATCCAGCCGCGGGTTAAGCCCCCTGGATACGGCTATGAACGTAGCCATTCCCGAATTTGACGGGCGAATCATTACCGTTCCGCTTTCATTCAAGGAAAAAAATAAGGAAGTAACGCATTACGAGCCCGTCGAAAACCGGGTGGAACGCATCACGGGACTTGCCTACCGAATGGCCCGGCTTCGTTACATCCCGAACCCTCAGAAGAAAATTGCGTTCATTTTTACGAATTCCAACAGCAAGGCTTCCCAGATCGGAAATGCGGTAGGACTAGATGCTCCGGCCTCCTTAATGCAGATGCTGGAAGCGATGCTGGCGGAAGGGTATTGCGTGGATAATCTTCCAGAAAGTGGCACTCAGCTCATTCATGAATTAATTGACCGCTGTTCGTACGATGAAACCTACTTAACGCCCGAACAACTTTCCAGGGCCATTGCCCGCATTCCGGCTAAAACCTACGAAGGTTGGTTTAAAGAGTTACCCGAAGCGTTGCAGCAGAAAATGCTAAAGCAATGCGGGCCCCACCGGGCGAAACGTACGTTCACGAAGGCTGTATTTCCCTGGCGGGTATTGATCTCGGCCACGTGGTGGTGTTATTGCAACCGCCCCGGGGTTACGGCATGGACCCGGATGCCATTTACCACCAGCCCGATTTACCCCCCACGCATCATTACTACGCAGCTTACCGCTGGATCAAAGAAAGTTACCGGGCCGACGCCATCGTTCACGTAGGGAAACACGGCACATTAGAATGGTTACCCGGCAAGGGCATTGGTCTTTCCGAAAACTGTTTCCCCGATGCCATTCTGGGCGATATGCCCCTGTTTTACCCCTTCATCATTAATGATCCCGGCGAAGGCTCGCAGGCCAAGCGACGGGCTCACGCGGTGGTGGTAGATCACCTGACGCCCCCCATGACTTCGGCAGATAGCTACGGCGAGCTGGCTCAGTTAACGCAGTTGGTCGATGAATATTATCAGGTGGAAACGCTCGATCCGGCCAAGCTGCCTTTGCTGCAACGGCAAATCTGGGAGTTAATTCAACAGACCAATTTGCAGGCGGATCTTTCCGCGATGCTCAGCCGCGATCACGGCGATCATAAACATGAATGGGACGATGAGCTAACCCCGGAAGGTGTGCCGGTGACGCTGACGGAAATGGCAGGTAAGGACATTGCCCACCTCATCGAAGACATTGACGGATACTTGTGTGAACTGGGGGCCGCCCAAATTCGAAACGGACTGCATACGCTCGGACAAATGCCACAGGGCGAGGCTCTGGTCGATATGCTGCAATCCATGACGCGGCTTTCCAATCTGGATTACCCATCCCTGCCCGACACCATCGCCCAGATTTTTGATTTGCCTGATTTACATCAGCCTAAAGGGCAGCGATTACCCAGCGTTCGGGCTGATTTTCAGACCTTAGCCAGCCGACCCATCATCACGCTTTCCGATGCCCTTGAAACCATTGACGAGCTAGGGAAGCATCTGTTTTCGCTGCTGTCCAAGTATCATTTTCAGCCTGCCCGCATTGATCAGGTATTGAGCGAAACGTTTTTAAAAGACGCTTCCAGCTTGCAGTCGCTGAGGCCCATTTTAGTATACGTTTGTACAAAACTAATTCCCAACCTGGCTCAGACCGAAAACGAGATTCATCATTTGTTACATGGACTCTCAGGCGGTTATGTTCCTGCCGGACCTAGTGGGGCTCCCACCAGGGGCATGGCTCATATTCTGCCCACGGGACGCAATTTTTACGCTGTAGACCCACGGGCCCTGCCCTCACAGGCGGCCTGGGAGGTAGGTCAGCAACTGGCCCGCGAAGTACTGGATCGGCATAAAAAAGAAACGGGCACGTATCCTGAAAGTGTGGGGATCAGCATTTGGGGCACCAGTGCGATGCGAACCCACGGCGATGATGTAGCCGAAGTATTGGCTCTGCTCGGCGTTCGTCCCATCTGGCAGTCTGAAAGTAGGCAGATTACTTCGGTAGAAGTCATTCCCATCGAAGCATTAGGGCGTCCCCGAATTGATGTAACGACCCGGATCAGTGGATTTTTCCGGGATGCTTTTCCGCATTTGATTGAGTTAATCGACGAGGCCGTCCAGCAGGTTAGTGCTCTGGATGAGTCGGATGAGCAAAATTTTGTTCGTAAACATTACCTCCGCGATTTAGCCGAGCTTTCCGAACTGCCCATTGAAGAAGCCGAAGAGCGGGCCAGCTTCCGCATTTTTGGAGCAGCTCCGGGGAGTTACGGAGCCGGAATATTACCCCTGATTAACGAAAAAACTGGCAACCGATGCCGACTTTGCTCAGGCTTATGTGAACTGGGGGGGCTTCGCGTACGGTAAAAGTGCTCAGGGAGTGGACGCCCGACAGGAATTTCAACAACGACTCAGCACCGTTCAGGTGGCCTTACATAACCAGGATAACCGCGAACACGATATTTTCGATAGTGACGATTACCTGCAATTTCATGGCGGAATGATTGCCACCATTCGTAGCCTGACGGGTCAGCAGCCGAAGCATTATTTTGGTGACTCCCAGAATCCAGCCCAGCCCGTCGTGCGGGATTTGAAAGAAGAAACCCTGCGGGTGTTCCGTTCGCGAGTGGTTAATCCGAAATGGCTGGAAAGCATTCAGCGGCACGGCTATAAAGGCGGGCTGGAGTTAACAGCTACGGTGGATTACCTCTTTGGATACGATGCCACGGCTCAGGTCATGGAAGACTGGATGTACGAAAAAGTGGCCGAAACCTACGCTCTTGATCCCGGATTACAGCAGTTTTTTGAACAAAGTAACCCCTGGGCTCTCAATGCCATTACCGAACGACTACTCGAAGCCGCCAAACGCGAACTCTGGGAAAACCCCAATCCTGAAACCTTACAGGCTTTGCAGCAGATGTATCTGAAAAGTGAAAGTTTATTAGAGGTGCGGTCGGAGTAAATTTGTTGGACTATTGGCTGCATTCGCAACCGTGTTGTGGATGCAGGCCAATAGTATTTATCATGCGGTAGCGTCGCAGATGCTGTTCCCCTGAATCCGCATTGGAAACGCGGACTAATCTTACAACCAGTTTTGTCAACTATTGTACAAAACCAAGAGCGATCTACCATTTTTTCCTATTCTTTCATTAGAAATGGCATTTTGTAAACAATGGGGAAACATTGCACGCCAATAATTCAATGTAACATAACAGATCATTAATATCTAAAAAATGTTGTCTGGGGATATTTGGGCCGTAGTATAAACATGCATATACCATGGTCAATCTCCCCAAATTTTTATTAATCTTTATTCTGTTTATTGCTCATTTTTCCAGTGCTCAAACCAACTTGGCGGGTGTTGCTGGAAAAATAACGACTCAGGACGGCAAGCCCCTGGATAAGGCTACCGTACAGATTAAAAATGAGTCTACTGGTTTTAAGACCGCTACCATTTCAAATGAGAAAGGCGAGTTTCTCATGAAGGAATTGCCCCTGGGTTCTCCTTATTCCGTTACGGTTCAGTACGTAGGAATGGCGACCCAGACACAAACTGGATTTTCACTCAACCAGGGGGACCTTTTACAGCTTTCCTTCCAGTTGGCAGAAAAGACGGAACAGTTGCAAGATGTAGTTATTTCTGCAACTTCTTTAGGAAACAAGATCGAAAACATCGGGACAGCCACGGCGGTAACGGCCAAGGACATCAATCGACTGCCCGTCAACGGACGTAACTTCAGTACTCTTTCAGACCTTTCTCCCTTAAGTACGGGTAATAGCTTGGGTGGGCAACTAGGCTCTGCTACCAATTACACCATTGATGGTATGGCTGCCAGAGGAACCATTGCCGGGGGACAAACTGCCGGAGCCTACAGCATTACGATGGAAGCGGTGCGGGAATTTCAAGTAGTTACAAACCAATATGACGTTACGTATGGCAATGCAGGGGGTGGAACCATTAGTACCGTTACCAAATCGGGTACTAACACCCTCAGCGGGAGTGCCTTTACCTTCTTAAGAACCAATGGACTTGCAAGCCGCTATGGATTGAATGGACAGCCTCGAAACTATCCTTTCCATACGTCTCAGTACGGATTCTCGCTGGGTGGTCCTATCGTCAAAGATAAAGCTCACTTCTTTGTCGCCTGGGATCGTCAGGAAAGTACCTTACCTCTATTGATTGCTCCGATTCAAACCGCAGCCGATGTTCTGCGGTACAACATTACCCAGGCTACAGAAGACCAATTTTTAAAGATTGCCCGTAGCAAATACGGCGTTGGCAATGCTCCGCAATTTGGTCAGTTTAACCGCTTTAAAAATACCCATGCCCTGTTTGGTCGTATTGACTGGCAGCTCAACTCCAAAAACCTGCTGACGATTCGTAATAACTTCATTTACGATATGGATAACCAGTCGGACGGCGATAACACTACTATTAACCTCTATGAAGTATACAGTACCCGTAAAAGTATGACGAACAGTTTGATGGGTTCATTGCGAACAACCATCAATACGAAAGTGACGAACGAGTTGAAGTTGCAACATTTTTGGGAGTATAACCAAATGTTTGCCAATCCCCAGTTACCCTCGGATAACATTCCGAGAGCAACGGTTGGTAATATTGCATCGGTCAACCCTAGTGACACTACCAAATTTTTGTATACCAACGTTCAGCTCGGTGGTCAACGCTATGGAGGTGATTATTTCAATAACCACCTGATCCAGCTCGTAAACAATTTGTATGTGAATACTAACAAATTCAACTTTACGTTTGGAGCGGGTCTGACCTATACCAAACAGAATTCGATTTACGGTAGTGAAACCAATGGTCGTTTCTGGTTTACTGGTTTAACGGCCTTCAATAATCTGGCCCCTTATCGCTTTACGCGGGATGTATATCTGAATAACAATCATAACATCATCTTCGATATTCTTTGTCCCAATGTATACGCTCAGGCACAAACGACGATCAGACCGGGTCTGGACATCACCGCTGGAGTTCGTATCGACTATACTGATTATCTGACTCGGGCTAACTTTAATCAGACGGTATTCAACACGCTGGGCTTACGCACCGATAATAAACTAACCACGCTTCAGGTACAACCTCGCGTACAGGCCACCTGGGACATCCATCAGAATGGTAAAGATATCATCCGTGTCGGCGGTGGTATTTTAGGATCGGCGTTGAACCCTTACTCTATGATTAACAATATGTTATTCGATGGTAGTAAGATCGTAAGTATCGACGTAACCGGAAATCTGGTTCCTACCCCCGATTTTCCTGCCTACCGTAAAAATCCCGCTTCGGCTCCGGGTGTTGACTTAGTCAATAACACCAGTGTTCCGAAACTGTACACCATCAACATGAATGGTAAGGATGCTAAAGTACCAACGGTATACAAAATCAACGGTTCGTATAGCCACTTCTTTACTCGTAACTTCCGTATGAGTATCGCCGGTTACATGTCTTTTGCTCGTAATAACTACACGTATATCGACAAAAACATGGTAGACCAGCCTTTCTTCACCTTATCACAGGAAGGAAATCGTCCAGTGTATGTTCCTGCTTCTAGCATTAACACTTCAAACGGCTCTCAGAACTGGACGCTAGGCCGCAAAACAGACCAAGTGGGTCGTATTCTGGAACTGGAAAGCTTAGGGAAGGTAAATCAGGCTGCATTAGTAGTGGATGCGAACTACAAATACTACAAGGACGGCGAAATCGCAGCCTCGTATACCTGGAACCAGACGATGGATAATACTTCGTACAACGGAAACGTAGCTAATACGGCTACCCTGGTTCAGTATACGGCTGGAGATCCCCGTACATTGAACAAAATGAATTATTCGGACAACCATTTCAGAAACAAGGTAGTCGTATACGGAAATACCCCTTCGTTCTATGGCTTTAACCTGGGCGTTCGCTTCTCAGGATTCAGTGGCACTCGTTACTCGATGATTGTTAATGGTAACATCAACGGTGACTTCGTAGAAACGAACGATTTAGCTTTTGTTTTTGATCCTAACAAAGCCGAAACTCCCCAATACTTGAAAGACGGAATTAATGCTATTTTAAATAACCCCAAGGTGGAGAATAGCATGAAGGATTACATCCGCAATAGCTTCGGTAAAGTTGCCGAACGCAATGGTGGCGTTAACCCCTTCTATGGAACTGTTGACATGCGTTTGACTTACAAAATGAAAACGTTCCAGAAACAATACGTGGAGCTTTCCTGCGACCTGTTTAACGTGGCTAACATGCTGAAGAGAGACTGGGGCGTTAATCACGCTTTGGGAGCTACTGCCCTATTATCCCGTGCTGGATTTGACCCCACTACCAACAATTACAAATACGCAGTGAATACTAACGCCGGGGTATCTAACCTAAGCGGCAACCCTTATCAGTTCCAGTTGGGAGCCAGATATGGTTTCTAGAACTATACCCTAAGGTAATTAACTTATTTTCAACAAAGGCTGCCCGGAATTCGGGCAGCCTTTTGTTTGGTATTTCTATGCCTTCGATTGATAGGTTTTTACTCCACCTTTGGGCTGCGGGCTGCTTGCTTTAGTTTCTATTTATATAGAACTCCGCTTTACACTTTTATATCATTACCTGGAAAAAGAGTTATTAATCTTGGTTATTTACGAATAGCTTTGCAATGCCTCCAGAGTAGTTCAATTATACCCCGTCCCCTTTTACAATAAGGTCTCTTCCAACATTTGAGACAGGTATGAGTTAACTTCAGCTGCGATATTCTATCTAGTTCCTAAACTAACGACAGGTTCCTCCTGCCTTCCAAACCCTCCCTGATTTACCAGCAATAACTTCCTCTCTTTTCACTTCAAGATTGTCTTTTTTGGCTACATCCGTTGCCTGAACCAGATCGAACTTTGTCCCAATCAAACAAAGAGACCATGGTACTACAAAACAACACCATCCTTATTACGGGCGGTACAAGTGGATTTGGCTATGAATTCGCTTCCCAGCTCCTGGCTATGGGAAATACCGTTATCATTACTGGCAGAAATTCAGAAAAGTTACGGGCCGTAAAGCAACAACTTCCTGCTGTCCATATCATTCAAAGTGATGTGAGTAAGGTGGAAGACATCATTGATTTGCATGAGCAGGTGATCCGCCAATTTCCGAACCTAAATATGCTCATCAACAACGCTGGTGAGATGCGGAAACTTAGTCTTCACCAGCCTCAGACCCTACTGGATATTACCCGTGAAATAGAAATCAATCTGATGGGGCCGATCCGAATGGTGCAACAGTTTTTGCCCCACCTCAAACAACAGCCCCACGCGGCTATCATGAACGTTACTTCTGGTATTGCATTGCTAGCATTACCGATTTCACCCATCTATAGCGGCAGCAAATCCGGATTACGTGCCTATACACTGGCTCTGCGGGTACAGTTAAAAAACACCAGGGTCAAGGTAATTGAATTGGTAGCTCCGGGATCGTCCACACCCCTAAATGATCAATTCAAGAACGAAGACGGATTTGATTCCAGCTTACTGATGGCTCCGGAAAAAATTGTGGCCGCGGGCATCGAAGGCATGCGGAAAGATAAAGATGAGGTTTTTCCCGGTCTGTCTAAAGTAATCCGAATTCTTAGCCGATTGGCTCCCCGATTCATCATTTCTCAGCAGGCCAGGATGGGGGCATCAACCATGTACGGAAATTAGTTTCTCAATCTTTCACTATTCTTGTATGAAAATAATTAGCCTATTACTCCTGCTTGTTTCCGCGTTTTTAAGTATTAAACACGGATGGGATTCTTTCCAGGCTACCAGTCCTGAGCAAACCGAGATGATGACACAATTGGGTATTCACAAAACCATTCTTCCATATTTAGGCGTATTTTCGATCGTGGTAGGGTTGATGCTGTTTTTCCCGCCAACCTTTTTCCTTGGTAATAGTTTGAATGCTATTAGTATTGTTTTACTCATGGCTTTTGCTTTAAATGCCGGGCAAAGTCGCTTTGCTTTGATGGAAATCCCCTTTCTTGCCCTGCCGTTGGTTCTCATTTGGCTAAAACATCCCCTCGAACCTTAAAATGAAACCTCATTATGGCTCTTGAAAAACCCTATCGAATTAAATCCATATCTGAAATCCACCACCTGTTAGGCCTGCCCAAGCCTCATCATCCCCTGATTGGGATTATTGATGTATCTGGATTTAAAAATCATTCGGATATCCGGGCGGTTCTGCTTGATTTTTACGTCGTGTCGCTTAAAAGAGGCTGTGACAAACTCCTCTACGGTCAACAGAAATACGACTTCGACGAAGGGTTGATGGCGTTTATGTCTCCCGGACAGATTCTGCGGGGGCAGGACGAAAGTATCCCGGTGAATCTGGAAGGATGGATGTTGTTTATTCACCCCGATTTTCTGTGGAATACGCCTTTAGCCAAAAAAATCAGGCAATACGAATATTTCGCTTACGCGGCCCGTGAAGCTTTGTTTCTGTCAGATAAGGAAGAATCCATCATTAACGGTATTGTAGATCATATTCGAAGTGAGTATCATTCAAATATCGATAAATTCAGTCAAGAGGTTATTATAGCCCAACTGGAATTGCTCTTCACTTATGCCCAACGATTTTATGAGCGTCAGTTTATTACCCGAAAAATTAGTAGTCATAAAACGCTGGATAGACTGGAAGAAGTATTAACCCATTGTTTTGATAACGACGCTTTACTCACGAAAGGATTACCCACCGTTCAGTATATCGCAGACAAGCTTCAGATGTCTCCCAAATATTTGAATAGTTTATTAAAGCAACTAACGGGCCAGACTACGCAGCAACACTTGCACAATAAACTCATTGACAAAGCGAAGGAAAAACTATCCACCACCGATCTGACGGTTAGCGAAATTGCTTATGACTTAGGTTTTGAGCATTCACAGTCCTTCAGTAAACTCTTCAAAACTAAGACAAAACAGAGTCCTCTGGAATTCAGGCAATCGTTTAATTGAGCAACTAGATGTACCTTTTTCACTGGCAGCCATAACGTATTTCTTTTTTCTTCTTTAATCTGCGTTTGCAACCCTGAGCGTCGCAGACGAGCCCTAGGAGTGGGGTTTACCGTTTGACGATTATGAATTGTTAGAAAGCATCTGCAAGTTTCCCCCTCACTCAAGTGAATAGATCATAATTGAAACCTGACCAAGAGTTGTTAATATTGGCAACCAAAATCGGTACGGTACCTCAGGTTCATTCATGACTACTCAACTCCTCAAACACTACTGCCAGCAATTTGTCTCGTTAACCTCTGAAGAACTTGCCTTACTAGACACGTATTTTGTGCCTCTGCACCTGCAACGCCATGAATTTCTCTTGCAGGAAGGCCACGTCTGCCAGTTCATTGCTTTCGTTAACGAGGGGATTGTTCGCCATTTTCATACCAAAGAGGGCGTCGAGAAAACCTGCGACTTTTCGTTTCAGCATAGTTTTTTGACCGACTTTACTAGCCTTACCCACCGCGTGCCCAGTATTTTTTCGTTACAGGCGTTGCAGGAAACAGACCTGTTGCTGATTAAAAAAGAAAACCTGCTTCAGTTATACCAGCAATGTCCCAAATACGAAACCTTTGGGAGGTTAATGGCTGAAATGGTTGCCCAACGAGCCACCGAAATTGCTATGTCGCTGTCGTCCGAGAAGCCCGAAGAGCGGTATAAGAATCTCCTAAAAAAACACCCCGATCTGTTTCAGAAAGTACAACAGAAATACATTGCAAACTTTTTGGGAATTAGCCCCGAAAGTTTGAGCCGAATTCGGAAAAGAATTGCCTTGCAGGAACGAAGCTAACTTAAGTCAACGTCTGGAGCCTAATGAGGGGCTGACCTTTGTGCAATCTTAACACACAAAGACACTCCTCATGGCAGCTACCCATTTAAACCCTCAGCTTCTTACTTTGGAAAAGGTTAGAAGTTACGAACAACAGTTACAGGACGTCATCGAAATCATTGACCACACTTACCTGAAGGACAAACTAATGGCGGTTGAGCAGGAAGCCCCCCGCCATCCAAATGAACTTCCTAAAGTCAGGCTCGGGGTGGTTTATCACGAAGTAGCCCTCAATCTGTCGTTTTTGTCCAAAACCAGTTACCGGGGCTACGCTCAGAAAAGCTTCGATCTACTTACGGCATTGGCGGAAAGTTCTGATGCGACGCCTGAATTGCTCCCGGTTATTTTGGCCTATCGTGCCTCCGCTCTTTCGCTGGTAGGAGCCGAGACGAAGAAGTTAAGTCTGCTCGGCAAAGCATTTGCTTTATTTGATGAAGCGGTTCGTACCTACGCTACGGTATCCAGTACTCCTGAATTTCTGCGGGGAAGTGTGGCGGAGAATCTGCCGTGGTTTTTCTTTAGCAAACGCAAAGTAGCCCGGCATGATTTCCAGTCGATCATTGAAAAATACCAGCAGAATTCTATCTATGCAGACGCCAAAACGATGAGTTTTACTTACTGGGCCAATCAGCATCAGTCGAAAAAGCACCGACCGCAATCGCTGGAATACCTGGAACTGGCCATCAAACTTGATCCTCATTACGAGGCGGGCCGGGAGCGGGCTGAAATTTTAAAGCAGAAGTTAATGGGCAACGTTACTTCCTAACTGCCTGTAACCGATTCCCCAGAGTCGTTACTAAAGAACAGGTTTGGTTGAGTTCAGCTCTAATTTTGGGGTATTTGAAATTATTACTTCCGTTTTAGTGTATAGTAATTATCAAACTAAATCCTTCTTCATTAGCTGGGGCCTTTACTCATTCTTTCCTAATGTCTAAAAAAACGTATTTCTTTTTAATTCTGATTTTGGGCAGTCTTACTGCGTTAGGTCCTTTTTCCATTGATATGTACCTTCCGGGTTTTCCGGCCATTGCCAAAGCCCTGAACACAACCGCTGCCAAAGTCTCGCTTTCCCTATCCGGCTTTTTCATTGGTATATCCGTGGGACAATTACTCTATGGTCCTTTACTCGACCGCTTTGGCCGAAAAAAACCATTGTTTATTGGACTGGTCATTTACATCCTGGCTTCCGCCGGTTGTGCGTTTGCCGATGATATCAATGCTCTCATCTTCATGCGGGTTATTCAGGCTATTGGCAGTTGTGCGGCGGCGGTGGCATCGGTTGCCATGGTACGTGACTTATTTCCCGTGCAGGATAATGCCAAGGTATTTTCTCTCCTTCTGCTGGTCGTTGGGGCTTCCCCCATGATTGCCCCCACTGTGGGTGGCTATGTCACCTCGGCTTACGGCTGGGAAATGGTATTTATTATTCTTACGGGCATGGGAATAGCTATCTTACTAGCCGTTTTCTTGTGGCTACCAGACAGTTACAAACCCGATTCTTCGATTTCGCTAAAGCCAAAACCTATCTTGCTCAACTTCTGGAAGGTCTTACGGGAGCCTCAATTTTATACCTATGCTTTCACCGGAGCCATCGCTTTTTCGGGACTTTTTGCCTACGTCTCCGGCTCACCCATTTTGTTTATGGAGGTTTTCCATACCGATGAAAAAGTCTATGGTTGGATATTCGCCTTTCTTTCTGTAGGTTTTATTGGCTCAAGTCAGGTAAACACCTTATTACTTCGTACCTACAAAAGCGAAAAAATTGTAATTGTAGCTCTGACTAGTCAGGTGATCATTGCCTTTACTTTCCTGTTTGTAGCCATTAGCGGCTGGCTGACGCTGCCCATTACCCTGGTCTTCCTGTTCTTATTTCTGAGTTGCATTGGTTTTACGAACCCTAACGCAGCGGCTTTATCGCTGGCTCCCTTTACCAAGAATGCAGGAAGTGCGTCGGCTCTGATGGGAGCGTTACAAATGGGTATGGGTACACTGATATCGGTATTGATGAGTCAGTTTGAAGAACCTTCTGCTTTGCCGATGGTCATAGGGGTGGCAGGATCGGCCAGCATTGCTTTGCTGGTATTGTTGGTCGGAAGAAGAACGATTACCCGACAGATAGACGTGCAGCAGGATTCTGAGGCTGCTCTTTTCCATTAATCAATAAAAAAGGAGTGGTATCCAAACATAAATACCACTCCTTTTTTCTAAAAAGCCTTACTTCACCCACAAACTATCGGTAAAGTAATGTTTACAATCCAGAAAATGATTCACTACTCTAAATCCATTTTTTCTGGCTAACTGCTCTATTTCAGCAAACGTATATTTACGAGATAACTCCGTCCAGATGAGTTCATTCTGATCAAAATGGAAGCTGCGTTCCAGATCTTCGATGTACACGTCCTGGCTTTTTAAGCTTACCAGATAACTTCTTACCTCACCATTTTTAGGATTGTAATCGCAATAAAAATCAAATTGATCCGGTAAAAACATACCACCCATTTCGCGGTTGATGCGGTGTAATAAGTTGATGTTAAAAGCCTTCGTAATTCCCTGTGAATCATCGTAAGCCCGGCGAATGGTAATTGGGTTTTTCTGTAAATCAAAACCCGTCAGTAATTTATCTCCGGGTTTCATTTGCTCGTAAAACTGGCTTAACAGATCATCCACTTGCGGGGCTTCGTAGTTACCAATGTTGCCCCCCAGAAATAAAAACAGACATGGAATGTCCGATTGAGCCAATACTTCCATCTGCGTGAAATAGTCCCCTACCAGTGATTTAATGGATAAAGAAGGTAATTCACGGGCCATGTTTTCTTCCAGAGCCTGAATGGCCTCTGCCGAAATATCAATCGGGACATAATGAAAATAGGCCCCCAATTCCGTGAGTTTACGAAGCAGTTGAAGCGTTTTGATACCATCTCCCGCCCCTAATTCCACGATATTGAAAGGCTCGGAAAAATCCAGTTTATTAATGATTTGTAAAGCCTGAAATGAAAGGATTTCAAACTCACAACTGGTGGGATAATACTCAGGCATTCGCATAATGTCCTGAAAAATCCGGCTTCCCTGGTCATCATAAAAAAACTGGGAAGAAATGTATTTACTGGAAGCGGTTAGACCCTCCTCAATTGCCTGATGAAATGCCGTAGTAACCATTCGTGTGAGGTTGTTCGTGTTTGGGTTGATGTTTTTTGTTTTCTGGCGGTTGGTTTCTCTGGTTGCCAGTGGTTGGTTGTTAGTTAGTTATTAATTCTATGTTATCTACCAACCACTAACAACTCATTTCACCAGACGAATGCCGGTGAACTGCCAGCGTTCGGGTGCGTGGAAAAAGTTACGATAGGTTTTGCGACTGTGTTTGGGAGAAGTAGCAACGGAAGCCCCGCGGAGCACCATTGATTCACCATGAATTTTCCATTATACTCGCCCACAGCTCCTGCCGCTTTCGTGAAACCCGGATAGGGTAAATACGCACTATTCGTCCACTCCCAGCGTTGCCCCCAGTCAAGCTGGTCGGCGGCTACTTCCCACTCAAACTCGGTAGGCAGACGCAGGCCTTTCCACTGAGCAAAAGCAGCAGCCTCGTAATAACTAACGTGACTCAATACGGCATCAGGATCTAACTTCTCCAGGCCCGCTAATGTATACGTATGCCATTCCCCGTTAATTCTATGCCAATACATAGGGGCTTTTATTTCATTTTCTTTAACCCATGACCATCCCTCGTCCAGCCACAGATTAAAGTCTGTATAGCCTCCTGCCTGCATAAATTCCAGATATTCGGCATTTGTAACCAGAGATTTACTGATTTCGAAAGGTTGTATATAGACCTTATGCCGCCCTAATTCATTATCGAAACAAAAGCCATCACCGGCATACCCTACGCTATATACGCCTTCCTCTACACTTAGCCAGCCGCTTTGCTGATTTCTGGCGTCCGATAACGATTGTTCGTGGGAATACACCGGGAAAGTAGGGTTATGGCCCAAAATGTATTTAATATCCGTAACCAGCAGTTCCTGATGTTGCTGTTCGTGGTGTAGCCCCAACTCAATCAATTTCAATGCTTCGGGGTCTTCCAGCGTATCCAGCAAATCTTCCATGTGCTGATCGACATACTGGCGATAGGCGTAGACTTTTTCAACGGAAGGGCGGGTCATGTTACCGCGATCCGTTCTCAGCACCCGATCTCCTACATTGTTATAATAGCTGTTGAAGAGGTAGTTAAAGTCATCGTGGAAAACCTGATAATCAGGCTTGTAATTTTTCAGAATGAAGGTTTCAAAAAACCAGGTAGAATGAGCCAGGTGCCATTTGGGCGGGCTCACAAAAGCCACGGGTTGCGGAACATAATCCTCAATTTCAAGCGGTTCGCAAATCATTCTGGAGTAATCCCTTACTTCCAGATAGGCTTCCTTAAGGCTGGAGATGGTGGTTGGAAACATAGGTTGATAAGTCTGATATGGTGTGTATGCCAAAGGCCTGAGCCTGCGAACGCCGCATCATGAGTGCGTACGCATTATTAAATCCAATGGGACTAAGCCACTGTAACTGGTACTTTTTCTGAAACTCTTTCTGAACAAAAGCATAGACCCGGTCGCGGTTGGGTCCGAGCTGCTTCTGTTGAGCGGTCGAGGCTTTTAAAATGGTTAATAAACCCGTTCCTGTGTACTCGGGATAGAGGTCAATTTCTCCGTGAGTGAGGGCATCAAAGCAGATTTTCGTACCGCCCAAACCCGTTTTCAATTCAACCGATAACGGCGTATATCCTTCCAGCAACAGTTTATACATATGTACCAGAATGTACTGCTCGCCAAAAATTTTAGAGCCCAGCCGGATTTTTCCTTCTCTAGAAGTTTCCTGATTTTTCAACAACCCTTGGCTTTGTAGAAATTCGCGGGCTACCTGTTCGGGTAACTGTTTACGATAATCCACCCGATAATTGAGCTCGGTCATGACGGAGTCATTGATTTTCCCGGCCAGCAGGTTAAGCGTCGGCTCCACCTCTGGATAGGTTTTTAACACCTCCACCCGCACCACCGGAGCCGCATAATACGGCGGAAAAATACCTTTGTCGTCGGTTAAGGTTACCAGATCATAAGCCTTCAGGCGGCCATCGGTGCTGTAGCCACTGATGACATCAATTTTTTGCTCGAAGGCCGCTTTATACATGACCGCATCGCTGATGACTACCGTCGGAATGTCGAGTTTATACACAGAAGTAAGTCCCAGATACCCATCCTCGCGGCCCATAAATTCGGGAGTAAACCCAGCCAACATCTTTTGCTGGGAGCTGGGAATAACGTAAGCCGAACTACTTAATAGCAAGATCGCAGGGATAATCCATGCCGCTTTGCGAAGGCGATGACTCGACAGTTTCTGAACGAAGGACAATACCACATCGAAAGCCAGAGCCAGCAAGGCCGCTGGAATGGCTCCCGCCAGAATCATGTGGGTATTATTAAGGGAAATTCCGCCAAAAATGAATTCGCCCAGCCCACCCGCAGCAATGTAACGCCGCATAGCTACGCCGACGTTGATCACCGCCGCCGTACGGATACCCGCCAGAATTACGGGCAGGGCCAGAGGTATTTCTACCTGAGTTAACACCTGCCAGGAATTCATCCCCAAACCCCAAGCAGACTCGGTAATGGCAGGATCTACTCCGGTAATGCCCGTAAATGTGTTCCGAATGACGGGTAATAAAGCATACAAAAACAGGGCAGTAATGGCAGGGATAGCCCCAATGCCCAGCAATGGAATTAGAAAACCCAGCAGAGCAATGCTGGGAATGGTTTGTAATATACCCGCGATACCCAATACCACTCCAGCGGCTTTGGGTTTCCGGGCGATGAATATGCCCAACGGCAGGGCTACCAGTACGGACAATAGCAGCGACATACAGGTTAACCCGGTATGAGTCAACGTTTGTTGCCAAAGCTTGGGAGCCTGCTGCTGCATGAATTGCCCTAAAGTCTGCTCCATTAAAACTGGTCTTTGTACTGCTGATACGCGGTTTGAAGAATCGGCAAACTGAGGGTTTTTAAGGAATTCGTTAACTCATTTTTCACCACTGCGGGCTTCTTTTCTGCCAACCATTCCATCGCCTCCCAAAGACTTTGTTCACTCTGAAGGGTTGGCGTAATTAACTCCTGACTATCCGAAAGAAAAGGCCATATCTCCTTTAGTTTCAAGGCTTTTAACTCAAGCTGATACCGTTGGTGCTGAAAGAAATCTTTGACGAAGTTGCTTGCGGGTCTGAACATTAGTTCTTCCGGCGTTCCTAACTGCCGGATCGTTCCCTGATGCATCAAAGCGATCTGGTCGCCCAGTTCAAAAGCCTCTGCCATGTCGTGAGTTACCATGACTACGGTTTTGCGTTGTAGTTCAGGTAATTCTCTGAATTCCTGGTGGATAGCCGAGCGGGTCAGAGGATCTAATGCTCCGAAAGGTTCGTCCATTAATAACAGGGGTGGGTCGGACACCAACGCTCGGGCCAGGGCCACGCGTTGTTTTTGACCTCCACTTAATTCATCAGGATATTTATGAGCGTAACTCCGATAAGGCAGATTCAACTGGTCCAGAAGGCTTTCGGTCCGTTGCCGGGTTTTCGACTTTTCCCACTTCAATAAGCCGGGAACTACGGCAATGTTTTCGGCTACTGTCAGGTGAGGAAACAGCCCATTATTTTGGGAAACGTACCCCATGTTTCGGCGTAGTTCTTCGGGTTTTGTTGAGAAAATATCTTTCCCCTGAATCCATACCCGTCCCGAATCCGATTCGATCAAACGGTTCAGCATTTTCAGCGTGGTGGTTTTCCCACAACCGCTGGTGCCCAACAAAATCATCGTCTGGCCCTCTTTCACCTCAAAAGACACGTTATCAACGGCTTTCAATCCATCGAACGCCTTGGTTAGCCGCTCAGCAACGATCATTCTTCAAGTTTTGTAAAAAGATTATTTAGCGATTCGGCGTAGGTAGGATGAGCAAAAACGCCATTTTGCAATTGCTCATACGTCAGATTACCCATCATGGCTATCTCCAAAAGCGACATAATTTCCCCGCCTTCCGAACTCAGAATGGCTGCTCCGAGGATTTTACCCGTTTCCTTTTCCAGCACCACTTTCCACAGGCCACGGGTCTCGCCCACTTCCTGCGAACGGGCTACACTTTTGGCCTCCATTTTAGCAATCTGAATAGCCAATCCTTTTTTGCGGGCCTCCTGTTCGGTTAACCCTACCCGACCTAATTGCGGATCGGTAAACATGCAGTAAGGAAAAGGACGATCACTGGTAGAGCGGTTTCCTTGGTTGAGTAAGTTTTCGGACACGATTCGGTAATCGTCATACGCGATGTGGGTAAAGGCGGGACCGCCGTTGGCTTCCCCCAGAGCGTAAATGCCGGATACTGATGTTTCCAGGGTCTCATTCACTTGGATGTATCCTTTTTCATCAACCTTAATACCTGTACTTTCCAGCCCTAAATCAAGGCTGTTGGGCTCGCGACCTACGGCAATCAAAACATGAGAAGCAGATACCTTTTTTTCACCCGAATCAGACGCCAGACTGGCTTCAATGGAAGCATCTTTTTTCGATATTGCTTCTAGTTTATAGCCTTTTAGAATCGTAATTCCTTCATCGGTCAATATGCTTTCCAATGCATCAACCACGTCCTCATCTTCCTTGGATAGCAATCGTTCGGAAGATTCTACGATGGTAACTTCACTTCCAAACCGACGAAACATCTGGCCAAATTCCATACCAATGTAACCTCCGCCAATGATGAGTAAATGGTCAGGAACTTCGGTTAATTCCAGAATGGATTTATTGGTTAAATAGTCAACCTCTGAAAGTCCTTCGACATCAGGAATGGAAGGCCGCGTTCCCGTATTAATGAAGATCAGGTCCGCCGTTAATGCTTCTTCCTTTCCCAATTTTCCCGTTACGACTAAGGTCTTATCACCCGTAAATTTTGCGTTACCGTAGATCAGATCCAGATTTTCCAGTTCTTCGAGCTTTTCTTCCGAAGCCGAACGTTTCATCGTTACCACTTCCTCTTTCCGATCCCGAATCTTAGTCATATTGACCTGATAGCCAGAAATATCAATCCCCATCTCGGCACCGTGAGCCACCTTGTACGCCAGTTGAGCAGAGGCAATCATGGTTTTGGTAGGCGTACATCCATAATTAACGCAAGAGCCTCCCACTAATTCTTTTTCAACCAGGGCCGTCTTTTGTCCAGCTTTCGCATATTTCATGGCTAGGGGAACACCCGCCTGGCCGGCACCAATAATAATGATATCGTACTTTTTCATGTAAAACACTAAGAAAACCGAAGAGGTATGATGAATAAATGAAGGAAGGGATCAGGCTTCAATCCGAACGCCTTTCCAGAAAGCTACATAGGCTTTGATTTCAGCCGCCGCGGGTTTAGGGTCTGGATATACCCAGGCGGCATCTTTATTTTCCTGACCATCCACCAGCAAGGTAAAATAAGAGGCTACTCCTTTCCAGGGGCACACGGTATGCGTTGGGGAATCAATGAGCCATTGCCGATGAATGGACTCAGGAGGGAAGTAATGGTTACCTTCGATCACAATGGTTTGATCGCTTTCTGCAATCACCTGATCATTCCAAATGGCTTTCATAGTTGTTCGTAAGTATGCATAACCATTTGTTAAAAAAATTATACCTATACTCACGTTAATCCAGGCATTAACGTTCCTGATTCAAGCCTTATGACTAGCCTATTCATAACTCTACTCGTTAGCTACCATTAGCTACCCAAAGAAGCGAGCAATGATTACTTGCCCGCTTAACCTAATGCTGCCAACAAAAACGCTGGCAGCGGCTAGGCTCGATGATTACTCGAAACATAAGATTCTGACGAATAGAGGTTCAGCTAAAAGAGAAAGTATCAGCAATCATCATTCGCTCGTTCTCGATGGATTCCTGTTGGGCCGCCGAAGCATAGATCATCATTCGCTCTTCGTAGTTCTGAATGGCGGCGTCAATGCTTTCGAATTTCCCGTTCGTCAGATTATGGGCTAATAATAAGGCATCCTCCAAACCCGTATTGACACCTTTACCTGCAAAAGGAGGCATTAAATGGGCGGCATCTCCGATAAGCGTAATTGGTAAAGGACGATTGGTTTTCCAGGGTTTGGTTAAGGGTAATTTTCGGATAGGTAACGCCCAGAAAGAAGGAGTAACCCGGAATAATTGCTGGTAACATTCCCCCCAGTGGCGGAACCTTGAAGAAAGGAAAGGCATGATATCATCCCGAAAGGCCGGGCCGGGACTAAACGCCCAGTCATCGGGTTTTTTAGCTATAATTCCGTACGTTAAGGCTCCCTTATTATTGGGATTTACCACCAGCACGTTCCCCTGATACGAACTCATCAGAATCGTATCATTGCACAGTCGGTAGAATTCGGGGCAATGCTTTTCCGGCTCAACGATTTCTCCCTGAATGATAAAACTTCCGGTTTCCTCTACTTCTGCATCGGTTACCAGCCTTCGAATGCCGGACATTCCCCCATTGGCGACTATGACCACATCAGCCTCCGCCTGAATTTGATGTTCAAAGGACAATAGCCATTTTCCGTGGTGCTCTTGCAGCCCCGTGCATTTTCTGTCCCAAACGACGGTATCAGTCGCTAAACTTTCGAGCAACATTTTTCTTAAATCGTTTCGATTTATTTCAGGGTTATCGAATCGATTTTCGGGCGTGGGTTCAGTAACAGCCAACACTTTCCCTTTTTCATCAACGATGGTTCTTCCCATGGGTCGGGCCTGGGCGTAATAACTTTCCAGTAACCCCGCTGCTTTCATGGCTTCCTGACCGGAATTTTTGTGTAAATCCAGCGTGCCACCCCAGATTCTTGCCTCCGCGTAGGCATCCCGCTCGTAAACAGTTACGTCGATATGGTGCTGCTGGAGTAATCGGGCCATGGTCAAGCCTACGGGGCCCGCTCCAATCACTGCTATTTTTTTATTGGTAAGGATCATGATTTTGCGTTCGTTAATAACTACACAAAAGTCTATGATACTTTACGGGTAAAATAGCTACTTTACACCAAAAAATAGTCGTATAAGACATTTCATGCCTGCAGAAACATTTCCTACGATCCCTAAGGTATTAGCCTCATTGGCTCTCCGTTTAAACACGGAGGTAAAGAACCATAGCGTTGAAATCCCGGCAGACCAGGGTTCCGGGTACTGCACAGGCTATGCCTTTACGGAACATCTTCGATTATTGATTCTGAATTATGAGTTGAAGGAAGATCTGATTCTGGAAAATCCAGACGTAGCTTCTCCTACGCCAACGATTCTTTTCAAGTTTCAGCATGTCCTGGTCAAAACGGGCTTACACTCCTTAAAAAAGCGGGTTCCTAGCGTATTAATTGCGACGAGTCAACTGCATACCGAAAGTGTCATTTCTATTCACTCCAATACGGAAGTGATTAACATTGAAGTCGATGCTCATTACCTGAAGGGTCTTTTCACTGCGTCGGAAAAATCGCCGATTTTACGAAGCTTGCTCACGAATACGCAACCTCTGATTTTTGAAGAATTGGTTCATCCCCCTATTCAAAAGATTATCGACGAACTCGTGAATCAACCCATCAGCGAAACCTTCGAACTGTTTTGGGCCCGAATCAAGGCGGAAGAATTGATCTGCCAGTTGTTAATAGCTCTGGAGAAGCGAGAGGAGAAACAGGTATATGCCCTGAATAGTCAGGATGTGGAAGCCATTTACCGGGCTAAAGAACACATGCTGGCACACCTGGATACGCCGCCCGTTATTAACGAACTGGCTTTAGCCGCTCACATGAGTCCAACCAAGCTGAAGCGTTTATTCAAACAGATTTTTGGGAACAGCATTTTCAGTTATTACCAGGAATTCCGAATGAAAGAGGCCGCCCGCTTACTACAAGCCGAGCAACGCTCTGTTTCTGAAGTAGGTTATGCTCTGGGTTTTACCAACCTGAGTCATTTTTCGAAAGTTTTTTACGAACACATCGGGACAAAGCCGAAACAGTTTAGTCGCATCAAGCCTAAGGAATGACCTCAGCCAGGCGGTTAGATTCGCCCAGCTGAGGTTATTACTGCTTTGTTTAACGGCCTCCCCCGTCATCATTACTGATTTTTCGGCCCTGTTTTCCAGAGGTGGTCATCTTGCCAAACCGCCACTCGAAAGCTAAACGAGCCGAACGGTTCACATAAAACGAGCGGGTAGTTGACTCAAATGTGGGGGAGAACTGCTGATAGGTTTGTCGCATTCCCCGGTTGAAAGGGTTATTGACCCCCAGTGTAAGGCTGGCTTTTTTCGCCCAGAATTCCCGCTTCAGGGCAAAACCATACCAGTAATACCCAGTACCCCGGCCCTGTAAATTGATCCAACCAGTGCCTACGTTCGCATTGGTCTGAAAAGTGATATTATGCGGAAATTTGTAGGTGCTGTTGACACTGAAATTGCTTATACCTCCCGAATTGCCCTGCTGAAGAGCCGGACTGTAGATATCAATGTATCGAAAATCAACGCTACCGTTTAAAGTCCAGTTTTTCCTTGCCTGTCCCGATACGTTGATGTTCAATCCCAGCGATTTGCGTTGACCCATGTTTTGGGGCTTGCTTATGGCTACGCCAGTAGCATCCACGGTTCGAAAATATTCAATGGCATTATTTGTCGTTCGGGCGTATAAAGCAGTATTAACGGATAATCCGGCTTTGGTAGACATGCTATGCCCCACTTCCAGAGCATGATTGAGTTCAGGCTTCAGGTAAGGATTACCCGTTTCCAGATTTTGCGGATCGCTGGCGTTTACCCAGGGATTCAAATACCAAAGCATGGGTCGTTGAATACGTTGGGTGTAACTGGTTTTAAAGGTCTGCGTACCTACCTTCTTTGCAATAGTAAGACTGGGAATCAGATTATTATACGCATTCGCTAAATGCGTTTGCGTACTTTGGAAATCACCATCAATGACGGTGCGTTCCAATCGCGTGCCCAAGTTGAAGCTAAATTTGGACTTGGTTTCAGCCCGCAAAGCCACATACGCCGAATAGACGTTTTGCAGATAAACAAAGTCGTTGGATTGCGTCGGGTCAGGGATCAGCGGAGATTGACCATCCACGGATTGTTCGACATTGAACTCACTGCCAATATCCCGGCGAATGGCTTTCAAGCCCAATTCTAATTTCAGGCGAGTGGTATCCCGGCTGGTTCGCCATTGGAAGGGATGCGTATAATCTGCCTGTAAAGTGAATTCTTTGTTTCTACTGTAATTCATACTTTTCTGCCGAAAAATAAGCTGATTCTCAAAGTTATAGCGATCAGTGTCGTAGAAATAGTTATCGGGCATTCGACTGAATTGCGTCAGAAAAGAAAATTCCTGTTCGGGTTTGCGAAATGTTTTTGTGTATCCTAAATCAAATTGGCTATTCCCGTACGGATTTCGAAAACGGGTTTCATTGCGAAACGTCTGTAGGGGGGTATGATTCGCATCAGATAATTGATTAACTACTACACTGTTTTTAGGATACGAACCACCCCAGGCATTGATTGAAAAATTAATATGATTGGTTGAATCAGGATCATAATCCAGACTCATTTCAGTATAACCACCCGTTCCGACGTTATCAGCCTTGCTTTTCTGATTTAAATAGCGGGACGGATTTCCATCCACCAGCGTCGTCCGAATTAGTTCTGATTCACGAATATTCCGAAACTGGTTACCATTGGCCGTTAAAGCAAACCCAAGTTTATTCGTCTTTAAGGCTAGTTTCGTGTTTATACTGCGGTTTAGCGTACCCTGAGACGCCATGACCGAACCGTTAAAGCCCTTCAGTGCTTTCTTGGTAATGATATTAATGACTCCCGCCGACCCTTCTGCATCGTATTTCGCTCCCGGACTGGTGATTATTTCAACCGAGCGAATGTTATCCGCAGGCATTTGGCGGAGGGCATCGGCCAGATTCCGGGCCATCAGAGCCGAAGGTTTTCCATTGATCAGTACCCGAATGTTACTATTTCCCCGCATCTGAACCGTTCCATCCAAATCTACACTTAAACCCGGCACTTTTCGAAGCATATCCGCCGCCGAGCCGCCCACGTTAGAAATGTCTTTTTCAGCATTATAAACCAATCGGTCTCCTTTTTCTTCAAACAGAGCCTTTTGAGCCGAAACAGTTACTTCGCTCAGCGTTCGGTTTTCCGAAATTACTGCTAACGTTCCCAGCTCAAGCTTAGGTTGATGGCTACTTAATACCACTTCCAGACTCCGCTTCAGGTAACCGACGGAGGATACGGTAAGCGTATACTTTCCCAAGGGCAGTGACTGGATCAGGAAAATTCCTTCACTATCCGTGGTAGCTCCCGTGATTAAAGTGGTTCCCTGATAAAGAGCGGCGTTAGCAAAGGGAATTTTCTGGCGGGTCGTAGAATCTACCAGCGAACCCGTCAGGCTGCCGGGATGCGTGGATTGGGCCAAAGTATTTCCAGCCCATAAAGCCAATATGGCCATGGAAAGTAAAAATCTCATCGTAGGAAAATGTTTGAAGGTTCTATCCGCAAAAGCTCGCGGACTGAAAGGACATTAGGCTTAGAGTCTCGTTGTTTTTACCAAAGAGTAAGGAAAAATGAAAATGTTGCAAGCGGAGGATAAAGTATACAAAAAATAAGTTGTCGGCTTTTACTCAGGGAAGATGACTCTACGTTAGTCCGCGTTTTCAACGCGGATTTTTGGGGAAAGCGTTTGTAACCGTACGAGTCCCCGGATTTCATCCGGGGCTATTCATATTCAACCCCTCCGGGGTTGTTTCCGCAGTCACTCGGCTAGAGCCGAGCGACTGCGAGGGACCTCAAATTCTCTCACTTCATTCGAGAGGACAGGTGAAGAAATAAGCCTGCTACTTACTGGTGCGAAATTCTATCTCGTTCCTACCCTAATGCAGGTTCCTCCTGCCGTTATCCCTCAAGCCTAGCATCCATATTTCGATTCATATCAAGGTCTTCAATTACACATTTTAGACCGCGTTTTAAGACTTATGAATCGATATACCTATCTATTTAGCAGAACTAACTACTAATTGTAGCCGCCCTATCAATTTTGACCCCTATTTGAAGCGAAAAAGACACCCTCTTGCGAGCGACTTCCTACCTATTATTGTATAAAATTATCAGTAAGCATGAAGTCCAACTACCCAACCCAACGTACCAGTCGTTTTCAACAGTGGCTTATCATCGGCTTAGCCGCTTTAATTGTCAGTCTAAGTCTGTTTGTAATTTATACCTTTTGAGGACTTACCTAAGTTAGTTCCCCCTTTACTGGCCATCCCAAACGAAGGACCTTCCGAAGTATTGGGATATGATTTCATAAAAAGGAAGTCATTAGCCCTTTAACCCCGTTAGAGACAAGTGTAACTCATTTAGAATCAGAGCTCCGACAAATCATCCACTACTTCCGTCGTTCGAAATTGTCTGGCGTATTCTGAAGGAGGAACATTATAGAGCTTCTGGAACATCTTCCTGAAGTATTTTACATCCTCAATTCCTACCTGATACGCCACATCAGACACGCGGATGTTCGTGCTGGCTAGTAACTGAGCGGCTCGCTTCATTCGTATATCGCGAATGAATTCGACCACGGTTTGTCCGGTAATGCTTTTGAGTCGGCGATAAAAGACCGACTGACTCATACCCATTTCCTGAACCAGTATTTGCACGTTAAAGTCTGGTTCCTGGAGCTGGCTTTCAACAATCTGCATTGCTTTTTCCAGGAATTGCTTGTCGGCATCAGGAATCACTACTTCACCCGGTTCCAGCAAAATCTGACGGTGATAATACTCCCGCAGCTTCATTCGGTTTTGTAGCAAACCCGTAACCTTGGCGACCAGAACTTTCGGATGGAAAGGCTTGGAGACGTAATCGTCCGCTCCCGTTTCGAGTCCTTCCAGTTCATACAAAGCCGCCGCCCGGGCCGTAAGTAATACGACTGGAATGTGAGCAGTTTTGGGGTGCTGCTTTACTTTCCGGCATAACTCCAACCCATCGCTTCCAGGCATCATAATATCACTGACAATCAAGTCGGGCAAATATGTTAAAGCCTGAGTCCAACCTTCCAGCCCATCTTTGGCAGTTATTACTTCAAAATCATCAACGAATAATTGCTGTAAATACGTCCGCAGTTCCTCGTTATCCTCCACAATTAATAATCGCAGAGAGTTAGGCAATCGGCTGGGTGGTAAAAGGGGTTCTGCCAGGGTTTCCAGATTTTCGGGGGTTATGGACGTATCGATTACGGGCTCTGCCGTACGTAAATCGCCTTCCTGTAAATGAGCCGGACCAAAAGGCAGACGAACGGTAAAGGTGGTTCCGTTGCCGGGCGAGCTGACAACGCTAATTTCTCCCTGATGCCGCTCAACCCACTGCTTCACCAGCGAAAGACCAATCCCGGAACCCATCACTCGTAAGGTTTCCGTGTGTGAAGCCTGGTAATAAGGATCAAAAATATGCTCCAGTTCCGCTTCCTGCATCCCCGTGCCCCAGTCACGCACCCGAATCTCCAGGTAATGATTCGTGAGATGACCTTTGGTAAACACGCCGTTCTGGTGATAATCTCCAACCACCTCCAGGTAAAAACGCACCTTCCCTTTAGATGGCGTATATTTAAAGGCGTTAGAAAGCAGATTGGTCAGGATGATTTCCAGTTTGTCACGATCAAAGTAAAGCGGAATGGCTTCCTGCGGACTTATCAACTCATAATCCAATTCTTTCTCTTCGGCTTTTAACTTGAAGATGAGGAATAACTCGGTTACAAAACTGGTAATGTTCTCCTTACTCGCTTTCAGGCTCAAATGGCCGGATTCCACTTTTCTAAAGTCGAGTAACTGATTGACCAAATCCAGCAGCTTACGGGTCTGACCGTGCATGAGCACTACCTTTTCCTTAAGGCCCGGCCATTGATTTCTACTGGATAACAGTTCTTCTATAGGCCCCAGAATCAAGGTCAAGGGCGTTCTCAATTCGTGCGAAACGTTCGTAAAAAACCGCAGTTTCAAATCCGTTAATTCCTTCTCTTTTTCGTTCTGGAATTTTTCAAAAGCCAGCTTATTTTTCAGATCCTGCTGAGCCGTAGCAATACCTCGATACACGAATAACGCACCACTGATTACCAATGCATAGATTACGTAGGCCCACCAGCTTTTCCACCAGGGCGGCAAAACGGTGATGGGTAAGCTCAGCGAATTCGTAGACCAGACATCATCGCCATTCGTCGCCCGAACGCGGAAAATATAGTCTCCGGCCGGTAAATTGGAAAAACTGGCCGTCCGCTGTCCGGCAGGTAATTCCACCCAATCCTTCGTGTATCCTTCCAGTTGGTAAGCGTATCGCTGTTTTTTAGGATTGGCGTAATTCAATCCAACGAAGGTTAAGGAAAAATCGTTTTCCGAAGCATCTAGCTCCATTTTCGGCGAGTCGGCGAAGGATTGACTAATCAAAACCCGCCCATTCAGGGTATCGCCAGCAGTAACTGACTGATTGTGAATTCTAAGATCCGTGATCTGAACCAGTGGTGGATACGGATTCGGGCGAATGTCGGCGGGTTTGAAATACGTAATTCCATTGATTCCACCCATGTAGAGCGTCCCATCATTTGAGCGAAAAGCCGCTCCAACTTTAAAGGAATTACTCTGTAAACCATCCGTCACATCATAATGTAAGAGCTGGTTCTTCTGTGGATTAAATTCGTATAAACCCGCTCCTCCAATCCAAAGGTTACCCGACTCATCCATCAACATACTCTCTACGTCCTTTTCTGGAACTCGTCTGTCGTATCGCTCAATGGTTTCGTTCTTTACTGAAATCCGATGCAAGCCCCCGCCAATGGTTCCTACCCAGATATTCCCCTGCCGGTCTTTTACTAAAGGCCAGGCGTAATTAGTTTTCAGGCTGTGAATATTTTCTGGCTGGTGCCCAAACTCTTTCAATACTTGCAATTTACTGCCCGTGATTTTCAGTTTCAATACGCCGCGATCTCGGGTGCTGGCCCAAAGAACGTCTTGCGAAGGATCGTATAATAAAGAAGTAAACTGCCGGGTTGGCATCGTTTTATTCTGCGACGAAAAGGCCTGTAGAAAGGTGCCGTCTTCGGCGTAAGCCAGAATTCCTGCGTTGAATGTGGCTATCCAAATAATCCCGTGACGGTCCTGCGTGATGTTTTCAATACTGACAGAATTCCAGCCGGAACTCAGCGGCATAGCAGGCAGAGAAAACAGGTCGCCCGTACCCGTCAATCGCATCAGACCCCGGTAACGGGTTCCAATCCAGAGCGTTCCTTTTCGATCCTGATAAAAGGCGGACACGTCTACACCATTATCCTGACCAAAAGTCGGACGATTCAGGTAGTCACGATAGGTTTTAGTTTTCAGGTCATAACTCGCAAAACCGTTGCGGGTTCCCATCCAGAGCCGCTGGGCTTTTTCGTCTTTATAAACGGCGTTGATATAGTTATGAGCCGGGGTTGTTGATCCTAACATTTGCCGACGAAGTAGCCCAAAGGCTTTCGATTGAAGCTTCAGCAAATTCAAACCGCCCGCCGAGGTTGCCAGCCAGACATTATGGAAACGGTCTTCCATCATGTTATGCACCCGAACCGAGTTAATACTATGAGGATCATTGTCATGGGGAAGAAAAATATGCACCTGCTTTTCATCCACCGGAACGCCCGCAAGCGTACCGGCATTCACTAGCAAAAGCCCATAACTCGTGCCAATCCAAAGTCGGTGAGCGGAATCCAGATACAGGCTTTCAATTTCTGCAAAACTCCGTTTTAAAGCTTCAGGCTGGATATTTATCCCATTCGACAGAGATTTTGAATCGACCCAAAAGACCTGGCCTCCACTGCCAATCCATAAATCACCGCGACGGTCGAGATGTAAGGCCCGGATGTTAGTATCTTTAAGGACCTTCACCTGAGTGGCCATCGTAGAAGTGCCGGGACGATTCAGTACCCATAACCCATGATCCATCGTACCAATCCATAACTGCCCCCGTTGATCTAGGCTGAGTCGGGTAATGGTAGGTTCTGATAAGCCGGGTAAATCGATTTTCCGGATATATTGAATGGCTCCTGTGGGAGTAAACTGAATACAGAAAAGCCCTAGCTGATGCGTAGCAATCCACATGCGATTGGAAGCATCGGAGGCCATGGCATTGATATTGACCCGAGCCAGTTGCTGCACAAGTAGAGGGTGCGACTGAGCACCGGGCCGTTCCCTGATGCTGAAAAAGCGGTCATAATCGGCATTATACCAATAGAGGCCCGCCCGCTCAACACCGGTCCAGAGATGACCTTTCTGGTCGATGTGTAAGGTGCGGATGCGGTTGACTGCGGTTCCCGTCTGATCATTGAGGGGTAATTCGTATTTCTTCAGCTCATGCCCATCGTAACGATCCAGTCCTTTGTTTGTTCCGATCCAGATGAAACCTAAGGGGTCCTGCGTTACGCACATAGCATCGCTGTGAGAGAGGCCCTCATTCACGGTAATGTGCTCAAATCGAAACTGCCCCGTCTCAGACTGAGCTGAGCTCAGGATAGGAAAAAGGGCTAGGCCCCAGAAGAAAAAGACGTATTTGTAAATGCCCTGCATACCCATTAACTAAAATGCACCTCTGTTTTGACGAATTCTAGCCTGTCTTCCCATTAAAACTGAATGTATTTTTGCCTACTAATAAATCACTTAGTGAATAAGATTTTACGCAACGAGGGTATTATAAGTTGACCTAATTCTTTTTCATTTACAAGTAACCATTCACATATTTCCCTAAATCTATGATTTTACGTTTGCAGTGGCTTTCATTCGTTCTGTTCATGCTGATCGGCTGTCTGGAACCAACGTTAGCCAGTACTCCCCCGAGAAAAGAACCTAATTCAGCTTACCTGTTTGTCTATTTCATTGGAAAAGGAAACAATCAGGAAGCCATTCGTTTTGCGGTTAGCAAAGATGGTTATAACTACAAAGCTTTAAATTATAATCAACCCGTCATTGCTTCGGAGGCGATTAGTGCAACGGGCGGTGTGCGGGATCCGCACATTCTTCGCTCGGAAGATGGCCAGTCCTTTTACATGGTGGCAACGGATATGCACACCGTTAAATACGGCTGGGGGCCGAATCACGGCATGGTATTACTCAAGTCAAAGGATTTGGTAAACTGGGAATCCAGCAAAATTGACATAACCAAAACTTACCCCGAGTTTAAAGACGTAAATCGCGTTTGGGCACCCCAAACCATTTACGACCCTGTTGCGAAAAAATACATGATCTACTGGTCCATGCGTTTTGGTCAGGATGCGGATAAGGTCTACTATGCCTACGCTAATGCCGATTTTACGGCTTTAGAAAGTGCCCCTAAGTTACTCTTTACCAACCCACAGGGCGGTCCTGCATTGATGCCGACATTATTAATAAAGATGGCGTGTATCATTTGTTTTATAAAACGGAAGGCAATGGGAACGGAATCAAGCAGTCTACAGCGAAGAATTTAACGGGCCCTTACACCCAGCATGACGAGTATTTGCAGCAGACCAAAGATCCCGTTGAAGGCTCGGGCGTTTTCAAGCTTAATAATTCGGATTCGTACATTTTGATGTACGATGTTTATACGAAGGGTCGCTACGAGTTTACGACAAGTAAGGATCTGAAGAAATTCACGAAGGTCGATCATGAAATTTCGATGAATTTTCTGCCTCGCCACGGTACGGTTCTTCCCATTACCAATGCTGAGTATCAGGCATTGACTCAGAAATGGCCCTTAGCCAACAACCCCGTTCTGGGTGGTTATTACGCTGATCCTGAGATCTTATACGCTGAGAAAACGGGTAAGTTCTACCTGTATCCCACTAGTGATGGTTATCATTCCTGGTCAGGAACTTCTTTCAAAGTATTTTCTTCGGATAACCTCGTCAACTGGCATGATGAAGGCGTCATTCTGGATTTGCCCAAGCAAACTACCTGGGCCAACCGTAACGCCTGGGCACCGTGTATTGTAGAGAAAAAGATTAACGGCAAGTATAAGTACTTCTATTTTTATTCAGGAGCCCAGAAAATCGGATTAGCTACGGCGGACGAGCCCACGGGTCCTTTCACAGATTTCGGGAAACCATTTATTGATAAACATCCTGAAGGGGTAAATGGGGGTCAGGAGATTGATCCAGATGTATTCACTGATCCACAAACCAACAAGAGTTACTTATACTGGGGAAATGGGTATATGGCCGTTGCTGAGCTTAGCGATGATCTGCTTTCGATTAAGCCCGAAACTCAGAAAGTTATTACCCCTGACCCTACCTTCCGGGAAGGCACCTATGTCGTGTATCGGAAAGGAACGTATTACTTTTTCTGGTCGGAAGACGACACTCGTAGCGAAAATTACCGCGTTCGTTACGGTACCTCCAAATCACCTTTGGGACCTATTACGATTCCTGCAAACAACATCGTTATTGAAAAAGATAAAAATGTGGGCATCTACGGAACGGGGCATAACTCCATCATTCAGATTCCCGGTAAAGACGAATGGTACATCGTTTACCACCGTTTCCATTATCCTGACGGAATCACGATGGGTGATGCGGCGGGCTACAATCGCGAAACCTGTATTGATGCTTTAACGTTTAACGCCGACGGCAGCATTAAGAAAGTTCAACCCACGTTTAATGGTATAAAACCCGTCTCTTTGAAAAAGAAAAAATAAGTTCAATAGTCTCCAATCGTATCGAATCAGCTGGTGCATCTGCGTCAGCTGATTTTTTTTGCTGGTAAATTCATTTCAGCCCGTACAATTCTCACTCAAAATTTAATGATCTGATTCTGAATTGGATCGAATCAAATTTACCCCCGCTTTTTGACGAATTTTTCCCCTACTCATCTGCACCCGCCCCTCTACTTTTGGACTATTCAAGTAATAAGTTTAACCAATGTCCTTCTATTGAACATTAATTCTACAAATAGTTAGACACCCCTCCTGTACATTCTATGAAATTCAAATGGCTACTCATTTGTGGAGCGATTTTACACCAGCCAGGTGGATTATTTGCTCAGCCCTGGACCGGCCAGTCATTGGTACCTTCGACCAATAACCGAAGTACTCAGGCGGCTATCATTATCACTGGTAAGGTGACCGATGCCAACGGGCAGGGGATTCCCGGTACGAGTGTTTCGCTCAAAGGAACGAACCTGGGTACCAACACGGACTCCGACGGGAACTTCAAACTCCAGATTCCTGACCGGGCAACAAACCCCATACTGGTATTCTCTTACGTAGGGTATGCCACTCAGGAGGTAGTCGTAGGTTCTCAAACGACCCTGAACGTACAGCTTATAGACGACAGCAGGGCTCTGAGTGAGGTGGTCGTTGTGGGTTATGGTACGCAGAAGCGATCGGACATTACAGGGGCGGTTGCCTCCGTACCTAAAGCTCGTTTGTCGCAGTTGCCCGTTACCAACGTATTGCAGGCCGTTCAGGGCTCGGTAGCGGGGGTAAACATCTCCCAGCCTTCCTCTGTACCCGGTGCAACGCCTACCACCATCGTTCGGGGGCAAAACTCGATCAATGCCAACTCGGGCCCGTTTGTGGTAGTGGATGGTATTCCGCTGAGTAAAACCGGAGGCTCGCTGAACGACATTAACCCTAACGACATCGAGTCGATGGAAATCCTGAAGGATGCCTCTGCCGTAGCTATCTACGGTACGAATGGAGCCAACGGAGTTATCCTAATTACCACCAAACGTGGAAACACGGGCAAGCCTACCATTCGTTACAACAATTACGTAGGGTTTGAAGAGTTTGCTCACATTCTTCGTCCACGAAACGGAGCTGAATACGTACAGAAGTACGCTGATTTTATCACACAAACGGGTCAGAAAGCTCCTTTCCCGGTTCCTAACTACGACGAGCTTCCTAACTACAACGCTGGTATTACTACCGACTGGATTAAGGAATCTACCCAAACGGGCGTTTTACAGGATCACAACCTGAGTATTTCGGGTGGTTCTCCCAACGTTCGGTATTTTGTTTCCGGGGAATTCCTGGATCAGAAAGGCGTAGTTAAGGGCTATCAGTACAAGCGGGCCAGTTTCCGTTCCAATCTGGACGTTACCCTGACGGACTTCCTGACCGTTGGAACTTCACTTTTCATTGCCAATAACAACCGCGATGGCGGTCGGGCCAATTTGCTGAATGCTTCGGCCATGAGTCCTTACGGGCAGATGTACAATACCAACGGGACTTACAAGATTTTCCCCATGTTCCCTGAGCAGTTGTACGCTAACCCCTTGCTGGGCCTGACGACCGACCGACTGGATCGCAATACTACCTGAACGGTAACGGATACGTGGAGGTGAAGTTACCCGGTAAACTGGAAGGTCTGAAATACCGCATGAACATTGGTTATTCCTACATTCCAACCCGCTTCGGCAGCTATAGCGGACGAGCGGCCAATGACTTGTTAGGATCGGCCTACACGTCTTACTCGGAAACCAACAGTTTCACGCTGGAAAACATCATTTCCTACAGCAAAGACTTCGGTAAGCACCACTTCGATTTTACGGGTCTGTACAGTGCTCAACAACGGAAGTACGGTACTACGACGGGTTCGTCTACGGGGTTTGTGAATGATCAGCTTTCGTTCAATAACCTGGGAGCCGGAGCCACGCAGTCGAGCACCTCGTATGCGGACCGTTATGCCCTGAATTCTCAGATGGGCCGGATTAATTACTCCTACGATAGTCGGTATCTGTTCACTGTTACTGCCCGAAATGACGGCTCGTCGGTTTTTGGAGGTAACACTACGAAATATGGTTTGTTCCCCTCGGCTGCTTTGGGCTGGAATATCAGCAATGAAGCATTCATGAAAAACCAGAGCATCGTGAATAACCTGAAATTGCGTTTCTCCTACGGAAAAACAGGTAACGAAGCCATCAGTGTATACCGAACCATTACTACTTCCAGCACGGGTCGCTCGCCTTTCAACGGCATCAGTACCATCGGCACCTTCCCGAGTAACATGGGTAACAACAACCTGCTCTGGGAAACGACGGTGAGCCAGAACTTAGGCGTTGATTTCGGACTTTTCAATGATCGCATCAACGGTAGTGTGGAATTATACCAAAACCGCACCAAAGGTCTACTCTTACTTCGAAGCATACCTATTGTGAATGGTTATTCCAGCGTATTTGCTAACCTGGGTGAAACCTCAAACAAAGGGGTTGAAGTAACGCTGAACACTCGTAACCTGACCGCCTCAGATTTCAAGTGGGAAACGACACTGGTATTTGCTTCGAACCGGAACCGCATCGTGGACCTGTACGGAGACAAAAAAGATGACTTAGGAAACCGCTGGTTTATTGGCAAGCCCATCAGTGTCATCTATGACTACAAAATGGTTGGCGTATGGCAACAGGGCGAAAACCCAGCCGATCAGGATCCAAGTGCCGTGGCTGGAGATTTGAAATTTGCCGATCTCAATGGCGATGGCAAGATTACCCCCGATGGCGACCGGATTATTCTCGGACAAACGGCTCCTAAATGGACGGGCGGATTAACCAACACCTTCCATTACAAAAACTTCCACCTGAGTGTGTTCCTGCAAACTGTACAGGGGGTAACTCGTAACAACGCCGACCTTACCTACGCCGATGAAACCGGAAAACGCAATACGCCTATTGCCGTAGGCTATTGGACGGCTGACAATCAGAGCAATACCCGGCCTTCGCTGGCCTACCGCAATACGCGGGGATATGGTTATGCTTCGGACGCCAGTTATACCCGGATCAAAGACGTGACGCTGAGCTACAATCTGAACCAGAATCTGGCGAATAAATTAGGTCTCGGTAGTCTCACGGTATACGCCAGTGGTCGGAACCTGTACACCTTTACCAACTGGATTGGCTGGGATCCCGAAGCAGTACAAAGCAGTCGAGGCTCTGGGGATTGGACGAATAACTATCCATTGACCCGCTCGCTGGTACTAGGCTTAAATGTTTCGCTTCGTTAATACGCGACCCTAATCTTGATCATAATGAAAAAAATATATGTAAAGCTGGCTGCCCTCGCGGCGGTGGTACTGGCAACATCTTCCTGTCAGAAAAGCTTTCTTGACGAAAAACCTTATTCTTCGTATACCCCCATTACGTTAAATGATTCGCTGGGTCTTAATTCATCGCTGGTGGGTCTTTACAACCATACCAGTACGTATTACTCTTGGTCTGGTCAACAAGGCTGGCTTAGCGTCTGGCAAGTAGGTACGGACGTTGCCAATGCAACGCCCAATCAGCAAGGGATCGAAATTCCGTATTACAACTATACCCTGCTAACGCCTACGGACGGAGCAGCAAGTTATTTCTGGAACCGGAACTACATCATGGTAAACCTCACCAATACGATCATTAATTCTGTTGAGGACCCCAGTTTAACTGCAATCAGTCAGGGAGGTAAGAATCGCATCAGTGCTGAAGCCAAGTTTTTCAGAGCTTACGCTTATAACAACCTGGCAACCTGTTTTGGTGGGGTTCCGGTTATTACGAAAGCTCTGTCCGCACCTAAAACAGACTTCGTACGGGCTTCTCTCGATGAGGTAAATAAAGTGATCGTAGAAGATTTGACCTTTGCAGTAAATAACTTACCCGACATTGAAAGCGTGGGGAGTAACACCAAAGGGAAGCTTTATGGCCGGGCGAATAAATTCATGGCTATGCAACTGCTGGCGGAAGCTACCTGCGAATGGACAAACCCGATTTGGCAGAGGCTCAGTTGCAGAGCATTATCAACAGTGGTCGATTCAAATTAGTGAAAGGTCGCTACGGCATTCAGTCGACGCAACCCGGTGACTATTACCACGACATGTTCATTTACGGCAACCAACGTCGGGTACAGGGTAACACGGAAGCGATCTGGGTACTGGAGCAGGAAAACCCCAATACCGTTGTTGGTGGTATCACCGATAACCCGCAACACCGCCGGGTATGGGGAGCGGCTTACCACAATGTACCGGGTATGGCTCTCTCCGATTCTACGGGAGGTCGAGCACTAGGTCGTCTGCGATTGAGTAACTGGGTTCTTTATGAACTTTATAAGCCCGGAGACATTCGTAACTCACCCTACAACATTCGTCGCCGATACGTTTATAACGATGCCAGCAAGCCATCGACCTTCGGCAAACCCGTCCCCTACGCAGGAGCAGATACGGTATTTAACCTGGCACCGCACACGACCAAATGGTATCAGTTCGATCCAAACGATACGTTTGGCTATGCAATGATCAAGGACATGGTACTGATGCGTCTCGGTGAAACTTATTTGCTACTGGCCGAAGCTCAGGTAAAACAGGGGAAACTCGAAGCAGCAGCAGCCAGCATCAATACGCTTCGCGAGCGGGCCTTCCCAGGTTATCCGGGTGTAGGTAAAGTTTCTTCCTCAGAGATGACCCTCAATTTTGTTTTGGATGAACGCGTTCGGGAACTGGTTGGGGAAGAAAACCGCCGGATGACACTCATGCGAACCAAAACGCTGGTAGAGCGTGCCACGCGTCTGAACGGAAACAATGGCTTTAACCCGACTCGCGGTCTGAGCAATACGCATTTATTAATGCCTATTCCTTTAACGGAAATTCAGCTTAATAAAGATGCCGTACTGGAACAGAACCCTGGGTATAATTAGTGATTCGATGAAAAGTCCTGGCTGGGTTACTCCAGCCAGGATTCTTGTGTTTTATTGGGTTTGCTCTATAAAATTAGTAAACGAGTTTACTTTTACGGGCATACCACTGCCAGCGAAAATCTGGCCGGGCCACGCTGCCAGCAATACGCCCTCCACGTTTGTAACACTGAGCGTCGCAGACGCTTTTCTCAGGCATTCGCAACATAGTCGCGGACGAACGAGGAGACACGTTACTACCTTAATCAATTGAAAGACATTCCTTTTCTATGGTTACTCGTTCCATTATGAAAACAGTCCGCCTTCGTTAAAAGGTCAACTGGCCAGCGTATTAAATCGGCATTTAATAATTAAATTCTAAAATGAAGGTTATCTTTCAACATTAACCTCATATTAGAAAACGTTAACCTCATAATAGAAAAGGAATTTCTGGTATTACATGAAAAAGTTAAGCCTCAAAACCCTCGGATCAGCACTGACGCTTTCGCTCCTGTTCAGCTCTACTCAGGCCCAGCAAGTCGAAACATTCCCTCTTTCATCCGTCCGACTATTACCCGGCCCTTTCCAGCAAGCCCAACAAACCGATTTAGCGTACATCCTTAAACTGAATCCCGAACGCCTTCTGGCTCCTTACCGCCGGGAAGCTGGACTTTCGTCAGCGGTTAAAAGTTATGGAAACTGGGAAAATACGGGTTTGGATGGTCACATTGGCGGCCATTACCTCACGGCTCTGGCTCAAATGGTTGCGGCAACGGGAGACAAAGACGCAACTCGCCGACTGAATTACATGGTCAGTGTACTGGATTCCTGTCAGCGAAAAAATGGCGATGGTTATGTCGGAGGTATTCCGGGCGGAAAGGTCATCTGGGCCGAGATTAAAAACGGGAAAATTGACGCGGGTACTTTTTCACTCAACCACAAATGGGTACCACTGTACAATATTCATAAAACCTTCGCGGGTTTAAGGGATGCGTACCTTATTGCGGGCAATCAACAAGCCAAAGGAATGCTGATCGCGTTAACCGACTGGATGCTAAACCTTACGGCTTCGTTGAGCGATGAGCAGATCCAGCAGTTATTAATTTCCGAACACGGCGGTCTGAACGAAGTTTTTGCCGATGTAGCAGCCATTACGGGGGATAAAAAATACCTGAAGCTCGCCCGGCGTTTTTCGGATCAATCGACACTCCAACCACTTTTAAACCAGAAAGATCAACTCAACGGCCTGCATGCAAACATGCAGATTCCTAAAGTCATTGGTTATCTACGCGTAGCTCAGCAGGATCAGGACGCCGCCTGGGCCAACGCAGCGGATTTCTTCTGGCAAACGGTGGTGCATCATCGTACGGTTTCCATTGGTGGGAATAGCGTGCGGGAGCACTTTCACCCCGCTACCAATTTCACGTCAATGGTAAATTCCGTGGAAGGCCCCGAAACCTGCAATAGTTATAATATGTTGAAACTGACGGAAGATCTATACCGCCGTCAGCCCTCTTCAGCCTACGTAGATTATTACGAACGAACGTTATATAACCACATCCTCTCCTCGCAAAACCCTGAGAAAGGCGGATTTGTGTACTTTACGCCGATGCGTCCACAACATTACCGCGTGTACTCCCAGCCGCAGGAAGGCTTCTGGTGTTGCGTGGGTTCGGGCATGGAAAACCACGGCAAATATGGCCAGTTGATTTATGCTCATGATGCATCCAGCTTATACGTGAATCTCTTTATTCCTTCGGTCTTAACCTGGAAAGAAAAAGGATTAACCTTAACCCAACAAACGCGTTTTCCCGAAGAAGAACAGAGTCGACTAAGCTTCAAAGTAACAAAGCCTACGCGACTGGCTTTGCACCTGCGTCAACCCCTTTGGGCCAAAGGTTTCAGGTAAAAGTGAACGGAAAACCAGTAAACGTTTCGGCGGATGATAAAGGTTACGTAATCATTGACCGCACCTGGAAAACCGGCGATCAACTTAGCCTGAGCTTGCCCATGACTACCACCGCCGAAGTGTTACCAGATTCCTCGGCCTGGGTATCGTTCGTACACGGTCCCATCGTTCTGGCAAGTGCCACGGGCAAGCAGAATCTAGCTGGATTATACGCCGATGACAGCCGGATGGGTCACATTGCCCACGGACCTATGACGCCTTTAGCCCAGGCTCCTTTGCTGATCCAATCGAATCCAAAGGATTTAGTGGCCAGTATTAAACCCGTTTCCGGTCAGCATTTACGTTTCCGTCTGGCGGGACAAGCGGCTGAACTACAACCTTTTTATCAAATTCATGAAAGTCGGTACATGATTTACTGGCCTTATGCCTCTCCCGAGAATCAGAAAGCCCGACTGAAAGAACTGGAAAAAAGCGATGAGTTAACGCTGAAGCTGGAAAACTCGACGGTAGATAAAATTGCTACGGGTGAGCAGCAACCCGAATCTGATCATGGCTTTCAGGGTGAGAAAACAGATATTGGTGTACACGAAGACGTGCATTTCCGTCGGGCCAAAGGCTGGTTTAGTTATTCATTAAAAAACAAAAATCAGGCCGCCCGCAGCTTGCAGTTAACGTTCCATTCGGATGATGCTCCGCAACGTTTTCACCTGTACCTCAATGGTGCCCTCCTGGAAAAGGTACAGCTAGAGAAAAATGACGGTAAAGGTTTCTTCACGAAAACCTATGCCTTACCCGAAGCAGCTCAGAAATCGGATACCCTTCTCATCAAATTCGAAGCTCCAGCCGGCTCAGAAACCGGACCAATTTATGAAGTCCGCCTATTAAAGTAAATTCCAAATTCCTGGGAAGAGCTCCTCTTCCCATTCCATTACGATCTCCCATGATTAAAACCACTTACCTCAGCATTGTTCTGCTGTGCGGCACGCTTGTTACCTACGCCCAGAAGAAGCCTTCGGCCAAGGCCGTTTTACAGGACATTGAAAAAGCAAATGACTACTGGCAAACGAAAAATCCGAAACAGGGTCGAGCTTTCTGGGACAATGCTGCGTATCACACGGGAAATATGGAGGCGTATTTTCGTACCGGAAACGAAAAATACCGTCAATACTCTGAAGCCTGGGCCGAACAAAATGAATGGAAAGGAGCTAAATCAACCCAGCCTGAAAACTGGAAATATTCTTATGGTGAGACGGACGATTATGTATTGTTTGGAGACTGGCAGATTTGCTTCCAGACGTACATAGACCTGTATAACCTGAAACCCGAACCTCATAAAATTGCCCGAGCGAAAGAAGTGATGACTTACGAAATGAGCACACCGAAATCGGACTACTGGTGGTGGGCGGACGGGTTATACATGGTAATGCCCGTCATGACAAAGCTCCATAAAGTGACGGGAGACAAACAATACCTGGAAAAACTGAATGAATACTTTTCTTACGCCAATACTATCATGTATGACGCGGAGGAAAAACTCTATTACCGTGATGCCAAATACGTGTATCCCAAGCATAAAAGTGCGAATGGGAAAAAAGATTTCTGGGCTCGGGGCGACGGCTGGGTCTTTGCCGGATTAGCCAAAGTTTTGCAGGATTTACCTAAGAATGATCCGCACCGGAAAACGTATGAAACCAAATTTCTGGGACTGGCTGAAGCCATTCTAAAAGCTCAGCAGAAAGAAGGCTACTGGACCCGCAGCATGCTCGATCCCGAGCACGCTCCCGGCCCCGAAACCAGCGGAACGGCTTTCTTTACCTACGGCATGCTTTGGGGAATCAATCACGGCTATTTACCTAAAAAAACCTACTTACCAGCGGCTCTCAAGGCTTGGGAGTACCTTTCAACCGTAGCTTTACAGCCCGACGGGAAGATTGGTTACGTGCAACCCATTGGCGAAAAAGCCATCCCCGGTCAGATTGTGGATGCCAATTCCACCACCAATTTTGGAGTAGGAGCTTTTCTGCTGGCGGGTTGTGAGTTACATCGACATCTCACTAAAAAGCCTGATCCGGTTAAGCATTAAATGGTTGCGGGTGACGTTCTTTTATCATTCATCCATGCTCAGAAAAGGGATGGGTTAGTAACCTTGGCAAGTGCCCGCTTTGCTCTCTCCTCCGCAGTCGCTCGGCTCTGCCGAGTGACCGCATAACTGTAGGCCTCTGGCCGTCTGAGGCAAAGAAATAGACCAGAAACTAACAGACTTGCTTACCCTAAAAGCTTTACCTACCATCGGCCAGAGTCCTGCACTCCATTTCCTCACTCGGCAGAGCCAAGCGACTGCGGGAGATAGCAAACTTGCCAATAAGGAACAACCGCGACTACTAAGTAAGGTCCTTCGCTCTGGATGACAGGTCAAAGATATACGTGTAGCTACCAGTAGTATGCCCGTATTACTTTCTAAAAGTGGCATCCATAACCAAAGTATTTTTCATTTTATTTTCCTGAATTTTTCTCCCCTAATGAAACGTATTCTTTCCCTCATTACCTTCGGCCTCTGCCTGGGTTTTAGCCCTCTTTTCGCTCAAAAAAAGAATAAAAAAGGTACCGCTAATCCACCCACAACTCAAAACGATCGCCAGTTCTGGCTAGCCAAAATGGATCAGATGGTGCGTCCAGTGATGTATTACCTGGCTCAGGACAGTCTGCGTATCATGATGCCAAAGGTCACTTCCAAACGCATCGACAACCGCGAACATCGCATTCAGGTGCAGTACGTCGAAGTGTTAGGTCGAGTATTGAGCGGTATCGCACCGTGGCTTCAGGGAGAAGGTGGTTCGGCGGAAGAAGTGGCCCTGCGTAATCAGTACCGGGCCTGGGCTCTGAAAGGCATTTCAAATGCTCTGGATTCTACGGCCAAAGATTACATGACCTTCAATATCGGTGGTCAGCAAATTGTCGATGCTTCTTACCTCGCCTACGCTTTCCTTCGGGCTCCCTGGCTTTTCGAGCATCTTTCAAAAACGGATCAGGATCGACTAGCGAAAGCCCTTCGTACGACGCGTCAGTTTAAACCCGTATTTTCCAACTGGTTGTTGTTCTCGGCTCTCACCGAAACGTTCTTTTGCCGATTTGGCTATGAATGGGACCCCATGCGGGTCGATTACGCTCTTCAGCAACTGGAACAATGGTACGTGGGAGATGGCATGTACAACGACGGCACCACCTTCGCCTATGATTACTACAACAGCTACGTCATTCACCCCTATCTGGCCGCCATCACGCAGGTCATTGGTCAGAAAACCGGATCTTACAACGGCATGATTGCTAAGATCAAAAAGCGGAATGAGCGATATGCCGTTATTCAGGAACGCCTCATCAATACCGACGGAACCTACCCTGCCACGGGTCGTTCCATTGTCTATCGGGGAGCAGCTTTTCATCATTTGGCCGATATGGCTTGGCGAAAAGCTTTGCCTGCTACGCTGAAACCTGCTCAGGTACGATGTGCCCTGACGGCGGTGATCCGAAAAACCCTCGAAAGTCCCTCAACGTACGAGAAAGGCTGGTTAACCATCGGCCTATACGGTTCACAGCCCGATCTGGCCGATTTTTATAACAATCAGGGCAGTTTGTACATTGCTTCGAATATCTTTCTACCCTTAGGTTTACCCGAAAACGATCCATTTTGGAAGGACGCTCCCGAAAAGTGGAGTGCCCAGAAAATCTGGAGTGGCGAAGATTTCCCGCATGATCATAGCGAAAGCTGGAAGTAATTAAGAGAATAAAAACGAAAGGCGTTCCGGGTAGGCTTACCCGGAACGCCTTTCGTTTGAGGGGCAATAAAATTACCCCTTCATCTATCATTTCGAATGTCCTGATTATGCTTAAAGCTATTGCAACTTATTAAAAGAGTTTCTGATAAGAAAGTAAAAGTATCAAAAGGACAATATGATTACATATACTTATAGTTGAATATTAATTATAATCATTAGTTAAGTGTTTTCATTACCTAAAGCTAGGTAGATACTGGATTATTACTTTTATTTGAGAAATACAGAAAATCGAGCAGAACTTAAACAAAAGCAATTGTTATAGAAGAAACATCTGGTATGAAAGAAATTCACCTTAGCTTATATAAATAACAAAAATTAAATAGCTATAAATATTTAACTACTTAATCTTCATGGCATTAGACCAGAATTTATTTCAAAGAAAAGCTGATGCACAAGAAGTCGTAAACCAAATAGTGATACGTATAAAAGAAAATAGCTCACACTCTAGAATGGGTGTAATTAATGAAAGTAGAACTAAAACAGAATATTATTAACAAATTCTGACAAGCTCTAAAATATAGAATTTTGTTTATTGAATAATATAAATTATATGTATACTATTTTAGTAAAATTTACCTTCAAAATATTATAAATAATTATGGCTGAAAGCAAAATTAAACGAAGCGAGGAAATTACTAATCAATATTTCGCCTTTCTCGATAAACATATTGAAGACGTAGTAAATGGGCAATTTGACGATTTTTTAAAACTCAATCAAATCGCTCAAGAATTGTATGTTTCACACACCCATCTTTCCGATACAATACAACAAACAACCGGGCATCATCCTTGTCATTTCTATGACCTTAAAATTGTCAACAAAGCAAAATCACTTTTGGTAGACTCCGATCTATCTATTGCTGAAATAGCTAAAAAACTAACTTACGATCCCTCCAATTTGGTAAGTTTTTTAAAAAATTTACCGGGCAAACCGCTGGTGAATTTCGGAAAGAGTACAAAAAATAACTTCCTCTATAAAAGTTCCGAAAAGTTCACCATGAAATAGACCGTCCGCTTTTTGACCTTTGCAGGGTTAACATTTAACAATACTCCTACTATGTCAAAGAACGATTTAAACGGAAAAGTAGTAATCATTGCAGGCGGTGCAAAGAATCTGGGTGGTTTGCTGAGTAAAAGTATGGCCTCAAAAGGTGCAAAAGTAGTAGTTCATTACAATAGTGATCAAACGAAAGCGGAAGCAGAACAAACCCTGGCAGAAATCCAAAACAAGGGTGGTGAAGCGATTCTGGTTCAAAGCGATTTAACCAATATTGCCAATATCACCAGTCTTTTCGCTAAAGCAAAAGAAACGTTTGGGGGAGTAGATATTGCCATTAACACCGTTGGGATGGTACTTAAAAAGCCGTTTACTGAAACTACGGAAGAAGAGTACGACACCATGATGGACGTAAATGCAAAGCAAGCCTATTTCTTCTTACAGGAAGCAGGGAAACTCCTGAATGACCATGGCAAAATTTGCACCATCGTGACCTCGTTGTTAGCTGCCTTTACTGGGTACTACTCTACGTATGCGGGTGCCAAAGCTCCCGTAGAACACTTCACCAGAGCCGCTTCTAAGGAATTCGGTGGACGCGGCATTTCTGTTACCGCGGTTGCACCCGGCCCCATGGATACACCCTTCTTCTACGGCCAAGAAAGCGAAGAGGCGGTTGCTTACCATAAATCTGCTTCGGCTTTGGGTGGCTTAACTAAAATTGAAGACATCGCCCCGCTAGTAGAATTTTTAGTTACAGATGGCTGGTGGATTACCGGGCAAACCATCTTTGCCAATGGTGGTTACACCACCCGATAAAAGTTGATTTAATGATTCTTACAAAGGCAAATGGCATTCGTCGTTTGCCTTTGGCATTAACATAAACCTTCGTTATGATACTAAAAATCATCAACTCAATCCTGATTTTTATCGCTGTATTCATGGGTATGAAACAGGGCTACGCCATGTTTTCAGGAAAAGCCGAAATGCTGGAAATGTTCGGTAAGTGGAACTTTAGCAAAACTGCTATCATGGTCAACGGATTAGTTACCATGATAGCTGCCTTATTAATCTTATTTCCTAAAACATTTGTATGGGGTAATTTTCTGATGGCAGCAGGTATTTTAATGATTATTTGTTTGCATGCATTAGACAAAGATTTGAAAGGGGTAGCTATAGAAATACCTTTTTTATTGATGAATTTAATTATTATTTATTTGCAGCATCCGCTTACTAAAACGGTATGAAAAATTTATATACACTTTTTATCATACTAACTACAAGTAGCTTCGCTGCTTGTGGGCAAAGTAAACAGGTAATCCCAACTCAAAAATCAGAATTACAAAACCTTCAAATTATTAATAAAATGGACACCAGTAAATTAATTAACGAAACGGTAAAAAAAGCATTTGATGCCTTACAAAGTGGAGATAAGTCTACCTTTTATTCTTTCTTCACAAAAGACCCCGTTTTTACAGATGATGGCAGAACTTTGAACTTTAAATCATTTTTTGATAATGCTTTCAATCATAAAGAAAAATTTCTGAGCATTGACAAGGTAGAGAATGAAGGTAAAAGCATTTATGGAGATTTCTTCGCAGGGCAATGGGGAACGTTCAAAGTATTCTTCAAATTTCATCAAAACTCTGAGGGTAAATTTGATAGATTGGACATTGGACAAGGAAAATAAGCATGCGTGGGTTAATAAGCAGGTTACAAAAACTCAAGTACGAATTTTTGCTTTTCGCGTTGGTTCAACATCTGTTTATCGGAATTTTTATTACCGATTTAGATTTCTATACCACAACCATCTGGCCAATCAATATGCTGGTGTTGGGACTGGGAAGCATTTTTATGTTTACCGGTAAAAGCAGTTGGCGGCATTGGTTCAGAAACCTGCATTTTATAGTTGTGTTAGTACTACCCATGGGCATCCCATTTTTTAAGGGGGTGCCCTGGTATTTTACTTTTCTCAACATCAATTACGTAGTATTTTTTGTATTTATGTTTCTGGAACTGCTTCGGTTCTTATTAAAACCCAGTTACATCAATAGCGACGTCATCACCGCATCCATTTGTGGGTACTTACTACTGATAGAAATCTCTGTTTTTCTGTTACAATATTGCATGTATCAAAACTTAAAGTCTTTTAAAGGGATTGATACTTCTTCGCCAGCGGCTATCTATATCGACCTTGTCTATTTCTGTTCCATCACCTTTACCAGCATAGGCTTTGGAGACATCACCCCCAATCATCACATTACTAAACTCATCACTGCTTTTATTGGGATTGCCGGGCAATTCTACACAGTCGTTTTAGTAGGTATTCTTTTGAGTAAATTTTCATCCAATACAAAATAAATGAACATAGCCAGCCACTATAAACTCCTGCACTTCATTCCTTGGACGAGAACCAAGATTTACAAAATGCTTTTACTAAGCACCATTCCCACCGTACTCTTTTACTTCCTGGATATAAAATGGTTGGCTATTCCGTGGGTACCGGTTGCTTTGTTAGGTACCGCAACAGCCTTTATTTCAGGATTTAAAAACACACAAACCTATAACCGGATGTGGGAAGCCCGGCAAATTTATGGGGCTATTATCAACAGCAGTAGGGCACTGGGTATCATGGTAAAGGATTTTGTACGCACTAGCGATAAAGTAGAACAGGCCGCCTTACATAAAGAAATCATCTACCGTCATTTTGCGTGGCTTACCGCCTTGCGTTTTCAACTAAGGGAAACAAAGAGTTGGGAAAACATTAAAACAAAAAGTTATAATAAAGAATACCTGCAATACTACCAAGTGCCTGAATGGGAGAGCAGTCTGGATGAAGAATTGAAAACTTTTTTAAGTGCAGAAGAATGTCAGTACATCCTTTCTACCAAGAACAGAGCTGCACAATCCATTGCCCGGCAATCCTCACAACTAAAGACGTTGAATGAACGAGGTATCATTTCAGATTATAACTATGTGGCTTTAGCCAATCAGTTAAAAGATTTATACGATCAGCAAGGCAAATGCGAAAGGATTAAGAACTTCCCTTATCCGCGTCAGTTTTCGAGCATCAATCTCTACTTTACAAACTTGTTTTGCCTATTACTCCCGCTCGGCTTTATAGGGGAATTTTCAAAATTGACTGAAAAATTTGGCGAAAGCATGGTATGGTTAACTATTCCATTCAGTATCATTTTAGGCTGGGTTTTTCTCGTGTTAGAGCAAATTGGCGAAAGTACCGAAAATCCATTTGAGGGAGGAGCGAACGATATTCCCATTACGCAGATAAGCCGAAATATAGAAATAGATTTAAGAGAAATGCTAGGTGAAAAAGATTTACCACCTGCCATCTCAGCCCAGCATACCATTGTGCTTTAAGCAGTTATTGAGCAAACAAAACAAATCTTTTAATGACCAACCTAGAGACTGTACAGAAGTGGTATCCAAACGCTAAGACAACCGAAGATACCGTAAACCAATTACTCGACGTGATTGAAAACGAATTAGGATTAAAACCTAACCAGCTTATGCACGCCGATAGTATGTGTTGTGATGATGTCAATGCGATTCAATACCCACCCAGGGCTTATGAAATGCTAGGGCCTTTTCATATGGGAGGTTTAAACGGCTATCCTTTTGCAGGAGTTACCGGAATGAATGCTTTTGCCCACCACGTTCCCGAAGATGGAGCCGTCGTTGTATTTTATGCCCCTCACATTGGCATAACTAAAGATGGGACTATTGGGGAAATTCATCGAATAGGGCAAAGCGAAAATTCAGCCTGTTGTGGGGCTGCGAAAGGTGCATTGGGAAAGCTTTTGAATAACCAGATCGAAGCGGGCAACTTCACTGATTTGGATTATCAGATGAACACCATCGAACAAATCTTTTTGAAAAAGGCTGATCGAATAAAATCTGCTGCTAATCAACTATTTGAAGCGACAGAAGTCATGTACGAAGCCATTAACGAACGTATTGAAACATTAGTGAGTAAAACCAATTATCCCTATAAATACGTGATTCTTATTGGTGCAATCTTTATTAATGGCGATAAAGATATGGGCTCTTTCTGCTCTTACAAGCGTTTCGATTGCCTTGATTTATCTACCCAAAAACAAATGAGTTTAATGGATAAGTTTTATCAATAGCTACTGACAGGCGTTTGCGGTAAGTTCTTTGAAGTAACCTATCCTAAGAAAACGGATTGATTAGTACCTTTTGCAGATTGAGAAATGGTTACCGAGCATTGCGTTTAGCGTTGTTGATGCCCAGTTAACCCTTTGAACGTCATTCAATGACCTTTATAGAATAGTTTGATACTTGTAAATAACGTTCGCTACTCCTGACATAGGGTTGTCACAGGAGCCTTCTACTTTTACAACGTGATCTACAGAAGAGGGTCATCAGAAGCTTGTACAGGTTTATTCTTCTATCAACGCTTCCGTCGTTCATCACTCAATCTTAAACAAATCCATTCAAACAATGAGTAATCAAACCATTCAGGAATTTTATGTAATCGGGATTTCAACGAGAACAACCAATGCAAACGGACAGTCTGCCAAAGACATTGAGGCACTATGGGGCAGATTTTGGGGTGAAGACATCCAAAAGCAAATTCCTAACAAGGTCAGCGACGATATCTATGCTGTCTACACCGACTATGAAACTGACTTTACCGGTTCTTATACTACCCTTATTGGTTTACCCGTGCGTTCCTTAGAAACGATCCCAAAAGGTTTTGTAGGAATGACCATCGAAACTTCGGTGTATCAGAAATTCATATCCAAAGGAAAAATGCCCGAAGCTGTTTTCAATACCTGGGTAGAAATTTGGGGCAATAAAGATTTAAAACGGGCTTATAAGGCTGACTTTACGGTTCATGGGATAAAATACCATGACGGAGACCAGGCCGAAGTAGAAACATTTATATCTCTACAGGAATAGAATCGTTATATTGATGCATTTTATACAAGAAAGGGACAGCGAGAGCTGTCCCTTTCTTGTATAAAAACTGAATCTTAAACACTAAGTTTCTTCATGTACTCAGCGTCTTTTTTCAGACTTTCCATGGGTGAACTGGGGTATTCTTCCTGCTCAACCAGGAAGTATTTGATACTGCTGTTATCAAGTACGCTCCGCAGGGTTTTCTTGAAATTCACTGCTCCTTCACCGATGTCGTTTTGTACGGGTCTGCCCCCCTTCACGGTGTAATCTTTGATGTGGCAGAGTTCGTAACGTTTGCCGTATTTCTTCAGGTGCTCGGCGGTGTTAACACCTGCCACGTCAATCCAGCAAAGATCCAGCTCAAACATTACGTTTTTAGGATCCGTATTTTCGAGTAAGAACTCCTGTGGTAATTTACCATCGAGGGGCTTGAAGGAATAATCGTGGTTGTGGTAACCAAACTTCAAACCGCTTTTCTTTACTTCTTCACCTACTTTATTAAAATTATCGGCGATTTTCTTCCAGTCATCCCAGCTCTTTTGTGCACCGATGTAAGGACACAACAGGTAACTCAGGCCCGCCCCTTTTGCCATTTCGATGTCTTTTTTCAGTTGATCAGAGCTATTGGCTGCTTTACCGAAATCGAAATGTGTAGAAACCATTTTCACGCCTAAATCACCGAGGAAGGTTTTGATTTCTTTGGGTTCCATGCCCCATAAGAAACCTTTAGGACCACTGTAGCTTTCGAATTGCTTGTAACCGAATTGAGCCAACTGGGTCATGATGCCCTTAGGATCTTTGGGAAGTACGTCACGGGCACTGTATAACTGAACACCGAACGGACTAATCGTTTTAGAGGGGGCAGCCCAAAGCTTGGACTGTTGAAGCGTGAAGGCACCGGCAACAAGAAGACCGGATTGTTTCAAAAAATGACGACGTTGCATGTTAATGGATGGTAAAAGCCTGTTCAGAGAAAGGCAAATGTGCGTAAATCATATGGCCTATCCAACCTTCACCAGCAGAATCTATTGTTAATAATTCAAAACAGCTCTTTTCTAATCCCTCTTCCACTTAAACTGTTCCTAATTTAACGTAAACTGATACTTTTTCAACTATTTAAAATTGAGTCCTGAAGGTATCTTTGCTGTATTAAGTATTTGTAAATATTTCAAAAGAACCTAACTTCTTCGCTTCCCTTTTGGTTAGATTAGTATATGCTTCTATAGTCATGAACCCCCGCCGTAAAAAACTCAAAGCACGAAAGTTGATAAAACTTTCCATTGCCATTGGCTCCCTATTAACCGTCTGGGCAGTAGCCATTGGTATTCTCGGCGATTCAAAATCCATTATTTTTGATGCACTCTTTTCGCTCGTCGGGATCAGTATGTCCGGGGTTTCGTTGTTTGTCACCAACTTTGTCCGCAAGCCCGACGACGATAACCTACCTTTTGGCCGCTCGCAGTTTGAACCACTTTATATCTCCGTTCAATCGCTCATCATCATTTTCCTGTGCCTCTATTCCTTCGCCACTTCCATTATTGACATTCTGAACGGCGGACGAAAAGTAGAATTAACCATTGCCTTTCCTTACCTGATTACCTCGATTATCGTTTGCATTGGTTTGGGATTATACTTCCGTAAAAAAGCCCGGCAATTAAAGTCGGATTACGTTTTGATTGAGGCGAATGAGTGGCAACTGGATGCCTTGCTGAGTTTCGGCGTTTTAGTCGTGCTTTCGCTGAGCTACTTTTTAAAGGATACGAGCTTCTCCGGCCTCATTCCTTATTTAGACCCCATCATTGTTTTGATTATTTCGCTGTTGTTCATGCGAATTCCGGCTCGTACGTTCTGGAAAAACATCAAAGAGTTACTTCAGTTTGCTCCCGACGACGAAGTGGAAGACAAGATTCACGAAGCTTCGGAAAAAATTGCCCAACAGTATCGTTTTACAGATTTACTGGTTCGCGTCGCTAAAACGGGCAGCAGTTATACCGTAGAAATTGACTTCCTGTTACCTAAAGATCAGGCTCAGAAGCCCCTGATTGAACTGGATCGGATTCGTCAGGAGTTGTATGACCTAATCAAAGGCGATTACCAGATGTGGTTAACGATTTCCTTCACCACCGAGCGTAAATGGATGTTATAAAGGCAAAAGCGGACCCACTTTCGCAGGTCCGCTTTTACTATCGAATAATTACCAATTATTGTTTCTCTACTAACCAGTTTTTCGCATTGACAAAAGCTTCCATCCAGGGAGAAACTTCATCTTTACGACCCGCAGGATAATAAGGCCAGTGCCACTGCAAAGCCGAACGCTCGGCGTGAGGCATCATCACTAGGTGGCGACCCGTTTTATCGCACATCATTGCAGTATCAAAGCTGGAACCATTGGGGTTAGCCGGATACGTGTGATAGGTGTACTTCGCCGTGATCTGGTATTCACTTTCGTCGTAAGGAAGCTCAAAACGACCTTCACCGTGCGAAATCCAAACCCCGAGTGTGCTACCCGCCAATGTTGAAAGCATCACGGAATTGTTCTCCTGAATGGTTACCGAAGTAAACAAGCTTTCGTGTTTGTGGCTTTCGTTATGTTTCATTTTAGGCTTCACTTCATGGTCAGGGTTAATCAATCCTAACTCGATGAAGAGCTGACAGCCGTTACAAATCCCTACGGAAAGGGTGTCTTCGCGTTGGAAAAACTTCTCAATAGCCTGTTTCGCCTTTTCGTTATACAGGAACGAACCAGCCCAGCCTTTAGCCGAACCTAGTACGTCGGAGTTAGAGAACCCACCTACTGCACCGAGGAACTGAATGTCTTCCAGCGTTTCCCGACCCGAAATCAAATCCGTCATGTGAACGTCTTTCACTTCGAAGCCCGCCAAGTATAAAGCATTTGCCAGTTCGCGTTCGGAATTACTTCCTTTCTCCCGAAGAACGGCTGCTTTCGGGCGGTAGCCTTCAATTACTGGTTTTTTACCCGTGAACTGTGTAGGGAAATGGTATTGCAACAGGTGATTTTTATAATTCTCAAAACGCTCGGTTGCTTTGGCCACACCACTTTGTTTCTGATCGAGCAGGTAAGACGTCTTGAACCATACATCACGCAGGTGATCGACGTTCAGTGACCAGCTTGCGTCCTGATCTTTGATCGTTACCGTAGCTTCAGCCGTTACTTCACCAATTTTATGGAAGGCCACTCCTTTGGCAGTCAGAATCTCCTCAACTGAAGCATCTGCCTGGAATACGATACTAATATTTTCAGCGAACAGTTTCGCTACGCTATCCTGCTGCCCTAAGGAAGTCAGGTCCAGGGTAGCTCCGAGGTTGCGATCCGCAAAGCAAAGTTCGAGTAAGGTCGTAATCAAACCACCGCTGCCTACATCGTGACCCGCCTGAATTTTTCCGGCTTTGATCAATTCCTGAATGGCATCGAAAGCGGTTTTGAACGCTTCGGCATTTACTACGTCCGGGGTTTCGTTACCAATTCGGTTTAGAATCTGAGCCAGCGAAGAACCCCCCAGCTTGTATTGGTCGCCCGAGAGGTTAATGTAGTAAATCGAACCGCCGTCTTTTTGTAAAACGGGCTCAATCACGCCACGCACGTCATTACAGGGGGCACCTGCGGAGATAATCACCGTTCCGGGAGCAATCACATCCGCGTTGGGATATTTCTGCTTCATGGACAGCGAATCTTTACCCGTTGGAATGTTGATTCCTAAACTAATCGCAAAATCAGAACAGGCTTGAACGGCCTGGTATAAACGAGCGTCTTCGCCCTTGTTCTTACAGGCCCACATCCAGTTAGCCGACAGCGAAACGCTTTTCAGACCTTCCTCAAGCGGAGCCCAGATGATGTTTGAAAGAGCTTCGGCAACCGCATTACGACTACCCGCTGCCGGATCAATCAGAGCCGAGATTGGGGCGTGACCGATGGAAGTAGCAATCCCGTCTTTACCCTGAAAATCCAGAGCCATTACCCCAACGTTATTGAGGGGTAAGTGCAGGGGACCGACATTCTGCTGTTTCGCTACGCGACCACCTACACAACGGTCTACTTTATTGGTTAACCAGTCTTTACTAGCCACCGCTTCGAGTTGAAGAACGGCCTCCAGATAGGTTTCTAATTCATTCACATCATAAGTAACGGGCTGATAGGTACGTTCTACCGTTTCGTCAACCATGATGGTTTTGGGAGCACTGCCAAACATATCAGCCAGTGCCAGATCCATCGGTTTAGCGTCTTTTGTGTGAGACGCAATGGTAAAGCGATGGTCGGCGGTTACTTCACCTACATTATACATGGGAGCCCGCTCGCGTTCAGCAATGCGTTGCAGGGTTTCCACATCAGCAGAGCCAATCACTAAGCCCATCCGCTCCTGCGACTCATTACCTACAATTTCTTTCGCTGAAAGCGTAGGATCGCCCACGGGTAACTTATCCAGATCAATAGATCCGCCCGTATCTTCAATCAATTCGGATAGACAGTTCAGGTGTCCACCGGCTCCGTGATCGTGAATCGAAACGATGGGGTTGTTATCACTTTCCACCAATCCACGGACGGCGTTAGCAACGCGTTTCTGCATTTCAGGGTTTGAACGCTGAATGGCGTTTAACTCAATCCCTGAACCGAATTTCCCCGTATCAGCCGAAGACACCGCCGCACCGCCTAAGCCAATGCGATAGTTATCTCCACCCATTACAACGATCTGATCGCCCTGTTGGGGCTGGTGCTTAATGGCTTGCTCGGCTTTGCCGTAGCCAATTCCACCCGCCTGCATGATTACTTTATCATAACCCAGCGTGCGACCGTCTTCTTCGTGTTCAAAGGTTAATACCGAACCCGTAATCAGGGGTTGGCCGAATTTATTACCAAAATCAGTGGCACCGTTAGACGCTTTAATCAGAATGTCCATCGGCGTTTGGTATAACCATTTACGCTCAGCGACACCCTTCTCCCAGGGACGATCTTTTTCCAGACGAGAAAGAGCCGTCATGTAAACCGCCGTTCCCGCCAGAGGAATGGCTCCCTGACCACCGGCTAAGCGGTCACGAATTTCTCCACCCGAACCCGTAGCAGCACCGCTGAAAGGCTCAACCGTCGTTGGGAAGTTATGCGTTTCGGCTTTCAGAGAGATGACCGAGTCAAACTCTTTTACCTCGTAAAATTCGGGAACGTCGGGACGTTTCGGTGCAAACTGCTGCACGCGAGGGCCCTTCACGAACGCCACGTTATCTTTATACGCCGAAACAATTCCATTAGGATTGGTTTCCGACGTTTTACGAATCAGCTTGAACAGAGAAGTAGGTTTAGCTTCACCGTCAATCACGAAAGTGCCATTGAAGATTTTGTGACGGCAGTGCTCGGAGTTCACCTGCGAGAAGCCAAATACTTCGGCATCGGTAAGCTTCCGACCTAATTTTTCTGAAAGATTATTAAGGTATTCTACCTCTTCATCACTCAGCGAAAGACCCTCCTGTTTGTTATAAGCGGCAATATCATCCAGCTCGATAATCGGTTCGGGTTCGATGTTGATGGTGAAGATTTCCTGATTGAGTTCCTCATATTTCTGAGAAACCATCGGATCAAAACCGGTGAAATCAGCCGCTACTTTCGTAAACTCTTCGATTCGGCTGATTCCCGTAATATTCATATTCTGGGTAATCTCTACAGCATTGGTACTCCAGGGGGTGATCATGGCTGCCCGCGGGCCCGTAAACACCTGATTGATCGTAGTTTCTGGCAATAAGGATGAATCTCCGAAGAGCCAGTTCAATTTAGAAATGTCCGCGTCAGTCAAAGACTGCTGGGTTTCAACCGCGTAAACAGTAACCTGATCGGCAGAAAAGAAATAAATCATGTTTGGAGTCGTAATGCTAGATAAAAGCTTAGTACTTGCTACAAAGGTAGCGTGATTCGACCGTTTTTCAGAAAAAAATCCAAGTTGAAGGAAGGAGCATGAAAAATGAGTGATTTCCCACCCCTTTTCTGCTTAAAATTACATTTGCCCACCTTTCCGAACCCCAAACGCGGGCTGAAAGCGTGTTCATCTGATTGGGCAACACAAAAACTCAACGGATCATTCCGACCAAATTCTTTTAATTGGGAAGGGGTTTTCTCCCGCAGTCGCTCGGCTCTAGCCGAGTGACCACTTAGCTCTAGGCCTCTGGCCGATAGCATGCAAATCAGAAGCTGGTCAGAGAACACCTTATCCTAAACGAAATTAGGCTTGCTCCCATCGACGCTTGCTGAACAACGAAGCCAATCCCATTCCAGAAGGTCTCTCCTTACGTTCGAGATGACAGAGAGCGGCTTTGTTTCCCCCTCATCCATAATGATTCCATTCGTTTCGTGATCAATAAAGATTTCAAAACCCATGATTCGCATTAATAATGCTAACGATTCGACATTTTAAGCAATCTTCTGAAGCCATTACCAATGATCCCAAATTTTTATTACCTGTAGCATTCGCTTTTATATTTGTGCACCTGTACAAACCAAATATTATTAAGTCATTAGATGCCAGACATTTACGAACCTGATTACGTTAAAGAACTATTTAATCAAATGTCCGGCTCTTATGAGCGGATGAATTACATTACCTCGTTTGGGTTTTCCATTCGCTGGAGAAAACAGTTTTTACGGAAATTAGGAGCCTCTCAGGAACCCATACAAATCATTGATTTACTTTCAGGATTGGGTGAAAACTGGGAATTTCTCCATAAAAATTTCCCCAAAGCAGACATCTGGGCGTTGGACTTTTCAGAAAAAATGGTTCGGCAAAGTCAGCTGAAAAATGCCAGAAAATTTGATAATAAAATACAGATTACGTGTCAGAATATTTTGGCTAATCAATTACCCACTGGTTATTTCGATTATGTTTCCTGTGCCTATGGTTTGAAGACCTTTAATCAGGAGCAGCTTCAAATCCTGGCTAAAGAGGTAACCCGCATTTTAAAACCAGGAGGTGTGTTTACTTTTGTAGAAGTATCAAAGCCATCTAATAAAATGCTCGCTTTGCTTTATAAATTTTACTTAGGAAAAGTTATTCCAATCCTGGGAAAACTTTTTCTGGGAAATCCCGAGGATTACCGAATGCTCTGGATTTATACTGAAAAGTTTAAAAATACTTCCTACGTAAAACAGGTATTTGAAGAGGCTGGACTGGAAGTAAGGCATGAGCCCTATTTTTTCGGTTGTGCCAGTGGTTTAAGTGGCCGAAAATGAGAAGATTTTAAATACTTTCTTTGCAATCAGCCAACGAATCTGGATTATCAGCTACTGTTAAACTTTCATCGCAAACCAAGTCTATGAAAAGATTTAGCAACAACCGGGGTTATAATTCTGTTTAGAGAAAAGCTGCCTTTGTTCATTTTACGCTCGCTTATGAAATCAACCTTTATACTAATATTCTGCTTATTGATAATGGGTGTGGCTTCAGGTCAAACCTATCCTACCACTTTTGCAAGTTTATCTCAACACAGCGTATACGTCGAAGCGGGTGGACCTGGGTTATACGGTTCTCTTAATTATGAACTACAGCTAACCGATAAGCCTAAATTTGGTCTTCGGGCAGGCCTGGGGTATTACCATCACAACGCCAAATACCTCACTATTCCACTGGGAGCCAACTACTTGTTTACGTTAGAAGAAGAAAAGTCTTACATTGAAATGGGCGTGGGCGTTACCTTTGCCCGGGCAGATGGCAAACTTCGTGGAGCCTCAACCAACCCGGATGCCGACCATTTCACGAGTTATATTCCCAGCATTGGTTACCGTCGCCACACCTATGATGAGTGGATTTGGCGGATCATGCTCACTCCTATCATCAACAATTTTGGATTAAGCCCCTGGCTGGGTGTTTCCTTCGGAAAACGATTTTAACCATATCGCACAAAAAAGGCACATGTTCAATCATGTGCTTTTTTGTTGCTTAATATCTCCTGTCGTTCCTAGCTATGCTATTACTCTTTTATTTTTTCCTGTCATTCAGAGCGTAGCGAAGAACCTTATTCCCTTTGGTAAAGTGCTTGGTCTTAAGGCTAGTAAAGATTCCTTAAGACCAAGCACAGTCGCTCGGCTCTAGCCGAGTGGCTACTGGGCTTCTGGCCGGTAAGATGCAAACTAGTAGCGAATAAAAGAACATCTCTTCCCACCAAAGATCCTTGCAACCATCGGCCAGAGGTCTACTACACTATATCGTCACTCGGCAGAGCCGAGTAACTGTGGAGCATAGGGCAAATTTTAATTCGTCAATCTTCGTTTATTCAATCCTTTATCAGTGAGACAATCCAGAAAACAAATAAATTCGTCACTATATAGCCTATAAAAAATTTAAGAATTAATACTAACTCATTATAAAACTCCTTTTTCAATAAAATGTCATTATTAACATTCGTTGAAAAATTCTCTTCAACTTCATATTTTATCGAAACATAGGTATTAAATAGCATATAAACAGCAATAAGCAACACTATACCAGACAGTAGAATCCATAAACTAGTAATTAACCTCTTAGCTTTCATAGTGAATAGTAAGGTTCAATAACAACTTTCAAAAAATGGCTAAAACTAGTATTCAACTATTGTTGTAATTGACAGGCTCGTTCAACGGTTATATCATAAGACATAATAAGATCTGGGTCTTCTTCATAAGGTATGAATATACATTTTAGAGACTCTAAAGGAATATCCATGGGTATTTCATCAATCAATTCCTCGCTTATCTTGTCATAGACAAAAATCACTCTCTTGATTTGCATATTATTAATTAACTGTGATTAGGCACTATGAGTCCTTATTTTTTACGTATTATAGGATACCTACTGCCATTATACATTCATCTTTCCCAAAATGCAACCATCTATGTTAGAAAAGCTGAAAAGCATACTGCCATTTGACGATAAGCAATGGAATCAGTATGCGAGTTATTTCAAAAGAATACAGGTTCCTGCGAAAAAGGTGTTGATACAGGAGGGCGAAATCTCAAAAAAGGCGTTTTTTATTGAAAAAGGATGTATTAGGGTCTGGTTTAACAAAGATGGAAAAGACGTAACCTTTCAGTTTTTTTTCGAGAATGAAAGAGTATCGTCCGTAGAAAGTTTCAAGAAGAATATTCCAAGTATTGTAACCTTGGAAACCATAGAGCCCAGCACTTTATGGGTCATCGATAAGCAAGATATGGATCAGATCATGCGTGACGGCTTTGAAATCCCTAAAGTACGTGAAAAGCTCATCGATACCTTATTTGACCGGAATATCCATTACATGAAACATTGCCTCTCCTTCATAAGAGACACGCCGCAGCAACGCTATCTTCATCTCCTAGAAACCCAACCCCAAATCATTCAGCGTATCCCGCAACATTACATTGCTTCTTACCTGGGGATTACTACTGTCCATTTAAGTCGGGTAAAAAGTAAGCTGCTGAAAGGAAAATAACAGGTCTGAATTTGATAACATATGTTATCGCTTGCCTGATAGGCCTCCGAATAGTTTTGCATTGTACTCAATGGCAATGTAAAATGAAGTCTCAAAAAATAATTTACTGGATATCGACGGGTCTTTTTGCGGTCTGGATGTTGGCAAACGCCAAGGCGTATTTAACTTCCGAAGAAGCAAAAAGACTTTGCGTTCATTTTGGCTTTCCCGATTACTTCCGGGTAGAATTGGCTATTGCCAAGATTTTAGGAACGGCAGCTTTGTTGCTTCCTGTAGTTAGGAACAACCCGAAAGAATGGGCTTACGCAGGTTTTTTCATCACGGTTGTCTCGGGGTTCATTGCCCATCTTGCCTCAGGCGATTCGCTGATCTCATCTTCTTTTGCATTACTGGCATTGGCCCTCTTACTCACTTCGTACTTCACTTACCATCGTTTAAACCAATAAAATGAAAGCAGCAGTAATTTTCCAGCAGGGCGAAATGCCCCAATACGCCGATTTTCCAGAACCAGGCGTAAAAAATGACGACGAATTAGTAATCTCTGTAAAAGCAGCAGCCATCAAAAATTTCGACAAAGGCAGGGTAAAAGGCACTCATTACTCAGCCGAAGTCGGGAGACAGAACGCGATAGTAATTGGCGGCGATGGGGTCGGTTTGCTGGCAGACGGCACCAGAGTCTATGCTTTGGGCGAAGGTATGATGGCAGAAAAAGCCATTGTTGATAAAAGAAAAATAGTAAAGGTACCCGATGGGATGGATGATGCTTCGGCTTGTGCCTTACCCAATGCGGTTGCGGGCTCGGCAATGGCTCTTCGTTTCAGAGCAGCTATAAAACCAGGCGAAACCGTTTTAATCAACGGAGCAACGGGATTTACCGGTAAAATTGCCATTCAGGTGGCCAAGCATTACGGAGCGAAAAAAGTAATCGTTACGGGCAGAAATCAGGCCTCGCTCCAATCCCTAGTAGCATTAGGGGCCGACGAAACGGTTTTGACGACACAAACCGATGAAGCGTTTATCGCCCAGCTGAAAGCCATACACAATAATACGCCCATAGATATCATCCTGGATTATTTGTGGGGCCACACGGCTGAACTTTTACTTGCGTCTCTAAAAGGTAATGGCTCCTTTACTCACAAGACCAGATTTATTTCCATCGGTTCTGTAACAGGCGACAAAATTCAGTTATCAGCAGAGAATTTACGCAGTGTTGATCTTCAGCTTTCAGGATCAGGTTTAGGAAGCTGGACAAGAGATGAAATGAAGCTGTTATTTACAGAAATACTTCCAGAAATGTTTCAACTGGCAGCTGATAACCAGCTCAAAGTAGAGACCATAGAAGTGAAGTTATCGGACATTGAAAAATTGTGGGAAATGGAGGTGTCAGATGGGAAACGTTTGGTTGTTTCCATTTAATTAGTTGATATTTTTTGGTTGTTAGTCGATCGTTTGATAGTCAACGTTTTACAGCCGAACCAGTATAGTAGTATGCTAGCAAAATTGCTCCGCCGTTGTTGGTGACACTTTTTCAAACACCAACAACGGCATAACACCTTCTATGTCTTACGATCCAACAATATCAAAGAGCTTATTACCAAAGCTTCACCAGCGTTCTTCCTTCCGTTTGGCCTGCTAACATTTGGTCTATTTGCTCCGGGAGCTCCTCCAGCGTTAATTGTTTAGTAAAGCTCACTAGCTGTTCGGGTTTCCATTCGTTGGCTAGTAAGTTCCAAACCCGTTGCCGGACTGGCATGGATGCCTGAACCGAATCCACGCCTAATAAGCTCACGCCATTAAGGATAAAAGGGAAAACCGTCAGGTTTAAATCACCGGATTGAGCCATTCCGCAGGCAGCCACTACGCCATTATACTGAAGTGAGCGTACCAGCGTGGTTAATACACTTCCACCAACGGTATCAATGGCACCCGCAAAACGAGGTTTCAGCAAAGCCCGTTTACTTTCGTCCGTGAATTCCTGCCGATCCAACCACTCCGTTCCGTTTAATTGTTGTTGTAAATCAGTATTTTTCTTACCTGAAATACCTACGGTCTGGTAACCCAGCTTACTTAACAGTTGCAGACTGATACTTCCTACGCCACCCGTCGCTCCACTTACGGCGATTGGGCCATCGGAAGGCTTAATTCCAGCCTGAACAAGTTTGTCAACGCAAAGTCCGGCAGTAAAGCCCGCCGTTCCCAAAGCCATGGCTTCCTGAGGTTGTAAGTTTGGGGGTAAGGCTACTATCCACTCTCCCGGAACCCGGATGTACTGTCCGTACCCGCCCCAGGTATTCATTCCCAAATCAAAACCAGTTACTAAAACCTGATCTCCTTTTTTCCAGAGCTTTCCTGAAGATTCCTCTACCACGCCTACCGCATCAATGCCCGGAACGTGCGGGAAGGTACGGGTAACTCCCTTATTACCAGTCGCGGACAGGGCATCTTTATAGTTTAAAGAAGAATACGTTACCCGAATCAAGGTATCGTGATCAGGTAAGGAGCTTAGCGATACTTGCTGAACTTGTTTCAAAAACTGGCCGTTTTCTTCCCTGATGAGCAGAGCTTTGAATGTATTTTCCATGAGCGTATGTCTGGTAATGAAGCCGAAACCTAGAAAAATCCGTTCTTGCAAGCAAGTTATTCCTCAGACTAGCCTGATTACCTGCCTTTCTCTTGTGCCAAGTAAGGAAAATCAATTAAGGAATGATTACGTATAAACAAAAGCCCGACTCGCGACTGGCAGGCGTAATTGATCACTTTTACGCCGTTCAGATTCCAATCCATTCAGAACCTATCATTCAGCATTTATCTCCCAATCTGGAGTTAATGCTGGTATTTAATTTCGGTGATCCCATCCGTTATTCCTTTGGGAACAAGGCATTAGCAGAGCATTCATTCAGCCAGGTTACCCTGATTGGCCCCCTTCGACAAATGCTAAATTATGAACTGAGACCCGGTGATGATCTACTGGTTATTGGGTTTACGCTGGATGGATTTTTTCGCTTTTTATCCCTTGAAAAAATTACTATTGAAAGCTTAACCGAAAGCGAATCCGTTTTAGCTTTTCCGAGTTTGAATGCTCTCTATCTTTCGCTAGCGGATATTCCTGATTTTGACCTACGCGTAGCCTATCTTACCTCGCATATTTTACGCGAATTAAGTCCTTCGGAGGATGCGGCTTCAACGCTATTGGAACATGCTTCCCTGTTTCATCAAGACGTACTGAATCCCGTTAAGGTCATCGCCGATCAGCATTCACTTTCGGAGCGAACGGTTCAGTTACGTTTTAAGAAATACGTAGGCTATTCACCCAAAGAACTGCTTCGTTTTCTGCGATTCAAAAAAGTGATTCAACAGGTAAGCAATCAACCCAATACCCCCTGGTTTGATCTCATCGAAGCGTTCGGGTATCATGACCAGAGTCATTTCATTAAAGACTTTAAACAGTATACGGGCCTGAGTCCAAAGGAGTTTCGCAAACTTCAGGAGAACGGCAATTTTTGTATTAGTTTTCCTGATCAGCTTTATTAAAATGGTTTATTCTTCAGTAACCACTCTTCCCAAACCCTTACTCCAGGCTTTTACCTGAGCGTATGCCTTTGGGTTATTTTCCTTTTTGTTGAACTGTAAATGAATCTCCCCTTTTGAGACTTCAATTTTGAACTTAGTCTGGTCGGGTAGCATTACTTCTTGACTGGTATTTCCTGAATTCAAGGCAATTACCTTCGTCGGTCTGAAAAAATCATTGAAGTATTCCTGAACCATCGTGGTCCGGGAATCATCAAATTCTGCATCCAGTTTGTAGAGGCTATCGTTATCAGTAACCGAAATTCTAGTGTCGTTGGAGCATGACGAAAAGGCCAAGATGCCTGCGACTAGTAAAAGCGAAATTGGTTTCATAGCTATATTGCATTACAAGGTACCATGCAATGTAAATACAGCTAATCGTCTAGTTACCTACTTATTTATAAACGGTTACTATCCATCGATAAACGGAACTAGTATTTATAAAAAAGTAAAAAGCCTGGGCTAATAAATAACCCAGGCTTTCCAGAAATGCCATTCTTATAGTTTTGGCTCCCAGCCTTTTTCGTAGTCCCGACTCCAAAGTTTCATGGCTTCTTTGTCCTGAATACGGCCATTTTTCGAATCCACTTTGAAAGACTTGTTGGTACGGTAGGCAATGTTAGCTAAGTGACAGAGTAAAGTACTTTTCGCTCCTTCGTCGATGGGTGAATTTTGTTTGGCTTTTCCCCGAATGGCTTCGAAGAAGTTAACCATATGGCCCGTTGTCATGTCGCCACCACCTCCTAATGCCGTACCCGCTTCAGAACCTTTGGCCTTGCTGTCTTTCAGCAATTTACCTTCGCGACTGTATAACTTATAGCCATCCCGATCTACGTATACACTACCCGTAGAACCATAGATGATCGTTCCGCGATCAGTACCGTACGTTTTATACCCGCTGCGGCTTTTTCCATCCCACTTGATGATTTTATTACCACCAAATTTGAAAGTTGCATCCATCGTATCATATACCGCCCAACCATCGTCCAGGAAATGACGTTTGGCCGCCTCTACCTCTACAAATTCCGGGTATTCAACTTGTAAGGCCCAACGGGCTATGTCCAGTTCGTGGGTAGCGTTATTACCACTTTCTGCCGTACCGTACATCCAACCGTACCAATGCCAGTTATAGTCCCAGGTGTCGTGCGTATAGTCCGTGCGAGGAGCGGGTCCCTGAAATAAATCCCAGTCTAAGCCTTCTGGAATTGGTGCTTTCTTTGGAATTGGCACTTCTCCGCGAGTAGCTGAATAAAAAGCCACCGCTTTGTAAGGAGTCCCAATGGCTCCGTTATGAATTTGATGAATAATATCGATGGTTTCAGGAGACGAACGCTGCTGATTGCCCATCTGAATTACCTTGTTATACTTCTTCTGAAAAGCAACCAGTAACTCGCCTTCATGGGGATTATGACTGCAAGGTTTCTCCACATACACATGCTTACCCGCTTGAATGGCCATCCAGGTTCCCGGAGCGTGCCAGTGGTCGGGCGTAGCATTGATTAATACGTCGATATTCTTGTCTTCAATCACTTTCCGAATATCATTTTCCAGCTTTGGGGTGTAATCAATGTGTTTGGAAAATTGCTTCACGGCGGATTCCCGCTGCTTTTTCATCACATCACAAAGCGTAATGAGTTGCACATTACTGTCTTTACGGGCAATGGGATCAAAATAAGCTCCTAGTCGACGACCTAAACCGGCAATTGCCAGATTTAAACGATCATTAGACCCTATAATACGGGAATAACTTTTGGCAGACATGCCCTGGGCCAGACCACCGAAAGTGATACCAGCGGTTCCTAGTGCGGCTTTGACAATAAAATCTCTCCGGGATTTTTGCATGGAAATAGAAGGTTAATAGAGGCGTTTTCAGTAAGAAGTAAGTCATTATTTTCATTAAAGCTACTTCTTTTCTGAGTCATGTATTCTTTGCAAACTTTTCAGTATAAAGAATTCATGATTCAATTTATACCCAAACATTCCTAAAATTATCCTAAAAGCGAGATTTAAATAAAAGTGAGTTAACCTCTCCCTCCGTTCGAGCGAGCCGTGGGAAGAAAACCTTACCTCCGACCTGTCGTCCAGAGCGAAGCGAAGGATCTTTTGGGTTTTATTAACTTATCTCGGTCATGAGGAAACTTTAGCCGTGCCGTTTTACAGAAGGTCTTTCTTCGTTCGAGAGGACAAGTGAGGACGGTAGCTGCGAAGAAACGTCTTCTGGTTTTGAAAGGATAAAGACGCGACTTCCTCGTGGTTGGTGAGACACTAACCACGGCATAAATAGCAACCCTGTCCCGAATTTCATCCAGGGAAACAACCAAGTCACCTCTGCTTCGCTCTCGATGACAGATGGCAGCATAAATTCTTCACCCTATGGTTCTTCCGAAGTGGAGAGGCTTACTTCTTTTTAACCAATCTCTTCACTATCACTTCATTTCCACCATCTTCTTCGCGGCTTTCATGTCTTCCATATTGCCTCTAATTTTCATGTTTAACTTGCTGTTTTTGAGCATATCATTATCTGATATTATCTGCGAACGAAGATGGACGGTGAAAGGGAATTTTTTACCCTGAAACAGCATTTGTGTGCCTGCACTAATCATTTTTCCGAGTTCCACCTGCACCGGAATCTGGTACACTTTATCACTTTTGGCAGGAACACGGGTAACTCCCGGTGATTGACCATTGATTGTAGTTTTTTCTTTACCCAGGTCGATGGAATACCTCATGTTTTTAAACTGAATGGCGAAGTCATTTTTATTAATAAACCGAAGGTCCACATTCAGTTCAGATTTTTTGAGCTTGAATTTTTCCAGGTCAATGCCTACTACTTCAATTTCTGGAAGGTGATACAAAGGCAATCGTTTTTCCATTTCGATTCGAAGTGTATCGTGACCCAGCACTGGTTTCGCCAGTTTTAAGAAGACTTCAAACTGGTATAAAGCACTATCCTGACCCGCCGCTTCTCCTCTTTTTGCCACTTTAGAAAACGTATCAATCTTTAACTCCGTAGGAATATCAATCGTAACGCTGTCTCTGGGCTCAATCTGGAGCGGCTTCATGTAATCGCTTTCGATAATCTGAACCCCATCCACTTTTACCTGATAAGCAAAATTTTCAATATCCATTCCCAAGGGTAAGGGATTGTCAATCAGCATTTTCATGGACATTTCCATCGTAGAATCGGTAATGGACGAAATTTCCGCCAAACTCATTTCTACGCGTGGCTTCAGACCAGAAACCGGATTCGCATTTTTACGTTCGTATCGCTTGAATAGAAACCAACCTGTTCCAGCCAGAATGATAAGAATTATCAGGGTAATAAAAACCTTTTTCATAAGGGTGTGTCTAAAAATAAGCCACAAAGCCTTAGAAAAGCATGCCTAGGGCAGGCTGGGCAAGGTCTGAATCATTTCCTTCAACCGGGGAGTTAGGTGTTCAGGATGGTAGGCAATGGCGTATTCAATTTCTAAAGGATGCTGATCTGCGTCCCACTGAATGTTTTTAACGAGAATGTCAGGGTAACGAGTCCAGTCGAAGAGGATGGGTACCAGAGCAATTCCCTGGTTCATACTTACCAGTTCACCCACTAAGTCCAGCGAAGAAACTTCCTGAGTTATAGAGGCTTTGCGGTTAATTCCCGCTTGCTGAAAAATGGATTCTACCTGCGTATAAAAAGGATGAAGCGTAGCCGGAATTTCAATCCATTTTTCCTTTTTGAGCGAATTTAAATGAAGTTCAGCCTCAGACGCAAGCCGATGATTTTTAGGTAAGATCACACAAAGATGCCCTTTTCGATACACGTGTCCCTGCAAAGCATCCAGCCGAAGAGGCCAAAGGGTCATTCCTAATTGAATGGTCCCTTCCACCAGAGCCTCCTGTACGCTTATGTAGGTCGGTAACTCGACGAGCTGGATGTTTACTTCGGGAAAATGTTCGGAAAAGAGGGTTAGTATCTCTACTATGCGTTCGCGAAGTAACATTTTGTAGATACCCAACTTGACAAGCGTTCCTTTATGGGCCGTTTGACGAGTTAACTCTACTGCCCGTTGAGACGCCCGAATTACTTTATGAGCTTCATTGAGAAACACCTGCCCGGCGGGGGTCAATTCGACCCTACGGAACTGCTTACGTCGGGTCGAGTCGAACAGCTCTACCCCCAGCTCACTTTCCAGCAGTTGAATCTGCTGACTTAGTGCGGGTTGTGATACGAAAAGATTCTGAGCAGCTTTGCCAAAATGCAATTCTTTCGCGACTTCAATAAAATACCTTAGCTGACGTAATTCCACGAATACAGACGTTCATAGGGATAATGCCCTACGAAGGTACTGGATTTGATTTTCAGGAACCACTTACAGGCTGAAGATTTCGCCGGGCTAGTTTCGGAGAGATTAATAAAAAGTAACCCAGGGTCGAAGAAAGGGCCATTCCTACCACCATCGGCAGGGCGGTACCATTATGGAAGTAACTCACCAGACCCGAAGCCGCCGCCCCGATTAACATCTGAATGCAACCCAATAACGCCGAAGCACTACCCGCGTAACGTTTGAAGGGAAACAAGGCCGTCGCGGCTGCATTGGGGCTAATAAATCCGTGGAAGAACAGATATATGAACATAATACTTAACAAACCCATGGCATTGAACAGGTTCAGCACGGTACCCATGATCAGTAACAGGGCCGTGATCCACTGAAATGCACTGATCTTCTTCAGGATCTCTTCACTTTTGGCACGTTTCAACCAAAAACGATTCACCTGGCTTCCCAGTATCATCCCGCAGGCATTAAATCCAAAAGCCCAGCCGTATTCGGTTTGAGAAAGGTTATGCAATTTCATGAACACAAAAGGCGAACCTGCAATGTAAGAAAACATGCTTCCCGAAGCCATACCCGCTACCAGGGAGTGAATGGAGAAAATCGGTTCTTTTAACACCGTTCCATAATCCTTTAAAATACGGGCAGGTTTTAGGGAAATACTGGGATCAGCGGGTTTACTTTCGGGTAAATAGCGAAGCACCAGCATAATCAACGTGACTCCAACCAAAGCCAGAAATCCGAATATATACCGCCAGCCAGCTACTTCTGAGATATAACCGCCAATGGTGGGTGCGATGATGGGAGAAACGCCCATAATCAGCATCAGAGTAGATAGAACGCCCGCCATTTCCTGCGGAGTAAACAAATCTCTAACCACCGCCCGACTCGCTACCATCCCTACGCAACCCCCTAAAGCCAGCAGAAAACGAATCGCAATCAGCCAGTTCACACTTTGTACACTGGCACAGGCTATAGCGGCAAGCACGTATAAGCTTAATCCAATCAACAGGGGTTTCTTTCTACCAAAGCGATCCAGTAAGGGACCGCACAGAGCCTGACCTAAAGAAATACCAATGAAAAAACTGGTTAATGAATAGGCGACATAACTAATGTCGGTCTGAAGATCCCGGGAAATAACGGTGAAGGCTGGTAAATAAGTATCAATTGAAAAAGGAGCAACCGCAGTTAATAATCCAAGTGTAATAATAAGTCCCTGCTTCTGTTTCATCGTTTCTAATTGTCTTATTTCCAGATTTAAACACAAAATTCGCTATATCTGTTATCTTTTTCCAATATCTATTACTTATATTTTAATAAGATAAACTTATTGAATGTAGTCTGAAACATAGGATTATTGAACCTGTGATTAGAACTTGCATAGGATTCGAGATAAACTTTTCTGATTGTCTGCCTTTGGGTAGGAACAAGATGGAATCTCGCTCCAGTCGTGCTCATCCGCATTTCCAACGCGGACTAACGAAGTTTCCTAAGGCCAAGTAACCTGTCAAAACCCATAAGATCCTTCGCTTCGCTCTGGATGACATATCTGAGTATAAACCACTTCCCCATCTCTTTCTTTGTCACTCTACTAGGGCTTCGCTGGAATCCTCCGTACCTTCGCGGCTCAATTGCGTTATTATCTTTCCACTAGTCATGAAAACGGAGGCATTTAAAACTTTACGATTAGCTTTTCCCATTATTATCGGAGAATTGGCTCAGATGGTGCTGCACATCATTGATACTGCAATGGTCGGGGCCATTAGTTATAAACAATTAGCAGCCGCAGCTCTGGTTCTGAATACCGTCAACATCCCGTTTGTTATCGGTATTGGGATGACTATTTCTGTTTCGCAGATGGTGTCGCTGGCTCATGGTCGTCATGATAGTCAGCAGGTTTCACATTACCTATACAATGGCTTCATTCTTTGCACCTTAACGGCTCTGCTCATTTCTCTGACGCTCTTCTTCGGGAACCATATTCTGTTTTATTTCAAACAGGACCCAGAGGTAGTAGCACTGGCGTTGCCCTTCATGAAACTCATGGGATTGTCTATTATTCCGATGTTGTTATTCATGACGCTCAAGCAATTCACCGATGGACTAGAGCTTACCCGCACGGCCATGTTTTTCTCGCTGTCGGCTCTGCCCATCAATGCCTTTCTAAACTGGTTACTCATTTATGGTAACTTAGGTTTTCCTCGACTTGAACTCATCGGAGCAGGCTGGGCGACGCTCATTACGCGGACTTTAATTTTCATCGCCATTACGCTTTATGTCATCTATCATCCTAATTTTCGGAAATACATGGCGGTTCGTAAATCACAGTGGTATCTGAGCGGAACTACCATGCGGGAATTGTTGCACATTGGCATTCCCAGCAGTTTACAGATTGGCATGGAAGCCGGAGCTTTTGCTGTTTCCGGCATTATTATCGGAACGATCAGTGCCATCGCTCAGGCCGCTCACCAGATTGCCCTGAGCTGTGCTTCCTTTACATTCATGGTATCCATGGGCTTGGCCCAGGCCGGGTCGATTCGGGTAAGTAACTCCCTGGGACGTTCCAACTGGCCGCTCATTGCCACCATCGGTAAGAGTACGCTGGTAACAGCCCTAATTTATGGAACACTTTGTGCCGTTGGATTCGTTCTGCTCCGCGATCAGTTGCCAACTTTCTTTAACAAGAACACAGAAGTATTACAGCTTGCTAGCTTATTATTACTTTTTGCCGCCGTTTTCCAGATTTCTGACAGTACGCAGGCCATCGGAGCCGGGTTATTGCGGGGCATTAAAGACGTCCAGGTGCCTACCGTCATCATCGCTATTGCCTATTGGGTGGTGGGCTTACCGCTGGGTTACTGGTTCGCTTTCCACGGCAACATGGGTGCTTCTGGGATGTGGCTAGGTTTTATTAGTGGACTTACTTTTGCTTCCGTCTTTCTGTTATTCCGCTTTTTAAAATTGTCGAAGAAGAATAATACGATCGTAGCGGCCTGATGTATAATCACAAAAGCGTGGGAGAGAAGTCACTCCCACGCTTTCAATGCCTATATTAAAAAAATTCATCCTTCGGTAGGGGAAAGACCGTTTGAGATGTCATCCTAGCAGACCATCAAACCATGAATGACAAAAAAGGGGCGGAGATCTTGACAGATCAGCAATTTCTGGAGGCCATTCGAACGGGCAATGAACGCACGTTTGAGCTGTTATTTCGGCAACAATATTCCCCTTTATGCCAATACGGATTTTCGTTTTTAAAAGACTGGGATGATGCCGAGGAGGTCGTGCAGGCCATGTTTCTGGCTTTCTGGGAAAAACGCGATTCACTAGTCATTACGACTTCGCTGAAATCCTACCTCTACCGGGCCGTTCATAATCGCTGTCTGAACCGAATTAAACATCTATCCGTTCAGGCAGAGTATCAGAGTTATGTGCAAGCCGACGGTTCCGATGTTTACCAAAGTCCGGTGCAGGAATTAATGGCCTCCGAACTGGATATTCAGTTACAGCGGGCCATCGAACGATTGCCCGAGCAGTGCCGACTGATTTTTATGATGAGTCGTTTTGAAGAATTGAAGTATCAAGAAATCGCCGATCAGTTGGGCTTATCCATTAAAACGGTTGAAAATCAGATCGGGAAAGCCCTGCGAATCTTGCGGACCGAATTAGCGGATTATTTACCCTTACTCCTTTTACTAGGCATTCACGTGTATGACTAACCATTACGATTTTTAACCACCCTTCCCAACATGGCTAATCAGGATAGTATAGATGATAGCCTACTCGGAAAATACCTGGCTGGCGAAACCAACGAGGCTGAAACTGAGCAGGTTCAGCAGTGGCTGTTAAGACACGACCCTACCAACGGGGAAAACCATCAGCGGGAATTTGACCGTCTACAGCAAATCTGGGAGTCGAGTGCCGTACTCAAAAGTCCCGCCGCCGCGGTGGATACGGAAGCAGCCTGGCATAGCGTCAAAAGCAAACTTGGCCTTCCTGCCGTTCAAACGCTCGACATAGCATCGGAAGCCAAAGTAATTCCGATTAAACGTAGAAATTTCTGGCCCGCCGCCGCTGCCATTCTGGTAGTTTTCGGATTATGCTGGTTTATGTTTAATCCATTCGGACAAGCTCCCCAGCAGATAGCTACAGCAACTGAACAGGCTTTGGAGCAACACTTACCCGATGGCAGTACGGTGTTACTTAACCGGGGCAGTCAGTTGACGTATCCCCAACGTTTTGAAAAAGGTCAGCGGGTAGTTCAACTAAAAGGCGAAGGCTTTTTTGACATCACGCCCAATCCTTCGCAACCGTTTATTATTGAAGCGAATGGCACAACGGTGCGGGTGGTTGGGACTTCATTCAGTGTTCGGGCGTATAACTCCAACGTCAGAGTAGCCGTTCGAACGGGAAAAGTACTTTTTACAGCGATGAAGAAAGAAGTTTCTCTTGTTAAAAATCAGCAGGCTTCCTTTGACTCGGCTTCGCACACCATTGAAACCACAGCCCATCTGAATCCGAACGTTTTTGCCTATAAGACAGGCAAGCTAATTTTTGAAAAAACGCCTTTGTCGGAAGTGATTGAAACGCTTCGGGAAGTATACCAGGCAGATATTCAGTTAGCTAATGATCGGATTAAGAACTGTCAGTTGAACGTCCCATTCGACACCAAAGACAGTCTGGACACGATTCTTAAAGTAATTGCGGATTCTTTCCAGTTACACATTCGTCAAAACGGAAATCAGATTATTCTGGACGGCACGGGTTGTTAATGTTAACATTTTCAGTAACCAAAGAAGCCGATGCTTGCAGCATCGCTTCTTTGGTTATACCCCTATTTTATTCTTGTGGTCTTGTGCTCTACAGCGGTCGAAACTTCCAGTTATACACCCACAAAAGAGCCCTTGCAATAATTCACATCCGATTTAATACTAAATTTTATTTGGGTAAGATGCGTTCATAAACAGATTTATTGCCCTGAACCTCAACCCCAAACAGCTCTACATACTGAACTTTGGGAATCAGGAAAGAATTCGGATCGAGCTGCACGAAAATCTTTTGCAGGTAAGACTTCTTTCCATCAATCGTAGCCAGAGCAACTGCTTTTCCCTCATTCACTTCCACACGAAAAGCTCGGTCCTTAAAAGCATTGATCTTTACTGAATACGTATCCGCACTGGTTTTGGTATGTGTGTATCCATACGCCAATTTCCATTGAATTTTGGATAGGCTTTCGCGTTGGCCCTGTTCTTCATGACGAATCCAGTAAACATCAATCGGTTTCTCAGGATTAAGTTTTTGGTTTGCTCCAATGTTTGCGTCATACATAACCGTGTTAGAGTTACGACTCAACTGAAGCGAAAACAACTGTTTGGATATGGCCAGAGGAGGCTTTCCATCCGCCCGGGCTGTGAATGAATTGACCAGCGAAAAGGTTATCAATACGAGTGGAATCAGTGCAAACTTAACCATAAGCTTTCCTGTAATAACTGTTGATTATGAATGTTTAAAGAGCATAACATTTCGGTTTTCCTGTCACGATTCTTCTTCCTTTGTTTCCATAACCGAAGTACCTGACCCTATGACCACTGACTCTGCCTTATCCCCTATTAAAAGTAGATATTTTTTATTTTTATTCAATGAAGATATTTCTTAGATTTTTACAAAATTTTCAAAACTACCTCACATGCCTCTAAATCGTCGTGAATTTCTTAAGCAAGCGGGCTTTCTAACCGCTCAAGCCAGCCTTCTTTCGTCTTTACCGGTCTGGGCCGTTTCGCCCGGTTCTGCTTTTCCCCGAACAACTCCCGAAGCTCAGGGGGTTTCTTCGGAAGGCCTGCTAAACTTCATTCAAACCGTTGAAAATGAAAAACTCAACCTACACAGTTTGATGATTTTGAGGAAAGGTAAAGTAATCGCCGAAGGCTGGTGGAAACCCTATCAGGCCGATCTTAAACATACGTTATACTCGCTCAGTAAAAGCTTTACTTCTACGGCCATTGGTTTTGCGGTGAGCGAAAAACGACTTCGGGTGGAAGACAAAATTCTTTCCTTTTTTCCTGATAAAGCTCCCACCAGTGTTAGTGCTAACCTAGCCGCCATGCGGGTGAAAGATTTATTAACCATGTCAACGGGTCATGATAAGGATACAACTGGACCCATTTCACAAACCGATGATTGGGTGAAAGCCTTTTTTGAACAACCCGTCCAGCACCAGCCGGGTACCTTCTACGTCTATAACAGCGGAGCGACTTACATGCTCTCGGCCCTGATCGAAAAGTTAACGGGAGAAAAACTGCTGGATTACCTGACACCCCGGTTATTCAAACCCCTGGACATTACCGGAGCCGACTGGGAAATTGACCCTAAAGGGATTAATACCGGAGGTTGGGGATTGAGACTCCGCACCGAGGATATTGCCAAATTTGGACAACTGTACTTGCAGGAAGGCAAATGGCAGGGTAAACAACTAATACCGGCCGATTGGATTAAGGAAGCGACCCAGGCTCAGGTAGAATCCAAAGGAGGCAATCAACCCAAAGAAAGTAACGACTGGCTACAGGGATACGGGTATCAATTCTGGCGATGCCGGCATAATGCCTATCGGGGCGACGGGGCTTTCGGCCAGTTTTGTATCGTCATTCCTGAAAAAGAAATGGTGGTAGTGACGACCAGTGAAAGTGGTAACATGCAAGGCATTCTGAATGCGGTATGGAATCATATTCTTCCCGCCGTGGGACAATTGGGGTCGGCTGGAGTACAGCAGGAATTAAAGAAAAAACTTACTTCGCTGGCATTACCCCTTACGCCGGGTTCGCCCACTTCTCCGTTAACGGCTACCCTTAGCGGTAAAAAAATTTCAGTCGAGTCGAATGCTCAGGGCATCAGTCAGGTTCAGTTAAATTTTCATGGAAAAGATTTTACGTTGATGTTGAAAGACGGTACTCGTGAACATCGCATTGAAGGAGGGATTGGCTATTGGAAGTTAGGCTCTACCAGCCTGCCCCTAACTGCCCTGAAGTTAACCCGTTCTACCTTACCTAAAGAGTTACCAACCCGCTTGGCAACCAGTGGAGCCTGGAGTGATGAGCAAACGTTTTTGATTACCCTCCGCTACATCGAATCGGCTCATTATGATACATTGCGTGTGCACATCGAAGGCGATAAGGCCACCCTTAAATTCCGCCGCAGTCTTTCCATTATTGACAACACCGAAGATAAACGCCCGGTTCTGGAAGGAAAATTAGCTTAGGTTAGGATTACGAATCTGACTTGGACTGCTTTAAGATATAAAGCCGAAAAAGCACACCCCTAATAATACAGTTGCCGTTAGTGTAGTGATGTTTAAATGCTTATTGAATTCCGCTGCCAGCGGAAAAGCTGGTCGGGTCAAAGGCGGCAATAATTGTTAGTACAACAGCTACCCCAGTAATGCCGCTGCCAGCCTTTCTGCTGGCAGCATGAGCCACTAGTAAACTCAAAACCCGACATCGAACCTATTTTAATTATCCCCAAGCAATGCTGCCAGCAGAAAGGCTGGCAACGGCAATAGATAACTCTGCTATTGAACATCTTCCAGCTATAGCCAACGTAGCCGCTGCCAGCCCTTTTGCTGGCAGCCTGAGCCACTAGTAAACCCAAAAAACTAACATCAAACCTATTTTGATTATCCCAAAACAAAGCTGCCAGCTTTTCAGCTGGCAGCAATAGGGCAAATCGATACTCTTCAAAATAACTCAGTTATGCTCAGCGTATTTCTTGAAATTATCCAGAATACGCTGCCAGCCTTCCTGCTGCATGGCGACTGGATTCGTAGTCTCTGCGTCGAACGTTTCTACCACTAGCGTCTGATCGCCTTTGGCTGAGAAAGTAATGGTCACCGTACGCTCATCTCCAAGCACATAGGCAATCAGCGACTGAGGAATTACCTCGGTATACGTTCCACTAAAGTCAAAACCAAAGCTGCCGTCTTTTGCCTCCATGCGGGATGAAAACGTACCGCTCGTACGCAAATCGTTCGTTGCCTGCGTTGTATGCCAGTCTTCAGAAGCCGTGTTCCATTGCATAATATGTTCGGGTTCGCTCCATAGTTTCCATACTTTTTCAACGGGTGCGTTAATGAGCGTTTCGATGGTTATCTTCTCAAAAGTTGCCATAGGTTTGTGTCGTTTGATACGACAAACCTACGGCAAATCTACCCTTGTCGAAGATGCTGAAAGTGCCAAAGTTGAGGCGATTTGTGACAATCACCCCTATTAGCTTTTTTTCGCAGTAGCCACAATAACGATTCCGCCCAGCACCAGCAATCCACCGATATAAGGCGGCCAGTTAACAGATTCTTTTTTATCGGCTGAGATTTCGATTGGTCCTACATCAACCACTTTTTCTTTTTTGGTGTACGAAAATCCGGTCCAGATGACCATAATGGCTCCGATTACGATAAGCCCAATTCCTAATCCTTTCATAGTGTTGAAGTTTTAGAATTGTACTCAAAAATCGAATGCCAGCTTAGTTGAAACGTGATTCACTATCTCTTTTCAGCAACCTCCCTCTAGTCATACTTCTACGATCTACCCCTGCAGTCATTGAGAAATAACATTAGCAATGACTGCATAAACTACCTTCCATTTTTCACTAGACAGAAAAAAGGAAAGCAGAAAATTTTCACATAAATCGTGAGTTTTATAAGTACACGGTCTACATCGATTGTTTTAAAACCGACCAGAACGCCTCCTGACTATATAGCACATTCCCCGCTTTCAAAACTTAAAAACTCATTATATTCGGCACCTTAATAAGCGATTCTAGAGAATCCCCATGTACATTCAAGATTTGTTACCCCTCACCTAATCCTAATTTTTCCATTTTCCCCTCATCTCATTAACGAATGACGCCTCCTTCACAAGCCCAGTGGTTCGGCCATCCGAAAGGTCTTTTTGTCCTTTTTATGACCGAACTTTGGGAACGATTCAGTTACTACGGCATGCGTGCCATTCTGGTTCTATACCTCACCGCTTCAGTTACCGGTGCGAACCCCGGACTCGGCTGGACCAATACTGAAGCACTTACTTTCTATGGCTGGTACGGCTTTAGCGTCTACATGGCCAGTTTGCCCGGCGGCTACCTCGCCGATCGCTTTTTAGGGCAGAAAAAAACCGTTTTAATTGGAGCGTTACTGCTGGCATTAGGGCATTTAACATTAGCCTTCCAGAACATGCAGGCCTTTTACGGCGGTATTTTCCTGATTGTACTCGGTGTGGGCTTGCTGAAACCTAATATTTCGACGATGGTAGGTGGGTTATACGCTCAACATGATATACGTCGGGATAAGGGATTTACAATTTTTTACATCGGCATTAACCTAGGGGCGGCGTTTGCTCCGATTCTGGTGGGCTGGGTGGCCTACCAATACGGCTGGCACTACGGCTTTGCTCTGGCGGGCATTGGCATGTTGTTAAGCCTGATTCTCTACGCTCAGGGTCAAAAGCATCTGGTAGGTGTGGGTGACTTTCTCGGCAAAAGTAGCCACGCGGAAGATCGTGCCAAACTTCGTCAGCCGCTAACTCAAGTCGAAAAAGACCGCATCTGGGTGTTGTTACTTTCTTTCCTGATTGTGGTTACGTTCTGGGGAGCTTACGAACAGGCCGGAGGATTAATGAACCTTTATGCCGAGCAAAAACCAATCGTCATTTATTGGGCATGGAAATTCCGGCTTCCTGGTTTCAGTCCTTAACGGGCTTTTTTGTTATCTCACTAGGTACGTTGATTGCTAATTTCTGGACTCGCCGGGCTTTGAAAGGCAAAGAAAGTTCGTCATTAGCGAAAATGGCCATTGGTACCATGATCATGGGTTCCGGCTTTTTCTTCATGACTGCCGCTGCTCTGCAGTACGAGCAAACGGGTCAGGCTGCCATGTACTGGCTCATTCTGGCTTATTTATTTCACGTAATAGGCGAGCTTTCTTCGTCTCCCGTAGCGTTATCTTTCATCACCAAACTGGCTCCGGCTCAATATGCTTCGATCATCATGGGAGCCTACTGGGCGGCAACCGGACTCGGCGAGAAGCTGGCGGGTATGATTGGAGCGTATTCCGAACACTGGGGCGAACTTCAGACCTTCACGGGCATTGCCATTTTCTGTATACTTTTTGGCGGATTAATTCTCTTGTTACTCAAACCACTCAAACGCCTTACACACGGGGCCGACGATGATACCTTGATAGAGTCCTGACTCAGAAAAACCTCCCAAATTCGACGATTTGGGAGGTTTTTACTTTACAGCGGCATTATTTTGAAACTAAGGCTATTCGTTTATCACATAAAAAGCGTATTTCATACAATATTTTCAACTTAATGAACCCAAAGTCCACGGTTTCAATTATTATTCCAATTGCCATGAATTAATAGTCCTGCTAATGGATACCCATTTGAATCTCCCCGAAATTCCCGCTCATCCGATGGACCTTCGGTTATCTTTCAAGCCTTTTATTAAGTACTTAACGCAACGAAAGGCTACTATTCCCGCCGGCGACGTGCAGTCGCAAGTGGTTGATTATTTACTGGAACAACTAAATCCACTTATCCCCGCCGACTCTATTGAGGAAACCTATACGCCCGATCAGCTTGAAGCCATTGCCCAGTTACTGAAGTTAAGCGTGTTGCCCATCGTGGGTACGGAGCGGGAAATTCCCTATGCCTTTGGACTCCCCATCCCACTGGAGCTTTTTCACGCTTCGGATACCTTCATCCAATACATTACCCCTGCTTTGGAAATGGGGAATGAAGAACATAAAAACCCCACGGATAAGCTTCGCTACTTTTATCAGCTGATTCTGGAAAACTGTTATACTATTCGGTTTATAAAGGAGTTAACTCCATCCATATCCTTTCAGAAAACGGAACGTGGCATTACGAAATATTACCGACTAAAGGTAAATGTCAATTTCGTAGAGCCACAGTATTATCAATCTGAATTACCCCCGCTGCAAAATGAGTGGGTGGAGTTTGCGAAAGGGTACCGCTCTTTCGAGCAAATGACTTCTACCCTACCTCTTCATTTGTTTACACTCTCTGGTTTTTGTGTGTTTCTGGTGGAAGACATTACGGAAGAAAGTTCCTTACAGCAGTTGAAAGAGGTTTTTATCCATTTACAAACGGATTCCGAAGAACTTATTTATAACCGTTTCGAGAAAGCCTTACGTGACTTGTGCGGTCTTCCTGACATTCATATCGGGTTGATGCCTTTCTTTAAGGTAAACGATACGTACGTTTTTCATCCGCAGTTTAGTAACCGAAGCGTTTTCTTCACGCAAATTCGAACGTGCGAACAGCACGGTGATTTACTTCAACAGCCTGACATTCAGAAAACCATTGCTCAGCGATTAAAGCAGCACGATCATCCACACCTGTTTTGCGATTTAAATCAATTTGCTGAACCAGAGTTACGATTACTGCATAACAACGGATTAAAAAGTTTCATGCTTTACCCCATTAAAGCAGGCGATGAATTGATTGGAGTTATTGAAATGGCTTCCGAAAACGCCGACTCACTGGGAGAAGAAGTCCTCTTTAAAGTTGAGAAAGTAGTGCCACTGGTGCGGGAGTTACTGTTGTTTCAGATTAATGAATTCAACAAAAATGTGGATCGGTTAATCCGACAGCGTTTTACGTCCCTGCAACCCGCGGTGGAGTGGAAATTCAATGAGGTAGCCTGGCAATACCTGAAAGCGGGGAACCGCAAGCCTACTCAGCCAGAACTTGCCCGCGTCCGTTTTCCGCAGGTATATCCACTTTACGGAGCCGTTGACATTCGAAACTCTTCCAGTGAACGTCACCGGGCCGTTCGGCACGATTTGAGCCAGCAATTATCCGGCGTTGAGCAATTGCTGGAAAAAGTAAAAGAGCGGGAGTATCGCCACGAGGCTTTGCTGGAATGGAATAAGCATTATCAGAATGTACTGCTACTAGACCTTAGTCCTGACGATGAAGAGAGTATTACTTTGTTTTTGATTCAGCAGGTAAGCCCCTATTTACGGCATTTGCAGCAATCTCAGAAAGAACTTCAGGAGCCAATTGAATCTTACTTCAGGCAAACCGATCCGCAGAGCGGGATTTTTCACCGGGCTCAGCGAGATTACGAACAAAGTCTGGACTGGATCAACTCGACCGTTAACAGTTACATCGAACAGGAAGAACAAAAACTTCAGTCGGTCTATCCGCATTACTTCGAAAAGTACCGGACGGACGGCATGGAATATAATATCTACGTCGGTCAGTCCATTGCTCCAAAAACCCCTTTTGTAGCGGATGATCTGCGTCGGCTTCGTTTGTGGCAATTAACGTCCATGATCGAAATGGCTCAGTTAACCCATCGCTTACTACCGCATCTGCCCCTTCCTTTACAAACCACGCAGTTGATCCTGGCTCATGCTCAACCCGTTGCCATTAGTTTCCGCGAAGACGAGCATCGTTTTGATGTAGAAGGTTCGTACAGCATTCGTTACGAAGTTATTAAAAAACGGATCGATAAAGCCGTGGTTTTGGGCAGTGGAGAACGCCTGACGCAGCCCGACCAGATTGCTCTGGTGTACATGAATCAGCAGGAAATTTCGGATTTTTTACCGCTGATTCATCAGTTACAGGAGAAAAATCAGATTGCGGCTGAAATTGAATACCTTGAACTTGAACCCGTTCAGGGACTAGTAGGCCTGAAAGCCATTCGACTTCGAATCCAGTATACAAACTCGGCCCCGGTGCAGGATTTACAACTGGAACAGGTCAGACTATAACTCAGATAATGAACGGATGAATACCTTCCTGAACTTATATAAATTAATAGCATTCTTAGGATTAGCTTTCTTCCTTTCATCGGGCCTTACCTACGCTCAGCAGACCAGACCTGATTCGGTTCGGCATCGGTTGGTATTAATTGGTGATGCGGGGCGGTTATACAAGGGGAAAAATCCGGTGGTAGATGCCGTTCGCAATCGGTATTCCTTTGACGATCCACATACGACACTTTTGTATCTGGGAGATAACGTATATCCCAGAGGTTTATCTGATTCAAGCTCGCCGGATTATGATTCACTAACAACGATTTTGCGGTACCAGGCTGCCTTAGGGCTCAACAAATCGTCTCAGGTTCTATTCATTCCAGGTAACCACGACTGGAGCAAAGATCACGCCGACGGATGGGAAAAAATCAAACGGCAGGGCCAGTGGCTTGACAGTTTGCACGCTCCCAATATCCAGCTCTTGCCCAAAGGCGGCTGCCCCGGACCGGAACTGGTGAACCTCAATGAGCATCTGGTATTGATTATTATTGATACCCAATGGTGGTTACACCCTAACGAAAAGCCGGGGAAAGAATCGGATTGTGCCTGTAAAACCCAGGATGAAGTGGTCGCCCGACTTTCGGAACTGGTTTACCTGAATAAAGATAAAGGTATTATTCTGGCTACGCACCAGCCCTTTCGTAGTTATGGCATTCACGGAGGTTACTATACGCTAAAGCAACATATTTTTCCGCTGACGGATATAAACCCCAAGCTTTACATTCCTTTACCCCTCATCGGTTCTATCTATCCGATTGCCCGGGGCGTGTTTGGAACGGTTCAGGATTTACCCAACCCTATTTACAAACACATGGCCCAAGTGCTGGAAAAGGCCCTGGAGCCCGCCCCCAACGTCGTGTTTGTCTCAGGACACGACCATGCCCTCCAACACATCGTTGATCATAATCGGAATTTCATTGTTAGTGGGTCAGGCATCAATCGGGAACGGGTAAAAAAGGGTAAGAAAGCTTCATTCGTGAGTGGCGAATGGGGTTATGTCGTTCTTGATGAATTAACGGATGGTCGCGTTCGGTCAGATTTTTATACGGTTAATGAAGCCGCCGAGGCTACGCTGGCTCACTCGGCTACACTTTTCAGGATTAACTTGACAACGCCATCAAGTTCTACTCGAACGCCCACCCAAACCTGGCCTGATTCGGTTCACGTTTCTATCGCGTCGGATTACGATAAAGTCAGCAGATTTCATCGGCTTCTTTTTGGCGAAAATTACCGAAAAACCTGGGCTACGCCCGTTTCCTTTCCGGTTTTTGACATTAACAAGGTGGAGGGTGGATTTACGATTCTCCAACGCGGCGGCGGCCAGCAAACGAAATCATTACGACTGAAAGACGCTTCCGGTAAAGAATGGGTTTTGCGAACCATCCAGAAAGCCCCCGAAAAAGCCCTTCCCGATTACCTCCGCCAAACCGTTGCCCGCGATGTCATCCAGGATCAAATTTCGGCGGCTTTTCCCTTTGCTCCGCTGGTAGTTCCAGTTCTGGCCGAGGCGGCGGCGGTACCACATGCCCACCCACGGCTCTTTTTTGTGCCCGATGATCCAGCCCTGGGCATGTATGGCGTTGACTTTGCCAATACCGTTTGCTTGCTGGAGGAACGCAATCCTGATTCGGACAAAAGCGTAAGTACGCCGAAATTGCTGGAAGCTTTACAGAAAGACAATGATAATCAGGTTGACCAACAGGCCGTTTTGGAGGCTCGACTCCTGGATTTATTGATAGGCGACTGGGATCGACACGAGGATCAATGGCGTTGGATTAGTCATAAAACTAAAAACGGGAAAGTCTATCAGCCCGTCCCCCGTGACCGCGATCAGGTCTTTTTCAAGTCTGATGGTTTATTCCCGTATATCGCTTCCCGTTCGTGGATTCAGCCCAAATTTCAGGGTTTTCGGGAAAATCTGTCCAACGTGAACGGTTTCATGTACAATGCCCGTTACTTTGATCGGCTCTTTCTGAATAACTTAAGTCAGGCCGATTGGGAAAAGACGATTGCCAAACTTCAATCGGCCTGGAGCGATGCGGTGTTTGAAAAAGCCATCCAGACCTTGCCCGATCCTATTCGCCGGCAATCGGGTGATGAAATTTTAAAAACGCTGAAAGCCCGCCGGGATCGCCTGCAAAAGTATGGCCTTACCTATTATCGTTTTTTAGCTAAAGAAGTAGACATTGCCGCTTCGGATAAGATGGAGCGGTTCAGTATTGAACACCAGAATGACGGCAAAATAGCTCTTCACATTTTCAAGATTGGCAAAGACAGTACGCTTAAACAGCAACTTTATTCCCGCCTTTTTGACCCCAAACAAACCCGCGAAATTCGCGTGTATGGACAGGCGGGCAACGATCAGTTTATAGTGACGGGAAAATCATCCCGAAAAATAAAAATACGCATGATCGGCGGACCGGGTTTGGATCGGTATCAGGTGAACGAAAGCAAAAAATGTGAAAATCTGATTTATGACCTTTCCACGGAAAATAATACGTTTCCGAGCAGTCAAAACGCTCAGATTCATACCTCGACTTCGGCCAGTATTAACCACTTCGATACGCACGCCTTTCAGTACGATCGACTCGCTCCCTTAGCTTCAGCGGGCTTTAACGTGGACGATGGCGTTTTGCTCGGTGCCGGCTTTCAGTTGACGAAGCATCATTTCCGCAAGGCTCCCTATGCCTCCATGAATCGGTTGTTAATCAGTCATGCCCTGGCCACCAACGCTACCGCCATTAAATACGACGGAATTTTCACCAACGTACTTGGGAAAAATGATCTCTGGATTAATGCTATTTTGCGAGCCCCGGATAACGTTACCAACTTTTTTGGCATTGGAAATGAAACGGCCTATGATAAAAATCGCCGCATCCGATACTACCGGACGCGTTACGATTTGAGCACGGTTGCCGTTACCTTAAAACGAAACCTGAGTCAGCAGGTACAGGTTACGGCTGGCCCGGTTTTTCAGTATTTCAACGTAGATCTTGAAGACAACAGAGGCCGCTTTCTGGAAGATTATCTAAACACCTTACCTGAAAACCGAACCTTTTTGCGGCAACAGGCCTACGCTGGGTTTCAGGCCTCGTTTTTAATTGATAATCGGAATCACCCCACCCTGCCTACCCGGGGACTGCACTGGGACACACGGGCAACCACGTTGCAGGGTTTTGGTAATGATCGCAATCATTTGAGTCAGTTTACGACAGATCTTAGTATTCATGCCAGTTTCAGCCAAAAGGCCCGATTTGTGATTGTGAATCGTTTGGGCGGAGGATTAACGTACGGAAACCCAGCCTTTTATCAGTTACAGTACCTCGGTGGACAAGATAACCTTCGCGGTTTTCGAAAGTACCGTTTTGCCGGAGAAAAAATGGTCTATCATAATATCGAACTGCGAACGAAGCTTTTTGATTTCAACTCCTATTTATTCCCGGGAACGGTTGGTTTGACCCTCTTCAATGACGTAGGTCGCGTATGGGCCAGGAATGAAACCTCCCAAAAATGGCACGATGGTTACGGAGCCGGGCTGTATATTTCACCAGCTCAACTCCTGATTTTTAATGCCTCCGTGGCTTTTTCCAACGAAGGTGCTTTACCGTATGCCTCGCTGGGTTTCCGTTTTTAAGCATAAACCTTTTACCTTACCAAAAAAATTGATGTAATGATGGAGTTGGATTTTTCTCAGGTTGAAGCACATGTCGTTCAGACGTATCAGGATCGAGTGGTCCCTGAGCTGGTCTATCATACCCTAACGCATACACGGGAAGTCGTAGCAGCGGTACATACCCTCAGTCAGCATTATCAGTTGAGTACAGAACCTTATCAGATCTTGATGGCAGCCGCGTGGTTTCATGATTTGGGTTACCTCTATGGTTCAGCCGCCGAGCATGAACAGAAAAGTGCTGAACTAGCCGCCGATTATCTGAACAAGAAAGGCTTTAGTGACTCTTTCATAGCTCAGGTTCGGGCCTGCATTTTAGCCACCCGGATGCCTCAAAAACCGAATACTTTGCTTGAAGAAATCATCTGCGATGCCGATCTGTGTCACCTGGCTAGTGCTGATTACAAAGAAAAATCGAAACTGCTACGGCAGGAAGTAGAATTACTGAAGGGCTATACGCTTTCGGGAGCAGACTGGCGAACGGCGAATATACTGTTTTTTCAGAATCACCAGTATTTCACCCACTACGCCCGCAGCATCTACCAGTCGGGTAAAACCGCCAACCTTGAACGCTTACTGGAAAAACAGGATAAAAAAGAGCAAACAGAAGTTCCTGAAAAAAAGAAAAAGAAAGATAACCCCGAACGTGGCATCGAAACGATGTTCCGCACTACCTCTTCCAATCACCTTCGACTGAGTGAAATTGCGGATAGTAAAGCGAACATCATGATTTCCGTCAATTCAATCATGGTATCAGTTGTGGTGTCGGTGCTTTCGCATCGTCTTGAAAATCACCCTTCTTTGATTCCCCCTACGGCTCTGTTTTTATCAACGGCAGTCCTTACCATCATCTTTTCCGTACTGGCAACGCGACCTAACGTTACGCAGGGGACCTTTAGCCGGGAAGACATTGAGCAGCAAAAAGCGAATTTGCTATTCTTCGGTAACTTTTATAACATGAGTCTTAAAGATTACGAACACGGGATCTCGGCCATGATGCATAATTCCGATTTTTTATACGGCAGTATGACTCGTGATATTTATTATCTGGGTGTGGTTTTAGGTAAGAAATATAAGCTTCTTCGCATTGCCTATAACATATTTATGTTTGGTTTTGTGGCTTCCATTCTGGCCTATTTGTACGTGTTTCTGTTCATTGATGAAGCGTAGAATGAATGCACAAAACTTAGTTTTATCTATGCTAATAAGCTAAGGATTAGCCGATTCAGTTCATCAATGAAAAAATACATTGTAAGCGTTGCGAAATCTATTAGATAGCCTGTTGGCCTTGTCTTCTTAACTGAATTGAAAAGTGTAAAGCAGCCCCTTCAGGTTCCTGAATACCTGAAATTGATGAAAACACAGAACAAGCCTTACCGGGTTTTCGCTGAAAGTTTACAAGTAGGGAAAATTCAGGAGGTTTCGGCTGATACAAGTTTTGAAGTCTTTTATATCAACGATAATAAGTAATGAATAGCATAACGAATCACCGTTATTTGTTAGTAGTTCAAAGGCGTATAGGTATACTAGTTCAAAACCTAATCTCTCGGTGTTTTTGTAAAATACATCCTGTGAATTAATTACGGTCAGGCCTCTGTTTTAATACTGATCCATTTTTATTACTTTACACATTCATCTGATCTATGCTAATCACTAATTGATGTGATATAGGTCTACATAAGTCAGAAAATTAGCAAATGAAAATAGAGTTAATAAGATTAAGTGTATTTTTGTCCAGTTAGTAAATAATTACTATTCCCATTTTGGGTCCTATTACCCTACTACCCCGCTCTTATAAATTTATGTCTAGCTCCTTTGTTATTCTGGTTGTTGAAGATGATGATGATGACCGCCTCTTGCTCGAAACAGCCATGCATAAGTCCAAGTTGAACTGCCAACTGGCTTTTGCCCGGGATGGAGAAAATGCTCTTGACATGCTGGAAACGATGGAGACGCCTCCTGCCCTGATTATAACTGACTTGAACATGCCTTTCATGGACGGCATGGAGTTTGTACGGGAACTCAAGAACTCTTCCAGCTGGTCTAAAATACCCGTAATCATGCTGTCTACCACCACGACTGAGTCTACGATCCGACAGGCTTACGACAATGGAGTCAGTAGTTTTATCAGCAAACCTCCTACGTTTGAAGGTTTACAGCAAGTCTGGCAACAATTATATAAGTCGTGGGTGATGCCGACCCAGGGCAGTTAAGAGCTTACGCTGGTAGATATACGTGGAAGGTAGCTCCTTTATTTACTTCGCTCTCCGCGTAAATCGCTCCACCGTGATTCTCTACTACACGCTGACAAATAGCCAGGCCAATACCCGTACCTGCAAATTCCTGTTTAGTGTGCAGGCGTTCGAATACCCCAAAAATTCGGCTGGCGTACTTAGAATCAAAACCAACCCCTTCATCTTTTACGCGTATCAGATGATAGCATTCCGCTTTAGCAGTAGGTTTAAGGGATTTTGGAAAATCCTTTTCCAGTACTAATTCAGCCGCAATACTAATACGGGGCATCTGGTCTTTTTTGGTGAATTTCAGAGCATTCGAAATCAAATTCTGAAAGAGCTGTCCCAGTTGCATCGCGTCTCCTCTGACCGTGGGCAAAGGTTCAATACTGATGATGGCACCAGACTGTTCAATGGTGAGTTCCAGCGTTTCCAGGACTGAGGCGATGATTTGCTGCAACGAAATGGTGTTAAACTCATCGGAAGGAGATATTAGCCGCGAATAAGCAAGCAGATCATTAATTAAGGTTGACATCTGCTCTCCAGCCTTATACATCCTCGAAAGCATCATCAGTCCCGATTCATCGAATTGCTGCTCGTACTTCTGACTGAGTAAAGAACTAAAGGTCTGAATTTTTCGAAGGGGTTCCTGTAAATCATGGCTAGCCACATAAGCAAATTGCTGTAACCGGTCATTTGCCAGTTGCAATTGCTTATTCAAGTCCTGCAACTCTTCGTTAGAACTTACCAATTCCTCATTGCTTGCCTCCAGTTCTTCCGTGCGGAATTTCACCACCTGCTCCAGATGTTCGGAAAGGTCACGGTATTGAGCCTCACGTTCTTCCACCTGTTGCCGGATCCGAACCTGGTCAGTTATTTCAATGACCGCAACAATTACACCCGTATGTTCTCCGATTTCATTTTTGAGTACGGAGCAGGTATAGTGGTAATAACCGGTATAGGGTTGCCCAAACCGAATCAGTTCCTGTTTTTCTTCGGGTTGAATATACGTTTCTCCTGTTGCCAAAACCTGCCGCAATCGACCCATAAGGGGGGTAACCGTCAGCTCAGGCACGACTTCCATGAATGTTTTCCCGATAATGGATCGATCCCGGCCCAGAAGCGTTAACATGCTATCATTCACCATCTGAATGACCATATTTTCGCCCATAAATACGCATTTGGCAACTGGCGAACTATGAAATATCTGTTGAGAAAATGCTTCACTGATTTCCAATTGCTGCTGGCTTACCACGGTTTGCGTAGTTTCGGTGCAGTTAACCAATACTCCTACAGGATGATTTTCCTCATCATAGATTGGACTATAACCGAAGGTCCAATAGGAATCGAGTAAAGTGCCGTATCGATAATGTGGTATGAGGAGATTTTCCATATATACCCCCTCACCCTCCAACACCTGATCAATCAGAGGCTTAATAATCCCCCAGGATTCAGGCCAGCACTGATAAGCACTTTTCCCAAGAAAATGGGGATGCCGACCACCAGCAACCAGCAGATCCCGGTAGGCATCATTATAAAATTGAATAAGTTCATTACCCCACCACACAAACATGGGGACTTTGGCATGTAAAATGAGCGGGATAATCGTTTTAAGACTGGAAGGCCACTGATCGGGCGTCTGCAACGGACAACTGGACCAGTCATAGGTTCGAATTAACTCTCCCATTTCCCCCCCGCCCTGCAAAAAGGCATAGGTCGGAAGGTCTTCATATATATTTTCCATGTATTCAGACACTGTACTTTAATAAGGTTGATCGTGTTGCATAAAATGCTAAAAATATGAACCAGCTCAGGTAGGTTCCCCTATCAAGGCTGTCCATAATTAGCAATAAGTACTTAAATAACCATATTAAATTTAAACTCAACTATATAATTTTTTATTTTAAATGAATTTTTTACATAAATAGCCTAAGAAAATGCAAGCTGCTTCTCATGATTACCTCTTGATGTAGCACTCATTAATATAGGATTTAATTTTCAATAATAGAAAAGGAGCACTCTTTCCAAATGCTCCTTTTTGTGTTATCGAAAAATACTCAGACTACTTTTTAGAGATTCGATACAGTTTCCCCTGATCCGTAATCGCGTACAAAGCTCCGTCTTTACCTTGGGTAATGTCCCGGAACCGCTGGCCTTCTTTCTCAAGGAGGCGTTCTTCACCAACCACTTTGTTATTTTCAATCACCAGTCGGGCAATGTGTGTACTGCTCAATCCGCTGATGAAAAGATTATTCTTCCACTCGGGAATAGCGTCACCCGTATAGAAGGTAATTCCACTGGGAGAAACGACGGGGTCCCAGTAATAAACGGGCTGTTCGAGTCCTTCTTTCTGCTGGATACCTTCGCCTACTTTGGGTCCGGCGTACTCGATCCCGTACGTGATTGTAGGCCAGCCGTAGTTTTTACCCGGCTCGATGCGGTTCAATTCGTCGCCACCCCGAGGACCGAATTCGGTTTCCCAAAGATCACCTGTAACCGGATGGAATGCCAGCCCCTGTACGTTACGGTGACCGTATGAATAAATCTCAGGTTTAGCATCCGCTTTTCCTTCGAAGGGGTTTCCAGCCACGGCTTTCCCGTCTTTAGTAATTTTCAGGACTTTCCCCAGACTTGAATTCAGGAATTGAGCCTGCGGACGCGTAACGGTATCTGAACGCTCACCAGTACTGACCACGAGATTTCCATCTTTGTCAATCAGAATGCGTCCTCCATAGTGTAAATCGCCTTTGTAGGCGGGGGTAGCCCGGTAGATAACCGTTGCTCCTTCAATCTTTTTCTCGTCAGCCGAAAGCTTTCCTTTCGCTACAGCCGTCAGATTACCGTCAGGGCGTTTTTCAGAAAACACCCAGTAAATCATGCGATTTTGCTCAAAATCGGGGTCTACCCGAATCCCCAGCAAACCACCCTGGCCATCAGGGTTAACGGTTGGAATCCCCGTAATAGGTTCGCTCAGTTCACCCGTCACTTTGGCAATACGCATCGTCCCTGATTTCTCAGTAATGATGAGTCGACCATCGGGCAGGCTGGTAATGCCCCAGGGATTTTTCAGGCCATCACTAATGGCTTTTGATTCGTAAGGGGTTGAAGTTTTGACCCCCGCAATACGCGTTTGTCCTTCAAAAGCCGGTTTGTAAGCTGAGTTAGGCTCCTTGGTTTCAACGGGGGCCAACGTACTATCGGCAGAACCTTCGTGCGAAGGCTTTTTTTCTGAACAGGAAGCCAGGGCTACGGCGGCAGCCAATAGAGTCAGGATAGGTTTAGTCATTTTTTTAAGGGCGTGATCTACGTTCAAAAACAAAACTATGAAACGCCTAGGCTTGTTTTCAAGCGAAAATCAGGCATAAAGGAGTGTAGAAAATAGAACTACTAAAGTAACACAACAGAATTAAAGCCGGGTTCATCAATGGAAGTAAGCTCCATCATTCTTTGATTTTCATAAAGCTTTTCTACCTTTCAAAGCTTTTCATAAATCGCTATCAAACAACTGAAATTCATACCTTTACTTATTAAGTAATAAACTTTTACTTGAGAATTAAAATCCTACTGATTCTTGATTACAGGTTACCTCACTAACAAAACCAAAGTGACAGGCTGTCACTTTGTCCCTTTGGTTAACTTATTCTTTTATATGGAACGTATTACTTCCTGGTTTTAGACGGTAACTCTTTCCTTTCCAGATGAATTCTCCTTTGATAGAAGTCTGAATAATCATCTGCCATTCCGACTCCTGTAGTTCGTAAGACACCGTAATGGGGCCTTGGGAATGCGGGATGGTCCCCGATGCTTTTTTCAGGTTACCCAAATGAGGCTCAATTTTTACTTCACTAAATCCCGGAGACTGGCTATCAATGCCTAAAACCGTTCGATATAACTCAATATTAGGACTGGAGCCCCAGGCATGACAATCCGAGCGAGACTCGTTAATATCTGACATTTCGGCCCAGGTTGTTAGTCCCATGGACAGGTTTTCACGCCATTTTCCCAACCATTGCAGATACTCATTCCCCAAGCCAGCCCGAATACAGGCTTGATGCAAATAGTACTTGAAATAGATGGAGGCAGAAGCTAGGTTATGGTCCTGTAACAGGCGTTGAGCCAGGTCTTTTGCTTCCGCTCCCGTTACAACCCCAGTCAAAATCGCCAGTGCATTACTATGCTGGGAAAATCGGTCTTTTTCCATTCGATCCGCAAAAAGCTTCCGTCGAGGCTCCCAATATTTTTGCTTAACAGACGCTTTTAATACTTCAGCCTGCTTAACATACCGACGACTGATTTCCTCATAACCTAATTCCCTTTCCAGCTCAGCCGCTGCCTGATAAGCCCATAGTAACTGTAAATCCACCACACAGGAGCTCCCATCCTTGCTTTTCGGAGCGACGCCATCATTCCAGTCGCTGGCCGTTACCCAATCCGTAAACACCCAATAAGGCAGACCCATTAATGAACCGTCTGGCTGTTGATACTGCTGGAAATAGGCAAGAATCTGGCGTACGCCGTTCAGTTTAGCTTTGATAAAAGCCTGATCGTTCCCATATTTCCAGTAATCATGCAGCATCCCGATATACCACAAGGAGAAGGTAGGAATGTACTGAGGCGTGTAAGAAGGATGGCGACTGAGGGTAACTCCCTCCGGCTGTCGGGATTGATCCATTTGACTAAGAGCCTGCTTTACTAGTCGGTCATCACCTGTATTATAAAGCGAAATCAAAGCCTGAATGCGGGCGTCGCCGATGTATTGTAACTGCTCATAATACGGACAATCCATATACGTTTCTACCGCACAAAGGCGGGCGGTGTGCCATCCTACTTTGATAATCTGCGATAATTCAGGCTGGTCACTTTCAAAATGGGCCTGATAGGGAAACGGGTAACCCGTAAACACACTGCTAAAATCCTCCAGAATGAGCGGTTCATCTTTGGTAATGACCTTCACTTCGACGTAACGAAAAGTCCGCCACTGAAGGGTAGTAAAGCGTTGTGCCGGACTTCCATCCGCTATTAAACTATCTTTCCTTCCTATGATCACTTTCCCCTCTACCTCATTACGATTCCCTTTGACGGGAAATTTCGAATACAGAGCTTCAGTATAGTGCAAGGTGATCGAAGCATCTTTTCCACCCTGAAAAGAAAGAACGGGATAAGCATTGGTCAACTCCCCCTGATCAAACAACAACGTTGCAGTAGAGTGGGCAGGAATGGTTAAGGCGGAGGCTTTCGCCGGGTAACCTTCGGGAATTCTGACACCAGCCGCCCGACGAACCTGAGCAAAACGCTGCAGCTTGAGTTCCATTTCGGGAATGGTCGCCGGGGTTAACATCCAGCCACTGACCGTCCCAAAACCGCCTTTCACATCTTTAGGCACACCGGGCATGAGTAATCGGGCAGCAGCCCAGCGGCTGTCATCAAAATCAGCGTTTCGCCAGTTTCTAAGGGCTGAATTCATCTTTACAAATTCGCCCGGACCCGCTACGTAATACGCCTGCATTTTTACTGGAATGGGCTGATAATCTGTCTGCTGAAACGTTTTCCAGGTTTCGTTCGTGTTAATTCCGGCCTCGCTCGCAGTGTTCCCCTGAATAATCAATCCCGTTCGAAGCGAAATCTGGGCCTCGGGTCGAAATTCTCCTTCATTCCAAACCTCCGCCGCAATGAGGTTATCTCCGTCTTTCAGAAGACCTGAAATATCCAGCGTTTGGTAATGCCAGTGCTGCAAATCGCCCCGAATGGGCCCCATGGAAGCCAGATTACCGTTTACATAAAGCTTGTAACGGTTATCCGCAGAAATATGAATTATATATTGCTCGGGCCGGGTGGGTAACCGAAGCGTTTTCCGAAACAGGTAGACCCCGTAACCCTGAGGAGAAATATTGGCGGGAGAAATCCAGTGAGCCGCCCAGGGTTTTTCCAGAATATCGGGATGAATGGACTGAGCCAAACCAGACGTTGCAAGCATAGTAAACCAGCCGTAAAGAATCCAGATTTTTACATTCATGTGCGTACCCTTTGAATCAACCTCCTTAGTTCTGACGTAGAAAAAAACGAAGGGCTTCTACGTGTACATCAATGTCATGGGGGTAATCGTGTTTCCCGCCAATTACTTTCAATAAAATCACATCTGGTTTATTTCGGGCCTGATACGAATATTTTTCAATCGTTCGGCCATCGTTTGGGTCCGTATCGGGAAGTTTTTCCAGCTTGGGTTTTCCCTGATAACCCGCCAAATCAGCCCAGTAAGCCAAGGATCGCTCGGTGGAACGTACTCGTCCCATGTTCATAGTTGGGCCCAAGTCAACGACCCCGCCCTGGTAAGGGTTTACATTATCTTCTGTCCCGTTGATAATCATAATCGGGACTGCCTTACCCGCCGGTACGCAGTCCATGTTATCCGTATCGGGTAAATTGGCGATAATGGCCGTAACCGCCCGAAATTGTTCAGGCATGGTTAAAGCCAGTTTGTAAGCCATGTGTCCACCTCCTGAAGTGCCAACCGCAAAAACACGCTTGGGATTAACTCCGTATTTTTTTTGGAAATAGTCGATCATGCCCGCAAAGAACGCCTGCTCGTTCACGTCTTCCTTATTGGCCAGAGCCGGAGACGCTTTACGGCATTCGTTCCAGTAGCGTTTATAGCCGCTGGGATAGACCACTAAGGTGTGGGAAGCTTTTGCTTCTTTTTCCATCGCCTCGGTCGAACGCATCATGTCGCGACCATTTCCTCCTGATCCGTGCATGACGAACACCAGATTTTGAGGTTTTTCGGTGGCGGCAGGTTTATTGAAGTAAAAGGTTCGGTAATTTCCTTCAATTTGAAGCGAATCGCTCATGACCTGAGCTCGTAAGCTTTGCCAACTAACTAACGTAAAGAAACAAAAAAGTGAAAATCGACTGAACATGTTTCAAGAGGTTTAGTAGAAATGATGCAACGAATATCGGGCCAGCGGGACACAATAATCCCAAAAGAATTGAAATCTTTAGTATTTCTACGGAATTGCAGAGGTGAATACCGAATCTTGTTTATCAAAGACAAAGGGGTTCCTGTTATGCTTTCACTCCCTTCGTTCGGCAGGTGTTTGTATTCCTACTACCTATTATTTCGCGTTAGTAACGCAAACGTCTCTCCTCTTACCTTTCGACTCTCAACTGGTGATGATTTCAGAAGCCAGGACTCGCATCAGATTCCGACGATTATCAATTTTAGAAGATCCTTTAACCGATTGGACATTTTCTTATAGAAAAAATTCTATAAGGAAGATCATATAACTTTTCTCCTGAAGTTTGTATTTCTTGCAGGAAAATTAGCATCACTCCAACTGCATTTTCTGGCTTCGCCTATGAAATATATTTACTTATTTTTTCTACTCTTTACCCATGCTACGTTTGCCCAAAATCTAACGCAAACCGTACGTGGTCGCGTGGTAGACGCCGAAACCAAATCCGCCTTGCCCGGAGCAAGCTTTCGAGTCATGCAGGACTCCAGCTCGGGGGCTGGTGTCATTACCGACCCGGAAGGATACTTCAAATTGACCAATATACCCGTTGGCCGTCGCTCTTTTCGGGTTTCCTGCGTGGGCTATAACGCCAAACAAATCAGCAACTTGATTGTAGTCAGCGGCAAAGAAACTGTTTTGGCCATTGAGCTGGAAAGTAATACCCAACAATTGCGGGAAGTACGGGTAAGTGGCCGAACCACGCCCAAAAATGAGATGGCCTTACTCAGCTCTCAACCTTTTTCAGTGGAAGAAACGGGGCGTTATGCCGCCAGCCGGGATGATCCCGCCCGGATGGCTTCCAACTTCGCGGGCGTACAGGGTTCTGACGACTCGCGTAATGATATTGTCATTCGGGGTAACTCTCCTCAGGGCTTGCTTTGGCGGCTGGAAGGCGTTAACATTCCTAATCCCAGCCATTTTGTCATTCCGGGCAGCCAGGGCGGTTCGGTTACCATGCTGAATAGTAAAACCCTGGGAAATTCTGAATTTTTTACCGGAGCCTTTCCCGCTGAATACGGCAATGCCTTGGCGGGTGTCTTTGACCTGAGCCTTCGCTCGGGTAATAATGAAAAAACAGAAGGAACACTTCAAGCAGGTCTTTTGGGTTTGGAGGGAGTGCTGGAAGGGCCTATTTCCCGGAAAAATCGTTCTTCCTTTCTGGTAGCCTATCGTTATTCTACACTTGATGTTTTTCAGAAATTAGGTATTCAGATTGGCACTTCTGCCGTACCTAACTATCAGGATTTAACCTTCAAACTCAATTTCCCAACGGCTAAAGCCGGAACGTTCTCGGTGTTTGGGATAGGAGGCACTAGTGCTATTAACATTGTCGTTTCGAAGAATGAGGATTTGCAGGAAGATTTATACGCCGACAAAGACCGTGATCAGTACTTCCGTTCATCGAGTTATACCATCGGCGTGAAACACGACTTCCCGATTAATGCAACGACCTATCTGCGAACCATCTTTTCGCACAGTCGCCTGCGAAGCTGGGCTAATCACGACCTGATTGATTACACGGCCTCTGGACAGATGATAGGGAAGCACTACAGCATGGGGTATGATTTCAAAGATGCCCGTAGTTCCATTAATTCAATCTTAACTAAAAAATTAACTTCCTCAACTACCCTTAAAACGGGTGTCTTTCTGGATCGGTTTGGTTACAGTGACGTTGATAGCATTTTACGGGAACAGCCACGTTTTCCAGTTTCTTACTGGGAACGACGCTGGGATTATGCTACCTCGGCCTGGCTTGTGCAGCCCTTTGCTCAGGTAAAAGTGAAAGCCAGCGAACGATTAACCGTTACCGCCGGAATAAACGCTTTAGTTTATACGTTAAATTCCAATTCCAAAGGGCTTGATCCCAGAGCGGGACTTCAGTATACCTTCAATGATAAAGAATCGCTGAGTTTAGCCTATGGCATGCACCATCAGACGCAGGCGAGTTATACTTACTTTATTCAAAAACCGCTGGGGAATCAATATTCACGTTATAACGAACATATGGGGCTAACCCGCAATCAGCATTGGGTATTAGGGTATAATCGTCGCCTGAGTGAAACCTGGCACCTGAAAGCCGAAACCTATTACCAGCGATTGGCTAAGATTCCGGTTTCCGTTCTTTCGACTTCTTCGTTTTCTTTACTCAATCAGGGCTCTACTTTTAGCAGAGCCTTCCCGGATTCTCTCGAAAATACGGGCGTGGGTTACAATGTCGGCGTTGAGTTAACCCTTGAAAAGCAGTTTAGTAAGAATTATTACGCACTGTTTACGGCTTCGCTATACGATTCAAAATACCGGGCGAATGATCAGGTCTGGCGAAATACAGATTATAACGGTCGCTTTGCCCTTAATGCCCTGGCGGGCGGCGAATGGCCCGTGGGCAAACGCAAACGTACGACGTTACTGGCAGGCGGAAAAGTAACCTGGGCCGGAGGCCGACGTTATGGACCGCTGAATGTAGAGGCTTCACTTTTGCAACGTGAGGTCGTTTTTCAGGATGCTTTGCGTAATACCCAGCAATTTCCCAATTACTTTCGAATGGATCTGAAATTAGGTTTCCGAAAAAACGCCTTAGGGCTTAATCATGAGCTCGGCATTGATCTCATCAACATCAGCAGCAGAAAAAATGTGCTGGGTGTTACCTTCGTCCCAATCCCCGGAGCAGCTCCTTCAGAGAGTTATTTAAAGCGGCAGTATCAACTGGGCTTTTTACCGCTGTTTTACTACAAAGTTGACTTCTAATGATGCTCACCACACTATGCTATTCTCCCCATTAATGTGTAAATAAATGGTTGTAATACAGGCTTATTACCGTTTAAAACCGTCAAATAAATTCATTTCAATTTAAAAGATTAAGTTGATTTATTCCCTTTCTGGTACGCATAGCCCATCAATAATTTTGTGTTTATTTAATAAGTACCTAGTATTGGAAAATTTTTAGCCCATTACCTTAAAACTTAATTCTTCTATGTATCCTCTACTATTACCAAAGCTGCTGGCTTCGCAGCATTGGCTTTTTTATTACCATAGGTTAATTCTCCTTTTTCTTCTATTTAAGAGGAACAAATCTATGTTCTAAAAACTAGCTTCTGGCTTTTTAAAACCTGATTCTATTAGTGATCAGGCTCATTTATCCTACCTCCTACCACACCTTCCATGAAACACTTCTACGCCTTTCTGCTAACTCTGTTTTCGTATTCAGTGTTAGCCCAAATGAGTATAGGAACCTCGTATCCAGATCCTAGTGCTCAGTTTGAAATCAGCTCCATTGATAAGGGGCTTCTCATTCCGCGAGTAAGTTACGCGAACCGTCCGGGAAGTCCCGGTAAAAATCCGGCCGTTGCGGGTCTAATGATTTACCAAACCGACCACGAACCAGGTTTCTATGCGTACCATGAGAATGCCTGGGAAAAACTGGTTCGTCAATCTGAAATAACCACCCCCAGTTACTTTTCAGGCTTAAGAGTTAACCCTGAAAGTATTACATTGACAGGCTCTAACTTTGCCATAACTCCTATTGCCTTTGATTCCTTAATGTATTCAAAAGACATCCAGATTCTTGAGGATAAAACCTCAATTAAAGTAACCAAAGGAGGTATTTATCAGATTACCTATTCTATTACGCCTAGCTCATCAACAGGTCATTTTTTTACGCATATTGTTATCAATAATAACATTGCACGTCAGTATTCCACTATGGGTTTGAGTTCTCGATTAAATACTAGCGGAAATCACATGATCAGACTGGCGGCTAACTCAACGGTTAAGCTTGCTTTAGGAACAGGAATTATTCCCATCAGCGGTTCGGTTCACTTTATGGACGGGTTTCACGTCGCTTCATTTACATTAGTTAAACTCGATTGATTGAAGTACATATACTTATGAGTATATCAAAAATTAATTGATATTTGATTGTATGTATATTTTTACAATCATTTCAATATGAATAAAAAAATATATTAATTTTTTAACTATTGATGAACTAGCAAAATAAATAATCTATAAATACGTCTAAGCCGTCTTTTTTTAACGGATAAATAGTGACTTTAAGGTCTTGAATATTAAAGTCACTATTTATTTTTGTAACCCACTAAGTATTTGCCGCCACTTCTAATGAAAAAATTAGTACTGTCCTTGTGCCTTCTTTGGGCATTTGGAAACGCTTCTGCACAAGTATCTGCTTCCGCTTCCCCCGTGCCTAAAAATTTTTGTAATGAGTTTGTCAGAACCGTTGCCAGCGGATATATTAAACTAGCTGACTTTCAAATCTTTGATCAGGATCAGAACCCCATTTATCTTACGATCAGGAAGAATAAAAACGAATACATATGGTATTTGAAGTTAGCTGCTCATGGTTGCATCAAATCAACGGATAAAGCCTATTTCGTTTTTGAAGGAGGGAGTCAGTATTCGCTTAAAATGATGGATAAGATGGATTGTAAAGGAAACGTATCCTATGACTTATCGGAACGAGAAAATCAACCCATCCTGGTCGCTTTTTTAACGAAAAGACTAACGCAATACCGGCTTTATTCGGAGCATGAGTCATTCGTATCTGTCATCCCTCAGCAGACCGCAGATAACATCCTTGGTGTCTTCAAATGCATGGGTTGGTAAGCGGGCCGTAAACTAGTTGCTTGTTTTTAAAACCCATCTGGCTTCGTGAACCAAACCTAGCCCGCTCTAGCTGAGCGGTTGACCGGAAGACTTGGTGCTTGCGAAAACCTCTTCATGTAAGTGGATTTTCCCCTTTTAATGAATAGATTGCTCATTCATTAAATAGCTTTTTCTCAATAGCTTATTCGGGAAGCTATGATTAGTAATGATTCAATCTTTGTTGACACCGTCATTTCCATTCTGAATTTCGGTTTCATTTACTCTAATTCTCCATTTGATGAAAAACACGCGTCGTACCTTTCTTGCTAGTTCTCTTACCTTGGCCGCTGGAACTGCCGTAACGATGGCCGCCCCCGTTCATACGGAGAAAGCCAAATATCCCCTCGTTCACCACGTTTTCTTCTGGCTTAAAAACCCAGGTTCCGTCGCTGATCGTGATAAGATCATTGCGGGTTTGAAAACCTTGAGAAAGATTGAAGCGATTAAGGAATTACGCATTGGAATCGTGGCAAATACGGAAAAACGCGATGTAGTAGACCAAAGCTGGGCGGTTTCTGAACTTATGTTTTTTGAAAACGAGAAAGATCAGGCCAGCTACCAGACGCACCCCATTCACCAGCAATTCATCAAAGATTGCAGTGCCCTCTGGGACAAAGTAGTGGTTTACGATGCGATTGATGTATAAAGAAAAAGGCTCGGGATTTTGAAATTCCGAGCCTTTTTTACGCATTCACTTTTTACTCAGTCACTAAAGTAACTATACTTTGGGGAGCGATAGACAAGTCCGACGAGGAAACCTTCGCCACAGCCATATCCTGCGATGGAGAAGTAGTATAACTTTTCGAAAACTTCAGTGAGGCAGGCTTATCAAGCTGTAGTTTAAATGCTTCGTTGGAAGGATTAATGACCACCAGAACGACTTTACCATTCTTGTTTTTATAAGCCGAAACCAGCACCTCCTCCTGATTCGTTTCCGTCGATGCTTTGATTCGAGTGGCCTGAGGACGGATGAAACGGCTGTATTGACCTAATGCCCAAAGCATTTTGGAGTCGTAATACTTACCTTCTTTCTCATTCCGATCCACGTAGACTAATCCATCTTTGTAATCGTAACAGCTTAATGCCAACCACCAGTGCCAGGCCGAGGCCTGAGCGTTTACCAGATCATTATGGATCACTTTGGCGATGTATAAAGCCGGAGTGATTCCTAAATCACGGCCCTGGGCATTGAGTTCTCCTTCGTTATCCCCCAGAATACAATACTCTGACATCCAGTAACCCACGCCGGGTTTAAGTGCCGCAGCCAACTGTTTTCTTTTCTCGACAGCCTTAGCATAAGGCGAAGTTGTGAAGTAACTATGCCCTGAAATGGCAGGAACCAGATTCGGCAGGTTACCCACGTAATTGGCTGAGCCTTTCGTAAAAAAATCCGCGATCTGGTTCTGGCGTCCTTTTCGGTTATGCTCCGAGTACAGGTAATCAATCTGTCCGGCCTCAGCGATGGAGATTTTTGTAGGCAGTTTGGCCTTCAGCAAAGCCTTACTTAATGATCGGGTAATGCCCGCAATATCCGTATTAAAGAAAGGTGTTCCTTCCTGTCCTCCGTCGCTCCAGTCCCACTGCGGTTCATTCACGGGACTTACGTATTGAAAAAGAACCCCCGTTTTCTTTTTCACTCCTTTGATGGTTTCGGCTAGAAAATCGGCGAACTTATCGAAGTTGGCAGAATCTAAATTAGGCTGCTTGTTAGTAGCAAAGCCCTTATGATTTTTGGTTAACTGAACCGGCGGACTGTTGGTGAAAGCCAGAAAGGACTGAACGCCGCGTTTCTTAGCCGCTTCCAGCAACCAGAGTTGCCCCTGTTGTTTGTTCCAGTTGTAGCTTCCATCATCCTGTAAGAAGCCTTCGGCCCTACGCCATTCGTCCCGGATACCGCTTTCTTTTCCCTGCTCGGCAGTTCCGGCTCCGATGTTGAATCGCCAGAGCGAAAGACCAATGCCCTTAGGTTGACCCGTAGCCGTAGTTTCCGTTGAAAAAAGTAAATCAGCAATGGCTTCTTTCTGAGTCTCAGGCCAGTTCCCTATGAATTGTCCAGACCAGGCATCCGAAGCTCCGAAGTGCTCCACCACCTGATAACGCTGGTCGGGATCAATCTGGATGCGAATAGACTTTTCCTGCTGAGCAAAAGCGACGTTACCGCTTAAAAATAATCCGAGGATAGGTATAACAATACGTTTCATAAGGGGATGAGAAGAAAGGTTTGATGAAAAAATCCCGGTGAAGTTACCTCCACCGGGACAAAGAAAGATTAATACCCGGGATTTTGCTCCAGTTTGTTATTGGAAGCCTGAATTTCAGCCCGTGGAATGGGTAACCAGTATTGCTTGTCGGTAAAAGCACGACCGGTTAAGGCTACTTTCTTACTGTAGGTATAATTCGTACCGCTCTTATTGATGTCAATGCCGTAAGCAGGAACATTCTCTACGGTTGAAGCCGTCTTCCAGCGACGAACGTCATAGAAACGATGCTCTTCGAAAGCTAATTCGATCCGGCGTTCATTGCGAATTCGCTCCCGCATCTGAGCCTGCGTCAGCCCCGTTGGTAAAGCAGGCATGCCTACGCCCGTCCGCTGACGGACGGCATTAACGGCTGCGTAAACCGAGGCATCTGGGCCGCTGGCTTCGTTTTGTGCTTCGGCGTAATTAAGCAGGATTTCGGCATAACGGAAGTAAATCCAGGTCTGCGTTCCGGCAACGTCCCAGGGGTTATCAATCGGCAGGTTATCATTCATGAATTTCTTCAGGTAATAACCCGTCTTAGACGTATTCCAGTTGGATGGGCCATCCTTGCTGTCTTTTCCGCCAGGGGTGAACGTCTGAACCGTGCTGTTGCGGTAAGGAGCGTCGTTATAGAGAATCGTCGCATAAAAACGTGGATCGCGGTTGGCATACGGACGGCTAGGATTATAGCTCGTATTGGCATCCGTAATACGGGTTCCGTCCATCATTTCATAGTCATCCACCAGGTTTTGCAAAGGCACGTTACCACCCCAGGCATTGTAACTATTCGGACCATTCGAAATTTCCAGACACACGTGGCGGGCTCCCTGAGCGTATACCCGGCTGAAAATAATTTCCGAGTTATCGTTCGTTAAAAACAGGTTACCGTAGCCTCCGGTGTATAAACTATACTTGCCTAAGTCCATTACCGCTTTGGCAGCCGAAGCAGCCGAAGCCCAGGTGGCGGCATTTTCATACAAGGGACTAGCTCCGTATAAAAGTAATCGTGACTTAAGGGCCAGAGCGGCACCTTTGGTAGCCCGACCTAAAGCCCAGCTTCCGCCATTTGACAAGGGTAAGTCAGCGGCAGCGGCATCCAGCTCGGCAACGGCATAATCAATACCTGCTTTAATGGAAGAGCGATTAAACAACTCCTGACTGGTCAGGTCATCGCTGATCTGGAAAACTTTGTCGCCTACCAGTACGGCCTTACCATAGTTACGAATCAGATCATGATAGCGGAAAGCCCGGATGAAACGAAGTTCGGCTTTGATCTGACGTTTACGAGCTGCCGACATCGGTAACTGCTCAATGTTCGCCAGAGCGTAGTTAATTTCCCGAATACTGCGGTAACTCCGGCTCCAGAACGTTCCGGCAATACCCGTGTTTTCAGGAGCGATTTGTCCCCGCTGAATGAGCCAGGTATTATCATCGTTATTATAGATGGATTCATCCGTCAGCGACGACCACATGGCGTACTCGAACCCCCGACCAAAACCCGGAGGCGTTCCTTCGGCTTCCTTATCAGTCAGGCGAACCCCCATGTAACGATTCACCACATAGGCTTCAAAAAGCACAGAATCCGATAGAATAGCCGCATCCGAAACCCGATCCGTAGGAACGATACTTAGAAAATCCTGCTTACACGAGCTTACCATCGACCCCAGAGCCAGTAATGCCGCTAACAGTTTGGTTGATTTTATATTTTTCATGATCAATCTCAATTAGAACTTAATGTTAACACCCAGATTCACGATTCGCTGTTGAGGATAGAATTGTCCGCTACGGTTATCTCCCTCGGGGTCATAATCCTTCACTTTCGTGATCGTGAAGAGGTTAAAGGCACTGGCGTACACGCGGAGCGATGAAATTTTGATTTTAGACAATACGTCCTGCGGAAGCGTATACCCTAACTCGACGTTTTTCAAACGAACGAACGATGCATCGTTGAACCAGAACGTGCTGGGATACAAGCCCCCGTTGATCGAAGAAGAAGCCCGGGAATCAGCACGAGGATAGCTGCCGTCGGGGTTATTGGGGCTCCAGCGGTTATTTGCCCAGCTACTGTAGAAGTTACCCACCTGACCTGATTCGGGTAAGACGAACTGACGAACCATCGTTTGACCCGAGAATACCATCGAAAGATCAAAAGCTTTGTAGCCGCCGTTCAGCACCAGACCGAACGTTAATAAAGGTACGTTACCGTATTTTGTACGAACCTGATCATCTGCCGTGATTTTTCCATCGCCGTTGTAATCTTCGATGATTAAATCACCCAACTGTGCTCCTGACAGGTGTGGGTAACGATCCAGATCGGCCTGGGTACGGAAAATGCCGAGGTAACGGTATAATAACTCCGTATTCAAGGGCCCACCCGTCTGACGTTGATACGGCAGTAAGCCGGGAGCTTCGTCCATGTTTATGATTTTGCTTTTCGCATACGTGGCATTACCTGAAATGCTATAACGGAAGGGACCCGAGTGGCTGTAGGTTAACGAACCCTCAACCCCGCTGCTATTGACTCTACCGAAGTTTTGATCAGGCAATAATCGATCTGAACCGTAAGGGTTTACGATACCCGTAACCCCTGGAATAGAACCATTACGAGCCGCCAGAATGTCCGAACGCTGCTGATTGAAGTAAATGAATTCCAGACTAAAGTTTTTCAGGAACGTTGCGTTAATACCAATATCCAGTTTTTTCGCCGTCTCCCAGGTAATCTGAGGGTTCGCCAGTTTCGTTAAATCAATACCCGTGGTGATGATATTGGCACCCGTTACATATTGGTTATTGAAACTGTAGTTGTTGTAATATTGGAACTGAGCTACGTTATCATTACCCAGCGTTCCGTATGACGCACGAATTTTCAAGTCGTCAATGAAATTTACGCTGTTCCTGAACCAGTCTTCCTGAGAAATCCGGTAACCAGCAGATACCGAGGGGAAGAAGCCGTACTGCTTTCCTACGGGGAAATTGGACGAACCGTCCACCCGGGCCTGCACTTCAGCCAGGTATTTCTCGTCGAAGTTATAAGCCACACGACCGATGTAACTCTTACGGGTAAAGTTTACGCTGCTTCCCGAGTTATTCTTGTCGGTAGCGGCAGCACCCCCCTGCGAAAGTTCGGGCGTAGAAGCCGTGGGGAAGTTAATCCGGCTGGCTCCCATCAGAATGTCGTTGCGGCGGTTTTGCTCATAAGCCACAAACGCGTTTACATTGTGTTTGCCCAGTTGACGCACGTAGTTCAAACGAATGTGCTGGGTTAAGTTGGTAATGTTCGTTTGCGACTGAGTCAGGGAAGGTTTGCCTGCCGAACCACCCGCCACGACGGGCTGATAAGTATTGCTCGTACTGTTGTAATTATACAACGTGTAAGGAATGCTGAACGTACGGGAGAAATTGAACGATTTGTCCGCTGAATAGAAGCCTTCCAGCGACAGTCCTTCTACGAAGGGGAGGTTATAACTTGCCCGTAAAATACCGTTGAAAATCGACGTGGGGTTATTCGTAGTTCCACCCATAGCTGTACCCAGCACGGCAGGGTTACTGTTTTCCACACCCGTTGAATAATATCCATTAGGGTATTGATCAATCACCGTTGGGTAAGCCCGGTAAATGGAGCGGAAGGTATTGCCCGCCGAAGAAACGGGGAATTTCCGATCTTCCTGACGACCTGAAAGCATCAGACTTACTTTGAAATCTTTCGTAACGTTCGCGTCAATGTTTGAACGGAAGTTATACTGCTTGTACTTCGTTGCTCCATTGCGGTATAAAGCATCCTGATAAATTGTACCCAGCGAAACGTAATACTTCACGTTTTCCGTACCGCCATTAATGGACAGGCTTTGCTGATTTTGGGGAGCAACAGGCTTCAAAGCCACCTTTTGCCAGTTGGTATTGGGGTAATTGATCGGATCTGAACCGTTACGGAATTTTTCAATTTGCTCGGCTGAATAAAACTGATTCATGCCTCCCGACGGATTGTTATAGTAATCAATCTCGTTCATAATCGTGGCGAAAGTCGCGGCATCGGCCATTTTAGGCAAACGCGTAGGCGACGAAAAGCCCTGATTGAAACTGTAGGAAATCACAGGCTTACCCGTGGTTCCGCGTTTGGTCGTTACCAGAATAACCCCGTTAGCTGCCCGCGAACCGTAAACCGCCGCCGAAGCATCTTTCAAGATGGAAATACTTTCGACATCGTTCGGGTCCAGACGATCCAGACCGCCTACCTGACCGGGAATTCCATCTACTACGATCAGTACGTCGCTGTTACCCGTTGTGGCAAAACCACGAATTTTATAGCTTGATCCGTCATAACCCGGCTCGCCACCCCGGTTGTTGGCTACGAAACCCGAGAAACGACCCGCCAGTGAATTCGAAAGGTTAGGCTGGGGACTTTTCACAATGTCCGCTCCTTTTACTTCCGAAACCGATCCGGTTAAGGTTGCTTTTTTCTGCGTGCCGTAACCTACGACCACCACTTCATTCAATGTCTCGTTATTAGCGGTTAGAGAAACGTCAACCTGACTGCGATTGGCGATCCCCACTTCCTGACTGATGTATCCTACATAACTAACCACGATTGTAGTGGCGTTCGCAGGTACATTCAGCGTATACTTACCCTCATTATCGGTTGTTGTACCCTGGGTAGTGCCTTTGACTACTACTGTGGCACCAGGTAAAGGCTGCCCGTCGGACGAGCTAATTACTCCACGAATCTGAGTAGTCTGAGCAAAACTCTGAACGGAGCTAATGCCGATCAGGAGCAGGAGCAATAACTGCTTCACTGGATTACTCAGCACGCCTCTGAAGGGTTGAGGCAGCACCCATTTTTCAAGAAAAAGTTTTTCCATAAACGGATTTAAAATAGAACTAATGATTAGGATAAAATAGGAATCAACAGGCCGTAGTTTCTCTGCTGTGGCTGGGATCAGCACAGGTTGTACTTCTTCATCTCATGGAAATGGAGAAAAACGGAGTGGGATTCGTTCTATAATTTAACCGAACAAAACTAGGATTATTTGAACAGCACCATAGGGGGACAATCTCACATTTGATGGGGGGTAATTCATTAAAAAGGGTCATTTCCCATAAAAAATTGACCATTTCGGTGATTTACTCCCCCATTTCAGGCCTTACCCTTTGAAGAATTGCTGGCCGAGTGTCTGGTTTTCGTGGAAGGCTTTTCGGTATTTTTTGACGTATTCTGAAGGGTTCATCCCGAAAAGTTTATGAAACTGTTCCCGGAAATATTTTGCATCATTCATACCAACCTGATAGGCCGCTTCGGCAATGGTAATATCCGTACTTAGCAGCAATTGAGCCGCTTTTCTCAGGCGGATAAAACGAATGAATTCATTAATGGATTTTCCGGAAATGGATTTGATTCGATTGTACAACGTGGACTGACTCAAGCCAATTTCAGCGGACAGCACTTTTGTATTAAAGCCTGAATCCATCACGTGTCGTTCTACAATCTGGATGCAATCCTGAAGGAATTCTTTATACTCTGGCGAGACTTTGAAAGAACTGGATTGAAGCGTGATTTCATTATAAAAGAAACTTCGTAAGTCCTTCCGGTTTTTCAGAATGGAGGCAATCTGAGCTAACAATAGACTAGGCTCGAAAGGCTTTCGCAGGAAAGCATCGGCCCGCTCTTCCATGCTTTGCAGTTCAATTTCCTGCCGCGAGCTTGCCGTTAACAGGATCAGAGGAATATGGCTCAAACTCGCTTCTGATTTAAGCTGATGGCATAATTCCAAACCGGACATTCCGGCCATCATTACATCACTAATGATCAGATCGGGTTGGTATTGATGAGCCGCCGCAAGGGCCTCCTCTCCACTGCCACATTCAATAATGCGATACTGATCTTCGAGTAACTGACGCAAATACGTTCGGATGTCTTCTTCATCGTCCACCAGTACTAGCGTATCTTTTTCCTGAGCGAGTTCAGAAATCATCCCTTTAGCCGGGATGAGCGGAGCCGGAAGCCATTCGAGGTTTTCCGCTCCCGAAAGTTCTTCCAAAAATACCGAAGGCTGGTTTTGGGAAACGGGACTAAGCGGAGCCACTTCTTTCTTACGAAGCGTAATAAAAAATGAAGTACCCTTGCCTTTCTCCGACTGATAGGTAATCGTACCGCCGTGTTTTTCAACGTAATTTTTAGTCAGGTATAACCCAATCCCAAACCCGGCTTTGCTGGCTCTGCTTTCTGTTTTTTGCTGTTGAAAAAGCTGAAAAATATCCGCACCCGACTGCTGATCAATGCCTATGCCTGAATCTTCTATGCTTAGGATCACCTGTTTTTCTTTTTCCCGGATCACTACCTGGACAGAGCCCCCCGCTGGTGTAAATTTTAAAGCATTGGAAATCAGATTAAATAAGGCGATTTCCAGTTTCTCGCGGTCGCAGGGAATTTCCAGATTTTCGTTTTCGCAGGTGTAGGTATACGTGATCTGGTGCATCTCGGCCTGATGCAGAAAACACTGAAAAACTTCATTACCCATTTCGTAGAGATTCACCGACGAAAGTTTCAGTTGATCCGTTTCCAGTTCTACTTTCTGAAAGAGTAACAACTGATCCATCATACTCAGCAGACGGCGGGCATTGCGGTAAATCAGCGTGAGGTGCGACTGCTCCTTTCCCTCCGGCCGATTGGCCAAAAGTTCTTTTACGGGGTTAATAATCAGGGTTAAAGGCGTTCGGCATTCGTGCGAAATGTAGGTAAAAAACGAAAGTCTTTTTTCGTGCAGCTCCTTCTCTTTCCGGGCTTCTAACTGAGCCAATTGCACTTCGTAGGTCAATCTCGTCTGTTTCAACCGATACCGCTGATACCCGTACAAAACTAGCACCAAACCTAAAGCATAGCCCGCATAAGCCCACCAGGATTGATACCAAGGCGGCAGAATCTGAATGGGAAGGCTTACGTAATCCTCAAACCAGACCCCATCCTGATTGGCTACTTTAACCTTGAAAACATAATTGCCTGCGGGCAAGTAACGGTACGTAACTGAGCGTTCCTGATCGGTATAATACCAGTCTTTGTCCAGTCCTTCCAGTTGATAAGCGAAACGCGTGTTTTCAGGATAGGCGTAATTGAGTGAAGAAAACTGAATCGTGAAGACGGCTTGGGAAGGGTCTAATACGATGGATTGTTTACCCGCATATTCCTCCATCGGTGTGCTCCCTTTTCCACCCTGTTTGTCAAACACCTGAAGTCCCGTAATCATGGCTTTGGGATGGTAACCCGAAGGTTTAATGCGACCGGGCTGGAAGGAATTCCAGCCTTCCGTTCCTCCAAAAAACATCAGATCTTTCTGGGCATCATAAAGGCTCGATCCGGGATTAAATTGTCCCCTTTGCAGGTTATTCTGCTGATCAAAATTCTGTATCCTACGGTCTTTCAGCCGAACACTGGAAAGGCCTTTGTTGGTACTCACCCAGGCTACCTGAGCTGCGTCTATTTGAATGGAATTAATAACATTGCTCGGCAGACCATTGGTATCATTGAACCAATCCATCTTGTGATTGATCACGTCATAGACTAGTAACCCATCGCCTTCGGTCCCAATCCATAACCGGCCCGACGCATCAAGGGCCAGCGAAATGACGATGCGGTTTGAGATAAAATACGAATTGGTGGATTGATTGAAAAAGGCCTTGAATTGCTTCGTCTGAACATCCAGGTAATTCAACCCGCCCCCATAGGTTCCAATCCAGAGATTTCCTTTTGCATCTTCCACAATAGCCCTGACATCGTTGGCATTAATGCTACTGTTAGAAGGTTTAAAATGCTGAAACTGACCTGTTTTCTGGTTGAGCAAGCTTAGCCCTCCGCCATTCGTGCCCACCCAGAGTTGTTTCTGCCGATCCTGATAAATTACCCGCACGTCGTTTTTTCCAGACTACCGGGATTGTCAGCCTGATGAGCATATTGCTGAAAAGAATCGGATTGAGGATGATACCGGAAGAGTCCTTTGGAGTATGTACCAAACCAGAGGTTATTTTCCCGATCCCGATGGGCAGCAATCACCGCCCCATCTTTTAAATCACCCGCCTGATTTCCAGGCACGTAATGTTTAATTATTTCACCATTGGGGTTACTTTTAAAAATACCGTCCCCGTCTGTTCCCAGCCATAGTTTCCCCTCCTTGTCCTGACACATGCCATAAAAACGCATGAAATTTTCACCTTTGGCCGGACTGGTTCGCTGGGTATGCAGGGCAAATTTTTCAGGCTCATGTCCGATTAGATAGACACCATCACCGTAAGTACCTACCCATACATTTTCATCCCGGTCAATGAAAAGCGACTGTACCGAACGCCCGGTGATGGGTGACTGGTTTGAAGCCTTTACCCGTTCCAGCCGCAACGCTTCGGGCCGTCGGGACTGGCTTAAATCAATTCGGTATAAACCGCCTTCCTGCACGCCAATCAGAAGCTGATGCTGCCGGGTTTCTACGAAAGAGAGAAAAATTTCGCTGCCCGAGTCGGTGGGTAAATTGAGCTTATAAAATCGGGACTCATTGCGTTTGAATAACACCAGCCCTTTGGCCGTAGCAATCCAGATATTCTGCTGATGATCTTCAAAAATTCGGTGAACCCGGGCTTTAGGAACCTGACTATAATCAAGGTACGCTTTCTTCAATTTTCGCTGAGCGTCAATCTGGTACAAATCAATGCCCCCCTCGCGAGTGCCCAACCAAAGTAACCCTTTCGAATCTTCAAATACGTTTAAGATCGCATTCGTCGAAAGTCCTGCTAAGGTTTTCTGAGTATAATAGGTAAATCGATGATCGTTGACGTGAAAAGAGGCAAAACCCGATCCATTCAGCGAAAGCCATAGATTCCCGTCTTTGGCCTGCGAGATGTCACTAATATCACTGCTCTTCTCCCCTGCTTCGGGCTGAGGATGGTAACGCCTGAATTGCCCTTCCGTTTCAATAAACTCGTTCAAACCGTCCCTCGAAGAAATCCAGAGGGTTCCGTGACGATCTTTAAAAATGCTTTTGATGTAATTCCCGGCAATCGTATTGGTCTGAGCAGAAGAATGCCTGAAAACCTGAAAAGACGTTCCATTGAATCGATTCAGACCATCGCTGGTAGCAAACCACATCTGCCCCTGATTATCCTGTAGAATACTGTTTACCACTCCTAGCGACAAGCCGTCTTTAAGCGAATAATTTAGCACCCGACCTGAATGGGGCTCTTCCGCCCGCATTATTAAAGGCAAGAGCAACAGAATAATCAAGGCAAGTAAGCTCGTGAACGTTATGCGTCCTTCCCTGCCCTCATTGATATTTTTTATTACTTATCCGTATCATCTAAACGAAGACTTTCGGCAATGACCGAAGTAAGTCCGAGAAAAAATAGCCTTAAAATTAAGCAATTTTATGTAGAATGATCGTAAGAACTCTGGAGAGGCTAGCTTACCTTCTTATTCCCAATCAATTAGACTTAGGAAGCAACCATTGAATGGTAATAAACTCACTGGCAAACAAAATACACTAAGTAATTTACGCTATTGATAAAGACATAATTATTTACTATATGAATTAGATTGTTTCTTATAAATAGTAACAATTTGAATCTTCAATTCATTAAACGATACTGGTAAACTGTAGATTATATAAATCAGGGGTTTTACGTTTAGTCATCGTTATCTAAGTATTTACAATTAAACCTTAAATAAGATAAACGTTATGTTTTTGGCTTACCTAGATAATTTTTAGGCAGATTTAAGAAACTGTTTAGAATCGTTGAATCCTATCCTTATGCCGTGGTTGGTGAGACACCAACCACTGTTTGCGAGCAAAGCGAAGGAGCTTATGACTTTTTGCGGCCTTATTTGATCTTGGGGAAATTGCTTCCCCGGATTTCATCCGGGGCTATTCGTAATTGAACCCCGCTGGGGTTATCCGTGTTTAACCCCTCCGGGGTTGTTGTTTATGTCGTGGTTGGTGAGACACCAGTCATGGTATGGAAAGCTAGACGCGACTTGATTGCGTCTCTACGAAAAGATGATGATACATACTGAAAGTAATGGCTCTCGACAAAAGCAGAGTCTTTCCACACCAAATCCGACTAAAAACAATATAAGGAAGGCTTTCTATGGGGCAGAAAACCTCCCTTGCATTTGTATTCAATTCTGCTGCAAGCAGTATTACTTGGCTCCTTTTTTCAACTGATCCAATTTATGAGCATATTCAAACTCAAAATCAGTACCTTTCGTCATTGTTGCTGCTTTCTGAGCCGATTCAATAGCTTCTTTTTTCTTTCCTAATTTGGAGTAGATTTGAGCTTTCAGGGAATGAATCCAGAAGGCGTTAGGGTTTACTGCCAGCGTTTTGTCCGCGTAGGTGATGGCATCTTCCAGCTTGTAATTCACTTCATTGAAATAACCCGCTGCGGCCTGGTAGGGAGGATTACTTCCTTTTAGTTCCTTTTCCAGGTAAGCAACGATTTTCTCCTGGTTATCCGCCACAATCTTCACGGGGACTTTTACATTTTCCCAACGAATATTCAGCGTTAAAGACGAGCTGGTAATGTCATTTAAATCAATCGTAAACGTTTCGTAATTTTCTTTGGAAACAACGGGCTTAACGGTAACTTTTGCTACGTCTTTCGCCGCATCAAAAAACTGCTCGCCCTTGCTTTGAAGCCCACTGTTCAAAATAACCGTCCAACTGTCTTTTCCGGGAATGGTGTATAAGCTATACGCACCCGCCGCCACTTTCTGACCGCCGAAGATAACGTCCTCACCAAACGTGATTTTCGTCAAAGCATTGGCTCCGGTTCTCCAGCTTTTACCGTAAGGGATCATTTCACCGAATACTTTACGACCTCTCATCGAAGGACGAGAATATTCCAGCTCGATTTTAGACGTAGCAAATTGTTGGGTCAGGCTGATTTTAGGGCTTGCAGAAGGTAACTTCATATCCTGAGCCATCGCCGCTGTTGATAATAAACAGGCACTGGCCAGACAGATAATAACTTTTTTCATAATGAATTATAAAGATGTTTTGCAATCAAGAAATGAAACCGACGTCAGCTCATTCGTCCGCAAATTACATCCAGTAACTTCCAGAAAAAAATGCTTGAGCATCCCCAGGAGCAGGTGAAAGTGCTATTCCATTCTTCGTCCATAAGCTACGGAATCGTTGATGCCCTATAAAGTCTGCATAAAAACGACCATTGTTTTTTTAGCTCCTTTGACTAATTTGGCCAATTGCCAAAGCGAAAGTTTTAACAAGCCATCCCATGCATTTGAATAAAAATATCCTATCCCAAATTCAGTCCATTATTGCCAATGCCCAGCAAAAAGCCATACGCAGTGTGGACTTTGAGCGAGTGCTGATGTACTGGCATATTGGAAAAGTAATAGTTGAGGAAGAGCAGCAGGGCGAAGACCGGGCTACTTACGGGACCTTTTTGATAAAATCCATATCCGATACTTTTCAACCCCAATTTGGGACCGGATTTTCGGTGCGACAGTTAGAGATGAATCGGCAGTTTTACCGTACGTTCCCAATTACGAACGCACTGCGTTCGCAATTCAGTTGGACTCATTACAGATTACTTATTCGTATTGATAATCAAGACAAAAGAGAATTTTATATAGCAGAAGCTGAAAAAAACAATTGGACGGCAAGGCAACTCGAACGCCAGATCAACAGTCAGTTATTTGAGCGACTTTTGTTGAGCAATGACGTACAGGCCGTTTTGGCCGTAGCCCGAAATGAAAAACAACCCACCGATGCCAAAGAGATCATTAAAGACCCAATGGTTCTGGAGTTTTTAGGGCTTAAAAGAGAAGCATCGTATTACGAAAAAGACCTGGAAACGGCTATCATTACCCACTTGCAGGATTTTATTTTAGAACTGGGTAATGGCTTTGCTTTTGTAGCCCGGCAAAAAAGAATCCATATCGACGGGGATGAGTATTTTGTGGATTTGGTATTTTACAACCGCTTATTGCAATGTTTCGTAGTGATTGAAATAAAGACTCAAAAACTCACGCATCAGGATTTAGGGCAATTGCAGATGTACGTAAATTATTATGACCGCTACGAAAAACAGGAATTTGAAAACCCCACCATCGGCATTTTGCTTTGCACCGATAAAAATGATGCAATGGTCAAAATATCTTTGCCTGAAAGTAACAAAACCATCATTACCAGTAAATACCAACTCTATTTACCTACCGAGCAGCAACTGCTGGAAGAAGTGAAGAAAGAAATCGAAAAATTGGATAACATTTGATTAGCAATACGAGCTTACCCCAGACCAGCACCACCGCAGAACCCTTCGAATAGAACGGTTACCTATTGCTTTCGGGAAGCAAATTCAGCCTGATTGCGAGGGTGAAATAGCTCTGTCTGACTCTGGAGAAAAAAATATTACATGTTCATGGCTTTGTGCCCTAAATGTGGGTTATAGCTATGAAATAACGGGTACACAAGATTTTATCGACATGTACTATCCTTTAGTTTTAGAAAAATGAGGCATCGAATTGTGATTTCTGGAGGACCGGGGGCGGGGAAAACTACCTTAATTGACGCTTTGCAAAAACAGGGGTATGCCACTTCCGAAGAAGTTTCCCGTCGGTTAATTCGCCAGCAAGTGGAGCTTCAATCTGACTTAGTTCCCTGGAAAAATCTGGAAGGCTTTGCCCGGCTGGCTCTGGAGGCCATGATTACGGATTTCGAAAACAGTCCTTCCGAGCTAACCTTTTTTGATCGCGGCATTCCCGATATCATTGCTTACCTGGAAGTTGGCGGCTTACCGGTCTCCAAAGATTTCCTGAAAGCTGCTCGGCGTTATCGGTATCATAACCAGGTAGTTATGACGCCGCCCTGGCTGGAAATTTACGTAAACGACGACGAACGCTGGCAAAGTTTTCAGGAAGCACAGGAGCTCTATCAGGCCATCGCCAGCGTTTACAAAACCTGCGGGTATGAGTTACTGGAATTATCCAAAGGTCCAGTAAATGAGCGAGTTACTTTCATCACCTCTGCTCTGACAGGACTTCTTTCCGTTGAAGCCTTTCCCACCCGTTAATTCTTCGTAGATTTGCCCCTTCATTCATACATGAAGGTATGCCTCCTGCATAAGGAAGGTATTTAAAAGGGAATTCGGTGTAAACCCGAAACAGTCTCCGCTGCTGTAAATTCCAGTTGAGTTGAATGAGTTTTGAGTATAGAGTTTTGTGTTGATTCTGCCAAAGGCCAGACTAACTCAAAACCCAAAACTCAAAACCCTACACACAAAACTTCCAAACACACATCCACTGAGCCTAGCTTGGGAAGGAGTTTGGGAGGGAATGAGTCAGAAGACCTGCCTTGATGGTTAACCCCCGACAGCTTTCGGATGAAAAGCTGGTACGAACCATGATGCATTATTCTATTTTTTCCAGCCGGAAAACAATGACCCGGTGGGCTTTCGGTTTGCTCATCAGCCTGGGCTGCATGGCAGGCTTTACGCAATGCAGTACTACTTCTTCCGTCTCTGAACAAGGCGACATTTCAGTTAAACAGGATTACTTTCCCGAAAAAGTAAAACTTAGCCACGCCAGAGGCTTCCGCATTCAATACCGACCCAACTATAAGGTAGTCGATATTCTCAGCCCCTTTGAAAAATCCACGGATACCGCTCGTTACATCCTCTTGCAACGCGGTACGCCCCGGCCCAAAGGGTATGCAGATCGGCAGATTATTGAAATTCCCCTCCGAACCATGGTCGGGATGTCTTCACTCCACATTGGTTTGCTGAGTTTTCTCTCGGCAGAAGACGTATTAATTGGACTGGGCGATTTGAAATACGTATCATCACCCAAAGTCATTGAACGGATTAATGAAAAGAAAATTACGCAGGTCGGTAAAGATCAGACGCTTAACGAAGAGGTTCTGGTAGCATTAAAACCCGATCTGGTGATGACCGTAGGGCAACCTAATGCCCGCATGGATCGGTACCAGACCCTGAACGCAGCAGGCGTGCCGGTGTTAATCAACTCCGAATGGGTAGAAAATACGCCGCTGGGACGGGCAGAATGGGTAAAACTGATGGCGGCTTTGCTGAATAAAGAAGCATTGGTTAATCAGAAATTCGCTGAGGTTGAAAAGGAATATAAACGCCTGGCGGGCCTGACAAAAAACCTGAAAAACAAGCCCAGCATTATCACGGGTACGAGTTATAAAGATGCCTGGTATGTTCCGAACGGAGATAGCTATATGGCTCAGTTTTTTCGGGACGCGGGCACTACCTATCACTGGGACAAAGTCAAGGCAACGGGAAGCTTACCTCTCAATTTTGAAGCCGTTTATCCCATTGGTTTGAAAGCGGATTACTGGTTGAATGTCGGCATTAGCGGTCGCGATACGAAGAAAGACATTCTTGATAAAGATAGCCGTTACGGAGATTTCAAGGCTTTCAAAACGGGTCAACTCTATAACTATAGCAAACGGACCAATGCTCGTGGATCGAATGATTACTGGGAGTCAGGAGCGGTTAATCCGCATCTGATTTTATCCGACCTGATTAAGATTCTGCACCCGGAGCTTTTACACGATTACGAGCTGTATTACTACAAAAAACTGCAATGACCCGACCGCTGTTATTCAGCCTGCTGATTCTGCTGAGCGTGGGGTGTTTCGTAGTAAACCTTACGCTTGGTTCGGTATCGATTCCAGCCAGGGAAGTGGCCCGTATTCTCTTTACCCAACAATCTGAACAAACGGCCTGGCTTTTCATTATTGAAAAAATTCGTTTGCCTAAAGCCCTTACCGCCGTATTGGTGGGCTGGGGACTGTCGGTAAGTGGGTTACAAATGCAAACCTTATTCCGAAACCCACTCGCGGGGCCTTCGGAACTGGGCATTACCGCCGGGGCTGGGCTGGGGGTGGCAGCTATTATGTTAGGTAGTGGAAGTGTAACGAGTTTATATGCCATTCGTCAGTTAGGGATTTCAGGCAGTTGGCTGATTGTATTCATGGCCTCCTTGGGTTCGGCAATGGTGTTATTACTAGTCTTGTCAATTGCCGGACGGATACGTGATCATGTCGTCTTGCTCATTGTTGGAGTGATGGTGGGAACCATCACGATTTCCATCATTAGCATCTGGCAATATTTCAGTCAACCCGAACAATTGCAGGAATACCTGCTCTGGACGTTTGGCTCGCTGGGCGGTGTGGTAGATTATCATCTGCTTGTGCTTTCTACCGTGGTGATTTTCGGATTAATACTCGCCTTTGCTTCGTCCAAGGCTTTGAATAGTTTATTACTCGGCGAAGCGTATGCCCGTAGTATGGGCTTAACCGTAGGCCGAGCCCGCACCATCATTCTGGCCAGTACCAGCATTCTTACAGGAAGTATCACAGCCTTTTGCGGACCTATCGGCTTTGTTGGGATTGCCGTACCACACTTAACTCGCTCGTTGCTGGGCACTTCCAATCACCGCATTCTCATCCCGGCCAGTGGATTAATCGGTAGTATCTTAATGCTGGTTTGCGATAGCATTGCTCAGTTACCCGGCACCCAGTCGGTTTTACCGATCAATGTTGTTACTTCTTTGCTTGGGGCTCCGGTCGTGATTTGGATGATTGTTAGTCGTCATAACCTCAGAGCTTCTTTCTCATGAGTGCAAACCTGTTATTACATACCCGTCACTTAAGCATCGGTTATGGCAATCATCGGGTGGCGGGACCCTTATCCGTTCAGCTCAAGGCAGGGCAACTCGTGTGTTTACTCGGGCCCAATGGAGCCGGAAAATCCACGCTCATGCGAACCCTTTCGGGCTTACAAAATGCCTTAGAGGGGGACGTATATCTAGGAGATAAACGACTTCCTCATATTCCGCCGACTGAACTGGCTAAAAAATTAAGTCTGGTCCTGACCGAACGGGTCGAAGCGGGTCATTTAACCGTTGGTGAACTGGTCGCTCTGGGCCGGACGCCTTATACCAACTGGCTCGGAAGCTTAACTTCAGCGGACCAGGAGCGAGTTCAATGGGCTCTGGCACTAACAGGCACTCAGTCGTTCATAAACAGACGCTTACCTCAGTTAAGCGATGGCGAGCGTCAAAAAGTAATGCTGGCTCGTGCTCTGGCTCAGGACACGGATTTGATTTTACTGGATGAACCCACGGCTCATCTCGATTTACCCAGCCGCGTGGAACTGATGCGGTTGTTACACGAACTGGCCCGACAAACCCGGAAAGCTATTTTGCTCTCTACGCACGAACTGGACCTGGCCCTTCAGGCAGCGGATGAATTATGGCTTTTGGGAGCTAAAGGAGAATTTGAGCACGGCGTTCCCGAAGATTTAGTCCTCAACGGGTCCTTCGAGCGAACGTTCGCTGCTTCTGGTTTTGCGTTTGACCGTACCACCGGAACGTTTCAAATGTATCCGGCTCCAACGGGACCAGCCTTGGGTTTACAGGGTAATTCAGCCGCTTACTTCTGGACGCGAAGGGCCTTATCACGCGAAGGGTATCAAATTCAGGCATCGGCCAGACATTCCGTTCAAGTTACCGACGAAGGATGGTTTATTGATGAACAAACCTTCGTTACTTCTATTCACGATTTATTACAGGAACTTTCCAATCGGTATTCATACCGCACTGACAATGAAGATTTACACAAAAAAAGGCGATAAAGGCACGACGGGACTCTTTGGCGGCAGCCGGGTTGATAAAGACAATGTTCGCGTGGAATGCATTGGAACGTTGGATGAAGTAAACTCAACTATTGGTTTGTTACGGGTGAAACTGGGCAATGAACATGCCTGGCAAAGCAACCTTCATAAGATTCAGAAGGACATGATGGACATGATGTCGCATCTGGCTCGCCCTTCGGACGCGAAAAAAGAAAACAAGAATCCCATGCCCGTAGACGGAGCCGAATTCTGCGAAAACTGGATTGATGAACTGGAGGCTGCGATGACTTCTCCTTCGGATTACTTCCTGTTACCCGGCGGGAATGAAGTGTCGGCCCTATGCCACATGATTCGTACGCAAATGCGTCGGGGCGAACGTCGACTGGTTTCCCTGATTAAAACGGATGAGGTTCACGAGGCCATTCCAGCCTATATTAATCGTTTGTCCGATCTGTTTTTTACTCTGGCCCGGGCCGAGATGGATCAGGCGGGAGTGGCCGAGGAGAAATGGCAACTATTCCTTTACAAACGTTTTAAATCTGCCGAATGATCCTTTATATCTCGGGAGGAGCCCGCAGCGGCAAGAGCCGTTACGCCCAGTTGCGGGCTAAGGCTTGGTCAGAAAATCCCGTTTACGTAGCCACGGCTAAAATTTGGGATGAGGAATTTGCCGAACGGGTCCAGCGACACCAGCAGGAACGCGGTCCTGAATGGACCAGTCTGGAAGCCGAGAAAAATCTTGCCGGACTGCCCCTGGCTCATCGGGTCGTGGTAATTGATTGCGTTACCTTATGGTTAACCAATTTATTCATGGACCATGACAGCAACCTTGAATCAACCTTAGCTGCTTTCAAAGCTGAGATTGATGCTCTGTTACAAATTCCTGCAACGCTGATCATCATATCCAATGAAATTGGGATGGGCTTACACGCCGAAACGGCTCTAGGTCGCCAGTTCACTGATTTACAAGGCTGGGCGAATCAATACGTAGCGGAGAAAGCGTCAGAAGCTATCTTCATGGTTTCAGGGTTACCGTTGGTTTTGAAGAAATGAATCATTAACTGCTTTCAGAATTTCAACCTTTAGGCTATGCTCGTCCGCGACTGTGTCGCGGATGCCTGAGAAAAGCGTCTGCGACGTTCAGTGTTATAGACGCTCTTCTTTCCAATCCGGCTTGGAAACGAGGGCTAATAGTTGAACGAAGAGCGTTTTAAAGTAACATCCTCTTTTAGTAGAGACGCGACTTTATCGCGTCTGGGGTAAGAGGCAATAAAGGCTACATTCCATATACTCCCATTCCCCAGCAAGACGCGATAAAGTCGCGTCTCTACCTTAATTTGTATTTCGATATCCCTCCCGCAGTGTCCCCGGATTTCATCCGGGTCCATCCAGACCGGGGCTACTCGTGTTTAACCCCTCCGGGGTTATCTTTCGTAAGACTATGTGAACAACAACCCCAGCGGGGTTTAATATAGGTAGCCCCGGATGAAATCCGGGGGAGCAACCAAGTAAAGCCGCCAAAGATCATAAGGTTCTTCGCTCCGCTCTGGATGACAGATCGGGGTGTAAACGAACGCCTCCAACGGTGTTTGCATCCGTACGAAAGCCTACTTACTCTCTTCCTTTTTATTGAAAATGTCCTTGTCAGACAACCTCTAAAGACCAGTCTAAAACTTTTAAGACTATCCATGACACCTTATTATTCAATCACCTATAAGTCCAAGGCGAGCCAATACCCCTAAAGTCCTGAGCCATTTCTTCGGTTGCCTCTGAAAATCAATCAAACTAATATTTGCTGGGAGTAAGGTTCGTAGTGGAAAAACAGGTCTTCCTATCACTGAACCTAATACTGTGCATTGATGTGCCCTTTCCTTTGGTTACCTCTCCGTTACCCATCTGAGGGCTCGAAGCCTTCAGAAGCATTGGTCACCTTCGTGTTGGGTGTCAGATCTAGGAAAGAGCACTTATACAAACCCGAAAAACAGAATCGACTCACTTAAATCCGGCGAGCGGATTTATCCGTTCCCTACTACTTACGATGAAAAGAATTTTGCTCTTTGGTTATTTCATGCTGGTAACGCTGAGTCTGGCAGCTCAGCAAAAAAGTCCCATCCAGGCCATCACCTACACCATAGCTCAGGACGGCAGCGGCGATTTCAAAACGATTCAGGAAGGCGTGAACTCCTTCCGAGATCATATGCAGGTACGGGTTACTTTGCTGGTAAAAAACGGCATTTACCCAGAAAAGCTGGTCATTCCATCCTGGAAACCTACTATTCACATCAAGGGAGAAAGTAGAGAAGGAGTGATTATTACGGGCGATGATTTTTCGGGAAAAGATTATCCAAAGGGTAAAGACGCAACGGGCAACGCTAAGTTCAGCACGTATACTTCTTACACTGTTCTTGTGGACGCTCCCGACATTATTCTGGAGAACCTGACGATTCGAAATACTGCCGGACGCGTCGGTCAGGCGGTTGCCTTACACGTCGAAGGCGACCGCTTTGTTTGCAGAAATTGTATTTTAATGGGTAATCAGGATACGCTATACGCGGCTCGTGAAGGCAGTCGACAGTATTACCAGAATTGCTACATCGAAGGCACTACTGACTTCATTTTTGGCAAATCAATTGCCGTTTTTCAAACCTGCCGTATTAAAAGCCTCTCAGATTCATACATCACTGCCGCTGCGACGCCAGCTTATCAAACCTATGGATTTGTATTTCTGGACTGCGAATTAATCTCCGATCCAGCGGCGAAAAAAGTATATCTGGGCCGACCCTGGAGACCCTGGGCAAAGACGGTTTTCATTCGCACGAAAATGGGTGCACACATCGTACCCGAAGGTTGGAACAATTGGGAGAATGCGGAAAATGAGAAAACCGTTTTATACGCCGAGTATGAAAGTCGGGGCACGGAAGTAACGAACCGCGTTAAATGGGCAAAAACGCTGACGGCTGAAGAAGCAAAGACGTATACACCTGAACGTATTCTGACTGGCAACGATCAATGGAGGCCTGATACTTTTGTGGAATCTACTAGTTCAAGCAAAACGAAGGGCTTACGTACCTTTATCTAACTTCCCAAAAATTTAAAACTTTTGGGAAGTTAGACACTAACCCTTGCTGCCAGATTCTATCGGTAAAGGTTTCGTAAGTCGCATGAAGGTCCGACGATTGTAAACTTTAGAGCCTTTCTTGCAGGTTAATACATTTACTGAGCAGGTCTACCATAAAAAACACCCGCTCAGAAAATTGTTAATCTTCAATCCAGGTCAGTTTATCGATAATGGGTTTTCGAACGGCAGGTTTCGTGATTCCATCAAATCGTCCCATGTAAAATAGCCCTACGCATTTTTCATTAGGCTTGAGTTCCAAAAAGGCCCCGAGCTTATCCAGATTTCCGGGTGTGCTCCAGTATGAACCAATTCTCATGGCCGAAGCGGTCAGCCACATGTTTTGAACGGCACAAGCTACGGCAGCCAGCTCTTCCCATTCCGGTACTTTTTCGGGATGTAACTCCATATTGATGGCAATCACAGCAGCTGAACGCAACGCTTTCTGGCGAGTACCCTCGTATTTCGCTTCCGAAAAACTTTCAGGCGTCGTCTGACTACGATAGGTTTCCCCTAAAAAATCCGCTAGTTTATAGAGTCCATTACCTCTGAAAATAGTAAATCGCCAGGGTTCAGTCAATCGGTGCGTTGGAGCGTAATTGGCGTTTTCCAGAATCATTTCAATTTCCTGAATGGAAATTTCTTCGCTGGTATAGCTCGGAGGAAAAATACTGCGACGGTTACGAATGACTTCGTTAAGTACTTCAAGTGACAGAGTCATAATTTTTAAATGTATGATAGTAGATAAGTGATCCGTATGCTCGCTGGCTTCATTATTAAGCTTCAAAAAAATAATCCCTTCATTAGTTCCAACGGTACATAAGGCCTTCCAAAGTTTAGGCTATATTTCCTTTCCATCTTTATACTTTTAGAAACATACTACATCACGTTGAGTCTCCCTTGTTGCTGAATCCTCATTTCCGTCAATCAGCAGATTTCTATTTAGCCAGTGCAGTCTTACTGATAGACTTCCATTCTTGCTACTCCAGGCACAGGACGTTAATAGGGTAGGCTATCGCTGGGCAAACACAGTAAAGACACTATCCTTAAGTGATAGTCCAGATGGGTAAGCAAAAGCCCTGATAGATCCAACCAGAACACGTTTAATTTTAGGTAGTCTCCTAAAGCTACAGGCGTAAATCTGTGTTTTTATACTCAAAAACCTCAAGTCGAAGCAGACAGCGAATTAAGTAAAAGATACGCCGCCTCAACCCTGTTTAGAATTAGATTATATTACCCTAATGCACAGAATCATGAAATTTGAGGGTAAAAGCAGTGGTTTAAAACCTTTCAGCAGAAAAAAGAAATGGTACTTGGTCAGTATAGGGACTATTGACTAAATCGGACCTTCTTTTTGACGAAAAAAACGCCCCTGCTCTGCCCTCACTCCTCTACTTTTGAACTATTCCAATTTTTTTTATTCCCCCCTAGGCCGTTCACTCAAGAATCAAGGTCCGAAACAATGAGAATTATGTTTCAAAAACGTTTACCACTAAAAGGGCTACTTTTTACCGGAGTAACGCTTTTGTCAGGTGCATTGCCTGGAAACCGGCAGGTTTCGGCAATGCACCTGCCTTTACATGCCTATGAAAATCCTGCTCCGCCCCTATCACCCTCGCAGGTCGTCACTATCATCTCCGGTACGGTACAAGACGAAAAAGGGACCGCATTGGCCGGGGCAACCATCTCTGTAAAAGGGATGGCGAATCTGGGTACTACAACTGACGGCAACGGTCGGTTTAGTTTACGTATACCCGATAACGTTAAAGATCCGGTTCTGGTCATTTCCTACATTGGTTTTCAATCGCAGGCGGTAGCCATTGGCAACAAGACCAATCTTACCATTCAACTGGAGTCTGATCATAAAGCACTGAATGAAGTCGTCGTTGTCGGTTTCGGTCAGCAGAAACTTCCGACCGTGACGGGCGAAATCAGCGTTGTCGATAGCAAAGCCCTGCTGCAAACTCCAGTAGCCAACATTACCAACATGTTGATTGGACGGGCGGCTGGTATTAGCGGTATCCAGAATAGTGGTGAGCCTGGACAAAATGCCACGACCATTCGGATTCGGGGGATATCTACACTAAACGGATCCGATCCACTCATCGTAATCGACGGGATTCAACAGCCTACCGAACAGCCGTATACGGTACTGAACGCCATGGATCCCAACGAAATTGATAACATCAGTGTGCTCAAGGATGCTTCTGCTACGGCTGTATTCGGGATTAGGGGGGCAAACGGGGTAATCATCGTTACTACTAAACGTGGTCGGGCCAATCGTCCTCAATTTAGTTTCTCAACGAATCAGGCCTTTACCAGAGCCTCTTCCCTATTCGAAACGCTCAATTCTTATGAGTTTGGATTGCTTCGCAACGAAGCCGTTCGAAATGCTCAGGCTTCGGGTGATAACAGTTACAACCAGCTTCTGTTCTCGAACGACGAACTCTGGAAGTTTCAGAATAACCGGGATTATACCCCCGCCGAGGTAAATGCCATGAACCTCACGGCTGACCAGAAACAAGCTCTGCTGAATAGTCCGGCTCTGTACTACACGAGCAATAACTATTACAAGGAGCAATTCGGCGGCGTAGGTCGGCAGCAACAGTATAACCTGAACGTATCGGGCGGCACCAACCGGGTAAAGTACTTCGTCTCGCTGGGGAATTTCCAGCAGGCAGGTATTCTGAACAACACAAAATACGGAGGATCGAATACCAACCCTTATTTCAATCGGTACAACTTCCGGTCTAATGTCGATATAGACGTCTTCAAGAATTTCCAGGTATCGTTCAACATGGCCGGTCAGACTTCCATTGCCAAAGTACCCGGAGCGGGTAACTCTTCTGGAGACTTTGGAAACCGCTATCAGAACATCATTCAGAGTATTCTGGAAAACAGCCCCTTCTCTGGTCCGGGTATCGTAGACGGACGTTTGGTAACGGGCTTCGTAGGATTACCCGGCGATCCAACCAATCCCGTTGGCAGTAAGGGAGGGGGAGGATATACGCCTCTTACTCAACTCCTTACGGCGGGAACCCGTACCATGTATACCACCACCCTGACCAGTAACTTCGTAGTCAAACATACGATGGGTTACATTACGCCAGGTCTGAGTTCGCGGGTATCCGTTGCGTATGATGATAGCTACACGAAAGGATTTGCCAAAACGGTTAGCGTCCCGCAGTTCAGTGCCATGCGAAACCCATCGGATCCAGCCAATCTAATTTTCATCGGTGGACAGATCAGTCCTACATCTACGGCGGATAACGTGGGTAATGGGTCCTGGAATAAACTGTATCTGGAAGCGGCGATTGATTACAATCACAGTTTTGGAGATCATACGGTTACGGGTTTGATCCTTGGAAACGCTCAGCGGTTTACGGCCAATGGACAAGGTTACAACACCCCTTCTGGTCTGATGGGTCTGGTCGGACGGGTTACGTATAATTTCAAAGAACGCTACCTGTTTGAGTTTAATATGGGCTTCAATGGTAGTGAGCAGTTTGCTCCAGGTAGACGATTCGGTTACTTCCCCTCCGTTTCGCCCGGTTGGATTCTGTCCAACGAATCGTTTTTCCCTAAAAACGATCTAGTTACCTGGGTAAAATTCCGGGGTTCGTACGGAGAAGTAGGTAACGACCAGTTAGGTGGCCGTCGTTACTTATACCTGCCTAACACCTGGGCTTACAACGGTCGGGGTTATTACTTCGGCAGAAGCGATGGGTCCAGTGCCAACCCCTACTTCAGCGGGGCTCAGGAAACGGCCTTAGGAAATCCGGCCATTACCTGGGAACGTGCCCGGAAAACGAACTTGGCTGCTGAATTCCGGTTCCTGAAGGATCGTCTGACCGTAAACACGGCCTTATTCTGGGAAAATCGGAACAACATTCTGGTATCCCTGGGAACGATTCCCGGTACCTACGGTGTGCCTGACTGGAACGTACCTCCGGCTAACGTAGGACGGGTTAGTAACCGCGGCTATGAACTCTTCGGCGAATGGAACGATAAAGTAGGAGCCGTTCAGTACTTTGTCAGAGGAACCTTCTCCTATGCTCGTAACCGAATTGACTATCGGGCGGAAGCTCCCTACCCTTACCCCTGGATGAACTCGACTGGGTATTCCATCGGCCAGTATAAAGGGCTGCGGACGGATGGCTTCTACAACACGCAGGAAGAACTCAGCAATCGTCCCTACAATACGTTTGGCGGTAATCAGGCAAAACTGGGAGATATCAAATTCCGTGACATTAACGGCGATGGTATCCTCAACAATCAGGATCTGGTGCCCATCGGCTATTCTAACCTGCCACGGGTAGCGTATAACTTTTCCGTAGGTCTTTCCTACAAAGGTTTTGATATCAACGCTCTGTTCATTGGTACAAAACAGGGGTCTTTCCCTCAGTATGGGTATATCCTCAGCACGCCTTTCGCCAAAAACGTAGGTGCAGTGATGCAATATGCCTATGATGGACGCTGGACTCCTGAAAAATATGCCGCAGGACAGCCCATTTATTACCCTACTATCTCTTTCAGTGGCGGTCAGTCTAATAACAACCAGTTGAGTGATTTCTGGCTCAAGTCAAATGATTTCACTCGCTTGAAAAACCTTGAAGTCGGCTATACGTTCCAGCAGAATAACTCTTTCCTGAAAGCCACGCATTTGCAGGGGGTACGCTTGTATGTAAATGGCAACAACCTCTTTACGTGGGGTTCCCACCTCATCAATGGAATTGATCCCGAACAGGCTGATACGGGCAAAAACTCCATGGGATACCTCTACCCGTTGACTCGCACTTTCAATATCGGAGCAAGTATCCAATTCTAAGTTCATTTCAGAAGCATATGAAACTCAATATCATCGTATTAGCCCTGTTTGGCTTGCTTTTTAGTGCCTGTCAGGACGACTTTCTGCAGCTACCTATTTCAAGTGCTACCACGGTTGACTCCGTCTTTTCCACGACCGTTAAGGCACAGTCGGCTATTGCAGAAGCCTACCAGAAGAACCTTTCTCAGGGCTTACCTTATCAGGGTTTCTGGAATTCCATGATTCACGAAAACCTGACGGGAGGTCTTAACTACGGTTTTGGCTGGACCATTTCACAGGGAATCATCATCACCGGGATGAATGCCAATGGCAGCAGTCAGGATATGGATGGCTTTAATTACAACTATACGACCATTCGCCAGGCTTGTCTCGTCAAAGAAAACATCGATAAGGTTCGGGATATGTCTGCGGCGGATAAAGCAGTGGTAAAAGCCGAAATGAAGGCCCTCTTGGCGTACCGCTACGGCCAAATGTTAACCATTTGGGGTGGTGTACCATTAGTTTCCAGAAGTTTCCAGGCCGCTGAAGATCTGGCCGTTCCCCGGAGTTCTGTCAAAGCCGTGCTCGATTCTGTTGTCTCCTGGTGTGATCAGGCAGCGGCGGTGTTGCCCGCCAAGTGGCCAGACACCTTTTCGGGCCGAATGACAAAAGCGGCGGCTCTATCGATCAAAGCCAAAGCCTTAATGTACGCAGCAAGACCTTTGTTCAATACCGGAACGCCTTATCTGGATTTCGGCGTAAACAACGCATTGATTTGCCTGGGTAATAATGACCCTTCACGCTGGACAACCGCTGCTCAGGCTGCCGAAGCTGCCCTGGCAGAGGCTGAAAACAACGGTGGCTTCCGTCTTCTTAATACAGGTAATCCCCTGGATGACTATGGCACCGCTACTTCTACCCCCGGCAATGCGGAAGTAATTCTGGCCTATAAGTCGAACGAAAGCTGGCAAATGAATACGTTCTACAACCTGCACAACTGGCAGGCTTATGGAAACGCCTTGATGACTACCCAATTGGAAGCCTATTACAAGCAGGATGGAACCGACCAGAGCTGGCCAACGCTAGGCAGCGATCCCTTACCTTTCTCAGACTACCTGAGCAAAATGAAGGAAATGGAAGCCCGTTTTAAAGCCTGTTTTCAACCCTGGCAAATGGATGCCTGGAACAATCCTGGCGATAACTCCTGGAGCAATCAGAATACCTTCCAATGGGAAATGACAGGTTGTGCCCGATCAACCAAGTTTTATTACAAGGCTGGTTCCAGAGGCTGGTTTGAGTTTCCTATTTTCCGGGTTGCTTCCCTGTATTTAAGTGCGGCTGAAGCCTATAACGAATCAGGCCAGACCGCGAAAGCTCTGGAACGACTCAATAAAGTTCACCAGCGTGCCGGTTTACCCGCCGTTACGGTAACCAATCAGGCCGCTTTACGGAAGATCATCCAACGCGAATGGGCGGCAGAATTCTTCGCGGAAAATTACCGTCTTCAGGATATTAAACACTGGAAACTCGAAAACATCGGATCAGGTATCATTGGTGGCTCCATCCGAACCTTTGCTTTCAATAATGGAAACGGTGCCAAGATGACGGGCAATACCAATTACCAAAGCAAAATCGAATACCAGGGTTTCTGGGCTCCCCGCCAGTATCTGAATCCCTTCCCTCAAACGGAGGTTAACAAAGCCATCATTGTTCAAAATCCAGGGTATTAGGCCTGATTAACGTATTTACTCTAGATGAAAAACCACCTATACGTCAATAAACGGACCGCCTGGCTATTCGCATTAGTGCTTGGGAGTACATGTTTAAACGCAAACTCACAGCAATTAGATAGTCTTAAGGCAACACCGCTCTTTGCTCCGGGCATGAGCCAGTCTAATCCATTTCTTACCTCATCCACAGGGCCGTTAGTCTCTTCTTCCATTTCTGGAACAACGATTGCCAAGACTCCCGTGCCTAATGTGACTAATGCCCTCTATGGTCGCTTACAGGGTTTAATTGTACGCCAGAACTCTGGCGAGCCAGGGTATGATGCTGCGACTCTTAACATTCGCGGACTGGGTACCTATGATAATTCTGATCTGGTTATCTGCGTAGACGGATTCATTACTACCTCCTCTTATTTCCAGTACCTGTCTCCCAGCGAAATTGAAAGCATCACGGTATTGAAAGATCCCGCTTCGCTGGCTGCCTTTGGTATGAAAGGAGCGAATGGGGTTCTGTGGATTGTGACCAAGCGGGGAACGATTAGCAAACCTCAGATTCAGTTCAACCTTGTTACTGGTTTGCAGCAGGCTTTGCGGATCAACAAGCCGTACGGATCCTACGATTACGCTCGTCTTTATAATCAGGCCATAAGCAATGACAACTATGCCCTGAATAATAATACGTTCGTGTGGTCACCCAAGTATACCGATGCCCAACTTCAGGCTTATCAGAACGGGACAGCCCCTTCGGTAGACTGGTATGCGGAAACGTTGAAGAAGTATGGTCGGTACCAAAATGCCAATCTGTCGTTTACCGGTGGGGATCAGGTTTCTAAGTATGCCGTCATACTCGACTACATGAAGCAAACGGGCCTGTACAATGTACCTACGTCGGCGACTACTTCTAATGCTCAGATTCAGCGATTTAACCTTCGAACCAATCTTGATTTTAAATTCTTCAAGATCTTTGAAGCAAGAGTTGACTTGGGTGGACGTATCGAAGATCGTCAATATCCCAACTATAATGGTCCGAAGTTGTGGCGGAATCTGGCATCGTATCCTTCCAACATTTATCAGGTGAGGGATGGTAATACCCAAAACTGGTCAGGAACGTCTCTGTTTCCCGATAACCCCGTAGCCTCTCTGTTAGCCCTGGGCCGCATTGCAACGCACGATCGTACCTTACAGGCAAACTTTAACCTGAAGGAAAATCTGGACTTCATTACCCCAGGTTTATCCATTGGGCAGGCCATTTCTTTCAACACCTGGACGCGGAATACCCTCGGTCGGACCGCTTCTTATGCCCGGTTTAATAATGGCGTGAATACTACAACCGATAAGGCTACGGATATCGCGTCGATTGGCTCGTCTCCCACGAACCAGTACAACTGGCAACAGATAACGCTAAACGCCGCGTACAAGCGTTCCGTAGGAAAACATGCCTTGTCGGCAGATCTCAATTATTTCCTCAGTGATTACATGCTGGATTGGAATATCAATGCGAGTGGACTGAATACCGGTAATAACATTTTTTATCATTACCAAAACCTGGGTGGTCAATTCCAGTATTCGTATGATGATAAGTATTTACTTGCGTTATCTGCCGGATACAGTGGTTCAGATAATTATGCTCCGGGAAATCGCTGGGCGTTCTATCCCGCCCTTTCATTAGGCTGGGTAGTATCTAAAGAAGATTTTCTGGCTCAGAATAAGGCCATTACCTTTCTTAAGGTTCGGGCATCAGCAGGCCAATCAGGCTTCGATCAGTCTAATCAGGGCCGATACCTGTACCAGCAATACTTTACGGGAAGCGGCACCTACTATACGGGTAATAATGGTCTGAATGGCAATAGCGGAATTGCTCCATCCTATGCGGCCAATCCTGAGATCCGTGCTGAACGTAATACGGGTTATAACGTAGGGGTAGACCTTCAGTTGTGGAATAAGCTTTCGCTTACGGCAGATGGCTTCTTCAATAAGCGAACAGGTATTGTGACAGTAGATTATACCTTACCAGGTGTGTTTGGAGCCAACCCACCCTATCGTAACCTAGGAATCGTTTCCAACAAAGGCTTTGAGCTCGCCCTGAACTTTACAGATAAGGTAGGTGATGTAAAGTATCATTTGAACGCCATGACCCTGTATGCCCATAACCAGGTCAAGCAAATGGGTGAAGTTGCTCCAGTGAATGCATTCAGCCGACTGACGGGTCAGCGAATTCAGACGACGCTGGGACTGCAAGCGGTTGGATTTTACGATGTAACTGATTTCAATGCGGATGGAACCCTTAAATCGGGAATTGCCCAGCCAACCTTTGGTAGTGTACAACCCGGTGATATACGGTATAAGGACACTGACGGGAACGGAAAAGTAGATCTGAATGATGTCTCACCCATGAAGTATACTTCCTTACCCGAATGGACGTACGCATTCGACGCTGGACTTTCATACAAGAGTTTCGATTTTTCCGTCTTGTTACAGGGTGCAGCTCATCGGAGTGTAAATCTGTTGAATACAGATCAGGCCGTTGCATTTGTTGACAATACCAATGTATATCCTTCTGCCGGACAGGCCTGGGCTTATTACCCGGATCAAGGTATCGATACCAGAGCTACGGCTACCTATCCCAGATTTACAACCAAAGCCAATATGAATAACTATTTGAATTCAACTTTCTGGATGAAAAACGGTAGTTTCCTACGGGTAAGAAATATTGAAATTGGTTATACACTGCCCAGCCAGTTGTTGCATAAAATTCATCTGGAAAACGTGCGGATCTATGTCAATGCCACGAATCCTTTTACGTGGTCTTACTTGAGCAAGCACTATAACATCGACCCAGAAACCATCTCTGGCTACGCAGGTCTGAAAACGTACAATACTGGCATCACTTTAAGTTTCTAAGGAACGCATGAAAACCTTATCTATCCTTTTCTCCATAGGGGTACTGGGGCTACTCGTCGGTTGCCAGAAAGAATTTCTGGATACCCGAATCGATACATCCCAAACTCAGGAGACACTTTCGTCTAACTATTCGACACTGTTCTCCTACGCCAACGCTCCGTATACTTATTTGCGGAATGAGTTTGCCATTCTCGATAACAATTTGTTTGCTCCAGTTTCTGATGAGGCCGTACAAACCTCTCCGGGAAGTTCGCTTGCTTTGCTCTTTAATAATGGCAGTTGGAATGCCTTATCCAATCCGGATAATTACTATTCTAGTTATTACTCCGGTATTCGGGCCGCAAACTTTTTCCTGGAAAACTCCGCAGACTACAAAGCTCGCCTAGCGATCAACCGTGATACCATTTCGGTGAATGGCAAAACCAATTACCAGAACGATGTCCTGAACATCGGCTGGTACCGGGCTGAAGCACGGGTGCTCAGAGCCTGGTATTACGCTGAGCTAATCAAACGCTACGGTGGCGTTCCTCTGGTGACGCGTACGCTGGGTTTGCAGGATAATATGAACCTGCCCAGAGCTAGTTATGACGAAGTAGTTTCATTCATTGTCAATGACCTGGATCGCTACAAAGACAGCTTGCAGGTTAACTGGAAAACGTCTTCTTTCACCAACAATGATGGACGGGTTAGCAAAGGCATGGCCCTGGCTCTCAAAGCTCGTACGTTACTGTACGCGGCTAGCCCACTGCACAATTCGTCGGGTGACGTATCCAAGTGGAAAGCAGCGGCAGCAGCGGCCAATGATGTGCTGGTTTTTGCCGCTGGAGCGGGTCAGTATGGTCTGGATAATAGCTACCGGGATTATTTCCTGAGAAATAACACCCTGACCAGTAAAGAAACCATCTGGGCGATTCGTTACCCCGCCAATAGCGATCTGGAGCGGAAGAATTATCCGATTGCTACCGCTGGGGGTGCTAGTGGCATTACACCTACGCAGGACCTGGTGAACGCCTACGAATACAAAGGCAAGCCTGACTCTCTCAATCCGTATGCCAATCGCGATCCCCGCCTGGCACTTACCGTCGTTACGAACAATAGTAGCTGGAATGGCCGAACCATTGACCAGTCAGCCGGGGGAACCGACGATATGCGAAAAACCAACGCGAGTCGCACGGGCTACTACCTCAAGAAGTTTCTGGCCGATGGTCTGAATTTGGTACAAGGCCAGACCGTTGTTCACAACTGGCCTGTCTTCAGGTATGCAGATGTGCTGCTCATGTACGCGGAAGCCATGAATGAAGCCTACGGCCCGGACAATACCAACGGATATACCTTAACGGCCCGCCAGGCTCTCAATCAGGTGCGGAGTCGTTCAGGAGTAGGTATGCCTGATGTAACGGTTACCAGCACTTCAGATTTTCGTTCCGCTGTTCGCCGGGAGCGTCAGGTGGAATTAGCCTTTGAAAATCATCGTTACTGGGATCTGCTTCGCTGGAAACAGGCTGGTTCGGTTCTCAATAGCCCTGTTAAAGGGGTGGCGGTAAGTAAAACGGGCGGAACCTTTACGTATAATACTATCGTCGTTGAAAACCGGGTATTCGATGCCAGCAAAATGTATCTGTACCCCATTCCTCAAGTCGAGATCAATAAATCTAGTGGTGTCTTGAATCAAAATCCGGGCTGGTAATACGCCTGGAGCCATTCATCGAATAACGTATGAAACTACTATCCTTCATTCGCCTCGGGGTGCTTTTATTTCTGGTGGGCATGATCAGCTCCTGTGAAAAAGAGAACCTCTATGACTATGGGATTTCAAAAATTTACATGCCTCAGGCAGTAAATCAATCCGGCGGAGTCAACATCAATTATGTAGTTCCGGTTGGAACGGATTCATCTACCTTCAATTATACCCTGAATACGGAGCAGCAGAAACTCAATGTTATTCTCGGTGTCAGTCTTTCGGGAATCAACCGTACCAGCTACTCGGTTGACTTGAAGGTAGACACGGATACCATCCAGCAACTCATTACCAACAAAACGCTGGATGCCAATACGATTCTCATGCCTGCCTCCATGTACACCTTACCGAAGAGCATTCGGGTTGCTGGGGACAGTGTTTCCAAGACTTTTTACCTGACGCTGAATATCAATGAGTTGAAAAAGGCAAATTATTCGGGTAAAATATTGGCTCTGGCCGTTGGTCTGGCGAATCCTACACCGTTCGGACTGAGTGCAACTGCCAGTAAAACCATTGTGCTTGTGGATGTAGATGCTTTGGTAATTGGACCAGCAGTGGAAGTTACCAGCAAGTACATCAAAAACCCAGGTAATCCGTTTGTTACCTCAGCCATGGATCCGGGAGGACGTTGGGGTACGCTGGCCGATTGGGTAGCCAGCAGCGGAGCCCTGAGCCATAACGGCGTAGGTGGCTTTTCTAAGGATGGTGATGGACCAACCATGGATATGGAATCAGGTTGGGGTTCTCCGCTTATCAAAAATGGAAAACTTTACCAGACCATCACATTACCCGCCGGGACCTATGCTTTTGACCCCTCCCCCTGGGTTTGGCAGGGAACGAAAGATGTATCGTACGTAGTCGTAGCTCCTAATGCCAGCACCTTGCCCGACTATGCCGACATCGCAACCAGTACATCCGTCTTATTTGCTACATTCGATAAACCGAGGGTTACGTTCAAACTAACCGCCACCACTAAAGTAACGGTTGGCGTAGTAGTTAACTATGTACAGGATCAGCAGGGATTCAAAACGAAAGCCGTGCACCTTTACTCGTATCCTAAACACTTGTAATTTCTATGGTACACAACAGATTACTCGCACTAACGATGATGCTTGGACTTACCCTTCTGGGAAGGGCTCAGGCCCAAACCAAGCAGTTGGTGATCAAACCAGGCGAGCGTTGGCTTGACAATCGTGGAGAAGTCATCAACGCTCACGGCGGTGGACTGCTGTTTTCCAAAGGCACTTATTACTGGTTTGGTGAAAAACGCGGGAAAACGGCATCAGAAGGGGTAAATGTCTATTCATCGAAAGACCTTTCCCACTGGAAAAACGAAGGATTAGCTTTGAGTCAGTCTACCGATCCTTCGAGTGATATTACCGTGGGTTGCCTCATGGAAAGACCCAAGGTCATTTATAACCCTAAAACGAAGCAGTACGTCATGTGGTTTCACCTGGAACTGGCTGGAAAGGGATACGATGCCGCCCGGGCCGGTGTTGCCGTTAGTGAAAAACCTACGGGGCCGTACCGATTCCTATCCAGTTTCCGTCCCAATGGAAACATGTCGAGGGATATGACGCTGTTCGTGGATGAGGATGGTTCGGCTTATCATATGTATTCTTCGCAGGATAACTATGATTTGCGAGTGGTAAAACTAACCGACGACTATCTGGGTGCCACTACGCAGGATTCTCTGTTGTTCAGTGCACACCGGGAAGCTCCGGCTATTTTCAAGCGAAATAATCGGTATTACCTCATCACCAGCGGATGCACCGGATGGGCACCGAATGCAGCAAGCGTCCACGAAGCCTCTTCCATCTATGGTCCCTGGAAACTAGTGGGCGATCCGATGCAGGGACCTTCCGCAAAGACGACGTTCGGTGGGCAGTCTACGTATGTACAACCGATTCATGGCAAACCCGACGCTTTTCTATTCATGGCTGACCGATGGAATCCGCAGGATTTAAAAGACAGTCGATACCTATGGTTACCCATATCCTTTGAAAACGATCAGCCTGTCATCCGATGGACCGATCAGTGGGATCTGAACGTAAACAGTAAAGGCTATTAATGGGGTCTTTCGAATGAGGTTTAACCTCAGTATTGAGTAATAAGGGAAGGGTTGATCCTGTAACAGGATTGGCCCTTCCCTCATTTTATTTAAAACGATCACCGATTGAGAACGGGAAGACCCTTAAGTCTCTAGGTTTCACTCTGAATGATAGGTTTGGGTTTTAAACGAACCTTTCCTTCTGGCCTCTCGACTGAAGTAAGAGACCTGCTGGAGAATAGGGCAATGCTGGAATATCGCTCCAGAGGTGCTGCCCTAAAACCAACCTAAGGTCGCAACGAGAATAAGGTCCTTCGCTTCGCTCTGGATGACAGGGCGGGAGAGTAATCACTATTACTTTTTGTAGGCTACTATGTCGCAGATACCTGAGAAAAGCGTCTGCGACGCTCAGTGTTATAAATGCTTTTATCACGAATCTGCGTTGGAAACGCGGACTAATGGGTATTACCTCTGCATTTCTTAGTAATAGTTACAGCATAAGTGGATGGCTGGGCTGTGTAGTTTTCCTAACGCGAACACCTGCTAAATGGCTCCAGTAAGCCATTCATTCCCATGCCTGCTTTCCGTCGATTCTATAATAATAATCTCACTATTTGTAATCTTTCTAAATAGTATCTAGCTTTGACGAAAATTCATTCCTCTTGGCGAACTCCATCCATCCATCCGTATGCTTTAGCGACATCTGCCAGTTTGAGCAGATTTATAATCGCTATTGGAAAAAGATGTACGATCTGGCCCGTTACTACACTCAGAATTCAGATCAGGCAGAGGAGATTGTTCAGGATATTTTTAAATCTCTTTGGGAACGAAAGGATACCTTAATCATTAATGGTCCTCTGGAACATTACCTTTTCCGGTGCGTAAAACTGAAAATTGCGGAGCATTACCGCCAGGAAGCCCTTCGCCAAAAACACCAAAACCAGCTCCTTCAGACGTTACCCGCCGAAGACATGACCACCGAAAATCAGGTACTATCTAATGAACTTAGTCGCCGACTGGAGGAGTTGACCGTTCAGTTGCCCCACCAGTCGCGTCGGGTTTTTGAGTTAAGCCGGAACCAGGGCCTTAGTAATCGCCAGATTGCAGCAGAGCTTTCTCTTTCTGAAAAAACAATTGAAAATTACCTGACCCGAGCGTTACACTTTCTTCGCAAGCAGCTCGCCGATTACCTCCACAAGTAAGCATGCTGATGATTAAAAATATTTTCTTTTCCATAGGGGGGAATCTTCGTCTCGTGCAACTATTCAAAAAAGGCACGTATGCACGTAACTCCCGATTTGCTGAAAAGATACTATCAAGGGTTGGCAACCTTTGCTGAACAGCAGGCCGTTGAAGACTGGCTTCGGGAAGAACATGCCTTTGTCGATGTACCGGAATCATACATTCGTTCTGCTACAGAAGAAACCGAAATTCGGAAACGACTTTGGCAAAAATCTTCGATAATCCCCCTCGTCTGACGCTATTTACCCCTGCTTATCAATCGTTAGGTGCCTTTACAAAAGCAGTAATCGCGGCGAGTATCTTGATTCTGATGGGATATGTGGGTTTTATTGAAAGTAATGCGGTCATCATTCACAATCAGCAGTTGACCGCTCAGACGATCCAACTGGAAGGATTGAAGGTTGTCGTAGAACCCGGCAGTCGCTGTGAAATTCGGGAAAGTATTTTTCAGGACTCTCCTCTGATTGAATTTAGCGGAGCCGTTTCCATCACAGCGGAATCCGAGGTGAGCAAGGCTCGTCACTTCTGGCTGGAACAGGAAGCTAGTACCCATCGGCAGGAATTTTATCTAAGAAAAGGACAGACTTTCCTCGCCATGACAGACAATGTATTTAACCTGATTACGGCCACGACGGACGAACTCAATGATGAAATTCCCCGTCCGTTTAGTTTACGACTGATTGACCGTTTTCATTTATAAAAAAGGTCGTGTAGTTCGAGCTACACGACCGGGTAACCCCGTAAAACAGGGTTAGCTTTTACCGTTTGGCAACTAGTAAAGCAATGCAAGTTAAAAAATTCTTGCTGATTGGGATTCTTTTGTCCTTATCTTCTTTGGGATGGACGCAATCCAGCCAACCCCGAATGATTTGGGGGCGGGTTCAATCGGCATCGGGACAGCCCTTATCTGGTCTTCATATTCGTCTTCAGGAACTTCAGCGAAGTACCCGAACGGATGATCAGGGTTTGTTTTCTTTCCCTTCTATTCCATCAGGAACGTACACCCTTCACGCTTCTGGTGTGGGGTATCGAGCTTATCAGCAGGTACTCAAATTTCCAAGAACGGATACGCTTCAACTTATACTCAGCGAGCAGGCTCAGGACTTAAAGAACGTAACCGTTAGTGGTAAGTCAGAAATGAAACGCGTGGTGCAGCAAGGCTTTTCGGTGGAGGCCATCGATGCCGTTCGTGTTCAAAACCGCACCATTGCAATGAATCGCCTGTTGGATCAAACCATGGGGCTTCAGGTTCGGGAAACGGGCGGCACGGGTTCGGATTTTACCTATTCCATTCATGGACTTTCGGGTAAGGCGGTTAAGTTTTTCCTGGATGGGATACCCATGGAAAGCTTCGGATCTTCTTACCGGATTAATAACCTTCCCATTAACCTAGTTGATCGGATCGAAGTCTACAAAGGCGTTACCCCTATCGAATTGGGGAGTGATGCTTTAGGTGGGGCAGTGAATATCATCCGTCGGCAGGATGTCAATCAATACCTGGATGCCTCGTATAGTATAGGTTCCTTTCGCACCCATCAGGCTGCCCTAAATGGCCGTTATCGTCATCCTTCAAGTGGTTTTACCTGGGTCGGTCAGGCTTCGTACTCGTCTTCAGCCAATACCTACAAAGTCTGGGGACCGACCATCGAAATCGCAGGCGATGACGGTCGGCCCTTACCCAATGTTGGGAAATTAAGGCGATTCAATGACGATTTTCAATCCATCAACGCTCGGTTCGAAGTAGGGTTTACTCAGGTTAAATGGGCCGATCAGCTTCTGTTAAGCCTTACGGGTTCCAATCTGGAAAAAGGCATTCAGACGGGTCGTACGATGGCATTTGTCTACGGTAAGGTTCGGTATAAAGAATCTTTCCTGATGCCTGGGTTGACTTTCGCCAAGAAAAATTTTCTAACCCAGGGTCTTTCCGTTAAAGCTTCCGCCCTTTTTAATCGGCTTACCGGCATGACCATTGATACCAGTTCCCAGAAGTATAACTGGCTGGGAAAGGTAATTGCTTCGAATGTAAATGGAGAACTCGGAGGCATTCGTTCACAAAAGTCCCGATATACCTTCAATGATCGCACGGCTCTGGTTACCCTCAATGCTACTTATTCACTGGCAGCCCATCATACACTTCGTTTCAATTATACCGGACAATCTACTCGACGCACCGGTATGGATGCTCTGGCTACGGCAGAATGGACTATTCCTTTTCGCGAGCCTCAGCATTTGAACAAGCAAATCTCCGCTTTGTCGTATGAGCTTACTTCAACGAAAGCCGACAAAAGTCTGACCCTTTTTGCGAAGCATTATCACTATTCTGCCCGTACAAATCTTTATGATTACCAAGGTTCCAGCCAGAAACAACTCATCGCTAATTACCAGCATAACCAGACCTGGAGCTTTGGCCTGGCCGCCCGCACTTTTCTTACCCCTACCACCTTACTAAAGGCTTCCACTGAAAATGCCACTCGCCTACCCGAAGCCGCAGAATTACTGGGAGATGGTAACACCATTTTGAATGCCGTTAACCTCAAGCCTGAACGCAGTTTCAATGTCAACACTTCTTTACAGAAACAGTATCGATGGAAGTTACACCAGCTAGACTGGTCCACAGGCTTGTTTTACCGATTTACCCGCGATTTAATCTGGCTGGGAGAAGCTGATCTTTTTGGCACCGCTCGTTACGAAAACCTCAATCGCATTCAGAGTGCGGGGATTGAAACAGAAGCTCGATATAGATACAACCAATGGCTATCATTAACGGCTAACGTCACGTATCAGGATCTGCGGAACAAACTGAAATACACCTCTACCGGAGCCCGCAACATCGTCTATAATGATCGGCTTCGAAACACCCCTTATCTGCTGGCCAATGCCGAAGCGGAGATTACCAAACGGGATTTTCTCCAGAAAGGCTCTTCGCTATCGGTTTACGTGAGTACCCATTACGTACCTCAATACTTTTTAGGGTGGCCCAGTCTGGGTGCCAGGGCTACCAAAAAGGTAATTCCCACGCAATTTGTTCAGGATGCCGGAGTGAATTATACCACGCCCAGCCGACGGTATACGCTGGGTCTTGATTGCCGGAATCTGGGTGATCGACAGGTATACGACAATTATCTACTCCAAAAGCCGGGCCGGTTTATTAGCCTCAAAATCAGATATTTCATCAGTAAGTAAGTTTCAATAATTCAAAAATCCATGATCACCCGTTTTCGAAAAACCTCGTTTCTATCCGTCTTACTGCTTTCGGTAGGCCTGGCCGTTTATCTCTTTTCCTGTAAAAAAGAAGAAAATGTTACCGCCGAGGGCCCTCAGCATTTTACCATTGCTAGCTGGACTCAGGATTTGCAATACGTAGCCGCCACGCCTTCGCTGATGGAAGGGTCGCTGTCCTTTAAAGGCAAAGGCCTGGAGGCCAATGGTTCCCGCTATCTCTGGCATAAGCAATATGTGTATCTGATGAATCTTCCCGAAAAGAAATTCATTCAGTACGAAATGGGTAAAGATGGCAGCATTCAGCAAAAAGCCTATCTGTTAACTGATGGTATTGTCCCCAACTACTTCCAGTCGCTCAACATTGTAGACGATAACACCTTGCTGGTACTGGGTGCCATGGACTCGGGAAACAACGGAAAAATCGGCTGGGCACTGATCAATATCGCCGACTTCAGAGTAACCAGCAAGGGCACCCTTCAGGTCCCTTTCGATGCTAGTAAACCAGGGGTAGAGTTTTTCCCCGGTAAAGGTTACGTTGACAATGGTAAGTTCATTCTCGGTGGTTACTTCTACGATAACGCGGGCAAATCTTTCGTCGTGGATGGCGTTCGGGCACTGGTTTATGACTATCCTTCCATGAACAACATGAAGGTTATTCAAACCAAAGCTACTGCTGGTGGAATTGGGTATGATTACCTATCCACGTTGGATAAAGACGAAGACGGCAACCATTATTTTGTGGTGAGTGCAGGGAAATTCTGGACGGGTCTGGGTGGAAAATCAGGAATCGTTCGTATTAAAAAAGGGGAATCTGATTTTGATAAGGATTACTTTTTCGATGTAACAACTCCGCTGGGCAAGCAAGCCTGCCTGATGGGTCTTAATTACGTGAGCAATGGCATCGCTTTCGGAACCGTGCAATTTGAGGAAATGATGACTTCCATTCGTGATCGATACAAAAACATTGCTCAGGTGGTGAAGCTTGATTTAAAAAATCAGAAAGTTACCCTTATGAACTCCCCCCTGAGTCCGGTAGGTATGGTGCGGTCGCCGTTGGTTTATAACGGCAAATATTATACCTCTATCGCTCCGATTAACGCCGAAGCGTTCATCTATGAGTTCGATCCGGCGGGAGATGCCAATGGATTCAAGAAAGGCATAAGCTAGATGGTGGCGGCTATGTACAGATTCAACTCATCGCCCCCCACCCTACTAAGTAGCCCATAACTACTGAAACAATAGTGCGAGTTTCTATCTCGTTGCTACGATAAGGCAGGTTCTCACCTGCCTTTACACCTTTAAGCCTGTCCTCCAGAGTCAAGTAAGAATCCTCATCTCTCCTGATTTGCGGTTCGAATGTTGTTTTTAACTACTCGACTTGTTTAAATTAATGCAGATTAAATCTTAGTACGAATTATAAAAAATGACATTACCTAGTAGGTTCTAGCATGGTTATTTTGTGATTAATGATGTAACCTAACACTGGTTCTTATCAAATCTTCAATTACTCATAATAGTTATGGAAAACATCCTTGGTATTTCTGCTGAAAATCGTGCTGTCGTTGCCCATCAGCTTGACAAATTATTAGCTGACGAATTTGTCCTTTATACTAAAACCCTGAATGCTCACTGGAATCTGGAAGGCATAGACTTCCATTCTGTGCATTTATATTTCGAAGAATTATATAAACAGTCTGCCGAAATCGTAGATGAGGTAGCTGAGCGTATTCGTCAATTAGGACATTATGCTCCCGGTACGCTGAAAAACTTCCTCGACCTTACCCACCTCACCGAAAAAGATGGAGGTGGTAACGATAGTCGTAGCCTGATCGCGAAATTGCTGGCGGATCATGAAAGCATTATCGAATTCATCCGGGGTAACATCAAGGAATTCGATGAAGCTCATAAAGACGCAGGTACCTCCGACTGGGTAACGGGCGTGATGGAAACCCACGAAAAAATCGCCTGGATGCTGCGTGCTCACCTGAAGTAATCTCTATAAATTATACTACTAAAAACCCCCATGAAGAACGTAGATCTTCATGGGGGTTTTTATTTGATTAATGTTGATAGTACTCTAAAAACAGAATGAGGTTTACATAGTTTATACTTATAATAAGTTTAAATATTTATTTATATAGGCTATCATTTGACAAACCGTGTTGTTTAACGCTTATTTTAGGTAAAAAACAGTGAAAGATTTCCCATACTTGTGTTGAATAGCTCTCCTTTATAAACTCGGTACTTACGTGAAAATATCTAATGAACATTGATAATCAAAGGTGGTATGCCCTTTCTGCCTTGCGACATTATCTTAGTATTTGCCTGATTTGTTTGCCTGCACTTATCTTTTTCAGTTGCCAATGGACCTCTACGGATCGGGTGGATCACCCGAAACAGTGGCAGGCCTGGTTTGATCAGGTAGATAGTCTGGCCCGTCAAAAAGGCGTGCCCTATTCCATTCATTTGCTTGATTCATTAATGCAAACGCTACCCCAGCCAGGTGCAGGAGATCGAATCAAACATCTGAAAATTTTACGTCAACTGTATCAAAAAGATTCTAACTATTCCAAACAGGCTAGAAAAGCTACGGATGAGCTGCTTTCTTTATTTAAATCACCTGACGTTCAGAAAAAATACCCCAGAGACTATGCCGACGCTTTACTTTTTAAAGGTGATGACTTACTTCAGCAACGACGGTATTCGGAAGTGTATCCGTACTATTTTGAGGGAAAACTGGTATTGATTGAAGCGGGTGAAACCTGTGAGTTGAGTAAATATTCCAGGCGTATCGCTATGGTTTCCTATGGGGACAAAAAGTACCATCAGGCGATTGAGTACTACAAAAAGGAATTCGAGGAATTACAGAATTGCCAGCCGGATGCAGGTTTTGAGTTAACCTTTGTAGAGAAACAGGGCAGTCTGGATAATATCGGTTTGAGTTATCGCCAGTTGGGTGATCTGGACAGTGCTCTCTATTACTATGACCGGGCGTTGGCATATATCCAGCAGGAAGAAAAAAATTACCCCAACCAGCAGCAGTTCATGTCGCTGGCCAAGGTAGTGGTGATGAGTAATCAGGCAGATGCCTATATGGCTAAAAAAGATTACAGCCGAGCCGAAACAATGTTTATAGCCTGCATTGATACTAATTACAGGCTAGGTTCAGACATTGAGAACGCTCAATTGTCACAGCTTAGTTTAATTGAACTGTACCTTAAAAATAAAGCCTACCCCAAGGTTCATAAGGAACTTCAAAAACTAGCGGAGTCACTGTCGCGTTACCCCAGCCGTGAGGTCAGTTTTGAATATCAGAAAATTAGCGGTCGGTATCAGTATGAACAGAAAAATTACGAGACCGCCGCTCACCATCTGATGAGTTATATCGGTTACAGCGATGAAAATGAGCGGGAGGAACGCAAAGGATTAAGACTAGACATCAGCCAAAGCATGGCCCAGACCGAGCGGGATTATGAGCTTGCTCTGAACAAACAACGGGATCGATTACAGGAATTATCGCTCGCCATCATCCTTCTGGTTACCTTAACGATTCTGAGTATTGCTTTTTTAGTCTACCGAAACTGGAAAAATGCCCAGCGTAACGTTGCTGAGCTAACCTTACTTAATGAAGAAATTGCCCGGCAAAATACGGTAATGATAGATACCGTGAAAGCCCTGGAAGAAAGTCAGCAGCAGAACCAGCAGATGATGAAAATTGTGGCACACGATCTTCGAAACCCTATTGGAGCCGTACATTCCGCCACTCAGCTCTTACTGTATGATGGACATTACACCGAAGAGCAACTTGAATTACTTAACCTGATTCAGACCGCCTCCATGAATGCCACCAGCCTGATTAGCCAATTGTTACAGGTGAACGTCAACGCGAATCAGGATATTCAGAAAGAAGAGGTTCAGCTTCGTGAGCTATTAAGTTCCAGCGTTAATATGCTGCGTCATAAAGCAGACGATAAACAGCAGATCATTTCCCTGAACACACCGGAGGTAACCATTCGGGCTGACCGGGAAAAAGTATTTCGGGTGATCGGGAACTTGCTGGGAAATGCCATTAAGTTTAGTGACGTGGGTGAAACCATTCACATAACGGTTGAGGAGCTCCCGCATGACGTTATCATTTCCGTGCAGGATCGGGGTATTGGCATTCCTGAATCTTTACAGAAGCATATTTTCGAGTTCTTCACCACCGCCAAACGAGCGGGCACCTCAGGGGAGCAGCCTTTTGGCTTAGGCCTCGCCATTTGCCGACAAATCGTAATGGCTCACGGAGGACAAATCTGGTTTAACAGTATTGAGAATCAGGGCACCCAGTTTTTCGTAAAGTTACCCAAAGCGTAGACCCTGAACAGCAAAACCCGGTAACGTTGAGGTTACCGGGTTTTTTCTATCGAAAGTAGAAATGCCTAGAAACTGTAACGGGCTCCCAATTGAATCTGGTAAGGATTACCGGAGGGATTGACCACACCCGCCGTATTTACCCGGTAGTTAAAGCGTTGAGCGGTCCGGTCGAAGCCAGGAATGGCAGCATTTCCATTGGCCGCGGGTACGCCTAAACCGTATAAGGTCTGATTTCCAAACGTCTTCGTAACTCCCCAATTCTTATTCAGTAGGTTAGCGAAGTTAAATACGTCGGCAGAGATTTCCAGAGCGTGGTTTTTGTAGAGCTTAAATTTCTTGTTGGCCCGTACATCAAACGTACCAAAGAAACCGTTGATACCCCCGTTACGCTCGGCAATTTTACCTTCGTATTTGAGAATATAATCCTTGATGCTTTGACTTGCGTCTGGGTTATCCAAAATGGACTGAAGACCCGCACGCACGTTCTGGGGAACTTCTCCATTGGAACGGTTGAAGATAAACGCCAGATCGTTGGTACCTACGAAGTCGCCGTTATTATTGGCACCCGAAAGCATGGAGTAACGCGTACCTCCAATACCTGAGTAACGAACACCAATCGTAATGCCCAAGAACGAAGGAGAAGTCGCCGCTAATACTACTTTGCTACGGAAATGGTTATCTGAATAAGTCATTCGACTCAAATCCCGTGGATCATCTTTCACGGGTAATGAAAGCGTTGCCGTGTTGGCTACGTTACCATTGTAGGAAGTATTATCACGAGCATCATTCCAGGTGTAGCTCAGTGTAATTTCTCCGTCTTTGAAGTATTGATACGTTGCGTCGGCAACAAAAGCAAACTGATTTACTTTGCCCTGACTGTTTAATTCCAGCACGCGACCCAATTTCTTGCTGATCCGTCCTTCTAACCAGTCGGGTACTCCAGACTCAGGCATGGTGCTCAAAGGTACGTACACGCCCCGGTTATCTTCATTCGCTAAACGGAAGAGAGGATCAGCCACCATGTTACGATCAACGTACATGTAGTTGTTACGTCCCAATGACATATATCCAGCGATTCCTACGCGAAACTTGTCCGTAATGAAGTGGCTATAGGAAATGTTTGCTTTGTACAATACCGGAATACGAGCGTCTGGAGCATTCGTGTTAATAGTCGGTAACTGGAACTGAGCCAGACTTGGAATGCTTGAGAAGTTATTGCGGTAGGCGTTAAAGTCTGGTGTTGGGATATTCGGAGAACGTACATCCACCGTCGCCAGGTGTTTTCCATCAAATGTCAGGTTATTAATCACCATGTAGTTATTGATGTCAGAGGCGAAAATACCGGCTCCAAAACGGACGAAGTCTTTATGATTTTCGTTGACATCCCAGGTAAACTGAGCCCGGGGCTGCACCACGAAAGCCTTCAGTTTATGATCCGTACGGATGCCCAGCTCGTCAAACACAGTCTGGTTGAAAGGCGATGAAGGGTAATAGGTATAATCCAAACGCAAACCAGCTGTCATGTCTAGCCCCCGAGCTAACTTCGTCTCCATCTGTCCATAAATACCAGCGTTTAACGTATTCCCGGTTACTCCCCAATCACTCATCAAAGGTACTTCCCGGTAATAGCGGTAAGGCTTGAGATCGTTAAAATTCTGTAAAGCCGTTGTCCCTGCCTTGGTATCCACGTTATAATGGAAACGTCCATTGACTTCGCTACCATACACCGAATAGGCGTTCGTATACATCAGGTCCAGTCCAAAGGTGTATTGAACCTTATCCGTGTTGTAGTAAAGGTTATCAACCAGTTGAATAACGTTGTTCTTGAAAGATTCCTGAGCAAACCGGTGCCCGCCCATCTGAATAGCCGTCGTTACAGTTCTTCCATCGCTTAACTTGGATGGAACGTTTTCAACAATGGCCCGAGGAATGTTAGCCGCCGGTAACTGATCGCCAGGGCTACTTTTCTGATAGGTATATAAATGCTGTACTTTTAATTCATTCGTAATTTTAGGATTCAGCGAACTACGCAGCGTCGCCAGAAAACTGTTATCCCAGTTCAGGTCATTCCCGTAGGACTCATACAGGTTGATGGCCGTATTATCAGCCAATCCCAGTTTGTTCAGATCGTAAGTAAAGTTATTACGAACCGTCAACAGGTGCTTGTTATTGATTTGCCAGTCAATACGGGCAAAAGCAGCGTCTGAACCACGTTTTTTATCGAACGTACCGTATTGAGACCCGTTCTGGACATGCCGTATTTATTCTGGGCAATGGCAATGTATTGATCCAGTGTAGCCGTTGTTACGTTGAAACGGTTTTCATCCGCGGGAGACTGAATGTCGGCAATTACCAGCGGACGTGAGTCTTGTTGGTGATCCCAAACGAGGAAGAAGTGTAATTTATCTTTAATGATCGGACCGCCTAATGAAAAACCATACTGATTCGTCGAGAAAGGAACATTCCGACGGTTACCACGAATGTCATACGGGCTCGACAGCCAGTTGGCCCGGGTATAGTTAAAGATACTTCCCGTAAATTTGTTCGTACCCGATTTGGTTACCGCACTGACGGTACCACCCCCGGCCCGGCCGAAAGTTACGTCGTACTGGTTAGTCACTACTTTAAATTCCCGAACGGCTTCAATCGAGATAGAATAAGGAGCACCGCTTCGGCTAGTGGTAGCACCCGCAGAAGTCGGGTTCTTTGCGGTCATCCCGTCAATCGTATAATTTGTGGAAGAACCTAACTGACCCGACAGGTTACTTCCCCGGCTCAGGGGCGACAAATCCGTTAATGAAGTAAAATTTCGGCCATTGACGGGTAACGCTAGCATGGCTTTGGCAGAAACAGCCGTTGCCGTACCAATGTCTTCAATTTTATTTTTCAGACCAGAAGCCACCACCTGAACTACTTCCAGGCTTTGCTCTTTCTCCTGAACGGTCAGGTTTACACGCACAGCGTCGCCCTGGTTTAGCATGTACCCCGAGCGTTTTTGCTCGCCATATCCTACGAAGGTTGCACTCACGTCGTAAGGACCACCCAGGGGTAGTTCTTTGAAGGAATATTCCCCTTTCGCATTCGTAACCGTTCCGGTCGTAAAACCCGTAGAGAGGTTTTTGATCGTTACTGTTGCCCCGGGGAGAGGCATATTTTCTTTTTCTGAGATGACCCCGGAGATCGAGGCCTGAGTAGTTTGGGCAAGCAGAGGCTGGCAAAACCAGCACGAGCCCCACACGAGTAATAGGACAGCAAATAAACTGTTTTTCATATAGCGGGAATTTGAAAGAAATTTCCCGCAAAGAGACTACAGCAATATGACCTAGGTATTAAGGCCGCATTACGAAATAATATAATAATTACACATATTATATCAACTAAAGAATTAGTTGTCTTAGCAAATCTCAACTATCTCTTTACATTGAGTTAATATTCACTACTAGCGAAAAAAAGTATACTTTCAGGAAACAAGTTCTCGAAGGTAGCAAGAGACGTTTTGTGGAGTGATACGGTATTTGCCCCCGCAGTCGCTCGGCTCTAGCCGAGTGACGCTGTAGTCTGGTAGGCCTCTGGCCGATGGCTGCAAGCTTGTTTTTGTTCGGGAAAGATGTTCTGTGGCCCGCTGATCGTCGCACCATACCGGCCAGAAGTCTATAGTCAGTTGTTAGAGCCGAACGACTACGGGGGACAATAAATGTTTTAAAGACAAAGCTAGATTCTTACTCATGGAACCAACTTTCGGTTTTCCTTAATCTTAAACACATCTGCTAAGGCCCGCTTGGCGGCGTGATACCCGCACATGCCATGCACGCCCCCGCCCGGTGGCGTGGAAGAAGAGCAGATGTATAACCCTTTTCTGGAAGTACGGTAGGGCGAGAGTCGCAGGGCCGGACGGGTAAATAACTGACCAATGTCCAGAATTCCGCCATTAATATCACCACCGATGTAGTTAGGATTATACGCTTCCATTTCGGCGGTATTAAACGTATGGCGGGCTAGAATCCGGTCTTTGAAACCCGGAGCAAAGCGTTCGATCTGATTTTCGATTACTGCCGTACGATCCAGCGTAGAACCGTGCGGAACGTGGCAATAGCCCCAAGCCGTGTGTTTTCCTTCGGGTGCCCGCGAAGCGTCATATTGACTTTGCTGAGCCAGTAGCACAAAAGGGTTATCGGGGTGTTTGCCTTCGGAACTTAGTTTTTCCGTATACGTAATCTCTTCAAGCGTATTACCTAGATGAAGCGTTCCGGCTTTTCGGCATTCGGCATTTTTAAAAGGAATCGGTTCATCCAATGCCCAGTCTACTTTAAATACACCCATGCCGTAACGATACCGACTCAACTGATTTCGATACAAAGACGAAAATTCGTGTCCCGCAATTTTCAAAAGCTGCTTTGGTGTAATATCGAATAAAACGGCATGACTCGAAGGCAGCTGCTTCAGAGAAGTAACATAAAAATTGGTTTGAATCTTTCCGCCAATCGATTCAAAGTAAGCCCCCAATGCCTTGGCAATGGATGCTGAGCCTCCTTTGGGAATGGGCCAGCCGCGTAAATGTCCCGCCGTCAATAATACCAGACCAATCGCCGACGTCGTCCAGTTACTCAAGGGTTGAATGGCATGAGCGGCCATTCCGGCCAGTAACCCCCTCCCCTGCTGACTTTTAAAAAGTCCGCTAAACCAGGTGGCCGGAGGTAAAGCGTGTAAACCGAAACGGGCAAAATCAAAGGGATGCGAAGGGAAACCTAAAGGACCGAGGGTATCGACGGCTATTTTCGGCCATACTTTCGTGAGAAAACGGGCCATGGTTGCATAACGCTCCTGATCTTCTGCTAACGTCTCAGCCGTTTTTTCAATGGAATGATAGAGAACAGCGGGGTTACCCTGATCAAAAGGATGAGCCGCCGCCACTTCAGGATACACGTATTCCAGACCGAATTTTTCGAGCGGTAAGGTATTGAAGAACGGCGAGCCTGCCGCCAGGGGATGAATGGCCGAGCAAATGTCGTGTTTAAAACCGGGCAGGGTTAACTCCTGCGTGCGAAGTCCGCCCCCAATCATCGATTTTCCTTCCACCACCAGAACCGAAAGTCCTGCTTCCTGCAAGGTAATCGCTGCCGCCAGTCCATTCGGCCCTGAACCCACCACTACCGCATCGAAATCTCTTTTTGTCATGTCTTAATTTTCCTTACCCATTCCTCAAAAGAACCCGGCCATCGGGCTTTAAAACCCAGCCCGTAATGGGATTAAAATGATAGCCCCCCTTACTTCCCCGGGCAGCGGCTAATGCTTTGTAGGTCGGTTGCTGGTAACCCGTTTCATCCGTTACCCGGCTTTGAATTTCCGTTTCGCGACCATCCCATTGCCAAAGGTAACGAAAGCCCGTATGAGCTTTGTCCAGGACAGGACCGCTGAGTTGAGCCGGATTCCAGCTTTTCCCGGCATCGGTACTGATTTCCACTTGCTGCACTTTTCCCCTTCCGCTCCAGGCGATGCCCCGAATTTCGATCCAGCCTTTTTGCACCTGAGCCGGATAGGCTGGAAAAGTAATGATGGAACGGGCGTCGATATCAAAACTAAAGTAGCGGATTTTCCCGTCTTTCACGGGTTCGGTATACTTAGAGGTTTCCTCACGAGTCATGTACGGAGCATCCGAAAGCTCAATTCTCCGTAACCATTTGATACTCATGTTTCCTTCGTAGCCGGGTAGGAATAATCGGAAAGGATAGCCCTGCTCGGGACGAATCGCTTCGCCATTCTGAGCGTAGACAATCATGGCATCGTCCCACCCTTTCTGTATGGGAATACTACGGGTCATCACTGCCGCATCCGAACCTTCGGCTAAAAACCAGGTTGCTTTCGGGTTCACGCCTACCTGTCGGAAAATCGTGGAAAGCATGACGCCCGTCCATTCGCTCTGGCTGGTTAGTCCACAAATATCCTGGGGGCTTAGTTTTTCGCTGCCGGAACGGAAGTTGCCCGAACATTCCAGAAAACAGATGCGGGAAACCGAAGGAAAACGTTTTAAATCTGCCAAGGTGAGCACGAGGGATTTTTCTACCATCCCGTGAATCACTAACTCATGTTTGGCCGGATCAATGGCTGGAACGCCGTTGTGGTTTCGCTCAAAGTGTAAATCTGAGGGAGTGATGGTGCCGAACAAATCCTGTAAAGGCGTTCTTGACGAAATGTCCGAAGGTTTTTTAACAAGTTTCTCGAATGCCGAACGAGTACCGACCTGCCCCGGTGGAACACCCGGTATTTTAGTAGGGTCTGTTAACTCCGCTTGTGTAACAGCAGCCTGAACGGCACTGGCAAAGGGAGCTTCGGCTAAAACTACGGCGGCAGCGGCAGCTCCACCGAGCAGTTTTCGTCGGCTAACCTTGGTTTGCAGCAGCGTAGGTTTTTCTCCGGGTATTACTTTCATGACGTACTAGCGAATAATGGGCCCACCCCTACGATCATCGAGGATGTACCTTTTCAGGGCGGGCATCTGAACTGCCGGAAGCGTTTGAGCGTTCAGTTCGGTTCCGGGTTTGATTACCCGATTGGCTTCGAGCAGGAAGGCAGTTAAACTGTATACTTCCTCGTCCGTCAGCGTTCCGGGCTGATTAAAAGGCATGGCCCGGCGAATGTAATCGAACACCGTCGTGGCGTAAGGCCAGTAATTCCCAATGGCTTTTCCTTGAGATGAATCGGTCGAAACTAATCGGTCATTCGGCCCTTCCACGCCCGTCACGCCATGACAGGCCGCACATTTCTGAGCAAAAATGGATTTCCCCTTTTGAGCCGTCCCCGAACCTTTAGGTAAACCCTTGCCATCGGGTCTTATGTCGATGTCCCAGCGTTGAATATCCGCCGGAGTGGCCAGGCGACCGAAATTGAAAATAGTATCTGATGTGAACACTCCCCCAGACGATGGCTTTGAAAAAGATCCAAAGCCACTCGCCCATCCAAGGATCAGTATCGACAAAGTAATTTTGAAAACTGCGTTCATACATTAATCGTACTTACCCGCTTTTAAGGTACTTTCCGAGAGAGCATACTTGCGATTCACCCGATCTAACACCACCTGAATGGAATCTTTGTTTTCGTCAATGCCCTTTAAAATTACCCGGTTCCCACCGTTAATGGCTGAGTAATGTAAAATCATGCGTTTACGAAGGGGAGCCTGAGCTTTCACGGTGCCGTTGTTACTCTGATCCCAGCCCACGAATTTGGTGCTTTCCTTTCCGGGTTCCTCGGCCTCGGTAACCATGCCGCGAGTCCGACGGGTTGAACGGGCCAACGGATGTATTTTTTCGTCTTCCGAACCAATGATTTTACGAGTCTCCGCCGAAATCCAGGGATCTTCTGCGGGTTTTTCCTTCCGATCCGAACGAGCCGCTTTTCCTTCAATCTCACGGGTTTCGCGGTTTTGTCTTCCCCGATTTTTATCTTGTAAATACAGCACTTTATTCACGGTATCGACTTCGTAATAGAAGACGCGTTGCCCTCCCGCTACGCCCGTTAATTCAAAGGTTCGGTTAATGTCCCGCATGGGCGATCCGCCGCCATTGGATAAATCCAGATCGACCGGACGGTTGACTTTAAAGGTCAAAGAGGTCCATTTCTCGAACGTAACCTGTTGCCAGCGAACGCTGTCTAGAGGAGAATAAGGAATAACCTGATTGTTAACCTTGAATTCGGTTACGTTGTAATTACCCCGTAACTCCGAAATGCCTTTTAAAGCGGGCTGTTTATAAGGATCATAGAGGAAGTTTACGCCTTGTAAATAGAAGAACCAAACGATGAACACGCCGATTACACCCGTTTTTAAAAGCACTCGACTCCATTTCTGCCAGGGTTTATTGAACGTGGGGTAATAATGTACGGGAATGGTTAATCGCTCTTTAATCAGCAGGTTATAAACCTTTGGAATGTCATAAATCAGTAAAAAAGCCGACAGTAACACGAAGTAAGAACTGTACACGTGAACGCCGCCGTCGTATTCAAAGTTAACAAAAACGATGTCGGCCAAGGCTCCAAAGAGTAATACGGCCCCCCAGAAGGTAGTAGCCCGGAAGAATAACAGGGCTCCAGCCAGCACTTCCACCACTCCGGCGAAGACTCATACCAGGGCACAATACCGATGGATAGCCAGTAAATTTTCTGAAGCGTTAGATCACCAAAATCCGTATTAAGCACGCCCAGCGAAGGGTAAGGCAGTTGCGTGGGGAACAGTTTAGTATACCCAAAACCGATGATACCAATACCAGCCCGGTAACGTACCACAACGCGAAGCCAGTAATAGAGCAGATTATATTCTTTGGGTTGCGGCTTTTTACGTTCGGCAATGACGGTCCAAATACCGCCAACCACTACCGCAAAAATCAGGGTAATCACCCAGGTAGCATAACCGTTTAGGGTACTGCCAAAGATTTTATTACCAAAAATATTGAGTCCTGAACCGAAACGGGCGATGTCGTAAAGATCCCGGTAATGCAGGCTGGTCCAGTCGAAGGTAAACAGGTCCTTGTACCAACCCGGATCATTCGGCAGTGAAATGCTCACAAAAAACACGAAAGCAACCCGGAACAGGAATTTCGTTAGCTTCGACCAGGGCTTGGGTGAAGCGGGCTGTTCAACCCAATTGACCTGCGACGTGGGGGTTTCCAGAGGAAAAGATGACATGGCGTTTAGAGTTTAAGGCCTTTCCGACGACCGACTTTTTTAGCTTCATGAATCAGGTATTTCTTATCCAACCGATCCAATACGACCCGGATCGAATCCCGATTTTCATTCAATCCCGACAGTATGATCTGATTAGCTGATGGACGCTCGTAATGCAACACCAGCGTTTCGGTTTTATAATGGCTGTTCTTGTTGTTCAGGTGAAGCGTCTGGTGTTCCGTATCAATTTGATAGGAATAATAATGCCGCCCTATCGAGCCCGTGGACTCGTAATTGCGAAGGGAATCCTCGGCGAAAATTTCTTCCGTATTCAGTGAATCAATCAACACCGGACGGTTGGAACGAACGCTCAGCGTAGCCCATTTTTCAAAAACCACGTCTTTCCACCGGAGCGAATCGGTTTTGGAATAGGGTAACTCATTCCCATTTACTTTAAAACTGTTCACATTATACACGCCCGCTGCCTGAGCTAAGCCCGGTTGCTGGGGATACTGATACGGGCCTTTTTGGTGACTCGCATAGGTTTGGTAACCGTAGAAAAAAACGAAGAAGATGATAAACCCAGCCTTAGCCAGGAGTCGGCCCGTCCGTTGCCAGTTTTCCGAGAATACGGGTTGGAAACGGTTGGGTACGGTTGCCCTTTCCAGTGATAACAGATTGAACAGACGGATGGCATCGAAAGAAAACAGGAACAGAGCCAGACTGATTAGATAAAGGCTATACACGTATTCGCCCCCTTCGTAAGCCAGATTAGAGAAAAAGACGTTTCCGGTGAAAGGCAAAATGATGAGCGTAGCAATGGTTGCCGTTTTACGATGTAACAGCAGTAAACCGCCCACGATTTCAACCAAACCCAAGAACGATTCATAAGTAGGCACAACACCCAGACTGATGGAAAACAGCTTCCAGGCCGAAAAATCGCCGTAGTTTGTATTCAGGTGACTCAACGAAGGCAACGGCGACTGTTCCGGGAAAAACTTAAGGAATCCATACGCCAGAATACCCACGGCCAAGCGGTAACGCACCAGCACGCGAAGCCAGTAATAGAGTCGATTATACTCCCTAGAAGTTTTATCCAGGGCCGTCCAGATGATTGAACCAACTACCGCGATACCAGCGACGATACCCCAATTGAGAAAACTGTCTGCTCCACTAATGAATTTAGGACTGTACCGCGAAAGGTAAAAAATCTCCCGATAGCCTAAACGATCCCAACTCAAGAGCTGAGCGTAATACTTGTAATCCAGCGGAACAACCTGAATGAAAAAATAAATAAAAACAAACCGGAAGAGAATTTTCTCTGCTTCAGTCCATTGGGACGATGACACTTCAAGCGTAGCTGCCATAGCGATTGGGATTAATAACCTTCGTTTTGAACAAGTGCTTTGTCTACAAGTAACTGGTCAATGGGTAAGGGCAGAACGTAGCGGTTAGGGTCGGTTACTCCTAGTACGGCTCCCGCCCGGTTCGTGCGAACGAGGTCAAACCAGCGATGCGGTTCCAGGGCAAATTCCAGCCGGCGTTCGTTTTCGATAGCCAGTAATAAAGCATCGGCAGTAGTGGCAGTGGTCGCGGTTAAACCCGCCCGATCCCGAACCGCGTTGAGATCACTAGCCGCCTGGGTTAGCTTATTCTGCTGCGTCCGGGCCTCGGCCCGAATGAGGTACTGTTCAGCAATGCGTAAGACGTACGAAGGATCTGAACCGGGGTTGCGGTAATACAGATTGCCGTACCAACGATTCTGGTTATCCTTCGCAATTAAGGTGTTACGGTTTCCTGCTACAGAGGCATCATTGAGCAAGGTTACCAAAGCGTCGCTCGGTGCCCACTGACGGGTACCACCATTCGTTTGCGGTTGCCACTGCCCCCGGTGAGCATTAATTTCGGTGGTTCCGTTATAAAAAATCTCAAAAATGGATTCCTGGGTACCGCGAACGTTATTTGCAAAAAAGGCACTGTAAGGTTTAATCAGACTATAATTAGTTGTTTCACCGATCAATTTGGTGGCATACGCTTCCGCCTGAGCCCAGTCTTTCTGATAGAGATAATACCGGGCTTTTAAGGCCCAAACCGTTTTCTGCGTAGCCCGGTACCGATCCACCGTATTGGTTAACAAAGGCTCAGCAGCGTCCAGATCTTTAAGGACCTGAGCGTACGTTTCAGCCTGGGTGCTACGGGCAATACCCCGGTTATCCGTCGGACGAACAGTAGGCTGCGTAATGAGCGGAACGCCACCCCAGATACGAGCCAGGTCGAAATAAGCTAGTGCCCGAATGAAGTAAGCTTCGCCGATGTACTGTTTTTTCAGGGCATCCGTCAGCGTAGGATCGGTTACTTCATTAACCTTCACAATAACGTTATTGGCCCGGTTAATGGTTTGATAAATAGCAGTCCAGACACCGCTGACCATGCCATTATCGGCGTTTACCCGGTGGTTAATAAATTCCTGCACAATTGACTGCGAGCCCGTCCACTGCACATTATCACCCGACAAATAACCGATGGCCTGAAAGTTGGTACCATAGTAATTACTGCCAGCCAGAGCACTGTATACGCCACGAACGGCGGTTTCAGCAGAAGATTTATCGGTAATGGTCACGGCATCCGAAATGGATTCCTTGGGTTTCACGTCCAGAAACTTCTGGCAAGACGCTAAAGCCGTGATACTGAATAACGTAATAAGATAGGTATGTACTTTCATGGATGTCATTTATAAAGTCACGTTAATACCCAGTTGCAAACCCACGGGCTGGGGTGGCGTACCGAGATCAATCCCCTGCTGGTTTTGATCACTGCTGGCACTTGATTCAGGGTCGAGACCCGTGTATTTTGTCCAGAGCCAGAGGTTACTGCCCGCCGCGTAGAGTCTCAGGGTTTCGAGACCTGCTTTTTTCGACCAGTTTTTCGGGAACGTATACCCCACGGTGAGCGAACGTAGTCGTAAGAACGAGCCGTCTTCCAGCCAACGACTTCCGCCGTCCCGGTAATTATTCACGTTTACGCCATCAGGACGAGGCACGTCAGTAATGTCGCCGGGTTTCTGCCAGCGAGCATTGTTACTCGCGAAAATCACGCGAGCGGCATCGCGGGCTCCCCCACCCTCGCCAAAGAATTTGTTATGATTGTAGATTTTATTCCCGTACGAAAACGAGAAGAACAGATTCACATCAAATTTTTGTAAGTCAGGTTATTGGTCAATCCACCGAAGAGCTTAGGCCAGATGCTACCGAGAATCTGACGGTCAGCCGTAGTAATTTTTCCATCTTTGTTTACGTCTTCATACACCACATTACCCGTCTGCGGATCAACGTATAACTGCTTGTATACCCAGAAAGAATACAACGGCGAACCCTGTTGTTGAAGAATCAGATCACGACTGCCATACCGTAAAGGCGTTTCGAGTTTCTCGATGTTATTGACGTTACGAGCCAAATTCAGACTTGTGGTCCATTTCAATTCCGGCGTTCGAATATTCACCGATTGCAAGGCTACTTCAAAACCTTTGTTACTGATTTCAGCGGCATTACTCCAATACGTGCTAAAACCAGTAGTACTGGGAAGCGTTAGCAGTAATAGTCCGTTCGTAGTGTATTTATTATACACGTTAAATTCAGCCGATAACCGTCCGTCAAATAAGGACGCATCCAGACCCACGTTCCATTGCCGGGTTTTCTCCCACTGCAAATCGGGGTTGCCTAACTGCTGGGGAGCGATCCCGGGATTTCCCTGATACGAAGCTCCACCGGTCCACAATCCCTGTGCGGCGAAATTACCAATACCGTTCTGGTTACCCGTTATCCCGTAACTAGCCCGTAATTTCAAATCACTCAGCACCGGTACGCTCTTCAAAAACTCTTCCTGACTGATTCGCCACGCAGCTCCGACGGATGGGAAGTAGCCCCATTTCCGGTCATTACCGAAACGCGAAGAACCATCGGCCCGAACGCTGGCATTGACCAGGTATTTTCCAGCGTAATTATAATCGGCTTTGGCAAAGAAGGAAGCCAGGGTGTTCTTACTCCAGCTCTGCGAACCAGCCGTGGTAGAGGCCGAAGAAATCTGGGTAAAGGCATTGTTGGCAAAACCACGACCTTCGGCGTAAGTACGTTTCAGTACATCGCTTTGCAAGCTATTCCCTACTAAAAGTCCAAAACCGTGTTTACCGACTGTTTTGCGATAAGCCAGCGTTTGCTCATTTAACAGACTGGAGAATTGCGTCTGTGAAGAAGTCGCTAAACCCGAAGGACTTCCCGCAATGAGCAGGTTGTTCCAGTATTCAGATTCGTCGTAACCATTATAGTCAACCCCGAAACTCGTGCGGAACTTTAAGCCGGGTAACAATTCAGCTTCGCCGTAGAGGTTACCAATGTAACGCAGGCTGATGGAGTGAACGTCATAATTCTCAAGCAGTAGCGTTAGGTTATCAAAACCTGCCCGGCCTACCAGTACGCCATTTTCATACGGAGAAAGATACGTAGGCGTATGTAAGGCCGCTTGCAGCAATCCACCTTGTGGGCCATCCCCGGCCCGGGCCTGATTGCGGTACGTTCGACTCAGAATGTTACTCACCCCTACCTGCACTTTGTCATTTACCTTCTGATCGAGGTTAATCTTGAAGCTGGCTCGTTCGAAATTGATGGGCTTAATGATGGCTTCCTGCTGGGTATAACTTCCGCCAATGTAATAGCGGGTATCGTTAGTACCTCCCGCCAGCGAGAGGTCATAGTTTTGCAGATGGGCCGTTCGAAAAAGTTCACCTAATCGATCATACGTTTTTTGCTCTTCGGGTAAGCCCCGACCGCCTTCACTGACGGGACGGAAGGGACGATTTGCTTCGGTACGATTGAGTGAGGGCGTATCTTTTCCGGTATTAATCCACCATTCGTTAACTAATTGAGCGTGTTCGGGCCCAGTGGTCAAGTCCCAAAGCCGTGCGGCCTTATTCCAGCCCGTCGAAGCGTTGAAACTAATCTTTGGTTTCTGATCGAACTTACCTCTTTTGGTAGTAATCAGGATTACCCCATTGGCCCCGCGAGAACCATACAGAGCCGTTGCCTCAGCATCTTTCAGAACCTCAATACTTTCAATGTCATTAGGATTGATGTCAGCGATGGGAGACGTGGCTTTCCCACCTGTCCCGATGGACTGCAAACTGGTATTATTGATAAAAACGCCATCTACGACGTACAGAGGATCATTATCGGCATTAATTGAAGTCGCTCCGCGAACACGAATATTTACCGTTTCGCCGGGAACGCCCGTATTACTGGAAATCTGAACGCCGGGAATTTTACCCTGTAGCTGGGCATCGAAACTTCCCGTCGGTATATTTTTTGTTTCTGAAGGATCAATCTTGCTAATTGAGCCAATCAGATTTTTACGCTCCTGAGTACCGTACCCTACGACGATAACCTCACTCAACTGACTTTGTTCCGGCACTAACTGAATCCGTAGATTCGTCTGATTACCAACCACAATTTCCTGGGTTTTATACCCGATGAATGAGATAATTAATCGCGTAGAAACTTCGGTGTTTGGTATTTGAAATTCCCCATTGGCATTCGTTGTGACTCCCTTCGAAGAGCCTTTGATCTGAATATTTACTCCAGGGATACCATTGCCATTCTCATCGAGCACTTTTCCGTTAATCTGAATGCGGAGCTGGGTATATACGTAGGCATGGGTTTCAGGAGGTCGGGCTGCAAGCCCACCACTCAGGCTGAGTCCTCCTGCAATAAGGGTTAACCTCCATGATAAGGGTACGGAAGACAGGTAAGGTTTCATCAAAATCTTGCTATTCAAATGGTTTTCAATAACATATTAATTACTAGTAGATATATAGAATAAATAGACTATATATCTAAGACTTCAACAAACTTTCCAAGGTATGAGCAAAGTATCAGGCGGAATTTGCTCAGTCTTTGAGGTTTATAAGATGATTGTCCTATTAAAGTGTAGGCAGAACCAAAGATCGAGGCAAAGGTAGAAGGGCATTTTTTAAATACAAGTATAATCTATAGATTTTATAGACTAAAAATCAATTTTATGCGATTACATGATCTATTGTCTGTTTATGATTTGTACTTCAGAAATAGTTATTCAATCTATGCATACGTACGGTAGCTAGTCATCGCCACGTGAGCCAAACCAAAGCCCCACAACTAACGATATAACTATACGTTAGTTATGGGGCTTTGGATGAGAAGCGAAATGCTTATAATTCTTTTACTCGCATGTTTCGGAATTTTACGACTGATCCGTGTCCCAGAAAACCGATGTGGCCGGATGTTCTTTTCAGTCCGGGGTGTTCTTTATGATCCGGCGTGCCTTCTTTGGTGGCTTCAGCGGTGTCACCATCCAGGATGGTCACTCCATTCAGGACGACCTTTACACGCGTGCCTTTCAGCGTAACTTCTTCGGAGTTCCATTCGCCTACGGGTTTCATCGCCTCCCGCTTCGCCGGGATGATCCCGTACACGGAACCGTGGTATTGGTACGGTTGCAGGTTTTTATACTCGAAAGCATCATTATCCAGAATCTGAAGTTCCATGCCGGTATACGCCGCATCTCCCTCAAGCGGTGCCCGCACCCCCAGACCATTATTGGCTCCCGGGGTTAGCTGAAAATCAAAACGGAATACAAAATCAGCGTATTCATCTTTGGTGTACAGATTTCCCTGGCCTTTACCCGAAGGGCGAATCACAAGGTTTCCTTCTTCGATGATATAATCCTGCTTGTTACCCGTCCACTGCTCCAGATTGGAGCCATCAAACAGGGTTTTAAAGCCTTCTTTCTTTTCCTCCTCTTTCAACCCATATAGTTCGGGCATGATGGAAAGATGTTTCCGCAATTCTTCCTGTAAAGTACTGGAAATGTAAGGAAAGGTTTTGGAAATGAGTTCACGGTCTTTAAACGTGCATAATTCAGGAAGATCCAGCGATAACTCGGCTACGGTTGTGGCGGCTGTTTTCTGAAGTTCTTTTGTTTCCAGAAATGTACTGGCCAAATACAAGGCCGCCGGATAATCCACCTGAGCCAATTCTTTCAGAACTACCCGTTTCTGCTCCGTAGTCGATGCTTTTTCCATCGCCTGCTTCAAAAGATGGAATTTATCAGCCGCAGAATAGTCTGATTTACTAACTCGCTCTACAAAAGCCGTAAATACCGCTTTATTTGCCTTCTCCAGCACGATCTGCTCCGCAGCCAACCTCGTCTGCCCTTTTGATGATTTAATAAGCTCCAGAACGTTTTTCTCTGCTCCGGTCTGCTTTGGGTTCTCGCCTGCCCGCTTTAGCCACAACAAATACGCATTCGTTGCCTCGCTGGGATCGTACTCGTAATGAACCTTTGAAGCCTGAGCCAGCAAAAGGGGCTGAGCCGAGGGGAAGCCCAGATTTGCCAGTCCATACAGTGCCAGTTTTCTCACGTTCAAATCCGGGCTTTTAGCCCATTTGAGAAAGAGGGGCTGAGCCGTCTGGATTCGCATTTTCCCAGCCGCCTCAAGCACCGCTAGTTGAGCGGCTCCTTTTGAGGCTGGTAAAGCTGAAGCAATGGCTTTCTGAGCGGCGGGCGTGTTGATACTGACTAAAGCCCGAGCCGCAGGATCAGCCAAACGTTCATCACTCAGGTAAGTAGCCAGTGTAGGTACGGCCTCGTCTTTGCCCACCAGTTGTAATTGGGTAATGAGAAAAGCTTGTGCATCAGGATCTTTACTGGCTTTCAGAGCTTTCTGATAAGCCTGTGAACTGCGTAGACGATCTGCCGGGTGATTACCTTTGGCCACGTAAGCCGAGTAACTCCATAATGCATATTCTGCCCGGCTATGGTCGCCGGGTTGATTTAATCCTGCAGCCAGTTCAAGAATTCCAGATTCTCCTGACTTATTGAGTTCTGTCAAAGCCGAACGCAAATGCTCCGCATCTGCGGCGGGAAACTGATCCAGCGTTGTTTCTATTTTATCACTTTGAGCCCAGGCTACGGAAGGAAATACCAGACTGAAGAGTAACCACGTTTTTTTCATGATTGAGAGCGATTTACGAACGAACATCTATGAACCCATAACCCAGGGTGCCCGCATGGGCTGATCCATGAGGCGGTTAGCGGCTTCATCATCAATAAATTCCTGACGATCAGGATCGAATTTGAGTGAACGTCCCAACCGTAAAGCCACAATGCCCATGTTAATTAGCGTACAGGATCGATAGCCATTCTGTTCGTTCAGGGCAAAAGGTTTGCGTTCCCGAACCGACTCCAGAAAATCCGTTACCTGTGGGGACGGGTCTGGAAAGGCGTCCAGCTTTTTCTTCAAATCAGGAATATCTGATTTGAATTCGGGATACAATTTCCCCTTCGGTCCTTCGATGTAGGGAATTCCTTCGTCCTTCCCTTCTCCATCAAGAATAATTTTACAGCCATCCGCATACGTGTATTCAATTCTTCGCCAGGTACCTACAGCCTCGGGATGCTGCTGAGGAGCATCAATTTCGACGCTAATTGGGCTTTCGTTATCTTTTCCCAGAAAATACTGAATTGGGTCCAGGTAATGCTGGCCCATATCGCCCAGCCCTCCCCCATCGTAATCCCAATACCCGCGAAAGGTTCCATGCACCCGGTGAGCATTGTAAGGCTTATAGGGTGCCGGGCCAAGCCAAGCATTATAATCCAATTCGCTGGGGACGGGTTGCTTTTCCAGATTGGTTTTACCCACCCAGTAAAATTTCCAGTCAAACCCCGTGTGTTTACTAACAGTAACTTTTAACGGCCAACCGAGTAATCCACTTTCAACCAGTTTTTTAATGGGACGCACGGTAGTTTTCATCCCGTAAAATGTGGATTCGAACCGAAACCAGGTATTCAGGCGAAACATACGACCGTATTGTTCCACGGCTTCCTTCACCCGTTTGCCTTCGCCAATGGTTCGGGTCATGGGTTTTTCACACCAGATGTCTTTCCCGGCTCTTGCGGCATCTATAGCCATCAGGCCATGCCAGTGCGGCGGCGTAGCAATATGAACAATATCGACTTCGGGTAACTGAATCAGTTCCCGGTAATCTTTGAACGTTTTAATTCCCGCTCCACCGGCCAATTCTAGCCCTTGTTTCAGGTGGGTTTCATCCACATCGCAAAGAGCAACTACGCGAGTACCTGCGTAAGGAATATGCCCTCTCCCCATTCCTCCCAAACCGATAATTCCTTTTGTTAACTGATCACTCGGAGCCAGAAACCCCTTGCCCAAAACGTGACGGGGAACAATACTAAACAATGACAATGCAGCCGCAGACTTGATGAAACTCCGGCGTGTTTGCAAAGTAGTCATAGAGGTCAAGGTTTGTTACAAAAACGCATACGAGCTGGTAAGGTAATGAAATGTACTTCCTGATAAAAATTCAGGCAGATAGTTTGATTTCCATTTCCTTTAGCCTGGGTAAATATTTCTTTTCGAGAACGCTCAGTTCATCCTGACAATAGGTACGGGCTAACTCCCAAACGGCGGTGGCAAACAGCATTTTTTCCTTGTAGTTCTGCTCATCCGTCATTTTAGGATCGTACGAAAACGGAACCGTCTTTTTGGCTTGCTGAAACAATTCCATCCGTAAACCCGGTCGAATGGATAAGAAGTCGCGAATGAGTTCATACTGCTTTTCGTACCATTGACTTTTCAGGCGATCCAGCTCATCCTGAATCGCTTTCCGGTCTAGTTGAGGAGCTTGAGTAACCGTCTTAGGTGCCTCTGCCCCACCGAATAAGGGCGGAGACAGAATGAGCGTATTCAGATACCCTCCAATATTCTGAATGGACGAGTTTTTCTTTCGGGTCTGTTTCAGCGTGGTTTGAATGCTGGTACGAATGTGTTCAATTGATGACTTACTCAGCCACTGCAAAACGGTCTGATCCGAAACGTAGTTTTTGACCAATGCGTAGATTTCGTCGAAATACGGTACCTGAGGAACTTCTTCAGCGTATGGAATCTCCTCTGGTTCTTCGACTTTGGTCGGTTTGCTGATTTTCAGAAAAGGCTTACCTGGCGACTGGCTTGCGTCGTTTTTAGTGATGTTATAAAAACGAATCGCGACTACCGCATTAGATTTCAGTTTAACGGGTAACTCGTAAGGATAATTTTTGGCCTGTACCCCTTCGTATTCAAACCGAATATCGGTGTACTTACGCAGGTCTTCCTTCGCCTTCTCCAGCACCCGATCCCGAAAGTGACCGTAGAGTTTATATTCTTCTTCCATGCCCAGCATGGCTTTCAACTCCTGCAATTCAATGGTTCTCTCCCCTAGTTTCTCGTACTGCTTGAGTAGCTCATAAATCCGAACGGTATAAGGGCTGGACAAATCGAGAATGTTTGCCATTTCGTATACAAGATACCGTTCTTTCAGCTCAATCAGAAAAGGTTTTAAATCAGGGTGAAAGGATACCTTCAGATAAACCCGGTCGTCGTCGAATCGTTTTGACTGCACAATTTTCCGATGCACATCGTCAGGCGTTTTAATACCCCCAATGATGGGTGTTTCCAGCGTTTCGTACACGCCTTCTGTTTTTACTTTGAGTTTGATGATTTTACTCATCAATCCCCTAGCCCCTTCTTTCAGGTCATCATAGGTTCGTCCATCCTTGCGAAGGCCGAAATCCTGAATAATGTCCCGAAAGAATATTTTATACTCCTTGAAGTCGCTATCTTCCCAATCAATCATGGAAATCATTTTGGCAAACACACGGGTTTCCCAAATCGTAAATTTGTAATGAGCTTCCACCAGAGCGTTAGATTTACGAATCAGAACGACGGTGTTGTTTCGCTTTTTCTTACGGACATTTTTACGAGTAACAGGCTTTTTATCCACTTCCAGACGCGATTAAAGGACTTACATCAGAGGTTTAGGGAAGCGATCTCAATAAGTATCACAGATTCCACGTCTGCAAGGTAATAAACTTGCGTGATTTTTGTGATACTTATTCGTGCATTTTGTGATAGATGCACGTGCATTTTGTGATACTTAGACGTGGAATCTGTGATAGTTCATCCCAAAATGTGTTCATAACACATTGATAATGAATGATTTACAAACTGTTTTTTTAAGGGAAATATATATAAATAATATATAAAAAACAGTCAAACAGAAATTGATGATGATTTTTTGAATTTTTTGAAGGGTTTTTAAAAGTGAAATGAAGAAAAAAGTAAATGTTGAAATGAAGCTTATGATTGGAAAATAGAATGGAAGTGTTTTTGTGATACTTCAATATTCAGGTTCCGGGCACGTGCAAATTGTGATAGTTTCGAACTTAATGTATGTAAACTATTTATAATCAGTACTTTTAATAGGTATTTACAAGATGACAATCGTACAATAGCTATCTCGCATCCTACAAACTATCACAATTTGTGAGTGTCCTCTACCAAACTTTCCCACGTGGTTTTAGTGATAGACTTGCTGGGGTCTCCTATCCATCTTATTAACTATCACAATTTGTTAGAGATAATCATCTGTAAATCAATGGAATGACTCATATGGTTTAGATTGTAGGAAGTTTATAGAGAGTTAACTATCACAAATTGTGAATTCTGTACGGAAGGCAGTGGCGGATAGTGAATGAAATACTAGGAACAAAAACTATCACAATATGTTAGCAGTAATATCTTTAGAATGAGGAAGTTAAGGCCTAATGATAATACATGATGAATAAGGGCTTTGTTACTTTTCTTTTTACTCAAACTATCACACATTGTTTTTTTAATGTATTGAATATTAGATAGTTAACTAACATTCATGTTAACGATCTTGATCAGTTTTAGTGAAAATAGCACGCTTGAAGTTTCTAATTCATTTGTCACAAATTGTGATAGTTGCTCTATTTCTTAGCCTTACTCCCTGTTTACCAGCTAATGAGTAATGTTTTGTTTTTCAGGATGCTTTCTAAGATTATACCTGCTCCTCAATCCTAACGGTTTATCTTCCAGACATTCAATAGTCAGCTTTGAAAGGCTTACAAATTTTACTCACAATTTGTGATAGTTCGCCTACCTCCTACTCGCTTCGGAACAACAGTTATTGAATCAATTAATTATTAGGAGAGTTATTAACCTGATGGGAAGACTCATGAATAGAAAGAGAAGACGAAACTTATCTATCACAAATTGCCCTCAATAATTAGGGAGAGTCACCAACGAAAAAGTAATTAATTTACTTATTTAAGTATATGAGTAAGATTGTGTTTTTTATCTGAATTATATTATAAAAAATGCCTTACGGCTTTGTCCTATTTATACTAATAACTCAACTCAGATTTAACCTGATGTTTGTACTTGAAATGAAAGTGATGGGCACTAGCTATTTGATCTATAACTCAATTCATAGCGGCTTAACCTTGAGTCACCGATGTACTAAGGAAGACTTACCTTTTGTATGGACATCGTTCCCATAAACTAACATAGGAGCCTTTGTAAGTTTTCGCTGGTGCTCGTTGTAGGAGGCTTACCTTATCTACTATTCAGCAAAGGATGAGCTTCATCATTAGTCCAATTAGTCTGGGGCGGCAACTGGTGACAAACGCATACCAACCAAGTGAATGGTCCATCATTCTTGCCATTGACTAATTGTATGCATACTGATAAGGTTGCTTTCAATCCTGAGTTAATCACCGCTCTACTTATCAATAATTTTTGAAAGATTTAAAAAATCAGTCACTGCTCTTATCCAACCAAAGGGACACGCTGTCCCTTTGGTTTTGTGTTTTTCAAAATTATGAACGGTTATCTAAAATTTATACTTGCAGAAGCCAGCTCCGAATCATGGCTTCTGAAACCTTCACGGATAGAGAATGGCAAAGTAGGTAAGCTTCATTTTAGATCGCAGACTTGAGAGCCTAACGGCAGATGGGAACGTGCCGTTAGATAGGGACGAGATGGAATCTCGCAACAGCTGGTCGTAATTCGTCTCTACGCTTTCAAAACCAAAATTTGTGTTAAACTGCGTTTACAATTTTACAGATTCGTAAATAGAAAATCGTAGTTACTCGGCTAGAACCGATCGACTGCGGGAAACCAAGCGAAGAAGCTGAGGGCCTTTTGTGGCTTTACTTGGTGTAGGGAAAATTTTTCGTTGGTGCATGTTGCTTCCCCGGATTACATCCGGGGCTATCCAGCCTGGGGCTATCCGTGTTTAACCCCTCCAGGGTTATTTGTCATAAGACGATTTGAATAACAACTCCAGCGGGGTTCAATATCAATAGCCCCGGATGTAATCCGGGAACACGATTGCGGGCGGTTAGCTCTGCGTTATAAACTAAATTTTCCAACTATCATCTCTAACCTGGTAAAAAACCTTCTGTAGAAGGGGACGACGCTACGAGTTAGTAAAGTTTCTGCATAACCCAAGACGTTCCCAAAGGGAAGGAGGCTCTGGTTGCTCGATCAGATGGAAACGCTGTTTTTAACGGTAGTTCACAGAATGAACCAATGAATGAAAAGACAAAGGGACAATGTGTCACTTTGTGTCTACTGAGCCTATGACACAAAAGGAACAGACAGTTTCTTTGATCACATAGAGAAGCAAATAATCGATACAAAAACCAAAGTGACAGCTTGTCACTTTGTCTTAGAATAAGCTAATAAAAAAAGCAAAGTGACAGGCTGTCACTTTGCTTTTGGAGACTAAGATGTGAAAACCAAAGTGACAAGCTGTCACTTTGGTTGGAGTAAATTTTGGAATTGCTGAATGCGTTGAACCAAAGTCTCGCAAATTTCTTTAGTTAAAGGACCAGAAGCTAAAGTCTTGATTTCCAATTGTAATTGTCGACGTTCCGTCACATCTTCTGAAAAAGGAGATGCGGAAATGGCGTTCTGAACCTCTTCAGGTGTATTGAATAATTGTTTCGTTTTAACCTTTGAAATCGCATTAATACTAGCTTTGGGAAGCTTCTGTTTACCCGAAAGAATATCGCTTTTAAACTCAGTCGTAAGCTTTTCCAGGCCTGCTGCAAAGTCTCCGTCCCGCTTGATGGTTCGGCTGCTCACGCCATATTCCTTCCCGAGATTAACCGAAATATTTTCCTGCTCGGGGGAATATTGATTACCTCCCCGTACATTTTTCTGCTGTAAATACCGAAGTCCACGCAGGTAAGAAGCCTGCTCAGGAGTCAGATTACGACGGCCCAATTGGTGGTCAATCATGTAATCCTTCACCTCAGCCATAGACCCGAAATGAACCAGATTAATCCGAAAATCCAGGTGATGAGTCTGAACAATGGAGAAACGGTTATGGCCGTCAATCAGAATATAAACGGGCAATGACTGTTCGTCAATCCCGGCAATGGAAGTAGTCGTTTCCCAAATCGTCACCGGGTCCTTTACGCCATGTTTCAGAATGTTCTGTTCGAGCTGCTGAAGCTCGTCGGGCGTAAGGGGTGGAATCAGCTCTTTTAATTCCTGCAGAATCGTGATCTGACTTTTAATATGTTCTTCGGAAGACAAAATGGAAGGTTTCAGATTCGTCGTCTTTTCCTTCATTAAATTCATGAAGTCTTTTTTAGCCATATTAAAGAGCGATTAGTTCAGTTGCCAGCTTATCATACTGTTGCCAGGAAACCGATTTGGGTGAATATGTATATAGGTCTTCTTTCGCCACCTGCGACTGCTTAATGACGGTTGAGACTTCAATAATGGAGTTATAGATTGGGAAGTTTTTGTAATTCTCCCGAATATGAGACATCATGCTCTTGTGCACACTCTGGTTTTTATGAACCATGGTAAACACGATGCCTTTTACCGTAAGCGTAGGATTGATGTAGGTTCGAATTTCAGCGATTCGGTTAAATAAACTCTCTACGCCGTGATACGCACTGGCTTCGGGCTGAATAGGAACGACACAGGAAGTAGAAGCAACCAACGAACAGGTAGTGCAGATACCGAGGCTGGGAGGGCAGTCAATCAGAATATAGTCGAAATGCTCACGGACTTCTTCCAGTTTTAACGCCAAACGCCGATCCGCCCCAATGGCATTCGCCAGTTCTGACTCTTTATACGCCATGCGTATATCAGAAGGCGTTAGATATAAGGTATCTGTAATTGGGATGAGTGGTAGGGGGGAGTTATGCAACAGAGCATCGATGATTTGCTCCTGTGGATCGTGCACACCGAAACACTGGGATAGGTTACCCTGTGAATCCATATCAATAAGTAACACCCGATTGCCGAGCAAACTCAGAGCTTTGCCAAGGTTAATAACCGTTGTCGTTTTCCCGACACCACCTTTGTGATTGACGATGGAAATAACCTGAGCTTTATTAACCTGATCGTCGGAATAACCGTATTTCCGCAGAGCTGTATCCAAGGCCTGTAAATGTTTAGCTGGAATATCGTTCTGTTCAGAAAGAGCTTTGTGAAGAGTTTTTGAAGGAATTCCCGCTTCTTTTTCGATTTGGGATAAATTCAAAGCGGGTTTAGATTTTAAAAACCGGATCGCTTTTTCAGGCGTAAGCATAGGCTTTAAGGATAAAATTTTCTCTATGACAAATATAGAAAGAACTTTTTTTATCCAAAATTATAGAGCCTTTCAATTGATTTATTTGAAACAATAGATCCTGCATTAGTGAGGAATCTATGAAAAAGAAGATTTCAATTTTACTGTGAATGACAGAATCGGAAGTATAACGGCAGGTAGAAACCTGCCGTTATACTTCCGATTCTGTCATCTCGAACGAAGGAAGAGACCTTCTATTGGAATGGGAAGGGGCTAGCTTAGTGAAGTTACCGCCTGCCCCCAAAAGTCATAAGATTCTTCGCTCTGAATGACAGTTTTTGAGATATAAACGAACGCCCTCAGGAGTTCCTTCCTGCGTTCGGGAAACCAGCCTATCAACGACCGCTTAAATGTTTACGGATTCTAAATTTTAAACACTGGTATTAGATACGCGGAGCAAAGCTTGTTCGTCAGTCAGATCCAGTCGCAACGGAGTTATCGAAACCAGGTTATTTTCAACTGCCCAACGATCGGTGCCTTCTTCGGCAGGTTCCAGCGGAGATACCGTAAACCAGTAATGTTTACGGCCCATAGGGTCAACCCCCGGAACCACATGGCCATCGTATTGGCGAACGGATTGCCGCGTCCAAACCAAATCCGTAGGGTTAGGGGGGAAGTTGATGTTAATAAGATTCGATAGGTTGTCTTCTAATGCCAGGGCAATGGCTTTTTCAACAAAAGGAGCCAGAGCATCAAAATCCGGGTCAGCATTACCTACGGGTGTACTGAGGGCAATGCCTTTCAGGCCAAACAAAGCCGCTTGTTTCGCTGCTGCCAGTGTTCCCGAGTGCCACATGGAGTTACCCAGGTTAGGACCCATATTAATACCCGAGAGAATTACATCCACGTCCGCGTACAGGTGCGTGCCCAGAGCGACACAGTCGGCAGGGGTGCCGTTAACCCGGTGAGCAGAGATATTTTCACCGAAAGAATTCGTTGATTTTTTTATAGTTAAGGGTCGCGAATGCGTAACGGCATGACCCATCGAAGACTGTTCAACATCAGGAGCAACGACGTATACTTCGCCAAATTTGGTAGCGATTCGGGCTAGAGCCGCAATGCCTGGACTATAAATCCCGTCGTCATTAGTGACTAAAATTCGCATAACAGTAATGATTAGTGAGTTTTGAATGCAGTAGGATTGCATGCAAGAAAACCAGGGCAGGGGAGAAGTGAGTAGATTTGAGGAGCCTTTTCTACTTCTTTTTAACGAATACAGATATTTCAGAGATTGTTTTCAAATGGTTCATTAGCTATTAATGGCTTTACCTAAAGAATCAGTACTCAGCACCACTATATACTTCAGACGATGACTCTGGCTATAAAAACTATAAAACTCATTCACAATCCGTCCGCAGGGGAAGAGGAGCATTCGGAAAGGCAACTAATCCAAACGATCGAAAACGAAGGCTATCATTGTGAGTACTCTTCGGCCAAAGATGAAGACTGGCCCCAACATCTGCCCTCTGCAACCGATCTATTGGTGGTAGCCGGAGGCGACGGCACTGTTCGAAGCGTGGCTAAAGAATTGGTATTAAACGGAAGCGTTCCCACCTCTATTCCTTTTACGGTGTTACCACTCGGTACTGCTAACAACATTGCAAAAACGCTGGGAGCAATGGAAGATACCAAAGACCTTATCAAATCCTGGAAAGAAAAAGTCCCGCAAAGTTTTGATGTGGGGTTTATCAGGGGGTTAGCGGAAGAACATTTCTTCATTGAAGCCTTTGGCTGTGGACTATTTCCGCGATTGATGCAGGTAATGAAAACGGTAGAAAAACCGGAGAAGCCGGAAGAAGAACTCAATTTTGCCTTGACCGTTTTGTATGAATTAATCATGACAGCCGAAGCCCGGGATTGTCAGTTGCAGGTGGATGGTCAGGATTATTCCGGAAAATATATCCTTCTGGAAATCATGAATATCAAATCTATTGGCCCCAATCTGGCCTTGGCTCCTTATTCAGAATTTGGCGATGGATGGTTTGAGCTGATTCGTATCAGTGAAGAAGAAAAAGAAGCGTTCGGAAAATACATCCTGAGTTTATGCGATGGTTCAGAAAAAACATTTCCTTTTCCAGCCATTAAAGGACGTCATTTCAGGATTCGCTGGGATGGGCCACACGTACACGCCGATGATGAGATCCTGGAAAATGTTCCAGAAGTAACGCTAGCGATAGAGAATCAGAAAGGTTACCTGAACGTATTAGCCTAAAAAAGGCGAACTCTCCGAAAGAGTTCGCCTTTTTTACTAATGAGCCTAGACATCTCCGTACACTGTGGAATCTTCTCTATCTTTATTTTGAAAACTATACATGAGATAAATCAGAAATGGCAGGATGAATAGACTTCCCAATACTAAAGCCCAACCTAGAGCAACAATGGTTTTGTCGTCACCCTTATGCTCTAAGAGCGACAGGTAACCTCCTTTTTTGAGTAAAATGATATTAGGGAAATGCTGATAGGTCGCCACAAAGAGAATCATCATTACCTGAAACCCAGCTAATATTCGAAGGATATTATTAAATCCTTTACGGGCAAAAAACCAGAGTGTCATGACTGAAATGGTTGCCGCTGCTACGCCCAGGATTCCCCAAATCTCTCCGAATACCCATTGAATCAGAGGAATGTTCTCCCAATAAGCGGCGGTAAACACAATAACTCCACAAGCAACGGCGGCCCAGTTCATCATCCAGGCCTTCGCCATAAAACGCTGCCGCTCTTCTGTTGTTTCGGTTTCTCCAATTAAATAAATCGAGGCCAGATAGCCGCAAATGGCTACGGTAAACAGCCCGACAGCCACCGGAAAAGGGTGAAGCCAACTGAAAATGTAAGCGTCCAGAAAAGAATTAGCATTCGGGTCGATATGACGTGAAACGCTGCTCCCGGCAATAATACCCAGAAATAGAGGAGTAATGAGGCTGGAAACGGCGAAAATTCGATTATAAATATGCTGCATATCATCCACTACGGCGTCGTAATGCCGAAAGGTGAAAGCCGTCCCCCGGGCAATAATTCCTAATAGCATGATGGTTAATGGAATGTGCAGATTAACCGACATGGTGGTGTAAATGGCCGGGAAGCCCACGAATAAAATCACAATGGCAATGATGAGCCACATGTGATTAGCCTCCCAAATAGGACCGATGGCCCGGTACAAGATCTTACGGGTTTGGGTTCGGTTTTTGGAAGAGGTAAATAACTCAATAATCCCAGCTCCAAAATCAGCTCCGCCTAGTAATAAATAGAGTAAGATAGCTGCCCACAAAAAAACAATCACGACGTATAACATAACCGACAGTATTAATAGGAGAATGTTGGATTTAGTTACTAATCAGCTAGTTTAATGAGCTTCTTTAATACCCGTGGGGAGATCGTACAGCGTATCAACCATTTTAATCTGCCGGTAGAGCATGAATAAGGTAACCAAAGCCAGCGAGACGTAAACGCCCGTAAAGAGATAGAAGGAATAGGCAATGCCAGGCATAGGGGTAACGGCATCGGCGGTTCGCATCACTCCGTGAATAATCCAGGGTTGGCGGCCCACTTCCGTAACTGTCCATCCGGCTTCTACGGCGATGAAACCAATGGGCGTAGCCCAGGCAAACAGCTTGAGTAACCAGTTGCGTTTCAGCCAGTCTTTTTTGATGAACAGAGCCGTTCCGAAAAGCAAGGCAATCAACATCATGACCATTCCTAGACCTACCATGATTTGAAAGGCATAATGTGTGATGCCAATGGGAGGCTGATCCTGAAGCGGAATCTGATCCAATCCTTTTACTTCGGCATCCACATCACCATGGGCCATAAAACTGAGTAATCCTGGAATTTTTACTGCATAATCAACTTTCTGGTTTTCAGGGTCGGGAATGCCACCTACGATGAGTGATGCTCTTTTTTCGGTTTTAAAATGAGACTCCATTGCTGCCAGCTTGGCCGGTTGACGTTTGGCGACGTCTTTCGCTGAAAAATCTCCACTTAAAGGCTGAAGAAGAGCAGCTACGCACCCAAAAATGGCGGCTATCTGGAAGGACTGGCGATGAAACAAAACGTTTTTCTTACGAAGAATCATCAAGCATGAACGCCAGCCACTGCAAAACCCGTCGCTGCAAAGGCGGCCAGACACATATGCAGGGCTTGTGAAAACCAGGCTGCATTGAACATGGCTTTGATCGGATCGATGTTCAGGTATTGGCCATTGACGTAATCAAAACCCGCTGGACTGTTCATCCAGGCGTTCGCTGAAACGACTAAAATTCCTGATAATAGCCCACTGATGCCTACGATAACCCCCGTAATCCAGTGAAACCAAGGGTTAAATCGACCCCAGCCGTACAGGAAAAAGCCCAGAGCGATGGCTTCAATGAAAAAGGCAGTTCCCTCCAGCGAGAAGGGCATCCCGAAAATGGGCCCGGCGTGCTTCATGAACGTAGGCCAGAGTAAGCCTAACTCGAAGGATAAGACCGTACCAGAAACCGCACCTACGGCAAAGAAAATGGCTACTCCTTTACTCCAGGCTCGGGTAATATTTTGGTAAACTATATGGTGGGTCTGGAGCCAGAGGTAATGCGAAACGGCCATAAAAAAAGGCATGACCATGCCAATACAGGAGAAAACAATATGAAAGCCCAGCGATAGGGCCATTTGGGAACGGGCGGCGATGAAATCATCCATAGGCGTAGTCATTCACTAATTCATACTCGATTTTTGGAGAAATATAAGGGATCGGGAAGAGGTTATGAAAATAAATAAGGATAGTATTACTTAATCCGGCGATTGTTCAAAGCGGCTACCCAGGTGGTACGATTACATTTAGGGCAAACGTGCAGACTATCTTGAGGCGTTAACTCTTTTACGTTTCCGCAGAACGTACAGGCATAAGTGCCAATTCGGGGAATGCTTTGCGTTCTTTGGTTGAATATCTCGGGCAATAGCGGCAGCCCGGGTTTTACTTCGTCTTCTTCAAAGAAAAAGATACTTACCTGTCCATTGGTTTCAATGTACGCTCGGCGGACCTGACCCAAATGTTCGATACTGTTCACCCGTAGTTCCATGAAGAATTCATCCTGACCCAAATCTTCCTTGTCAAAACTATCAATGGTAAACTGTCCATTTTCTACAATCAGAAGAGCTTCCCCTTCAATAATCTTCTCCATCTTGATGGACTTAGCTGCCAGTCGGGTAAGACCTCGGTAGACGAGAATAACGACGCTAAAAACAATTAATGCGGGCAGTATACCTACATCGTGATAAAACATCGGATCACCCGCGGCGGAACCCAGCCCGACAATCAGCACGAGTTCCATAATGGAAAGTTGTCGAACGGCCCGCTTACCCGTAGCCCGCATACTGACGAAAATAACGATAAACATGAGAAGCGTCCGAATGGTCACTTCCAGTAAAAACTGACCCGGTAAATCACCTAGTAATATGCGGGCCCAATCGTTAATTTCATAGTCGTTCATGGTACTGTTAATACCCTTGCTGATGACTAAATGTTTAGGAAAGTTACTGAATTCCCCTCATTATGAAATATAAATGTCGAGTAATGACGGATTCGCTTAAAATTCGGTTTTGACCCGTATTTTTGAAGGCTTGTAAATATTCTAATTATGGCTAAGCCTTCTTCTGCCTTAATCTTCATTTTTCTAACCTTACTGATTGATGTAACGGGTTTAGGGATTATTATTCCGGTTTTTCCGAAATTAATTGAAGAACTCATTCACGGGGATATTAGCCAGGCCTCGCTCTATAGCGGCTGGCTTACGTTTGCCTATGCGATCATGCAATTTATGTTCGCTCCGATTTTGGGTAACCTGAGTGACCGATTTGGCAGACGTCCGATATTACTGGCCTCATTAATTGGTTTCGGACTGGATTATATTCTTCAGGGGTTTGCTCCAACCATTACCTGGCTGTTCATAGGAAGAATTCTGGCGGGCGTAACCGGAGCCAGTTTTACCACGGCCAGTGCATTCATTGCTGACGTAAGCACACCCGAAAACAGAGCTCAGAATTTCGGATTGGTAGGGGCCGCTTTCGGAGCAGGATTTATTCTCGGACCCGCCATTGGAGCTTTTCTGGGAGATTTTGGTACCAGAGTTCCGTTTTTTGTTGCCGCCGGATTTTCATTACTGAATGCACTGTACGGCTTTTTCGTACTGCCTGAATCTTTGAAACCTGAAAATCGGCGATCCTTCGACTGGAAACGGGCTAACCCCGTAGGCTCTTTAGTCCAGCTTCGCAAATACCCGATTATTGTTAGTTTAACAGCTTCGCTGGTTTGTATTTACATTGCCGGACATTCCACACAAAGCACCTGGACGTTTTACACCATCGAGAAATTTAACTGGTCCGAACGCTGGATTGGCCTTTCGCTTTCCTGTGTGGGCCTCTGCATGGGGCTAGTTCAGGGAATATTAACCCGTGTGATCATCCCCAAGCTGGGTACCCGAAATTCCGTTTTTGTCGGAATGGGGTTTTATGTAATCGGCTTTATTTGTTTTGCTTTTGCCAGTCAGGGTTGGATGATGCTGGCTTTTACCGTTCCCTATGCCCTTGGGGGCATTTCAGGTCCGGCACTGCAGGGGATTATTTCCGGGCAGGTTCCTCCTAACGAGCAGGGCGAATTACAGGGAGCCTTGACCAGCCTGATGAGTGCGACTTCTATCGTAGGGCCGCCATTCATGACGAGCCTTTTTTCGCACTTTACCAACCCGGAGCAGCCACTCACTTCCCCGGAGCACCCTTTCTTGCTGGAGCTTTACTGGCACTATTAAGTATGTTCTTTGCGGCCCGCACGTTTCGTCGTCTTCCTGAAGAATAATCAGGAACGAACTTTAACGTGACTTTGAATAACCTGTAATAAGGTTTCGGGTTTGAAGGGCTTTATTACTATGTCGTTCATTCCCGAGATTTTGACTTTATCCTCGATTTCAGGAATCAGATTAGCCGTTAGAGCGATGACGGGAATGGTATATCCTCGCTGACGGATGTGACGGGTAGCTTCGTATCCATCCATGATGGGCATTTGTAAATCCATCAATACTAGCGAGGGTAACTTCTCTTCCATTTTGTCCAGGGCTTGTTGTCCGTCGGATGCCGTTTCTACCTGGGCTCCCCAGCGTTTCAGAATTCCCCGGGCTGCCAGAATATTCATGGGCTGATCGTCTACCAACAGAATGTGAAGGCCCAGCAATGGCTGAACAGGCGTTTCCACCACCTGGGTTTCCACGACGCTAATCGGATCTCCTTTCCTGAGCCATTGGATGTAAAAAAATTGAGAGCCTTCTCCCGGAGTGCTAATGAGTTGTAATTCAACAGACTGTAACTCCAGAATATGCTTGCAGATGGCTAAACCAAGCCCGGTTCCACCAAAGCTACGAGTCATCGAAGAATCTGCCTGGGTAAATCGCTCAAAAATAAGTTTCTGTTTAGCGGGATCAATGCCAATGCCCGTATCCGTAACCGAAAACTTTAGTTGAACGTCGGTATCCGTTTCACTCATCATTTCTATTCCGAGTGTTACGCTGCCTTTCTGAGTGAATTTCAGGGCGTTATGGGTCAGGTTATTCAGAACCTGTGTCGTACGGGTAGGATCGCCCAAGAGCAGATTTTTTAGCTTAGGGTCAATGGAAGTCGTTAGAGTGTTCTGTTTTTCCTGAGCGTAGGTCTGGTAACTGGCAATGCAGTTGCGGGCAATGAGGGTGGCGTCAAACGGAATGCTTTCAAACGTAACCTTTCCGGCTTCAATTTTATTGAAATCCAGAATGTCATTAATGATGTTCAGCAGATTATTGGCTGAAAACAACATCACATCCAGGTGCTGCTTCTGGTCGCTTCGGGGTTGATCGCCCAGTAACAAATACGTCATACCAATTACCGAGTTGAGGGGCGTTCGGATTTCGTGACTCATCGTACTGAGGAACTCACTTTTGGCTTTTAAACCTTCTTCTGCCTGCGATTTCGCCTGTTTTAAGGCAAAGGCAAACCGGAAAGAAAGGATCAAGGACTGCAAAAAGAAAAAAGCTATATAGCCTACAAACAACAGAAACTTTTTAGGGGTAATGATTCCGAAATAATGTAAATTAATGATTACAAAAACCACGAGTAGAATTCCGGTACTCATCAAGGCATAATTAGCTCCCGGACGCTGGTTTCTGGCTGCCTTCAGGTAGATATAAATCGCATAACCTACGTACAGAAACGTCAGAAGTAAGAATTGATTGATGAGCTGAGTGAAGATGACAGGAGACAGAATCAATACTCCAAGGCCCATTGCTAGACAAATACCTCTCATAGCTTTCATTACGGGATGATACACGTCTTCAGGATACAAACGGCGGGTGTATTCGACGAAAGCAGCGATGGATAAATATAGCGTCAGGTATTCCATATGAATGGAAAAACTCCAGCTCAGATTAGGGAAAAGGGTATGCAGGACATGTAAGTCAGAACCCACGATTCGGTAGCTGTAAAAAATGCTGAACAGGGCAAAATACAGAATGGCTTTATCATGTTTGCCGAAACCAAAAAGCCCCAGGAAAAATAGTCCGCCCATGAAAAGGCAGCCTGCCAATACGAAATCCAGAGCTTTATCCTTTTCAAAAGAAGAGACAATCAACTGAGCATCTCCCAGCTCCATTTCTCGATAGGAGCCCCCTTTAGAGTGGTGAAAATTAGCGACTTCCAATAAAATTAGGAGCGAATCCCCCGGAAAATCAGGCAATACCTGAGCCTGGGGCGACCAATAGGGAATGGTAGTTTCTTTCGAAGTTCCTGGTCGGCCACTACTCATCACCACCTGGCCATTTACGGAAATTTGATAAGCAGTATAGCAGTCAGGAATAAATAAAGCTAGTGGCGGTCGTTGGTGGGGGAGTAATACGGTCAATTCGTAGGTGGCATACCCCTGAGCCGGAACGGGTTTGCCTTTCCAGGTACTGTTATTAAAAAGCTTGGGAAAACGAATGGGTTCACTCTCTCCAGCAGGATGCTGTGGAATAAGTAACTGATGCCAGTACCATTTCCACTCTCCTCCCAAGGCAATCTCCTGATTTTTCAAATTGGTTTGGCGAAGATCCAGAATACCCTTACGAGGCTCAGGCAAAGCCCAGGCCGAATGACTCAGCACTAGTAAAATGGAAAGAAAATATAGAAAAGATCGTTTCATTGACAAAAAATGACATTATACATTGGCGGCTGTAAATGCTTGTAAGTCAGTATTTTATAATCTAATCAGATCATCAACAGGCGTATCATGACACATCTATAGGGATTGATAGATATAAATACGTATGACTGTTTTAATCGATCCTGACTATTTACATAGCTCAAACCGACCGGGTGTAGGTAGTGTTTACTTAAGAACTTATACTAAAAACATAGGATGAAAAAAAAAGCGATAGGTAGTAATAAAAAGTTTTAATAAAGCTGAAGATTATTGGGAAGCGGATGAGGAAGATCCTTCCTAACCGTAGTTAGTGGAATGAACCACTAGGGAGTATCATTAAAATAGACCATTGAGATCTTCTTGATGAAATTTAGTAAAGATGAGGGCATTCAAAAAACAATAGGTAATCAGCAGCGGACCTCACGGTCCTGTTACCTGCACTGTTACTTCGTAAAGCTTGATTAAAGCTTATAATATAAATCTATAAACTTAAGGGTTTACCATTTAATATCCAAAGGGTCGTTCTTTATTAGGGGTTACTTTGGAGCTAATACATGCATTTCCACGTTCGAATGCTGAAAATCCGGCAGACTGCGGTTTTAAATAAAGTACATTTTTTGACCTTAAGAAAAATTAATACTTTCCTCAGATCATCCTTAGATGGGTACGGTAGGTTTGCTAGCGTAATCAAATTATTACTGTTATGAAACGCAACAACCAAATCCCATTTCTGCTTTTATTAGTTGGACTAACCGCTACGTTTACTGCCCAGGCACAACCCCCTGTAGGTCCCAGACCCGGCGGCCCTGGTCCAATGGCTCTGGCTGGTCCTCGTCCTCCGCAAACACCCGGCATTGTAGCCCTAACCAATTTGTCGGGTACGATTCAGCAATTTACCGCCAATGACGAATCTATTCTGGATGGATTTACGCTGAATACAGGTTCAAAAACAGTGGCAGTTCGGTTTCCTGCTCACCTGGGTCAGGCTATTCAGGCCGCTGGAAAACCAGGAAGTAAGCTGACCGTAACTGGCGTATCTGAGCTTACCCCCGAAGGGGTAGAGGTTTTCCGTCTGGTGAGTTTAACCAATGGACAAACGGTAGTGAATGATGCCCCACCCGCAGCTCCGGCGGTACTTCCCACGCCAAAGTCGATTAGTGTGAAAGGAAAAGTAATCGATTATCAATTAGACCCACAAGGACAGGCTACTGGACTGAAAATGAGTGACCAGACGCTCGTACGGGTGCCCCCTCACATTGCGTCTCAACTCCTGACGATTGCTCCTAAAGGAAGTACGATTTCGGTGGATGGCTATGTACGCCCGATTGGAGAAGGACAGGTTCAATTAACCAAGCAAACCGTCGTTGAGGCTTCAACAATTACAGTTAACGGACAGTCCTACTTAGTCCGCTAGTAGTAAAACAGTAAAGCTTCTCATTCTTGATAAGATTCATCGGATTCACGTTACAGAACCAACGTGAATCCGATGAATCTTACGTGTATATTATTACTCAGGCTGCTCTCATTCATGAATCAGAGTAGGCTGAAACTCGCTTTTAATTGAAGTTGGCTTTAGCCTTTTTTAAAGGAGATTTCAGCCCGAAACGTATTATCTTTTGCGGCTAGCATGAGGGAGCCCCCCATCAACCGAATAATCTGATGGCTGATCCAGAGACCTAAGCCATAGCCGTCATGTCGGCTATCGACCTGATAAAACTCTCGGGTCAACCGATCAGGATCGGGAATGGGAACATTTGTCAGGTTAGTTATTGACCAGATAATTAGTTCATTGTCAGTAGAAATGCGTAAATCGAGCTGGGTATTGGGTTGGGCGTATTTAACCGCATTGTCCAGTAAATTCAATAATACATTCGTCAACTTATCCAGATCGGCCTGAATGGTGAAGGAGGGGGTGGTATCATCTAAATGAATCGCCAGGTAAAGCTGCCGCTGATTAATGGATGAGTGATACCGCTCCATCAGATGCAGCGTCAGGTCATCCAGTTCAATGGGTTCGTGGCGAAGTTGCAGCGTACCGGCACGCAGTTGGCTCATGGCCAGTAAATCATCTACCAGGCGACTCAATCGACGTAACTCCGATAGTTGACTAGCTAAAAAACGGCGATCCTGATCTTGAGTTGCTTCCCGCTGGGCCACTTCAATTTCAGTACGTAAAATGCTGAGTGGGGTACGTAATTCGTGTGAAGCCGCCGCAAAAAAGTTATGCTGGGTATCGATAGCCTGCCGAATGCGAGCGAGCATATCGTTAATCGTATCAGCTAATTCCTGTAGTTCGTCATTAGAGTTTGGCGTTGGAATGGGGGTAACCTCGTCGGCCAGATTGACGGAACGAGCCGATTTAATGATCGTTTTCAGCGGTTGTAACAGCCAGCCACTCAACCACCAGGCTCCCAGCCCGGATAGGATCATACTCAGTAGTAAAGAACTAATGAGTAACCAGCCAATGGACAGGAGTTGATGAGCCAGGGGCTGGTTGCTGTGCCCAACAACAGTGGTTAGTTTTCCGTAGCCGCCTTCAACGCTTCGAATGTAACGAGCCAGTTGAAACGTATCTGATTGAAAGACAGCCTTACTCCCCAGATTAGGGGCAGAAGCGGGAAATGTCGGAGACTGATAGAGCCGTCTGGCGACTCCCCCGGTGGTGTACCAGAGTGATATAACTTCCCCCCGGTCCGGCAAGGGAATGACCAGCGGGTAGAGAGATGTCCTTTCGGATAGCCGGGTTGCCCGGTCGGTTAAGGACCGATTTTCCTGCTGAATCAATACTTTTTTTACTTCATAGAACACGTAGGTAGCAGCTCCGGCAAATCCCAGGAAAAAAGTAATCCCGAATACCAGACCTATTTTTAATCGAATGCTCCGAACGGGCCTTATCAATGCCATAGATTTAGTTCGTTTCAAGCTTCCCCCGGAGTCGGTATCCAACCCCAACGACCGTTTCGAGTAAAGGAATCGAAAACCCCCGGTCAATCTTTTTGCGAAGCTGGTGCACATGAACTTCCACGACGTTACTACCCCGGTCAAAATCCGACTCCCATACTTTTTCGGTTAACTGTGCCTTCGTGATGACCCGCCCGGCCTGACGCATCAACTGCTCCAGCAATTGATATTCGCGGGGGGTCAAGGCAATCGATTGGCCCGCCCGACTTACCTGCCGACTGGCAAGATCCATCGTCAGATCTTCGACTCTCCACACGGGAAGTCTGCTTCCAGCATGATTACGTTGAACCGTTCGAATGCGAGCTAATAGCTCGTCAAGTTCGAACGGTTTACGCAGGTAATCGACTGCCCCTAGATCCAGTCCTTCAACTACGTGCTTGGACTGATTGAGGGCACTCAGGATCATCACGGGGACTTCAATGCCAAAGGCCCGCAGCGTACGCAGTACATCGAAACCAGTTGTACCGGGTAACATCAGATCTAGCAAAATCAAATCATATCCCCCAACTGCGGCCATTTCCAGACCCGTCGCCGCTGATAAGGCTATGTCTACCGTGTAACCAGCCTGCCGAAGTCCTTTTTGCAGGTGTAGGACTAATTTTTCTTCGTCGTCGATCAGCAATATTTTCATTAAAGTGCAAACGTTTGGCCGTGAATGGTTAAAGAAGTCGGGTGTAGTAAAGGGCGGCCCGTCCGATTAACAAAGCCATCAGACATTCGCTCGAATCCGGTAACTCTCAACCGTTGGGCTCCCACGAGCAGAGCACTAATTTGTTCGGACTGGTGAGGTTTTAATTCGATTAAGTATTTGTTGGTTAGTAAAGCTATTAATCGGCCCTGCTCATCGTGTATTTGCCCTACCAGTGGTCCCTCTGACTGAACCAGCGGCCCTGATTGAGGTAGGGGAGAAGGAAGATCAGAGATCGATAAGGTGGTTTTTAAACGTTGATTTTGCAACCGAATTAAGCGAAAGGCCGGAATAACGGACTGATTCTTCCGTGTGGGTTTAGCTAGAACGGGTCCGGGGTGCGGTGGTCCATTAGGGCTGGGATCAAGATCAACCTTAACCTGTTGTCCGATTGCCGCCTGTCGGCGAATCCGGGCGGCTGTGTGAGGTGGAAAAAATACATCCACTTCACCCCCTTTTGAAGGCTTCAGGCGAAGCCCGTTATAATCACCAATCTGGTTGTATAAGTAGTCAAGTACCCGACCCGAAACGGACGTAACGGTTTGAGCCTCCGCCTCTCCCAGCATGATAAGCAGTAAAAAACAGGGCAGAAAAAATGACACGAATTTCCGGTAGGTATTTATAAGTGGGCGGGGTTGAAAAAACATTTGATGAAGTGTCTTTTATAGAATAGTTAATGAAAGGCTAAATATCGAACGAAAATTAGTGTACCTGGTGAGCTATTCAAAGCTCTGATGACTTGTCAAATCTTCTTTAATGAGATACCTACTATAACTCCTATTTTCATAAGCGTGATGGTAATCTGATGATCGGGATAAGCGTTATGCCGGGTATTAACGCTTTTGAACCGGGTGAATCTTCACTAGCCAACTAAAAAAGGGTTGGTACTTGCGGCGAGAACCCTGCCAGAAATAAGATTCTTTTCATAGCTAAAAGTTTAGAGATAGAACATGACTTTGTTAGTTGGGTACTCAATGTTAGACGTTTTAAACGTCTAGAAGGGTTACTGAAAATACATTATACACGAAATAGGCTTCCTCTAAAAGGGGAAGCCTATCAACCTATTAAACTAAATAAAATAAAACGCGTTGAGATTCAATTACTTCTTTGAAACAGTCAGTGAGTTAATCCACCTGGCTACTTTTAAAGCCTCTTCTTTGGGCACCTGCGGCATGGGGGACATCGGAGGGTAGCTGGGCCAGTGCGAAGGGTCAGGTTTGTGGATTAAAGCCACGATTTGCTCGGGCTTGTATTTTTTCCTGGCTACTTCTTTATACGCGGGGCCTACCACTCGGGTATCTATCTGATGACAAGTTAGACAGGCGTATTTTTGCAAAATCTTTTCTACGTCGGCGGGTGGTTTGCTTTGGGCAGCGGCGGGTAGACTGCTGAATAGACCAATGACAAGAATAAATCGGATGTTCATGCTATTTCAATTAGTTAGGAAACTCTTTTTTCAAAAGGGCGATGGCTTCAATGGTCTGTTGGGTGCCTTCGTCGGAAGTCCCATCAAACAGTCCCCTGACGTGACCATTAGGGTCCACGAGTATAAAGTGACCACTGTGAATATAACCGCCGGGTTGGGTCGAATCCTGCTGTGCGGTAATCAGGTAATGTTTCTCACCTAGTTCGTAAATCTTTTTCCGATCCCCGGTTACAAACTGCCAGCGGGTATCCACGACTCCCAAATCAAGGGCATATCGCTTTAAGATGGCGGGGGTATCATGATCGGGATCAATGGTGTGCGAAAGCAGTTGGATCGTAGTAGCTTTATAGACCTTTAACAGATTGCGTTTCATGATCGGGCAGATCGTGGGACACGTGGTAAAGAAAAAATCAGCTACGTAGATTTTCCCCTTCAGATCGCGTTGCCTTACCGTATCGCCGTTTTGATTAACGAAGCTAAAATCAGGAATGCTGGGATATACCTGCGTAAGTTTACCATTCACCTCAACCTCGTGAGGAGTACCCAATAGGGGGAGTTTCGCCTCTTCTGAATGGCAGGAGGGTAAAAGAGCCATTAGAAAAACGTAAAGTAGCTTTCTCATGGTCGAAAAGTTTGAGCGTCCGTAATACTCTTCTGCATTTGATCCCTCACCGTTTCAATGGCTTTTTTCTGGTTTTGCAGATACAGATCGGCCTGTTTTGCCTCTAGTTTGGTTAATGTATCGGCGTTGTATTCGTGCATCCAGTGCATCATGGCCTGATCAGCCCCTTTGAGGTTAGCAATCAGGCGTTGTAGCTGGCTTTGACGAGATATTAACGCGGAATCAGCGGGATGGTCTGCCAACAAGCTATCCGTCTTGGTCAGCTCTAGTGTTAGGGTTTCCTGCAAGTCCATAAGTTCACTCATGCGGGGCATAATGCTGTCATGAATAGCCATGACTTCATCTTTCAAAGCCGTCTTCTTTTCCGAGCAACTGCTTAGAAACAAGCCTCCGATTAAGGTGATAAAGAAGAAAATAGTTTTCATTAGAAAAGTATAAAAATGGATTCTGAAATTCGGATGGTTCGAAAAGTTCCGTCCGTAAGAATTTATGATCAAAAGGATATCCTGCGACTCCAGTGGGCTCGCGAGTGGAACACTCTGTTTTGCACCGGAATGTTCCTGATTTCTTCCACTAGCGTACGGTAATGGCTAACTTATAAGCATATACGTACCCTGTGTTCGGGAGAATCCCGAACAGGAAGAATAAGCACAGATAGTAGGGACGTTTAAGGCCTGGGGGGACGGAAAAGGCCGTTTTTTTCAGCCGAAGGAAAGAAACGATGATAGAAAAAGGGAACGGTACTGCCGTAGACTCGAAGTCCGGGGCTTCGAAGGTAAACTGCCAGTGGCTAAGTTGATCAGGGACTTCCAGAACCTGCGTTAGTAAACGCTGACTAGCTTCTTTTTCCTGCGATTCCTGAGTGGCTTTGAGTTTTTTAGCCAGGTAACACTTGCCATCGCAGTGTAGCTCGGGTCGGTTTCTGTTTTCGCAGTAATATTTAATAATATAGTCTTTACGAAGTTCAAAGTCCATCAAAATCGCAGGCACCACCAATGCCCTCACCAGCAATAAGCCAGTCAGAAAAATGACGCTGATGGATTTAACAAATGGACTCATAGCTCTAGTAGTTAAAGCATCGTTATCTTTTTAGTAATGGACGTGGCTTGAAAGCAGGGCTAACCTGAGCTTTTGCGGGTTTTCTCAAACGTCGCCACCCGAGTAAAAAGCCTGTTATTGAAAGCAGTCCAGGGGTTAATCCTATGATTACGTAAAGCACCTTAACGGGCAGACCACCGTAGTTACCCACGTGCAGGGGAAAGAAAGTGGCTTCGATTCGCTCTCCTACTGACTTATCCTGCAAACGTGAAATTCGGGTGATCTTACCCGTTTGCTGATCTATTTTTACGTTATTACCAGCCCCCCAAAGTTTCCACTGATTAGGGGTATAACCTCTAACTTCAAATGTACGGGTGGGTTGAGTGGGTAAATACACATAGCTTGGTTGGAGTCCGGGGAACGCTTTCAGAGCCTGTTGTAACATCTGATCGGGAGAAGCAGCCATCAGCGTATTCGGTTGGGTAGGAACCGTTTCTCCCCGCCAGGTTTTAGCTTCAAATGCAAAGAGATTCATGTAAAAACCCGTAAAGAAAATAATGGCGTTCAGAAGCAGAGACCATACGCCAACGATTCGGTGCAGGTCGGAACTGATGGTTCGCCAGTTTTTTCGGTTAATCCTGATTCTGAAAGAAAGTACTTTCCAAAACATTTTCCGGTAAACGATGACTCCCGTTAGTAACGAAAGCATCATGGTTAGTCCGAAAATGGCGGTCAGAGCCGCCCCGGGAATCCCCAACTGAAAGCTGAAATGAAATTGTAATAACCACTCGATAAAGCTGGGCGTAAACGAACGGGAAGGGCCTTCTCTCAGAATGGTTCCCGAATAAGGGTCAAATGAAATCAGACCCAGATCATACGTAAACAGGCGGGCATCGTTATAGTAAATTCTAAAATTATAAGCCTGATCAGGACCTGCTTCTGGGTTAAGCCAGGCAATGCCATCCAGATCACCGTACTTGTCAACGATGGTATGGTAACACCGGGAAAGTCGATCAGGAGCTAGCGTTTTGCCCTGGCTGGAAACCTGTAACAGTTCTTGGTTAGCCCAATGATCCAGTTCATGACGGAAGACGAGTACGGAACCACTCAGGCCCAGCAGCAGCAGGAAAATGCCACTAACAAATCCCAGCCAGCTATGAAGGGTAAAGGTGAGGCGAGTGAGTTTTCCTTTATTCATACATTTAACGTTTTAACTCGTTTGATCGTACTTCATCAGCTTCAACGCAGAGATTACTCCCAGAGAACGCTACATTGAATTTAAGTTCTTGTAATGGTTTACTAATCTATGGTTCGGCTGTAAAATGTTGGCTATCAGTCTGTCAACTAACAACTACTTACCTTACCAGAGCTGATAGCTAAGGGCTGCCCGGAAATTGAAAGGATCACCCAAACCTGCCGTCGTCGTACTAGAGCGGCTACCCGTGAAGTAATGCTGATTAGTAAGGTTATAGGCATTAACCTGGAGTAAATACCGGCTCCGCTGGTAGGAAAGGGCTGCATCAAAAACGGTGTAAGCGGGAAAAATGAAATGTTGATTGCTCAAAAGTCCCACCTGATCGCCCACGTAGCGAACCCCTGCCGCCAATCCTAGTCCTTTCAGAGCTTTGGAGGAAAATGTATACTTAGCCCAGCCATTCACCAGGTGGCGGGGAGCATTAGCAAAGCGATCTCCCTTTTTTCCGTAGCTGCTGGTACTTACCAGCACGTGATCATTGAATGCATATCCGGCAATCAGATGTATCGGCCCCAGGCTACCCGTCAGGGAGAATTCCGCTCCCCGGCTTCGGGTACCGTCGATAGCAGCCTGACGGTGTGAGTTTTCCGGCGTTGGAGCTGCCGTCAGAATATTGGCGTAATTAATCTGATAGAGGGATAAGGTAGCGGAGAGACGTTCCTGAATCAAATCCGCTTTCGAACCCACTTCAAACTGAGTGGATTGACGAGTAGGGAAGGGGCCGCCTGCGAGGGCATTCGTTGACGTTTGAGGGTTGAACGATTTTAAGTAAGTGCCATAAATGGATACGTTTGGAACAGGTAAGTACACGAGGCCAACCCGGGGAATCCATCCTGAAGCCTGTAAAGTATCTCCTTGCTTATTATCTCGGTCGGATAGCGGCGTCTCCTTCCCCTGATACGAATCATACCGAAGCGAAAGTAATACCTTCACCCGTTCCCCCAGGCTTATCTGATCCTGAAGGTAAGCACCCATCAAGTTTGTAATTCGCTTATTATCATCAGCTTCAATCGCAGCAACTGAGGCATCGGGCACACTACCCGAGTAGTCTGGATGAAGGATTGAAATTCGGGTGGAATTTTTATACTGGTAATCATTCTTCGTCCAGCCGTAGCGGTTATAATCCACTCCTACAACTACCTGATGAGCGATAGCTCCCGTTTTAGCAGTATAGCTGGCAAAGGCTGTGGTTTGTAAACTAAAGCGATCCGTTTGCCAGTCCTGATACCCCCGACTAATGGAATCATTTCGGATTCGGCCTCTCGGAATATGATCCGTGAAGTCCAACACGTTTCGAACGGCCCGTTCCACCACAGTCAGTTTCAATTGATCTGTTAGCTGATGGGTAAAGCTTAGCGTAGCAGAAGCGTTGTGCGTGCGTCCGTAATCCGTCGGACTTTGAATCGTTAGGTGATTGGGGTAATAGTTAAAATCAAAGCTGCCATCGGGCCGGGTATAAATGTAGCTTCCGTTATCGTACTGATGGACAGCCTTCTGATAAGCATAATTAAGCTCCAGATGAAGCGAGCTGCGGGTATTAATCAGATACGTCAGGGAAGGAGCTACAAACAGATTTTCTTTGTCCTGATAATCCCTGAAACTTTTCGAGCGGTCATAGCCAATAATGGCCCGGTAAAGTAACTTCTGATTGGTAGAAAGAGGGCCGGTAAAATCGAGGGCTACCCGACGAAAAGCCCAGCTACCCAGCGAAAGATCCGCACGGGCTTTTTTCTGAGCCAGTGGTTTTTTAGTAATGAAGTTAACCACTCCTCCCGGCGAACCTTCACTAAATAAAGCTCCTGAGGGACCCCGCAAAAGCTCTACGGACTCAATGTTGTAAAGCAGCGGTTGCTGGCTCCAGAGAAACAGATTCCCCCGAATGCCATTGTAGAGTAAAAAGCTGGCGTCGTTAGGCGAATAAGCCGTAAAGCCCCGTATTTGAAAAGAACCGTTGCCGTTATTGGCTTTCATGCCCGTAAAGGTGCCCGCAATGTCATTAAGAGTAAAGGCCTGCCGATCCTGAAGTACCTGAGCATTTACTACTTGCACAGATTGGGGAGTAGCTAGCAACGGCTGCTCCAGACGAGTAGAGGTAGCGGAGGCAAGTACCTGATATTGGCTTTTAGCTGCACTGACAATGACCTCCTTTAATTCCTGTCGGCTCTCTGACAGTTGCAGATTAAGAAAAGGATTCTTACCGGGTCGGATCGTGAGATTTTGGGTATGAGCCCGGTAACCTATGTTCGATACGATCAGTACGTAAGTCCCCGCAGGAATGCCGGTGATACTGAAATGACCATCCGAATCGGTTTGAGTACCAAGCGTAGTAGGTTGAAAGGAAAGGGAAGCCCCCGCCAGAGGTTCATTTTCAAAGGTAACCAAGCGACCCTTTAGGGTTCCCGATTGAGCGTAAGCGGGTGCCAGCCCTACACAAAGGCAAAGAAAAACGAGTAAATGGAATTTCATGGACTAGATTAAAAGCAATGGGTTGATTACCTGAAAAGGAATCAACGACTTCAGAAAGGGAAAGAAAAGAGGCTGTCAGACGTACAAGGGAGCATTCCAGACCAAGCGAAGGCCCGAAAGAATTTCCCTAATGATTTTTAGCCATGAGGATAGAAAGCTCACGGATATTCTAAAAAACGTACGGAATGCAGCATTGAAATTAGCCTAGCTTTGGGGGGCGGAAGATGTCAGTAGGCAGACTGGAAGGGAAGAAACAGAGGTAAGTAAAGGTACTATTAGTCGGTTCGGATGAAACTGTAGAGCAGTGAAAGGTAATATGGGTTTGGGTAAGTTGATCCGGAACCTCCAGTAACTGACTCAGCAGTCGTCCGCTGGCTTCTTTTTCCTCGGAGTCCTGAGCAGCTTTTAATTTTTTAGCCAGGTAACATTTGCCGTCACAATGCAGTTGGGGCTTGTCCCGATTGACACATAATTCGCTGGCAATGTAATCGTGCCGAAGCTCAAAGTCCATCAGAATCAAAGGTACCATAAGCGTCCTCAACAGCAGTAAGCCAGTGAAGAAAACAACGCTAATGGATTTGAAAAGTGGACTCATACCCGCAAAAGTAAGTACCAAATCGGGTAGGGAGGTGATTTTATCTTAAAATTCTTTCGTCTTAGTAGGTTAGGGAAGTGTCTTCTTGCAAGCCCGTTGAAAAAAACGATAATCCAAGGTTTCTCTTGGTTTGGGATGAACGTTTCGTTTCGGGATGAGCCAGTGGCCACTGGTGCGAGATTCCCTCTCGTTCCTATCAATAATGGCAGGTTCCCATCTGCCGTTAGGCTCCACGTCTGTGGTCTAGAGCGAAGAAGCTTATCACTTATATAAACGTGTTGGAATATGTCGTTTCAGGCATATGTCAGTCAGCAAAAGACCCGCTTCACAAGCAGGAAAGAACCTTTTCTGAGGAGTAACCTATGCTTTTCCGGTCAGCTATACAGGCGTGTCCCTTCGTATTAACTGACTAGAAATTGGATTAACTTATCATGAAGAAATGCCTGATTGAGTAAAGATTTTTGGGTAATCACTAGCCATAATCAGGGAGGAGACGTTCAGAAAAGCCGGACAAGCCTGCTTTGCAAATGATAGTATTTTACAACAGATACGAGGAAAGCTGGACGTAATAGGGGTAGATTTTCGTCAAATAAAGTGTCAATTTTGTCAATTTGTCGCTTTTGGTATTACTAATGAGATAATTAGATTTCTTTTGTTAAGAAACCTTATGTTGATGCATATGCAGGAATGGTAACAGTCTGGGCTTTTAAAGTACTAAGAAGTTGATTTCACAAAAACAGAGTATTTATAACCCTTAATATTCTAATAGTGAAGAAAACCGTTTGTACTATCACTGAGGCCGTGTTTCTAAACCTGTTTTACCCTTTGATTTTTTAGTATGATAAAGCTTACCGTACCGCTGGTTACTGCCGCTCTTTTTTTAGGAGTTGCTGCACTTAAAATGTCTACTCCGTCTCAGGTTCCCCAGCGGAGCATGACGACCAGTTCTGATACCCTCTTGAAAGGAGTAAGCTGGCCGAAAGAATTGGACTTGACCTATTTTTCTGGCCCGAATTTAACTCCCAGTCCAGCCTGTCTGGCGGTTGCTCCAACCGGAGAGGTGTACGTGGGAGTTGACAAAATGGGATCACTTGGGAAAGAACCCGGCAAAGGAAGTATCGTCCAGCTCGTCGATTCAAATAATGATGGCAAGGTAGATAAACACACCGTTTTTGCGGAAGTAAACAACCCCCGTGGTATTCTGATTGAAGGCGACAAAGTATACGTGCTTCATGCGGCTTTCTCCCCCGAAACCGGTTTGGCTACGGGGATGAATCTGGTGGTTTTTGAAGATAAAAACCAGGACGGTGTCGCTGACGGTCCGTCAAAAATGTTGATTGAACACATCAGTAATGCTGCGTATATCCGTAACCGGGGTGTAGACCACGCTACAAACGGAATCCGCATGGGTATTGATGGCTGGATTTATATCGCTGTGGGGGATTTTGGCTTCCACAATGCTACCGACCGTTCAGGTAAAAAACTGACCATGTTGGGTGGCGGCATCGTTCGGGTAAGACCAGACGGCACAGAAATGGAGATTTTCTCCCACGGTACGCGTAACATTTATGACGTCGCTATTGACCCTTACATGAATGTGTTCACGCGGGATAACACCAATGACGGCGGCGGTTGGAATATTCGTTTCTCTCACCATTTACAATCGGGTGAGTACGGGTATCCGGTCTTTTTCCAGAATTTTACGGAAGAGATCATCCCTGCTCTGGTGGACTTAGGTGGCGGTTCGGGTACGGGCTCGTTCTTTATTGACGATGAAACCTGGCCTGAGCGTTACAACCAGGTGCCTTTAATGGCCGACTGGGGTCGTAACTTCCTTTTCATTCACCGCGTGAAGCCCGATAAGGCGACTTTTACGCAACAGGAAGAAGAATTCATCAAGTTACCCCAAATCACGGATGTGGATCTGGATGCTTCGGGCCGGGCGTATTTAGCGGCCTGGGACGGTGCGGGTTACTCGGGTAACCCCGGCAAAGGCTATGTCGTTCGGGTTGTTCCCAAAGACTGGAAGTATAAGGCTTTCCACGATTTAAGAAAAGCGAGCATTTCAGACGTCGTAGCTCAGCTCAAAGCGGGTAGTAACGTGGCTCGTCTGGCTGCTCAGCAGGAATTAATCAACCGCAAAGCAGCTCAGGAAGCAAATCCGATGCTTACAAAAATCATTTCGGATACCAAGGAGAAATTATCGAGTCGGGTAGCGGCGTTATTCACCTATGCTCAGTTGAACGGAGCGGCTGGTATTAACCAACTGGTAACGTATACCAATGACGCCGATCTGCGTGAATATGCCTTGAAAGCCCTTTCTGACCGCAAAGCCTGGGCCGCTCAGGTGCCCCTCGATCCATTCCTGAAAGCCTTGAACGATGCTTCTCCCCGCGTGCAGACGGCAGCGATTATTGGTATCGGACGTTTAGGTAAACCCGAAGCGGCTACGGCTCTTCTGAAAACCAAAGTTCCCGCTTCTTTTGTCGCTCCGGCGAAAGGTACCGAAGGACCACACGCGACGCGAATTCGGCCATTGTACCTCCACACTTAGCCGTTCGTGCTCTGGTTAACTTACAGGCAGTGGACGCTTGCGTAGCGGCCATTGGTACAGATGAGTCCACGCTGGCTTTATGGGCCCTGCGTTACATGCACTCGCCAAAAGCCGTAAACGGGTTGATTCAGGCGTATCAGAAGAGCAACGATCCGGCTTTGAAGAAGCAAATTCTCCAAACAGTTGCTCGTCTGTACCACAAAGAAGCTCCTTATGATGCTAGTTGGTGGTGGAGCACGCGTCCCGATACGCATGGACCTTACTACAAAGCGATCACCTGGGAATCTTCCCCAGCCATCAAAACCTTCCTGACGCAGGAATGGAAAAAGTCTTCAGATAAACAGGCGTATGCGGATCTGAATGCGAAGTTACGTTTAGGTATTTCTGAATTTGGTGGCGAAGAAGTCGCGGCTGTGAAAGAAGAACCTAAGGTTGATTTAGAGAAAATCAAGAATAAAAAAGGGCAGGTAGGCGAATCTTCGATTGAAGACGTAATGCTGGCGATTGCTCAATTGAAAGGAGATCCTTCGAAGGGTAAAACGCTCTTTACCAATCAGGGTTGTATTGCCTGCCATAGCCTGAGCAAAACAGAACCGATGAAAGGACCTTTCATGGGACAAATCGGCTCGATCATGACGCGGGAGCAGATTGCCGAATCAATCCTGAAGCCTAATGCTTCTATTTCCCAGGGCTTCTCGACGGTCATGATTACCGCAAAAGGCAAGAAGAGCTACATGGGCTTTGTAACGGAAGAAAACCCAACCCGCGTAATCATGCGTGACATCACGGGAACGGTGTATACCATCAAGACTTCGGATATTCTGAGTCGTAAGGAAATGGAAAATTCCATGATGCCTTCTGGACTGGCCAATGCTCTGTCTTACGAAGAATTTGCATCTTTAGTTACCTTCCTTTCGCAACAGAAAAAATAAGTCTCTAAGCGTATTAGTAGATTACCGGGCGTATCAGAACCTATCTGATACCGCTTTTTTTGATTTAGACTTACCAGCTACCAGTAATTCTAATTAGAGGACTCGGCTGATCTGATCGCTTTCCAATTGGGAAAAATGAATTTTATAGATTAGAGCGAGGTAGAAATCATGAAGGGCAAGAAAGTAACGTTTCATACGTCCCGCCATAGTTTTGCTGATAAAGCCAGACGAATGATGAAAGATGACCCGCGTATTACTTTAAATGCGTTGAGTCTCATGCTTGCCCATTTCTAATTTTCAGACCACACAGTTGTACTTAGATTGTTTTGATCTGGAAGGGTAGGAGATTGCTCATGAGGCGATTTTGGGAGAAAACAAATAAGGCTCGAAATACCGAGCCCTATTTGTTTATAGTCAAGATATTAAATCAATATTGTCTAATATAAAAGTTATAAATAATTTATGAATAGATGGTAATTTTGATACTTTAGGAGATTTAAAAATTTTATTTATATGCTCTTTACGCAAAGACATCTTTCTGCTTGCCAGTGCATAAAGAAATTCAAGTAAAGCCTCCCCTTGTTCTTGATTATTATAAATAATTAGTGTTTCAATCGTAGCAGCTATGTCCTCAGAGCAGATTTGATCTAAGGAGTATTTCAACTCTTCAGGTTTTGCTGATCTTAATATAGAAGCTTGTATTATACCATCATTGAATCTATCAAAATTAGCGGGATCAATCAGATTCCTTGTGTAGGTTGATTGAGTTAGTTGCTTTGAGTTTTTAGAATTTCTTAGTTGATTGATAATATTAGATATCGTAAAATACACATCAGATTGGCTTATGTCATCAAAATAATTGTCAAAATTAAAGAAGGCAAAATTTTTTCTTAAATATAGCTCTTCAGTATTTTGAGTAGACGTTTTTATCCTTGGATAAAATAGACTATTTGATAAACCTCTTTTCTTTACACTTAAGGAATCTTGTAATATATATTTTCGATTTTCAAGAAATTTTATATCAATATTTTCAGCAGGAAGAATATCTCTAAAATGATCTATGAATTCATTTAAAAAAGATATTTCACTTGTCCAAGGATTGGTCTTTGAAGAATTATCGCAATATATAGATTCGATCGCATGAAATGAATTAGTATTTTTCCCATAGTTACCATGACATAAATTACTAATTAAAAAGTTTAAACGAGATTCATTGTTCATTCTAATTAATCCTACAAAATAGACTATTCTAAGTTCTGAATGTTTTCGAAGTGCTCGGCTTAAATAGAGTAAGTTTTTTCCGTTTGAGATACAAGAACCTACTACTAGTACTGCTCCTTTACAGTCTGGCGTAATTTGTTCGAGATTATCTTGTTTTATTTGAATAGGCACACGGCTAGGTATATAATTGTCTTGTATTTGGTTCAAAATAAAATTGGATAATTCCTCTGATGCCGAATCATTTAGGTTTATTATATATTTTAAATTACTAGGTATGTATTGATCGATATAATGATTAATTTTCTGTTTATAAGATGAATATTTATCTTTTTTAAATCCATTTAAAATATCATTGTAATCTATAAAAATACTATAAGCTTCGCCTGTTGATGGGGTTTCCTTATAGTTGACTTTAAGAATTGAATTGGCTTTTTTATCTGACATGAATTGTTGTATAAAATCTGATAGGTATTCATTGGCATCTTTTACACTAAGGACATGCTTACATATTTTTGGCGTATCAAGTAAGAACACATCTCCATAAACATCTAATGCGTATGATCCTGATTTGCAAAATTGACAATTGTCTTTGACATATGATGCATATTCTTCAATTCCATTTTTATTAGATTTACTCTTCGTTAAATTACAGATTATATTATTTTGTAATCCATTTACAGGGCCTAGGTAAAATAATAGCTGTATGTTATTAGTATCAACTATAGGGAATTTATCGAATATCTTTTTTATTATATTTCCTGAAGTAGACGAGGAAATTAAAAAAAATGAATTTTTTAGAAAAAAAGACGTTGGATTATGAAGCCCTTCATATGAACTAAAACTTTCTACTAATACATCTATTTTTTTTTCTAAAAATCTATTCTTTAAACTAATTAATGCGAATGCCAAAGTGTTAATAGAGGAAGTATCACAATATATTTTGTTATGTATATCTTCATTGAATTTTTTCAGTAAAGCAAATGCTATAAAATATATTTCTGAGCTATGTAATAGTATGTTTCCTGTCCGAAGAAATCTATTACAATGCTTTCCTGAAGGAAAAACAAAATGATGAGAGCCAGAACTTTCAACTAATCCACCTCTTGACAAAAATATATTTTGTAAGCCTTCATTTAAAAATTTAGATTTGAAATTTCTAGACTCTTCTCCTAATATCTTATTTATCTTACCGCCCTTATCAAATGTATAGATAATTAAATTTTCCTTTAAATATGTTTCTTCTCTCTTTGGAATATATTTGAAGGTATCAGCTATTTTATCGTAAAATGTTTCTAATAGCTGTTTACTTAAATATGATCCTCCTATCACTACAATTTTATCTGTTTGATAGTGATTTACATGAAATTGTTTGATTTCGGTTATAATTTCCGCTTGATTTAATTTCAATCCTGCACAAAATATGACTGTTGTAGATATTTCTTTTGAAATTCCGTCAATTTTTTCGTCGTGTTTAAACCTGTAGATATAAATATTATTCATGATATTATGACAATGGGTAAATAATAGTTAAAACAGATCCATTAGAATGACAATTGATTGTAAAATCATTGTCCTTACATGTATTCCAATCAAATAAACTTATGTCTTGATTAATTGAAGTATATTCGTAAGGATACTTTATTAAATTTCTATATACATGGATATCATCAGTTTTAATTCGCAAAAACCCTTTTCTATTTAAAATATTGAGAATGCGATTTAATCCTAATCCCTTAACATCTTTATAAATACTATTATCTGAAGTTGTGTGTTTTGTTAAACATCTCTTTAGAATATCAATTTTGTTTTCTGATTGATTTCTATTCATACTCTGGAATTTTTTTATGAATCCGGGCCCACTATCAAATACTGTGATTTCTAGGAAATATAGTTCTCCTAAACTATTTTCAGATAATATTTCACTGTTAAAGTATTCTTCAATGCTTGTTATATTATTTACTTCCTCTTTTATTTTTTTCTTGTTTTCTTAAAAAATTGCATATAAAGACCTCTTACATTAGGATCAAGAGGAACTGAGTTTTCATCCGTTTTAGCCCATTCATTTGTATTCTTCATTAGTTCATAAATTATATTTATGACATTCATGCCTAGTTTTCGATATATTGATTTAGTTGTATTGGAGAAATTTACAATTTTCATTAATGAATTTTGCAAATTTTCAGCTAATTGGAATTCATTATCAATATAAACACCATTAGGTTCAAAACATGGTAATACTCCTCTATTCTTCGGTAAGTGGTCAAATGACGTTAATAACAGTTTATTACCCTTTAATATTTCTGCTTTTAACATCTTTAGATTAATGTCTGCATTAATCGATTTTAAACTTTCTCTAGGTATAATTTCATGTTTATTATCAAGAATTTTATGCCTATTCCATGAATATGTTATTATTGTAAATAAAATTTCATTTTCATAAAGATTTGTTACATCTGGATTTTTTTTAATATCTAAATTTATTATAATATTTCCTTCTCTAAATGCACGGGACCACGTTATAACCAATTGATAAATAATTGCTTCAATTCCTAAACTTCTACTTTCAAATCTTACGGGTAATTCAATATCAATAACTAAGCTTTTGTCTATACAATTATCCAATATCTCATAATACTCATCGATTAATGAATAAGTAATAGATTTATCAATACTAATTTTTGGATTCATTTTCTTCTTTGTTTTGATCAACAATAGGATTTGATTGTTAATTGTCAAATATTTTGCTTATTTAGTAGCAACAAGTAAAACGATATTGAATGTATATAATTATATGTACTATATCAATTCATTAATTAGTCTTTTTCAAATTTTGTCAATTTTAAGTCTGGCAGTGATTTGCGATGAATCAAAAAATAGATAGGAAATAAATATATTATTTAATTTATTAAAATAAATTAGAGTGGTGTTTAGATTTATATTCATGCTATTAAATAGATTATTAGTCTATTTCACTCAATAACTTTTTTACATTCGCTATGAATCCTGCTGACACCGTTTGCCAGTAATGACTTACATAGTTACTTAATATTCAGAGTCTTAAAGGCTAGTATTTCCCTTATGAACATAAATAGCAAAGTCAATGAAAAATCTGGCTTCATTCTTTCGCTCTAATAATTTTTACCTTTTGAAAGAGGGTAGCGGCAATACCAGAGACACTCTGGACAAATTGACGTTCTGTCCAAAATCTTTATCGTATTTCTTAATCATTTAGCCTTTCTTAATCAAATATTTAGTAGCCTCTTTAAGAGTATTTGGGGTATCAGTAGTTTCCAATACAATTAAATTAGCTCTCTTGAAAAGCTCAGAGTGCTTATTGTCTTGGGAGAAAGCGGCCTGTGTACCCAATAGTTGGAACAAGGCAAGGGTAAAAAGGCGGTACACAGGGCGGACAGATAAAAGTTTATACAGGTGTTGCTGGGTATATATAGTCTTCAATACTAAAAGGTTATCAAAATATTCCAAAACCTTTTATCTAATTCTTTCGATTTAGCGTATTTGTACGTGAGTAGTAATACTTAATCTAATTATTTTTACTTAATCAATAGTAAGCGTTATACTATAGGCAAGCCTTAAGTATGCCACTAATTCCCTTCTTTTGTAAATTAATGTACTAGCTTAGGTACACAAGAGATTGCTATTTCTAATATGGCTACCTATTAGTGAACCTGTTTCTAATTCCTTTTATATTTTTTGATACGAGTTGAAAATTTATAATCAAGAAAAGTAATAAAATTAAAAAGATTCTTATTTCCATGCTCGGGAGACTCATTACTCTTTTATCATCTCCAATTCTTATAAAGAAAGAATATTTGTGATAAATTTTATCAGTAAAGAAAGATATGAATTCATACCCAAAACATGATATCAATAAAATGAAACTGGTTGTAAGTAGACCAAGCTCTTTATTAGATAAATAAATCAAGTAATTACTAATCAATAAAGCTATTGCTACATAATTGTCAGTATCTAATTCTCCAGTATGAAGAACTATTCTATCATATAATGTAATCAACTGGATTATAATTAAGCTGATGAATGGTAGAAATACTATCTTTTCTTTTAAAGTAGATTTGATTGCCATAGGGTTTTCAGAAAGGTGATGGAAAAAATTTTACATCTTTAATTAAGACTAGGTATTATTAATGCCTCCAATTGATAATTGGATTCTATTATAAAATTAAGAGTTTCTACTTGTTTATTGTTAGCTTGGTTGTAAGATTATGGTAATAAGTTACCCATTCATGACAATTGCAAAGCACTAAATAAATAGTGTTATGTATATACTATTAGATAATTGTAAAAAATAAGGCTCTTTCACTGAAAGAGCCTATTCGTCACACTTAACCAAAACTAAAAAATAACAATTTAAGGTTTAGAAATCCCTGCATGAAGGAACGTCAGAAACTCGGCTATGTCATAGTTAGCTCCCTGGGGATTGACCCGAGGTTTTTCAGTGATCGGATCTAATAACACGTAGTAGGGCTGGGAGTTAGCCTGAAAACGGGTAGTCTGTAGCGTACTCCATTTCTTACCGATGGTTTTGATTTCTTTACCATTGATAACCGTTTGTTCGGCAGGAGCTAACTCCGTTTTGTCATCTACGTAGAGTTGAAGCAGAATATAATTTTCCCGAATGGTGGTTAATACCGCCGGATCAGGCCAGACGGTAGCTTCCATTTTTCGACAGTTTACACAAGCATGTCCCGTAAAATCAATCAGGAGGGGTTTGCCCGTTTTCCGGGCTTCCGCCAAAGCTTCGTCGTAGTCGAAATAGGCATTCAGTCCCAACGGAGCGTGAAATAAATCGCTGTATTTGTGTTTCTCGTGAAAAACGGGAGCACTACCCGAATTTCCAGCCAGACTGGCCGAGTAAAGATCAAAGTCCTGCGTTTGCTGGGGAGGTAGAAAAGCAGCAATGGCTTTGAGGGGAGCCCCCCAAAGTCCGGGAACCATATACAGCGAGAAACTGAGCGAAATCACGGCTAAAAAGAAACGGGGCACCGAAAGGCTTACCAGTGCTGAGTCGTGAGCAAAGCGGAGTTTACCCAGCAGATAGAATCCTAAAATAGCGAAAAGGATAATCCAGAGGACGAGGAACACTTCCCGGTCGAACCACTGCCAGTGATAGGCCAGATCAACGTTGGAAAGGAATTTAAGAGCCAGAGCCAGTTCCAGAATACCCAGGGTTACTTTCACGGAATTCAGCCAACCGCCCGATTTAGGCAGGGATTTGAGAGCGGAAGGAAACAGCGAAAACAAGGTAAACGGCAACGCCAGAGCCAATGCAAAGCCAAACATGCCGATGGCCGGGCCTAGCAATGCTCCCTGAGCGGCGGCCTGCACCAGCAGCGTTCCAATGATGGGACCCGTGCAGGAAAAAGAAACCAGCGAAAGGGTGGTTGCCATGAAAAAGATACCCAGCAAACCGCCCTGATCAGCTTTCTGATCCATCTTATTCGCCCAACTACTGGGCAGCATAAGTTCGAAGGCACCCAGAAAGGAAGCCGCGAAAACGACAAGCAAAAGAAAGAAAGCGAAGTTGAAAAGGCCGTTTGTGGAGAGGTTATTGAGAGCATCGGCTCCAAACAGCACCGTAATCAATAAGCCTAGCGAAACATAGATAACAATGATGGACAGACCATAGAGCAGGGCATTGCGAATACCGGAGGAGCGGGATTCTGCCTGCTTGGTAAAGAAGCTAACCGTCATGGGCAATAGCGGAAAAATGCAGGGCATGAAGATGGCGGCCAGTCCCCCCAGCAATCCTGCTACAAAGGTTACCCATAAGGATTCTTCTTCGGGTTTGGGAGATTCGTTCGCCTGAATGACTGGTAACTCGTAAGCCTGTGCCGTGTCCACAGATGCTGACTTCGAACCGATAGTCATAGAATCGCTGACCAGCGATTGGCTAACTTGCGGAATGGAATCTTTGGCAGGTTTTGTCGGAGTTACGGCTGCTACGGGTTCACTAAGCCTTTGCACGGGAATATCAAACGCTACTTCTTCGGGAGGTAAACAGCGTTCGTCGTCACAAGCCATGAATTCCAACTTGCCGGAAACCGTGGCTTTATTTCCCGTAAGTTTGATTTTTTGCGTGAATAGGGCCTGATTTTCAAACCAGCTAATATCCATTTGAAAGGTCTTATCAAAGCCTTTCACCACGTTTGACTTTTCCTCAACCTTACCCACTAGTGTATATTCCTTGCTTGGATTGAAAACGAAAGAGGTAGCCACGGGGCCTCCATCGGCCAAATGCTGGGAGTAAATGTGCCAGTGCCGGGAGATTTTAGCCTGAAAGGTTAATACGGCTTCTGTAGGGGAGGTGGCCTTCGCTTTGAAGTCCCAGGTAACGGGGTTAAATAGCTGAGCCTGGCAATAAGGGCACAACAAAACCAGTAAAAAGAATAAGCTTCTTTTCATGTCTACTATCAATTCAGAAAGTGATGGCTAGATCAAAGCCGGGTGAGTAGCTAAACGAGGCATAGGTCGATAGCCCGAGAACGTAATGACCGGACTCAGGTAATCTTCTTTAAGGGGTTCGGTTTTTACTAAATCCGTGCTCAGGTATTTCTTGTTACTATCGCAGAGGATGGTTACCACGCAGGAATTGATACCTAACTGCTGTTGCAGCCGAATGGCACCAATCACATTAGCACCGGAGGAAATACCAACGGCCAAACCGAGTTCTCTGGATAATTTCTGAGCCATCAAAATGGCATCTCCATCGTGAGCCTGCACTACTGCATCCAGTCGATCGAGTTGAACGATGGCGGGAATAAACTCATCCGAAATTCCCTGAATCCGGTGAGAGCCTACTTTATAACCCGTCGTCAGCGTAGGCGATTCGGCGGGCTCTAGAGGGTGAATGCGGATCGACGAATCTCGCTCCTTCAAATAGTTACTAATACCCATAACGGTACCGCCCGTACCTACGCCTGCTACAAATGCATCCGGTTTTTTATTGATCAAATCCAGTTGTCGCCAGATTTCGGGACCAGTGGTTCGTTCGTGTGCTTCGGCATTATACTGATTTTCAAATTGCTGGGGCAGGAAAACACCCCCTTGAGCGGCCAGTTCCTCACTGAGACGAATACTACCCAGAAAACCGCCTTCTTCCTTACTAACCAGTGTGATATCGGCCCCAAGACTTTGGATAATATCAATGCGTTCGCGGCTCAGCCAGTTTGGCATGATGATCCGAACGGAATGGCCCAGGGCTTTCCCCAGGGCAGAAAAGGCAATACCGGTATTGCCCGAAGTTGCTTCGACGATGGTATCCGATGGGTTGATTTTCCCCTGACGATACGCCTGATCGAGATGTATAAGGCCATGCGATCTTTGATACTTCCCGTCAGATTATAATGCTCGCATTTTACAAAAATGGAACGGCTGATTCCTTCAAGGGTATAAAAAATTTCAAGCATGGGCGTATTACCCACCAAGTGCCACAGGTGATTGAATTTTTCGCTGAGATCTAATGCTCGGGGCTCTGCCTGCGTTTTCATAGAATTTCTAAAGTTTCAGTAAAATGTTGATGAAGAGTAAAAACTGAAACCTGCTATTTAGTTTCCGGGAAGGGTAGGAAACCCACTCTTCCCGGTTTAATCATTACTTTAATAACTCCGCCAGTTTCTTTTCCAGATCGGCTCCACGTAAGTTTTTAGCAACGATTTTTCCGTCTTTATCCAACAGAAAATTAGTAGGAACTACCTTCACTACGTACAGTCCGGCGGCTTCATTCTGCCAGCCTTTTAGATCTGAAACATGCGGCCAGGTTAATTTATCGGCTTCGATAGCTTTCACCCAGGCAGCCTTTTTAGAGTCCAGCGAAACACCCAGAATTTCAAATCCTTTGTCACGGTACTTATTATACGCAGCTACCACGTTTGGATTTTCTTTCCGGCAGGGGCCGCACCAGCTCGCCCAGAAATCCACTAAAACGTATTTACCTTTCAGCGAGGATAAGGCAACCGCTTTGCCGGAGGTATCGGCCATGGAAAACTCCGGAGCGGGCTTACCTAGTCCAATCTTGGCCAGATCGGTGGTCAGTGTTTTGATCTGTTTTCCGTAGTATGAGTTCTGAACGGCTGGGCTCATGCCCGCGTACAGGCCCGGAAGTTTTTCCGCTTCGGGTTCCATGCTGTAGTAACTGATGGCCAACATGGGACTTACCACTGAATTCGGATGAGATTTAATGAAAGCCTGAGAAAGGCTATCGGCCCGTTTGAACTGGTTCTGAATTTCCTTGGACTGAAGTTTCGCCAAACTATCGGGTAGGGTCTGTTTAGGGCCTGATCGATAGCCAGCGTACTTCTTTTCAATGGCCTGTAACTGCGTGAAAACGATGGATTCCAATTCGTGGCGGTGCTGCTTCCACTCCTTATTTTCCTTTGCTCCCTGAATAGTAGCTTTAGAAAGGGAGTCTTTCACGGCAGTGACCGTGGTAGGAATGCCGGGCATTATAAAAAAGGCTACGAATTGCTGACGATTGGAAGCCAGTGAAAGCGAAGCCGTTCCTTCATGGTCTAAAGTACCTTTGAAGGCAAACTTGCCATCTTTCGTTACAACGGAATCACGGCCCGACTCACTGCCTTTGGGGTAATACAGATAAATCTTCTCCTCCTTTAAACCTTTAATCTCACCCTTAATCAGGTACGTCGAAGCCGGTGCTTTTTGAGCAAACGAGGCCGAGATACTCATGAGCATCAGTCCAGCCAGGGTGGTTATTTTTTTCATAAATAGATATTGGTTATTAGTGAGTGATTAATAGCCTGAGTTTTGCGTTAATGCCGGATTCGCTTCAATCTGGGTTGAAGGAATGGGCATTAACAGTCCTGTCGTTTTCCAGCCGGGTTTAATCGGAGTTAGCACGGCATCGGCTTGGTTGGTTCGCTTGAGGTCAAACCAGCGATGGCCGAATTCTCCGAAAAACTCTACTTTACGTTCCTGCAAAATCGCTGCTAACAAGGCACTTTGCGTAGTGGCGGTAGAAGCCGACAGGCCAGCCCGGCTGCGAACGATGTCCAAATCCGCTTTCGCTGCCGTGAACTGATTCAAATTTGCCTGTGCCTCAGCCCGAATCAGATACTGTTCGGCCAGTCGGAACATGACGTTGTTTTCGTTACCCGCTGTTGCCGTTTGAAGTTTGTATTTGTTGATCCGCTGGTATACGGTACTTCCAATGGTCATGGAATCGACCCAGGCCGTACGACGTTTATCCCCCACTTCGAACGAACGAACAAAGTTTGATTTCAACACAAAACCTGGAGCCGCATTAGGATTGGATGTACGGTAATTCGCTCCCAGTCTTGTGAAGCCCAGTAAGGTAGCCGTCTGAAAAATCGTTTCGTTACTATTGTTAACAAAGGTCGTAGAAAGATCTCCCAGGCTATACGTCCCCGAACCAATCACTTCCGAAGCTTCCGCAGCGGCATTCGCATAGTCTTTGGTATACAGGTACGCACGTGCTAACAATGCCGAAGCCGTGTGTTTGTTGATTCGGGTACGTAAGCTACCTACGTATGCCGTCGGCAGGCTGGCTTTGGCGTCCTTCAAATCGGTGATGACCTGAGCCCAAACCTGAGCTGCCGGGGTTCGGGGAAGGCCAGCATTTAGAAACTCATCCGATGAAACCGTTAAAGGCACATCCCCGAAGTAATTTACCAAATGGAATAGTGCATAGGCACGCCAGAATTTGCTTTCGCCGAGCAACTGTTTTTTGCCTGCTTCAGTCATACGCTGTGACTTAGAAATACCCTCAATCGCCATGTTGGCCTGACGAATAAAGCGATAGCCCTCGAACCAGATGTAGTCAGAAACAAACGTATTGAGTGGAGAAACCGTATTGTTTTCGAACTGTTCCAGATCTGAGTTAGTAGGAGTGTATTCCAATTCGTCGCTCAACAGTCCGCCAAATACAGTCCAGTAGATGGTAGGGTTACTGCGAACGGTAGAATACATATTTAACACCACGCTGGTAGCTGAGGCATCAGAGCTAAAAGCGTCATCTACCCCAATAACGGTGGGAGGATAATCAATGCTTACAAACTTCTCACATGAAGCAAGACTTAAACCTGCCAATGTAATAAAGAGGGGAAAACGAAAGATAGATTTCATGGGAATATCCTGCTTAGAATGACACATTAAGACCTGCAACAATGGTACGGAGCTGAGGCACTGCCTGGAACTGGCCCGAACCCAACCCGGTACCCGTACCGGGCAGTGAAGTTTCAGGATCAAGGATGTATTTCTGTTTGGCCCAGGTAAACATATTTTGTCCTTGTACATACACCGAAACTTTCGAAAGCTGAAGGGGCTGAATCAAGGCAGCAGGAAGGTTATAGGACAGACTTACCGTACTGAGCTTGAGGAAAGAAGCATCTCCCCATAGAGCATTCGAGGAAGAATAGTAGCTAAACGCGGATGAATAAAGCGTAGTAGCTGCCGGATAAACACCGTTAGGATTGCTCTCGGACCACCGGTTCAGAGCCGCCGTTGTTTTGTTTGCCACACTATTACCTAAGGGGAAGCCGTATAAATCAGAAAAATTAAATTGATAGCCCATTCGGTGATTAAACCGCAGGAATACATCTAACTGGAAATTCTTGTAGGAAAGTGAGTTATTGATACCACCAAAGAAGGGATTCCCGATAGGAGCCATCACTCGATCTTTGTTGAAGTTAATGACGCCATCGCCATCAATATCCTGTACGGTTGGCAAACCGTTGGCATCCAGACCAGTGTATTGATACAGGCGGGTTGCGTTGACGGGCTGGCCAATGGTATAAGAGCTGGAATTGAAAAGCTTTTTGGGATCGCCAATGGAAAGGAGCTTATTTCTCAGGAATGTAAAATTGATATTCGTTGACCATCGCAACGCAGCCGTAGCTACATTGATGGTATTCAGTTCGAATTCAAATCCCTTATTCTGAATGACGGCATCCAGGTTACTCGAAAAGGAATTCACCCCTGACTGGGTAGGCATGTTGGTACTGGCCAACTGATCGCCCGAACGATTACGGAAGTAAGCAGATTTCAGCAGAATCCGATCTTGTAAGAAACCCATTTCGAGAGCTACTTCGAGTTTCCGGGTCGTTTCCCAATGGAGCGTTGGATTAGGAATATTATAATTAACCAACGTAGCCGTTCCTGAATAAACATTAGTGCTACTCGTGAGCTGATAGGTAGGGAGATAGGCATAGTTAGGAATCTGATCATTACCCGTCAAACCATAGCTACTTCTGAGTTTCAGGTAACTAAACCAGGGAAGTGTTTTCATGAACTCTTCCGAAGAAACCAGCCAGGCAGCTCCAATAGCCCCAAAGTTTCCAAAACGATGGCTAGGACCAAAGCGGGATGAGCCATCGCGGCGGAAGGTTCCGTTAAGAATGTACTTGTTGTCCCAGCTATAGTTTACCCGACCAAAAGCAGAAGTGTATTTATAGAGCGAATAGTTATTTTGGGTAACGAGTATAGTACCCGCTCCTATTAACGATTTAAGGAGAGCATCATTGGTGTAATTACGGCCTTCAATGGATTGGCCCGTAGCATTTGATTGTTGGAACGTTCCCCCAACCAGAACATTGATTTGACTTTTCCCAAAAGCTTTGCGGTAGTCTACCTGAGGCTCTACAATGTAAGATTCGATTTTATTGTTAGCAAAAACGGACGAGCTAATGGGGTTATACAGCGGGTTTTGTGAACGAGCCGGATTAACCTGAATTTGATCGATACCCGTCAACGTATAACCATTGTTTATTTTTACGTCCAGGCCGGGTAAGATGGTATATTTTAAATTCAGTTGGGTAATGAAGTTCGTGCTTACGTTGTCAAACTCCTGCATAAGCAGACCTTCCGGGTTTGAACCTCCGGTCCAGTTCAAGCTACCGTCCGCATTATACAGCGGATAGTTGGGAGCCAGACTGTAGACAGAAGTAAGATCCGATCCAACCAGGTTGTTCTTGAGGTGAGAGTAAGAGGTCGTGAAATCGATTCTGAATTTCTGGTTCGCCGTGGTGTGACTACCAGCGAAACGTCCCGAAAGGGTAGTAGCTCCCAGATTTCCGGGGAATACGGTGCCTTCTTTGCGATATAAACCACTGAATAAGAAAGAGTTGAAGGCATTGCCTCCCGAGACCGATGCACTGGCATTCACAAATTGAGCCGTACCGCCCAGGTATTTGCGTTGCCAATCCGTGTTGGCGTTCTGATCCCATAAGGTTAAATCTGGAGCGTTCGAAGTATTAGGCGTTACCTTCGCTCGGGCAAAAGCTTCCTTGCGTAAAGAAAGGTATTGTTCCGTATTGAGCATAGGGATATAATGAGGCACTTTTCCCGCCCCGCTGTTGACATTAACATTGAACTGGGTTCTCCCGGCTTTGCCTTTCTTCGTAGTAATCAAAATGACACCGTTCGATCCGCGTGAACCGTAAATGGCCGTAGCATCCGCATCTTTCAATACGTCAATTCGCTCAATATCTTCGGGGGGAATCAGGCTTAAAGGGCTTTGCTCACCATTGGCACCAGAAATACCATAAGCATTCAGGTTGTCATTGGCGGGTTGTCCACCATTAAACAGGGTAAACGGAACACCATCAACTACGTAGAGAGGAACCGTACCTGAAGATAATGAACCCTGGCCGCGAATCTGGATACGAACGGAACTGCCGGGTAAACCATTATTCTGCGTAATCTGAGCTCCCGCAATTCTACCCTGCAAGGCAACCAGCGGGTTAGAAATGGTCTGAACGGAGATGTCTTTCGCAGTAATGGAGCTAACGGCCCCGGTGTTATAACGTTGAGTGGTGGTTCCATAACCAATGACCACTACATCGTTTAACGAAGCATCTTTGGGCTTCAGATCTACTTTCAGATACGATTGAGTGCCTATTCCTACCTCGCGGGTTTCGTAGCCTACGTAGCTGAATATTAACACAATTCCTTTGTCGGGTGTAGTAATGCGAAATTCGCCTCGGTCATTCGTAACGGTTCCCTGAGAGGTACCTTTAACCCGAACACTTACCCCAATCATGGGCTGATCGTTATCCGCACTGACCACCTGACCGCTCACTTCCCGCTGAATTTCCAGCGGAACGTCCGTTGAGCTGGTTGATTTCAGGGGCTTAATCACAATCATGTTAGAATTCGCGTGTGGCTGAAAGGTCATCCCTGCGGGGGTTAATACCTTTTCTAATACCTGATTCAGGGAAGTATTGACCGTTGAAACCGTTACTTTCTGGTTCATTTGTGGCCAACTGCTGCTGTATACGAATCGTACACTCGCCTTGGCTTCGAGCTGTTGCAGCGTTTGTTTTAACGTAAGATTCTGAATCGAGATAGTGACCGAACGATCCAGAACGCCCTGGGCGTAGTTGGTGTGAGCAAAGGTCATGGAAGCCAGCCATAGCACCAGAAAGCATTGATAAACCGTAAATCGCATAAGTTGATAAGTGACGGTTTGGGGGGTATAAATTTTTAGCATTAATTTGGTCAAGTTTTATTCAGACGGTTTTCGGAATAAGACAATGAACAGCCTGCCCGCTTTCCTAGAGCGGGAGTAATTGCGTTACTGGGTGTTCATGTAAGGTCAGGAGTGCGGGGGCACTTCTGACCTTTTTTAAAGAGTTGAGAACAGGTTTATGTCATCCAGTCAGAAATAGAAGTGAATAAATGATTAAGTGAATAGAAAATTACTGGCAGTTAAGACCTTTTAACTCAACGCTCGACCCTTCGATGACATACGTACCCCCAAAAGTTTGCGTTAAGACGGATAATGTATTTTCCAGCGACTGGTCTGTTAAATCGGCTCTTAACAAACAGTCATAAATGGACTTTTTATCGCTGATGATGTGAACGTTAAACTTCTTCTCAATACGGGTTAACACTTCAAACATCGGTACGTCCTCAAACTGCATGGGATACTCCGTTCCCTGAATATAGGTCAGCTTTTCGGGTTCGCTGGGTTGCAGAATCTCCGGTTTAAAATCCTGACTTTTTTGCTGATAAACGGCCTTTTGAGCGGGTAATAAAGTAACCTGACCTTGCGGCGAGCTCAACATTACCTTTCCCGTAAATACAACCACTTCCAGCTTTTCAGCCCGGTTTCGGATATTAAAGCTGGTTCCTAAAACCTTAGTCGTCATGCGGCCCGAATGAATCATGAATGGGTGTTCAGGGTTTTTGGCTACTTCAAAAAACGCTTCTCCGTGCAATTTTACTTCCCGGAGGTTTCCCGTAAATCGGGACGGATACTCCAGACTACTGGAGTCTTTCAACCATACCAGCGTTCCATCGGGTAATATGACTTTATGAATCTCTTTCGCATTTGCATAAGCCATTTCAAGGGTAACACGGTTGGCCCAGTATTGATAACCTGCCAGTCCGGCTCCGATCAGTACTACCAGAGCTGCCGCCAGTTGCCAGGCGATGTGTCGATACCAGGGCAGGCGACGTACCGGGTTGGGTTGAATGTGTTTTTGAATGCGTTCCTGCATTCGGTTTTTAATCGCTTGTTTTTCAATGGCCGGTATTTCTTCAAAAGCCTGTTCAGGGAAAGAAGCCAGCCACTGATCGACCTGTTTCTGTTCGATAGGCGTAGCGGTTCCGTCCAGAACTTTCCTTAAGATCCGGTCAAATTGTTCTTCATTCATAAAGTGATGCAATCAGGTTAGAGTGGAAAAAAGGTGAAATACTCGGGTTAATAAACCTAAAAATTCACGCCTCTAGCTGCCTCTCTACTGTTATATTCCCTAAGTGGGCTTTAACACACAGTCGAAAGGCAATTATTTTTTGAGAAATTTAAAATTAGTAAAATAAACTTCCTGTGATTTCGGAAAATGCCTATGAATCAATGGCAAAATAGCATTCCGATGGCTAGTAATAAAATAGAATCACCCAGTACCGATCGGAGATGTTTGAGGGCCGTTGTCAAATAGTTTTCAACCGTTCGGTTTGAAATCTGTAGTTCCCGGGCAATTTCATCAATGGAAAGCTGCTGTCGCCGACTCATCCAGAACACCTGCTGACATTTATTGGGTAACTCACTGATGGCGTATTCAATGCGTTGTTTCAAATCTTCCGCCGCCCATTCTTCATCGGTAGAATTATCGACTTGCTGTGAAAGAAAATGACTAAAGTGTTCGGCGTATTGGCTGCGTACTTTTTCCGAACGGAAATAGGAGAGTAACCGCTTTTTGAGCACACTGAACAGGTAAGGAGCGAGGGAGTCGGTAACGGTCAGGGCCGAGTGATTTTCCCAGAAAATAATGAAAACTTCCTGAACCAGCTCTTCGCTTTCCTCGATTAGCCGAATGCGGTTATAGACGTACGCATACAAGGGAGACCAGTACCGATCATACAGGGACGAGAATACACTTTCGTCTCCTTCTTGAAGACGAGCTAGTAACTCCTGATCCGTATCGAAAGATCGCTGTAGTATGGCCTTACCCAGATTTTGTTTGCAAAAATTCGAGTAAAAATACGGAATACAGGTTAATTATTTGGTAGATTCTTCCATCGACTTACGATTGGAAGGCTACTCACTATGTTAACTTACAAATAGTCAGCACGCAACCCGGGTAAAAAAATAAAAGGTAACCATTTCAGTGGTTACCTTTTACAGGACTAACGACATGGATCGCTTAGGAGGCCATTTTTCTTTTCTCCATAAAGACCTTTGTACGGCCTTTTTCTTTGGGTAACTGAATGACGTTGAGGACATTCAATACTTTCATGATTTGATACGAAGGATCAATTTCAAACCATTTGAAGGCAAAGTTGGCCCGGTTGCCGTAGGTGTGGTGGTTGTTGTGAAAACCTTCGCCCATCATCAGAAAATCCACGGGCATCAGGTTTTTTGAAGTATCGTTAACCTTGAAGGTCGTATAGCCAATTTTGTGAGCAAACCAGTTGATAATGGCACCGTGAATGGGTGACAGCAGGTAATGAACGGGTAGCAACAGGAACCAGCCCCAGGACGGTGCGAAGTAGATGTAGAAAAGGGTATAGAGCGTACCCCAGGCCACACGGGAAACCCGGCTGGAAGCAAAATCATCGAAACTTTTCCAATCAGGAACGTTGGCGGTAAATTTAGGATCAACCGCAATGCGGCGTTCGCGAATGGCCGAGTAGAATTTAGCCGTTTTCAGCATCATATCAAAAATGCCATTGCTGTACATCGGCGAGTGCGGATCGTTTTCCGTATCGGCGTAGGCATGGTGCATGCGGTGCATCACGCCGTAGGCGTAAGCACTCAGGTAATTCGAACCCTGAAAAATCCAGGTCAATACAAAAAACGTCCGCTCCCAGCCTTTGGACATGGTAAAGGCCTGGTGGGCAGCGTAACGGTGAAGGAAGACGGTCTGGAAAAATAAGGCTCCGTACCAGTGTATAGCAAAGAATATGAGGATTGCAGTCATCGCTTTTGTTTTACTTTTTTCAGTAAATATTCGGTCTGAGAGGCTCTAAACCGAGCTTTTAGCGATGACTGGTCGAATTCACTTCCCGAGTTGTAACATTACCTGACTGAATCGTAGGGCCAAAAAAGCAAGGTCAGGAGTTAATCCATTCTTTAAAGGCCGTAGCCCGGTCGCGACTGACGAATACTTCCTCTTCGTCCGGTGGCATCAACTCCAGTTTCAACCGACCATTGAAATGCGGGTGAATTTTATGAATGCTGTCAATGCAAACCAATCGATTACGGCTGATCCGGTTGAAGCGACGGGGATCTACCTGTTCGCTGAGTTCTTCCAGTGTCGCGTCAATTAACAGTTTCTGCTGGTCGAAGGTAACGACAAAACTGAGTTTGTCTTCGCTTTTGAAATAAGCGATGTCCTGAACCTTAACCACGGCGAAGCCATTTCCTTTCCGCACCATAAAACGCTCTTTGGGTTCAGACTTCGTTGGTTGAGGCGTGGGTAACAAACCTTTTTTCAATAAACGATACGCCTGATTTTCATACTTTTTCAAGGCCGCCCGTAATTCTTCGGGTTGAATGGGTTTCAGTAGATAATCGATGCTGTTTTGCTTGAAGGCCTGAATGGCGTATTGGTCGTAGGCAGTGGTATAAATGATGGGAGCATCGATGGAGAGCCGTTCGAATAACTCAAAACTTTCCTGATCTTCCAGTTGAATGTCGGAGAAGATCAAGTCAGGTTCGGCATGAGCACTGAACCAGGCTACGCTTTTTTCAACCGAGGGTAATACCGCCAGTACTTCAATGGTAGGATCAAGTTTTTCCAGTAAAAACCGGAGCTTTTCGGCTGAAAAATATTCGTCTTCAATGATAACTACTTTCATGCTTTTTCAGAGTAAATCAAGGGTAACCCTACCCGGAATACGCTTGAATCGGGTTCCACCACAATCGACTGTCCGGTCATAAACTGGTAACGAGCCTGTAGGTTTTTCAGTCCAATACCGCTTGAATTAACCTTTCCCGATTTGGTGTGAATGCTGTTGGTCACCCAAAGCGTTGAACCTTCCGTATAAATGGAAAGCGTGAGCGGGTGTTCGTCGGAAATGTAATTATGCTTGACAGCGTTTTCCACCAGTAACTGAATGGAAAGGGGCAATACCTGAGCCCGTTGGGCGTGGGAAAGCTCAATGCGGGCTTCGATTTTATGATAGAACCGAACATTGAGCAGGAATAAATAAGCTTCAACTACGGAAATTTCGGCAGCTAAAGGTACCTGTTTTTCTTCGGTGTGATCTAACACATACCGATACACCTGGGCTAGTTTACTGATATACAAATCGGCCAGAGCCGGATCTTTATACACTACACCGCTAAGCACACTCAGGCTATTGAAGAGAAAATGCGGATCGAGTTGTTTTTTGAGTCCTTCAAGGCGGGCCACGAGGTTTTCCTGCCGAAGTTTTTCCTGTTCAACCAGCGACTGTTTCCATTGGTTAAAAAGAAAAGTTCCTTCATTGAAAGCCGTAAAAAGCAACGCGAGCAGGAAGGAAACGAACGCATTCTGGACGATTACTCCAAGTGTGATTAATTCGGATGCTACCAGTCGGCCATAAATCAGAATTCCGCAAATCAGACTCAACGAAGAGAACAGAAAAATTCCCAGTACTTCATACACCAGATGTTTGGTAATGCTGCGTTCCCAAGGAAAGAAGTACAGCGTTAAGGCCTGAATGAGCTTGCTTCCTTCCCAAATGATATAACTGGTCAGGGTAGCTACTAGAATGGAGAGCAGGTGAGCGGAGGACCCCAACTCCATAGGAATGTAAAATGTAGGCACCACAATGCCGAAGCTCAGGGCTCCGAGCAGAGCAGTCCAACGGACCTGAAATTTATAACGAAACTTTTCTGTCAAGGCTTTTGCAGGAATAAGAGTTAGTCAAAGGTAAAAGGTCGCGTTCAGTTTTTGCTAATAATAAGGATCAGATCACAGAGGAGTCGGATGCGAAAAGAATTTAAAAATAAATGAAAAAATATTTTGTACTAAAAGGTACAATATTATACCTTTGTAGAGCAAAACAAATAGGAAATGGCAGGCAGACCCAAAATATACGACGAAGAAAGGGCCCTTGATCGGGCGGTGGGCGTATTTTGGGAAAAAGGCTACGCCAACGCTTCAGCAGACGATTTGCTTAAAGCCATGGGTATTGGAAAGGGCAGTTTTTACCTGGCTTTCAAAGGAGGCAAACAGGAACTGTTTGAAAAATCCATGAAGCGGGTGGTGGATCAGAATTTCAGAGAGTTGAGATCAGCCATTCATGCCTGTGATAACCCCGTTAAGCTGATTAAGGACTTCTTTTTGGGTTTAGTGGGAGAACAATCGCCGATTGGGAATCAGGGTTGCTACTTTGGGAATGCTCTTGTGCAGATTAGCGAAAACGATTCAGGACTTAAGTTGCTGGCTGCTCATTACCTAACCCTGCTGGAAAGTATTTTTGAAGAAGCCATGCAGCGAGGAAAAGACCTGGGGTTACTTCAAACAAACCTGCCTCCGGCAACGCTGGCGTCGTATCTGATTAATCTGTGGAATGGCATTAACGTAACGCGTCGGATGGAAACGGATTCGGCAAAACTGACTGAACTTTTAAAATTGAATCTGGCCGTAATCGAGTAAATTTTTTTAACCAATATTGTACTGTTTGGTACAAAACATTTCTAATCAATCTATTACAAAAACAACACAATCATGAAACGCAGAGCTACAGCCGTTTGGAACGGAGACATTAAATCAGGAGCAGGTCATTTAACGACGCAAAGTACTACGCTTAACAAGACGCAATATTCATTCAATAGCCGTTTTGCTGAAGGAGTAGGAACGAACCCCGAGGAGTTACTGGCCGCCGCTCACGCAGGTTGTTTCACCATGAAATTAGACCTGGATTTGACGCAGGCGGGTTATACCGTAGAATCTTTGGAAACGGAATCAGTTATTACCTTGGATAACGGAAAAATTACCTTGTCTGAATTAACGTTACAGGCAAAAGTACCTGGTATTACGGAGGAAGAATTTCAGAAAATCGCCGCTGAAGCTGAAAAAACCTGTCCCGTAAGCGGAGCGTTTAGTTTCGAAATTAAACTGAATGCCAGTCTAATTGCCTAGTTAGTTATTACCCAAGGAAAAGCCCACTCAATTCAATAAAAAATTGAGTGCTTTCCTTGGGTAATAATCAAGGGAGATATGGGTATGCTCAATTAAACTACCATTGATAATGAATCAGTAAAACGACTGGTAATCAATACTTAATGGATTGGGTTTCATCTGAATTAACCTGAATATTCTCCTGTAGGATGGAATGCATACGCCCAGAACATACTATCAGTTGCTGAGCTTTAAGATTTCCTAAAGAAAGAATTAGTTCATAGCGTTAACAATTGAATAAGGAAATACACGCCCTGGTAATTAATTGCCTGGGGCTACTAGTTATTAATCATGTTTTAGAGAATAGTTATAGCTTTTAAATTAAGCATGTATGGGTATGAGCTTATTCATCTCAATTAATTACGCTACTCATGTATTTATAAGGGAGAATACTATCCAATAGATTGATTAAGACATAAATAGGTTAGTTAATTTCGATAATTATCCCGGAAAAAGTTAGTAATAATTTTGATCATTTCATTATCTGGATTAGCCGCGTAATCAGGCGGAAAGACAGTATGGATGACCTCGCTTAAACCGGAAAAATTCTTGGCATCCAATGTTTTATAAAATAGATATTTTCGGTTAAAAATCCGCTGTTCAATGGGATTTTTGGAGAGAATAGTAATGTAGGTTTGGCGTGGATCTGACTTTAATAAATCGATAAAAGCTTCGAACTTTTCAAGCTCGGCTTCGCCCATTTGCAACATGCTTCCATTAAGATAAATGAAAACCCCTTTAATGTCAAAGGCGTCAACGGTTGTAGCAAACTGATCTAAAATGGCAATGAGCTCCTGTTCCTGAAGGAGTTGCTTAGAAGAACTGAAAAAGGCAATGCGGTATAACATAAGCAGTCGGCCAGAGCGTATAGCTTTTAAAAAAGGAATAGGGCAGGCTCGGTTCGCAAAACGAGCGACTTACGCATTACAAATCTAAAATAAATCATACTCACTGTAAGCTAAAGTGCTGATATTCCCATAGAAAGTTCTGTGTTTTTTCATATCTTGCGTAAACTTCGCCTCTGCATGCACTTTATACCAAATTATACTCCAAAACGATTCTAAAAGAAAAGCGATTAGCATCCATTGGCAATGGAAGAAGAGAAATGGTGGGATGAATTCAGAGCAGGTGATGAGCAGGCGTTTCAATTGCTTTTCAACACCTACCGCCGCCGTCTGTATAATTACGGACGCAAATTCAGTCCCGATGAATTAGCGATTGAGGATGCCATTCAGGATCTGTTTGTAAAGTTGTGGCTCAACCGAACTTCAATTAAAGAAACCCCTTCCGTAAAAAATTACCTGTATAAAGCTTTCCGGAGAACGCTGTTTCGTAAGCTCGAATATGCGACGCCCCTGCTTGATTTTTTTGAATCCGAAGTAGATTATACCTTTCAGATTGAACTTGGGCATGATGTTACGATGATTCAGGCCGAGCATCAGCAGAAATTGAAGGAAAATCTCGAAAAAGCATTGGAGAAGATGAGCCCTCGGCAACGGGAGATTATTCACCTGAAGTATTATGAAGGGCTTGAGTACGAGGAAATTGCCGAGATTCTGGGTATATCTTCCAGTAGTACCTATAAATTACTTTACAAAGCATTGGACAGTTTGAAAGCTCATCTGTCGACCCATGAGTTTAGGATATTGTTCGGTGTTTTTCTTTACTGGAAAAATCAAGTTACCAACTAAGTACTGATCTCCGTATCGATCTTTTCGATACGGAGATTAGGGAATTAAGAATGGATAGTTTTAAGAAGCTGGCAGAAACTCTTCATCTGATCCCGCGTTCCAAGACTGAGACGGCACCAGGTTTTTCCGTCCAAAGCCATGGTCTTGAGAACATAGCCTCGCTCTTTAAAGTATAGCTCAAAATCTAGGGCAGGCCCTGTAATACTGAATAAAATGAAATTGGTAAAGGAAGGAATGATTTCATAACCCATTTCAAGCAAAGCCTGCGAAACCTCGTTTCGAACCCGATGATTTTCTGCAATGTAAGACTCATGAAATGCCCGGTCTTCCAGAGCTGCGAAAGCCGCCTGAACGGCAATGTTGCTCAACATCAGACCATTATAAGCCATTATTTCCTGCAAGGGTTTCAAAAAACTCGGCTGACCCAGCATATAACCAATGCGTAACCCTGCCAGACCGAGACCCTTAGAAAAAGTTCGCATGATGATAACATTGTATCCTTCCTGTAAAAGCGAAGCCATACTCGGGGCGTCAACCGCCAGATCAAGATAGGCCTCATCTACCACGACGGTACCCGTTTACTGACACGCTTGCAAAACTCTACTAACTCAGCACTCGGAGTGATGCTGCCCGTTGGGTTATTAGGGTTGCAGACGTAAACCAGACGGGTTTCTTCCGTAAGGGCGGCTTCCATAGCGGCCAGATTGTGTGACCCATTCGATAAGCAGGGAATACTTACGCAGTTGGAACCCATGCCCTTAACCGCATTCCCCAATAAAGGAAAGGTTGGACTGGGCAAAATCAGAGTACCGGGATTTTGAAATAGCCGTAAGGCGATCTTTTCCAGCAGGTCAGAAATACCGGCACCTAACTGAACTTGTGCTGTAGGGACTCCTTCGTACGCAGCGATGCTAGCCTGAAGCCGGGGTAACTCGCTGAACGTATACCGATTCACTGAGGAAAGGGCTTGAAGAATGGCCTTCTGTACGAGCGGAGAGGGACCATTGGGGTTCTCGTTAGCATCCAGCCGAATCGGCTGAACGATCGAAGGTTCCGCTAAAAATTCTGAAAACATGATAGATTGATGAAGTAGTCGGCTTAGGCCGTTCTGTGTAAATGTACTACCTATTTCAGACACGAAGCAAAGCTTACCGTAATGAAGGAGGAAAATAAATAAAGGCCCCTCAGAAAGAGACCTTATTAGTCCTACACTTAACCAAAACTAATTGAATATTATTGGCCTAGTAACTCGGCAAGCTTCGTGTTCAAGGCTTCGCCCCGCAGGTATTTGGCAATGATTTTACCTTCTTTATCAATCAGAAAATTCATGGGAATGGCTTCCACTTCATAAAGCTGGGCAGCGGGACTATCCCAGCCTTTTAAATCCGATACCTGAGTCCAAGTCAGGCCATCGTCTTTAATGGCTTTTAGCCACTTTTCTTTACCTTCAGGTTTGTCAAGTGACACGCCCAAAATGGTAAAGCCCTTGTCTTTGAACTGATGATAAGCTTTGATTAAGTTCGGGTTTTCGCGGCGACAGGGAGCACACCAGCTGGCCCAGAAGTCAAGTAATACGTATTGACCTTTATAATCCGAAAGCTTAACGGGCTTACCATTTACATCGTTAAGGGTAAACTCAGGAGCTAAAGAACCTTCCTGGGTTTTCTTGACCTTCTGGATTTTCTCGGCTACATCCTTTCCCAGGTCAGAATTACGGACGGCAGCACTGAGTTTAAGAAAATCTTCTTCCGCCTTACGGGCATCGAATTCAGGAGGTAAGGTTGAATTGAAAGCCATCAAAGCCATGAACTGATCGGGGTGACTTCTGACGTATTTCATTTTTACGTCAATGATCTCGTTTTGAATGGCCGTTGCCCGATCTTCCAGACTCTGGATATACGTTTTATCCGATTTTTTCTCTTCGGGCTGTTTATTATACTCGTCGTTTAAAATCGTGTACTTGTCGTAATGAGGCTTCAGCATGGCGTTTACCTTGGCATTCTCATCATTCAGTTTCGAACCCTTAATGGTCGCATGTTTAATGGAGTCCTTCGCCGTTAGGGTAATTTCAGTATCCTCAACAAACAAGGCCAGTACGTCAAATTTGGGGCGTTTGGTCGGATCGTTCGGCGTATTGTCATGAACGAGCCGAATGTTCGCTTCCTTGGGTGAATCTACTTTCCCTTTGAACGTGAAGTTACCATCCGTAAGAAAGGTTGAATCTACGAAAGACTGATTCGTTCCCCGGATTTTGTAATAGAGATATGCTTTGGCCGGCTTATTCAGATGACCGACTTTACCTTTGATGGTGTAACTGCCCTGGGCGTAACTGCTAAGCTGAGCGAGTAGGAGAGCAGGAAGAATGAATCTTTTCATGACTAATCAGGGAAAAACGATTTAATGTTGTGAAATCTGTAAGTATTGTTCGTATTGTTTGGGCTTTTTGAGAATAGCAATGGCCCTTAGGTAACTGCCATTTTCGCTGTTCAGCATCCGTTGGTAATACGTGTTACTACCAAAAAGCTGGCTGGCAATTTGAGCTTTCAGGTGTAACTCAGCCATAGTCTTCAATCGTGCTTGGGTAGCTTCATTACCTTTAGGGGTGATTCCCATTTTTGCCAGGCGTTCCATTAACTCTGCTGGAAGCTGGAAATTTTTTTCATAGGACTGGAAATCAGGGTATTGTTTTTGAAGCGTTGCCCGATTTTGATCCATGTATTCAAAGGCGATTTGACTAATTATACCCGAACCCACCAGTTGCTGGAAGTAAGGAGAAAACTCCAGCGTATCAATCGGAACGAAGACATCAGGCATAATGCCCCCGCCCCCGTACACGGTTCGTTTACCTACGAGGGTTTTATACTTGAGGGAATCCGGAAAATGAATGTTCTGGGCATGCGTTAACTCCCCACTTTTCAGTCGGGTCGTCAGGTTGTCTTCGTAAGCATGGCCGTGGTAAGGTTTCTGAATAGACCGTCCTGCTGGAGTGTAATAACGGGCACCCGTCAGTTGCAGCACCGATCCATCCAGTAAGTTCACGGGCTTTTGCATCAGACCTTTTCCAAAACTCCGCTGACCTACTACCACGGCCCGGTCCCAATCCTGTAAGGCTCCGGTTAGAATTTCACTGGAAGAAGCCGTGGACTGATCAATCAGAACCACCATGTTCCCCATCATGAACTGCCCCTGACCTCCGGTATAATAGTAATCTTTACCGCCATCACGGGGCACACTATAGAACACGAGTTTTCCTGATTCAAAAATTCATCGGCGGCACCGATAGCGGCCTGTACGTAACCACCCCCATTCCCCTGCAAGTCTAGAATCAAGCTTTTCATTCCCTGGGCTTTCAGAGCGTTTAAGGCCTGATCAAGCTCGGAACGGGTAGTAGTATTGAAAATGCCCAGCGAAATATAGCCAATGGTTTTATCGACCATGTAATAGCTCCGGATGGATCTATTGGGGATGGTACCCCGAGTGAGTGCTACGGTTAAAGGATCAGGAGAACTGCGACGAACAAGTGTCAGGGAAATAGGTTGCCCTTTCTCTCCCCGGATTTTCTTCATAATGTCCAGATTCGAAAGGCCATTCCCGGCCAGTTGCTGACCGTCAATGGCAATAATCCGGTCTCCGGCCCGCAAGCCCGCTTTTTCGGCGGGGCCTTCCGGTACAATCTGGGTAATAAACAGACTGTCATTTTGCATGAGGTACTGAATGCCAATTCCGGCGTAATTTCCACTCATGGCTTGATTCATGGCTTCGGCTTCTTTCCGACTCATGTACTGCGAATGCGGATCAAGCTCCTTAATCATGGCTCGAATGGCAGCATCCGTTAGCTGTTCATCATCGGTCGGATCGACGTAATTGGCTTCAATCGCTCTTAAGGCCGAAGCAAACTTTTCTTTGGGATTTACCTGAGCATTCACCCCTGAAATCGTTAGTAAGCCTAAGGCCAGGGCCAGGTAACATGTGGTTGTATTCATGGCTTATTTCTCGGACTTAAGGATTTCAATGACCGTAGATAATTCGTCCACCAGCTTACTTGGACTACCCGAGTAGCCTTCGGAACTATACCGCATCATACCATTTTTAAGCACAATTTTCCGGGGAATGCCTGACGAATTGAAGCGGGGTGCCAGCGTGCTGAATACCGCGTTTTGCTCACCCGTTTTCTTATTAATTCCATCGTGAAGGAGGTTAAAACGATAGCCCATCTTCTTGATATAGCCTTCCGATTTTTCCTTGTAGTTATCGTGTTGCATGGTTCCCACGAAATAAAAAGCCACTTCCGGGTCTTTGGCATATTTATCAACGGCTATTTGCATACCGGGAAAGGCACTAATACAGGGTTTGCACCAGGTAGCCCAAAAGTCAATTACTACGATTTTGTCTTCCCAATCACTGGAACGCACCAGTTTTCCTTCGGGGTTTTCCAGAGCAAACGGCATGATTTCTTCATTGAGTAAATGCTGTTTGACGTACGTTTCCAGTTCGGCTTTTCCTTCGTCCGATTTTAGTGAAGACAAGTACGTCTGGAAACCATCAGCGGAGCCTTTTTTCTTAACAAATTCCGACTGTAATTTTTCCAGCATTAGCGGGGTAAGGGCATTCGCTTTAGCACACGATTCCAGAAAGGATTGAATAGGAGATCCGGTTTTTTCGAGTATCTGAAGGTAGGTTTCGTTGAACTCAGCATTGGCGTATTTACCTTTTTCCGAAAAATGGTTGAAATAGGATTCCGCCTCCTGATCTTTTCCCAATTCATGCAACAGACTCAGGTGAATGTATAACCGCTCATCCAGTTGATTAGCGGCCTGTATCTGGGCGTCTTTGGCCGTGAAAACGTTTGGTTCTTCGAACGAGCCGTCCTTTACGTTCTGAATCAGGTGTTTGATGAAAGGCGTCGAAATCAGATTAATACTATCCAGCGGAAGCATTTTGAAAGTAAATGCACGATGAATATTCCAGCGAGCAATTTCATTGGTTGTTTTAAAATCAAGCTGGGGAAGCAAAGCCAGGAGTGGACCAAACTGACGAGTTTCGAAATAAGCCGTTGCTAGGTTTCGGTGAACTTCGTAATAAATAAAAGCCTGATTAGTAGAGTTTTTCTTCCATTCGCCGTAAGGAAACTTCTTCAGAAAACTTTCTGATTTACTAATCATCTGTTCCCGAGATTTTGCTCCTATTAACTCATGAGAAGCGGCCAATCGGGCATAAGGCCCCGTAGGATTACCCTGAATGACCGATTGCTCTATTTGATCGGCATGGGTTTTGTCTTTCAAATCATATCTATAGTACCGAGCCAACTCCATGCGATCCGCTTCTGATAAGTCAGGAATAGCCTCCAATTTGGCGAGCAATGCCGGAGCTTGCTGCGTAAAAGACTTACCCAGAATGGCTTTTTGCATGGTTAGGTACGTAGGAATGAAGTACTTTACCCGAGCGGGTTCTTTTAACTCCGTTTGGAGGGCTTTCTCGAGTATTTCTGTTGATAGGGCAGGTTGCATATCATTCCAAAAAAAGGGCATATGGCTATCCAGAGTAGGCATCTGGAAGATAACGGAAGCCAACGCACCACCAGGTAAAGTCTGACCTGTGGAGCTGACGGTTGTCAGTCCATAACTTTTCTGAATATCCAGTTGATCGGGCCTGAAAGGGGATCCCTGAAAAAACCGAAAGGCAACAAAGGCAGTTGGGGCGGGGATCAAAAGTTGTCCCTGATAGAGATTGCCTTTTGATTCCAAAGGCAAGTCCACTCGTGTCCAGGAATAATTTTGGTAGAGTAACGCCTCCCCTAAAATGGGTACACCCGCCTGTAGCGAACTGCCTTGGGGTGAATACTGCACTTGAAGCGTCTTCCCCGCTACTGGTTTTTGCGGGGAAAGCGTGAGTTGCTGAGCCTGCAAACCCTTACTGAGCAGAAGGGCCAGACAGGCAAGAATAACAAAAGGAGATTTCATATAGGAAAAATTAACGGTCATTTTGCTGAATCTCAGGATTGAGATCAATGTATTTCGGTCCAATCGGGTAGACGTAGCGATTGCTGGCTGGAGCAGGGTATAACTTACATTCTTGTACGTTCGAGTGACCGATTTGGCCCATTCGCTTTCCAGACTTAGCCGACGTTGGTCGAGCCAGCGAAGACCCGTTCCCATGAGTTCCCGGCGACGTTCGTCTAATACATACCCAAGAGCCTGCTGAGCGGTAGTGGCCTGTAAGGCTTTATAATTAGCCGCCGTGAAGCGTTTGGCACGAAGGGTATTGAGTACCTGAAGGGCCTGGTCAGTCTGGTTATTCCGAGCAAAGCCCTCGGCCTGAATTAACATCATCTCGCCAACGCTAGGTCCTGAGTTAATAGAAAGGTCTACAGTCAAGCGTCCTTTATAATATCCCCTTCCCACAATGTTCGGGGCAAAAGCCGTACCGACTCGCGTAAAGAGCATATAGCGAAGATCGTTTGTGTCGAATAGCTGTAATAAAGTAGGATTGAGCGGAATATTTGTATTAAATAAAGCCGATCTCGAAAGAATGATCTCCGGGTTATTCAGGTGACGGGGATATTGCGTAGGGGTGGTCTGATAGGTAGTTAAATCAACCAGCGTAGGCTGGATTTTCAGAGCTTTACTGGCATTTTCCTGAGCCAGTGCATACTCCTGACGCATCAGATAGGCTCGGGCCAATGTGGCATAAGCCGCGGCTTTTCCGGGGTGGGTATTTAAACTCGGATAAGTAGGTAAGAAAGGTAAAGCTTCGGCTATGTCCTTGAAAATCTGTTGATAAACGGTTTCCAGGGATACCCGATTTAACTTTTGGAAAAGATTAGGAACGAGTAATAAGGGAACCCCGAGAGTGGTGTTTGCTTTATCTTTTTGGTAAATCGGTGCGTAAAGATTAATCAGCGTAAGGTAGGCATAGGATCGTTGCACCTGAGCTTCCGCATAAATCTTATGCTTTGCTTCGTCGGTTCCATTTTCGCTGGTCATTACTTTAGCAAGTACCTCATTGCAGACGTAGATCTGGTTATAAAGCTGATCCCAGCCCGCGTCGCTTTGCGTAGCGTCGTAATAGTTTTCGGCCCAGGTATAGACATTACTCTGGTCCGTGGTTAGACGGTTTTGGGCGGCCTGATCGGCCCCGGCATCAATATCATCACTCGAAAGCATGGGTAATGAAGGCGTTGCTGAAAAAACCGTATAGTTATTTAAAAGAGACTGAAAATCAGAAGTATATTTCAGAAGTCGGTTGTTACTGTTATTGATTTCAATCTCCACGTATTTCCGGCATGACGAAGTCATGACCAATAAGGAAACTGATAAAATCAAGATGTATTTTTTCATGTTCATATTGGCTAGGATCGTTAGAAAGAAGCGTTTAAGCCGAAGAAAAAGCTTGTTACCGGAGGAAGATTAGCGTAGTTATTCGTGCGGTAATACTCGGGATCAACGCCCGCTTTATTTTTCACCCAAATCAGACCCAGGTTACGAGCCGTTACGTTCAAACTGGCAGATTTGACGGGTAACTTTTTTAGTAATGATTCGCCCAGTTGGTAACCTAGTGAAAGTTGCTGAAAGCGAATATGACTGGCACTCTCCGTGAGAAGATCGGATAATTTATATCGGTTTACGCTGTTATAACTTATGTTGGCCAGACCGGGTACGTTGGTGAAAGCTTCGTCCCCGGGTTTTTGCCAGCGAAGAGCCAGATCTTTCTGAGTTCCCATCAGTCCTGAAAGAGCGGTAGCCTGATAGTCAGGATAGTTATCTATTGAAGGACGACGGAAGACGTGTCCCATGGCATAGGTAAACCGAACCGCCAGCGTCCAGCCCTTGTATGAAAAGTTATTAATGAAAGCTCCAAAATAGGGTGCCGTCGTCCGACCCACATATACCAAGTCTTCACGAGTTAAGCTATTGACACCGACTTGATCCGAAACGATTTCTCCACTTTTATTATAAATCTGTCCTTGTCCGCGGTTATCAAGGCCAGCCCAGCGATACGCATACAGGTAATCCGTAGGCATTCCGTTTAGAAATACATTACTCAGGATCTGACCCACGGTAGTCTGGTTAAATCGGGTATCGGTAACTTTATTGGTATTGTAAGAAACGTTGAACGCAGAGGACCATCGGAATCCCCGGTATTGAATTACTTCTGCTTTCAAGCCTAGCTCATAACCATGATTTTCCATGGATGCCGAGTTAAACTTAAGCGTAGACCAGCCGTAGGTAGAATTGTAAGGAAACTGTCCGAGAATATCCGTAGATCTTTTCTTATAAACATCAAAGTTTCCCGAGAGGCGATTGTTAAGCAGTGCAAAATCGAGTCCTATGTTACTACTTGCCGTTTTTTCCCAGCTTAATTGACTATTGGCGGGCGTTGAAATGCTGGCATAAGCTTCATTTGTGAGGTTATCAGCTCCAAACGTATTAATTAAGGTGCTGTTGGAGGTAGCGGTTGGAATGATTCCGGCTATTCCATACGTGAGGCGAAGCTGTAAATCGTCAAAAAACGAGACGGTATTCATGAACGATTCGGACTTGATATTCCACTTTACGCCCGTAGACCACAGGGGACGGGCCCGGCGACTCCGTGAAATGCCGGCGAGCGAATAATCATCAAAACGAATACTAGCCGATAAAGAATAGCGATTATTAAGAAATGAAAGTCCAGCATTACTGTAATACGACAGGTACCGCATGCGGTCATAAGTAATTGCTCCGTCGTTATAGCCAAGGATGCTGCTATATCCGTCAATGGTGGTGTAAGCAACAGAAGGATTAAAGGCCAGTGAACTACGGGTATCGGCATTGTATCCGTAACGCGTTTGCTGTTGGGCATTATTGAAGGTCTGCCGAATTTCACTGCCCGCTACCATGTTTAACTGAGCAAACTGATGCCAGCTCTTGTTGATATTGAACTGTCCACGCAACGAATAACTGTCATTAATCTGGTTTCTGCTTATCATCGACCTCCGAACGGTATGCCATATACGATGCTGCCCGTAGTGGGGCTGATGCTGGTGGCATAGTTGAGTCGGTTTCGCATGTTGTAACTTTGCAATTCGTCAAGGCTCACCCCGTTTACCAGATTTCGCTGCCATTGTCCGGCTACAGTTAGATCGAGCCAATCCGTAAGCTTACCGGTTAAGTCCGCTCCAAAGCGAAGGCGATTTTCCTGCGTGGTGTATTTCGAATAATTCAATTCATCAATAGGATTATACCCATAGGGCAGGTAACCCTTCTTTTCAAAAGCCTGGGCGACATCCTGCCGATACACGTAATACCGTTGAATGTGATTTCCCTGAGCGTCTTCGAGTAACTCATAGGGACGAAGGCCCAGATTACTTGTGGTAATGGCATTAATAGCCGCTGAATTATTGATGCTATTACTAATGTTATAATTGAGGCTGGTGTTGAGTCGAAGGCGGTTCTGAAAAAACTGGTTACCCAAATTAGCGGTCACAAAGTAACTTTCGGATTGATTGCTGCGAAAAACGGGAATATCCTTGCTGTAATTCGTTGAAAGGTAATAAGTGCTATTCGGCCCACCTCCTGAAAGAGAGAGGTTATACTGCTGGGAAATTGCGTTTTGTAAAAGCAGTTTACGAATTTGACCCTGATTATTAATCCCCGCAAGAGCACTTAAGGCCGAATCCCGCTGACTAACCGTTGCTGTGCCCCGATCCACCCGGAACATCCATTCCAACGCATCACTGAGGGGACGATTCTGGTTGAAATTCATCCAGGAAGAATCCCATTTGGTTGGGTCAGAATAAAAACCACGGTCTTTGAGCTCTTTTTCAAGAGCGATGTATTCCGCACTGCTCATGGTTGTTAAACTTGACAAATCAGCGGGACGAGAGATGCTCAGGTTCGTACTAAAATTAATGGAAGAGGTATTGGGCCGGCCCTTTTTGGTTTCAATCACGATTACGCCGTTGGCGCCTGTGCTCCCCAGATGGACGTAGCGGCGGCATCTTTCAGAACGGTGATGGAGGCAATGTCTTCTGGATTGTAACGACTTAAAATGGCACCCGCCGTATACTGGGAAGTACCACGGCTGGTTAACTCAGGATCAATGGCCGGGAAGCCATCAATGACAATGAGTGGATTGGTATTTGCACCTGATCCAAAAGAATTTACACCCCTAATCTGGATAGTGTTCTTGCGGACATTGAAGTTCACGCCAGGCATGGCTCCTTCCAGACGCTCCATCAGGTTAATGCTGGGAACATCTTTAATTTCTTTGGTTACCTGGCTAAAAGAACCTGTAGCCCGCTCTTTTGGAATTTTCTGATAACCCGTCGAGAGAATTTCAATTTGTTTTAATTCCTGCGTGTTTTCTTCCAGGATGACGTTAATCATGGTTCGGTTACCAACGGCCACCCGCTGCGTAACCATCCCGACAAAAGATACCGTAAGGTGCTGGGTGGGTTGCGTGAGCCGAAGCGTATATTGACCGTCGCTATTGGCAGTCACGCCGACATTTCCCCGGTCGGATTTAATCGTTGCTCCAATCAGTGGTTTGCCGTGACTGTCGGTAATCGTGCCGCGAATGGTCTCAATGTAGGCAGACTCTGGCTCGACGGTTTCTGTATAACCAGGTGCGGAAGTCTCCACTCGGTTCTTCGAGGGTTGGTCACGGGTATCTTTAATCAGGGTGTAGTAATTGTGCTGAACGTATAGAAATAAGAGTTTATTGGGGTAGAGAATTTCCTTTAGTACATTCTCTACTGGCTGGTTTTTTGACAGCGGCGTTTTGAGCTGAACATACATATTATCGGTCAAGTGTTCGGCGTAGGAAAACTTGGTTCCGTAAAAAGCTGGATTTTGACCAGAGCCTGGTTCAGGGTAATCCGTTGCTGAGCGAAGGCAACCGGACCCGTTAGGAGTAAGCAGACAAGGAACAGTAAGGGTTTTTTCATAAACTCAGGGGGTATGTATAATCAGATGCTGGTGTTGCCTTTCGATTTTTACATCAAAAACTTTTTCAATCACGAATAAAATGTCGTCCGGATTCGCCGCCGGAACCGTTCCATTCAACCGCTTGCTCAATGATTCTGGCTTGTCAACAGTAACGGTATATCCGTAGGTATCTTCCAGTATGCCCACTACATCGGCCATGGTATATCCGGTAAGTTCAAGCTCTTTGTTAACCCAGGCCGCATTCGCCTGCGGACTGCGATCAAGAGCCTGCAACTGGCTGGTTCGGGCATCATAGCCCAGGCTTTCTCCCGGTTTTAGGTAACGGACGAATACGCCGGGTTTTTCAACTTTGATGCGTCCTTCCAATAGTGATATTTCCGTTTTCTGCCGTCGTGACTTGACGTTGAAACGAGTTCCTAACACCGTCAGATTCAATCCATTCACGTGTACTCGGAAGGAATCAGACTCCTGTACCCGGTTTTGAATAGCCACGTGCTTGACGTGAAAAGAAACTTCGCCTTCCGCCCATATTTCGCGGGGTTTGCTGGATTTCCAGTTCCGGGAGTAGTGAATTTTCGAATTACCGTTCAAGACCACTTCCGTCTCGTCCGGCAGGGTAATCGTGCTGAGTTGTCCAAAAGGAGTTTCTACCTGTTGATCTCCCAATTGGATAAGTTCACGGCCTGCGAAAAAGACCAGAACGACTGCCGCCGCCGCTGAAGCCCACTGCGTGGCCCGACGGATCGGGCGGATGTATGTTCGCTGGTAACGCTCTTTCTCTTCAATCTTTTCCCATAATTGTCCCCAGGCTTCCGTTTCAGATTGCTGAGGAATGTATAGAGGCTGGTTTTGCAACCATTCAATCCATTGCCGGGCTTCTTCTATAAAAGGACGACGATCAGGATAAGTCAGTAATAGCTCCTGCCAGAACTGCTCTTTTTCGGGCGTGGGATGTTTTACACTGTCAACGAACGTTTCATCCTTAAAGAATTCGATCGTTGTATAGGTCTGATATACTTGTAATGCTTCGTTCATGGTCTCTTCAATTAGGTATACACACGGAATTTTTAATTTATCCCTTCTTTCAGAATAAAAAGTTGAAATTTTTTAAAAACCTGAACATACCTGAATGCTTCTTTAAAAAATGCCAAAGAATAGTAGAGAATAGGAGATAGCAGAAAGGCTAAAATTTTAGCCAAGGACGGCAGGAATGAAAAGGCTTTTACAAAGAAGAAATGTTAGAAAGGACAGATAATCAAATTGTTAAGTGATGATTAAGGGAATGGCTTACGACTGATTGAGAAGGGCGACGGTTTTCAGGACCGTACAACATCTTGATCGTGATTGACGTATTCAATCAAAAGCATTTCTCATCTTTGTGTAGAGTCAGGAGTGAAGGACGGGGTTTATTTTTTATGCAATGCGATTTCTTTGGGTTTTAATCCTGATTTGTGGGGTTTGGTCGTGGGCTAGTGCTCAGGTGCAGGTGCGAGGTCGAATTCAGGATTCGGACACTCGGGTGAATCTGTCGGATGCCAGTGTTACCCTGTTTACATTTTCGGATTCCGTTCTGGTGAAAGGAGCTCGCAGTAATGAAGCTGGGCAGTTTATCCTTTCGGGTGTTACGAAAGGCAAATACCATCTGGTCATTAGCTACGTAGGTTATCAGAATTATAGTTCAGTTCTTCAGGTAAATACTTCGGATATTCAGCTAGACACTATTCCACTTCTCACCCAAGCCAGTACCTTAGCTGAGGTGGTTATTCGCCGGCAGGCACCGCCGGTGACGGTTAAAAAAGACACGATAGAATATAATCCAGAAGCTTTTCAGACGGAGCCCAGTGCGGTTATAGAAAAATTACTCGGCAAATTACCCGGCATTACGGTCGATAAAGACGGAAATATCAAGGCTCAGGGCCAGGATGTGCCGAAGATTCTGGTGGATGGGCAACCATTTTTTGACGGTGATCCTAAAATGGCAACGAAAAATTTGCCCGTTGATATAGTCGAGAAAATTCAGTTGATTGATCAGAAATCAGAGCGAACCCAAATGTCAGGAATGGATGACGGGTCGCGGAGTAAAACCATCAACATTGTCACCAAAAAAGACCGACGAAAAGGTTTATTCGGCGATCAGGAATTCAGCATTGGCCCCGATCAGAGTGAAAGAAATCCGCGATATGGGGTTCGACTCAATCTAAACCGTTTTCAAGAATCGCAGCAATTTTCAGTAATTGCTCAGGCAGATAATACCAACAGTGGCCCCGGCAGTGGTTCCTCTATTAATCGAACGTTAGTAGGGGGAGTAAATTATCAAAATCGTTGGGGCAAGAAAACAGACCTGGGAGTCAACTACCGAGCTAATCGGGTGAAATCCCTTAATGACCAGCAAAGCATTCGCACGTATGCACTGCCCGATACCTCGTATCAGGTGCGGGAATCGAGTTCGTCCCATGCTGGAAACACCACCCATTCGCTAAATCTCCATTTTAACCATGAATTTGATTCGCTGACCAGTTTTCGTTTGAATTCGAATGTCTCGCTTCTGCAATCCGGTAATCTTTCCCATCGACAGTCACAAACGTTTCCCATAGGCTCAGAATTTCTGAATCCGATTAATCAAAGTAGTACTGAAAATACAACGGATAATCAAAGTTTGAATGGTTCGGTTAACGCTTTCCTGAATCGAAACTTTCACAAAAAAGGGAGAAACGTAATGGTCACCTATACGCTTTTTCTGAATCATCAACAAAATGAAGGATTAACGAAGTCTACGAACGAATTCTTTGGTCAGCGACAAAACCAGACGATTAATCAGGAAAATGAGCAAACGACCCGTTCTTCCCGTCATCAGGTATATGTTTCATACAGTGAACCGCTTTCGGAAAAAAACCGACTTGAGTTTCATTACCGATTCCAGAAAAATCCCTCGTATTCCAATCGGGAAGTTCGCAACTATAACGAAACAACGGGCAGGTATGACCGCTTCAATGACTCCCTGTCCAATCGTTTTCGGTCGAGTTACCCCAGTCATGCAGCGGGCGTATTATTCCAGCGAAATCAAGGCCAGAATCTTTTCAATCTGGGAATGGATGTCCAGCAGGCAAGCCTTAGCAGTAGATCTACGTCGCAGAATATTACTAAAGACTTTATCAGTCTGTTACCCACAGCCATGGTAAGTTTTAAAGTAAAAAAGGATCGTTACCTCCGGCTTCATTATCAGGGGCAGACGCAAGCCCCAACCGTAGATCAGTTGCAGCCCGTGGCTGATAATACAAATCCTTTACTCATTCGACTGGGTAATCCCGACTTGAGGCAGGAATTCCATCATTCGATGAACTTGAATTATAACTCTTTTAATTCGACGACTTTTGAGAATTTCTTTCTTAACATTAATGCTAATCAGGTCACCAATAAAATTATACAATCGGTCCGTTTTGATGAGCAGGGCGTTCAAACGACGCTTCCCCTGAATACCAACGGCCATTACATGGTATCGGGTAATGTTAATTATGGACGTCAGCTTGAGTTTCTGAAATTACAGGTTAATACAGGCTCTTCCATTAACTATAACCGCAGCCTGACTCTGGTCAATGGCCAGGTTAATCAAGCTAATTCTTTACTGATCAGTCCCGAACTACAATTAAATTCTTCGTATCAGGAACGTTTGGGATATAACCTACGGACCATGCTGACGTACCAGTCCGCTCGCTATTCCCTGCAAAGTCAGCGAAATACATCGTTTATCAATACCTCCGTATCCGCAAGCTTTTATTACGAGTGGGATTTTTACCTGAGGCTTAGCACGGATGCGACCTATCAACATTACGGCGGAAATACGGCCGGTCCGGCCCAGCGATATACGCTCTGGAACGTAACGGTTAGTCAGAAATTTTTGAAAAAACAGCAGGCGGAAATGCAGATTCGGGTGTTTGATTTACTTAATCAGAACCGGAGCGTGACACGTAACGTCACGGAACTCTACACGGAAGAACGGCAGAATCGGGTGTTATCCCGGTATTTTCTGGTAAGCTTTATGTATCATTTCCGAAATTTTGGGGGAATGCCAACGCCTAATCCAGAACGTAAAACCAGGTCAGCAAGGCGTTAGGATAAAGCGTAGAAAATCATAGCAATAAGCAGGATCATCCATAAACAGGTCAAATGGTTAATACGGCTGACCTGTTTGATTTCTTGATCTTCAATCATTCGTTCCGTCGCTCCGATGTAGGGCTTATCCACGAGCTTCCCATGATAGACATTGGGTCCGCCGAAACGGCAATTTAAAATACCCGCCAAAGCTGCTTCGGGGTAACCCGAATTCGGACTTTTATGCTGGTTGCCGTAACGGAAAACGAACGTAAGCCCGCGTTTGCTGAAGGTAACCAGGATCATTAATAAGGCCGTTAATCGGGCGGGAATGAAGTTGGCAACGTCGTCCAGGCGAGCGGCAAATTTGCCGAATTGCTCGTACCGTTCATTGCGATACCCAATCATCGAATCCAGCGTATTAATCATTTTGTAGGTCATCATTCCGGGAACCCCCGCAAGAGCATAATAAAACAAGGGAGCAATTACGCCATCGCTTAGATTTTCGGACATGGTTTCCAGTACCGCAATTCTGATTTGCTGAGGGCTTAAGTTTCGGGTATCGCGACCAACAATCCGCGAAAGCTGGGTTCTCCCTGCTTCAACACCGCCTTCATTCAAGGCTTTAAAAACGTTTTTCCCTCGCTGATTAAGTTGTGATTCGCCAGTCCGTACCACACCATAATTCCGTTGAAAATCAACCAGATACTTTGAGGAAGGAGTTGGAGTAAATGGTTAATGCAAGTAAAAAAAGCAAACACCAACAGACCTAAGAACAGGCTCATACCCAAGCCTTTCCAGAACCGATGGTTACCTGTATTGAATCGTTTTTCTCCTGCATAAATAGCATTACCAAACACCCGAATGGGATGCGGCCAGTGATCAGGATCACCGATGAATAAATCCAGTGCATAGCCGATGAATAAAGCGGCAAGGCTTAAAACCATTCGTGTAAGGCAGAAAGTAATAATTGATTTTGAGAAGGACGAAGCGTAGCCAGCCTGAAATGTTGCGGGCTTAAGTCTCTAAAATTACTGGCGTTTCGAATTAATAAACCGTGCTCTTCCAGCAAATAAGATTTCAATGCTGCCGCTGTATCTTTACGGGTTTTTACCAGAAAAAAATGAGTTTCGCTGTCCTCAACTTCCAGGAATTCTATCTGCTTTAACGCCTGAACAAACGACTCTTTATCTGCTAACAGGGATAGTAAAGGAATCTGAATTTCGTTAAAATGTTCGAAGATAAAATGTCCTGCTTCGAGAGCTAAGGTATTAACCGTCCAAGGCTGTTTCTGGTACTTTAATCGATCAATTAACCCGGGAGAAGCCAATACATAACCCAGTCGAAGACCGGGAATAGCATACGTTTTTGTCAGGGAACGAAGGATAATCAGATTCGAATACTGAGCTAATAAATGAATGCTGGATGCAAGGGCTTTGGTGAAATCAATAAAAGCCTCGTCTACAACAAAAAGGGTGGATGGATAATCGAATAACCACTTTTCCAGTTCGCTGAAAATAGCTCCGGTTGGATTGTTGGGATTACAGATAAAAACCAGATCGCTTTGGGGTAATACTTCTTTTTTCGACCAGTTTACAAACTGAAGCTGATGCTGAAAACGCGTACAGGCATCTTCATATTCGGCGAAGGCGGGGGTAATAATGGTGGTTTGGGCACCCGCAAATGCCTGAGCAATTAGGTAAATACTTTCGGTTGAACCGCTGTTAACCAAAACCTGATGCGTAGACAACTGATGATGTTGGGCAATCCGCTCAGACAGGCTTTCTGCCAATACTTCGGGGTAACGATTTACTTTTTCCCAGCGGTCAAATAAATAGGCTTTCAGGCCCACAGGCTCCCCGCCGTACCAGACATTGGTACTGAAGTCGGCCCGAATTTTTCCCGAAAAACGATACCCATCGTCGCCGTGTCCTTCCAGCATACCTTACTTTTTTAAATGACTGTAAATCAATTCTAAATCAACATTCGTCCGAATCATATCGGCGAGCTTATCGTATTGTTCTTCCTTGTAGGCAGCATAATCGAAAGGGGTTACCTCCGCCGATGTAAAGCGGGAAAGTAGCGAATCGACTACGACTTGATTATCCAGAATACCGTGCAGGTAACTACCCCAGCAGGTCTCGTCTAGGTAATAACCCTCGCTTTCACCCGAATCGAACTGGGTTAAGGGCTGACTTTCGCCATTTACGTAAGTTTCCCCCATGTGAATTTCGTAGCCCAGGCAACGTTCTTCCGAGGCCCGGAAACGAAACTGTCGCTGAAGCGTGGTTTTCGTGGCCTGTAACACTGTGCGAACGGGCAAAAGTCCGAGACCCGGAATAGAATCGACAGTCGATTCTATGTGCAAAGGATCTTCAATTTGTTCGCCGAGCATCTGGTATCCTCCACAAATGCCAATCACCGTTTTTCCCGATTTATGAGCCTTAATAATAGCTTCGGCCATGCCGTTGTTTTTCAGGAAAAGTAAATCTTCAATTGTATTCTTACTACCGGGCAGAATAATGAGGTCCGATTGCTCAAGGTCAGCCGGGCGGTGGGTGTAAAACAGGTGGACGCGGGAGTCTTTTTCCAGTCGATCAAAATCGGTAAAGTTTGAAAGGCGGGGTAGTAGAATCACCGCGACATTGACCTTATTTTTCGTAGGGTTTCGCTGTTTCAATTCCAGCGAAACGGAGTCTTCGGCTTCAATGAATATATCCCGAAAATAAGGTAGTATTCCCACGACAGGTAAGCCCGTGAGTTCTTCGAGCATTTGTTTTCCATCCTCAAAAAGTCGGGCGTCGCCGCGAAATTTATTGACGATGATGCCTTTCATGCAGGTCCGTTCCTCGGGTGTCAGAAGAGCAATGGTTCCGTAAACGGAGCCGAATAAGCCACCACGATCAATATCACCGATTAAGTAAGTGGCCGCCCCAGCGTGCTGAGCCATGCGAAGATTAGTAATATCCCGATGTTTTAAATTAAGCTCCGAAATACTGCCTGCCCCCTCCATAACGATGGGAGAATAACGACGGGATAATCGGTCAAAAGCCTGGGTTACCGAGGCAAACAGCTCCGTTCGGTCGGTCGTGCGGAAATACTCGTATGCCGACTGAGAGCCTACGGGTTTACCGTTCAAAATCACCTGCGAACGCTGATCGGTGGTAGGTTTGAGTAGTACCGGGTTCATATCCGTATGGCAGGGAATACCCGCAGCCTCTGCCTGCACGGCCTGAGCCCGGCCCATTTCATGCCCCTCTGGCGTGGCATAACTGTTCAGGGACATGTTCTGAGCCTTAAATGGGGCGGGAGCATAACCATCCTGTTTAAAAATCCGGCAAAATCCGGCGGTAATGATGCTCTTGCCTACGTCAGAAGCCGTCCCCACAAACATAATAGGTCGAAGAGATGAATGCACGCGATTCATTTATTGGAGTTGCTTAACAATGGTTCGGGTCAGGGTTTCGGCGGATAATGCTTCCAGCGATACGCAATCCGCTCCCAACGCCGCCGCCAGTTCGCTGGCTTTGCCGAGCCGCAGGTAATCCGTATCGGTGTCCAGCACGAGGGTGGGTACCTGTCGCAGGGATTGAGCGATTTCCAGGGATTGCTGCCAGGCATCGCCGCCGCCGGGTAGCGGAACGTTTGCTTTGCCATCGCTCAAAATAATCAGTAAGGGGTTTTCTTTCCGCTGATTCAGTAAGTTCTGGGCCAGTTGTAACGCTTGAGGTAATGGCGTTCGTCCGCCAGTGGGCAAAGCCCGTAGAGCCGTTTCGGCCCGCTCGACGCTTTGGGTAGGTTCAAGTACCAACTGAGCTTCTACGCCCCGAAAAGCAATGACGGCTACCGTGTCCCGACGCTGATAAGCATCAGTTAATAAACTCAGGACGCTTCCCTTCACGGCTTCCATCCGACGACTAGCCGCCATTGAACCCGAGGCATCCACTACGAAAACAATCAGATGTCCGGTTTTGCCACTTCGGACGTTTGCCTGAAGATCCTCTTTTTGTAAGGAAAAATGATCAGGATTACGGATGATAGCCTGCTGAACGCTGGCCTGAATGGCTAAATCTTTGGTCTGGGCATTGGCGATGGTTTGCGTCACAAAGCCCCGGTTACTGTTTTCCGTAACGCTGCGTCGCCCCGCCGAAGCGTTCATTCGAAAATCTTCGACTTGCAAAGAGGGCAAAGAAGCCACCGGTGCACTGTCAAAAACTTCTTCGGAAGAATCGGAATCCGTGGAATCTGCGGGGTTATTTTCGCGGGTATCGTTATTCCCTGTTTCTTCCGGTGGTGGCGGTAACTGATTCATTAACTCATCCAGCTCCGAGTTATTCCAGTGATTCGGTTCAAACGGTTTTTTGCGGCGGCGGTGCGGTAATACCAATTCGGCAGCCTGTTTGACATCATCAGCCGTAACGGTAGTCCGGTTATGGTAAGCGGCTAAGGTCAACGCCGTTTTGTAAAGAACAATATCGGCCCGTAAACTGCTGACATTTAGTTGGGTGCAAAGTTGACTGATGAGGGTTAATAATCCTTCTGGCATAGCTACCAAAGGTAACAACTGTCGGGCCCGCTCGATTTGTTGCGTTAGGTTCGTTTGTTCGGCAGTCCATGTATCGATGAACGCTTTGGGGTTTGTTTCATAGGCGATGCGGCGGCGAATGACTTCGGTTCGTTCGTTGACATCCGTTGGGGCCTGCACGTCTACCATTAATCCAAAACGATCCAGAAACTGAGGCCGAAGATTACCCTCTTCGGGATTCATCGTGCCGATGAGCATAAACCGCGATGGGTGACTAATCGACAAACCATCGCGTTGAACGGTATTCACTCCCATCGCGGCTACGTCAAGCAGCACATCTACCAGATGGTCCGACAGCAAGTTTACCTCATCAATGTATAAAATGCCCCGGTGAGCCGTGGCCAACAGGCCGGGTTGTAGTTTCTTCCGCTTTTCATTGAGAACACTTTCCAAATCCAGATGTCCCAAAACCCGGTCCTCCGTAGCTCCGAGGGGAAGCGTAACAAAAGGAACCGGAACGACTTCGAAAGAACCAGGATTCAGCTGGCATGCTTCACAGCATTCGAGTAACTCCTCGGGGGAGGCATTGTAACGAGACTGAGCCACGCGTTGCAGGGATGGCATTAACTCAGCCAGCCCGCGGGCCGCGGTGCTTTTAGCCGTTCCCTTGTCGCCCTGAATCAAAATACCGCCAATGCCGGGATTGATAGCACAGAGTAATAAAGCCAGTTTCAGGGGTTCCTGCCCAACGAGGGCGGCAAAGGGGTAAGCCATAACGGAGATTTACTTTTGAGCGGTAATAAGTACAAAGGTACGCACAACCGGGTGTCCGGCATTACTCAAAATTTCTTCCGTTTGCTGATTCGTAGTTACGATCTGAAAACCAGCTTCTTGTAAAAGCTCTACTGCCGTTTCTTCTTCATAAAGCTCAAAGCCGTGTTGGGTAAAAGGTAAATGTTCCATGAATTCTTTCACCGCAAAAGCCAGGAGTAGCGTACCGCCAGGTTTTAGGCACCGAGCCATTTCCTGAGCATAAGCCAGGGGTTCTTTCCAGAAATAAAGGGTATTCACGGTATAAAGAGCATCAAAGCTCGCGTCAGCAAAGGGTAATTTTTCTCCATCAATTAACTGAAAATGAGCCTGATTTGAACGAACAAGTCGCCGGGCTTCGCTTACCATGGTTTCCGAAATGTCCACGCCCCGATAGGTAACATGAGGGTATTTTTCGAGTAAATAATTGACGTGCCTCCCATTACCCGGTCCAATTTCCAATACGTTCTGACCCGGAAGCAACTCCAGCGAATCAATGGTAAGGGAGGTCATGAAGGCGTTGTTAATGTTCATATGTTCACCCGTTTTAATTCCTTCTTCGCCGTCGGGGCAGCTGAGTTGGCGGGCTAATTCTTTCATATGTTCTACTTGTTGTTGATGGCTCATGGCAATAATGTTTTCAAATTTGCGGCAATTTCTGATGTAATTTTAAAAAGCCTGAGCCAGTGTAAATAGCTTCCTAAATTCTACAAACTGTTTGTCCACTTTTAGGAAGTTAATCCGATGATTTATTTAAAAAGAATGATGTAATGAATAGTGGTACTTAATTTTTTTTAAGTAAAATAGTATCGGAATGAATTAATGGTTAGCTCTATGTACTTAAAACCCAGCGACGGTCTTTCAAAGGAACTACGAATGTATCGAGGTCTTTTTCTGGGAAGGGCTTTTCAATCAATCCCTATTTCTGAAGAAAAAGCAACGGTATTTGCCGACTGGCTTAGTAATAATCGACTGGAACAGAATCGTTTGTCGGAGTTATCGATTGATTATGCATTAATCTGGACTCGGGCTGATGAGGCTTTAGTACAGGCTACTATTACCGTCGAAGAAAGAATGGAATGGTTGCAAAAACTCGAACAACGATTTCAGGAGAAGACGATTTTATTAGCGAAAGAAAAAACGCAGGAAGCACTTTTACGTTTTCCAAATGATACTCAATTACAGCAATTAGTGGCTATACTTAAACTGAATGATTATACTCAACTAAGAAAGGAATTAGGACTAATTCGAAGGCAGTATAATGCTGCTATTGAAGAGTTTATAAAACTGGTCTATTATAAATTTTATCGCCATGTTTCGAATAATAGCCCAGTTGATATTCGGGATGATACGGACACGTTACTCACTAAAGTCCTGCATAAATTCATGGATGCCATTGAGCGGGGAAGTTATCAGGGGCCAGAGAAAGCTACGATATTAGTTTATATTCATCCGATGATGGTGCATGGTTGGATTGATATACTCCGTACCCGAAAACCAACCGGTGATTTCCCGGAATTGACGGAAGAGTCGGTAGATGATACAAAAGCATTTGTAGAAGATGCTTTAAAACAGCTAGGCCAGCCCTGTCAGAGTATCATCATTGAAAGGGATATTCATGGGTGTTCCTGGGAGGAAGTGGCCGAACGAATCTCCATTTCTAAAGGGCATGCCAAAAACTCCTACCGGGGCTGTCAGGAACAACTGCGAAGCATTTTGGTTCAACGAGGCTGGTAATAGATAAACGGACTAATGACATCACTAATTTTAGCGTATAATGGCATTTGATTTTGACCAGAGAGATATTGAGGCTTATGTGAAAAACCAGATGCTAAAGTCTGAACGTGAGGACTTTGAGCAAAGGCTACAACAGGAGCCAGAGCTACGTAAACGATTAGACACCTATCAGCGTCTTCATCGGGGACTGGAAGAATTGAGTTTGGAATACCAGGTTCAGCAAATAAGCCCGACCGTTGAAAAGGAGGGTAATCACGAGGATGCAACGCCCGTGCGATCCTTGAAATCCATGAAGCGTTATGCGTGGCTTGTGGCTTCACTGGTAGTACTTCTGGGAATAGGTTACGTTATGCTGATGCAGGTTCGTGCGTATCGGCAGGATCAGGTGTTTGAAGCTTATTACCAACCCGAAGCCGAAAGCGTGGGGATGACCAAGGTGTTTTCTGTAGTGATTTACCTGCGTCCATTCGTCAGTCGTATTACAACGGCTTATTCGAACAAACGCTACGTTTGACCCAATCGAGATTAAAGCTGAGTTGTGCCTTATACTATCACGGTCTGGCTAATTTGGCCCTGAAAAATGAAGAAGCTGCTATTTCAGATTTCAAAAAGGTGTTAAGCAAAGAACCCGTAGGAATGCTCAAAGAAAGAACGGAATGGTATCTGACGTTAGCGTATTTATTAAATCATCAGCGGGAAAATGCTCTTGATTTATTAAAGCGAATGGCTGGTAATAAGCAACATTCTTACCAATCTTCTGCCCGGAAAATGCTGGAATCTTTATAGGGAAGCTATGGCAAAAAGCTTGATTCTTCACCGCCTCTGGGTGTTCGGATGGCTCTTTCTGGGTTCAGCATCCTGGAGTTTGGCGAAAAATCCATCCAAAAAAGCCCTACTTATTACTATTGCTCATTACGCGGACAAGAATTGGGCTCCCTTAAATGCAGATCGCGATCGGCTGGTACTGACAGAGACCTTGCAACGTCAGGAATTTGTCAGTATCCTGACCTGTATCAACGCTCAGGCTACTCGAAAAGGCATTACTCAATCCCTGCAACAGCTTTATAATCAGGCCCAGCCGGGGGACAAGTTAGTAATTCATTATTCTGGGCACGGCTGTCAGTTAAAGGACGATACGGGTGACGAAGCCGATGGCAAAGACGAATGCCTGGTACCTTACGACGCTCCTAAGCGTTTTGATGCCTCTTACTCGGGGATGCTTCACCTGAGGGATGATGAATTAGGCACCTGGCTGGATCGTTTGCGGGAAAAGGTAGGTTCGTCTGGGCAAGTGGTGCTGTTTCTGGATTCCTGCCATTCGGGAACGGCCTCTCGCGGAGAGTCGCAAGTGAGGGGGGAAAGTGGGATGACCAGCGATTTTCTTTCCACCGAAAATGGCTCGGGTTTGTTTGAAAGCCGCTCGGGGCGAGGCTTAGGTAAGCTTGTATTTATCAGCGGAGCGAAATCAACGCAGCCTAATTACGAAACCAAAGATGACGAAGGCAAGAAAATAGGGTCGCTAAGCTATGCCATTAGTAAAGCTTTCGAACAGTTGGAAAAAGGGACGGTTTATCGTGTTTTTTTCGAAGTAATTTCAACCATTATGGCCCAAAAGGCCCCGGGTCAAACGCCTCAGTTAGAGGGAGATTCCGAAGAATTGGTTCTGGGTGGGATGGGGGTTACTCGTCCGACATTTTATTCTATAACTGGATTTGTTGACCAGTTTCGTACCCAAGTAACGGTGGCGGCAGGAACACTTTCGGGCTTGTTCAAGGGAGCGAAAGTTCGATTACGTTCGGTTGATAGCCCTCGAGGCGACGACGATCTGGAAGGAGAAGTAATAGAGAGTAGTGCTTTTCAGTCCAAGGTTCGTTTAAAGCAGCCACTTCCTACTTCTTCAATGGATTTCTACAAAGTTTATGAATACTCAAAAGCTTTGGATAACTGGCAGCTTTTCCTCAAAACGAAGTTGTCAGAGAATCGGCAACGTACTCTTTATCAGAGACTTGAGCATAATAAGGCCTTGGTGTGGGTTAGCGATTCTGCGGAGGTTCTGGTAAAAGAACAAAGGGATACTCTTTTCATCATTCACCAGCAGGATGCAGAGGTTTGGCAAAAGTTGCCGTTGAACGACCAATGGGTTTATAAAACGGAAGAGGCCCTGCAAAATTACATTCAGGCGAAATTGTTGCGGGAGTTAACCCTCCAGTCTTCGAATTCTTTTCAGGCAAAACTCGAACTCGTACCCGTTCGTCTGGAAAAAGACGAAAAGGGCAACTACAAAGTTGTAGAAAAACGAACAGCTTCGGGTGGTTACCCTATTTTTTCCACGCAGGATCAGGGTTGGCTGAGCATCACTAATACGGGCAAGACGGCTTTTTACTTCAACCTGATCGATATTGAGCCTCAGGGTAAAACATCGGTTCTTCTACCGGGAAAAGGATGGGGCAAGGAAGGGCTTTACCTTAAGCCGCAACAAACACTTCATTACCCAATTGAAACGATTTCCCCGCCTTATGGTATCGAAATGTACAAGCTATTGATGGCCTCCCAGCCCTTTGACTTACGAATGGCTGTACTTAATCGGGGCAATATCCCAGAACAAGAATCTGACCATCCTTATCAGAAGCTTTTTCGGTCGAATTTTCGTGGAAGTAAACCCGATGAAATGTCCTTAGATCAGTTAGGAACAGCGTCCTTTGTTTTTGAAATCATCCCGGCCAGGAAAAAATAATACAGCTATAATTCTGATTTATAGATAATTATGAAATATTTTTTAGAAAAGGAAATTTTCACCTGACGTTTCAGTGCAGTCGTCCCGATTCAGTAGTGAATTAGAAAAACACTACAATCATGAGAGCCAGACTCGCACGAAACAAAAAGGAAATCTCAGAAGCTTACGCACTGGTGGAGCGGCGTTACTGGGAGACCCACCAGATTGAAGCCAGTAAATTGCATACGAGTCAACGCTACCGTACGAAAGTGCTGGTGGTATATGACCAGAATAACAAGCTTCTCGGTACGGCATCTCTTATGTTCCTACGAATGGAATTTTTCCGGGAGAAGATCTTTTTCAGGTAGATTTTCACAAATCTTCATTACCGCTCGACTGGAACCGCACCGTAGAGTATGGACGCTTGGCAATTGAGCCTCAGGCCCCTCCTGAAGTACTTCTTTTGATACAAAAAGCTTTTTTGTATTACGGAAAACGCTGGAATTTATCGGGATTCGTTGCCATTGTCCGAACGGCTTTAGGACGGACCCTGCGGAAGTCATTCCAGTTCGAAACCATTCCTACTTGCCTTAATGACAGAAAAGAAGGCAGTTTTCTTGAAAATCTTCCCTACCTCGGTACTTACCCAAAGAATGAAAATCTCTACTTCATTGCAGTGACTTTCCAAATGATGGCTGAAGGCCTCAGCCGATAAGTTTCCCTACTTCTCCATTTTACTTTTTTAATCCTGGTAGCCAACACTACACGGGCTGAAAAAACTCGGCCCTAAATCTCTACGCTCAATGAAAAATTACTTTAAAGTAGCCTTCACTTTATTGCTCTTTTATGGCTTGCCTGTTTTGATTTATTTCCTACGTAATCACGACTTAAGCTTAACTACTTGGCAACTAATACCAGTAGTCGTCGGATGTGCAATGCTGTTGATAACCCAGCCAACTATCACCAAAGCAGATTTTGAAAACACGAAGGACCGAGGTTCAATGATTATTCTTTTAGTAACCAGCTGGCTAGGGCAATGGGTTTTGATGATAGACTGGATTTTTATAAGAAATATGCCTGATTTTCAGGAAAATAATTATGCATTCTATCTGGGACTTATGGGTATGATTACGGGCTTGACCTTTCGATACATAGCCATTCGAGAACTTAAAGAAAACTTTACGAATACCGTTGGAAAGATCACCCCAACGTTAATAAAAACGGGGCCTTATAGCTATTTAAGACACCCTAGTTACACAGGAGCATGGCTATTTCTGGTAGCAACGGGTGTGACTTTACAAGGCTTTTGGAGTACAATGATTATTCTGATCCTTATTACGGGATCATACGTCTATCGTGTTTCAATTGAAGAGAAGTTTTTAATTAGCATTTTTGGAGAAAAATACACTGACTATCAAAAACATACCTGGAAATTGTTTCCATTCATTTGGTAAATATCCTTCATTACACAGGTATGGTTAGACGATATAATACTGGATTTACGAATGAATATTCTGTACAAAGAATAGTGATTATATCGCTTGTTCCATCTAGGACAATCTCTTTACTGATGGGTCTTAAGGACGTTGATAAATGATTATAAATGTAACGATCTGTCGAGGGTATGAGATGAATAAGGGGTAATTGTTGTCATATTTTTATTTTGTATATGATTAATTTAGAAATAGTATCTCTAATAGGCTCATGCTATTCATAAAATGAGTGATCTGCGAAATACCCCCTATTTTTAGGGGTTGGTTTAATAATCTTCAAAGGTCAATTTTGCTTCGCTTAGGGTACTGCTTATCGCCATAGGCGGTAACCAGGCAAAGGACAGGATTTGAAATTAAAGACTAAAGATTCGCAATACTTTCCAACTCACGATATGTTGTAACAGACTGAAGCATAGTACTATTGAAGACGTGATTCTGATAGGTGAAGCTAATGTTTAGCTATTGAGATCTGGATAAGATTATTATGCTTTTTTCTGTTATGATAGATGTTTAACTCTCTTTGAAACTGGTTGATGGGTAATCTCTAACGCAAGTGGATTACTGAAATTCCATTACTCACCATTTTATAAAGGTCACCGCCGAAAGGCCTTAATAAAGTAGCCAAATGATCCTACTGTTTGTTGCCCATCAAGTTGTAAAAACTGTATTTATTCCGTTTGCTCTCCTAGACTTCAACCTTAGTATTTATTGATGCCCATCATTAATGATATTCCTAACTGTAATTGTGCTGCTATATTAGGTTATGGAGTATACATTGATGATGGGAATTGTAAAATTCCACCTATACCTAAAGATTATCTGCTCATTTAACACCCGAATCCTGACTGCCCCGGCCTTTGGCTGGGGCCAGTCTAATCATTTGAAATGCTTGCGTATAATATAATGAGTCAGTTAATACTTTCGGTTTAAGGGGTTACTTTTTCAAATTACCACTAACAGAAGGCAAAGTGGTTTTTATAAACAGAATCTCTTTAAAGACCTATGTGCAAATCTAGAAAATGACTAATCCGCCAATTACCTTTCAAGTGTGGTATTCAATGAAAAGGTGTTTGATGATCTGTTGAGCAAAACAGATAATGTTAGCATTACTCTGTTCGAATATGAAAAAAATACCTGCTTTCTTCGCATTAATGATTTATTTTTTAACAGGCCCGAAGGGCTTTACTCAGGATACTTCTGATAAAGAATTATTGGGGATCATGAAGGCTATGGAAAAGGATCGTGAAGAAACGGTTAAGAATAAAGCCATACATTTAAAAAATATCGAATTTGAATACGGAGCGAATCAATTAACCGCTTCTGCCCAAGTATATCTAACGGCTGTATCATGCTATTTTAAACAGATTCCTAAAGCGAAGTTGGTTCTGGAGGGGCATACGGATAATACGGGGGAGCCTCAAAAGAATAAGGCTCTTTCTACTAGTCGAGCAGTAATGGTAAGACACTTTTTAATTACCAAAGGAATAATGCCATTGCAATTAAGCACGAGAGGATTTGGGTCTGCAGTTCCCCTTGCATCCAACCATACGCAAAAAGGCCGCAGTAAGAACCGCCGGGTTGAACTGCAATTGATTGGTAATAGTGACGATGTACCTATACTTTTTAGGGGAAACGGAGAAGAAATAAAACAGACAGAAATGGATGCTGATGAAATGGTAGGTTATAAAGTAGAATTAGAACAACCCATTGTCAAAGCAAAAAAAGGGTATGGTACTAATGCCGACCCCTGGGTTAAACATAAAAAGTATGAATGCCAGGAAACGGCAAAACTAAAGACACAACCAGGTTTTGATTTTCAGGAAAAAAAAACAGATCAGTTATCGAAGCTCATGCGAATAGATATATATGCAGATCTTGGGCTTATTTCTGTAATCAATACAAAAAGATTAATTATTTATATTAACTACAGGGATAAGCCTATCACTCAGGAGCAACTAATACATCAATTCAATTTTAAACAGAACTATTGTACATGTAGTGAACAAGTGGAGCTCGAACGTAAGTCTGAAACATTACTGACTAACCTATTTAACCCCCATAGAAAGGAAAGATATAACATTATAATATATCAAGGGAGAAATTTTACGAATTTGAACAAAAGCCTGCAACAGGTGGTGAATAAATCTTGGTTAAGAGATCATTTGCAAGAGATTGGTTTTGAAAATAGTATTTATATTTTATGTAAATAATCAATAGTGACAGTAATATAATATTAGTTTATTTTTAAAAAGGTGCCTTAATAAGCAAAAAGTTTGTTTTAAAATTAAGATTAGTTTTATTTTGAATATATGATTTATAAAATTATTAGAATATAAATAATACAATACTATCAATATATAGGCGTGTTTGGTAACTATCATTAAGAATGAATTTATCTTGCTAATAAACTTGAATTATTTAAGTCCTTAGGCTACCGTTGCCTATTCCTTACATTAACGAGGAGCATCAGAAGAGAATTAAGAGTATGAGGTTTGAACATTGCAAAACGGAATTTATTAGACGATATTTATTGTTTTTTATTGCAGTCGGTCTAATTACAAAGGCGAATGCTCAGGTGGGTTATTTAAGGTGGAATGACCTATTTGAAATCAGTCTAGCCAAAGGTGTAAACAGAGAAGGAATAATTGCAGACCTGGGTTTTGTATACGAAAAGGCATTTATCAATTCTGAAACGCATAAACTTTGCATTGAATTTAAAAGAACCATGCAGGGGAATGAGGGAGAATGGAATGAAAGCATTACGTACTGTGAGGGAAGTCCACGTTTAACTTTTGTGATCGAAAACCCGACTCAGGTTTTTAAAATGAGAAGAGATTTAGTCCAACAATTTGGCTTTGTAGATTCCGGTAGCCATAGCCAACGTAGGGATAAAACCTTTAGAACAACGTTAGTAAAAGGCCATAGTCGCGTTGAAACGATTGGTAAATATTTGAATGGGAAAACGATTTATTTCATCGTTTTAACTATTGTTTCAGAAGATGTTAATGCAGATGTGAAACCCTATCCCCTGGCACCGAGAGGTACAGAAATAGGAGACGCTCCCGTAGGAACTATTTCTAAAACTATTGAAGGAAACTATTATGCTTTACTGATTGGAATTAATGACTATCAGGTTAGTAAAGGGCTGAATCCTTTGAGTTATCCTATTGCTGACGCGACCATGCTTAAGGAAGTATTGCTGAGTAACTATACGTTTGAACCGGAAAATGTTCAGTTACTGACCAATCCTAACCGGGCTAGTTTGCTGCATGCTTTTGAACAATTGCGAAGAAAAGTAACGGAAAAAGATAATGTTCTGATTTATTACGCAGGGCATGGCCATTGGGACGAGGAAAGTAAGGCGGGTTACTGGTTACCTGTGGATGCCGAGCGGGAGTCCGATGCCGAATGGGTGAGCAACAACGATATTGTAACGAAGCTCAGGGTAATCAAATGCCGACACCTATTAGTGGTTGTAGATGCGTGCTTCAGCGGCACTCTTTTTCAGACCAACCGATCAACAAAAACGGCGGGTGAGATTTTGAACGCAAAAGTGGCTGAGCGGTATCAAACCACCCGCAGTCGTCACGCTTTAACCAGTGGAGCTAAAGAAGAAGTACCCGATCAAAGCATTTTTGCCCAGCTTCTGGTCGAAAACCTACGGCAATCCCCTCTCCCTTATTTACAGGGAAGTTACCTGTATTTTCAGATATTACAGGCACTGGAGTCCAATCCTGGGTTTTCAGGAATTAAGCAACAGCCTCAGTACGGTATTATTTACAACGTTGGTGATGACGGAAAGGGTGGAGATTTTATATTTATTCGTCAAAAAAAGTAGTAGTATTTCAACCTCATTTGTGAACATCTATGAACAATTATCCCATTATTCAATTATTAATTGTGGAAGATCAGCATATATTAGCTGAATCTTTTCAAAGGTTATTCTCTGAACAGAGCCAATTTAACGTAGTAGGTATTTGTACAAATAAAGTAGAAGCGTTACGAGCCTTATCCTTACTCAAAGTAGATATTGTTTTACTGGATTTGAGTATTCCAGAACATGGCAAGTTAACACCGAATGTAGATCGCGGCTTTCAGATTCTGGAATATCTTCAGGAGCATATGCCACACGTTAAAAGTATTGTTCTATCCAGTTATAATGACTATAGCCTCATTAAAAAATCCATTCAACTTGGAGCGATGGGCTATTTGCTTAAAAATACCTCATTGACAGAGTTATTAAAAGCTATCCAGCAAGTGCATTCCGGCACCAAGTATTTGCAAAATCAGGTTGAAGAGATACTTCACAGAAAAGATCTCAGAAATGAAACTAAGATTACTGAAACGGTACAGTTAACCCGGCGTGAAAAGGAAGTACTAACATTCATTGCTCAAGGGTTAACCGATATGGACATTGCCGATGAAATAGGACTTAAAAAATTTACTGTCAGTGAATTTAGATCACATTTATTAAGAAAATTTAGTGCAAAAAATGCGGCAGAATTGGTGAATAAAGCACACCGACAGGGTATATTATGAAAAAACAATACTTATTGCTTCTTTTCTTTATATGTAAATTGATAGCTGTTTCTTATGCACAGGATACCTTACTTGTTTCTAATAAATTTACCAACGCTGACTTAATACCAGTTACGTTTTTTTCTGAAGATTCCTTAGGGGGATCATGGAAAAAAATACCGGGTGAAAACATGGGTAGCCGTAAAGAACCAGTTTATTTTCAAAGTTTTCTGAAAAATACAGGTTCACATCCCATTACTTTAATGTTTGTTACGAAAGGGATTGACTTTCTTGAAGGCTATATTCAGGGAAGTCGCCTTCAATTCCTTCCTCAAATAGGCACCGTACAACCCCTCTGTAAACGAATTTACCCAACGAATTTTCTTATTTATACCTTCACCCTAGAGCCCGGTAAAACGAATCGTTTGTTTCTAAGAGTTAAAGAAAATAACTATAAGCTTTCCTTGAGTCCATTTTATTTATTTGAAAAAACGGTAGGGCAGGAGTTTATTTCCAAACAAACCTTATATCAGCACTTGTATGTAGGGGGAATGATGTTAATGTTATGTTTTGGAATTGCCCTGATGCTGTTGTTTCGAAGTAGACTTTATTTCTTATACAGTGCCTGCGTAAGTACATCTTTGATGGTCATGCTTATGCAGAATGAATATTATTATTACTGGACCTCAGCAATTCCTGAAATAGTCTACAATAAAGATGTGTTCGGGATTTTAGTAGTTTCTATTGCTATTTGTTATTTCTTCTTCACAAAAGAATTTCTAAAAATAAATAAACCCTCCGACCAGTTTTGGTTGAAAATAGGCTATGTGCTGATCGCTATTCTTCTGATTCTATTGATTACAACCTATATCGCAGATCTACGGTTATTTGAATTAAGGGCCGTGTTTTATCCCTTTTTAGATGGACTGTTTTTAGTTACCTTACTATTTGCGGTTAAATCCTTCAGGAGAAAATATAAACCTGCGTGGCTTTTTGCTTTTGCCACAGTTCCTGTAATTGTCATTGGTTTTATAGAATCACTTTCAAACTGGCATCAGATTGCCTCCAGTCAGTTATTCAATGCTTATTACATGGGAACCCTCTGGGAAATGTTCTTACTAACGCTTGGCATTGCGTATCGTTTTTACCTGGATCAGCTGCAATTATTGCGAGTGAAGGAGACCCAGTATCGCGTTGAAATGCAGACTCGTCACGAAGAACGGGAACGCATGGCCCGCGATCTTCACGATAAAATGGGGGCGTTACTTTCTGCCATTCGACTGAATGTCGGGCTGTTGAAAAAAATGTCTTCGGAGAATATGAAAGACGTTTTTGATCAAACAGATCAAATGCTTTTACTGGCCTCGGAGGAATGCAGAAATATTGCTCACAATATTTACCCAGCGGCTCTGCTGCAATTAGGCCTATTGGAAATGATTACCGAAATGTATGGTCAGATCGAATCGCCCAAATTTACCATTCATTCCGAAGGCTTCGAAAAAGACCGTCTCGAAACGGTAATGGAAGTGACCTTGTACAGCATCATTCAGGAAACGATTAATAATATTTTCAAACACGCAGAGGCCAAGGAAGTTACGATACAGCTTACCTGGTATAAAAAGCAGATTAACCTGATTATTGAAGATGATGGCAGGGGATTTGAGCCGTCACTGGTAAAAAAGCGGGGGATGGGGCTTCAAAGCATGAAAAGAAGGGTTGCTATTATGAATGGCAAAATGGAAATAGATTCCAAACCCGGCCGGGGAACAATCATACTGGTAAAAATTAATTATTCTGCCGGTCGGACTTCACGATTTCTAAGCTAATGAAAAAGCCTTTAGGCAGTAAAGGCTTTTCGTTTATAAACTTTTTACGCAGCGAAATCCCAGGTTATTACTGCCGCTGCTTACTTCGCCTTTTCCGCGACTGCCGGACTTGTAGCGAATGCAATACTGATCGCTGCATAAGAACGAACCACCGCGTTGCACCCGTTTTACCGCTCCTGGCTCCTGTGGATCGTAACTATCCTGAGGGCCTTTAGGGTTATCTTTGCTACTTTGTGCGTAGTAATCAGGACGATAAAAATCCGAGCACCATTCCCAGACATTGCCTTCCATGTCATACAATCCATACGCATTGGCCGGATAGGTTTTCACGGGAGCTAATTCGGCAAAGCCATCTTCCTGAGCGTTATGGTCCGGGAAGTGGCCCTGATGGATATTGGCTACCCATTGCCCTTTCGGCTTGAGATCATTACCCCAGTAATAAACGGTGGCTTGTGCCTTTCCGCCCCGAGCGGCAAACTCCCATTCGGCTTCGGTAGGGAGCCGCTTACCGGCCCATTGAGCATACGCGGCGGCATCTTCGTAGGACACGTGGATAACGGGATCGTTCGGCTTATAAATGCTATGGGGACCTTTAGGGTGTTTCCAGTTCGCTCCCGGCACGTAGCTCCACCAGCGAAGCGGATTCTCCAGCGAAACCGGCTGCGTAGGAGGGGTAAAGACCGCCGAACCTGGAACGAGGTCAGCCGCCGGAACACCTGGAAAATCTGCGGGATTTAGAGGACGCTCGGCAACCGTTACGTAATGCGTTGCTTTTACAAAGGCCGCAAATTCCGCGTTGGTTACCTCGTGTTCGTCCATCCAGAAGGCATCTACGTGAACGGCGTGTAAGGGTTGGGTATCTTCGAATTCGTTGGACCCCATGGTGAAATCACCGCCGGGAATGCGAACCATTCCCTGGGTGGAACCGGGCTTTACTTTCGTACGGCTGGAATTCGTTTTAATGTAAGCGACTCGGCTGGGAATGGCTTCCCCTGTTTCACATACCGGAATGGTAGCTTGGTTGGTTGCGGGTTGTTTTCGATCCTGGCAGGAGTTTAACAGAATCAGACCCAGTAACCATGAAATTCGAAACATGCACGAATGAGTTTAGTTTAGAGAAGGCAGTAACTAAAAGGCACCGCTACATTCCTCAAAATTAATTAACTAATTTATTCAGCAAGCGTAGAGCTTCCTGATCATCGTAGTCAATCATCAGTTGCTTTAGCTGACTTTTCAGTTCAGTCGTGATTTTTTCAGTGCTCTTCTCGCCGTACAAATTTTTTAGCTGGTGAGGATCTTTCTGCAAATCATAGAGTTCCCAGCGTTCAATCTCGCCGTAAAAATGTACCAACGTATAACGATCCGTACGAACGCCGAAGTGCGGATAGACGTGGTGAGGCTCCGGGAATTCGTAATAATGGTAATAAGCCGCTTTCCGCCAGTCGGCAGGTTTTTGTTCTTTCAAAAGCGGTAAAAAAGATTTTCCCTGAATTTCCGGCGGAATTTTTGTGCCGGTAATGTCCAAAATGGTCGGAGCCCAGTCAATGTTGGAAACCAGCGGAGCCACCTTGATTCCGGGTTTAATTACGCCCGGATAGCGAATCACAAAGGGCGTTTTCAGGGATTCTTCGTAGATGAATCGCTTGTCAAACCAGCCGTGTTCGCCCATGTAAAACCCCTGATCGGAAGCATACACCACTACCGTATTTTTCGACAGTCCCGACTGATCGAGGTAATCGAGCAATTGACCAATGTTACGGTCCAGCGACTTGGCGGTAGCGAGGTAATCTTTCAGGTAACGCTGGTATTTCCACTCGGTCAGGGCTTTGCCGCTTAACTTTTTCTCATCAAATTCTTTACTGACTTTGCCTTCGTAATAATCCCGGAACGCTTTCTTCTGCTCGGGGGTAAAGCGTTTATACTCCCCATAGAGCCTTTGGGCTTCGTAGTCCAGATGTACCTTTAAATCTTCCTTCAATCGCATCGTTTTTTCGATGGTCATGTCCTGCTTTTCCGCCGCTTCCCGGTTTTGATAGGCATCGTAAAAATTGGCGGGTAGGGGGAAAGTAACGCCGTCGTACGCTCCTAAATCCTGAATATCGGGTAACCATTCGCGGTGGGTGGCCTTATGACCTACCACCAGAAAAAAGGGTTTAGACTGATCTCGTTTTTCTAACCAGTTCAGCGAAAGCTCAGTGATTACGTTACTGACATACTTCCCTTCATGCCGAACGGTATCCCGTTTTCCGTTGATAAAATCCGGACTGTAATAATGACCCTGACCGGGTAAAACGTCGATGTAGTCGAAGCCATTGGGGAGGCTTCCCAGGTGCATTTTTCCAATCCACGCGGTTTGATAACCGTTTTTTTGTAAGGATTCCGGGAAAACGGGCTGGTTAATATCAAACTTGCGTTCGTTGACGGTATAGCCATTTTTATGACTGTACTTCCCTGTCAGCAAAGTAGCCCGGCTGGGGCCACAAATGGAGTTAGTCACCACATTGTTCTGAAGCAAAGCTCCTTCGCGGGCAATGCGGTCAATGTTAGGCGTTTGAGCCAGCTTGCTGCCATAAGCACTAATGGCCTGATACGCGTGGTCATCCGAGAAAATGAAGACGATGTTGGGTCGCTGCGGCGTTTGAGCCTGCCCCAGGCTGATCCCCCAAAGGGCAGTGAAGAAGTATAAAAAGGTACGCTTCATTTCGATAGAGTGAGGCTAACAATAGACTAGTTTTAAGCAGTCCAGGTACTCAATTAATGATGAAACCATACGAGCAAATTCCTGCCTGAACTACTTTCAAGAATGACAAATCGACCCAGAGAGAAAAGCAAAATGGATGTCTTTTACAGACTGCAAATCTTGTTATTATTCCACAGAAATGAAAATAATCTATAAAATCTATAGGCTATATTAGTAATTTGCAACACTGCGTTTCATCTTTACAATGTTATAAAAGCCTCTGAATACGTTATAAAAGCCTCTGAATACGATGGTTGGGTTGAGGATTATCAGTTGAGGATTATCATTAGAAATCTTATTGGAATGCCTTGGGTTTCTAATAACTTATCATCGAAAATTCAGATGAATTAGTCTCAGATTTAATATAACGTATATATGAAATCGTTATATTAAGTTGTGGCCATCACTAAATTTCTGATAAGCTCAGATGGTTTCCTTAAATACATTGAAAATAAAGACTAGTGAATTTTGACAGCGATGAAAAAAAGACACGTTTACGCGATTGTTTTCCTGATCTTGAGCCTGATCACGCGAATGGAAGCTCAGGTTATTCCTCTTTCGCTGAATGAGAATCCCTATGGCCCTTCTCCTGCGGTTTATCAGCGACTGGAAGCGGAAAAAAATCGATTAAGTCGGTATACGGGTGAAGAAGGGGAGTTACTACTAAAAGCCATCGCTCAACGAGAAGGGGTCTCGGCAGATCAGATTGTGATGGGTGAAATTCTGGATCAACTGGGAATTTACCTGGGATTAAAGGGCGGGGCTGGGAGCGAGTTCATTTACTCCGTTCCGGGTTACCCCGTGTTGGTTCACGCGGCGGCCCGGGTGGGTGGAAAGGTAATCTCGGTGCCACTGAATGCGAATAAAGAAAACGATTTACCTGCCCTGAGTAAGCAGGTAAATGAACGAACCCAAGCCATCTTTCTGGTGAATCCGCATAACCCCTCGGGAACGGTGAATGACGCGAAGGCCTTCCATAATTTTATTGAGAAAACCAGTAAGAAAGCCTTGGTTATAGTGGATGAAGCGTATCTGGAATTTACGGGTGGCTTTCAGGGCCGAACCGCCGTGGCTGATCTTAAAAAGGGTAATAATGTTATGGTTTTCAGAACCTTTGCTAAAGCCTATGGACTGGCGGGTTTATCGATCGGTTATGCCGTCATGACTAAAGAATTAGCCAGTTACCTGAAAGCTCAGGGGTTGGGTAATGTCCATGATTTAAACCGCCTGTCGGTGGTAGCGGCTCTGGCTTCGCTGGAGGACGAAGCTTATTTACCCAAAGTAACCCAACAAATCCAGCAAGAACGTCAAAAGTGGAATCAATGGCTTGATGAATGGAAGGTAACTCATACGAATTCTCAGGCCAATTTTGTGTATCTGGATACGAAAAAACCATATACTGAAACGGAAGCGGCCTTCACGAAAGCTGGTATTAAAATTGGACGGGCCTTTGCTCCCTACGAGACCTGGATTCGCATTACCATTGGCTTACCCGAAGAAAATAAAAAGGCTCAGGAAGTTCTAAAGACGATCATTGTTAATAAATAAAACCGCCGACTCTGATAGCCGACGGTTAAGATTAAAGCTAAACGCGAATCTATAGATGAAGTGAATCGTTAGTTGTGCAGGAGGGAAACCACTTTCAAGGCACCCGGCGAACCCTGAGTAAAGAGGGTGTAAATTTTTCCGTCCTGAAACGTGTAGGAGGCTGAGTGGAGAACACCCGTCGTATTACTGACGTTAAGCGTTTTCGTTCCAGCAGTTACTTCTACAAAGGGCCCGAGCGTGTAGGCACTTGACGTTTCTCCGGTCAGGGCTGAATTCGCCGCTCTTCCGTAAGCCACATTCGTAAAAGTAACATCCGAACCCGTTACCGTCACAGCTCCCTGATCGGGGGAAAGATTAACGAAACGAAACTTGGCTTTGCCCGCAGCCGGAGTAGTCAGATTATCGTAGAAGAGAATGAGTGTGTCTCCAGAAGTCCGGTTTTTACGAGTGGCAAAAACGGTATGATAAAAATCCGCAATGGGACCATTCGGCCCGCCAGAACTGCTAAAAGTGGCACTGTTTCCAAACTGTTGAGACGCTTTGTAACTCGTTCCCGAACCTTCCGTCAGGTTAATCTGAACGTTTCCAAAAACCGTAGGCAGATACGCAGATGCATTACCGGGGGCTAAGGCAGTGGAAGTGATCTGATTGGTAAACGTCCAGAACTGAACGGGCGTGGCGGTAGTACGGGCGTTCACAAAGCGAACATAGGCCGCTAATGCAGGACGTTCGGAGGCGTTAATATCAAGATAATCGGTTTTGTTGCAGGAAGTCAAACCTGTAATGAACGTGAGTAACAGACCTGCTTTTATGAAGAGCTTGTTCATGGATGCTGTTTTTAGAAAGTGACAGAAAGGCGGGCGAAGGGCTGAATCCCTGCACTGCCGTTTTGAATCCCAACTACCGTCGGATTACGCAGGCTGACTACCTGAGAATAATCGCCGAGCTGATTAAAGAGGTTATTGACACCAGCCGTTACCTGAATGGCCGAAGAAACGCGGTAACCTACCGAAGCGTCCGTTACCCAGATAGGATTGAGTTTTTGGAAGAAATAATCAGGTCGGGGGAAGGTGGCATTCAGGGCTGTAGCCGTAGTAACCGATCCGAAATATACCGTGCGAAGCAGGTAATTAAAACGTCCCTGACGGTAGAAAGCCTGAAGTGTAATTTTCTGACCGGGAATGTTGGAGGTAACCCGGGCCTTTTCGCCTTCGTTAAAAATAATGTAACGATAGGCTTCCAACCCTTTGGGTGTATGGACATTGGTTACTTCATTCTTTACAAAGTTGCCTCCCACCAGAAGCGTTAACTGACCACTGCGGAAGGGTGTTTTATAACTTCCTGTAAACTCAATACCCTTCGTGCGGGTACTAAAGGAGTTATAGAAAAACTTGGCCTGTGTCGTTCCCGTTTGCACGAAGAGGGTACGTACTTCCAGGGGTAAATTGGTATCGGTTGCTGAGAAGTTACCCGTATTGCCTACCCGATTGTTCACCTCAACCAGATACGCATCCGCTGTTAACTCCAGATTCCGAACGGGTTGGGAAGTAAACCCGAAGGTGTACCCTTTTGATTTTTCAGGCGTTAGGGAAGGGAACCCTAATGCCCGGGTAGCGGCACTTTTGTTGGAAGCCGTTACCTGATCAATAGCCCGGCCCTGCTGGAAACTCGTGGACGTTTCGGTATAATAGAACTGAGCCAGATCGGGGGCCCGGAAGCCGGTGTTATGCGAAGCCCGGATGCTTAACCAGTTGCTGAATTTGTAACGGGTGGCTACTTTATAGGTGGTTACGTTTCCAAAATCTGAAAAATTCTCTACCCTAAAGGCCCCCGACAGTAACCAGTTCTGGGTAAGGTTTGCTTCTAGGTCCAGGTAACCCGCTGAAATGGCCCGGTTTACATTGACCTCGTTGGCTGGACGGAATCCGGCGTGGATTTGTGAGCCGGGCGAAAGACCGTTTAGACCAATGCTGCCTGCATTATTCAGGTAAGGAATACCTGCCGTCGTGGTATCAATGTCATAAATCGTGCGTAAATCGGCTTTGCTGTAGGATGCTTCCTCTCCCGCAATGATCTGATAGGTTTCCACCCGGTACTGGGCACCCAGGGCAACGTTCAATCCTTTCAACACCCGATCAAAGTAACGACTGAAATCAAGGCTGGCCGTGTTTTGACTGGCGTTATACTTTCCTGCGTCAAACGTAGTTGGGCTTTTCAAACCCAGACTAGCATTGATGGAATTGGTGATGACGTTACCGAAATCATTCTTCCCATAAACATTCGAAAAATCAACATTCCACCCGTGTACTTTTCCTTTAATGCCCAGCGTCAGAGACTTATCGGTGATGATGTTTTCCATCGCGGGTAGAAAACCGTCGGGGTATAAAAACGAGTTGGTTCGCTCACTCCAGCCGGGCAGACGATAGACTGCCGTAAACTGTGAGTTGCGGTGACTGATTCCGCCAAAAGCATAGATTTCCGCTTCTTCTTTCAGGGGAATGGCCGCGTTGAAAAAGAGTAACGCGTCTTTGGCTTTGTTAGAACCGCCACCGCGTTGATCAAAAAAGTGCCGATCAATGCCTCGCTTGGCGAGGATAGCCTCATCAATTTCTTTGGTATAAATGGCATCGTAAGCCCGGGTATTGGCTCCTCCGCCGTAAATCGGGCCGTTGTACAAACCCGAATCGTCTTTGCCGGGAGTCAGGGAAATTCCTTGCGTGGCAAATTCAGCCGTTGCATTGAAAAAACCGCCTTTGTTACCCAGCGAAAATCCATAATTGGCACTGGTTCGCGTCGTAGTTCCATCGCCGCGACGCCGCGTGCTGACGGTTGAGGTTGCCGTTAGTTCGTCGGTGCTTTTCCGCAAAACGATGTTAATAACCCCGGCAATCGCGTCTGAGCCGTATTGAGCAGCGGCTCCGTCCCGGAGTATTTCCACGCGTTCAATCGAACCCGTTGGAATAGAGTTCAGGTCATAACCCGTAGCTCCGTTGCCCAATCCACCCCAGTTAACATTAGAGCTTTTATGGCGACGTTTGCCGTTCACCAGTACTAAGACCTGATCTACGCCTAAACCCCGTAGCTGCGAAAGATTCAGGGCCGAACCCGCATCCCCGGCATTACTGCCATTGACCGAGTGAAAGGAAGGCGAAACGTATTGCAGAAGTTGGGTAATACTCACTTGGGGAGCCGATTCTTTCAAGGGTTTCAGATCAATTACATCGACGGGAACGGGAGAATCTGTTCGGGTACGACTGGCGTTTCGGGAGCCTACTACTTCAATTTCACCCAATTGATTCGCCAAAGATTCCAGCCGGATGACGTATTGATTCGACTCATTCAGAGCCACTTCCTGCGTCTGGTAACCGATGGCAGAAATAATAAGGGTAGTCCCTTTATTGAACGTAAGCCTGAAGTTACCCTGGACATCGGTTGAGCTGCCATGTGTGGTATCTTTGATGTAAACAGAAGCTCCCGGAATGGGACCGCTGTCGGCGGAAGAGCTTACATTACCACTGATAATTCGTTGCTGTGCCTTCGTAGTTAAACTGATAATCAGTAAGAAAGTCAGGTAAAGATAGTGTTTCATATATTAATTTACTAAATCTATAGAATTAGTAGAATAAATGAGTTGAAAGAAACCCGAGCAGGGGAAGCTCGGGTTCATTGATTTACTTTTTAGTGAACTGATCGTCGGTCAACGCATGCAGAAACGCCTCCAGATCAGTAATGTCACCTTCGCTTAAATTCAGGGGGGTACTAAGAGAGGGGTCCCGGTTGAAACCATTCTTGACAAACTGGTCGGGATGGTTGTAATAATTAATGACTTCCCGCAGTGTCTTGAACATACCGTTATGCATATACGGAGCCGTTAAGGCCACGTTACGCAAGCCCGGAACTTTAAAGTGACCCAGGTAAGTACTGTCTTTTACAATCCTGAACCGCCCCTGATCCAGCAAATCCTTTCCATCGAATAAACCAATGTTCTTGAACCGATCTGCCGTGAAATCTTCTCCTGAGTGGCAATTGGCACAATTGGCTTTACCAATGAACAGATTTCTGCCACGAATGGCCGAAGCCGACATGGCCGCATCGTCCCCATTGATATACCGGTCATAGGGCGTATTACTGGTTTCCAGCGTTCGCTCATAGGCCGCAATTACCTCTGCCAGTTGAGTAGCCGTAACGTCTGATTTATAAAGTTTACGAAAAGCCTTTGCGTAAAACTTGTCGCCATTAAGGCGGGATACAGCTTCGGCGATGGGCAAGTTCATTTCGGTTGGGTTCGCAATCGGCTCCAGAGCCTGCATTTCTAGAGACGATGACCTCCCATCCCAAAAGAGTTGCAACCGACCTGCCAGATTCATCGCCGAAGGCGTATTACGTTCACCGGGGGTATTTCGCACACCCAGACTGAAGGACATCGTATCCGCAAAGGCAAATTCGGGTTTGTGACAGGAAGCACAGCTAATGGTGCGATCTTCGGAAAGAATAGGGTCAAAAAAGAGCTTTTTGCCCAGTTCTACTTTGCTTAGGGGTTCTTCTGAAGTAATAAACCTGAAGTTCAGAAAGAGTAATAGAATCCCCCCCAGAGCGAGGAAAAAGACTTTCATTGGGCATTTCGGGGATCAAAATTAAACGCTTGTCGGAAAGGAACGCATAAGCCTTTTTTATCGTGACAAACCTGACCAGTGATGTAGCCTGTGAAAAAATAATCCAGTTTATCGATTCTGACCTTCTGGCGAAATTCGGCCTGTTTCGTGAAGTAAGAGACATTCATTTCCCAGGTTTTGTCTTGCTTCGTTTGGGGCGAAATGGGAACGACCGGACCTAGCACTGAATACGTGCCATTAGATACGAACTCGAAATGAGTGGGCTGAGGACCTATATCTGCCTTAAAATCAGAAGAGTACAAAGACCATCCTTTTTCAACTTTGGCTCTCACGATGAGCTCTACTTCGTCACCGGGCTGGAGAGCGGTCTTCGATAGCGAATAATCCCATTCGAGTTGCTGAACGCTTTCCTGAGCCCATAGCGAGGTCACACTGGCTAGTAAAACGACTAGCCTAGTAAAAATTTTTCTCATAAACAAGGAAAGATTATCGACTCGCCGAAGCCGTGCCGCCCGCGTTAGCCACTAAGTTTACATCCAGTTCAAAGTCATTGTGGATGGCTTTGTCACCCAGATTTTCGAAGAAATTAGTCGAACGGAATTTGATATCGTATTTGGTACGATCTACCGGAATTTTAGCTGATGCCGTTAACTGGTTTTTATCAGCCTTTACCGTGGCAGGAAAGCTTACTTCCTGCGTAATGCCCTTGATGGTTAACTTCCCTTTGACCTGCACCTGACCCGCTGCCTGTGGGGTTACCGACGTAATCACAAAGGTTGATTTAGGGTGTTTGTCAACCGCGAAGAAATCATCCCCTTTGAGGTGATTGACTAGCTTCTGGTTGTATTCCTGATCTTTTAAATCTGTAACCGTCAGCGTGCGAAGATCGCTTTCAAACGAACCGCCTTTCAACTTACCATTATCAGCAATTAGGGTGCCGCTGGTAAGGGTAACGTTGCCATAGTGTTCACCGGTCACTTTTTTACCTTTCCACACGATAGTGCTTTTCTGGGTATCTACTTTGTAAGTAACCGTAGCCTGAGGCTTTGTAAATGCGAATGACGCAAGGGCGAGGAGAGCGAGTACTTTTTTCATGACAAGTTTTGTTTAGGTTTTTGTAAATGTAGTTGATTAGTAGCGAATTATGGTTTTTTAAGGAGTATCGGGTAAACTACCCGATACTCGAATACATGGCAAATCAACTTTGACGATCGAACGATTATCGTGCGGCCACATCGCTGCTGGCCGGAGCTTCTTCAGCAATGTATTTGTCCAGGTCTTTATTCCACTTCTTCACGTAGTTTTTGTAGTATTTCCCCGTTACTTCCCCGGTATAACCCGTGTGGATTTGCTTCACGGTTCCATCCCGACCAATGATGATCGTTGTTGGGAACGCCATCATTTTATTGAGGGCCGCGAATTTCTCGGAAGCCAGTTTTTTATCCGCAATACCACCGAAGAGAATGTCGTATTCAATACCGTATTTCTCTTTCAGTTTACCCAGCGTGTACTTGGCGTATTCCAGATCATCTTTCTGTTCAAAACCAACCGCGATGGCTTCTACACCGCGATGTTTATTGGCCTTATACCAGGGGGAAAGAAAAGCCGTCTGATCCGTGCAATTGGGGCACCAAGTCCCAATGATTTCCACGATGACCACTTTGCCTTTGTATTTGGCATCGCTCAGTTTTACGGTTTTTCCATTCAGATCGGGGAAAGTGAAATCTAATTTATTCCGACCTTCCTTCAGTTGAGTCAGAGCATAGGGATCCGGAAGTTCGGCCTTTTTGTTTTTCGTCCACTCCAGCTTTTGAGTAACGTATAACCCACGATCAATTTCGGCGGATAAGGTTTTGTCCTCGTTGATTTTTCCTTTGATCAATACGGGATTAGGCCCGGTGAAGCCCGAAAGAACAAATTCATTTCCCTGAACAGTCCCCTCCAGTTCACGGGAATCACCCACGACCGTCATGATCACGCCCGTCAGTTTATTCCCCTTTTGTTCGAGTAAAGCGACCTGATTCGCAACCGGTTCTTTACTAATGAGTTTGATTTCCCATTTCCCGCTCAGGTTAGCCGCTGGTGCAATGTCTTTACCGGGTTCAACGAATCGGTAAGACTTACCGTATTCCGCCGTAAAAGGCAGCGAGTTACCCCGGAAGCTGGGCACCAGACTACGGTATTCACCCGTGAGGTGGCCGTCGGGGTGAACCTTAGCTACCAGTGCGGCATCGTACGTATTCATTTTAATAAATAAAGAATCAGAAGCCGTTTGTTTGACGTGGAAGTGATCCTGACGGGTGCCATTGATGAGGGTGAAAGTAGCGTCTTCGGCTTTATTACCCTTTACTTCAAAATTAAAGGGAACCTTCTGTTCGTTAATGGTGAAAACGCCCCGCCAAACGCCTTCTTTCGGGAATTGAGTTTGCTGAGCCTGCGAAGAAAAACCACTGAGTACGGACAAAGTAAGGGCCGTGCCTTTCAGGAATGAAATGGCTTTCATTTTCATAAATAGATGTGTTAGAAATAGTTAGGAAATGCACTCGCGTTGAAACGCGTGCAGAGAAAGAAAGCATATACACCAGTGCAGGCAGGCAGATGCAAATGACTTTCGTGATTAGTTGAGGTTGGACGGATCTCAGCAGCAGCAGGTGCAGCAGCGAGCATTGCAGGCGAATAGCTTAGCGTTCATGGTTGGTTGTTGGGTTTATAGTTCCTAAAAATGTTAGGCAGGTTAGCACTGATTCCGTTCAGGAAAGTTGCTAAGGATTCAAAGAGCCTGTCTCTCCACCTTTCTTTATAAGCCGTAACTACTTTTGCAGGGAAGTAATTGAAGACTCTGCAAAGATATATACGTGAAAATACATTATCCAAATAAATCTATAGATTTTATAGACTAATAACGTTTATTTTTTTAGCCAAACCTATTAATCATTTGTCAATCAGTAGATTGAGAATTGAGGTTAGATTAGGCAGCAGGCATTTATTCAAGCTAGATGCCTGCTGCCTGTGATTAATTACGGGTCATTAGCTTATTAGCGGTTAACTCACTGGCTGGAATGAGCCATACATAGGTAGGATCGCTCGGTACGATGGCCGGTACAGTGCCTTTTGCTGGAAACGTTAGATTCTGCCGGTAAATGTCAATAGAGCGTAAGCCTTCGCCTAAAAACTCAATGCGGCGTTCTTTTAGAATCGTTTCCAGCAAAGCACTGGCATTAGGAAAGCTGGCGGTAGTCCACTGCGTGGAAGCATCCGACCTTGATCGCACGGCACTCAGCAACTGAACGGCTCGGGCATCTACTGAATTGGTCGAGCGGGTTCGTGCCTCAGCAAGGTTCAATAGCACTTCCGCGTAGCGAATAATTGGAGCTTTGTCGGTATAAGGCGACGGACTCGAGTATTTCGATAACCACTGCTGCCCGCCCGAAGTAACCACAAACTGGCGGCGGGCATCGGTCGATTTCCAGGTGCTTTCGCCCAGAATTCCTGCCGGGTTCAGGTAATACTCCCTGTTACCTGTCGGTAGGTAGTAAAAGCCAAATTGATTCTGCGTTCCTGGGTTGTCCTGATTGGTGAAAACGAGCGAGAAGATGCTTTCCGTTGTGGTTTGCGGTACGGCAAAGACCGAAGCAATATTGGCTTGCAAGGCATGCTTTACGCCCGTGGTGGCCGTAAAGGGAGCAGAAGCGGAAACAATCTTGTCAGCTTCCCGGATTACGTCATCCCATTTAGATTGAGCCAGATAAACTTTCGTTTTAAACGCAATTGCCGAATTCCGATGCGGATGCGAGACATTGGTCAATTCATCGGTATAATTTAACGGAAGGTTCTGCTCGGCGAAATTCAAATCCTCAATAATCTGAGCGTAAACTTCGGCCACCGTACTCCGGGCCAGATCGTTATTCGCTGCATTGGTTTCAGCCTGAAGCCGAAGCGGCAAGCCCGGACTGGAACCATTAGAAGTTGCCCCATACGACCGGGCATAAAACTGCAGTACGTAGAAATAAGCCACCGCTCTCACGAACCGAGCTTCGGCTTTGTATTTTAGCACTTGCTGGTCATAGTTGGCCGGAAACGTAGGAGGTACGAATTTGCTGGCGTTATCATCCAGACCTTTTAAAAATACGTTAACTTTATTAATAGAAGCATAAGCCGCGTCCCAGATGCCACCCGTCTGCGATTCGTTTTGTGTAAAGCTCCACACGTTAAAACCAGTACCCTGGTTGGCCTTGACATTCAGGAATTCTTCTCCCTGAATATCGCTATAAATGTGATAACGCCCTCCTAGAAAGGCTCCTGATTTAATGGACGAAGAACTGAATAACCCGTTCACCTGCTGGGCAATGCGGGCAGGTGTATCGAAAACGACAATGTCGGTGAAAAACGTAGTGGGTGTGGGTTCTAGTTTGTCTTCGTTGCAGGAAGAAAGTGCAAGTACGATTCCAAGGCCTAGTACGCGGGACGTATGTTTGAGTAAGTGATTCATAATTAGGAAGGGTTAAAAGCCAATAGTAATACCGAGGGATACTGTACGGGTTTGTCCCAATGCATTCCGGTCCACGCCGGGGCCCGTATTGCTGTTTCCATTCACCGTAGATTCGGGATCATAACCGCTGTACTTCGTAAAAACCAGAGCATTCTGCACCTGAGCGTACACGCGGGCACTCGATACATGAAGGCGGTTCAGAACATTTGGATTGAGTTTGTACCCCAGCGAAACATTCCGCAGACGAGCAAAATCGCCTTTTTCAATATTTTCGGAAATGGAGATAGCCGCTCCGCCGTTGGAAATGTTATCTCCGTAAACCGCCCGTGGTAATTTCCCATCCTTATTAGTCGGTGTCCAGCGGTCGAGGAGATCCGTGCTGTTGTTATAGCCGCGTTGATCACGAGTTCCAGGTTTGGTGCCGTTCAGAACCTTATTACCTCCCGAGAATTGCAGGAATAAACCCAGATCGAAGTTTTTGTAGGTAAACGTGTTATCAAATCCGCCGTACCATTTGGCAAAGCCGGGCCTTGATTTCTACCGTCCGCCAGCGTCGTTGCAGCAGATACGGACGTGCCTTCCAGCGTCGTCCATCGTTGGGATGCGGAGGCCGAATGATCGTATTGAACCACGGTTCCGTCGGCTTTCTGGAATAAACGGCGACCATTTTCAGGATTAACCCCCAGCGTAGTAACGGCCCAGAGACTGGAAACCGATTTTCCAATTTCAATTACGTTTTCACCGTTGATTATCCGCTGGTTATCGCCATTCAGGCTAATGACCTTATTTTTCAGCGTCGTTACATTCGCATTGATTTTCCAGCTGAACTCATCCGTACGAACGGCATGGGCCTGTACGCTGAACTCCAGCCCGGTATTTTGCATCGAGCCAATATTGAGTAACAGAGAATTGGAGGGGATCCCTTTGGAAGATGCCTGCGGAACATTGAGAATCAGGCCATCCACATCGTTTTGGTAATAGGCGATTTCTCCGGTAATGCGATCATTGAGTAAGCCAAAAGCAAATCCAAAATCAGTTTTCTTGCTGGTTTCCCAGGACAGACTTCGGTTTCCCGCCTGATCGTAATAAAGCGTAGGGGAATCGCCCTGTAAACCAGCCGCGTAGGATTGCAGCGAAGCATAGTCATTAATGCCCTGATTATTCCCAACCAGACCGTAGCTACCCCGGAATTTCAGGTAACTTACGATTCGACTGATGGCTGAATTCGCCCAGAAAGTTTCATCTGAGATGGAGTAACCCAGCGAAGCACCGTAGAAGTTACCAAACTTTTTACCACTCGCAAAAGCTGAATAGCCGTCCCGACGGAAGTTAAGAGTAGCGAAATATTTTTTACCGAAATCATAATTCAAACGTCCGAAATAGGATAACAGGAAGTTTTCCGTTTGAGCCATGCTCACCGGAACTGTATTTACAAAGTTCCCCTTGACACTCCTGAAAAGTGGATCGGACTGGTTCGTTCGGTTTAAACCCCAACGGTCCACTGTAGAAAGTTGCTGTTCATTGCCGATTAACAAAGAAATATTATGCTTTCCAGCCAATGAAAAATCGTATTGAGCCGTATTCTGCCAGTTCCAACGGTAGTTATTGCGATAACGGCTGGTCGCACTGCCACCCACAAATACGCCGGGAGGAGTAAGCGGACTTTCATACGATTCATCGACTACACTCAACCGATCAATCCCATATTGAGTACGGATGTTCAGCCCTTTGATGATTTCCCAATTGGCGTATAAACTTCCCTGCGTGGCGGCACCCGACGAACGATAGCGATCATTATCCATCACCGCCGCCAGATTGGACCAGATGGACGGAATACGGTTATTCATCTGACCGATCAAACCACCAGAACCGATATTATACGAGCCATCGCTATTGTATGGACTCAGGTTAGGGTCAGGGCTTAAGGCTAAACGCGGACCGTTGGTGTAGGAATAGACTTCCCCACTTACTGAACCTGAATTGACGGAAAGGGTGCTGGTGTTACTGATAGCAAAATTAGCTCCAATCGTAAAGGTTTTGAAAAGCTTATGGTCGATTTTAACACGAGCATTTTTACGATCAAATTCGTTATGCTTCACAATCCCCGCCTGATCGGTATATCCCAGTGAAACGTAATAATTAGTTCGCTCCGAACCGCCTGAAAAACTCAAAGCGTGCGACTGCGAAAATCCATTATTCTGGTAAAATAGTTTTTTATAGTCGGTATCAATTAAGTTGCCGTTGGCGTCATAATTTAAAGCGTAACCGGGCGTTTGTCCGGCATTGGCAAGGGCTTCATTTTTCAGGGTAACAAAATCTTCTGCCCCCAGCATTTGGATTTTGTTAAGTCGGTAGGGGTTCGACCAGCTTACCCAGGAATCCAGACTTACTTTTACATTACCCTTTTTGCCCTGTTTAGTGGTAATCAGAATGACCCCGGCACTGGCCCGTGAACCGTAAATAGCAGTGGCCGAAGCATCTTTTAATACCTCAACGCTCTCAATATCAGCCGGATTAATATTAGATAATGGGTTATTGGAAGCCGAATTGGTAGAGATATTATCCGTATACGTAGGTACGCCATCTACCACAACCAGCGGGAAGGAACTCAGGTTAATTGAGTTAATCCCGCGAATACGAATGACGGGTGTAGCGTTCAGAGCTCCGCCGGGGGTTGAAATGTTAACTCCAGCGGCTCTTCCCTGTAGGGCCTGATCAAAACTCTGCACAGGAGCAGCGGCAAGGTCTTTACCCGAAACCGTTGCGATCGAGCCCGTTAAATCCCGTTTCTGCTGGGTACCATACCCCACAACAACCACTTCATTCAACTGGCTGGTCTGCGATTCCAGATGGATATCCACGCGAGTTCGAGTACCTACGATTACTTCCTGTGAAATAAAGCCAACAAAAGAAAAAACTAATGTCGCTTTTGCATCAGCTATGTGAAGCTGATAATTTCCGTTGGCGTCGGTCGTAGTGCCGACGGTGGTTCCCTTAATGGCGACCGACACGCCAGGTAGAGGTGTACCATCGCTTTGAGCAGTTACTTTCCCCTGAATCACTAGGTCTTTTGATGAGATGAGTAGGGGCTGATGGAGAGGAGCGGCTTCGGCTGGCGGTGTGCCCGATAAAGCATAACTCAGTAATAACAAACCCAGAATCTGCTGAGCGGAAATGATAGGTTTTTTCATACTCTTGTCAATGAAAAGATGGGAATAAGGCACACAAAGGAGTACTGATAAAGCAATAGGAGAACTTCAGACCTAATCAATAGCTAAGTCTGACACTAGGGGAATTCGTAAAAAGAAGGCGGAGAATCTTCCGAAATAATACTTCGGAGATCAATGGAATAATGGAATACCTAGCAACAACACGATTTGAAGTAGAGATCGTGTAAGAGAGCGACAGAAGAATACTCGGTGAGAAAATTATATACAGCTTGTTTCATTATGGAAGATTTAAAGTCTATAAAATTGGTAGGCAAAGTAGGATAAACTTAAATGCTTTTCCAAATGCTTTTAAAAACTTTATTTTAAAGCTTCTGTATAGATTATTCAAAAATCACCTTCGCTGGGGATTGACAGGATAGTATATTTTCATATAATAACATACTAAATATATAGAGTAAGTGTATATTTGATTCAGATTTTGTTTTAGGAGTTGCCTGTCTGTTCTTTTCTATCGGATAAAAAACAGTCTTTCCGTCTGAATCCCTTATGAAACTTCGCTTACTAGCTTTGAGTTTACTTTCCCTGCCTGCCCTGAGTCAACGGGTGTATCACGATGATCATCACCACGATCCAGAAGGTCGGGCGATGAATCACGATCATCTTACTCATATTCAGGAATATCGTAAAGAAACGGTTTATGTACATCATCTTCCGGCTCCACAAGTAATGTCGGGAATTGGTACTTCTGATCTGAAAATTCAAACGAAATCTTCTTTAACTCAAACCTATTTCAATCAGGCGTTGCCTTACTGCATGGTTTCTGGGATTTTGAGGCGTATCGGGCTTTTAAAGAAGCGTCCCGTCAGGATTCAACCGCCCTCATGCCTTATTGGGGTATTTATAGTGCAATTGGTTCCATGGAAGGGGATGACTTTGCGGAAGACCGGATTCGGGCTGTGGCAAAAATTAAAGCGTTGAAAGATAAGGCCCCTCCGCATGAAAGGCGTTATGCGGAAGCCATTCTGGCCCGCGAGGTATCGGGGGCAAACCACAAAAAGGAGTATGAACGTATTCTGGAGTTACTGGTTCACGAATACCCCGACGATGTAGATGCCAAGCTCTTTCTGGCTTTAAGCAAAATGAGCGGCTATGATCTCAAGCTGAATCCCAGAGAGGGAACGATGTATGCCGAATACCTGCTGCGAGACGTACTAAAATCGCATCCCGATAACGCCGGAGCTCATCATTACTGGATTCACCTGAAGGAAAATTGTTGCCCGGAAGAGGCTCTTGAAAGCTGTGAAAAATTACCTAAACTCGGTCCGGCTTCGAGTCATCTGGTGCACATGCCGGGTCACGTGTACTATAAGTTAGGCGAATACCAGAAAGCCTTCGATACATTCAAAGCTTCCGTCGCGGTGGACTCCGTTTATATGAAAAAGCAGAATATTCAGGAAGTTGATGCTTGGAATTACATTCACAATATCAATTACTTATTGGCCAATTGTGCCGAAGATGGACGTTACGCAACGGCATTGTACTATGCCGAAAAGCTCCAGAATATGCCTGCTTCGAAAGAACGCAAACGCAAGTACGAAGGTCGTTTCTTTTATCAGGGCATTCTTGCTCCCGTAAAAATGGAAATCTGTTTTGGGCATTACGACCGGGCGGCCCAACGTCTTAAAGCCATTTTGCCCACTGACAGTTTGTATTCAGTCAAAGCAATGGCGTATAAAGATGGACTATATTATTTTTCTGCAGGAATGGACGCCATCAAGCGAAATAAAATTGAGGAAGCTCAGAAGTTGGTTGATGCACTGGATGCTACGCTTTGGCGAAATGTCAACCAGTTTAGCGAAGCAGATATTATCAATTCGCGGCGGGTGAATGACTTAAATGTAGCTTCGCTGGAATTACAGGGACTGATCAAAAACGCTCAGGGACATACCAAAGAAGCGATTGCCTTATTGGAAAAAGCAAAGGTCAAGGAAGAAGAATTAGGGTATAGCGAACCGCCTTCGTATGCCCGTCCGGTATTGATTAGCCTCGGCGAAGTGCAGTTACAGGCCAAAAATTACGATCAGGCTATTAAAGCGTATATGGATTTATTGCATAAACATCCCAATTCAGCCAACGGACTCTGGGGCTTGTATAAAGTATATCGAAAAAAAGGCGATTCGACCAAAGCCAAAGAATACGCCGATTTGCTAGCGAGAATCTGTCGTTATGGCGATAAGAGTCTGTATCCGCTTTAATGTCAGCCGTTTTTAAACGCACTCCCATCGCTATACGCAGAAGGAGTTCTGAAAACTTTCTTTTCAATTCAAACCAATCACTCAATGAATCTGCTCAAATCTTTAACGCTGGTGGCTGGACTAGGTCTGAACTCACTGGCTCAGGCTCAAACACCCGTGAATATTTCAGGAACCGTTGCGGGTATTAACACCGGAAAAGTGTACTTGCAACGCTTCCACAATAAAATGTTTTATACGGTTGAAGCCGTACCCGTGAAAGATGGGAAGTTTCAGATTCAGCGGAAGCTACAGTTACCCGAAGTATATGGTATCACGGTCGATACCACCCGTGGAAATCAGTTTCTGTTTCTGGACGCTACCGATACTAAAGTAACGATCAGTCTGGATAGTGCAGCTCGCTACCGGAACACAAAAGTAACGGGCTCCAAGGGGCAGGAGCTGCTGGCAAGTTTCCGTCAGGGGCAGGAAGGGAAGATTGAGGATTTCATTAAAAAGAATCCAACGTCCATTGTTCCAACCTATATTCTGTATCGGGAATATTCGTACCGACTAACACCGGAAGAAATTGAGAAAAACGTAGCCTTACTCGACGCGTCGCTTCAAAAAACACCTTATGTGAAAACGCTGAAAGAGCTGGTGACTACCCTGCGAAGTGTGCAGGTAGGAGAAAAAGCCAAAGACTTTCAGGCCAACACACCCGAAGGGAAGCCCCTGCGGTTGTCAAGTCTGTACGGAAAGAGCTATATTCTGGTAGATTTCTGGGCGGCCTGGTGTGGCCCCTGCCGGCACGAAAACCCGAACCTGGTAAAGACCTATGGAAAATACAAAGGGCAGGGCTTTACTATTCTTGGCGTATCACTGGATCATACCAAAGAAGCCTGGCTGAAAGCCATCGCCAAAGACCAACTGACCTGGCATCAAGTATCGGATCTGAAATACTGGAACAGCGAACCCGCTCAGTTATACGGCGTTCGAGCCATCCCATCAAACGTGTTACTCGATGCCGAAGGACGAATTGTTGCTCGTAATTTAAGAGGGGAAGAGTTAGGAGCTAAATTAGAGGACTTGTATTCAAAGTCGGCGGCTAATAAGTGATGTAAGAAGTTAAGGATAAGTTCTTGTAATAATTTAATACATAGATAAATGGATTGTAAAATGCTTAATATTAAACTATTAACTAACAATATAGCAAAATCTAGAGGCCACCTGTAGTGATAACCCCCTACAGGTGGCCTCTAGATTTTGTTGATCCGCCAGAGAATGCTGGCTTTTATGGACTACGCGTGTTTTTTGATGTAGGTCTGAATGTTCTTCAAATCCTGACGCAGGCGATCATCCATTTTTTTCGCGTCTTGCTTCGCTGCTTTTTCTCTGGCATCGAGCGAAGTGCGAGCGGTGTTTATAAGTTTAAGACCCTCTTCCTTACTGGATTTATCCATTTTACCCACGTGTTTTTCCAGGTCATTAAGCGTAACCTTGAGGGGGTCGGTCGTTACTTCTGGCAATACAAGGATATCCTCAATTGCCTGGTGGCCTACCGTTAGTTCGGCTGCGGTTACGGCTTCATTCAGTTCTGCTTCCGTTAATTTCTTTTCTTTGGCCCGCTCTACCAGTTTTTCGAGGTCTTTCAGGTGATTATCAAAGAGTGACAGGTTTTCACCCTTCAGATTTTTGCCTTCCACTTTGAGAGCAGCAATACCTGATTGTAAATCTTTTACTGCGGTCTCTGGAGCATTGGTCTGCAAAGCCACTAGAGCCTGATCGAAATACGCATCCGAAGGATTTTCCAGTACTTGCGTTTCTTCCGCCGCGATAAGGGTAGTATCCGTAGTGGAAGTTTGTGCTTCTTGTTTTTTGGGTGATGACTGGCAAGAGGCCAGTGCAATCATTAGGCTGATGGCTAACAGGTTAGATTTCATGATTTTACTAGTTATGAGTGTTGAAGATGTTGAGGATAACGAGCGAGAATTTTTTCGGCTTCGTGGGCAAACTGTTTACTCAGTTCAGCCGGATCGTTTACTGGGTTTTCCAGTGAACCACGCCAGAGTAATTGCTGGGTTTTAGCATCAATGACGTCGACGATCAATGTACCGTCCGTGTAGTGTTCGGTATGATAACCGGTATTCCAGGGTTGGTAATAATAACCGAAGCCTACGGGCATCCAGCGACGTTGGTACCAGATGTTATACGGAACGTAATAGGGATAAGGATAGGAAGGATTGGCTACCTGCTGGCTTTTATTTTCAAAATACTCGTGCGTCGAAACTAACAAGTCAGGTTGATTATCATCCCGAACCAATCCTTTTTTGTAAGCTCGGCAGCAATCGCATTTTGAATCATGTCATCGGTAATGCCGCTTCGATACAAGGGGTTTTTATTACCCTGAATATCTGGTTTAACAAAGGTAAATTTGCGAAAGTCATTAAAATTGACGGCACTTTTTTGCTGTACCTGAACGGCTGTACATCCACTCATCCAGAGTAGAATAAAGCCCATAAAAAGCCATTGCGTTTTCATGGTTGACATGCATAGTTGATAGTGTTGAATTTGTTTTTAATACTGCCTTTGTGTAAGCAAAGCTCTTCCCAGAGCTTTAAATTGATTTATAAATACGCTTAAAATGGTCTTAAAAAAGAAGAGTCAAATAGAAAGGAACGCCAAAAGCTGGCGTTCCTTTCTATTTGACTCTGTAGGGTCAGTCTTTTGTTTTTGGGAGATTCCTAGCAGTCGCTCGGCTCTAGCCGAGCGACTGCGGCATTTTCCGAAATTTTAAAATTTTCGGAAAGTGCTACTCATATACAATTACACGTTTTTATCGGCTGGTTTTTCAGGCTCGTTAGGATCCAGGTGATAAATCTGCATGATGTTTTCCAGTAATTTGATAAAATCAATATTTAGATCAATCAGCTTTCCGGTGTGTACATCAAACACCCATCCATGAACGGTAAGGTCTCGTTCCCGGCGGGCTTTCTGTACTTCCGCCGTTTTAATCACATTGATGCATTGCTCTTCTACGTTCAGCTCTACCAGTCTTTTGTAACGCAATTCTTCATCTTTGATCGCATCTAATTCGGCCTGGTGAGTCCGGTATACGTCACGAATATTTCTTAACCACGGATTCAAAATTCCCAGATCCTGCGATTTCATGGCTGCCTGAACGCCACCGCAGTAATAGTGACCACAAACAACAATGTGGTTCACTTTCAGGTGCTGAACGGCGTAGTTGATAACCGACATGGCACTCAGGTCGGTGTTGGGAACCATGTTAGCAATATTTCGGTGTACAAAGGCTTGACCCGGTGCGATACCCATCAACTCTTCAGCCGTTACCCGACTGTCGGAACAACCGATATACAGAATATCAGGCGTTTGGCCTTTAGACAGATCGCTGAAATAGTTTGGCTCTACACTTAGCTTTTTCTGAACCCAGTCTTGGTTGTTTTTGAAAATTTGAGAAATATCCATTTATATGTTGTTACGTTAATTTCTTTTTCAAACGATTCGAAGGGATGCATGAAATGCCTTTACCAAAGTTTCCTCGTAGGAAGAATTTCAGTCTTAACATCCAGAACCGCTATAGGGTTTATAAATAGTTATGCTTAAATGTCCTATTGAATGCGTATTTTGCGGGTACGGACAAGTATACAGCCCTTTACTCGCCCAAAATTAACTTTCTGAAAGTCCATTAAACAAAAAGAGCGACTAGTTTATTACAAGTACGCTCTCGTTGAATTCCGTAAAAGTCTGTTATTAAGCAATAGGGTAAACAACGACACAGGGTCTACATCCGATACGTACGGATATACTGACTTGGGGGCATGCCCACGATTTCTTTGAACTGACGATTAAAATTGGACATATTGGTGTACCCACAGGATTCCGCAATCTGACTCATGGGGTCCTTCGATTCCCGCAGTAAGCGACAGGCATTTTCGATTCGGATTTCATTCAGTAAATGCGAAAAGGTTTTGCGAGTATGCTGACGGAAAAAGCGACAAAAAGCTCCCGGCGTGAGATTGGCTACATTGGCTACGTCTTCCAGCGAAATGGACGAAGCGTAGTTTTGTAATAAATAAGAAAATACCCGTTCAAGGCGGTAATGGTCGTCTGGACGACTGGGACGCTCGTAAGCCGTTCTCGATAAAACCTCGCGACCTTCTTCATTTACAAGTTTATCTAGTACTTTTAATAAAAAGAGGAACTGGTGAAAAGGCCGCTGTTGCGAGAGCTGCCGGAATTCATCAATAATTGGATCATTTTCCTGACAACGCAGACGAACCCCCTGTTTGGCCTCTGAAAGTAACTGCCGCAAATGGCTTACTTCGGGAAATTCCAGCCAGTGTTGTTCCAGCGAGTCGTTCATGAAAAACATCGTAGTCGAGGTAGCTCGCTCGTGCGAGTCACTGCTGCGAAGCACGTGGGGCAGGTTGCTCCCAAATAATAGTAAATCGAGCGGTTGGAACCGGTCAATTCGGTCTCCGGCAATGAGTGTGCCTTCGCCTCGTTCGATCAGGGTTAACTGAACTTCGGGGTGGAAGTGTAACTGAGCATAAAAGGTAGGACCATCGTCAATTTGAACTCGGAATGACCGCTGGTCCACGCTGGGTACCCGGAACAGTAGTGGTTTCATAGAGGTAAGAATAATACATTTTTGGTATATAATCTTATTGACGGTATAAAACTAGTGAAAAAAGTATTAAAGGCAATCAAATATTGAGAATAACCTTTCCCTCAAGTTTCCGACCTTTGACTAAATCAATCACCAGAAAAACTAACGCTCATGAACACTATCGTTACCTGGCAAGGTGTGTATCCAGCCATGCTTACCCCATTCACTGCTGAAGATACCCTGGACCTGCCTTTATTCCAGAAAAATATAATTGCTCAGATGAAAGCCGGTATTACCGGAATCATCATTGGTGGCTCGCTGGGTGAAGCCAGTACGCTTACTCCCGAAGAAAAGCTGGAATTACTGGCTTCAGCTTTGGAAATAACTCAGGGACAAATTCCTGTTATTGTTAACATTGCTGAGCAGGCTACTCGCGAAGCCGTAGCACGGGCGAAAGAAGCAGAAGCAAACGGAGCCGACGGTTTGATGTTGTTACCTCCGATGCGTTATTACTCAGACGCACGCGAAACAGTTGAGTATTTCAAAGCCGTGGCTCAGGCAACGTCATTACCCATCATGATTTACAACAATCCCGTGGATTACAAAATCATGACGACGATTGCGATGTTCCAGGAATTGTCAGAATGCCCTAACATTCAGGCTGTTAAAGAATCAACTCGCGACCTGACGAACATCGTTCGGATGCGTAATGCTTTCGGTGATCGCTTCAAAATCATGGGTGGTGTGGATACCTTAATCATGGAAGCCGTAGTATTAGGTGCGGATGGTCTGGTAGGAGGTTTAGTGGATGCCTTCCCTGAAGAAACGGTAGCCTTATTCAATCTGACTCAACAGGGACAACTGGCCGAAGCTCTGGAAATTTACAAATGGTTCATGCCATTACTCGAACTGGACATTCACCCCAAACTGGTTCAAAATATTAAATTAGCTGCTACAGCAACGGGTATTGCTTCAGAATACGTTCGGGCTCCCCGTTTACCTTTAATCGGTGAAGAGCGTGCTCATGTGCAGGCAATTATCGACAAGGCACTGGCAACTCGCCCCGTATTAACCCCCGCCTAATTTCTTTTTCTGAGTTTATTAATCGAGTGAATTCATGTCTACAGCGTATCATTTTTTTTGTATTGATGCTCACACCTGCGGCAATCCGGTTCGGGTGGTAACAGGGGGAAGTATTCCCTTTTTGCAGGGAAATTCCATGAGCGAAAAGCGGCAGCATTTTCTGCGTGAGTACGACTGGATTCGCAAAGGACTGATGTTTGAGCCCCGGGGCCATGATATGATGTCGGGAAGTATACTTTATCCGCCCATCGATCCGGCCAACGACGCAGGCGTACTTTTCATTGAGACTTCGGGTTGCCTGCCCATGTGCGGTCACGGAACCATTGGTACGGTAACGGTAGCCATTGAGCAAAACCTAATTACGCCGAAAACCCCCGGCGTACTCAATCTGGAAGTACCCGCTGGCCTCGTACGGGCCGAGTACGTCATGGACGGTCGTAAAGTAACTTCGGTGAAAATTACCAACATCAAGTCTTATCTGGCGGCTGAAAACCTGACGGTAGAGTGTCCGGATTTAGGAGAATTAACCGTTGATGTAGCCTACGGAGGAAACTTCTACGCCATTGTGGACGTACAGGAAAACTTCCCCGGACTCGAACACTTCAGTGCCGATCAGCTCGTGAGCTGGTCGCGGGTATTACGGAAACAACTGAATGAAAAGTATAGCTTCGTTCACCCGGAAAATGATACCATTCGCGGATTGAGCCATTTACTCTGGACGGGAAAAACCATTCAGGAAAGCTCAACCGCCCGCAATGCCGTTTTTTACGGCGATAAAGCCATTGACCGCTCTCCCTGTGGCACGGGTACATCCGCCCGGATGGCTCAGTGGTATGCCAAAGGAAAGCTGAAGTCTGGCGATGTCTTCGTGCATGAAAGCATCATTGGTTCCATTTTTAACGGACGTATCGAAGCCGAAACCCAGTTGGGCGATCACCCGGCTATCGTGCCGAGCATTGAAGGCTGGGCGAGAATTCACGGATACAATCACCTCATTATTGATGAAGACGATCCTTACGGATTTGGTTTTCAGGTTATTTAACCACCAAAATCAGGCCATACGCGTATGAAACACGTTGGAATTGTGGGAGGCGGCATCATTGGTCTAAGTTCGGCCTATTACCTGCAACAGGCAGGTTATCAGGTGACGATTTTCGATCAGACGGTCATTGCCGATGGATGTTCCTACGGCAATGCCGGGATGATCGTTCCCAGCCATATTATTCCGCTGGCCCAGCCCGGCATGATTGCCAAGGGGTTACGCTGGATGCTGGATTCAAAAAGTCCTTTTTACGTCAAACCCCGGCTCAATGCCGATCTGATGAAATGGGGCTGGCTGTTTTACAAGCACTCCACCGAGAAGCACGTCGAAGCATCCATTCCGGCACTGCGGGACATCAGTCTGCTAAGCAAGACTTTGTATCAGCAAATGGCTGATACACTGGACATGGGCTGGCACGAGCGGGGCTTATTAATGCTTTTCAAAACGCCTTCGGCTGCTCACGAAATGCAGCATGAAGCCGATGTGGCAAATGCCGCCGGTATTGAGGCTCAGTTACTAAACCCCGATCAGGTGCAGTCACTGGAGCCGGATGTTCGGGTGACAGTGGCGGGTGCAGTGTATTACCCTGGTGATGCTCAGGTTGTTCCAACGCAGGTCATGTCTTCGCTCATTACCCACCTGAAACAATCGGGCGTTACGTTTAAGGAAGCCAAAGAGGTAACAGGTTTTACGAGACAGGGGTCACGGGTGACGGCTATTGAAACGACAGCAGGGGCTTTCCCGGTGGATGAAGTTGTGATTGCCGGAGGAGCCTGGTCTTCTGAAATCGTCAAGCAATTACAGTTGTCTTTACCCTTGCAGGGTGGCAAAGGCTATAGTTTCATGTTGAAAGACGTGAAGCAGAACGTACGGGTTCCGGCGATTATGCTGGAAGCTCGGGCCACAGCTACGCCAATGGGGGGAGATTTACGTTTCGCAGGAACCATGGAAATTGCTGGAACAGACATGAGTGTCAACATGAATCGGGTGCAGGGTATTGCTGAATCTATTAATCAGTATTATCCAGATATTCCGGTTCAGTTACCCGCTAAAAATCAGGTCTGGAAAGGATTACGTCCGTGTTCGCCTGATGGGTTACCCTACCTCGGTCGATTGAATAACTACGAAAACGTAGTAATTGCGACCGGGCATGGCATGATGGGACTCAGCCTCGGCCCTGCTACAGGAAAACTGGTGGCAGAAGTAATTGCCGATCAGCCCCTTAGCATGAGCCTTACTGCATTTGCCCCGAATCGATTTGATTAAATTTTCGTTTTACCTACCGAGCCTCTATGCGTTATACCTTTCTTCTTCTGACCTTATTTTCCGTTCAGCAACTCTGTGCTCAGGGCACATTGGCTGATTATCAGCGAAGTCAGTCCCTAAAAAAACAGTGGACAGATAAAGCTTATTATATTCCCCGGCAGACCAACTGGCAGGATAATAGCCAGCGATTAGTCTACACCATTCAGACCCCCAAAGGTCGGGAATATATTCAGGTGAACCGGAAAACGGGTAAGCGGGAACCCGCTTTTAATCAGGAAGAACTGGCTAAACAACTCAGTGCTCAGGTAGGTAAAACCATTTCCGCGTACGAGCTTTCACTCCAAAACTTAAAACCCACGGATAAGGGTTATTCCTTCGTGGCTGAAAATGTCCGCTGGACTCTTGAAGACGGACGATTACATAAAAAAGGGGAGGTTCCATCCGGTCGTTACTGGGGCGAGCGATGGGAAGAAGACGAAACCCGCCGAACGTATAGCCCTGACAGTAGCTTATCCGCAGCAATAAAGAACAGCAATGTTTACCTGCGGGACGAAAAAACAAAGAAGGAAACGCCATTGAGTTTCGACGGTTCGCCGGGGGATGCTTACAGTAGCGATCTTCGCTGGTCGCCAGACGGCAAGAAACTGGCTGGAGTGAAGATTCGTAAACCAACCCCTCATCTCTTATACCTGATTCGTTCTTCGCCTGTCGATCAGCTACAGCCTAAACTGGAAACGCGGAATTACCCCAAACCCGGTGATAATCTGGCTATTTCAGAGCCGGCTCTTTTCGACATTGCGTCAAAAAAACAATACCGGATTTCGATGGATTTGATTGCCCAGCAATACGATTTATCGCGTCCGCACTGGCGAAAAGATAGTAAGAGTTTTACGCTTGAATACAATCAGCGGGGGCATCAGGTTTATCGTGTGCTGGATGTGAACGCAGAAAATGGAGCCATCCGGCCTGTTATCGAAGAAAAATGTAAAACCTTTTTCAGTTACAGTGGCAAACGATTCCGTCAGGATGTTTCCGACGAAAAAGAAATCATCTGGGCTTCCGAACGGGATGGATGGAATCATTTATACCTCTATGATGCCGCCACTGGTCAGGTTAAAAATCAGATTACGAAAGGGGACTGGGTTGTTCGTAGAGTAATGAATGTGGATGATAAAACCCGCACCATTCTGTTCGCTGCCAGCGGCATGAATGCCGGAGAAGATCCCTATTACCTGCATTATTACCAAATTAATTTTGATGGTTCAGGACTGAAAAGTCTGACGCCCGAACTGGCTAATCACGAAGTTACCTTTTCGGATGATTACGAAAGCTTCATTGACACATATTCCCGAATTAATCAGGCTCCAGTCACTGTGCTGCGGAGCAGTAAAGACGGCTCGATTATTTCGACTTTAGAAAAAGCTGATCTTTCCGTTTGGGAAAAATCGGGTTGGAAAGCACCCGAGCCCTTTGTGGCCAAAGGGCGTGACCAGCAAACAGACATTTATGGGATGATTATTCGTCCGACGAATTTCAATCCATCCCGCAAGTATCCGGTCATTGAAATGATCTATGCTGGCCCTCATGATTCCTTTGTTCCCAAGTCGTTTACGACGAATACGGCCTTGCATGAACTGGCCGAATTAGGTTTTATTGTAGTGCAGATTGACGGTATGGGTACGTCCAATCGTTCCAAAGCCTTCCATGATGTGTGCTGGCAAAACCTGAAAGATGCCGGTTTCCCGGATCGGATTCTGTGGATGCAGGCGGCAGCTAAAAAGTACTCTTTTATGGACCTGGATCGGGTGGGTATTTACGGCACCTCGGCGGGCGGGCAGAGTTCGACAGGAGCAGTTTTGTTTCACCCTGAATTCTACAAAGTTGCCGTTTCGTCCTGCGGTTGCCACGACAACCGGATGGATAAAATCTGGTGGAATGAGCAGTGGATGGGTTATCCCATTGGTCCGCATTATGCCGATTGTTCAAACGTCACTCACGCTGACCAATTGCAGGGAAATTTGATGCTGATTTTGGGTGAAATGGACGATAACGTCGATCCCTCGTCAACCTATCAGTTGGCCGATGCTCTGATTAAGGCTAATAAAGAATTTCAGTTGGTAGTGGTGCCCAATATGGGCCATTCCTCGGGTGGTGAATACGGCGAACGTAAACGCCGGGACTTTTTTGTGCAGCATTTGCTTCACGTGCAGCCTCCCCACTGGAATGCAAAGGATACCACCGTGCCAGCACCTGAAAAATCCGCGAAAACGACTCGTCAACAGCGGTAGTTTTTTCTTACTCTTAACCATCCATAACCTATGTCTCTGGCACGTTGTCTTCTGCTGATTGGCCTTTTGCTAAGTTTTTCAAGTAAGGCTCAAATGCCGACCGATCCTACGCAGTTGAGCCAGCATATTATCCAGTATGAAGCCGACAAAGGCAGTTTGCGTCGCTTTTACGTGATTGCGAATTCGCCTGAACGCCGCCAACGGCTAAAAGAACTGAATCAGCAGTATATCACCCGGTTAAATGCATTGAATTTTAAGCAGTTAACGCCTAATAATCAGGTGGATTACTTACTATTTCGCCGGGATCTGGAGGACGAGTTGCGTGAATATGCTACGGCAGAAAAAGAATCAGAGCAAATTAAAGACTGGTTTCCATTTGCCGAACCGATTTACGCACTGGAGAAAAAACGACGGAGAGGCATTTACCTGAACTCAGAAGAACTGGCCCGTGATTTTGAAAGCTGGACGACTCAGGTTGCCCAGGCTGAGAAGAAATTAGGGGAGATGAAAACAATGAATCCTCTGCTGGCGAGTCGGGCTGAGGAAACAACAAAAGGACTACAACAAGCCATTAGAAGCGTTTTTGAGTTTTACAATCAATACGATCCGATGTTCACATGGTGGATGGAAAAACCCTATCCGCGATTGAATGAACAACTGGAGAAATTAACGAAATTCTTTCAGCCCAAAGGCCAGCTGGGTACAATGGCTAATGATGGCAGCGGTATCCAGGGTGTTGCGGTAGGTCGTGACGAGTTAATCCGTCAGTTAAAGCTTGAATACATCCCTTATTCGCCCGAAGAGTTACTGGCCATCGCTAATCAGGAATTTGCTTGGTGCGACAAGGAGTTACTGAAAGCCAGTAAGGAAATGGGCTTTGGCGAAAACTGGCGGGCGGCTCAGGAGAAAGTAAAGAACAGCTACGTTCCTGTGGGTAAACAACCCGAGTTAATTCTACGATTGTATAACGAATCGGTTGATTTTCTCAAAAAACATGACCTGGTAACCATTCCACCGCTGGCCGAAGAAACCTGGCGAATGGGTATGATGGCGCCCGAGCGTCAACTGGTGAATCCCTTCTTTCTGGGCGGAGAACAAATCCTGATTTCCTACCCGACGGCGAGTATGGAACACGCCGATAAGCTGATGAGTATGCGGGGTAATAATCCCCATTTTTCCCGTTCGACGGTTCACCATGAACTCATCGCAGGTCATCACCTGCAACAGTTTATGAATAACCGCTTCGAGACGCATCGCCGTCGCTTTAACTCGCCATTCTGGATTGAAGGCTGGTCATTGTACTGGGAAATGGTACTTTGGGATAAGGGATTCCCGCAGTCACCCGAAGACAAAATCGGGATGCTGTTCTGGCGAATGCACCGCTGTGCCCGGATTATCTTTTCACTTAATTACCACCTCGGCAAATGGACGCCTCAACAGTGCATCAACTTTCTGGTAGATCGGGTAGGGCACGAGCGGGCGAATGCGAGGGGGAAGTTCGTCGTTCATTCATTGGAGGGTACGAACCGCTGTATCAATTGGCCTATATGGTGGGTGGTTTGCAGTTTGTAGCCCTGCGAAAAGAGCTGGTAGACAGCGGAAAAATGACGGACAAACAATTTCATGATTCTATATTGCAACTCAATCAATTGCCCGTTGAGTTAATTCGGGCTTTGCTTACAAAACAACCGCTTCAGCAGGATTTTAAAACTAGCTGGCGGTTTTATACGATTAATAAGTAATCATCTGAACTTATGAACGAATCTGGTTTTCAGGCCATTAATCCCGCTACGGGCGAATTATTACCGGGCGTTTTTCAGGAATCTACGTCTCAGGAAATAAACGAAGCCGGACTTCGGGCGGCACAAGCTTTTGCCGAATACCGATTACTTTCCGGGTCAGCGAAAGCTGATTTTTTAGAAGAAATTGCCCGACAGATCGAAGCGTTGGGCGATGAGCTCTTACAACGGGCAAACGCCGAAACGGCTTTACCGCTAGCCCGTCTGACGGGAGAAAGAGGCCGTACAACGGGGCAGTTACGTCTGTTTGCCAGTTACCTGCGGGAAGGTTCCTGGGTAGAAGCCCGCATTGATCCAGCCCTGCCTGAGCGTCAGCCCCTGCCTCGTCCTGATTTGCGGCAAATGCTGCGGCCACTCGGCCCGGTAGGTATTTTCGGAGCTAGTAACTTCCCTCTGGCGTTTTCCGTAGCGGGTGGCGATACCGCTTCGGCTCTGGCTGCGGGTTGCCCCGTCGTAGTGAAGGCTCACCCAGCCCATCCCGGCACGTCTGAACTGGTAGCTCAGGCCATTCATAAAGCGATTAAAGTAACGGGTGTTCCGAAAGATACGTTTCAGTTGATTCAGGGCCGTACCACGGCTACCGGATTAGATCTGGTTCGTCATCCTTCCATCAAAGCCATTGGCTTTACGGGATCGTTTCAGGGTGGTAAAGCTCTGTTCGATGCGGCCAATCAACGCCCCGAACCCATTCCGGTATACGCAGAAATGGGCAGTACGAACCCTGTGTTCTTTTTACCTCAAATCCTGAAACAGCAGGGAGCAACGTTAGCCCAGAATTACGTATCTTCCCTAACGCTGGGAACGGGACAGTTTTGCACCAATCCCGGCTTAAGTATTCTGCCTATATCAGAAGATTCGCAGGCGTTTATTCAGGCCGCTCAGGAGTCCCTAACTACACTTTCGCCCACGGCCATGCTAACGCAGGGCATTCAAAAGGCTTTTGCTCAGGGAATCACTAAATTAAAAGAGCAGGCTAACGTAGAGGTTGTTGCCGAAGCTCAGGAGCTGGAAGGCTTCGCAGCAGGTCGTCCGGTGTTACTGAAAAGTTCGGTAACGGCTTTGCTGGCTAATCCTTTACTGGCTCACGAAGTGTTTGGGCCGAGCAGTATTATTGTGCAGGCTGAAACCAGTGAAGAGTTACTACAGGTAGCACGTTCGTTGGAAGGTCACCTAACGGCTACGGTGTTTGGTACTGAAGAGGAGTTACTGGCCAATGCCGAGTTATTATCCGAGCTGGAACAGAAAGTAGGTCGATTAATTATTAATGCCTTCCCAACGGGCGTAGAAGTAAGCCACGCCATGCAACACGGGGGGCCTTACCCCGCTACAACGGATTCACGGAGCACTTCCGTAGGTACGAATGCCATCAAGCGTTTTGCCCGTCCGGTGTGTTACCAGGGTTTTCCGCAAGGACTTTTACCCGATGAATTAAAAGATAGTAATCCGCTGAATATCTTCCGTTTAGTGGACGGTGCCTTTCAAAAATAAAAACGGTCTTCCGGGGAAATCCTAACCCGGAAGACTTCCCCCCTTATGACTACTGCTACCTACCTGAAAAAGCACCGGGGTCTATTGATCGCTGGGTTACTAAGTGTTACTCAACTGAGCTGGGCTCAGCAATCGCCCTGGAAAAAGCTGGAGGAAAAACCATCCACGCTTCATCTGGAGCAGGGGTATCAAACCTTTGCTACGCCGGAGCTGGAACTAAAGCTGGTAAAGTCTTCTCAGACGGTGGCAGGTTTACATCCGGTCAGCGAGAAGAGTTTCGACTTTACACCAGGCGATCGACTCAAAGTGCGTAGCGGTGACGGACTGTATCAACTGGGGGATATTAATCTTCGCCTGAAGGTAGGGAATGAGTGGAAATCGTTCTCTTCAGCGAGCAAACGTTCAGCAGTAAAAGCATTAACGCCAAAGTCTAAACAGGTCTGGGCTATAGCGAATCTTTCGCCTAGTTTTCCTTCTGATTTCCCCCTGGAAATTCAACGTTCCTGGGAGCAAACGAATGGAGGCGTAATCCTTCGCTTTCAGATCAAAAATCCCGGTAAAGAAGCGATTGAACTAGGTTCGTTAGGTATCCCTCTGATTTTCAATAACATTCTGGAAGGAAATACGCTCGAGCAGGCTCATGCTCGAAACGTCTTTTTTGATCCCTACATTGGGGCCGATGCCGGATACTTACAGGTAGCTCGTTTGCACGGCAAAGGGTCGGTATTACTGGTACTACCCGAAGGAAACACGCCATTTGAGGCCTATAACCCTTTGCTGGATGATCCTACGCCGCGAGGAATTGTCTTTGAGGGTTTTCATGAATGGATGATTCATAGTAAAGCTCACGCTGAAAAAGATTGGGCGAAGGCTCAACCCTGGAATACCGCTACTTCCGTTACGTTAAAACCCGGCGAAACGAAAAGTTATGGTCTGAAATTGGTACTGGCTCCCAGCATTCGGGAGATTGAAAAAACGTTGATTGCTCATAAACGTCCGGTTGCGGTAGGAATTCCGGGTTATGTAGTCCCACAAGACGTAGAAGCAAAGCTGTTTTTGCAACATTCAAGTAAAGTAAAATCAATGGAAGTGGAGCCTGCCGAAGCTCTAAGCTGGCAATCTATTCCCTCTCAAAAGAAGAATCTTCAGAGTTACCTGATTCGGGGTAAAAAATGGGGGCGTGCTCGTTTAACCATTCAGTATCAGGATGGATTGAAGCAAACGATCCATTATAAAATCATTAAACCAGAAAGCGAAACCATTGCCGATTTTGGGAATTTCCTAACGACAAAGCAGTGGTTCGAAGTACCTAAAGATACATTTCATCGAAGCCCATCGGTGATTAGCTATGATTACGAAACCAAGCAACAGGTAACGCAGGACAGCCGAGCCTGGGTAGCGGGCCTGAGCGACGAAGGCGGAGCTGGAAGCTGGCTCGGAGCGACCATGAAACAACTCGTGTTGCCCAAACCTGAAGAAGTACAAAAGCTGGAACGTTTTGTGAATGAAACCCTGTGGGGAAACATTCAGCATAAAGAAGGGCCCTACCAATACGGCGTTCGGAAGAGTCTGTTTTATTATCAGCCCGACTCCATGCCTCCCCATACCTACAGCCCGACGGTGAACTACAAAAGCTGGTCGGCCTGGCCCCATAAGGAAGCCGAGTCACTGGGACGTTCGTATAACTACCCGCACGTGGCGGCGGCTCACTGGGTATTATACCGATTGCAGCGAAATCATCAGCACCTGGTAAAGCAGGGGAACTGGAAAAGTTATCTGGAGAATGCCGCCCAAACAGCTCTGGGCATGGTGAAACTTGCTCCTTATTACGCTCAGTTTGGTCAAATGGAGGGAACAGTATTTTATCTGATTCTAAAAGATTTAAAACGGGAAGGATTAACGGAGCTGGCCGCCGAACTGGAAAGCACCATGAAAAAACGGGCCGATCTCTGGCGTTCGCTGGAGTATCCGTTTGGTAGCGAAATGCCCTGGGATTCAACGGGTCAGGAAGAAGTTTACGTTTGGTCGTATTACTTTGGGTATCGTGACAAAGCGGAAGTTACCCTTAACGCGATTCTGGGGTACATGCCAACCATTCCGCACTGGGCTTACAATGGAAATGCCCGTCGCTATTGGGACTTTTTATACGGCGGAAAATTGTCTCGCGTGGAGCGGCAGATTCACCATTATGGTTCTGGACTCAATGCCATTCCAGTGTTAATGGCGTATCGCGATCAGCCGGATGATTTTTACCTGCTACGCGTCGGCTACGGTGGATTGATGGGAGCTATCGCCAATATCACCGAAGATGGGTTCGGCCCGGCGGCGTTTCATTCCTATCCCTCTACGCTGGAGATAGATGCTTTGTCCGGCGATTATGGTTGTGGATTCTTCGGTTATGCGGTTAACACCATATCCTACTTAACGCAACATCCCGAATTTGGATGGCTGAGTTTTGGAGGTAACGTCAGACAGCAGGGGAATGAAGTGATACTCAAACCCACCACGGCGGCCCGGTCGAATGTGTATCTTTCACCCATTGGACTTCAGGTCAGTCTGGATGCCGGAATGATTGAGCAGGTTGCCTACAATTCAGTAACTAAAGCAATAAAAATTCGATTACAACCTGCTTCCGAAATTACACCAACCGCCTACCTGCGACTGGAATATCCAGCCCAGAAAAAATCGCAGAGGTATAAATTACAGAAATCCTATCCTCAGGAACGGGAAGCCTTTGCGATTCCTCTGAAGGAAAATGCACTGGAGCTAGAACTGATTCTAAACCCGAAGTAACGCGGATTTATTCGATAACTGTGTGGGTCGTTAACATTTGGTTATGAATAGATTACCTATGGCTGCGAGAGCAGAAGCTTATCCAGGTCTATACTTATTCAAAATCTGCTTGTTAAACAAAAGAATAATCTTGAGGTAAAACAGCGGATAATGGACTCAAATAATTACTTATATTCGCCCATTATCCGCTGTTTTACTCATAAGATTATGAATGTCCACACTATCACCGAACAAGTATTCAAAACCTGGACGTCCGACTGGAAGGCCCTGGAGTTTGAAACCGCCACTTTTCCGTTTTTTGCCAACGAATACAGCATCCAAACGGGAGTTGTTCTGAACCAAAAAACCCTGGAGTATCTGCTTTCTACGCCCGGTACGAGTACCATCAAAATCAGATTCGGGTTCTCGAAAGAAGAGGAAAACTTTTTTCAGGTCATACTCTGGGGAACGGATGAGTTAGAGCAACGAATCACCCCTTATTATCACGCGAAGGAAGCAATTTTTGAGAAGCGTCCTGATCAGTCCAATGGAGGACTTGTACCAGCAGAGTTACAAAAGCAATGGCGGTTTTACTGGCTTACCAAAGCGAACGATGATCTAATCAGTGTTCAGAATTTCCTGGTAACCCATGGATTTTTGAAAGGGTATAACTATGAACTGGAAGAATTCATGGAAGCCCTTCTAATTGACCGAAAGGCGACGGATGTACGTATTAATTTCGGGCTTCACGAACACCTTTCTCCTACATATCAGGAAGGAGATCCAGCCGTATATACGTTTGGTTTGTTACTACGTGCGGAAACCGGACTTCAGAAATTAAAAGATGACAGTGATGATGATGACGGATATTTTGATTTAAGTAGACCCTGTCCGCCGACTTGTAAATAGAATATTGTAAAATGCACTATTCTGTACAACAAATCATACTTTCAGTAGCAATTGTACCAATGTGGATCGCAACTATTACCGCCGGAATTCAATTCGGCGGGTTAGTGGCTGGGTAAAGTTTCTATGTTACATACAGTTTTTCGCTTTTATAATCCAGACTGCTTCAGATATTTTATGGTATAGAAAGGTTAATAATCTGTTTCTATATCCCATTTATACGATAGTTGAAGGAAGCTTGTTTATTTGGATGTACAGTTTGATGCTGGAATCTGCCTGGTTACAGAAGGCAAGAGTCTGGTTGATTCTTCTATTAGCTGTGGTCGTTGGTAGTAAATATCTTAAATTAAACTCTTTTCAGGATTTTATCAATCACAACGTGATTGATGGTTTAAGCAGGGTTATTGAAGGAGGAATCGTTATAGCGTTAGTAATTGCTTACTTTTTTAAGTTGTTCAGAGAAATAAAGACTCCTTCTATCCATCAGGAACCCGCTTTTTGGGTTTCTGGAGGTTTACTTATTTATTTTTCTAGTAACACCATCCTGTATCTATTTGCCGAATTTGCTCGGAGGTATTCTCAAGAATTTAACTGGTCTTTCTGGATTGTTCATTCGATACTGGATATGCTTTTGTACACTACCTATACCGTAGCCTTATGGAAGCTCCGCAGGAATAACGTTTACTTATCTTCTGTTGGCGGGGGTTGGAGTAATGTTTTTACTGGCACTAACCGTCGTTATGTTTGTTGTGGTTTACCAGCGGAAATTCTTTCAGCAGCAACGGGAGATGCACCAGCAGGAAATTCGCCATCAGAAGGAAATTACCGAAGGGATTGTTCAGGCTCAGGAAAATGAGCGGGAACGCATTGCTCAGGATTTGCACGACGAAGTGGGTGCTTCGCTGTCTGCCGCCCGGCTGTTTATCAATCAGATTCAGTACGAAGAAACCCTGCCGGATATGATCGAACTGGCCGAACAGGCTCATGGCGTTCTGGGAACGCTGGTGCAGGAGGTTCGTCGGGTTTCGCATCATCTTTCTCCTCTGGTAGTCGAAAAACTGGGATTTACCGGGGCTTTGCGAGCTTTATTCCAGCAACTGGAAGTCAACGGACTACAAATCACGCATTCATTTCAATTTCAGGAAGCGGCTCTTTCCCATGAACAACAGTTGGCTCTTTACCGCATTGTACAGGAGGTTTCAGTAAATATTATTAAACACGCCGAGGCTCAGCAGGTAACCCTGAGTCTGACTCAGGAATCCGGAACGCTTCGTCTTTGGCTGGAAGACGACGGGAAAGGATTCGAGCACTCGAAAGAGTCGCCCGCTAGTGGCATTGGCCTAAGCGGAATTAGAGCCCGAGCCAATTTTTTGAATGCCAAACTCGACATCAACTCTGCTCCCGGACAAGGAACTCGTGTAGAAATGCTCATACCTTTGCAGAGCGTGAAACTTAGTTAGTATGTATGGAAAATCGTAGACTAGCTCTAGTTGATGATCATCAGTTATTTCGGTTGGGAGTCGCCCAGATATTAAAGAAATTTCCGCAGTACGAAATTGTCTTACAGGCCAGTAGCGGAAAAGACTTATTTGATCAGTTGCCTATCACTCCTGTCGATGTAATCCTGTTGGATTTACACATGAAGGGGATGGATGGGGAAGAAATCAGTCGGATTTTACTGAAAGATTATCCCGAAATAAAAATCATCATTTTGTCTATGAGTTACTCTCAGGAGCATATTATGAAGCTCATGCGGGTAGGCGTTCACGGATATTTACCCAAGGACATTGACCGCAATACGCTCGTACAGGCCATCGAAGACGTCAGTACGCGGGGGTATTACATGAATGACGATACCGCTCAGGCGTTGCGTCAGGGGCTTCAGCATCCCGAAGAATCCGCTAAAAAAACGCCCGGCGAAGGGCTTTTGACGGGTCGAGAAATGGAAGTACTGGAATTGCTATGCCAGGGATTAAATACCGCTGAAATCGCTGATCGCCTCTTCATTAGTTACCGCACCGTAGAAGGGCACCGGAAAAATTTACTCGAAAAAACGGGATCTAATAATTCCGTAAGTCTGGTGGTGTATGCCATTAGAAACAAGCTCTGGAAGGTATAAACCGGATTGATCTTCTGAAAACCAACAGCCGTTCAATGAAGAACGACTGTTGAACCTAATCTATTAAAGGGAGGGTTAATTCTTCGGGCTATGCGTTTAATACGCAGCTTTTTGAAAAGCTCAAACGCTTCTTTTGACGACAACTTTTACGTCAGTATCAACGAAAAAGGAAATCGCGTGTCTCCTTTTATTTCCTTCAGTGGTTTAGGCATCGCTCGTTCGCGATACACGGGTTTGGGTATGAAATGTTGGGTTCGTAAATACAGGAATCTTGAGCAATGGGAGTTACGTTTCATAGTACCGGGATAAGATTTAATGAATTAAACTTAGCGGTGATATATAGAGCAGATTAAAACCGGAATCTGAATTAATCTGGAAATCAAGACAGCTAACGTTCGACGACTTTAGTTCTGGGACCGCCATCCACATCATTAAAGAGCCTGCGGCTAGCTGTCTTTTCTTTCACAGATTGCACAACACACAATAGAGCTTTGTTTCGCTCCCGGAATTGTGCCGGGTTTAATTAAAGGCAGTGGGTTAATCCTAATACACAAGCGTAAAATGAACCGGGAGGCATTTAATTGCTAGGCGTTTCTTTTACAAAGGTCTGAAATGAGAAAAGGTAATAACAGACCGTATATACGTGTTCTTCAAAACAGGTGTTTTTTGGGGGGGGGGTAGGAAAGCGGAATGTATGGAGGAGGAATTTATGAAGTAAACCGTTGTTCCCCAGTGCATAAAAAAAGGGATACTTTGTGAAGTACCCCTTTTCGCTATTAATCTTTCAACATTCGAATGCCGTAGACTGGCCCCGCCTGATTGCCTTTTTTCGCCTGAAACTTGATCGTAACTGACATTTTTCCCGTAGTTAATTCCTTCGGTAGCTCATAAGAAATTTCGTAAAAGCGACTTTCCTTGTATTTATTAACATCTTCGCTGGCAATGGTTTTCCCGTCCACCAGAATATCAAACTGCCGACCCCGGTTATCCATGCCCCAATAAGTAGCAACCAGCGTATTTTTTGAATCAGGGTCTGTTTTCATTGTAAACTGAAAGGAGCCCCCCTCATTAGCCACCCGGAATTTACGCGTGTGAGATTCACCCGTTTCGAGATTTTCCCCTGAGAAGTCATGATCCCGCTCGGGTTGCATTTCACCAACGCGGAGGTTATCAACGGTCCGAAGTTCCAGTTCGCGGGCTTGTCGGCGTTGCTCTTCGTAGCGTTTCTGCTGCTCCTGCCAGGTTTTACTGGTAAATACGTCCCAATACACGCTATAATGATCATCCTGTAACGCATAAAAAGGTTGCAGCGTCAGCGTTCCCGGATTACCCAATCGACTTGTCTGAAATTCCAGTGGTTTTCCGGTGGATTTGATGTAGCGGTTAGGATCTGAATCATTACTGACCACAACCGGAATACCCACCGCCGGATCGGTTTCTTGGGGACCCAAATTTCCTGCCAAAATTAATGGACCGTAGAAATACGCTTTACGGTCGGGATTATCGGGCATGGCGACGGTGTAAAGTTTGCTCGGCAAGCTTACTTCCACTAAATCACCTGCGTTCCATTTCCGGTTAATTACCAGATAACCTTCCTCTTCTTTCAAGTCAGAAACGGGTTTTCCGTTGAGTAAAACCAGCATGGTCCCGGCCCAGTGCGGCTTGCGAATGCGGAGGGGTAACGAAATAGCTTTTTTAGGATGTAAGGTTAATCGAATGGAAGAATCGGCGGGTAACTGCGTTTCCATGTTAACCTGTAGCCCTTTTTCTTCCCAATTCAGTTTTGAAGGAATAAAGAGGTTCACGTATAAACTGCCATCCGCTCCTTTAAAATAAATGCTTTCGTTGTACTTCACGTGGTTTTCCATGCCCGATCCCACACAGCAGGTAAAGTCGTGAAGACGGCTGCTGAACTGTTTTTTTGCCCCCATGCGAAGCGGTACGAAGTAACACATCATACCCGTCGTATGATTTTGCGAAGCCAGGATGTGGTTATACAAGCCGCGTTCGTAGTAATCCATGTAGTGAGCAGAGGGCTGTAAAGCGAACAAATGCCGGGTTAGTTTCAGCATATTGTAGGTATTACAGGTCTCCATCGTGTTTTCGGTCAGTTTTTCGTTCAACTGATCTGGCGTGCTCAGGTATTCGTAGTTACTATTTCCACCCGTGGCGTAGGAGTGGTGATTGACAACGGTATTCCAGAAAAAGGCCGCACTTTCATAATCCTCTTTATTCCCCGTCAATTCATAGCGACGAACCGTTCCGATGAGTTTAGGAATTTGAGTGTTTGAATGTTTTCCTGGTAAAATGTCCTTATGATGAGCCAGCGAATCCAGAATCCAGCGGTCGTGAAATTTATACGATAAATCCAGAAATTTTTTGTCTTTGGTCAGCGAGTAGGTATTTACCAATAATTCATTCATCCCGCCGTATTCACACAAAAGCATTTTCTGAATTTGCTCGTCGGTTAGGTTTTTCAGTGTTTCGCCAACCCAATTTGCCATCCGAACGTTGATGTCCAGAGCTTTTTTGTTATCACAATAAAGGTGAGCATCCAGTAATCCGGCCATTACTTTATGAACCGTATACCAGGGCGACCAGGCACCGTTCAAATCAAAGCCACGCGAACGAATATCGCCTTTTGAAACTTCAGCAAAGACGGTATCCTCTTTTGGAATAGCCCCGATATAACCCGTTTTACGAGCTTTCTGACATTCATCCAATTCGTCAATCATGTAATTGACCCGCTTCAGAAATTCTGGATCTTTCGTGTTGGCGTAATGCATGGCACAGGCCGACAGGTAATGCCCCAGCGTATGCCCCGCCAAACCCGAAGACTCCCAGCCGCCGTATTTTTCGGCTTTAGGTTTCAGGCCCGAGTGACTGCGAAATTCGGATAACAAGCGGTCGGGTTGAAGTTCTTTCAAAAAGTTAACATCCGCCTGCATCGCCTGCCGAAACGGACTGTCGAGTAACTCCACCTGACTTAACGGAAAAACATAGGCTTTCACAGGTACTACCGGCGAAACTTTGACTTTACTATTTTTCCATTCGGGGGCCAGTGATTGGCTCAAAGCACTTCCACTGACCAGAACAAGGGCCAGGAATAGCTTCGATAGTTGATGGTAAGCGTTCATGGATATAGGTTAGATCTTAAATTCTGAATGAATAAGAGCTGATTTAGTATCAAATACTATACTTTTTAAGTCCACCACAAAATTCGGATAAAACCTGATGCGGTTTTACGACGCTGATTCGCAAATATTAATACTATTCTAACGTGTAAGTAAATATTTGATTTTAGCTTATTTTATTTACATATATAGTCTATTAAGACTTATATTCTATGGCTTTTATTGAAAATTGCCGTATAAACTTCTATGATCTAATTTTATGGAAAATCTCAGCGAACCGGGTTTTAAACCACGCGTAACTCTGCTCGATGCCACCATGCTGGTAGCGGGGTCGATGATTGGCTCGGGCATTTTTATCGTCAGTGCTGAAATTACATCCAGCATTGGCGGGGCCGGTTATATGTTGCTGATGTGGGTTTTGGCCGGATTGGTGACCATCATTGCGGCTATTAGTTATGGAGAGTTAGCGGCGATGTTTCCGCGAGCTGGCGGACAATACGTGTATCTTCGGGAAGCCTACGGGCCTTTGGTCGGTTTTCTGTACGGCTGGGCTTTTTTCGCAGTTATCCAGACGGGTACTATTGCGGCAGTGGGAGTGGCTTTTGCCAAATTTGCGGCGTATGTGTTTCCGGCTTTCAGTGAAACCAATTACCTCTATCAGGGATCGCATTTTCAACTAACGGCGGCTCAGTTGGTGTCCATCGCCATCATTGTTGGATTAACGTATCTGAATAGTCGCGGGGTAAAAAATGGTGTCATCGTTCAGACGGGATTAACGAGTATCAAAATACTATCGTTGGTGGGATTAACTGCTGCTGGGTTAATCTGGGGAGCAAAAGCCGAAATCTGGGAACAAAACTGGCAACAAGCCTGGACGCTGGCTCAGTTAAGCCCGGCAAGCGACGGCGGCTTGCAACGAACCTTACTAACCGGATTGGCTAGTTGGGGAGCCATTGCCATTGCCATGAAGGGAACCTTATTTTCCAGCGATTCCTGGCATTCCATTACCGCCATCGCCGGAGAAGTGAAAAATCCTAAAAAGAATATTGGCCTGAGTTTGATCTTAGGAACACTGATCGTTACGGTTCTGTACGTCTTGACTAACGTCATGTATCTGGCAGTTATTCCTCTAAAAGACATCGCTTTCGCTCCCAATGCAAGGGTCGGAGTCGTTGCGGCAGAATACATTTTTGGTCCCGCAGGAACGACCGTAATGGCAGTTCTGATCATGATTTCCACCTTTGGCTGTAATAACGGACTGATTCTAGCCGGGGCACGGGTGTACTATACGATGGCTCAGGATGGTTTATTTTTCCCGAAAGCTGGGAAACTAAATAAAGCTCAGGTGCCGGCGTATAGTTTATGGATTCAATGCGGCTGGGCTTGTCTGTTATGCCTAAGTGGAGAATACAACAGACTTCTGGCTCTGGTGATTTTTGGGGTGTTAATTTTCTACGTATTAACCATTGCCGGAATTTATATCCTGCGTATCAAAAGGCCCGATATACCAAGGCCTTATAAAGCCTGGGGTTACCCCGTATTGCCTGCCCTATACCTGATTATTGCCAGTACATTAGCTGTACTTTTATTAATCTTTGAAAGCGAATACACCCTTCCGGGGCTGGGTATTATTCTCGTCGGTATTCCGATTTATTACTGGATGCTGCCGCGAAAAAAATCCATGACTCAATCTTTTGTTGGTACCGAAGAAGAAAGGTAGGGAATTCATCTTCCTAAGGGGCGGCGGATCAGGCATTCGTCGCCTTTTTTTCGTAGTCATTTACGGTATTACATTTCAGCCTGAGAGTTTCGTTGACGTTCCAGAAAAGTTAGCTGTTGGGCTAGCGTATCCACCCGACTCATGGAGTAACCCGCTGCCTGAGCCGCTGAAACGGGGTTTTCATAAATGTAGCGAATCTCCAGCGGACGACCCTGCTCAAAATCGAGTTTCATGCTAGGGGAATACGGTCGCATGCGTTGGGTGTACGCCAGCATTTCGTCGGCGAAAGCTTCTGGAAGATGAATCCCGCAGGCATTAGCTCCGGCAATCACCTCCCGCATGATTTCTTTCGATAGCTGAGCCGTTTCCGGATTTCCCACTAACTGATCTGTAGTAGTATTAAGAATGACAGAAAGCCCATTGAATGGAATATTCCAAACCAATTTACGCCAGCGAATGAATTGTAAATCAGGAATGGTAACGATGGGTAAACCCGTAGTTTGAAAAGTGCTTACGACTTCCTCGAGACGATTCAAATCCGGGAGGTTATAGGAACCTAACTCCAATCGACCGTTATCAAAATGCCTGATTACACCGGGACTTACTTTGCTGGCCGAGACCCGGGCAATGCCTCCGGCGATGGAAACGCCCGGAAAGAGATCGGCCACGTCCTTTTCTACGCCTAACCCATTCTGAATCAAGATGACAAGACTATCTTTTTTCAAAAGGGGCGGTAATAAATCGGGTAATAGTTTTTCGTTCTGATTGCTTTTCAAACCCACCAAAATCACATCCGATGGAGGCATGTCCGTGGCCTTCTGGTAGGCCTGAACTTTCGGAAGATGAAGCCCTCCCAGATGGGCGGAGTTAATTTGTAAACCATGTTCGTTGACCCAGTCGTAATCGGTATTCAATAAAAAGTGAACGTCCTGCCCGGCCCCGGCAAGCATTCCTCCGTAAAATCCACCAATTGCCCCGGTGCCAATGACTGAAAAAACCATAACTCTTTTTTAACATGAATGATTATCATTACAAAAGTAAAAGCCAGGTACTTGCAGCCTAGCTAAAAATGATTTTTCATCGGCTACTGATTCAGTAGTTTCTTTTTCTGCGTTTCAAATTCCTCTTTCGTCAGGACCCCTTCGTCCATCAATTCCTTAAACTTTCGGATTTCATCGGCTACGCTAAAAGGCTTTGCCACGGGTGTTTGCAGATGAGAAGCATAGGGTTCGGGAAGCGTTACCTCGCCCGCCTCAATGGCATTGTCGAGTTCTACCCAGTAGTTCGTTAGGGTACCAATGCCAATTCGGGCAATGACTTGATAACCTGTCCGTTTAGAACCTCTCACTAACAAAGATTTAACTTTTGCCTTTTTCCCATTGGAGAAGGATGTAAGCCGCTCCCGTTCATCGCTGTGCTGATAGGCGGGCGTTTCGTAAATAAATGCAAAAAATTTATTGGGCATGGTTCCGTTGCCGAGGGTAATTTCTTCCCCTTCTTTTAAAACCCAGCCTGTTTTAGAGATAAAGCCCTCTTTACTTAAATGTTGCTCGATTTCGGCTTTCTTTAGATTGTCATAATCAGGCCGCTCCTGAGCATAGGTCATTGTGAATACGAAAAATAGAAGTGTAAAAAGGCTGAGGTGTTTCATGGCGTTTGAGCATTGATTGAATGGTTAGAAAACTAAGCATGAATAAAAAGTCAGCCAAGCAATTGCGACGTTAAAAGTAGTTAACGATGGAAGTGAAAGGTATGAACAGATGCCTGAAAGCAGGTAGAAGTATGCCTTTGGTCGCGGTTAACAGCAATTGAATCGCTCTTTACTTGGATGAACTGCCATTGAAAGGTAGATTTATTTATCAATCAGAATACCTTACCCATGCGTCAGATTTACTTTTTGTTATTTACCATCATCACCTGGTCTGCTTTGGCTCAGACGCCTGTTGTTATCAACGAAAAAAGCACCACTAGACACGGTCCCGAAAAAGGATCACTCCTCATCATTGGCGGAGGCAAAGTCGGCCCTGAAATCTGGAATACATTTGTGACATTAGCGGGTGGAAAGGAAAAGGCTAAGATTGTGGTGGTTACTGCTGCTGCTGGCGATGAAGAAGCGTTAAAACCTGAGCATGTGGAAAGCATCAGGAAACAATCGGGCGTTGCGAAGGTAACGTTATTGCACACCAAAAAGCTTACGGAAGCAAATAGTGAGGCTTTCATCGCTCCCTTGAAAGAAGCAACGGGCGTGTACTTTATTGGTGGAAGACAATGGCGGCTAGCCGATTCGTACCTGAATACCTTGACTCATCAAGCCTTTTTTGAGGTATTAAATCGGGGAGGGGTTATTGCCGGAAGTTCAGCGGGAGCGAGTATTCAGGGATCATTTTTATGGCGGGGCGATACCAAAGGGGCTCAGATTCTGGTCGGCGATCACACGCAGGGACTTGGCTTTTTAAAGAACTCCGCCATTGACCAGCATTTACTGAAAAGAAATCGGCAATTTGATTTAATAGATTTCATCAAAAATGCTCCCGAACTGATTGGCATTGGCCTGGATGAATCTACCGCCATTGTTGTTCAGCAGGATACTTTTGAAGTGGTAGGCAAATCGTATGTGGCGGTTTATGATTATCAAACGATACTAGGAAAGAGCCCTTCGCACGACTCTAATGCGAAAGAGAATTTCACCACTTCTAATGGTGGTTTTATTTTGCTGAGTGAAGGTCAGAAATATGATCTTAAAAACCGAAAGGTTCTGTCTAATCCTTAATAGAGATAGAAAAAGTGTGCTTTTCGGGCTAGGGCTAGTGAAGTCTTATTGGAGAAATGACGGATTTTGATGGTAAAGTATTACTATATCCTTTAGGTGTAAAATAAGTTATATATCGACGGTAGCCCGTAGCCCCGGATGAAATCCGGGGAAGCGAGTATAGTTAAAGAAATAAACGGATACGAGATAGAAGTCTTACGCCTGTGATTAACATAACTTTCCCGAGGTCAAGTACGCTCGCAAAGGTAATAAGGTCCTTCGCTTTGCTCTGGATGACAGACTTAGGGTATATGCGAATTCCTCTCTTCGCAGTCGCTCGGCTTTGCCGAGTGACGACCTAATATGTAGGCCGTTGGTCGTCTGAGGCAAAGAAAACGAATAGAGAGCGAAAGCCATGCCTAACCTAAAATGCTTTGGTAACCATCGGCGAAAGGAAATTACGTGGTAGAGTATACGCGAACGATTTTGATGAATAGAAATGTTAATGATCGCCTGTCAGAACTGGATCAAAACTGGATGATTCATGAGCCTTGCCTGAAAACCGTTTCATCCGGCAAGGCTCATGAGCTTCTTAAGATTCTCTTCAACTGTATTAGGTGAGGAGCTCAAAACTATAAATAGACAACCCGCTGATAGGTATTTCAAATTTCGTTCTACCCGATTACACCAGCTAATCAATACTTTTAATGTTTATTCAAATTCCATTAATTGTTGCAAATTCAGTTTCGACGAAGGAGTGAGGTTAGCATGCACCGTTCGCTCTAAAAACGTGAGTGAATTTTGCGTATAGTCTTCGTTTCGGGCCGTGGTACAATCCGAAGGAACGTAGATTTCATAATCCCGCATGTACGCATCTGTTGCCGTAAAAACAATGCAGGAATCGGTAGATATTCCCGTCAAAATCAGACGTTTCACATTGAAGTAACTTAGCAAGGTTGACAGCGTTGTGGCAAAAAAGGCGGAATGCTTGGGTTTAAGAACGAAGTAATCGTCCGCTTCGGGCCTGAGAATTTCCGCTAGTGCCTGCCCTCTTACCTGATCGTGAAGAACATGGTCAATCACCTCATTGAAATCAGAACGCCAGCGACCAAAATTATCATTTGCATAAATAACGGGAATGTTAAGCTTTCGGGCTTGTTTCTTTAAATCCCGAATACATTCTGCAACCTGTATAGAAGTACCTACAAACTCTTCGCCTTCAGGAAATTCCAGATCATTAATCATATCAATAATTACTAGGGCGACAGGGCAGCTATCAGGTACATTGCCGTGAAGATCATTGTGTGGAACACTCATATACTTACGGTGTTTAGCGTTGAAACTTACGTATAGTGTAAACGTTTAATACCTTATGTAAAACGTAGTACCAGCCGCTGCACCGTCATGGCATGGAACAATTTTCCCCTTCGAGTGCGAAAACCGTTATTATTCAATTTTTCAGCAATGACTGCGTAGGTGTGTCCCTGGGCTCTGTAGAGTCGGGCTAATTCGGCGGCTTGTCGGTTCGCCTGATGGGTTTTGGCATTTTCAATACGTAGCTCCCGGCCTTTGCTAATGGCTTCTTCCGTTAGGTTTTCGGGTTTACCCAAGGTAAATCCTAACCGCTTCTTTTGCCGGAGGGCATTACGGGTTCGTTCCGAAATCAACTCGCGTTCGTGCTGGGCCAACACGGCCATGATGCCAATGGTAAGCGTATTAGCATCGGGAATGTCGCAGGCCACAAAATCTACTTCGGCGTTTCTGAGGGTAAAAATGAATTCGGCATTTCTGGAAAGCCGGTCAAGTTTGGCAATTAACAAACGGGCTCTTTTTTCCTTGGCAAAGGCAATAGCTGCTTTTAACTGAGGTCTGTCTGATTTTTTCCCTGATTCGACTTCCGTAAACTCCTCTAAAATAGTTTCGCCGTCACGCACGAAGCGGCGAACAATTTCCTGCTGAGCCGAAAGCCCTAATCCCGATTTTCCCTGAGAAACCGTCGAAACGCGGTAATAAGCAACGTATTGCATGGGGTGATAAGCAAAACTGATCGATAAACAACCCTAAAAGTAACGGTTTTCTGACAAATATAACGTTTTTTAAAGGAACCTTTGTAAAATGTTACAAGCTGAAAGTAGTTTGTAATCGGCTCTGAGAATAGGCTGTACTGAACTAACGCGGGAAATTTTACGTGAGATGGATTCTCAGAGCTATATGATCAGGCTACTATAGTTGAGATGCGTAAGGTATTCTATGTTAGGCGTCACAGAGAACACCAGTGTTTGGAGACTACTCATAAATACCAATAGCAGGTTTTCATTTGCCATTGTACTCGGAAATAGCTATGCACAAAGAAGCTACACCAATGCTTCCGATTCTCAATTAATAAAGATTTTAGTAGTTATGATTCGTAGTATATAAGTTGTAGATAATTTCTAACTAAGGTATAAACTTGATAATGGTAGAAATTTTACATCTTTAAGTACTACTTATAATAAAGACAATTATGAATGTTAAACGAATAGTATTTATCCAAAGTATCATTCTATTGACGAGTATTAAAGCTTTTTCTCAAGGCAATGATCTCTATCCAGATTTTGAGATTTCATTGACAGAAAGCTTACATCAAAGTGAATTAAGAAAACCTATATCCTACTATTTGGGAAAATACGTATTTGTAACAGAAGAGCTAGCTAAAAATTGTGAGACTCAATATGGCGAATTTAAATTTAGAGTGAATGAAAAAGGTATCGTAGATTCTCTTATTTTAAGTGGAAATCTAAGACCATTCGTTGTTAAAAAAATAAGTGATCGTATTTGGTCTAGTTCTGGGCGGTGGAAATTTACTCACTTAAAAGAAAATCTAAAATCCTACTGGTTTACGTATCCGTTTTATCAGTTTGTTGACCCGGAGGCCTCAGGATGCTTTACTCGGGGTAATGCTTCTCAAACAAATCTTAAGTTAACCTATAATGTATTATTTCGATTACCTTACAATTCAAAAGGACTCTTGAAAATAAAAGACGGCTATTTAATTGAGCCAGGTTCTACGGAACCTTATAGTAAAAGGTAAGGAGTTTTGGATAACTATAAAAGTACTATTAGTAGTTAAATTGTATACATATGTTATACATTTTTAAATTGAACTACTATAAAGTAATGTTATTAGAATTATTAAAAAAATTATTAATAAATATTTTTAGTGATTTTAGTTTATTGTATTTATAATTGAGCGTTTTTAACCTACCATTCATATGAAACATATTAACTACTTTTTTATTTCCTGCATCATTTTACTTTTATCCTGTAGCAAGAATTCTGAATCTTTGTTTTCTGAGCATTCAGGCCCTTTAGATGTTAACTCTGTGAAGGAATGGTATAATAAAATAAATAAGGGAACGAGAAGTAAATCCATTTTTAGTAAACTAACGCCTGACTGGAAAAATGCTGCATCAATAAGATTTGAAAAACAGGAAAAATATCTTCTTCAAATACCATTCATACAAGCCGTTGATCAATACCGTGTCTATGAAGATACTCAAGTAGTAAAATTACCCCAACCACAATTAGTCATCTACTTTGATGACCATGCAAAAGAGTATAAATCTGGAATATTAGAAGTAATACCAGAATATAATTTTTACAAGAAACACAGTGGTAGTGTTTACCGAAAAGATTTTACAGGTGAATGGTACCTAAGAAATAGTGACGGAACTGCCATAGAAGGTTATAAATATGAGAATGGCAAAATTATTGCTAAACTTTCTGTTGGTAATAATAGGGGAGGACGTGCTAATAGTGGCGGGTGTGAATGTAAAAGACGAGCTGTATTTTCTGCTGGCTGCCAACTAGGTAATTCGGTGATAGTTATTGCTAAGGAGTATATCAGTAATTGTGATGAACCAATAATTCCACAATGGACGTTTGAACCTGGCATGCGATGTGATAATTTTCAAATTATCGAGGGGCCTCGAGAGGAAGTTGTTTGTTGGAGTGAACCTGAAACTCCTACTGATCCAAATAACGGAGGAGGAGGTGATATCAATGATCCTAGTCAACCTAATTGGAAATGGTACGAGCAGCCAGGAGCATTTATTTTTGATATTATAAACAATCTAAACAATGAGTGTTTTAAAAGTGTACTTGGCGACATGCTTAATGCAAGCTTTAAAAGTGAAGTGCAAATAATATTAAGAAATTTTAAAGAAGCAGGAACTAGGGAAATAACTTTTGCCGAAGGGATTTTAGAAGATGGCACAGATGCGGATGAAATTCCTACCAATGCTACTTCTAGTCAAATTACTCTTAATTCTAGTGATTTGGCGTACGCTTCCGAAGAATATATTGCAGCTACCATTTACCATGAGGTATTACATTCATATTTAAGAGATACCGGTATATTAAGAGATACACATCATAATTTGATGGCAAATAATTTTGTTATTCCTATGGCTGATGCGTTAAGGGGATTATTCCCAAATTTAAGTCAATCTGATGCTGAAGCATTAGCTTGGGGCGGGTTGCAGGAAACCACTGCTTGGAAGGAATTTGAAAAAGTAGATCTGACGAGAACAAGAGCAATCGCAATAGTGAATCAGCAATACAAAAACAAAAAAATTCTTATAAAAAACAACATGGCCATTATTGCTCCTAAACATTCATTGATAGCATTGCTATTCACTTGTTTTTTATACTAGCTTGTTCCTGCACTTCTCAGGCACAGAAATACCCAAAATCTCCTACAAAAATTAGTTCTGTTAATCATTTATCACATTATTTTCAAAATATACAACTACCTTTCAATATACAACATGGTAGCTATAATTATGAGGATTATCTATTAGTTAAGTTTAAATATTCAAAGAATTATCAAATTGACTCCTTATTGATAGAAGGTAGTACAATGGATTCAATTTTAGTTTATATAAAACAAAAAGTAGCAGAAACTTCTCATCTTATAAATAAGAATCGTAAAGATGAAATTAATATAGACTACTCAAAATGGTATTACTTACCTATATACGCTGATGCTATTACCAGCGATAATGAATTTGCAAAAATCAAACAAAAAGATTTATACTTTGCTTATCAAACCATAAACATGTTATTTGATAAAAATGAATTCATCGAAAAGGAAAACTATTATCTACTTAGGCCTAAGTATTTCTCAGTAATTAGGTAATAGTATAAGGTTATTTATAGAAAAGGAATGACTATTTAATTAACAATTAGGTAGTCATTCCTTTTCTAATATAGATATTATAGTATCGTTTTCCGATGCGAATCAAGGTATACACATCTTCAAATCTCTTTGAACCTGCTACCATTTACCTAGTATTGCAAAGCGTAGGCAAATCAAGAGTCAGCTGTTTAGCCAGTGAAAGATTCACTTATTACCCTTTCACTGGCTCAATAAACACATGAGTTACGGGAGCTACTTGTGTGATAATATTCTCTTTAAGTTCGGCCACGGCTTTGATTAATTCTTCACTATTCAGGTTTGAATTGAAGCAAACTTGTTGAATAACGACTACTTGTTCGGGCCCCATTTGAAAGGTTAACTGACTTTTTAGCGACTCCGAGTCTTTTAATGCTTGCGTAACGGCCCTGACCTGACTTCGAATCTCGGGATCTGCTCCTTCGCCTAATAATAAGCTTTTACTTTCGCGGGCTAATACAATGGCTACGCCCATCAGTATACAGCCGATGAGGATGGAGGCGGCTCCGTCGATGTACGGGTTTTGTAATTCGTGCCCCAGAAAGACTCCTAAAAAAGCAATTAGTAAACCTAATACGTCCGAAGCATCTTCAAAAAGCACGACGAAAGTAGAAGGGTCTTTGCTGTCTTTTACGGCTTTCCAAAATGGTGTTTTTCCTCGTTGGGCATTAAAGGCTTTAAAGGCGGTAAGCAGTGAAAAACCGTCGAGTGCAAAAGCAATTCCTAGAACAACATAATTCCAGAAAGGATCTTCAATGGCGTGAGGATGTTGAATGTGCGTAATGCCTTCGTAAAAAGAAACGCCGCCGCCCACCGAAAAAATTAATAGCGAGACGATATAGGAATAAAAGTAGACTTCTTTCCCATACCCGAAAGGTCGGTTTTCATCGGGTTGTTTCTGGCTGCGTTTGATGCCCAATAGTAATAGAAATTCATTCAATGTATCTACCAGCGAATGGATTCCTTCCGACAACATGGCAGAACTTCCGCTGACGCTTGCGGCGACAAACTTGGTGGCAGCAATGGCTAGATTAGCGGCCAGAGCAGTATAAATGGCGAATTGGGTAGAAGGCATGGTCGGTAAGGGAGAAATAATCGTTAACTGAAGTTAATGAAAAATGACTTTGCTTTTAATTAAAAATTAATTCCACTTAAAATCAGGAAATTATCTCTCAAAATCTCTCGGCTTGTATGATTCTTTTGCGGATAAGATAGACTTAAACCTGTGTAAAGTTCACCGCAGCAAACGTTTATTGCTCGGTGTTTACCTAAATTTTTAAGAAGATGACAGTAACAACAACCGACATTGAGCAATTAGGTATCAATACCGTCAGAGTTCTGTCCGCCGATGCGGTTCAGAAAGCTAATTCTGGTCACCCCGCATGCCGATGGGGGCCGCTCCGATGGGACATGTGCTGTGGGCTCATCATATGCATTATAATCCAAAAAATCCCGAATGGCCGAATCGTGACCGCTTTCTACTCTCCGCTGGACATGGGTGTATGCTACAATATAGTTACCTGTATTTAACAGGATATAACCTGACGATGGACGATATTAAGAGCTTTCGTCAGTTACATAGTAAAACGGCGGGTCACCCGGAATATGGCTTACTGGATGGTATCGACATTACCACGGGGCCTCTGGGTCAAGGCTTTGCCAATGGGGTAGGTTTTGCCATTGCCCAGAAACAGTTAGCGGCTCGCTATAATAAGCCTGATTTTGAGCTATTTGATTATAAAATCTACGCCATTTGTAGTGATGGTGATTTAATGGAAGGGGTAACCTCCGAAGCCGCTTCCATCGCTGGGCATCTGAAGTTAGGTAATTTGATTTACCTCTACGACGACAATAATATTTCGATTGAAGGGAATACGGCGATGACCTTTGACGAAGACGTGGCCAAGCGTTTCGAAGCCTATGGCTGGCATGTACAGTCTATAGAAGATGGAAATGATATTCAGGCCATTTCTCAGGCCGTGGAGAATGCCAAAAATGAAACCGAGCGACCTTCGCTTATTAAAGTTCGTACGCAGATCGCCTACGGAAGTCCGAATAAGGTAAATACGGCCGGTTCGCACGGATCACCGCTGGGAGAAGAGGAAGTAAAATTAGTGAAGCAGAATTTTGGCTTCGATCCGGAAAAATCATTCTACGTTCCCGATGAAGTGCTTGACTATTACCGCAGCATCGGAGCCAAAGGTGAAGACTTAGAGAAAAGCTGGGACGAGTTGTTTGCTGCGTACAAAGAAAAATATCCCGATTTAGCTGCTCAGTACGAACAGGAACGCACGCTGAAATTACCCGAAAACTGGCAGGATGCTATCCCGACGTTTAGTGCGGAAGAGGGTAAAATGGCCACTCGTAAAGCTTCGGGTAAGGTGTTAAATGCACTGGCTCCGATCTTGCCTAGTTTGACGGGTGGAGCTGCCGATCTGGCCCCGTCTACGGATACTATGCTAAAGGATTATCCATCCTTTTCGGCGGAAGATCGTTCGGGACGAAACTTCCATTTCGGCGTTCGCGAGCATTCGATGGGGGCGATCTTGAATGGCATGGCCATGACGAAAGGTATTATTCCGTATGGGGCTACTTTCCTTATTTTCTCGGAATACATGCGTCCTCCCATTCGGATGGCGGCTATTATGAAAATACGAACCATACTGGTGTATACGCACGACAGTATCGGTTTGGGAGAAGATGGGACTACGCACCAGCCGGTTGAGCAATTGATTGCCTTACGGGCGATGCCTAATATCGTGGTTATCCGTCCAGCCGATGCTAACGAAACAGCTCAGGCCTGGAAAGCGGCCATCGAGCATACCACAGGACCGGTAATTATTGTTTTGACCCGTCAGGATATTCCTATTTTAGATCAGAATAAATACGCTAAGGCGGAGAACCTGAGTAAAGGAGCTTACATCCTTTCTGATTCGCAAGGTGAACCAGATGTGATTTTATTAGCAACGGGTTCAGAAGTTTCCTTAATTTTGGAAGCTCAGCAAAAATTAGCCGAAGAATCGATTCAGGCACGGGTAGTGAGTATGCCTTGCTGGGAGTTTTTTGAGAAACAGGACGAGGCTTATAAAGAAACCGTTTTGCCTAAATCTCTGAAAAAACGACTCGCGGTAGAGGCCGCCTCACCCGTAGGTTGGCATAAATACGTCTCCGATGAGGGAGATGTCATTGCTATGACTACCTTTGGCGAGTCCGCACCGGCAAAAGATCTTTTTAAGGAGTTTGGATTTACCGTTGATAATGTTGTAAGCCGGGCTAAGGCCTTGCTGAATAAGTAAGGAACGAGGGGGCTGGTACACAACGTATCAGCCTTTTCTTTAACTAACACCGCTATGAAAATAGGAATTGCAGCCGATCATGGAGGGTACGACCTCAAACAAACCCTTTACCAGTTTTTGCTGGCGAAAGGATATGAAGTAGTTGATTTCGGAGCCCATTCGCTCGACACGCAGGATGATTACCCTGATTTTGTTATTCCCTTAGGCAAAGCAATTGCTAATCAGGAAGTAGATCGGGGTATTGCCGTTTGCGGTAGTGGCGTGGGAGCTTCCGTAGTGGCTAATAAAATCGCGGGCGTTCGGGCGGCTTTAATTAATGATCATTTTTCGGCTCATCAGGGCGTTGAGGACGACGACCTCAATCTTTTATGCCTGGGAGGCCGCATTACGGGCTTTATGGCAGCTCAGGAATATGTCGATGCATTCTTAAATGCAAAATTTTCCGGGGCCGAGCGGCACCTTCGTCGTCTTCAAAAGGTTCACTCTTTAGAACATATCGTTTAGTTTTCATTTAAACAGTTACTATCACCTATGGCAACCAATCGTGTAAAAGCAATTTATGAACACGGACAGAGCATCTGGCTCGATTTCATTGAACGGAAATTTATTAAATCTGGCGAATTACAAAAATTAATTGACGAAGATGGCGTTCGGGGTATTACTTCCAATCCGGCCATTTTTGAAAAAGCCATCAGCGGCAGCTCTGAGTATGATGAGCAAATGAAAGAGCTGGTGGGCCAGAGTGAAGAAGATATTTTTTATGCCTTAGCAATCAAGGATATTCAGGATGCTGCGGACTTGTTTGATGGTGTTTATAATGATAAAGTTGTAGGTGCGGACGGGTACGTGAGTCTGGAGGTTTCTCCCGAACTGGCTCGTGATACCGAAGGAACGATTGAGCAGGCTCTGGATCTTTGGGAGCGGGTAGATCGTAAAAACGTAATGATCAAGATTCCAGGAACAGCCGAAGGCCTGCCTGCGATTCGCAAAGCCATCAGCGAAGGTATTAACATTAACGTTACCCTGCTATTTAGCCTGGATCGTTACGCTGCCGTTGCCAATGCATATATCGATGGATTGGAAGATCGTCTGGCCGCTGGTCAACCTATTGATCATATTTCTTCGGTAGCTAGTTTCTTCCTGAGCCGTATTGACGTAGCCGTTGATCCTAAATTACCCGAAGGCAGCGACCTGAAAGCGAAAGTAGCCGTTGCTTCAGCGAAGAAATCGTACGAAATCTACAAAGAAATTTTCTCTAGCGAACGCTTCAAGAAATTAGAAGAAAAAGGAGCGAAACCTCAGCGTCTGTTATGGGCAAGCACGAGCAGCAAAGATCCTGCTATTGCGGATACGTATTACGTAGAAGCCTTGATTGGTCCTAACACGGTTGATACCGTTCCGATGGAAACGCTGGTGGCTTTCCGTGATCATGGTAATGCGGCATCTACTCTGGAAAGTGGTCTGGATGAGGCAACGCAAACCCTTGATTCTCTGAAAGATTTAGGAATCAACCTCGATGAAATTACAACGAAACTCGAAGAAGAGGGTATCGAAAAATTCATCGCACCTTACCAAAAACTCCTCAAAGCCATCGCCGACAAAGTGGCTTCTTTCTAAATCTGTTTTAAGTTATGTGTTTGGCGTTTAGGGTTTAGAGTTTTGGGTTATTGTTCTCATTCCTGTTGGGTTTGGGAGACATTTAACAACCCGAACTCAAAACCCCAAACACGTAACTCAAAACCCTAAACTCAAAACTCAAACTCATGAGCACTGAGCAGTATACTATGGGGATGATCGGTCTGGGTACGATGGGCCGTAACCTCCTGTTAAATATGGCGGATCATGGCGTGTCTGTAGCGGGTCATGATACCGATCAATCCAAAGCCGACCTTCTGGAAAAAGAAGGCGAAGGCAAAAAAGTGAAGGGTTTCGTAACCCTTCCTGAATTCGTACAAAGCCTGACGATCCCCCGTACGATTATCATGCTGGTTCCAGCAGGTAAGGCTGTAGATAGCGTTATTGAAAACATTACGCCTCTACTTTCAGAAGGCGATATTCTGATTGACTCAGGTAACTCGCATTTCACGGATACTAATCGCCGGGTAGATTACCTGCAAACCAAAGGAATCCACTTCTTTGGAATGGGTATTTCGGGGGGCGAATCTGGTGCCCGTCGCGGTCCTAGTATGATGCCCGGTGGCGATAAGCATGCCTATGAAGTAATGAAGCCCGTTTTTGAAGCCATTGCGGCGAAGGTAGACGGCGTTCCTTGCGTAACGTACATTGGCCCCGGAGCTTCCGGTCACTTTGTGAAAATGGTTCACAACGGGATTGAATACGGGATCATGCAGTTAATTGCAGAACTACGTTACTGAAATCGTCTGAAAGCTTGAAAATGAAAGCGATCGGACAGATTTTTGCCAAGTGGAACGAAGGCCGTCTGAAGTCATTCCTGATTGACATTACCAAAGATATTTTTGCGTATAAAATTCCAGGAACGGATCGCGAGTTACTCGACGACATCAAGGACGAAGCAAAAGCCAAAGGTACGGGTAAGTGGACTTCCCAGGCTTCTATGGATCTGGAAGTACCCATTGCTACGATTGATACCGCCGTTGAACAACGCGATTTATCTAAGTATAAAAAACTCCGCGAACAGGCTTCTGACCTGTACAGCACTCAGGCTCACGGAATTGATGCCGTCAAAGAAGAGTTCATTGATGCACTAGAGCAGGCGTTTTTTGCGAGCATGGTAATTACCTATGCTCAAGGGATGCACATGCTGTACAAATCTTCGATTGCTTACGGATACAACCTCAATCTGGCCGCTATTGCTCAAATCTGGCGAGGTGGGTGTATTATTCGTTCCGAATTCCTGACGGATATTACCAACGCTTACGAGAAAAATCCTGAGCTGGAGCATTTGTTACTGGACGAAAACGTTAAGCAACAAATCATTGCCGCTCTTCCGGGCACGCGTACCGTTGTAACGGCTGCAATTCAGAGCGGTATTGCCGCTCCGGCTTATACTTCAGCCATTAGTTACTTTGATGCCTTCCGCACCAAACGCCTGCCTTCCAACCTGATTCAGGCCCAGCGGGATTACTTCGGAGCCCATACTTACGAGCTTATTGGTAAGGAAGGTGTTTTCCATACCGAATGGGTAAGTAAGGAAGACGTAAATCTGGTCTAGGATAGCTCAGACAAAAGAATAATAAATTCAGACGGATTAGGGGATTGTGTCTGTTTTTATTAATAACCCGGCGGCATTAGCTGTCGGTCCGTAAAAGTCAAACCTTTTATCTATTAACCCCATGGAATCAACTACAAGGCCAACCATCTTTGTGATATTTGGTGGTACGGGTGATTTGAACTCCCGGAAACTGGCCCCCGCATTATATAATCTGTATCTGGACGGGTACCTGCCCGAGCAATTTGCCATTATTGGCACGGGTCGTACCAAACTGACGGATAAGGTTTTCAACGATAAAATTCTTGAAGGAATTAATTCGTTTTCCCGTAGCGGAAAAGCTTCTCCAGAAAAATGGGCGGAGTTTTCCAAACACGTAGTCTATCAGGTTTCAGATCTGAATGCCGAAGAAACCTATCAGGAATTCAGTAGCCGGATTGACGAATACCAGCAAGCCTGGGGCGAGAAAGCCAATGTAATTTATTACTTGGCAGTTTCTCCTAATTTCTTCCCTATCATTGCCGAAAACATTTCCAAAGCAGGTTTGGCTTCAGATACTGAACGCGTTCGAATTGTGATTGAAAAACCATTCGGGCATGATCTGGAGTCGTCTAAGAAGCTAAATGATCTGCTGGCGAGCATCTTCCAGGAGAAGCAGATTTATCGCATTGACCATTACTTAGGTAAGGAGACGGTACAAAACATCATGGCGTTCCGCTTTGCGAACTCCATTCTTGAACCACTCTGGAATCGTAATCACATCGAACACGTTCAGATTTCGGTAACGGAACAGTTAGGGGTAGGGGAACGTGGCGATTATTACGACGGAGCGGGTGCTCTGCGGGATATGATTCAGAATCACCTGTTACAGTTACTCTGCCTCGTGGCAATGGAACCCCCCGTTAGTTTCAATGCCGATGAAGTTCGTAACCGTAAAGTAGACGTGCTGAAAGCCATGCGTCGTTTCTCGGCAGAAGACGTTCGTTTGTCGGCCGTACGTGGTCAATACGGCGGTGGCTGGATGGAAGGAAAAGAAGTAAATGGCTACCGTGAAGAGCCTAAAGTAGAGGAAAACTCTAATACAGAAACCTTTGCGGCCATCAAGTTTTTTGTAGATAACTGGCGTTGGCAAGGCGTACCTTTCTACCTCAGAACGGGTAAACGCATGCACCAGTCAGCTTCGGTAATTTCGATTCAGTTCAAGGAAGTACCTCACGATATTTTTCCTTCGGGCATCAAAGACAGTCTTCCACAAAACCGTCTGATTATCAGTATTCAACCTGAAATGAGCATCCGTTTGCAAGTGCAGGCGAAACGCCCTGGGCTGGATATGGTACTGAATACGGTAGACATGGTATTCGACTATCAGGTACGTATACGCACCAGACACCCGAGGCGTACGAGACGTTATTACTCGACACCATGCTGGGCGATCAAACGCTCTTCATGCGTGGCGATCAGGTAGAAGCGGCCTGGGATTTATTGATGCCGGTATTGAATACCTGGGCTTCTAAACCTAGTCTGAGCTTCCCGAATTACGCTGCTGATTCCTGGGGCCCTGAGTCTGCTGAAGCACTCATTGCCCGCGATGGATTTCACTGGTTTTCTCTTCCGTTGAAAACAAAGAAACAGTAAAGGCTGTCTGATTGTTAAAACCATAGAATACGAATTTTCGTATTCTATGGTTACTGTGAATATGGTTAGCAACTAATGGGCTACACCGGTATGAAGAGATTAAATGCCTGTAAACCATTGCATATTAGAACACCCTTATGAAAATTACGATTGGTGATACCGTAGAGGAAACCTTGGAAAACACCGCCCGGTATTTTGTGGATACGGCGGTTCGGAACATTGACAAAAAAGGAAGTTTTTCCGTGGCCCTGTCGGGTGGAAGCTCTCCCAAAAAGGTGTATGAAATTCTGGCCTCAAAGTACGCAATGGCCTTAGACTGGAAAAAGGTTCATTTCTTTTTTGGCGATGAGCGTTATGTTCCTCAGGATCATGCCGATAGTAATTACTTAATGGCGAAGAAAACACTCTTCACGCCATTAGCGATTCATCCCAGCCAGGTTTACGCCGTGGATACTAGTCTGGAACCAGCGGCTGCCGCTGCGGCTTATACCCAGACGATTGAGAAGTTCTTTAACGGAGAAAAATCAGCTTTGATTTAATACTACTGGGTTTGGGGGATAACTCTCACACGGCTTCTTTATTTCCCCATACGGATATTTTGGAAGACGATAGTGTATCAGTAAAATCTGTATTCCTGCCCGAAGAAAAAGTGTATCGCATTTCTTTTACGTTTCCTTTGATTAATCAGGCGAGTCGTACGGCTTTTCTGGTGTACGGTAAAGGAAAAGCAGAAGCCGTGCGGCATGTCATTGAAGATCCCATTAATATTGCCGAATATCCGGCTCAGCTTATCGTTCCGTCCAATGGTTTTCTGATGTGGTTCCTCGACAAAGAAGCCGCTTCTGAATTAGCGATGAAAGACCCTACTGGCGTATTGAGTTAGTACAATAGAGCATTACTTCAAAGAAAAGCTGATCTATCTAGGTCAGCTTTTTTGTTGGTGATCCAAAATAGTGGTTTAAGAAGGACTTTTCAATAAAATGCAGAGACTGAAAGTAGGCTTTACTTAAGATGACCGTTGGAAGTTTTAGACTCTCCCGCAGTCGCTCGGCTCTGCCGATTGACAAAATGGAGTCCAGGCCTCTGGCCGATAGGAGTCAAAACAGTTTAGGTTAGACAAGCCTTTCGCTTTCT